>CAUPRL010000005.1:0-249369 GCA_963513695.1 uncultured Flavobacterium sp.
AATACAACAAAGAACTAAGTATTAATCCAAATTTAAATTTGACACTATCTTCCGGAAAAGCAGAATATTTTTTGGCTCTTTTATAAAGTATATTAAAGATTGTAAGGAAAATATATTTGAAAAAAAACATACTAATTATTAATGAAGTTATTAATTTTTCCGTGAACGCCTTTGCCTAAATTACATCCCATTTGTTTTTCAATTATTTTGGCTGCTTCAATAAGTAAATGATCCCCGATCGCTCGGATTTATTAGAATAGTTCTTATTTGGATAGCGCGGAATTGCATTCCGTGCCCACTTGTCACTAGTTTTAAAAAAATAAAAGCTAGTATAGGTTTCATCGTAAACATAGGTTGAATTGAATAATCCAGCTGTTATAATGAGTAGGATTAAAAATTCCAACCTAGGAATATTATTGAATTTGTAATATTTATTTTCGTGCATAAAAACGAATGGTATTTAATCGTAATTTTTGCACAAATTAAACTTATGACCCTTAAAAATTTATTAAAAATTCGTTAATAATGAAAGATTTTTAATATTAAAATAACAATTTCGTAAATAAAAGACTATTTTTTACACTGCTTTAGAGTTTCTTTGGAATGATTTTTATGTTAAAATACTAGTAATGAATGTCTTGTATTTTTTTTAATAGAAATATTTTTTTTAATTCTGCTGAATAAATGTAGATAGATTATTTTGAAGATAATCTTAAGCATAGGGTGAAAAGGAAAAAGAAGAAGAAAGAATTTCTTTAAAGCGAGAGGACAATGATAAGTTTATTGGTATAAAGCATTTATTTTTTGCCAAAGCACATCGTCAAAATCTGACAGTGCTAGATTCACTGAATCGGCAGCCTCTCCCATTCTGATAACTACCATTTTTTTACTAGGAATCACATATATTTTTTGGTCATTTTTGCCCAAAGCCATAAACATATCTTTGGGTCCAGAAGGAATAATGCTTCCATTGAATTGAAGTTGAGATTGTGGTAAATGATAACTCGCTTTACCGTTCAGCCACCATAAATAACCGTAGCTTAAATTGATATTTTGTGAGTTGTTTGTGGCTTCGTTAAAATAGGTTTCATTGAGAATAGTTGTGTTTTCCCACTTTCCTTTGTTGAGCATTAATAAACCAAAGCGTGCCATACTTCGGGTTGTACTCCAATACACACTGTTGTTGCCATCTTGTATCCAAGCTCCCGTCATTCCTATTTTATCTCTCAATTTTGCATTGTAATAGTTTGACCAAGTTTGCCCACTCGCTTTTGCAATGATATCTTGCAATTTGACATATACATTGTGATACGCCCAGCGCGTTCCTGCATCTGCTTTGTAAGTTAGACTTGCAGGGTCTACAGCATCTCCATTGGCAATATCTTCAAGACCAGAAGTCATAGAGAGTAAATGTTTGTTTGTTATCAAATTTTCCTTTGTCAAAGGTAAACTCGTCCAGCCTGTTCCTATATAATCAGAAACTTTATTGTTGATATTGAGCAAGCCTTCTTGCTGAGCAATTCCTGTCATTGTTGCAGTCAATGTTTTGCCAGCACTTGCCCAATACCAAGGAGTTGAAGCCGAATGTCCGTTGAAATAATTTTCAAAAACGATTCTTCCATTTACTAAAATAATAAAACTTTTGGAGTGTTTTAGTGCTAAATAATCCAAAAGTGGTTGAACAGCCGTCTGTTTCCAACCCAAATCCGCAACAGATTTTGTATTCCAAGCATCACCAGATAATGGAGGGAAATACATTGATTCTATTGGTGGTGGAGCTGGAGTAGGAGTTTCTGAACTACAACTAGCACATAGTAAAGCGATTAGTAAAATATAGACGATTTTATTCATATTTTAAATGTTTGCAATATGACCAAAAATATTGAAAATAGTTTAATGAGTTTTTTTTTATTTTTTGTTTTCTTTGAATTTAATAAGAGTAACTTTGTTGTAAAGAAAAATTGCTAGTTTCTAACCATAGAAAAAAGTGCATAATGATTATGAAAAATATAGTTGGATTTTTATTTGTTTCATTACTTTTTATCTCTTGTCAGCAAAAGATAAAACCCGAGGATATATCCAAAATAAATGGTTATTGGGAAATTGAGAAAGTGGTTTTTGAAGATGGAAAAGACAAAGATTACACCATCAACGAAAGTTATGATTATTTTGAAATTGGAAAAAATAGCATTGGTTTCCGGAAGAAAGTTATGCCACAATTAGATGGCACTTTTTTGGTAAATGACTCTCAAGAAAATGTAAAAGTAAGGTTTGAAAACGACAAAGTATATTTGGATTATGTTACTTCGTATGCCCAATGGACAGAGGAATTGATTTCGATTTCAGCCGATAAAATGGTTTTTGTAAACCCTGAAAAGAAACAGTATCATTATAAAAAAGCAACCCCAATAAATATTCTAGGCGATGGCAAAAAGACTAAATAATCAAAGCACTATTGGTGATGTTTTGAAACAGATTATCCAAGTCAATAAATTGCAACCCGGAATGGATCAGATAGATGTTAAGGATGCTTGGAAAAACCTTATGGGAAATGGAGTAAATTATTACACTAAAAATGTGGTTTTAAAAGGAAGTACATTGTATGTTGAACTTTCTTCAGCTGTTTTAAGAGAGGAATTGACTCACGGTAAATCAAAAATTGTCGCTATGATAAATGAAGAGTTAAAGCGGGATGTTGTTAAGGAAGTTGTATTGAGATAATAATTTTAGATTTTTGTAATTGTAAATAAAAAAATCCCGTTTCATAAATTTGAAACGGGATTTTCTGTGTTGAATAATTTTAAATCTTAATTCAAAAATCGTTAATCTGCAATCAGAAATCTAGAACTGCTCTCTTCCAGCAAAGTGGAAAGCTCCTTCGATTGCGGCATTTTCATCGCTATCTGAACCGTGAACAGCATTTTCTCCAATAGAAGAGGCGTATGCTTTACGAATTGTTCCTTCGGCAGCTTCGGCAGGATTTGTTGCTCCAATCAAAGTTCTGAAATCGGCAACTGCATTTTCTTTTTCAAGAATTGCTGCTACAATAGGACCACTTGACATAAAATCTACTAATTCTCCGTAGAAAGGTCTTTCGGCGTGAATAGCATAAAATGCTTTAGCATCAGCTACAGTCAATTGCGTTAATTTCAATGAAACAATTTTGAAACCAGCATTAGTAATCATCACTAAAATATTACCGATGTGTCCTTTTGCAACCGCATCTGGTTTGATCATTGTAAAAGTTCTGTTAGTTGCCATTTTTATTTTTTTTAAATTGGGGGCAAAAATAACGTTTATTAATTGAATAATTAAACCCTTTTAACGTAAAATTCGCAAAAAAAAGTTCAATTTTCTTAGATTTACTCTTTATACTTTGTAAAACAATTTGTTTTGATATAAAATCCATAAAATAAAACTCCAAAAAGTAGCATATAGGAGTGCAAAGGTCAAAGAAGCATTCAAGGGGTTTTCAAACAATGGGACAATTCCATAATTATACAGATAACTTTGAAAACCGAGTGGTTCTCCAGGAAGTTCTGGGTGATTTACCTTTATCATTGTAAGTACTCGGGGTAAAATACCCGAAAAGAAAAATACTATCATTGGATTAACTCCCCAAATCAAGAATAATTTGGTCCATTTTGTATAATTGGCGATATCAATGATATAATATAAAACGCTCAAACAAATAGTGCCTAATCCCGCAGTATATAAAACAAATGAACTGGTCCAAAGAGATTTGTTTATTGGAAATTTGATGCTCAAGAGCAAACCAAGAATTACTAACCCAAGACCTATTAAGCTCATTTTCTTAAAAATCTCAATTTTTGATATCGGACGATTTAACAATTGACCAATTAGTATTCCAATCATACCTGAGGCAATTGCTGGAATAGTAGATAATATTCCTTCTGGATCCCAAGTTTTTGTTTGGCTGTACATATGGTTTTTCAAAAACAGTTCATCAATGTAAGCTGCAAGATTAGTTCCTTTTTCTAAATTGGCAGCACCAATTCCTGGTATTGGAACAAGAGTCATGAAAGCCCAATACGCCAATAAAAGCAGAGCTACTACTAAAATTTGAGTTTTCGTGGTTGATTTTAAATACAAAAGCGAAGAGAAAAAATAGACAATCGCTATGCGTTGTAAAACTCCTGGAATTCTAACATCGGCATATTCAGGGATGCCGCTGTAGGCTAAAAAGAGCAAAATTCCGAATACCGAAAAGGCTAAAACTGTTTTTATTTTTGGACTAAAACTTCCCAATAATGCATAAGCTACTGCAAAAGTGACTATTAATCTTCCTATTAGTAGCGGGATTCCTTCTAAACCAAAAAATTCAATTCTACTAAAAAAATTAAGGAATAATCCCAAACAAAAAATTCGTAACGATCGCACCAAGATTTTATTGAACATCGCACTATCAAAAGTTTTGTTAGGCATTGCAAAAGGCACAGCTGTACCCATTATAAAAATAAAAAAAGGAAAAACTAAATCAGTTGGCGTACAGCCATTCCATTCGGCATGTGCTAATGGTGGGTAAATCGAGCTCCAGCTTCCCGGGTTGTTGACAATTGTCATTAAAATAATGGTAAATCCCCGGAATACATCTAGTGAGGTTAAGCGTTCTTTAATCATGTTTTTTGGTTTTTTTAATTATTTTGTTGGTTTTTGCGACTGTCTTATTCTTACAAATTTAATATTTATTATAACATAAAATAATAAAACAGTGTTATTTGTAACAATCGAAAATAGGCTTAATTGGTCTTTAATGGAGAATAATAATTTCAAAATTTGATTCCAAAGGATTCAAGGTTGCAAACAATTTATCGATAAAATTGTTGTCATATTCCATATAAAATTCGGAAAAATTGGATTGACGTTCTTGCAAACTTTTATTAGGAAACAGTTCGTTTTGCAATTCAATAATCCGGTCTAAGGTTTCAAAATGTTTTCGTTTTTGTGCCTTAAGTAATCTTTTTTCAAGATTTTCCAATCCTTTTATTTGTTTGGCTTCTTGGGCTTTTACCGCACCAAAAAAAGACTTATCTGTTTGTTGCGCTAAAGAATGAAGATAATGAAATTGGTTTTTTAAAAAATCCTTTTGAATTGATAAATCAATTGGAAATTCGGACAAATCGGCTGTTTTTTGGTTTATTAAATCATTTTGTTTCGAGAATAAGTCAGCCCACGAAAGACCCAGTTTACCCGCTTTTTTAGCTTGCTTTTCAGTAACTAATACTGCTGAATTACGGAGTAGAAGGATAGGAAAGGTAACATTTACAGCATCAAAAAATGATTTTAATTCTAGCCAATATGCAATTTCTCCACCTCCCCCAATGTAGCATAAATTGGGTAAAATTACTTCTTGATATAACGGACGCATAATCACGTTGGGGCTGAATTTCTCGGGATGTTTTTCTAGTAGTTCTAAAATTTCAGTTTCTGAGAATTCAATTTTGGTATTATTGACTTTATAAATTCCACTTTCAAAAACGATACGTTCTCGCAAATCATTTTCTATGTAAAATAAATTGATTTCACGCGGATTGACTTGAATGGTGTAGTTTTTAAGTTCTTCTGTCGTTTCGAGGACTTTTTTATAGGAAGTTTGGTTGATTAATTCTTCCTTTATATAGGGTGTAAAAATGCGTTTTAAATCTGGATTGTCGGCATCAAGTATAACCAACCCATATTCTCCAAAAAGTTCGTTTGCCAAGAAACGGGTGGCGTCAGCCAGATTCGAGTGGTTCAAATATGCATTTTTAAAGAGGGTTTTGATGGTTTCTGCAGTATTGCTTGTTCCTAATTCTTGCGCATATACTTCAAAAAAATCCTCCAAACCTAGGGTGGATAATCGTCCAACCGGACCAGTTCTTTCTTTGTTCCATCGAAACTTTCGACCTTTGAAATTGAAATAATTTATCTCATCAAAATCATGGTCTTCGGTAGCCATCCAATACACGGGCACGAAATTATTTTCAGGATATTTTAGTTTAAGTTCTTTAGTTAAATTGATGGTCGAAATAATTTTATACAAAAAATACAAAGGGCCAGTAAATAAATTGAGTTGATGCCCAGTCGTAATGGTGAAAGTGTTGGAATTGTTTAATAGTTTAATGTTGTTTTGAGTTTTGCCCGAAGTATTTAGTAAGGCGTATTGTTTTTCTAAAACGGAAACTAAAATTTCTCTTTTTTCATTACCATTGAATTTGCCATTGTCATTGAAATTGATTTTTTTTTCAATGATTTGTGCTTCAAAATTCTCTAAACTTGGAAATCTATTGTACAACAATTGCAAATTATTTTTTTGGTCTAAATAATCATTCATCATTGAAGAGAAATATCCTGAGTTTTGATAGCTAATACAGTCTGTTGGCATATTAAAGTTTATTTGATGCTAATTTAGTGAAAAAATATTGGAACTAAATATTTGTTAGTTTCGAAAAATAGCATCATTTTTATCGAAATATTATAAATTTCATATGAAGAATATTTCCAATCCGGCAAAGGCAAATTCATTGTCACACGTACTTTTTGGTAGTTTAATAGGCACGACCATCGAGTTTTTTGATTTTTATATTTATGCCAATGCCGCTGTTTTGGTTTTTCCACAGTTGTTTTTTCCAGGTTCGGATCCTACTACTTCAACCATTGAATCTTTGGCTACTTTTTCGATAGCTTTTTTTGCTAGACCCATTGGCTCGGCCGTATTCGGGCATTTTGGTGACAAGATTGGACGTAAGGCTACATTGGTTGCCGCCTTGTTGACGATGGGAGTTTCTACAGTTGCCATTGGATTTTTACCTACTTATCAAAGTATCGGAATTGTTGCACCTCTATTGTTGATGCTTTGCCGATTTGGGCAAGGTCTTGGTTTGGGTGGCGAATGGGGCGGAGCTGTTTTACTAGCCATCGAAAATGCGCCTCCGGGTAAACGCGCTTGGTATGGAATGTTTCCACAATTGGGTGCGCCAATAGGTTTGTTGCTTTCTGGAGGAACGTTCCTTTTGTTGAGCGATTTATTGACCGAAGAACAATTTTTTGATTACGGTTGGAGAATTCCGTTTATTGCTAGTTCGTTATTGGTAGTAGTTGGGTTTTATATACGATTAAAAATTACCGAAACGCCTTCATTCGAGAATGCTTTGGAAACCAAAAAGCAAGTAAAAATTCCAATTATGACGATTTTAAAATCCTATAAATGGGAATTGATTTTTGGAACTTTTGCCGCTGTTGCGACTTTTGTCACTTTTTATTTAATGACTGTTTTCAGTTTGAGTTGGGCAACTTCTGATTTGGGATTTAGCCGTCGTGATTTTTTAATTATTCAATTGTTTTCAATCTTGTTTTTTGTAGCTGGAATTCCTATTTCGGCAGTTTTAGCAGATAAATTTGGGCGAAAAAGAATATTGGTTTTTATATCAATCTTGATTATGCTTTTTGGATTCACTTTTTCGTTCTTTATGGAATCAGGAAGTACAGCAATGATCACCAGTTTTGTTTGCATTGGAATGTGTTTGATGGGACTCACTTACGGTCCGTTAGGAACTTTTTTATCTGAATTATTTCCGACAGAAGTGCGGTATTCCGGAGCTTCATTAACCTTTAATTTGGCGGGAATTTTGGGAGCTTCTTTTGCACCATTAATTGCTATTTGGTTGGCTAAGTATTATGGAATTGGCTATGTTGGCTTGTATTTATCTTTAGCTGCTTTGATTTCGATTTTGGCACTTTTGATGATTCGAAAAAAGGAGGAAAAGTTTTAAATTTTATCGTTTCAAACTAAAATGCCCTTTGTATTCCTGTCCGTTGGCTCTTTTTACGGTAAACCAATAGTCATCGGAAGGAAGGTTCGTGCCGTTGAAAGTTCCGTTCCAACTGTCATTGTTGGTGACTAAAGTTTTTATCAATTTTCCATAGCGGTCAAATATATTAACAGTCAATCCTGCCTCAATATCCGAAAATTTGATTTTCCAAGTATCGTTAAATCCATCGCCATTTGGTGTGAAGAATTTTGGATACATTAATAAATAAATTTCATTTTTTGCTGTTCCGCAGCCATTTTTATCTTTGACTTCAACAGTATATTTTCCACTAGATAAATTAGAGAATTGATTGCCTGTTTGATAATTTACACCATCTATGGAGTATTCGTATTCACCATCACCTGTTACAAAAACGGTTATTGTATTTTCGTTTTCCGTCCAATCTTTGGTTTCTATTGTTTTGACTGTGGCTTTGTTTGATTTTTTTACTAAGAAATTTTTTGTATTGGAGCAAGAAATAGTATCGTAATCATCAATTACAGTGACAGAATAGTTGCCAGGAATTGTTATAGCAATTGTTTGTGTTGTAGCTCCATTAGACCATAAATAACTATCAAATCCACCACCAGCATCAATGGTAATGGTATTGTTTTCGCAGATGGGCACAATGTCTTGAATGTTGATAATTGGTTTGGAGTAAAGTGTCAGTTTCAATTCAGCTATTGCATAACAAGGTGTATTGGAATTGATTCGAACATAGATTTTGTTGTCTCCTATTACCAATTTGTAATTGGAAAAGTTTACTATTTTATTGTTTGTAGTTTCATTTTCGGCTTCTAAACGCGATTTGTAGTAGGTAAAATTATAACCAGTTGTATTTGAAATAACACTAGAATTATATCTGCTTAAATCTACTGTTTCTGAACCATCATTCAAATCATCGCAGGATAACTCCTCATAGTCATTTGCGGGTAAAGTAGAAATTAGCCCAATAGTTATTGCCAGTCGGTTTGTACTTTCGCAACCATTTATGGTTTGAGTTGCATAATAGGTTTGGCCATTTTGTAAAGTAGTTGTATTGGCTAAAATGCTGCCTGCAGTAGTATTATCGTACCATTTTATGCTTGTACCAGTGATTGCAAGATTAGATAATGTTGGATTTTGGCTGGCACAAAATGTTTGTGTAGAATTTCCTGTTGGAGCAAGTGTGTTTTGAATGTTTACTACAACTGGAATTCTTTCACTCTCACATCCGTTTATGGTTTGCGAAGCGTAATATGTTATGCCGTTTTGTAATAAAGTGGTATTGGCAAGAAGATTTCCATTGGTTAAAGCATCGTACCATTTTATGTTTTGACCGGTGATTGCAATTGAGTTTAAAGTTGCATTGTCTTGGATACAGAAAGTTTGTTGGGAAGTTGCTGTGGGTAATGGTTGAGCACTAATAATAACCGTTTGGTTTTGAGAAACCGAATTTCCATTTCCATCGTCATATTTCCAAACAATAGTATAAGTTCCCAGCAAATTATAAGAAAGTGGACTTGTAGTTGTTGCTGTTATTGCTCCAGCACAATTGTCTGTAGCGGTTGGGATGGAGTTGATTATTGTGTTACAATCTCCTGTGATGGTTGGGAGTGTTGTGAGGGTAAGGTTGGGAACTACTGTATCTCCGACAAATACATCTACAGTTTTCGTATCATCGCAGCCACCAGTTCCGCTAATTGCACAAGAATACTGTCCACTATTAACAGTAGTTGCATTGAGTATTGTTGGGTTTGGATCATTAGAAGTAAAGCCATTTGGACCAGTCCAAGAATAATTTGTTCCTCCCGATGCTTTTAGTTCTAATGTTTTTCCAATGCAGATTGGGGAATTACTCGTGGCGGTAGTAGACGAAAAACAATCTTTGAATTTAACTAGAAAAGTATCAAAAGCGCCATTGATGTTTTTTTGAAAAGCATCTAATGTTGCTATATTTGAGTTGCTGTAAGTCCATCCTGAAATATAAAAAATTCCATTTTTTTCATAAGAAATATAACCGGAATTATCGGAGTACTGACCTCCGTAGTAAGTTCCCCAAATCCGTTCACCAGAGGGTTTAAATTTAACTATAAATAAATCAATAAATCCTCTGAAGTTTTCCTGATAGGAACCAATTGTAGAAATATTATTATTACTTGCTGTACTGCCGTAAAAATATATCGAGTTATTTTCATCAATAGCTATAGATGACACACCATCTCCTCCCTCACCACCGTAGAATGTACTCCAAATTAGATTTCCATTATTTGTAAATTTTGCCATATAAGAATCGTAGTTTCCTCCGTTTTTTGGTTGAAAAGAATTTGTTTTCCCGATGCCATCAATGCTTCTGGTAGAACCTGATATTATAAAGTTATTTTCGTTGTCAACTTTAATACAGGAGTTCTCATCATAATCAGCACCGCCGTAATAAGTTCCGAATATTCTTTGTCCATTTGTATCGAATTTCACAACAAAGGTGTCATTCCAACTCATATTGATATAATGATATGTTTCATTGTATGCTCCAACGGTTGAAATCCCTTTAAAACTACTAGTTGTTCCCGAACAAAAAATATTATTATTTGTATCGACATCAATTGAAGAAATCCAATCGTGGTCATCATTGCCACCATAATATGTCGCCCATATTCTTTGTCCATTTGGTGTGAATTTAGCTAAAAAGCCATCTCTGCCCTGATTATTGCCATATAAATCAGGAGGAACTACTGGTTTAAAACCATTGACTGTAGCAATTTTGTTTCTGCTCTGAGTTACTCCTGCGGCAAGTATATTTTGGTTATGATCAACCTTAATACTTAATATTTCATCTATGCCTTCTCCCCCATAATAGGTACCCCATATTCTTTGTCCATTTGAATCAAATTTAACTAATACTCCATCAAACCAATCATTATAAGTTGGTTGATGTGAGCCAGGTGTAGCAATATTAGTTGAGCTGCCAGTTTCTCCAGCTGCGTAAATGTTATCGGTTAAATCAAAATCAATTGCTCTAAATATAGATCCGCCATAATAAGTACCCCAAATTCTTTGGCCTTGTGAATCAAATTTAGAAATGAAGGCGTCCCTGTAGAAAGCAAGATTTGGCTGAAAACTTCCGCTAGTAGATATATTTGTTAAACTAGTAGTATGTCCACCTATATACACGAACTGATTATTTGATTTAACTATTCCGTTAAAATCATTTTCTTCACCTTCACCCCCATAATAAGTCCCCCACAACCTCGTAGGAACAGGATCAATTACAACCGTTTTACCAGATACATTTTCGGCACTTTTAAATCCATAAACATTGTTCTTGATTTTGGTATAGCCAACAGCAATCTCCTTTTTGCATTTTCCATCTTCTGTCCAACTCATCGGCAAGGTTTCTTCCATTTCTCCAAAACGAACTTGCATTTTGATTTTATTGTCTACCAATTCCGTTTTTGCTCCGTTGAATTTCAATTGAATGTCCGAAATTTTTCCTTTAGGATGCACCACAAAATTATACTCAACCGCTTTCAAACTATCTTTTGGAATGGAGAAAACCACATCAATACTAGGGTAAATGTTTTTGTAGATAATTTGCTGGTATTGATGCACCATCAAAACACCATCCGTTTTATTAGGGACATTATAATAATTGTCATAATCTTTGGATTTTTCTTCTGAAACAAGTTCTACTTTTGGATTAGAATTTACAAAGTCAATGTCTATTCTATGGTAAATATATTCCAAAGAATAGCCGGGAGTATTATTCTTCTCCTTTTCTGAAAATGTAGTAGGTTTAAGTTTCGCTTTTTGCTTTTCAGATAACGGATGTTTTTTTGTTTCATAAATATCATACGAAAACCCATTAGTTTTTATTTGAACATTCAATCCATTGGTATTCAAAAGGTATTTTACGGCATTGTTGGGATTGCCTTTTTGATCAATTATCTGTCCTTTGTTTTCTTTAAAACCAATAGATTGATTTTTATTTTGTGCAAATGAATAACTTGCGAAAAATAAAAAAAGGAAAAGTAATGTATGTCTCATTGGAATGATTTGGAGACTACAAATGTAATTAATTATCTACAAAAGGAAACTAAAATATAGATTCAAAAGAGTAAAATTAACATTGAATTCATTTTGTCAAAAATCCCCAAATAACTCCTATTTTTGCACAAAACAATTCTTTTGAAAACCCAAGTATTTCTCATCACGCCACCGTTTACCCAACTGAATACGCCGTATCCAGCAACGGCTTATATCAAGGGGTTTCTGAATACCAAAAACATTTCAGCAACACAAGCTGATTTGGGTATTGAAGTGATTTTGAAATTGTTTTCGAAGGAAGGATTAAGCCCCCTAGCCCCCAAAGGGGGAACTATTAACTTGTCTGATAATGCGAAAAGAATAGTTGCTCTTTGGGATGAATACATCAAAACCATCGATTCGGTGATTGCCTTTTTGCAAGGAAAAAATCCAACATTGGCACTCCAAATTTGTCAGGAAGATTATTTGCCGGAAGCTTCTCGCTTTGCCCAATTGGAAGAATTGGATTGGGCTTTCGGAACAATGGGAACGCAAGACAAAGCCAAACATTTGGCCACTTTATACCTCGAGGATATTTCCGATTTTATTGTGGAATGTGTCGATGAAAATTTTGGTTTCAGTCGTTATGCGGAACGTTTGGGACGATCTGCAAACTCTTTCGATGAATTATACGCTGCATTAAAAGAAGAACCAACCTATATTGATGAAATTTTAATTTCGATTTTGAAGGAAAAAATCGAAACCATTCAACCTGAATTATTCCTGATTTCTGTTCCTTTTCCAGGGAATTTATATTCCGCTTTTCGTTCTGCTCAATATGTGAAAAAACACTATTCAAATATCAAGATTGCAATGGGAGGTGGTTTTCCCAATACCGAATTGCGTTCGCTTTCCGATACTCGCGTTTTCGAGTTTTTTGATTATATTACTTTGGATGACGGCGAGTTACCAGTAGAATTATTAGTGGAAGCGGTTTGCAAGCCAGAATCGTTTGAAGGACAATTTAAGAGAACGTTTCTTTTAGAAGACGGCAAAGTAGTGTACAAAAACAATTCATTAAAACCAGATTATAAACAATCTGAAGTTGGCACACCAGATTATTCAGATTTGCCACTAGATAAGTACATTTCGGTTATCGAAATCGTGAATCCAATGCACCGAATGTGGAGCGACGGACGATGGAATAAACTCACGATGGCGCACGGTTGTTATTGGGGAAAATGTACCTTTTGCGATATTTCGTTAGATTATATAAAATTGTACGAACCCATTGCTGCCAATTTATTGTGCGATCGAATGGAAGAAATGATAGTGCAAACAGGTCAAAATGGATTTCATTATGTAGATGAAGCTGCTCCACCGGCTTTGATGCGTGCTTTAGCTTTAGAAATTTTACGCAGAAAATTATCGGTTACTTGGTGGACCAATATTCGATTTGAAAAAAGTTTTACGGCAGATTTGTGTTTGTTGTTGAAAACGTCAGGATGTATCGCCGTTTCTGGAGGACTCGAAGTGGCTTCTGACCGATTATTGCAATTGATTGATAAAGGTGTGACCGTGGAGCAAGTGGCCAAAGTCACCCGAAATTTCACAGAAGCCGGAATAATGGTACATGCATATTTGATGTACGGTTATCCTACTCAAACGGTTCAAGAAACGGTGGACAGTTTAGAAATGGTGCGTCAACTGTTTGAAGTTGGTGTTTTGCAATCGGGATTTTGGCATCAGTTTGCTATGACGGCGCACAGTCCTGTTGGAATGTATCCAGAGAAATTTGGCGTCGTAAAGGAAACCGAAACCATTGGGACTTTTGCCAATAACGATATTAATTATGTTGACAAAACCGGAATCGACCATGATAAATTTAGTTTTGGACTAAAGAAGTCGCTCTTTAATTTTATGCATGGCTTTTGTTTTGACTATGAATTGAAGGAGTGGTTTGACTTTAAAATCCCGAAAACTAAGATCCATCCTGATTTTATTGCCAATGCTTTAGAGGAAACAGAAGATTTCAATTTAAAACCAACAGCCAAAATCGTTTGGCTAGGAGGAAAGCCTTCTGTAGAACATTTCACAAAACGCAAAAAAGGAAATTCTTGGCAAATGATGACTCTGACTTTTCACGACAAGAAAGAAAGTTTTACCATTCAAACAGGCAAAAACGAAGGGGAATGGTTACTGCAAATGCTTGAAAGAATCTCAGTTTCTAAATCTAAAATATATTCTTTTCAGGAACTAAAATCTGATTTTGAAACTCATTTAGAGGATTTTGAATTGTTTTGGTATTCCAAGCCTGTAAATACTTTGAGAGATTTTGGATTATTGGTTTTGTAAATATTTGGTTTTATTATTGTGTTTTGTATATAAAATTAAGAGAATATAAGTTATATTTTTATTTAAATCATAAAATAGGTAAATTTAAATTCGATTTTTCAATATAAAATTAGCGACATTACAAATATTGTTTTGAATGTAAATTGTAAACCATTTATAGTTAAATTTAGACTATAAAATTTACAATTATGAGTTCCAATTTTAAAGTTAAAGTTAATGAAACTTTTGAGTTTGATTTCAATAAGGAAAATTCCTCAAAATTAGATGCTGTAAGTGTCCAAAAAAACAAGTTTCACATTCTTCAAGATCACCTTCCTTATAAAGCTGAAATTATCTTTTCAGAATTCAATCAAAAAAAATACACCGTCAAAGTAAATAACAATATTTATCATGTTGCTATTTCAAATCCTTTGGATATTTTGATTAAAGATTTAGGCTTTGAAGTAGGAGTATCTAAAGTGATTAAAAAACTTAAAGCTCCAATGCCTGGATTAATATTAGAAATAAATGTTCAAGAAGGGCAAACAGTCCAAGAAAATGATAATTTGCTGATTCTAACTGCAATGAAGATGGAAAATAGTTTACTATCTCCACGCGATGGAGTCATCAAATCTATTGCTATAAATGTCGGGGATTCTGTGATAAAAGGAGATTTGTTAATTGAATTTGAATAGGTATGAAAAAGATATTAGTTGCCAATAGAGGAGAAATTGCTATTAGAGTGATGAAAACTGCTCAAAAAATGGGAATAAAAACCGTAGCTGTTTATTCAACCGCTGATAGAAATTCACCTCATGTAAAATTTGCTGATGAAGCCGTTTGGATTGGAGAATCACCCTCCAATCAATCGTATTTATTAGGAGATAAAATCATAGAAGTAGCCAAAACGTTAAATGTAGATGCGATTCATCCAGGGTATGGATTTTTGAGTGAAAATGCTGAATTTGCCCGAGAGTGTGAGTCAAATGACATTATATTTATTGGTCCCAAAACCAAAGCCATTGAAATAATGGGAAGCAAACTAGCTGCCAAAGATGCGGTTATGAAATACAATATTCCAATGGTTCCGGGCGTAGATCATGCCATTACAGATATTGAAGAGGCTAAAGAAACTGCCAAAAAAATTGGATTTCCTATTTTGATTAAGGCTTCTGCTGGTGGTGGAGGGAAAGGAATGCGTATTGTAGATAGGGAATCAGATTTCGAATCTCAAATGAATCGAGCCATAAGCGAAGCTGTAGCAGCTTTTGGAGATGGCTCTGTTTTTATTGAAAAATATGTGGCTTCTTCAAGACATATCGAAATTCAAATTATGGCAGATAGTCACGGTAATGTGTTGTATTTTTTCGAAAGAGAGTGCAGTATTCAGCGACGCCATCAAAAAGTAATTGAAGAGGCTCCTTCTTCGGTTTTGACGCCAGAAATTCGGAAAAAAATGGGAGAAGCTGCAGTTCTTGTAGCAAAGTCTTGCGATTACCTTGGTGCCGGAACAGTCGAATTTTTATATGATGAAAATGATAATTTTTATTTTCTAGAAATGAACACCCGTTTACAAGTGGAGCATCCCGTTACCGAAATGATTTCAGGAGTTGATTTGGTTGAACTACAAATCAAAGTGGCTCGTGGAGAAGCCTTAACAATTAAGCAAGAAGACTTGAAAATCAAAGGTCATGCCGTTGAATTGCGTGTTTATGCTGAAGATTGTATGAATGATTTTTTACCCAGTGTTGGTCGTTTAGAGGTATATCAATTGCCAGTTGGCGAAGGAATGCGCGTTGATAATGGGTTTGAACAAGGGATGGATGTTCCTATTTATTATGATCCAATGTTGTCTAAATTGATTGCCTACGGAAAATCACGTGAAGAGGCTATCGAAATTATGCTTAAAGCGATAGACAAATACAAAATCGAAGGTGTAGAAACGACTTTGCCTTTTGGCAAATTTGTTTTCGAACATGAAGCTTTCCGCTCCGGAAAATTTGACACCAATTTTGTGAAAAAATATTATTCACCCGAAGTAATCGTTTCCCATAAGGAAAAAGAAGCTGAAATTGCCGCACTTATAGCTTTAAAGCAATATTTTGAAGATCAAAAAGTTTTACGTTTACCAAATTAGAAAATCATGGAAAATAAAATAAAAGAATTAAACGATAAAATTGCTGAAGCCTCTTTAGGTGGAGGTTTGAAACGGATTCAAAAGCAACATGAAAAGAAAAAATTATCGGCAAGAGAGCGCGTAGATTACTTGATGGACGAAGGTTCTTTTGAAGAAATTGGAATGTTAGTGACGCACAGAACTTCTGATTTTGGAATGGATAAAGAAGTATATTATGGTGACGGAGTGATCACAGGATACGGAACCATAAACGGAAGATTGGTTTACATTTTTGCCCAAGATTTCACGGTTTTTGGAGGTTCTTTGTCGGAAACTCACGCAGAGAAAATTTGCAAAGTGATGGAAATGGCGGTGAAAATGGGTGCGCCAATGATTGGTTTGAATGATTCAGGTGGAGCACGTATTCAAGAAGGAGTTCGTTCACTTGGTGGATATGCTGATATTTTTTATCGGAATGTACAGGCCAGTGGTGTGATTCCACAAATTTCTGCAATAATGGGTCCTTGTGCTGGTGGGGCGGTTTATTCTCCAGCCATGACCGATTTTACAATGATGGTAGAAGGAACCAGTTATATGTTTGTTACCGGTCCAAACGTGGTGAAAGCTGTAACGAATGAAACCGTTACTTCTGAGGAATTAGGTGGAGCAATTGCACATTCTACAAAATCTGGAGTTGCTCATATCACCTCAGGAAATGACCAAGAATGTTTAGAAGATTTAAAAAAATTGTTGAGTTATTTGCCTCAAAGTAATAAAGAAACTCCTGTAAAATTGCCTTTTGAATTGGGAGACGAAGTTAGAATGCAATTGGCAACAGTCATTCCTGAGAGTACCAATAAACCTTATGATATGCACGAAGTGATTTCTGGTATTATTGATGAAGATTCTTTCTTCGAAATTCATAAAAATTATGCCGAAAACATCATCGTTGGTTTTGCTAGATTAGCTGGAAGAAGTGTTGGTATAATTGCCAATCAACCGCTATTTTTAGCAGGTGTTTTAGGGGTTAGAAGTTCTAAAAAAGCAGCCCGCTTTACACGTTTTTGCGATTGTTTCAACATTCCACTAATTGTATTAGTAGATGTGCCAGGATTTTTGCCAGGAACAGATCAGGAGTGGGAGGGAATCATTACTCACGGAGCAAAATTATTGTATGCTTTGAGTGAAGCAACTGTGCCAAGAGTTACAGTTATTACGAGAAAAGCCTATGGCGGAGCCTATGATGTGATGAATTCTAAACACATTGGAGCTGATATGAATTTTGCTTGGCCCACAGCAGAAATTGCAGTAATGGGAGCAAAAGGAGCCTCTGAAATTATCTTTAAAAAAGAAATAAGTGACGCCGAAGATCATGAAGCCAAACTATTGGAAAAAGAAAATGAATATGCCGATTTATTTGCCAATCCTTATATTGCAGCCCAACGCGGATTTATCGATGAGGTGATTCTGCCTCAGGATACAAGACGTAAATTGATAAAAGCGTTTAGTATGCTTGAAAATAAAGTAAGTGTCAGACCAAACAGAAAACATGGGAATATTCCTTTGTAAGTTACAATCGAAGGTGAAAATAAAGTGATATTTGCTTTTTTTTTTTGCTCTAGCGAATTAGAAAATAACTATAAATTCTTCATTTTGATATCGTTAATTTCGTTTCAGAATGAAGAATTTTTATAAGCTATGTTGCGATCTAATGGAGTTAATCCCAACATTCCATCAATAACAAATCCCCTTGATCGTGTTCTATTACGACTAATCCATCTTCTTTGACGTGATTGCTACTTCCGGTTCTGTAGCCAATAGTAAGTGTATCGTTTTCTAAAGGATAATATAGGTTTTGCGAATGTATTCCGGTGACATGCCCAATGGGAATCAATGAAATAGTTGTGTTGGCAGGATACCATTTTTCGAATTTTTTGGGCAATAAAAACACTCTTGAATGGTCATCGAGTACTACTATTTTCAATACATTTCGGTATTTAGAAATGGTTGTAATGTTGGTAATAGTATGGTCTGCTCTTTTTCCGGTTGCCCAAACCACATTTACTGCAGGAATTTTTCTTTCGATCAGATAATCAAAGGCTTTCTCTAAATCGGTTTTGTTTTGGTCTGGAGTATGAACAATTTCTAACGGATATTGTTTTTCCTTATAGTAATTGGGATCGAAACCTCGGTCAAAATCACCCAACAATACATCAACTTTTATATTTAATTCCAAAACGCGTTCCATTGCCGAATCGAGCACAATTACCAAGGGTGACCATTCGAGTAATTGTCCTAATAACTCTTGTTTACAAGATGCTCCGTTGGCAATGATTAATGCCGGTTCCTGATCATCGCGGACGATATGATGTGAAGACATAGTTGATTATGGATTGGAAATTATGAATGCAAAGATAGTGATTCATAATTCGGAATTTGTAATTCCAGGTTTTTTAGCCCAGACAGAAATGAAAAGCCCGGACTGGAAAGAAACTAATTTTCCTTGTTCTAAAAGAGCGACTAACGGAAGCTCCTTTTAGGGCTTAGAAAAATAGGTTTTTAAGGGAGGACTTGCAATGTATGGCTGGATTGGCTCCTTATTGAATCGTGTAATTTCGGATATCAATTTCGCTTAGCGAGAAGAAACCCAGTGCATAATTATCGATATTTTTCTGATTAACAATATTTCCTCTCACGGTGGCTGGCGGCGTTTGAAATGGACTTCCACCACCGGAACTACTCGAAATAGAAATGATTTTGTTCATATAATTATAATACGATTCTGAAATCCCATAATGGGTGATGGCTATGACACTTCCAACTTTCAAATCAGGATCACTGAATAGCCAATTTTTCACATTTCCGTTGGTATATTCGTCTCTGATTATACTATAGCTAGGTGTTTTATAAACATCAGGAAAGAATTTTGCCATATAAAAATTTTTGGCTAACGGATCTTTGAATGTTACCTCAATTTCAAAATCTTTGCCTGAGAAACCCCCATTATTTTTTTGTGTAACCGTTTCGATTGCAGATACGGATTGCATTGTTTCAGTAGCGGTATAGTTTTCTCCTTTGTAGATAACAGTTAATGTATAGCTTTCGTTAAGGATGGGTTTGAAAGTGGAGCATTTATATTCGCCTGTATTAGGAACTTCATTAAATATGTAGTTTAAATTTCCGCTACTTTTTATTGAAACAGTGGCTCCAGAAACTTTTGGGATAACATTGCTATAAAAATCTGTTGTGGTGGATAAAATAATTTTTTGTTCTGCGCCAGTTGTACCTTTTTGCCAATTTATGGTTGCATCAATAACCAATCTGGGCGGTGCAGTATTCAAATCGACGTCGATTACTTCCTCACAACCTATGAATAATAGAGTGACAATGATAAGTGATATATAGGTGTAGATTTTCATACTATTTAGAATTTGAAATTATAACTTACTGATGGAACGGCGCCAAAAATCGACAACTTAACGGCTTCATTTGAGCCTGAGGTTTGGTTTTCTCTAAAGCTGATAGATGCGGCATTTTTTCGATTGTAAATGTTGTAAACACTAAAAACCCATTCACCTTGCCAACCCTTAGTTTTGTTGGGCTTTGGAACATAGGTTGCCGATAAGTCTAAATGATGGTACAACGGCAGGTTGTCTTCATTTCTAGCTCCATAGCTAGGTATGATGATTCCTTGGTATTCGTATTGACCATTCGGAAACGTTACAGGCTGCCCAGATTGTAAAATGAAATTACCTCCAAAAGTCCATTTTGGATTCAAACTATAATTAGCTGTTACTGCCAAATTATGTAATTTATGAAAGCCTGTTTTGTACCAATTTCCGTTATTGATGCCAGATTCGTTCGGAGTCCTGCCAGGAGTTTGCTGTTCAGAATTCGAGAGTGTGTAAGCAACCCAACCATTTAATTTTCCGATGTTTTTTCGAAGCATTAACTCTAAACCATACGCACGTAATTGTCCGTTGAGTATGACTTGTTCTATGGCATTGTTTGCAATCAAATCTGCTCCATCAATGTAATCAATTCTATTTTTTATTTTTTTATAAAAGCTTTCAATTTCTAATGAATACCTATCATTGTTGAAATTTCTAAAATATCCCACAGCCACTTGATCGGCAATTTGTGGTTGAATGTATTGGTCGCTTGGGGTCCAAATATCTAATGGAGTTGGTGATGCGGTGTTCGAAACCAGTTGTAAATATTGAACCATTCGGTTATAGCTCGCTTTTACCGATGATTTTTCGTTTAAAATATAAGAACTAGAGAAACGAGGTTCTAGATTTGAAAAAGAAGTAATTACATCATTGTAGGCGTAATCTTTTGTTCCGATAGGAACTCCTTTTTCGTAAATTTTGAGTTGGTCATTGAAGGTAACGGCTTGTCCGTCTTTGTATAAATTGACTGTCGATGCTCCCAATCTGTAAAACATACTGTATCTTAAACCGTATAAAAAGGATAATTTTGGCGAGGCTTGATGCTCTGCTTCTAAGTAAATCGAAGGTTCAAAAGCGTTTTTTTTATCTAATTGACTGAAATTGATACTAGAATTGTCATCAATTGGCGCGATTGTTCCGGGATTGAATTTGTAATAAATGGAGTTTAATCCGTAGTTTAATTTGATTTTGTCATTCAAATAATATTTTAAATCGTATTTCAAATTAAAATTTCTAATACTCGATTGCCAATCAAAACCTACCGCTGTAAGCGTTAGCCCGTAATAATAATCACTAAAAATGGCAGATAAATTCGAGAAATGTCGTTCTGAAAACAAATGATTCCATCTTAGATTGAAGGTGGCGTTTCCATAAGTATTTCTAAACTGATCACTGATATTAAAAAAATCTCTACCAAAATAACTTGAAATATAAAGGCTGTTGTTGGGGTTTACTTCATAATGCAGTTTAGCATTCAAATCGTAAAATGAAGCAGAATTATCATTATCAGTCAACTTCAAAAACAAATGAGCATAGGAGGTTCTACCGCCAACAAGGAAAGAACCTTTGCCTTTCTTAAGAGGCCCTTCGGCCAATAAACGACTTGAAATGAGTCCAACTCCACCATTCATATGAAATGAATTACTATTTCCATCTTTTTGATAAATATCTAAAACTGAAGAAGCTCTACCTCCATAGCGCGCAGGAATTCCACCTTTGTACAATTTCAAATCTTTGATAGCATCCGGATTGAAAACCGAGAAAAACCCAAAAACGTGTGAAGAGTTAAAAATGGTGGCTTCATCTAATAAAATCAAGTTTTGGTCAGCGCCACCACCACGAACATTGAAACCCGATTGACCTTCGCCAGCACTCGTAACTCCGGGAAGAAGCAATAAAGATTTTAAAACATCGACTTCTCCTAAGACTACCGGCATTTTTTTAATAGTAGTCATTGAAAGTTTGTTGACACTCATTTCGGGTGTTTTTATATTGGTGCTTTTTTTATTGCTGGTAACCACAATTTCTTTCAACTGTTGTTCGATGTTTTGTAATTTGAAACTTTTTTTAATGTTTTGTGACAATTGTATTTTTTCATCAATAGTCTGGAAACCTAAATAGTTGATTTGTAAGGTATAGTCTCCTTTGGGCAAGGTTATCGAATAAAAACCGTATTCATTTGTTGTTACACCGGTTTTCAATTCTAGGATGGAAACATTTACACCAATTAAAGTCTCGTTATTACTAGAATCCGTTATGATTCCACTGATGGTGAATTTTTGTTTCGAAGGGTCACCTGAATTAGTGTCTTGAGAAAAAGAAGTAAATGTGATTAAAAAAAATAGGAAAAATACTTTAATTTTATTTGAGTTCATTTCTAAAATTTTGAAATACAAATTTCGTTAAGTTTAAAGTTATTTTAACTAGACAAACGTTAAAGTTTTGTAAAATAAAAAAAGAAAACAGCACTACTTATCCTACCAGCTTAAAATGGAAAAGAATTTAAGCTGATTTGCCTTTTAAATTTTCTTGTGCCCTGTATTTTACAATTTTACTTACCAATTCTAAAGGCAAGGGTCGAGTGTAAGGAAATTGAACAGAACCTTTTCCTTGTTTGTATACCGATAATTCTTCCTTGAATTCCATATTACCTGTAGGTGTGGCATAAAAACCAATATGATTTTTGTAAGCCGCAAAATACACCAGCATTCCGTGGTATTTGAAAGCAGGCATCCCATAACTAATGACTTCTTCAGCTTCGGCAGCAGCTTTTTTTATGGTTTGTCGCATTTGAACCAAAAGAATTTGCACATCAGGTGTTTGAGTAGCGATGTATTCGTCAATATCTTTGAAAGTCGTTTTCATAACGATTGTTTTTATGCCTTCAACAAAGTTTCGATATCCATTTTTTTCATTTTCAAAAAGGCTTGAATCACTCTTTCCGATTTTTCAGGCTCGGACATTAATTGGCTCAAAATGCTTGGTACAATTTGCCAAGAAACCCCAAATCGGTCTTTGAGCCAACCGCATTGGCTTTCGCTACCGCCTTCAGTCAATTTTGTCCAATAGGTATCAATTTCTTCTTGAGTATCACATTCTACGACTAATGAAAAGGCTTCGTTAAACTCAAATTTGTGTTCACCAAAACCATCCATTGCGGCAAATAATTCATTTTGTAACTTAAAATTACCAAATTTCAAAGTACCTGCTTGTTGCGGATCTTCGGATTCATCTAGACTCAAACTTTGTATTTCTGAATTGGAAAAGATAGAAGTATATTGTTTTATGGCTTCTTGTGCCTTGCCGTATTGGTCTCCAACAAATAGAAAACACGGCATTATTTTTTGAATTCCTGCAGGTAATTCACTTAGCATTAATTGCCAACATACGCCAAATTTATCCGCAACAAATCCATATTTTTTGCTCCAAGGATATTCGTCTAATGGCATCATTATACTGCCTTCTTCGGTGAATTTGCTCCATGTAGTTACTATTTCTTCCTCCGTTTCGCAAATCACAAAAAAAGAAATGGACGGATTTATTTTGAACATTGGTCCGCCATTTAAACCCATTATTAATTTGCCTTCCACTTCAAAACGCACTACCATCGGGTTGTCGTCAATTATTTTCGAATGATTGAAAATGGAGCAATATAATTCCGCAGCTTCTTTGGCATTGCCATCAAACCACAAACAAGGATAAATAGGCTTTTTCATCTTAGTTTATTTAAACAATTATTTTTCAACGTACTTTTTAAAATTATTCAAAATCGCTTGCCAACCCATTTTCTGTAATTCGAGGGTATTCATAGTTTCAGCTTCAAATGTTTCTGTGACTTGAACGCCGTTTTCAGTTGGCAAAAATGTGATGGATACTTTTCTGTCGTCTAAAAGAGTATAACTGATTTTTTCGTTGGTTAAAACTTCATCGTATATTCCTTCGAAATCAAAACCGAAACTTCCGTCTTTGGCTTCCATTCTAGAAAGGAATTTACCTCCAATTTGTAAATCATTTTCGGCTCGTGGGGTGTGCCAATCTTCAGAAGCGTTATTCCATTGTGTGATATGTTCAGGTTTTGTCCAAAACTCCCAAACTTTTTCGATGATAGCATTGACAAGGGTTTCTACTGTGATGGTTTCAATGGGTTTCATTTAGAAATGGATTTTAAAGTTGTGATTTAGAAGGCTTTCTATTTTTTTTTTTTTTTTCAAATATATAAAAAAAGACAACTGGAAACAGTTGTCTTTTAGATATAAATAGATGAACTTCTTTGTATTATGCGATTTTTCCTAAAATTGAGTTGAATGTTTCGCTTGGACGCATTGCTTTAGCGGTTAATTCTGGATTCGGTTGGTAATAGCCTCCAATATTTTGCGCCTTACCTTGTGACCCAATCAATTCGCTATTGATTTTTGATTCATTAGCAAACAATTCTGCTGAAATAGGAGCGAATATTGCTTTCAATTCAGCATCTTTTTCTTGATTAGCTAGTGCTTCAGCCCAATACATAGCCAAGTAAAAATGTGATCCTCGGTTGTCAATTTGTCCCACTTTACGAGCTGGAGATTTATCGTTAGCCAAGAATTTTTCGGTGGCTAAGTCAAGAGTTTCAGCCAAAACAAAGGCTTTCGAATTGTTTAAAGTCTCTCCGATGTATTCTAACGAAGCGCCTAAGGCCAAAAATTCACCCAATGAATCCCAACGCAAATAGCCTTCTTCTACAAATTGCTGTACGTGTTTTGGAGCCGAGCCACCTGCGCCTGTTTCAAATAAACCTCCGCCATTCATCAACGGAACAATAGAAAGCATTTTTGAAGAAGTTCCCAATTCTAAAATTGGAAATAAGTCCGTCAAGTAATCACGCAATACGTTTCCAGAAACCGAGATGGTGTCTAATCCTTTGATGATGCGTTCCATAGAAAAGTTAGTTGCATCAATTGGATTTAGAATTTGAATGTCTAAGCCTGTTGTGTCGTATTCTTTTAAGTATTTCTGAACTTTAGCGATTAATTCTCTATCGTGTGCTCTGTTGCTATCCAGCCAGAAAATGGCAGGAAGACCTGTCAAACGAGCTCTATTTACGGCTAGTTTTACCCAGTCTTGAATAGGAGCATCTTTAGTTTGACACATTCTGAAAACATCATTTTTTTCAACGGTTTGTTCCATTAAAACAGTACCTTTTGAGTCAATTACACGAACCACTCCATCTCCTTTTATTTGGAAAGTCTTGTCGTGTGAACCGTATTCTTCTGCTTTTTGAGCCATCAAGCCTACATTCGAAACACTTCCCATTGTTCTTGGGTCGAAAGCGCCATGTTTTTTACAAAATTCAAAAACGGCTTCAAAAATTCCTGCGTAACAACGGTCTGGAATTAGTGCAAGTGTATCTTGTTGTTTTCCTTCTTTATTAAACATTTGCCCTGATGTACGAATCATTGCGGGCATCGACGCATCGACAATTACATCCGATGGAACATGCAGATTGGTAATTCCTTTATCAGAATTTACCATTGCTAAAGCTGGTCCGTTTTCAATAGCTTGATTGATGGCAGCTTCCACCTCAGCTTGTAGTGGATTCCCAGCAATTTTTGCATAAACATCTCCCAAACCATTGCGAGTGTCGATGTTTAATTCTGCAAATAATGCAGCGTATTTTGCGAAAACATCTGCAAAATAAACTTCGACGATTGCTCCAAAAATAATAGGGTCAGAAACTTTCATCATAGTTGCTTTCAGGTGAACCGAAAACAAGATGTTTTTTTCTTTAGCTTCTTTTATGGCCGCAGCAACAAAACTCTTTAATTTATTAAGATTCAAAACAGAACAATCAATGATTTCTTCCGATTTCAATGGTGTACTAGCTTTCAAAACAGTAGCGGTCCCGTCCGTATCAATAAATTCGATTTTTACGTCGTTAGCTTCTGCAACGGTTACTGATTTTTCACTTCCATAAAAATCACCATTTTCCATCGAGGCTACTTTCGATTTTGATTCAGAACTCCAAGCTCCCATAGAATGTGGGTTGGCTTTAGCGTAATTTTTTACTGCTTTTGGCGCTCTACGGTCGGAGTTTCCTTCACGTAGAACAGGATTCACTGCAGAGCCTAAAACTTTCGCATATTTAGCTTTTATTGCTTTTTCTTCATCGTTTTTAGGGTCTTCGGGATAGTTTGGTACGGCATATCCGTGAGATTGCAATTCAGCGATTGCAGCTTTTAGTTGCGGCACCGAAGCCGAAATATTAGGCAATTTTATGATATTGGCTTCTGGAGTAGTAGCTAATTTGCCAAGTTCGGCTAGTGAGTCTTCTACTTTTTGGTCGTCTTTCAAAAACTCTGAAAAGTTGGCCAAAATCCTTCCGGTTACCGAAATGTCTCTTGATTCAATTTCAATATCAGATGTTGCAGTAAATGCTTGAACGATTGGCAAAAAAGAATAAGTGGCTAGCAATGGAGCCTCATCGGTAAGCGTGTAAAAAATTTTAGATTTTGTTGACATTTTAATAAAAATTGTTTAATATTTATTTTGGGCTACAAATGTAGGAAAAACGTTTTCGTAAATAGGAATTCGATGCAAATATGTTTCGATTTTAAGTAAAAATTATGATATTATGATTTTTTAATTTGCTTATAGCGAATTGTTAAAAAATCGCTTGTTTTTTTATGAAATTAAAAAGTAAATGAGGGTCTAAAAAGGTATATTTTGTCTATTTTCAACTAAAAAATCTTGTTTTTTGGACAAAAAAAAACTCCCAAATAAATTGGGAGTTTTATAATAAAGAGACAGTTGACTATCTTCTTTTATCTCTAATCTTAGCTTTTTTACCAGTAAGTTCTCTGAAGTAGAAAATTCTTGCTCTACGTACGTGACCTTTTTTGTTGATTTCAATTTTTTGCAAAGCTGGCAAGTTCACTGGGAAGATACGCTCTACTCCAATTGCACCTGACATTTTACGAATTGTAAAAGTTTCTGTGTTTCCAGAACCTCTTCTTTGAATAACAACACCTTTAAAAAACTGTGTTCTTGTTTTTTCACCCTCTTTAATTTCGTAGAAAACTGTGATTGTATCTCCAGCTCCAAATTCAGGGAAATCTTTTCTTGTTACAAATTCGTCTTGAACGAATTTCAATAAATCTGCCATTTTATTTTTATTTTATGGTTTAAAAAGAGCAACATTCACGGTTTTCGCCAGAGGTTGGTCTAATGAGGGTGCAAATTTACACCTTTTTTGGTAATTTACAAACTTTTTTTTAAGGTTGCAGATTTCAGATTTCAGGTTGCAAACTGCCAACTTTTATTTATTTCAAACTGCCAACTGAAATCTGCCAACTGAAAACTATTCCCCAAGTAAATCTGGCCGTCTATTCTTAGTATGTTCATAGGCCATATCCTCGCGCCATTTGTCGATTTTGGCAAAATTTCCGCTAGTTAAAACTTCGGGAACTTTCCAACCTTTGTAATCCGCAGGTCTGGTGTAGATTGGGCCTGACAATAAACTATCCTGAAAACTATCCGTCAATGCTGAGGTTTCATCGCTTAAAACGCCAGGAATCAAGCGGATCAAGGCATCGCACAAAACCAAAGCTCCCAATTCTCCGCCGCTCAAAACATAATCGCCAATGGAGATTTCCTTTGTGATAAAATGATCGCGAACGCGTTGATCCACGCCTTTATAATGCCCACAAAGGATGATGATATTCTCGTACATCGACATGGTGTTGGCCATTTTTTGATTCAAGGTTTCGCCGTCGGGTGACATATATATGATTTCGTCGTAGGTTCTTTCGCTTTTCAAATGCGTGATGCAATCGTCAATGGGTTGAATATTCATCACCATTCCAGCGCCGCCACCATAGGGATAATCATCGACACTTTTTTGTTTGTTGGTCGTGTAATCTCGTAGATTATGGATATGAACTTCCACAATTCCTTTGTCGATGGCACGTTTCATCATCGAAGCCTCAAACGGACTTCGTAATAATTCAGGTAAAACGGTAATGATATCTATGCGCATTTTATTTATTTTCTAGGTCGCAAAGGTACAAAGTTTTTTTTCAGAAGCTAAGTTCAGTATTTCATTACAATATTAAGTTCTGAGCTTGGTAACTGTAGTGCAGTGAAATAATTATTTGTGTTTTAATATTTGTAATATAAATTTTATATATTAGCTACATAATAAAGAGAAACAAACCTGCGCTAATCTACCCAATTTTGCTGTATATGCGAAGATATTTGTCAGTATATACAATTTAGCGGATATTTTAGAAAAAAAACAGAAAATTAAATGAAAAACATTCTCAAAATCCTCATTATTATTTTTTTTATAACATTTTTAATGTCGCTTAAAGAAAACGTAAAAACCACTCAAAATAAAGTTCAATACTCTAAAATTAATGTCTCATTGATTGGATTTTATGAATATAGAACCGAAGTGGAAAATGAAAATCATTATATTATTATTGATTCCCTAAATGGAAAATTAATTGGAAAATATTTTGGCTCTGAGAATGAAGGAGATCACGGAGTTGCATTTTTTGAAAATGAAATGACAAACTTAAATATTGAGAATGAAAGAATAAGTTTTGAAATTTCAAACCGCGAATTATATGCGAAAAGTCAATTCCTATTTGTTAAAAATAATTCAAAAAAAGAAAAGTCAATTGGATTTTCCAAAACCAAGTTAGAATATAATGGAAAAATCAACAGAAAACTATTAGAATTAAATTGTGAATCAAAATTTGGAGATTGTTGGGAGAAAAAAATGAAATTTATCAAACTAAATAAAAAAAACATCCGCTAATACACGCTTCAAGCAATTTGGGGATTAGGCTTAATGGAAAAATTGGTTTTGTATTTACAAGATTTGGCAAATCCGAAAATAGGTAATAATTTAGTCCCAAACTCAGCTAACCGAATTTTTCTTTTAAAAAATTAAGTTGCTACACAAAGCCTCCTGACTCAACTTTCACTTTGTCAAACCATAAACCAATCGAAATAAACCAATGAAAGACATAGAAAAAATTCAGCACATCCTTCCTTTGGGATATCTTTATCTTATCACGGTAGGAATTCTAAAAGAAACGGTTTTATTTTATCAGTTAGGCATCAATATTTTAAAATATTCCTCCATTATGGATGTTTTAATTAGTCCGATCGCTACATTAATTTCAAATCCCATTATATTTATTACCATAAGTGCTATTTTTGTTTCCAATTATTATTTACCTTCCATTTTGTACAAATACGGTCACAAGAAATGGGTCAAAAAAGCATTTGAATTAAAGAAAACGAAAGAAGAATTGTCGGATGCTGAAATTAAAAACTATTATTTATACATATCCATAAAAACGCTTGCCGTTGGATTATTATCCGTTTATCTGGGATATGGAGTAGCCGAAGGTCACATGGTGTCAAAAAGAATCAAAAGCGGCAAATTGAAATACGCCCACAATTTGAATTATACTACAGGGGAATCGGAAAAGGTTTACTTATTAGAATCCAATAGTCTTTATTATTTTTATGTTGCCAAAGGGGAAAAATCGGTAAAAATTGCGCCAATTGGTAGCATAAAAAATATTGAAATTGTGCAAAAATAAAAATTGGGAAAACTCCCACTACCGAAAGTCTTCCTTTAAAAAAGTTAGGTTGCTTTGCAAACAGTCCCGACCCAAAATATAAGATTGGTTAAACCTCAATTCAACCCCGCTAGATAATTGGAAAACAGATTTTAAATTCAAAAAGTATGAATAAAAGAATAAAAAGATTAAACACGATAGGCTATGTTTTAATAACACTACAAATATTAAGTTTTATTGGGCGAATTGGCCAGAAGCAAGAAGTAATAGCTGATAAAAATGAATTAATCGGATATTATGTTGGTTCAAATTTTTTATTAATTATTTCCATTATTTTATTCCTAAGAGCTCGTTCCCTTAGAAAAAAACTCAACAACTCTAATCAATCAAACGCGTCGATTAATTCAATAGGGAAATCAGAAGGTACTGATTTCTGATAATTATCTCGGTTATAATATCTAGTGCTCCGCAAAGTCTCCGAATTTGAGGTAGTGACTTTCGGTTTTCAACCGCTTTTGGTTTAAGCTATTTAATTTCTAAGTCAGTCACAGACTGACGAACACATCCTCAAAGTCATAGAATGCGGAGCGAGAATCATAAAGTATTCAAAAATGTATTGATTTACCGTTTTATAATGGTGAACTTTAATATTCAATACTATGATTATGAAAAAGAAAATTTTAGCTTTGGGAAGTGCAGCACTTCTCACAGCCACTTTGTTTACATTGAATTCGTGTAGTTCTATTCCAAAGGGAGCTAAAGCAGTTCAAGGGTTTGATAAAGAAAAATATTTAGGCCACTGGTTCGAAATAGCAAGACTGGATTTTGTTTTTGAAAAAAATTTAAATAATACCACTGCCGACTATTCATTAAATGAGGATGGTAGTATTAAAGTAGTCAACAGCGGTTACAATTATATAAAAAATAAAAGTGTCGAATCCATAGGGAAGGCAAAGTTTGTAGGTGATACTGCCGAGGGAAAGTTGAAGGTTTCCTTTTTTGGACCTTTTTATTCAGGATATAATATTCTGGCACTCGACTCTGATTATAAATATGCTTTGGTTGTGGGTAAAAACCTCAAATATATGTGGTTGTTATCTCGTGAAAAAACAATGCCTGAAGCTATTAAAAAGGACTATTTAAAAACAGCAAAAGATCTGGGATATGATACTTCCGCGCTGATTTGGGTAAAGCATGATTAATTGTATTCTCCTTCCAAAAAAAACAGATTCTAAATTAATTACAGATGTAGAAAATCATGCCTTTTTTAATGGTTGGTTGTAAAAAATAATCCCCGTTTTTACTACATTTGAAGTCTTATAATCAATAAAAATAATACAAATGAAACAGATAGGCTGGATAGGTCTTGGGAATATGGGAACCCCAATAGCGAGCAATTTGTCGAAGGCAGGTTTTCCGTTAACAGTATTCAACAGAAGTATCGAAAAAGCAAAACCGTTTGAAAATACCAATGTCAAAATTGCCCAAAACGTCACGGAATTAGTCACTCAATCCGACATTGTTTTCACTATGTTGAGCAACGACGAGGCGGTAGAAATGGTCTATGACGAAATTCTGGGAATGGAAGCCATAGAAGGCAAGCTTTTTATTGATATGAGTACGATTTCTGAACAACTTTCTGTGAGTATTGCCCAAAATCTGAAACTAAAAAAAGCTTCCTTTCTAGATGCTCCCGTTGCAGGAAGTACACAACCCGCAGCCAGTGGAACGCTGACGATTATGGTGGGTGGCGATGCAAATGATCTAGCTTTGGCCTTGCCTTATTTTGAAAAATTGGGTAAATTCATCAAGCATGTGGGTCCAAATGGCAAAGGGATTGCGACTAAATTGAGCGTGAATTATTTTCTCTCGATTTTGTATCTCGGTTTGGCAGAAACAGTATTGTTTGCCGAAAATAATGGTATAAATCGCTCGGATTTATTAGAAATCATCAATGAAAGTGCTTGCGGAAGCGGTGCTACCAAGGTAAAAACCCCAATGCTCATCAATGAAGATTACAAACCCGCATTTGCCTTGAGTTTAATGCATAAAGATATACTGTTAGCTCAAAAAAATGGGGTTAATTTCGCACTGACCAATGCGATAATTGAGACTTACACCCAAGCTTTGCATTCGGGAATGGGCAATCAGGATGTAATTTCGATTATCAATTATTTGAAAGAAAAGTAATTTGTAATAATAGTTCAAAATTTATAATAGTTGTTTTCAGTTCGATTAGAGAAGATTTTCAAATTCTTTATTTAATTCGTAAATTTGCACTTCAATAAAAAAAAATAAAAAATGGAAAACGGAATATACGCTAAATTCAATACTGCCAAAGGTTCGATTTTAGTAAAACTAACACACGATTTAACTCCAGGCACGGTTGGGAACTTTGTAGCACTTGCCGAAGGAAATATGGAAAACAAAATTAAACCTCAAGGACAAAAATTCTACGATGGTTTGAATTTCCATAGAGTGATTCCTAATTTTATGATTCAAGGAGGTTGTCCCCTTGGAACAGGAACAGGAGATCCAGGGTATAAATTTGATGATGAGTTTCACCAAGATTTGCGCCATAATGCGCCAGGAGTTTTGTCTATGGCTAACTCAGGACCTGGAAGCAATGGCTCACAATTTTTTATCACTCACGTAGCAACTCCTTGGTTAGACGATAAACACACTGTTTTCGGAAATGTGGTTGAAGGCCAGGATGTAGTAGATGCGATTGCACAAGGCGATAAATTGGAAACTCTTGAAATCATTAGAGTAGGTGAAGAAGCTAAAAATTGGAATGCGATCGAAGCTTATGTTGGTTTGAAAGGCGCTCGTTTGAAAAAATTAGCTGCTTTGAAAGCGGATTCTGAGGCCAAAATGGAAAAACTAGCGGCTGGTTTCGAAAAAACGGAAAGCGGTTTGCGTTACCAATTCATCCAAAGAGGAAGTGGAAAACAAGCAGAAAATGGAAAAACAGTTTCAGTACACTATGAAGGTTCCTTAGAGAGCGGAAAAGTATTTGATTCTTCTTATCCAAGAAAAAAACCAATCGAATTTAAATTAGGTATTGGTCAAGTGATTGAAGGTTGGGACGAAGGTATCGCTTTGTTGAAAGTAGGTGATAAAGCCCGTTTTGTCATTCCATCTGATTTAGCTTATGGACCAAGCGGAGCTGGAGGAGTGATTCCACCAAATGCTACCTTAATTTTTGATGTAGAATTAATGGACGTCAAATAGCATTAAGACTAAAAGTTATTTACAAATCCCAAGGCGAGAGTTTTGGGATTTTTTGTTGCTAAAAAAGTTTAAATAACTTCTGTAAATGGATTGCGAATAGTATAGTAATTTATTTAACTATATTTGCTACTAAAGCAGTATTCCTTGCTGAATCACATAATTATTTCTAAAAAAAACATTAAATATAATTATTATGAAAAAAATGATATTTTCTTTTGTTTTAGTTGGCTTTTTCAGTTTAGCATTCGCTCAACAACCAAAACTGGAGTTAGATTCTTCAAAAAAGCCAGTCGTTAAAGAAGATAATTCGGCAGCTAATATCCCTTTCAATCCCGATTCAAATGTAATTTCACAACATAGTACGACTATAAAAGGGCAACGTGTTTCTTTTCAGGCAACGGCTGGAACAATGCCAGTTTGGGATGAGGATGGAAAAATCATGGCAGGCTTATTTTATACGTATTACGAACGTTCAGATGTGAAAGATCGTGCTAGTCGTCCCTTGGTTATTTCATTTAATGGTGGTCCTGGCTCAGCTTCGGTTTGGATGCAAATTGCTTATACCGGCCCCAAATTATTGAATATTGATGACGAAGGTTATCCTATTCAGCCTTATGGAATTAAGGAAAATCCATATTCTATTTTGGATATTGCGGATATTGTTTATGTAAATCCCGTGAACACAGCTTATTCTCGAGCAATAAATAAAGACATTCCGAAAGAGAAATTTTTTGGTGTAAATGCTGATATTAAGTATTTGGCGACTTGGATCAATACATTTGTAACTCGCAACAATCGTTGGGCTTCACCAAAATACCTCATTGGCGAAAGTTACGGAACGACAAGAGTTTCCGGACTTGCTCTAGAATTACAAAACAAACAGTGGATGTATCTTAATGGAGTTGTTTTAGTATCACCAACTACATTAGGAATTGCTAGAGGTGTCGCATCAGAAGCGGCTCTTAAATTACCCTATTTTGCCGCAACAGCTTGGTATCATAAAATGTTAGCGGCTGATTTACAGAAAAAAGACTTGACCGAAATGTTACCTGAAGTAGAAGATTTCACCATCAACGAATTACTTCCTGCAGTGAGCAAAGGAGGTTTTTTGGACGAAAATAAACGGAAAGAAATTGCGGTTAAGATGTCTCGATATTCTGGTTTATCTGAAAAAGTGATTTTGCAAAACAATTTAGATGTGCCTTTAAATTATTTTTGGAAGGAGCTATTGCGTGATAAAGGATATACGGTGGGACGATTGGATTCCCGTTACAAAGGGATAGACCGCAAAGATGCTGGTGATAATCCTGATTTTAATTCGGAACTTACTTCGTGGTTGCACTCTTTTACTCCTGCGATAAATATTTATCTTCGAAACAGTCTTAATTACAAAACAGATTTAACGTATAACATGTTTGGTTCAGTAAGGCCGTGGGACAATACTGGAGACGAAACAGGTGAAAATCTAAGACAAGCAATGGCTCAAAACCCATACCTAAATGTAATGGTGCAATCGGGTTATTATGATGGAGCCTGTGACTATTTTAATTCTAAATATGATCTTTGGCAAATGGATCCAAGCGGAAGATTAAAAGAAAGAATGTCTTGGAAAGGATATCGTAGCGGGCACATGATGTATCTTCGCAAGGCAGATTTAGAGACTGCAAATGAAGATATTAGACAGTTTATAAAAAACTCAACACCAAAAACTGGTCAAGCCGCCAAATATTAAAAAATTATAAAATTAAAAAAAGCCTGAAAATCTTTCGAATTTCAGGCTTTTTTAGGGTTGGTTAGTTATTTTTGGTTGTTGTAAAATGTTTAAATATCGTCAAATTCGATATTGGTGAAACTAGAGGTTGCAGGAATAATGTCTTCGTCAACCTTGTCTGAATCGTATTCTTTTTTGAAATCTTTTTGGTGTCTTTCTGAGATAACTTCTTCGCCTTTATGGTTCAAAACATAGGAGGTCATTTCTTCTAAAATTTCAGCGAAAGCGGCAAAATCTTCTTTGTATAAATAAATTTTGTGTTTTTTGAAATGAAACGAACCATCTGCTTCTGTAAATTTTTTGCTTTCTGTAATTGTAATGTAATAATCATCCGCTTTTGTAGCTCTCACATCAAAGAAATAGGTTCTTCTTCCGGCTCGTAATACTTTTGAAAATATTTCTTCTTTTTCTAACAAATCATTTTCTCTCATAATCCTTCTGTCAATTTAGTGTTTTTTAAGTAGTACTCAAAAATCGAAAAAATAGTTGTATTACACAACAATTATTGCAATTCTTTTTCAGAAAGTTGTTTTAAATAGAGAGCAGCATAATAGCCGTCCTGATTTATTAATTGATTATGAGAACCTTGCTCGATAATTTGCCCTTCCTCTAGAATAATAATTCGATCGGCATTCTTAGAAGATGAGACTCTATGACTAACAATTATGGTAGTTTTGTCCTTGCAAATTTCCTGAAGATTGTTCAAAATTGCCTCTTCGGTTTCAGTATCCACAGCAGATAAGCAGTCGTCAAGCAACAAAATTTTGGGATTCTTTATAATGGCTCTAGCAATCGAAACCCGTTGTTTTTGTCCGCCAGAAAGCGTGATGCCTCTTTCGCCAAGAATAGTGTCGTATTGTTTGTTGAAGCCTATGATATTGTCGTGAACTACAGCGTTTTTTGCAGCAGTTTCAACCTCTTCTTCGGTGGCGTTTTCTTTCCCAAATTTGATATTGTTTCTAATAGTATCCGAAAACAAAAAAGCATCTTGAGGAACAATTCCGATATTACTTCTCAAATCAAATAAATTGACTTGGCTTATTTCTTTTTTGTCAATGGTGATTTGACCTTCGGTCACATCATACAGCCTAGAAATCAGGGAAATAATTGTCGATTTTCCAGAACCTGTTTTGCCAAGAATGGCCAATGTTTCGCCTTCGTGAACAGTAAATGTTACATTTTTCAATGCGGTAATATTGGTATCTTCATAAGTGTAGCTCACATTTTCAAAAGCAATAGCGCCATCGATTATTGATTTTTCTGGATTTTTGTTTTGAATTTCTGGAACAATTTTCAAGAATTCGTTGATGCGTTTTTGCGAGGCCTCGGCTTCTTGCACCATTGATGAAACCCAACCCAAGGACGCCACAGGCCAGGTTAGCATGTTCACATACAAGATAAATTCTGCGATGGTTCCAATGCTTTTGATGGTTCCGTTGATATACATTAATCCACCAAAATAGATCACAACCAAGTTACTTATTCCAATAAGAGCGAGCATTAAGGGGCCAAACAAGGCTTGGATTTTGGCTAAATTCAAACTTTTGCTTTTACTTTCTTGAGATAAATCAATCATATTTTTTTGGTGTTGATCTTCTAATGAATAGGCTTTTATTACTCGAATTCCAGAGAATATTTCTTGTGTAAAGCTGGAAACTTTGGATAAATATTGCTGAAAAACAGTACTTCTTTTATTGATTTCGGAGCTTATTCTGAAAATAGCATAAGACAAAATTGGCAATGGTAACAAGGTGTAAAGAGTCAATCGTGGTGACACATTAATCATATACATAATGACAATGGCAAAACGAATGAATGTATTAATAGTGTACATTACGGCTGGTCCTACATACATTCTCACCTTCGAAACATCTTCGCTGATGCGGTTCATCAAGTCACCAGTACGGTTTTGTTTGTAGAAATTCTGTGATAGAATTTCGTATTGTCGGAACACTTCATTTTTTAAATCGAACTCAATGTGGCGAGACATCACGATGAGTGTTTGGCGCATCAAAAATGTTAGAAAGCCAGCAATAATAGTTGTAGCAATGATGAGCAAAATATTCGAAATCAATTCTTGCTTTATAATTTCTTTTGTCACCGATTGGTCTTTTGCAAATCCTTCGATTACCGTAAAGGATTTACTAACTAATTTGGGCGTAAACAAGGAGAATATTTGGGCGACAATGGTAATCACAATGCCCAATAAAAAGCTGTATTTGTATTTGAAAAAATATTTATTTAAATAGTGTAATTCTTTCATCTGGATTTTTGTTCTTTAAGAATTTCAAAGGTAATAGGAAAATTAGATATTTTTCAGGTTTAATTCTGTTTTAAAAAATGAAATTCTTATTTTTGCAAACTAATTTAAAAAAGTTCTTACAAGGTGGTAAACAGAAGACATATTCGCGTTAAGGTTATGCAATCCATTTATGCGATGCATCAAAATGGGTCAGATAATCTCGAAAAAGAAGAAAAATTTCTTTTTTATAGTATCGACGCTATTCAGGATTTATACCTTATAATGCTTTCCTCATTGATTGAGATTTGCAAAAAAGAAACCGAATTTTTGCTTATATCCAGTCAGAAACATCTAGCGACTCCGCAGGAACGTAAGCCTAACGAAAAGTTTATCAAAAATGCTATTTTTCAGATACTTGCTGAGAATAGTTCGTTGAGTATTGCTCTCGAAAATCGCAAAATCAACAATTGGACCTTGAATGATGATTATATTCTACTCCTCCTAAATGACATCAAGCAAAGCAAATTATATGCAAAATATATGAGCAATACGGTGAACACTTTTGAAGAGGATAAGGAGTTTATTGCCAATTTATTTCAAGATGTAATTGTTCCGAACGAAAAACTATATGACTATTTGGAAGACAATAAATTGACTTGGATTGATGATATTCCTGTGGTGAATACCGAAATTATCAAGCAATTGAAGGCTATAAAACCCGTTGAAGGTGGAAATTTGAGAGTTCCAAAAATTTTCAAGGATACAGAAGATCGCGATTTTGTTAAAGATTTATTTCGAAAAACAGTTTTGAACGAATCAGAATTGGCTAAAGAATATGTAGATAAAACCCCAAATTGGGATACCGAAAGAATTGCAGAAATCGACACTATTATATTGAAAATGGCGATTTGTGAGTTGTTGAAATTCCCTTCAATTCCTGTGAAAGTGACTTTGAATGAATATTTAGAATTGGCCAAAGAATATTCTACACCAAAAAGCAGTATTTTTATCAACGGAATTTTAGACAATTTAGTCAAAGAACTGCAGGCAAGCAACAGGATTCAAAAGGTGGGTCGAGGACTAATGTGAAAAAAATAAAAGCTAAAAATTAAAAATTAAATTAAATTATGGGACAGTTAACTCAATTTGCGCCGTTTTTATTGATGTTTGTGGTAATCTATTTCTTTATGATTAGACCACAACAAAAAAGAGCTAAGCAAGAAAAAGAATTCGAAAGTGCTTTGAAAGTAGGCGACAAAATCATTACTAAAAGCGGACTTCACGGTAAAATTGCTGAGGTTGCAGAAACTACAGTGGTTATCGAAACAATGGCTGGAAAATTGAAAATGGAACGTTCTGCTATTTCTATGGAGATGAGCGCTGCATTGGCTAAAAAATAGTAATTCAGCACTAAAATAAAATCCCAAATTACAATGGTAGCATTATAATTTGGGATTTTTTATGGGTAAACAACACGATTATTTCTTTTTGTTCTTTTTGTTTTTCTTAGCTTTTTTGGCTTTAGCTTTGGCCTTTTTTTCTTTGGCTTTGGCTTTTAGTTTGGCTTTCTTAGCTTTTTCTTTCTTAGCTTTTTTTGCCTTTTTGGCTTTAGCCTTCGCTTTATCTTTAGCCTTTGCTTTTTTTGCTTTTTCTTTTTCTTTTTCTTTTTCTTTTTCTTTCATCTTGTTTTTCTTCTTCTTTTTCTTGTCTTTTTCAGGTTCTTCCTCAATAAGAAAAATGGTTTCTTCTGTGATTATTACTTCTTCTTGATTTTCTTCAGCTACAGGATTTTCTTCGGTTGGTTCCACTGCTTTAGTTGTTTTACTTACTCTAGGTTTCCTCGGTTTGGGAGTTGCTACTACTTCAGCCGTTTCTGAAGTAATTTCATTTGCAATTTCTTCTTTTTTTTCTTTCATAATTATAATGTATTAAATGATATATCTTCAAAGTAAATTAATTGTTATCAAATGTAATCATTAAAACAACTCGCTAATGTTAAGTTTTTCCTTAATTATTTATCAAAAAAAAACCATCAAATGATGGCTTTTTAATAATTATGTTGAATTTTTAATACTTTATTTAGCGATAGGAGTAGCGGTTAATTGAGCAATTCTCACAATTACTTCTACTGCTTTTTGCATACTTTCTGCTGGAACATACTCGTATTTACCGTGAAAGTTGTGCCCGCCAGCAAAAATATTCGGACAAGGCAAGCCTTTATACGATAATTGACAGCCATCAGTTCCACCACGAATGGGTTTTATGATCGGTTTTATTCCCAATTCTTTCATCGCTTTTTCGGCGATATTTACAATATGTTTTACAGGTAAAACCTTTTCTTTCATATTGTAATATTGGTCTTTTACTTCAGCAATAACAATATTTTCACCAAATTGTTTGGCAAATTTCTTATTGAATTTTTTAGTTATTTTTCCAATTAGATCTTTTCGTTTTTCGAACTTTTTCTTATTATGATCTCTAATAATCAATTCCAAAACAGTTTCTTCGATGCTACCAATTAAATGATGAACGTGGAAAAATCCTTCGTAACCTTTAGTTTCTTGCGGTGTTTCACCTTTTGGCAATTCGTTGATGAAGTCGGTAGCAATTAGCATGGAATTAATCATTTTCCCTTTAGCATAACCAGGATGCACGCTTTTTCCTTTGAAAGTGATTTTGGCTCCAGCCGCATTGAAATTTTCATATTCCAATTCGCCAATTTGACTTCCGTCCATTGTGTAAGCCCAATCGCATCCAAATTTTTCTACATCGAAATGATGTGCTCCACGGCCTATTTCTTCGTCCGGAGTAAAACCAACTCTAATTTTCCCGTGTTTGATTTCGGGATTGTTAATCAAGAATTCCATTGCGGTTACAATTTCGGTAATTCCAGCTTTATCGTCGGCACCGAGCAGCGTAGTGCCGTCTGTAGTGATAATTGTTTGTCCTTTATATTGTAATAAATCCTTGAAATATTTTGGCGATAAAATAATATTTTGCTCCGCATTCAGAACAATATCTTTGCCGTCATAGTTGGGAATAATTTGAGGTTTTACATTGGCACCTGTAAAATCGGGTGTGGTATCAAAATGTGAAATAAAACCAATTGTAGGTACTTTGTAATCCACATTTGACGGTAAAGTGGCCATGATATAGGCTTTGTCGTCAATGGTGACGTCTTGCATTCCGATAGTTTTCAGTTCTTCAACTAATTTAGTGGCTAAATCCCATTGTTTTTTGGTGCTTGGAGTAGTTTCTGAACTTGAATCCGATTCAGTATCAATGGTAACGTAGCTTATAAAGCGGTCGATAATATGTTGCATAAGATTGTATTTTTAACAAAGATACAAATACGAATGATTGTGCAATGAAAAGTTAATTAAAGATGACTTTTAAAAGTAGGAAAATCTAATTTTTGAATTGTTAAAATGGTTTTACTTTGATTCCTCAGGGAATTCAAAAGTATATCCTTGGCCAGTCAGCGTAAGTAGTCCGTGAATGATTGATACTGGGAAAAAATCCAATTTTTCTAGGAAATTATCAATAGTTTTATTGTTGTAGTTGGAAATCAGAAAGGGTAGAGACATTGATGAAAGGTAGATTTTAGTAATGTTTTCAATGTCTACAGCACTTTTTTCGTTGATGTTTTTGATTTCTATTTTTTTGTTTTCTTTTTTTAAACGAATATATTCTAAGGATGAGATTGGCAAATTTGGATCCAAGTGATAGAATACGATTGATTTGGCCACATCAATCATGATCCATTTTTTATACTCCTTACAATACACTTCATTGTAAGAATGCCCTCCTGAAACGGTGCTGTCTGTGGTTAAATTTTTCATTCCCCATTCCCTAACTTTCAAATCATTGATTACACAGAAATTGTTGTAAATTTGAGAGAAATCGCTGCATACACCGCCTTGGCCATCAATCATTTTCTGTAAAGCAATTGCTGAAGATTTTCCCAATCCTGGGCCGCCAATGATGTTATTTCTTAGCCAAATGGCTATTGTTATAGCCTTTTCAAAATCATTTAAATCTTCGCTTTTTTGGCTAAATATTAAATTGTTAATTTCAAAATATAAGAGAGGAATGCTGTTTTTTCTGTTGATTTCATTATAGTTGTAGTTCTCTAAATTTTTCAAAGAGGCTTTTTTTGATACTAATCGAAATCTAATTTTATATAATAGAGGGTGTCTTCTTAAGTACCAAATTAGCGGTTTGCTCATTTTATGATGGATTTATACCCTTTTTTGTTAAGACGAAAAGAGTGGGTAAAATTTGCCTTTATCTTTTTACTATAAGTTCTCAAAGAAACAATTTTTTCTTATAAAGTCCAAAAATAGTACGAAAGAATAAAAAGAATCGATAAATCCTTAGCTATTGTTAATTAAAACTCCAAATTCTCTAACGCTATCCCAATCAGTATATTCGATTTTAGCATTAGAATTGGTAGGGCCTTTTGTTATCCACATTATCAATTGAATCATTAATCTGTCGGTGAAAGGATATTTTTGATAATCGAGATTACCAGCAAAAACAGCTGATATTTTGGGAACCCAATCGATCGTTTGAAGAAATTTGATAAAGTATGGATTGGTTTCAGGACTTGCCTTTTCTGGTTTTCTAGCCACAAGATTCACCGAAAAAAAGGCGTTTTTGGTTTTTTGGAGAGCTTCTTTGTTTTGGTTTATGAATTCGATTATTTTTGGGCTGTGTTTGCCGTAGCGAATGCTTGCGCCAATGACAAACTTATCGAAATCGGTTGGTTTTCCTTGGAAATCATCGATTGAAAACAATTCGACTGCATTGCCTTTTTCGACTAAAACTTCTTCAATTACTTTGCAAATTTTAAGGGTTTGCCCATCTACAGTCGCATATAGAATTCCGATTTTGGTTTTCATAGTTTTAAAATTATGATTGTACTAATTTAAGGAAAAAACAACTGGTTTTTTAATTATTTTTACAAAATGAGACTTACTGATGAATATATTTTTCGACAGCCAGAAAAACAGCAATCCATATTGCTTCATTTAATTAGTGTTTTTGAAAGAGAAATTCCAGAATTGGAGTTGTTATTCAAGTGGGGAATACCTTATTTTTATTATCGAAAAAAGCCCTTTTGTTATTTGGCGCCCAATGCCAAAAAAGGTTTTGTCGATGCTGGTTTTGCCAGAGGTTTTCAGTTACAAAGAAACCAAGAATACCTTGTTTCCGAAAATCGAAATACAGTTAAATCGCTTCGTTATTTTAGTTTGGAAAGTATAAACAATGCGATATTAGAGGATGTTGTTAGCGAAGCTAGAGGTTTATATCCATAAGAAAATCTCCTTTTTGGAGATTTTTTCTAAAACTATGTATTGGAAGTTAAATTCTATAGATTCCACCAAATGCTAGGATGGTTTGTCCAAAGAAAAATTCTTGCGAGGCGCTGTCTGAGGTGCTTGCCGTGGTTCGAATGTCGGGCATATTGATATAGCCACCTTTTAATACTCCTTCGATGGTGAAATATTTGAAAATCGTCAAGTTAAGTCCTGCTTTAAGCGATGTCCCATATCCTGCTACGTTAAAATCATCGTATCTTTCTTTACCCATTAGTGTAGTATTGGTTTTTGGATATAAAAATCCAAGTCCAAAACCAGCATTGAAATTGACTTGAAATTTATCGGTGTTTTTAATTCCAAACCATTTCGAAATATCATCTTGACGGGCTATTTCAGTGTAAACATAATTTAAACCATCGGTATGCTCGAACATTAGAAAAGCAGGAATACCCGTCTGAGGTTCATCGAAACCACCTTCTTGCGCACCATTTTGCGAAAGATCTACAGGTGTATTATTGTACCCTCCGTTGTAATAAGACCCAGATTGATCTGAAGGCAAATTGATAGAGCCAGTTACGTTAGCCGTTTGATTTTGAGTCATTACATATTTCATGTGGTCTACTCCAATTGAAACACTGTATTTGTCAGTAAAAAAATAACCCAATTTGAAATTAGTTTGCGGCTTTGTCATACTTCCCGGGGTGATGTAATCTACATGCCAGCCCTTTGGTTTGTCATGTGCATCGGCGCTTTGAACCATAAAATTGTAATCATCACCCACAAAATGAATATCGGATTGCGAATATTTTTCGCGGTTTCCACCCCAAGAAATAGTGAATTTTCCTTTGTTGTGAGCTGTATATCTCTCTTTTTTGATGGTGTCGTTTTGTGCAAATGTGTTTAAAGAAATGCAGAGCAATAGCATTATTGATAATAAAACTGAAGTTTTCAAAATAATATAATTAAAATTGATTTATGGTTTTTCGGATGGCCACTAGCTTGGTCATTAAAGCTTCGAAATAGTCTAGATGCAACATATTGGCACCATCACTTTTGGCATTGGCTGGGTCAAAATGAGTTTCTATAAAGATCCCATCGACACCCACGGCTATTCCTGCCTTGGCAATGGTTTCTATCATATCAGGTCTTCCTCCAGTTACACCTGATGTTTGGTTGGGTTGTTGCAAGGAATGAGTAATGTCAAGAACTGTAGTAGCATATTCTTTCATTGTTGGAATTCCACGAAAATCCACAATCATATCTTGGTAGCCAAACATTGTTCCTCGGTCGGTCACCATTACGTTTTGATTATTACAATCCAATACTTTCTGTACAGCATGTTTCATGCTTTCTGGACTCATAAATTGCCCTTTTTTGAGGTTGACTACCTTTCCAGTATTGGCAGCAGCCACAACTAAATCGGTTTGACGTACTAAGAAAGCGGGAATTTGTAATACATCAACATATTCGGCAGCCATAGCAGCATCTTCATTAGTATGAATATCCGTCACGGTTGGAACGCCGAAAGTTTGGGAAACTTTTCGAAGAATTTGCAGTGCTTTTTCATCTCCAATTCCTGAGAAACTGTCAATTCTGGAGCGATTGGCTTTTTTGAAGGAACCTTTGAAAACGAAAGGAATTTCTAATTTATCAGTAATTCCAACTAATTTCTCGGCAATTCGCATCGCCATTTCTTCGCCTTCGATAGCGCAAGGCCCTGCTAATAGGAAGAAGTTACCACTATCGGCATGTTTTATTTGGGGAATATCGTGTATGTTCATAGTTTGTTTTTTGAATGTGCAAATATAGCTAGGATTTGTGGTATTGAATTATTTTTTTTTCAAACTCAATCCAACCGGAACCATAAGTACTCCTTTTTCGTATATATTTAAGTATAAGATAACTGGATTTTGTTGGTCTTTCCATCTTATTTGGTAGACATCTAGTAAACCAGCTCCCATTTCACTTCTTTTTGTTGGAAACGGACAGCAGCTTTCTAGTTTGGTATAAGTTATTTGTTCTCCATTTGGCCCAGCCAAAGCATTCAAAAAACGTTGCTGATTGATAGTTTCGTTTCGAGTACTTTCGAAAAAAATGTTGATAGGATAATCCATATCGTAACCGTATTTTTTGTCTTTACTGAATTCCGAAATAACAAAGGTATTATTGTCTGTTAATTGAAGATTTGGTGCGTCATTATCGATATTTTTTATAGTAGATTTTGTACTGGTACAAGAAGATAGACTGATTAGTAGAGCGATAAAAGGAATTATTTTTCTCATGATGGTATTTTTCGATTTTAAGGATTTAGTTACGAAAGAATCGCAATGCAATTAGAACAACAAATTTAAAAGGTATTACTGCCATAAACAACAATTATGCCTTAATTATTCCCCTTATAGATTTAGAATTATTATTTTAGCCCAATAAAAATACTATTATGGAGATTTTATTTCAAACTTGGCCTTGGTATGTGTCAGGTTTTTTGATAGGAATGGTGATGCTGAGCCTTATTTATTTCGGAAAGACTTTCGGAATGTCTTCCAACTTACGTTCCTTGTGTGCGATGACAGGATTGGGAAAAAAAGTTGGTTTTTTCGACTTTGATTGGAAGGCACAACGTTGGAATTTATTGGTGGTTTTAGGAGCAATGTTGGGTGGATTTGTGGCTGTTCATTTTATGAGCGATGCTTCTAATGTAGATATCAATCCCAAAACAATTGCTCAATTGACTCAACTTGGCATAGATGCTCCCAATGGAAAATTATTACCCGATGCGTTATTTGCTAACGACATTTTTCAATCTCCAAAGATGATATTCATATTAATTTTAGGTGGAGTTTTAATTGGTTTTGGGACACGATATGCCAGCGGATGTACTTCTGGACACGCTATTTATGGGTTGAGTAGTTTGCAACTTCCTTCTTTAAAAGCTGTTATTGGATTCTTCATTGGAGGATTGATTATGGCGCATTTCATTTTACCTTTAATTTTTTAAAATATGAAAGCATTAAAATACATCCTTGTTGGATTTGTTTTCGGGATTGTTTTGACCAAATCAGAAGCCGTTTCTTGGTATCGAATTTATGAAATGTTTCTATTTCAATCGTTTCATATGTATGGAATTATTATGGTTGCCATTGCCACCGGAGTCATTGGAATTCAAATAATAAAGAGAAAAAACATTAAAGATTTCAGAGGTTTGCCTATAGAAATTATTCCTAAAGAAGATGGTTCAACCCGGTTTTGGGTTGGCGGAATATTTTTTGGATTGGGTTGGGCTTTAGTTGGTTCTTGTCCAGGCCCAATATTTATCTTGCTTGGAGCTGGATTTTTACCCATGATTTTAGTGCTTTTTGGTGCTCTTTTTGGGACTTTTTTATATGGATTGATAAAAGAAAAATTGCCACATTAAAAACCAAATAATGATAAAAAAAACAGGATTCTCTTTTTAGAAAACCCTGTTTTTTTATATAATAAGTTGAAATTTTATACAATCTCAGCACTCAAACCTGCTTCGAGTAATTGGATGCATTGTGGTTTGAGTTTTTCTAAAATTCCTGTTTTTACGGTACACTTTCCGTTATAGTGTACAATCAAGGAACATTGTTCGGCTTGCTCAGGTGTGTGTTCACAAACCCTGATTAAGGTATCAATTACATGATCAAAAGTGTTTACATCATCATTATACACAATGATTTCATTGTTTATTGAAGTTGCTTCTTTTAGGCTAACTCTTTCTCTAACTTTTTCTTTAGTACTCATTTTTAGATAATTTGTAGGTTTTAAATAAAAATTTTGTTGCTTTTAATTTCTTTTTTCAAACAGACAAAATGTAAAATTTTGTTTGGTTTCAAAAGGGGTTATATGGTCTTCAGTGATACATTTTAGTTTTTTAAAATGGTCTGAAAATTGGTTTTCCATCGCTGTTTCTGAGTATTGTTTGATATCCAATCCGCTGCATTTTTTTGGTCCATTTTCTGAAAAGGTGCCTATTATTATAAACCCATCAATCCATTTTTGAGTAATTTCAACATATTTTATTATTTGTTCCGATGTTGTCAAAAAATGAAATGTAGCTCGGTCGTGCCAAATATCATACCTAGTTTCTGGCTTGAATTCTGTTATATCAGAAACAATCCAATTTACTTTTTCAGCATTTTTACCCAATCTTTTTTTTGCTCTTTCTAAAGCGTTGGCAGAAATATCCAAAACACTTATATTTTCATACCCTTCTTCTAATAAAAAATCTACCAGTTTGCTGTCGCCTCCACCAATGTCAATGATATTTGCTGTTTTGTCTAAATGGGTTTCGTGAATAAAATCAATTGAAGTTTTTGGATATTCTTGTGTCCAACTGACTTCGTTGGGTTGTTTGGTTTCATAAACCGTTTCCCAATGATTTTTTCTGTCGATTTCCATTTTTTTAAATTAGATTACTAATTTACATATTTTAAGGATACCCAATTGTTTCTTTCAAATTTTTTAACATACGTTAATCCTTTTTCAGTGCACGAAGCATCAATATAAGGAATGTCTTCATTGTAGAAACCACTCAGCAATAAAGTTCCTTTTGGATTTAAGCAATCTACATAAGATTGCATATCGTTTAACAAAATATTGCGGTTAATGTTGGCAATAATCAAATCGTATTTTTTGTCTTGTAATAATTCAGCATCACCTTCATAAACGGTAATATGTTTGCAATTATTACGCTCCGCATTTTCGATAGAGTTCAAATAACACCAATTGTCTATATCAATGGCATCGATGGGCTGAGCGCCTTTCATTTCGGCTAAAATGGCCAAAATAGCTGTTCCGCAACCCATATCCAAAGTTTTCAATCCAGCAACATCCATTTCTAATAAATGCTGAATCATCATATGGGTGGTTTCGTGATGACCGGTTCCAAAACTCATTTTGGGTTCTATGACAATATCAAATTCGGCATCGGTTTTTGGGTGAAATGGAGCACGAACGTGGCATTTTCCATCCACATCAATAGGTTCAAAATTCTTTTCCCATTCCTCGTTCCAGTTGACTTGGTCGATTTCTTCGATTTTGTAAGAGATGGTAAATTCGGGCGATTTTAGGATAAACAAATCGTCCAAAATATTTTCTGACCATAGGTCTTTTTGAATATAAGCTACAATTCCCAAATCACTATCGATAAAGCTTTCGAATGGCAATTCTCCTAGTTCGGCAATCAAGATTTCGGAACCTAATTCTTTGGGCTCAACAGTGAAGTGGTAGCCTAAATATATATTTGACATAAGATGTTTTTTTGCAAAGGTAATAAAAAAGTTGGCAGTGGTCAGTTTGCAGTTTGCAGAGAGTAATAATCAAATTTCATTTTTTTTAGAAGTTTTTAATAATGGAAATTATTCGTGTAAATATTTATTAATTCGATTAGATAATTCTATTTTTGCACCACAACACACTTTATTATGTACAAACAAATTATCCGTCCTATCTTTTTCTGTTTTGACCCTGAAAAAGTGCATTATTTTACTTTTTCTTTAATTAGAAATTTATCCAAAATTCCTGGAATTCCTTCGCTTTTTAGAGCATTGTATGTTGTAGATGACAAACGATTGGAAACCGAAGTTTTTGGGTTGAAGTTCAAAAATCCTGTTGGTTTGGCCGCTGGAATGGATAAAGATGCTTCTTTGTATAATGAATTATCTAACTTAGGTTTTGGGTTTATTGAAATAGGAACCATTACGCCAAAAGGGCAGGAGGGAAATCCTAAAAAACGTATTTTCCGTTTGGTAGAAGATAGCGCGATCATCAACAGAATGGGGTTCAATAACGGAGGTGTTCAAGAAGCTGTCGAAAGATTAAAGAAAAATAAAGGCGTTCTTATTGGTGGAAATATTGGAAAAAATAAAGTTACACCCAACGAAGAAGCTACCTCGGATTACCTGATTTGTTTCGATGCTTTGTACGATTATGTCAATTATTTTGTGGTCAATGTGAGTTCGCCAAACACACCTAATCTTCGCGAATTGCAGGAAAAAGAGCCGTTGAAACAATTGTTGCAAACCTTGCAAAACCAAAATCTGACTAAGCCAAAACAAAAACCAATTCTATTGAAAATCGCTCCCGATTTGACCGATTCTCAATTGTTGGATATTATTGAAATTGTCAAAGAAACCAAAATTGCTGGTGTTATTGCCACGAATACCACTTTGTCTCGTGAAGGGTTACAGTCCGAAAACAAGTTAGAAATGGGCGGAATGTCTGGAAAACCATTGAAAAATCGCTCGACAGAAGTAATCCGTTTTCTTTCTGAAAAAAGCAACAAAGCCTTTCCAATTATTGGAGTAGGAGGAATCCATTCAGCTGATGATGCGATAGAAAAATTAGAAGCTGGAGCTAGTTTAATCCAATTGTATACTGGATTTATCTACGAAGGTCCAGGTTTGATAAAGGCAATTAATAAAAAGATTTTAGGAAAACTTTAAACTTTTAGACTTTAAACTTTCTTATATTTGGGCTTCTATGGAAGCAATAAAACTTATCGAATGTCCACGTGATGCGATGCAAGGCATAAAAGCATTTATTCCTACCGATAGGAAAGTGGCTTACATTCAATCTTTGTTGCGTGTGGGTTTTGATACGATTGATTTTGGTAGTTTTGTTTCGCCCAAAGCCATTCCTCAAATGCAGGATACAGCGGAAGTTTTGGCAAGTTTAGATCTTTCAAAAACCCGAAGTAAATTATTGGCTATAATTGCTAATACACAAGGAGCAATTGCTGCATCGCAACATCAATCCATACAATATTTGGGCTTTCCTTTTTCTATTTCCGAGAATTTCCAGATGCGGAATACACACAAAACCATAGCGGAATCTGTGATAACTTTGCAAGAAATTATAGAGATTGCTGATAGAAGCAATAAAGAAGTTGTGGCCTATCTTTCGATGGGATTTGGAAATCCGTATGGTGACCCTTGGAATGTGGAAATTGTGGGCGAATGGACAGAAAAATTGTCGAATATGGGAGTGAAAACCCTGTCACTTTCGGATACAATTGGAAGCTCAACACCAGAAGTTATCCAATATTTGTTTTCAAATTTAATACCCAAATATCCACAAATTGAATTTGGTGCGCATCTCCACACCACACCCGACAAATGGTTTGAAAAAATAGAAGCAGCTTACAACTCAGGATGTCGCCGTTTTGATGGAGCCATTCAAGGTTTTGGAGGTTGCCCGATGGCAAGAGATGTTTTGACAGGCAATATGCCAACTGAAAAATTGTTGTCCTATTTTAATTCTAAAAAAGAAAATACTAATTTGCGTGCTATGAGTTTTGAAAGCGCCTATAATGAGGCTTCGAAGTTGTTCAGTGCCTTTCATTAAATACTAAAAATGAAATAGTTTCGTTAAAAATATTATCCCCAAATAGATTGATTTTATGAATAAATTTTTCGGAATATTTATCTTATCTGTTTTGTTTTTATCGTGTTCCAGCGATTTAGATTTTGATCAGGCCAATGACTTGAAGTTGGAGCCTATTTTCGTTGCAAATATGGCATCCTTTGATATTCAAGCCAATCAATTTGTCATAGGTGGAGTTGAGCAACCGTTGATTGGTGATGTAATGGATTTTAATGTTTTTAATGATGTAGATTTTACTAATAATTTAAGAAGAGCAGATTTGTTTTTTGAATTTAACAATACTATTAACAGAGCTTACTCGATTAATTTGTATTTTCTGGATGCTAATGATGCAAAGCTTTACACGATTCCATTTTCAGTTCCGGCTTATTCAGGTGTTTCAAACGTAGTTTCAAAAACGGAAACATTCGAAAATGCTAAACTCGATATACTTAAAAAAACTCAAAAAATAGCTTTTGTTATTGCAATGCTGCCCGGAATTCCTTTGACAGATAGTAGCTTGGGAAGTTTAAAAATGCGTTCAAGTGGCACTCTTTATTTCTTGGTGCAATGAGAAAGATTTGTTTAATTTTTATTTTATGGGTTTCGGTTAATTGCTTTTCTCAAAATAGGCAAATAGTATATAATTTCACTTCTGTACCACAATCAATGCTATCCAATCCAGGTTCAGATGTGAGTTACAATTGGTTTGTAGGGATTCCTCTTTTGTCTGGTTTTTCAGCCAACGCAGGTTCTAGTAGCTTTTCGGTATATGATTTGTTTGCCGATAATGGAATAGATTTTAATGCTAAATTGAGAGATGTAGTTTTCTCTACTTCAAGAGACGATAAAGTAATTGCAAATGAACAATTAGAAATTTTTAGTGGTGGTTTCAGATTGGGTGATTGGCAAAGCAACTCTTATATTTCCTTCGGAATGTACCAAGAATTGGATGTTTTGACTTATATGCCGAAAGATTATGCCATTTTACTTTTGGATGGAAATAAAGATTATTTGGGAAAAGTTTTTGATATGGGCGATTTGAATGCCAGAGGTGAATTGATTTCGGTTTTTCACCTTGGTTATCACAAAAAAGTAAATGAAAAACTAATTCTTGGTGCACGCGGAAAGATTTATTCCAGTATTTTTAATGTGTCTTCGACCAAAAATTCGGGGTATTTTTATACCATTCAAGGAACGAATTCTGTCTATGACCAAGTGATTTCGGCTAATGGATTGGTAAACACTTCTGGATTGACAAATTACATTGATAATTATTCTGGTAATGCAAAAAGTGATATTGTAAGTAAGGCATTTTTAGGAGGAAATCTTGGTTTGGGATTGGATTTAGGGTTAACATATTATCCAAAAGAAAACCTTCAATTTACCGCAAGTTTGATTGATATAGGTTTTATAAGTCATACCAAAGAAATTGAAAGTTACCGCTGGAAAGGCTATTATAATTACGTTGGATTAACGCCAGATTTCGTTCTTAGCAACTCGAATGACATCTTAGATGAATTTAACGAGGCCATTCCTTTAGACACTTTGCACACAAAATATACTACTTGGCGGCCTTTGAAATTCAATTCTTCGATTCAATATTCTTTTGGCGATGGAAGAAGTTCGGATTGCAATTGTACTGGAGAAAATGAAAAAAAATACACCAATTCAGTCGGAGCACAATTGTTTGCAATGTCAGCGCCAAGAACACCTCTTATGGCGCTAACGGCTTTTTACAGAAGACAAATTTTCGATTCATTAGAAATGAAAGCTACTTATACGGTAGATTCTTTTTCTGCCAAAAATATAGGTTTAGGATTGTCAACAACCCTCGGAAAAGTCAATTTTTATATTCTTGCCGACAATCTTTTGGAATACAAAGATATTTCTAAGGCCAATAGTTTGTCCTTTCAATTGGGATTCAATATTATTTTTCCTGATAAAAACACACCCGATTAAATCCTTTTATTTTTGACTTCTTCGCTTGAATATTTTATAAATTTCTATCCAAAATACCGATACAAATCCCACCAAAATACTCATTCCTATTTGCAAAGTCGAAACAGTATCGAACAGAAAGAAATGTGAAAAAACAGGTATAAATAGCAGTAAACCAGTTATGATTATTGTGACTCCAATGATAATCAAAACCAAGTTGTTTTTGTATCGAATAGTTGTAATTATCGAATAATAGAAAGAACGATTGGCCAATGTTAAGAAAATATTGGAAGCAATTAATGTTAAAAAAATAATTGTTCGGGTAACGTTTTCCGTGCAATTTTCTCTAACACAATATTGGTAAACAAATAACAGCCCAAGTGTGATTACCAATCCCTGAACAATGCTGATTGTTATTTCTTTCAGGTTGAAAAAAGTATTGGTAAAAGGGCGCGGTTTCTGCAGCATCAAATTGGATTCCATAGGTTCGTTTTCGTAAATTATGGAGCAAGTTGGTCCCATAATTATTTCCAGGAAAATGATATGTACCGGCGAAAAAATATTGGGGTAAATCCATCCTAAAGCCAATGGAATAAAGACAATCAGAACTATGGGAATATGGATGGAAATAATATATTGTATGGCTTTTTTTAGGTTGATGTAGATTTTTCGGCCCATTGCTATGGCATCGGTCATTTTGGCTAAATCATCATCAATAAGAATGAGGTTTGCGGCTTGTTTGGCAATTTCAGTTCCTTTTTGACCCATTGCAATCCCTATATGCGCTGATTTTAGAGCTGGACCATCATTTACTCCATCGCCAGTCATTGCCACAATTTGGTTATTGGCTTTCAAAGCCTCAATGATTTTGAGTTTGGCTTCGGGAAACATTCTGGTGAAAATGGTGGTTTCCATCACTTTTTCTTTCAAAGTAGCTTCGTTCATAGTCATCAATTCATCTCCGTTTAATGTGTTTTCAGGATTTCGGAATCCTATTTGTTTGGCTATTGTTGTTGTGGTTTCTGCATTATCACCTGTTACAATTTTTACCTGAATTCCAGCATTATAAAAAGCATCAAGAACTGTTTTAATATTCTCTTTTGGAGGATCATAAAAAGCCACTATTCCCAGAAATTTAAAAGTGAATTCCTGTTGCGTTTTTGGATAATTATTCCCTGCAAAATCAGAAACACCCACTCCCAAAACTCGGAATCCTTCTTTTGACATCGATTCAATAGCGTTATTGATTTTTTGAATCTCTTCTTTCGAAAGTTTTGAACACGCTATTATAGCTTCTGGAGCACCTTTGGCAGCAATAATTCTAGTTCCAGTGTTATTTTTAAAAACATGGGTCATCATTGGAGGTTTTCCGCCCAATGGATATTCGTGAATTAATTTATAATTGGGTCTTTCATCCTTAATCTCTAATTTCGAATAGGCTACGTGAAGCGCAATTTCCATACCATCAAATGGAATGGGTTCACTTGCCCACATCGAGATGCTAAGTAGTTCCAATTCATCATTGGAAAGTTGTTCTTTTGGATTTACAATTTTGTCTGATGCAAATATGTATAATTGAGCCAAACTCATTTTGTTTTGAGTAATTGTTCCTGTTTTATCGGTGCAAATTACGGTTGCACTGCCTAATGTTTCTACTGTTTTAGTTTGTTTTACAATAATCCCCATTTTCATTAACCGCCAAGCACCCAAAGCCATGAAAGTGGTAAAAGCAACAGGAATTTCTTCGGGAATGATGCTCATTGCCAAGGTTAAAGCTTTAAGTAAACTGTCTAAAACTTCTCTGGAATTATAGAAATTAACGGCCCAAACAATTCCAAATATCAGTAACCCAATGATGGATAATTTTTTTACAAAATTTCCAATTTGTAGCTGTAAAGGTGTTTTTTCTTCGGCTATAGATTCAATACTTTTTCCAATTTTGCCCAGCTGGGTTTGATTTCCAATGGCGGTAACTTCACAAATAGCTAAACCACTTGCTGCTATTGTCCCCTGAAAAACCTGTTTGTTTTCGGATTTTTCATTTTTAAAAACCGAAAGCGATTCACCTGTTAAAATGGATTCATTTACCGAAAAATCATTGGATTGAATGATAGTTCCATCCGCTGGAATGAAGGTGCCTTCTTCTGTTTGAATGTAGTCGCCCAAAACAATTTCTTCACTTGGAATTTCGATGATTTCACCGTTTCTTATGACTTTGCTTTTGGGTTGAGATAATTTTTTAAGTTCATCAATGGCATTGCGACTTTTTGATTCTTGGTAAAGAGAAATGGTAGAAACCAAAACTATTGCTGCCAACATAAAAAAACCGTCGCCATATTTTCCTGTGATAAAATAGACGCTGGTAGCCGTTATCAAAAGCAAAAACATGGGTTCCTTGACCATTTCAAGAAGGGAAGTAATAAAATGGTTTTTATCCTGATGTTCAAGTGAATTAGTACCATTTTTCTCTCTTGATCGAATCACTTCTTCGTCGGAAAGTCCTTGTAGTGATTGATTTGATTTTTCCATTCCTAACTTATTTTATTGATTTTAGCATAGATTTAAATTCGAGGAAATACCTTGTGAAAATAGATACTCTACAAATTTAATCATTAAAATTGCTATTTATGATGCAAATCTGCTTAAGATTGCCTAAATTTGCACGCAATTTAACTACAACTTCAAATTGCAATGATAGCACACAACTCAAAGATTATCGGTGAAGGTCTTACTTACGATGATGTATTATTAGTTCCAAACTTTTCAAATGTACTTCCTCGTGAAGTGAGCATCAAATCAAAATTTTCTAGAAACATATCCCTTAATGTTCCCATTGTATCTGCTGCTATGGATACCGTTACCGAAAGTGAAATGGCAATTGCTATGGCTCAAGAAGGGGGAATTGGTGTATTGCATAAGAATATGACTATCGAACAGCAAGCAGCTAAAGTTCGAAAAGTAAAACGTGCCGAATCCGGAATGATTATCGATCCCGTAACTTTGCCTTTAAATTCTATCGTTGCCGATGCTAAAAAAGCAATGAAAGAATATGGAATTGGTGGTATTCCAATTGTGGATGAAAATAAAGTTTTGAAGGGAATTGTTACGAATCGTGATTTGCGTTTCGAAAAAAATAATGCAAGACCTATTATCGAAGTAATGACCAGCGAAAACCTAGTTACTGTTGCCGAAGGTACTTCGCTAGCTCAAGCCGAGATTGTTCTCCAAGGTTATAAAATAGAAAAACTTCCAGTAGTAAATTCAGAAAATAAGTTAGTTGGATTAATCACTTTTAGAGATATTACTAAATTAACGCAAAAACCTAACGCAAATAAAGATATTTACGGTCGTTTGTGTGTGGCTGCAGCCATTGGCGTTACAGGCGATGCGCTCGAAAGAGCTACTGCACTTATAAATGCTGGAGTTGATGCAATTATTATTGATACTGCTCACGGTCATACACAAGGTGTTGTCAATGTTTTGAAAGATATAAAAGCTAATTTTCCAAAAGTAGATGTTATCGTAGGAAATATTGCCACCCCAGAAGCAGCAAAATTTTTGGTAGAAAATGGTGCCGATGGTGTAAAAGTAGGTATTGGTCCAGGTTCCATTTGTACTACACGTGTTATTGCAGGGGTTGGATTTCCTCAGTTTTCAGCCGTTTTAGAAGTTGCTGCAGCGCTGAAAGGAACTGGAGTTCCCGTAATTGCTGATGGTGGAATTCGATATACTGGAGATATTCCAAAAGCAATTGCCGCCGGTGCTCATTGTGTAATGTTGGGTTCACTTTTAGCAGGAACAAAGGAATCTCCAGGAGAAACTATTATTTTCGAAGGAAGAAAATTCAAATCCTACCGCGGAATGGGTTCTGTTGAAGCGATGGAAGGCGGTTCGAAAGACCGTTATTTCCAAGATGTGGAAGACGATGTGAAGAAATTAGTTCCAGAAGGAATCGTAGGTCGTGTGCCTTACAAAGGCGAATTGGAAGAAAGTATGCAACAATTCATTGGTGGACTTCGTGCCGGAATGGGTTATTGTGGTGCCAAAGATGTTCCAACATTACAAGAAACAGGTCGTTTTGTTCGTATTACCTCAAGCGGAATTACAGAAAGTCATCCTCATAATGTGACAATTACCAAAGAAGCTCCGAATTATTCGAGATAATTTATTTTTATGAATTTAAAATTTAAATTAAAAGAAGTTGTTGAGGTTGAAATGTATTATGGCTTTTATGAAATTTTTGTTTTAGGAGGTTTTGATGTCGAAGTCAATCCGGATTTTTTTGTTGAAATCATTAATATTAAAACAAATGAAGTCATAACCTTGAAAGAAAAAACGTTAAAAGCGAGAGATTATAAAAAAGGCATCAGAGCTGTTAAGTTTTTTAGTTTTGAAGTTGGTGATTACGGAAAATACAAAATATCGGTTCAAAATTATGATGATATAATTGTTAAACATAATATGCCATCATTATTTCCATTTATTTTTAATTCTTTTTTATTTAGATTATTAACATTTAGAACAGCACAAAAAATACTTGAATTTGATCAAATAGAAATACTAATATCTTAATGCAATTTCAGTTTATAAAAAGAAAAGGTGCAGGATTCAATTCTTGCACCTTTTTTATTTTTTGGATACTAGGATTTTAATCATGAACCAAATCGGCCAATAATTTTTTATCGCCTACAATCCACAAGATATCATCTTTTTCCAATATCACATCCGACTCCGGATTTAAGATTCGAATCCCTCTTTTTTCGATACCCACAATCAGTCCCTTTGTTTTTTCGCGGAGTTTCGATTCTTTGATACTTTTTCCAATGAAGGTGTGGTTTTTTAACTCAATTTGGTTTAAAACTATATCCGGTTCTGCGATTTCAGGCGAAACATCGGTTTCGTGTTGGTCTAAGTATTTTTTAAATTCTTGCACTTGTCTATCTGTGCCAATAACACAAATTTCGTCACCCGGAAAAATACGTTCGTTTCGGTGAGGAATATGAATTGTAATTTCCCCTCTTTTTATGGATACAATATTGATGCCCAAGAGTTCTCGAAGTTGCAGGTTTTTTAAAGATTCACCAGCAATATTGGATTCTCTAGCAATATCAAAAACCGCCATGTGCCCATCCCATGGCGTTAAATCACTTCTACTTCTTTTGGCTTTTTCAATTTCTCTTCCGTGTAAATTAGCTAGAAAATGATTTTCAATTTTATGATACCTAATGTGGAGTCTCTTTTGGAAAATCAAATAAATTATTACAGCAATTATCAATGCAATTATAGTAATTCTAGGCGAGAAGAATATATTCAGCAATAACACAATGAAGAAAATAGACAATAGAATTCTTATAAAAAACAACATAGTGAGTGGCCCACGAGATTTTCGGTCGTGCATCAATTGTTCTACTTCGGAAGTAGCAACTCTTCTAAAAGCGAGTGCCCACAAGAATGGTGCTATTATACTCAATGTTATCAAAGCACCCAGAGCATTTCCAAAATGGTAATCGTCAACTAATGGTTCGATATATCTTGAAGAAAGTAGAATTATCGCTAGAATTACTACAGCTAAAACAATTACCTGAATTAAAAAAGCATTGATTACTGTTTGCCATAAGCTGACTGTTTTTATCGCTTGAGTACTGGCAGAATACCGTTCGATGCGTTTGGTCAATTTTCGCGGTAAATTTTGGGCTAAATATTCGGAAAAAGGCAGTGAATACTTAATCATAAAAGGAGTTGTAAAAACCGTAACAGCTGAAACCGCTACCACAATTGGGTACAAAAAGGAACTTGTGGCGTTCAAAGTAGCTCCTAAAGTGGCTATAATAAATGAAAATTCCCCAATTTGTGACAAACTCATCCCCGTTCTGATGGAATCTTTCAAAGGTTGCCCTGACAGCAATGCTCCAATTGTTGAACTTATAGATTGGCCAAATATGGTTACAAACGAAAGAATAACAACTGGAATAGCGTGTTCATACAAAGCTTCAGGATCTATTAACATACCAACCGATACGAAAAATACAGCGCCAAACAAATCTTTTACAGGTTTTACTAAATGTTCGATATGTTCGGCTTGAGTGGTTTCGGCAATTATAGAACCCATTATAAAAGCACCCAAAGCAGGCGAAAATCCGACATTGGCGGCAAGCCCAACCATTGTAAGGCATAAAGCCAAGGATATGATAAGCAACATTTCGTCGGTCAATAAATGTTTGGTTTTTTTGAGGACCGTTGGAATAATAAAAATACCGCCCAAAAACCAAATAACGAGAAAAAATACGAGTTTCAAAACGGATAGTAACAAATCCATTCCAGAAAACTGATTGCTAACAGCAATAGTTGATAATAAAACCATCATCAAAATGGCTAAGATGTCTTGAACGATTAGTGAGCCAATTACGTTTCCAGCAAATTTTTGTGTTTTGACGCCTAATTCATCAAATGATTTCAATATAATGGTGGTAGAAGAGATAGAAAGGATTACACCTAAAAAAACACTATCCATTTTAGACCAATCCATCCATTGACCTACAGTGTATCCCAAAATACACATAGAAACTATTTGCGATCCCGCTGTTATAGAAGCAGTTCCGCCCACTTTCATTAGTTTTTTGAAACTAAATTCTAGACCAAGGCTGAACAATAAAAAGATGACACCAATCTCGGCCCAAACTTCAACGCTTTTGATTTCTTTGACTGACGGGAAAAAGTCAAAATGATTTCCGGCCAAAAAACCAGCAATCAAATACCCTAAAACTAAGGGTTGTTTTAATTTCCTAAAAATCAATACGGCGATTCCGGCAGTCATCAAGATCAGACCTAAATCGCTGATTAGAGGTTCTAAGTGATGGGAAATTTCGGCTACTTTTTCGGCTGGATTCATAGTCGGTTAATTATGGTTTTCCGTTAGCGGATGTGGGAATATACAAAAAAATCTTTTTTCTAAGAAAAAGTTTGTAAAAGTAGCGCTATTATACTTGATTTATTGCAATTTTTCAATATCAGATAAAGTGTAAAAATTCATATTATTACTCTTTATGTATTTGCAAATATATTCTAATGTAGCATTTTTTGTTTGATAATCACCTGTCACTGTATCGACAGTTTTGTGGCTATTCAATATCAAAATTTTGTTATTTTTCTTGGCATATTCTAACAAGCCCAAAAGATGGGGAATGTTGAAGTGGTTGTGAGTATCGTCAATACTAAAGCTAAAAACTAAATTTGAGTTGTCGTAATAGCAGCCTTGCTTGTTGGCAACGTGCTCACAAAAGGCTCTTCCTCTTATGATCTTAAATTTTTTCAATAAGGCGGCATCTAATTTTTCACTTCTCCCGCCATAAGGGTAGGCAAAAGTACTCACATTCAAACCATAGAATTTCATTAAATGGAGCATTGGGTCGATTTCATTATTTAAATATTCGCGTATAGTGTTTACACGCAAATAATCTACAGCATTGACATGATTGTAAGTATGACCTGCAATTTCGTGCCCTTCTTTTTGCATTTCACGAAGTTTCTCGATTTCGGATTGATCAAGCGTATTTATTTTGCACACAAAAAAAGTACCCTTCCAGCCATATTTCTTCAACTTTTGATTGGTAGCAAACCATTCATTGACATAGGCATCATCAAACGACAAAATTACCCCAGCTTTGTAGGGTTTGGTTACGGGTTTTGGGTTTTCCTTTTCACAAGAAAACAGGAGGAAAAGAGTACAAAATAAAGTGGATATATAAATGTATTTTTTCATTTTATTTTGCACTCCGGTTAATTATATTCCCAAAAAATTACTCGGTGTAATTTGCATCAATTCAGCTTTAATTGTTGCTGAAACATCCAGCGTACCAATAAATTCGTGAATCGAATCTTTAGTTATTGCTTCATTGGTTCTAGTCAAACCTTTCAAGGCTTCATATGGATTTGGATAAGCTTCACGACGCAAAATGGTTTGAATTGCCTCGGCAACAACGGCCCAGTTTTTCTCTAAATCTTCGGCAAATTTTGGTTCGTTCAACAATAGTTTGTTCAATCCTTTCAAAGTGGCTTCAAAAGCAATTAAAGTGTGTCCCATAGGAACGCCAATATTTCTTAGAACCGTACTATCTGTTAAATCGCGTTGCAATCTTGAAACCGGTAATTTAGCCGAAAGATGTTCGAAAATAGCATTTGCCATTCCTAAATTTCCTTCTGAATTTTCAAAATCAATAGGGTTTACTTTGTGTGGCATTGCGGAGGAACCAATTTCTCCCGCTTTGATTTTTTGTTTGAAATATTCCATCGAAACATAAGTCCAAATATCTCTATCCAAGTCAATGATGATGGTGTTGATTCTTTTTAATGCATCAAAAAATGCAGCAAAATGGTCGTAATGTTCGATTTGTGTAGTTGGGAAGGAGTGGTGTAATCCAAGGATTTCTTCCACGAAATTCCCTCCGAATTTTCTCCAATCAATTTGTGGATAAGCCACATGATGCGCATTGTAATTTCCTGTGGCACCACCAAATTTGGCAGCAAAAGGAATGTTGAATAACAAACGCATTTGCTCTTCCAAACGTTCTACAAAAACACCAATTTCTTTACCCAAACGCGTTGGAGAAGCGGGTTGCCCGTGAGTTTTGGCTAGCATTGGAATGTCACGCCATTCGATGCTTAAATCTTTTAATTTTGAAGTTAAAGCGATTAATGCAGGCATATAGACTTTCTCGAAAGCGTCTTTTGTCGAAAGCGGAATCGCTGTATTGTTAATGTCTTGAGAAGTTAATCCAAAGTGGATGAACTCTTTATATTGAGACAAACCTAGTTTTTCGAAGGCATCTTTGATGAAATATTCCACGGCTTTTACATCGTGGTTGGTCACTTTTTCGGTTTCTTTAATCCAAAGTGCGTCTTCGGTAGAGAAGTTTTTATAGATGTTGCGTAAACTTTCGAATGTATTTGGGTTTACAGCTGCAAGTTGTGGTAAAGGAATTTCGCAAAGCGCAATAAAATATTCAATTTCAACCAATACACGGTATTTGATTAAGGCTTCTTCAGAGAAGAATTTGGATAGTGAACTAGTTTTGCTTCTATATCTTCCGTCGATTGGTGATACGGCGTTTAATTCGTTTAAAGTAGTCATTGTTGTTGGTTTTTTAGAAAGCGCAAAAATAGGGAATAGTGTTCAGTATTCGGTCTTTACTGTTCTTTTTTTTTAGATTAAATTGCTTTTTGAAATTGTTCTTACCATTGAAATTGCCATTGTTATTTCAGTTTTTCAAGGTCTTTTTGAACCGTTTTCATTCCTGCCGAACCTGTTGCAGCTATGATTTTGAGGTCATTGGGTAAGTCATAAATTTGAGCCGGTTTTGGGTCAATATAATACACGGGAATGGTTTGTTTGGCATAATTCATTAATCCTGCCGCAGGATATACTTGCAATGAGGTTCCAATGATAATGAGTATGTCGGCTTTTTCTACAATTGATACTGCTTCTTCTAAAGCAGGAACTTCTTCGCCAAACCAAACGATATGCGGGCGTAATTGGTTGCCTTTGTTGTCAAAATCACCCAAATTCAAATCGGTTTCCCAGTCTAAAATGTATTTTCTATTAGCAGTACTTCGCACTTTCAACAATTCACCGTGAAGATGCAAAACAGATGAACTTCCTGCTTTTTCGTGCAGATTATCTACGTTTTGGGTGATGATGAAAACATCAAAATCATTTTCAAGTTCAGCTAGAATTTGGTGTCCTAAATTGGGATGGACTTCATGCAATTGTTTACGTCTTTGATTGTAAAAATCAAGCACTAATTCGGGGTTTTTGTACCAACCTTCTGGCGTGGCAACATCCATTACATTATGGCCTTCCCAAAGCCCATCGGCATCGCGAAAGGTTTTTATCCCGCTTTCTGCACTAATACCTGCTCCGCTTAAGACAACTAGTTTCTTTTTCATTTTTTATAATTTGTACACAGATTAAATGGATTTTCAAGCACGGATTTGACGAGTCATACTTTTTCTCTTTAAAAAATAAAAGTAGCGATTTTGATGTAAATTTAGGAAAATTTGTATATTTGATTTTGTTTTATTTCAAGTTTAAAAAAAATATAATGCACAGACTCATATTAGTATTTACATTATTCTATAGTACTTTCTTTTTTGCACAAGTAGGAGTCACAGTTGCTGGTAACATCGCTAAAAAAAAGGATTATTTCAAAATTCATTTTGGTGATTTGCCTATTATAAAACACACTTTCGACTTTAATGCAAAAAAGGACAATGTATCTCAACTGTCTGTTTATAATCCTATTTCAAAGTTTAATGATGTTTATTATTCAAAGAATGGGAACTACTATCCACTGAGTCCAAGAATAGTACTCGAGAATAATTTGATGGGAACAAAAAAAGATTCATTCAATCCTTATGGAGCAACGAATTTAGGTTCGGCCATTGTAATGGGCTTGATCACCGTATTATTTGAAAAACAGTAGTTAGATAATATTTTTCCAATGATTGACCTTGAATACCTTCATTTCCTCGAAAACATCCTTACTGAAAATCGTAAAGCTAAGTTTTTAAAAATACTAGAAAACAGAACCAAACATTTCACTGTGGTTGTAGAAGATGTATTTCAAATGCACAATGCCAGTGCGGTGATGCGCAGTTGCGAGGTTTTTGGTCTTCAGGAGTTGAATGTGATAGAAGAACGTTACGGAAAAAGTATCGATAAAGAGATTGCGATGGGTGCGCAAAAATGGGTCGATATTAATAAATTTGACAATGTGGGATTTTGTATTGAAACTTTGAAAAACAAAGGCTATCAAATCATTGCCACAACACCACACGAAAATGATTGTTTGCTGGAAGATTTTGACATTTCGAAACCGAGTGCTTTGTTTTTTGGAACAGAAAAAGAGGGCTTATCAGATGAAGTAATGCAAAAAGCAGATGGTTTTCTTAAAATTCCGATGGTGGGTTTTACCGAAAGTTTGAACATTTCGGTTTCGGCAGCCATCATTATTCAAAACTTGACGAATCGATTGCGAAATTCAACTACTGATTGGCATTTGACAGAAGCAGAAATCCTTGATAAACGATTTTCTTGGACTAAAAATTCGATTAAAGATATCAAAAGAATCGAAGAAAGATATTATTCTGAATTAGCAAAAAAGCAATGATTTGGCTTTATTTTTATCGATAAACTACATAGCCCTTGTAAATTAAAGAGTTTTTTGCCCTTTAAACGATTTTAATATTTTATATAAGGTAATGTTTATACGTTTGTAATGAATTATTAAACTCATCATTACATGAATACTAAAAATATTTTCGGTTCATCGTATCGACAAGATTATCTTGATGGATATTCCAATGGTCAGAATCCTATGGTGCAAATGGATAGCAAAAAATGCAGTTTGGCCTATATTTCTGGTTTCAATTCCGGACGAATGGATTATGAGGAAATGAATGGTGATATTTCTAAGGGAATTCCCCAAAGATTTGTAACGATTAAAATTTTAGAAGATTTTCTTCTTGCAGGTTTACTAGGATTAAGTATTGAAGAAACGGATGATTATACGCCTTTTCAACTTTCGGTAATAACGAAGTGGTACATTAGCGGTGTCGAGAAATACGATCCGACTCATAGTACCTATCTTTTTGAAATACTTGAAAATATTGGGATTCAGATAGATTAGTACGTTTCTGTAAAAAATATAACCTCGCAAAAAATTTCTTTTTGCGAGGTTTTTTTGTTTAGGGAAATTAAAAGCCTTAAGTTGGATAAACAAGTTTTTGTGAAGCAACACATTGACTTCCAGTAAAAAAGCCAAATGCTGTATCCTTCTCCATTTCCAGATTTCTGATTGCTCTAGAACTGGACAAATTATCAACCGGTGTTTTTTAGTCCGCTCGATATTGAATTAATTATTCCAAGTAATGTAGAAAGAATTTTATCTTTTTCAGGATTATCTTCGTCTGTTAAGTCTCGCCATTGTTTAAGATATTTGATGTGCAAAGTGTGTAGGGTGTTCAATTTTTCATTTCGCCATTGCAGGTTATCGTATTGACCTTCTCTTCTAATACTACTTGTATCACCAAAAAGTTCTTCGATTAATGCAACACCATTTTCATAGTCTTGTAAAATTTTCGACATAAATACTTCGCGCTCAGCACTAGATTCGTCTAAATTAGCATACAGGTTAATTATTTCCGTATTAGTAAGAATAAGGTTGGTTTCGGTCTGTATCATTAAGAATCTAAGAAAATCCCACTGTTTTATACTTTCCTTCAAACTTTGGAACGCTTCTGGTTTTTCGGTTTTCAACTCTTTTAATGCTTCGCCAATGCCGTACCAACCTGTTAACGTAAAACGAGACAAATTCCAACTAAACACCCAAGGAATAGCTCTTAAATCTTTTAGAGATCTGGTTCCTGTTCTTCTAGCTGGTCGCGAACCAATTTTGCTTTTTTCTAAAACATCTATACAAGTGGCTTTACTATAAAAATTAATAAATCCGGGTGTTTCTATAAACTCTCTATAATGTTTAAATGATTTTTGAGCCAATAAATCCATTATTTCTAGTGGATATTGGTTGGTTTCTGAATTGTGTTGGCTTAAAATAGAATGCTTAGCAACTCCCGAAGTCAATGCATTTAAGTTATAGGTTGCGGTTAATGGATTTCCGAATAGTTGTGCAATAGTCTCTCCTTGAACGGTTATTTTTATCGTTCCGTTTACCGTATCGACAGGCATGCTTTCTAGAAAACGATGGTATTTTCCGCCTCCTCGGCTGATGGTTCCACCAGTTCCGTGAAAGAAATAAACATTGAAATTATTTTTTGCACCAATTTTGTGAAGTTCTTGCTCGGCTTTGTATAAGTTCCATTTACTTGCAATCGTTCCTCCGTCTTTATTACTATCACTATAACCCAACATGACTTCCTGCTTGTACTCTATTTTTTGAGCTCTTTGCTGAGTACTTGGATGCTGGAGGAATTGATCTAAGATGATTGGACCATTGTGCAAATCTTCGATGGTTTCTAACAGCGGTACTACTTTTATATTGGTATTTAATAATTGGGTTTCCTTCATAAAGAAATAAACAGCAAGTAAATCACTGAGATTGCGAGTCATGCTGATGATGAATGAACCAATCCCATCTGAACCATATAAATTAATGTGGTTGCGAACCACTCGGTAACAGTCTAAAACATTATCGGCCTCTGCACCATAATAAACCGTTATGTCGGTGCTGAGCGAATGGCTCTCTAAAAGTTTGTTTAAATATGCTACTCGCTTGTCTTCACTCCAGTTTTCAAAATCAAAATCTTTTTCGCCATTGGCTTGTAATATTTGCGAAATGGCTTTGTCATGAAAAGCACTGTTTTGTCTAATATCTAATTTTGCCAAATGGAAACCAAAACAACTGACTAGTCGTTCTATCGGAAAAATGATATTTTCAGCGAGACCTTTCATTCCATTTTCAACAAGAATGTCCCTGAAAAACTTAAGGTCATGGAGTAAATCTTTGTTGGATTTGTAATAGGATGTAGAACCTATGATGCTCCTTGAGCTAGTATTTTCTAATTTAGCTAGTAGTAAATTAAAGTATTGCCTCCAAGGTTCATAAGGATTTCTTTTTATGGCTTCCTCACCTTTTAATCCCAATTCTTTCGATTTTTTTTCTAGAATTTCCAACAAACTAAAAGGAACTGGATTGTGAATTGCTGAAACAGAAAGCTTCACCGCCGCAGTAACTAATTGGCTTTTGATAAGAGAAAGTGCATTTTTTCGGTGTAAAACTAATGTTTCTTGCGTGATACTTGGAGTTACAAAAGGGTGACCATCCCGATCTCCTCCAACCCAACTACCAAAGCTAATTTTAGGAAAAACTTCGGCATTTTTGATTTTGTCGGGATTTAGGCCCATTTCAATCCAAGAACTTTTCAGCTGTTGGTCACTTTTTTCCAATACCGAAGGAAAAATTTTGCTTAAGTAGTAAATAATATTAGCGCGTTCATCTTTTATGTCCGGTTTTTCTAGGTATATTTCACCAGTTCTCCACCATCTTTCCAAAAGGTTTATGATGTTTTCTTTAATGTTATAGTGTTCTAATTTGCTTAATGAAGTGTTTTCTCTTTGGACTAAAAGTAGGTACAACTCTCTGTGAATTTCAATAACGGTAATTCGTTTTGCTTCCGTTGGGTGTGCTGTCAGTACAGGATTTACTTGAGTTTGCGAAAGAGTCTGCAACATTTCGTCTTCGCTGATGCCTTTCTCTTTCCATAGCTTAAAAGCTTCCGCCCAAGAACCTCTAATGGAGAAAATGCTTTCGCGATTTTCCATTTGTCTTCGGTATTGAGTGGCCGCATTTTCCTCTACCATGGTCATTAACTGAAAATAGATGCTCAATGACTGAATTATTTTATCAGTTGAAATTTGAGTATTTGCATTTTCAGAAAAATCATTACTTTTTATAAGTCCTATTACTTTGTGCTCGTTGATTCTAGCTAGCATTTCAAGATAACAATCAATGATATAGGTTCGATCATTGCTAATCTTTTGAAACTTGTTCTCGGTATTCATTTGATTCATTTTATACGGTTAATTGATCTATGAATTTTTATGCAAAGATTTGCTTTCCAATAGAAAATTTAGGTTTAGTGCTAATGAGCCTCTGTATTACTTTTAAATCTCTTCTTCATAATAAATCATATGGTATGGTAATATATATGGAGTGATTATAGGCTTTTGAACGGTTTGTCTATTTCTTTTTTAAAATTTTATATTCTTCATAGCAGCCACTTATCGCGTCGAGAATTTGAAGGTCGTTGGCAGTTTTTACAAATGATTCGGAGTAATTACAACGTTCAAGAATTTCTGCTATTTCTTTTTTGTCAACACCTAGAAGTACTGCAATAGTTTCGCGGTCGTACTTTGTCTCTAGCAGATTTCGAACGGTATCATCTTTTTTCATTTCCTTCAACCTCTTGAGTTCGGTGGGTTTTTTGCCAAAGAAATTATACAACGCATCCGCTGGATTAAATATAGAGCCCATCACTTTTCCGAAAGCATTTGGCGAATATTCACCCGCTTCATATCCTTCAGTTAAACCTGAAATACTGTAGCGATAGTTTTCTTTTACAGGAATTAATTTAGAATCTACTTCGATATAACCGGTTAAATTATAACGTCCTACGACGACTTCTTCAAGTGCGTATGCTTTTTCAGTCAGCTGTATTTTAGTGGTTTTATTTTTTACCCAGTCATTTGTTACTCTGACTCTCAACGATTGAAATCCAATTAAGGTAATGTGAAGTGTATCGTTCACAGAAACGGCCAGTTCAAAATTACCTTTCTCATCAGTAGTGGTTCCTCTTACTTTATTGATGTTGATGATGTTTACATTGGGCAAAGGAAATTTTGTAATTTCATTGATGACAGTCCCAGTTACGGTTTGTGCTGGTTCAATAACTTGCGAAAAAGTTGCTGAGGAGAGTATTAAAAAAAAGAAAACTACAAAATATTTCATAAACTGATTTAAAACTTTAAAAGTAATAAAACGGGATTAAATATTTTGTAGTTTCAGTATAATTATAAGAAAATTAACAAAAGATGTTAACTTCTTCTTGGTCTTCTTTCTCTTGGAGTATCGCCAAAACTTTCAGAACGTCTTATGGGTCTTTCGGATGAACCGCCATCACGTCTTGGAGATCTTTCTGAGAATCCGCTAGTTCTAGGAGCAGATGCGCTTCTTGATTCACTTCTTCCGCCAAAACCACCTTCTCTAGGAGCTGAACCGCGATCGCTTCTGAATCCGCCTTCACGTCTTGGAGCGAAGTTTCCTTCTCTTCTTGGAGCAGAACTTCTGTCTCCACCTGAACGACCTCCTCCGAAACCACCAGAACTTCTTCCGTTGTGATCACGTCTTCCGCCTCCGTCGTTTTTAGAAATTTCAACGTTGATACGACGTCCTTCAAGTTGAACGTTGTTCAGTATTTCCATTACTTTATCAGTATGTTCTGGGTCGGTGTTAAAGAAAGAGAAACCTTCTTTTACATCTACTTTGAACACATCATCACGACCAAGGTCTAATGTTTCTTTTAAATAATCTTTCAATGACATCCAGTCGAAATTATCTCGCGAACCAATGTTCACAAAGTATCTTGTAGCACCGCCATTGTTGTTTTCTCTTGGCTCTCTATCATCTCGTTCTCTTCTGTCAGAACCTGAAGATTGTGAAGAAATGTCTCTCGTTTTCTTGTAGTAATTGATGAAGCGGTTGAATTCAACCGAAACCATTTTCTTAATTAGTTCTTCTTTCGATAAACCTTCAAGAACGTTATTGATAGCCGGTAGGTAATTGTCAATTTCGTGATCAACTTCAGTGTCTTTAATCTTGTTCGCTAAGTGCAACAACTGAATTTCGCAGATTTCAATTCCGGATGGAATTGTTTTTTCTTCGAATTTTTGTTTGATGATTCTTTCGATGGCTGAAATCTTGCGGATTTCACTTTTGGTTACAATAACGATAGAAGTTCCTAGTTTTCCTGCACGACCGGTACGGCCAGAACGGTGATTGTAGGTTTCGATTTCGTCAGGTAATTGATAGTTTACTACGTGAGTAATGTTATCAACGTCAATTCCACGTGCTGCAACGTCAGTAGCGACAAGCATTTGGATTTGACGACCACGGAAAGATTTCATAACCCCGTCGCGTTGTGCTTGAGATAAATCTCCGTGCAAAGCGGCAGCGCTATATCCGTCTTCGATTAATTTTTCGGCAACAGCTTGTGTATCACGTTTTGTTCTACAAAAAACCACTGAGAAAATGTCTGGATTAGCATCGGCCAATCTTTTAAGAGCTTCGTAACGATCACGTGCATTTACCAAATAGAATTCGTGCGAAACAGTAGCAGAACCTGAGTTCTTAGTTCCAACAGTGATTTCTAATGGATTGTGCATAAATTGTTTAGCAATTCTAGCTACTTCTTGTGGCATTGTAGCCGAGAATAACCAAGTGCTTTTTTCGTCTGGAGTTGTCGAAAGGATGTTTACGATGTCTTCGTAGAAACCCATATTCAACATTTCGTCTGCTTCGTCAAGGATACAATAATTAATTTGGGTAATGTTTACCAATCCTCTGTTAATCATGTCCTGCATTCTACCTGGAGTAGCCACAATAATTTGCGCACCTCTTTTGATGTCTCTCGCCTGTTCTGTAATACTTGCACCCCCATAAACAGCCACTACATTGATACCTTTTTCGTATTTTGAGTAGTTTTTAATCTCGTTTGTAATCTGCAAACATAGTTCGCGGGTAGGTGATAAAATTAACGCCTGTGTATTTCTGTTGTTGGCATCAATTTTTTGAATGACTGGAAAACCAAAAGCTGCCGTTTTCCCTGTCCCTGTCTGAGCCAACGCAACTAAATCTGTGTCTTGTTCCAATAATAGGGGAATCGCTTTCTCCTGTACTTCGGTCGGATTCTCAAATCCTAGATCGATAATCGCACGCTGTAGCGATTCACTCAATCCTAATTGTTCAAATTTATTCATATATGTTTTTAAAATTTGGCGCAAAGGTACGTTGAATAAACGAGAAAATCTAATGGGAAATTTAGTTTTGGCTTTTTATTAATATTTGAATATCAATTAGTTAGTTTTTTAAGAACGCTATAAGTTCCGCTGTTGCCTTGCCACGGTGGCTGATGGCGCCCTTTTCTTCAAGAGAAAGTTGCGCAAATGTGACATCATAACCTTCGGGTTTAAAGATTGGATCATAGCCAAAACCCTGATTTCCTGTTTTTTCTGAAGTAATTTCGCCACTCGCGATTCCTGTAAAAAGATGTTGTTTTCCGCTGAGGTTTAAGGCAATTACGGTTTTGAATTGTGCCTTTCTGTTGCTTTCATGGCATAAAGTCTCCAATAACTTATTCATATTATCGTCAGAATTACGTTGTTCGCCAGCATATCGCGCTGAATACACTCCAGGCGCTCCGTTTATTGCTTCTACTTCAAGTCCTGTATCATCGGCAAAGCAGTCGTAACCGTATTTTTGTGTTACATAATTGGCTTTCATTATTGCATTTTCTTCGATGGTGGCAGCTGTTTCTGGAATTTCTTCAAAGCAACCAATACTTTCGAGACTTACTATTTCGATAGTTGGAGGAAGCATTTGCTGGACTTCAATGATTTTGTTTTTGTTGTTTGTTGCAAATACGAGTTTCATATTTTTATTTATTTTTATGATACAATGCAAAGATACACCGTTTTGAAAATGGTACTCTGATTTTTTGGTTTTCATTGTGTTGAATTGTCTTTGAATCAATTCAAAAAATAAGTTTAACCCGATAATTTTTTAGTGTTTTGTGTAGATGAACAGACTTGCTTTTTGGTTTTATATTTTTTGAGTACCATTGCATGCTAACCAATATTATTTTTTAATGAAAAAATTAAGTATTTTATTTGTTTTGGTATTGATTTTAGGTACCGTATTCTTCTCTTGCACCAAAGATATTAGTGGTCCTGTAGATTTAGATTTTATAGAAGGGAAATGGAATTTCAATAAATCTACTGTATCGTCTAGTGGCTTTACGCTTCCTTACACAACCGACTATTTTAAAAATGAAGATGGATGTAATAAAGATTATATTGAACTTCTGACAGGAGGTACTGCTAAATATGGTAATTATACATCAGTTTGTGCTTTCGAACAAAGAGTGGGAACCTGGTCTCTAAATGGTTCTAATTTAAATATTGCTGTTACAGGCTCCAGTTTTAATGGCACTTTTGAAATAGCAAGTCTTTCTGCCACTGAGTTAATCTTAAAAATAGATGGAACTTACGAAGGAAAATCGGGTACTTTAAACTTGTATTTCACGAAGTAATTGTTTGCATCTTAATATAATGTTAAAGTGATGTAAAGCAGTGATTTGAATTTGTTTTATTTGTATATTTGAGTGTGGTTTTGATTAATTACTTGAGTATATAATATCATAAATAGTTAATACTAGAAAAAGTATCTCAATAGTCAGCTATACTGTTTACAGCATAAGTTAGATAATGATAAATCAGAACTTACAAATTGGAGGGCTTCAAAGAAGTCCTCCTTTTTTGTGTCCAGATTGAAGGGGAAGAACAGAACTGCGTATTTAGTAAATTTGTTTGTATCTGTTTTATTACAGTATGGACAGTTTATAATTTTAACGAGTTAATTTGCTGTTAAAATATTGATTTTTATATCATTGTGATAATTTATAATGTACATTTGAGTATGATTTTGATTGGTTTTTGGAAACCTATCTACCGAAATATGGAGGATTATTTATTAATCAACTAAAGGGTAAGATAAAGTAGACAATTGTAAATCAAAATCAATACTTGGAGGGCTGTAAAAAGCCCTCCTTTTTTGTTTTATAAATTCTTTGTTAACTATAGCGTAATCTGACAAAAACGTGTTTGATGCCTTTTTTATCCGATTCTCTTTCGTCAATTTCTAGAATATCGGTCAGTGATTTAAGCATAGGGGTCAGTTTTGAAAAACCGTAGTTTCTAGGGTCAAATTCTGGTTTTTTCTTCACAATGAGATTTCCCACGTCACCTAGGAAAGCCCAACCATCTTCATCGCCAATCGCATCGAGAGTGTCTTCGATAAGTTCAATAGTTTGGCTGTCGATTTTATTGGGAGTCGTCTCCTTTTCTGCAGGTTTTTTAGACTCGGCAACGGGAGTTACAGCTGGTTTTGGAGATTTGCTTCGTCCGTTTGCTATTACTCGGGTCTTTTTTATAGCCCCATCCAATACTTCGATGAAAACGAATCTATCACAAGCAGCAATAAAGGCACTTGGAGTTTTCTTTTCGCCAATGCCAATGACTTTCATTCCAGATTCTCGCAAACGGATAGCCAATCGAGTGAAATCACTGTCACTTGAAACAATGCAAAAACCATCTAATTTGTCAGAATATAGTAAATCCATTGCATCAATAATCAGTGCAGAATCGGAAGAATTTTTGCCCACAGTGTAACTGTATTGTTGGATGGGAGTGATGGCATGTTCCAATAAAACCGATTTCCAACCGTTAGCATTGGGTTTCGTCCAATCGGCGTAAATGCGTTTGGTGGTTGGTGTTCCGTATTTGGCAATCTCTTCCATCATTCCTTTTACATTACTGTAAGGGACATTGTCAGCATCAATGAGGACGGCGAGTTTTAATTCTTTGGTATCTTGTGACATAAAATATGTTTGTTGTTTATAGTTTGTGGTTGATGATTTATCAAATATACAAAGTTTATTGTGAAACCAACTGCCTAGCCTTGATGGAAACGGCATCCTTTTATTTTTTGCTGCCAAAAAGCAAAAGATATAGTGGGCAGCAGGAGTAGCACTAAAAATAAATTTGCTTTCGAGACTATAATAAATTTTAAATATTTAATTTTGCAAATTCTTAAAATTAATATTATTATTTCAGTATATTATGGTTACAGATTTATTCGAAAGAATTCAAAACAATAAAGGTCCATTAGGAAAATGGGCTTCTCAAGCAGAAGGTTATTTTGTGTTTCCAAAATTAGAAGGGGACTTAGGACCGAGAATGAAATTTCAAGGAAAAGAGGTTTTAAACTGGAGTTTGAATGACTATTTAGGGTTGGCGAATCATCCTGAAGTGCGTCAAGCTGATGCGGATGCAGCTTTGGAATATGGTGCAGCTGCTCCAATGGGTGCGAGAATGATGAGTGGTCACACGAAATATCACGAACAATTAGAGCAAGAATTGGCTGCTTTTGTAATGAAAGAATCAGCTTATTTGTTGAATTTTGGATACCAAGGAATGGTGTCTATTATTGATGCTTTGGTGACTAGAAATGACGTGATTGTATATGATGTAGATGCACACGCTTGTATTATTGACGGAGTTCGTTTGCATAGTGGAAAACGTTTTACGTACAAGCACAACGATATCGAAAGTATGGAGAAAAACTTGCAACGTGCTACAAAATTAGCTACGGAACAAGGAGGAGGAATCCTTTTTATTACCGAAGGTGTTTTCGGAATGCGTGGTCAACAAGGAAAGTTGAAAGAGATTGTAGCGATGAAACAAAAATACAATTTCCGTCTTTTGGTTGATGATGCGCACGGTTTTGGTACACTTGGTAAAACAGGTGCTGGAGCAGGTGAGGAGCAAGGTGTTCAAGACGAAATTGATGTTTACTTTTCGACTTTTGCCAAATCGATGGCGAATATTGGTGCTTTTGTAGCCGCCGATAAAGATATTATTGATTACTTAAAATACAACTTGCGTTCTCAAATGTTTGCCAAAGCATTGCCAATGATTCAAACTATTGGTTCTTTGAAACGTTTGCAATTGTTGCGTGATAACCCAGGATTGAAAGATAAACTTTGGGAAAATGTAAATGCATTGCAAAATGGTTTGAGAAGCAAAGGATTTAATATTGGTGATACCAATACTTGCGTTACACCTGTTTACTTAGAAGGAAGTGTGCCGGAAGCGATGGTAATGGTGAATGATTTGAGAGAAAATTACGGAATTTTCTTGTCGATTGTGATTTATCCAGTGATTCCAAAAGGAATGATTTTATTACGTGTGATTCCTACTGCTTCGCATACATTGGAAGATATTGATCAAACACTGACTTCTTTTGAAGCGATTCGTGAGAAATTAGTAAACGGTACTTATAAAGAAATTGCTAGTAGAACTACCGTAGATTTGGATGCATAATATTTTGTATTCAGTCTTCAGATTTTAGTATGAACGCATTAGAAATAAAAAAAACCTTTCATTTGTTTGAAAGGTTTTTTTTATACAAACTGCTTTTTAGGTATTTTGTTTATTTCTTCAAAAACTGATCTAAAGGCACTAACATATTTTTTCCAGCCTTGAACATTTTATCCGAAAGTGATTGAGCCTCAAGAATCATATTTTGAGATAATCCAGTTGTACTTGAGATCATTTGTTTGGCAGTATTCTCAGGGGATTGATCGATTTGAATGGAAAGTAAAAGCAAAGCTACACCTGCAGTTTTATTAATTTTTACACCGTCTCCCCGAATGTAAAGCATTCCCAAATTCCCTACAGCCAATCCATCGTTTTGCACGGCGGCTTTGCGATACCATTTATTAGCTTGTGCAAAATCTACTTTCGTTCCTTTGCCATTTTCGTATAAAACTCCTAAATTGTATTGGGCTGCAGCGTTTCCTTGTAAAGCTGCTTTATTGTACCAAAATAGTGCATATTTATCATTCTTTTTGATGCCAATTCCGTTCTCATACATTAAGGCTAAATTATATTGAGAGTAAACATCTCCTTCATTAGAACCCTTTAGAAACTTTTCGTAGGCAAGTTTCAAATTATTAGCTTCGTAGGCTGCAAGTCCATCCTTAAAGTTTTTATTTTCTGAGTTTTGCCCGAAAACTACGGTGTTAAAAAATAGGGCAAAAAGAAGACTATAACAAAGAATGAAAAAAGCATTGGAAATTGATTTCATAATCGATATTTGATTTTGCAAAAGGATTAGTTTTAAATAATAAAAAGGATGTGTTTGTTTATTCGGTTTTAGCTATTTGAATTGTTTTTTTAAAGCATCTTCATAAACGTTTTTCTTCTACAATGAATTCTTGGATCAAAGTTTTTCCATAAATTATGGATGGCGTGATTTTCTTCTAGTTCAGGAGTTCTAATGCAATTGACAATTCCTTTTTCACTAAAAGTCTTAAAATATTCATCAAAAATGATGGCTGTTACTCCTTTATTTTGGTATTCTGGATGAACGCCTATCAAGTAAAAAACAACGTCTTTACTTTCTTTTCTGGCTTTGAGCAAATGATAAAATCCAAATGGGAAAAGTTTGCCTTTAGCTTTCTGCAAGGCTTCCGAAAAACTAGGCATCACAATACTAAAAGCCACAATATCATTGTTCTTGTCCATCACAAATTTGATGTATTCTGGATTGATGAAACTAATGTATTTCTTTTTGAAATATTCTTTTTGAACGTCGGTGATGGCTACAAACGAGGACAAATCGGCATAAGAATTATTGAACAAATCAAACATTTTGTCCACATATGGCATAATGTCTTTTGTTTTGGTAAAGTTCAAACTCGTCAGTTCATATCGTTTTTTTATTAAACCTTGCGCTTTCAGGAAAAATTCGGGTTTCACATTCGAAAACGGAAAAATACTTTCAATGTATTCCTTCTCTTTTACAAATCCCAATTGTTCCAAATGAGTCGCAAAATACGGATGATTGTACCAAGTAATCATTGTTCCCATTTCGTCAAAACCTTCGGTGAGAACACCCACTTTGTCTAGATTGGAGAAACCCATTGGGCCTTCTATGTGTTCTAAATTGTTTTTTCTTCCCAATTCGTATGCTTTTTCCAATAAAGCCTTGGTCACTTCGATATCGTCTATCACGTCGAACCAGCCAAAACGAACTTTCTTTTTGTGTTGGTTTTTGACTTCGCCCCAATTGATTATGGCGGCAATTCGTCCTACAATTTCATTGTTTTTGTAAGCCAAATAAAAGTAGGCTTCGGCACTTTCGAAAGCTGGGTTTTTGGTTCTGTCGAAGGATGCTAATTCATCGGCAATGATGGGCGGAACCCAATATTTGTTGTCTTTGTATAGAGAGAAAGGAAATTTGACAAACTCGGTCATTTCCTTTTTGGTAACGGCTTCTTTTATGGTAATCATTAGTATTTATTAGGTGTTGTAAGTTTATCCTTTTTTAGTTTTCTTGGCTCTTCTTTGGGCTTTTTTATCTGAATCTCCGGTATCTACTTTCATCCGTACTTCCTTGTAGCCTGCATCATAACGCCAAGAAAATCCAATTCCACCGTAGAGTATCGAAGGCGTGTCTTTTAGACTTGTACTTATCGAAGCGTCAATTTGCATATCGTCGTGAATAAGAAATGCTGCACCACCTCGAATAATGGTATCGCTATAAAAATCACTCATATACCCTTGATTTTCGATGAAACCAGACCATTTTCGACTGAATCCTTTGGTCAAGGTAATACCGTAACCATAACTAGGATAATCGGTACCTATATAATCGGCGATGATATTGGTTATAAAAACCCAAGTGCCGTCACCAAAATGATTTTGGGTAATCAATGCCACCTTAGGAGAAATTGCTGCATCCGGCGAAAAATAATAGGGATTGTCTTTCATCGTAATATTCGCTCCGGCAAAGACCGAAACGGCTGGGATAAATTGATGCCAATTGAAAGAGTGATTTGCTTTCCAACTGTAGACGTTGATGTTTTTTTCGTAATTTTTAAATGGGTCATAAATTAGATATTTTGCTCCCAAAATGGTTTGCTTAAAAGCAGATTTGTCAACGACGGTCATCGGAGAAGTGACTTGTTCATATAGGTATTGAAAATCAGCAATCAATTCTAATCTTTCTAAAAACATGCCATATCGCAAAGTCATATCAATTCCAAAACCATTGGCATCATAATTCAGAATACTGTGGTTTTCTTTAATGCCAAAAATGCCAGATTCAACTTGAATTACCGATTTTCCAACAGCATAAGCCGACATGGTTTCACCGGGTCTATTCGAATTGATCTGGTCAGTATGTTGTCCGTAATGAATCAAAGGAATCATCAAAAATGCTGCAACGAGAAGGTTTTTGAATTTGTACATATAATTTTATTTGATTAAAAAGGGATAACGCATTTCAAATGTACTATATTTTATTATTTATTTAAGAATGATATTTTAATTTTGAACGTTGGAATTGTTAATTTTGCAAAAAATTTTTTGATTATGCAAGAGGCATCTTTTTCAGGATTTGTTAGGACATTATTTTATATTCTAGCTTTTTACTATATTTTCCGATTTTTCGTGAGATTATTTTTTCCAATTGTGGTAAAAAAAGTAGTAGAGAAAGCGGGCGAAAATTTCCAGAAACAATACCAACAGGCACAAGGTAATTCATGGCAAAAAACACCTAATAATGACGAAATCATTATTGATACTGCTAATGTCAAGAAAACGCGCGAAACCAAAAAAGTGGGGGATTATGTCGATTACGAAGAAATTGAATAAAGTCCTTTAACACAAAACCATAAACCATAAATACCAAACTGATTAAATGAAGCAACTTCAGAAGTTCTATCCGCACGCCCTTGTCCTACTTGGATTTGTTTTAATTTCCCTAATTTATTTTTATCCGGTTTTACAAGGCAAGCAAATATCGCAATCAGATATTGTACAATATACCGGAATGGCAAAGGAGCAAATCGATTTTAGAGCTTCAGATCATCAAGAGCCGTATTGGACAAATGCTGCTTTTGGTGGAATGCCAACCTATCAATTGGGAGCCAAATATCCGCACGATTATATTGGAATGATAGATGATGTCATTCGATTTTTGCCACGCCCAGCCGATTATTTATTCTTGTATTTTCTTGGTTTTTATGGATTGCTTTTGGTTTTGAAAGTGGATCCGCTCAAAGCATTTTTCGGTGCTCTTGCCTTTGGGTTTTCAACTTATTTGATAATTATTCTTGGTGTTGGACATAATGCCAAAGCCCACGCTATTGGGTATATGCCATTGGTTATTGCTGGTTTTATTATGGTTTTCCAAAAGAAATATATTTGGGGAGGATTGCTGACGATGTTTGCCGTTGCCTTGGAGATAAATGCCAATCACTTTCAAATGACTTATTATTTGTTGATTTTCCTTTTGCTGCTATCGATTTATTTTATTTATCAGGGGATAAAAGTAAAAGAATATAAACCGCTTTTGACTTCAATTGGCGTTTTGGCTATAGCTGGGATTTTTGCACTTGGAGCCAATGCCACAAACTTATTGGCAACAGCCGAATATGCCAAGTTTAGTACTCGAGGAAAAAGTGAATTGACTGTAACACCTGAGGGTAAAAAAATAGAAACTAATAGCGCTTTGTCAAGGGAATACATCACCGAATACAGTTATGGTATTGCCGAAAGCTTTAATTTGATTGCACCGCGGCTTTTTGGAGGATCCAACAGTGAAGCCTTAGGAACGGATAGTGCGATGTATAAATTTATGATCACTCAAGGAGTTCCAGAATCGCAAGCCAAGGATTTTGTTTCGGGAATGCCGACTTATTGGGGGGACCAGCCTATCGTTGCAGCGCCAGCCTATATCGGAATTGTGGTTTTCTTTTTGGGTGTTTTAGGATTGTTTTCGGATAAGCGAAAAATTAAATACGTTTTTCTTTCTGGAGCCGTCGTGGCATTGATATTATCTTGGGGAAAAAACTTCGCTCTAGTGACCGACTTTTTCATTGACCATGTTCCAATGTACGATAAGTTTAGAGCAGTTTCGTCGATACAAGTCATTCTTGAATTGTGTTTTCCTATTTTGGCTATTATGGGGCTGCAGTCCTTTTTCAAATTAGAAAAAGAAGAAAGATATAAAGCTTTGTGGCAATCTGCTGCTGTTGGCTTTGGAATAATTGTTGGTCTGTTTTTATTGAAAAGCAGTTTCAGTTTTGCAGGATCGAGTGATAGTTTTTTCAGAGAAAGTTATGGTCCAGCCTTTATGGATGCGCTTAAAACGGATCGAATGACACTTTACTCAGCGGATTTATTGCGTTCAGGATTCTTTCTTTTACTTGCTGCAGGAGCCTTGTGGTTGTATGTCAAAGGTAAATTTGCTCAGAACACAACAATAATTATAGTTGGATTGGTGATGATTTTTGATTTGGTTTTTGTAGATAAAAAATATGTCAGTGCAGAAGGATTTGTTAGCAAAAGAGAAGTCGATGTTCCATTTCAAGAAACTCCTGCTGATACAAAGATTTTACAAGATAAGACTCATTATCGTGTTTTTGAAGTAGATGGAAACCTTTCAAGTGCTAGAGCTTCCTATTTTCATAAATCTATCGGAGGATATAGTGCTGTGAAACCGCGAAGAATGCAGCAATTATTCGATTATCAAATTGCTAAAAACAATATCGAGGTTCTGAATATGTTGAATGTAAAATATGTAATTCAAACAGATTCAACTGGAACTTCTATTCCAGTAATTAACCCTGGTGCCAACGGAAATGCTTGGTTTGTACAGGATGTTTTATTACAAAATAAGCCTGATTTAGTTATGAAATCCTTGGATAAAATTGATACTAAAATCGATGCGATTTTCAATATTCAGGATTACGGATTAAAATTTGAAGAAGCAGGATTAAAAAAGCAATGGGATAATTCAGGAACAATTAAACTGGATATTTACAAACCCAATTACCTCAAATATACATCCGAAAACAAAGGTAATGGTTTGGCTGTTTTTTCTGAAATCTATTATGAAAATGGTTGGAATGCTTATATAGATGGTAAATTGACGAATCACTTTCCTGTAAATTATGTTTTACGAGCAATGATAGTTCCAGCAGGAAAACACACTTTAGAATTCAAGTTTGAACCTCAAGTCGTGAAAACGGGAAGTATGATTGCGCTTTTTAGTTTTTTAGGAATGTTGTTGTTATTGATTGGTGGGATTTATTTTGAGAGGAAGAAAAGTTTAAATCTAAAATCCTAATTTGAAACCGGAAAAACTTCTTATCATTACTTATTATTGGCCACCAGCTGGTGGACCAGGCGTTCAGCGTTGGTTGAAATTTGTGAAATATTTGCCTGATTTTGATGTACAGCCCATTGTTTATGTTCCTGAGAATCCAACCTATCCAATTGTTGATGAAAATTTAGTAAATGAGGTTTCATACAAAGCGACTATTCTCAAGCATAAAATATTCGAACCGTATCAATTGGCTTCATTTCTTTCGAAAAATAAAACCAAAAAAATCAGTTCAGGAATTATTCCAAACCAGAAAAAACAATCTTTTTTGGATAAAGTATTCCTTTGGATTCGGGGCAATTTATTTATTCCCGATGCGCGTGTTTTCTGGGTAAAACCTTCGGTAGCGTTTTTAGAAAAGTATATTTTAGAAAATAATATCGACACAATTGTCACTTCGGGACCACCACACAGTTTGCACCTTATTGGATTGGAATTGAAGCAAAAATTAAATGTAAAATGGTTTGCCGATTTTCGTGATCCTTGGACAACAATTGGCTATCATAAATCCTTGCGTTTGTCGAATTATGCAGCTAAAAAACATAAAGATTTAGAAAATAAAGTGTTGAATTCTGCTGACACCATTATCGTAACCAGCAATACTACAAAAACCGAGTTTCAAGCTATTACTACGAAACCAATTGCTGTAATTACAAATGGTTATGATACTGAAAATGTTGCAAAACAAGTATTGGATACTAAATTTACTTTGGCACATATCGGTTCTTTTCTTTCCGAAAGAAATCCAAAATTGCTTTGGGAATGTTTGGTTGAGTTGCTTCAAGAGATTCCAGATTTTAAATCGCATTTGGAAATAAAGTTGATTGGTGCAGTAAGTCAAGAAGTTTTGGAAACCATTTTTCAATTCGAATTGAGTCCGTATTTGAATAATTTGGGCTATGTTTCACATTCCGAGGCAATTGCTCATCAAAGAAAGTCTCAGGTTTTATTGCTTATCGAAATCAATTCAGAAGATACCAAAAGTATTATTCCTGGAAAATTGTTCGAATATATGGTTTCTGGCAGGCCGATTATTGCCATTGGGCCTAACGGTTCTGACTTTGCCGAAATTATTACGAGTACCAATACCGGCGTATTCTTTGATTATTCCGAGAAATTGAAACTAAAAAGTGTACTTTTGGGCTATTATAATCAATTTTTGGAAGGAAAACTACAATCGAATGGGGTTGGTTTGCAACAATATTCAAGGAAAAGCTTGACAGAAAAATTAGTAACACTTCTAACCTCTAACGTCTAACCTCATAAATGGGAATAGTATTAAATCAGTCTTTTAAGAATACCATAATTACTTACATCGGTTTTGCGATTGGAGGTATCAATACCATTTATTTGTATCCCGTTTTCCTTGGCGCAACTTATTATGCCTTGTCGAATTATGTACTTTCAAGTGCTAATGTAATTATGCCCATTTTTGCTATTGGCATGCAAAATACTTTGGTCAAATTCTATTCGCAATATAAAACCGAGGAGGAAAGGTCTCAATTTTTATCGTTTACGGTATTATTTCCTTTTTTGGTAATCATCCCAATGTTATTAATTGGTTTTTATTTCTTTGATGAGATTTTGATTTTCTTGTCTAAAAAAAATATTATCGTCAAGAAATTCATTTGGCTTATTCCATTTATTGGAATTTGTATGGCTTATTTCGAAATTTTTTATGCTTGGTTGCGGGTTCATATGCACTCTGTTTTTGGTAATTTTATCAAAGAAGTGGGCTTGCGATCGGCTTCATTGTTTTTATTAATTGGCGTGTATTATAATTGGTTAACGGTCGAAGGCTTTGTATATGCAACGGCTGTAGTTTATTTTTTGGCCTTAGTGGTAACAATGTTCTATGCTTTTAGTATTAAAAAACCTGTTTTTCAATTTCAAATTCCTAAGAATACCAAAGATGTTTTAGTTTATACCTTTTATATTATTTTGTCAGGAAGCGTAGCTAATCTGCTTTTGGATGGAGATAAAATGATATTAAACCAATACATGAATATTGAAAACATTGCTTATTATTCGGTGGCAACCTACATTGCGTTAGTGATTTCGGTTCCAAGTCGTTCGATGCATCAAATTGTTTATCCTATTACGGCAAAATTGATGCACGAGAACAAGCACGACGAAATGAATATCTTATATAAAAAGACATCGATAAATCTTCAAATGGTGGGCGGTTATGTAATGTTAGGTATTTTTGTGAATATCAATAAATTGTATGAACTAGTTCCGCCTGAGTATGCAGGTGGTATTATGGTGGTGTTTATGATTGGATTATCAAAGTATTTCGATTTGATTTTAGGAAATAATAACGCCATTATTTTCAATACAAAATATTACCGAATGGTGTTGTTTTTGGGAGTTCTTTTGGTGATTTTAACCATTGGATTAAATATGATTTTTATTCCAATTTATGGTATCATTGGTTCTGCATTCGCCACTTTATTGTCAATTACCTTATATAGTCTGGCCAAATTACTTTTTGTGGTGAAAAAATTAGATTTATATCCTTTTACCGTGCAAACACTCTATTCAATGGTTTTAACTTTTGTTTTGTTTATCGCTTTTTATGTTTGGGATTTTCCTTTCAATCCTTTGGTTTCAATTGTGTTAAAATCGATTTTATTGACTATTGTTTATATATACCTTAATTACAAATTTGTGATTTCTATCGAAATTAATGAAGTTATTGATAAGACCTTGAAGAAACTGAAAATTCTAAAATAGCTGGGAAGTATTTAAATAATAAACCTGTAAAGTTTTAAAGCTTTACAGGTTTTTTTTATAATTTTTTTTGCTTCAATAGAACAAAAAATATGTTTTCTAATACAAAACGGGATATTTTACAGGATTCGCCTCATGCATCATAGCATAGACTTTTTCGAAAACATCTTCAATGGAAGGTTTCGAAAAGTAGTCACCATCGGTTCCATAAGCAGGTCTATGTGCTTTTGCTGTTAGGGTTTGCGGTTTGCTGTCTAAATATTTGTAACCGTCTTGGGTTTCTATAATTTCTTGCAAAATGTATGCTGTTGCTCCTCCTGGGACGTCTTCGTCGATGACCAAAAGGCGATTTGTTTTAGCGATACTATTCACAATATCGTGTTTAACATCAAAAGGAAGCAAAGACTGAATATCAATTACCTCGCAATTTATACCAATTTCCATTAACTCTTTTGCTGCAACTTCTACTAAACGCAATGTAGAACCATAAGAAACCAAGGTGATATCTGTTCCTTCTTTAATAGTTTCGACTTCACCAATTGGTGTTTTGAATTCACCATAATTCAAAGGCATTTTTTCTTTCAATCGATAACCATTCAGGCATTCAATAACCAGAGCTGGCTCGTCGCATTCTAATAATGTATTATAAAATCCTGCGGCTTTGGTCATATTTCTGGGTACCAAAATATGAATTCCTCGCAGTGCGTTGATTAACATTCCCATTGGCGAACCTGAATGCCAAATACCTTCTAATCGGTGCCCGCGCGTTCTGATAATAAGTGGTGCTTTTTGTTTCCCAACGGTGCGATATTGCAAAGTAGCTAAGTCATCACTCAAAATCTGAACTCCGTAAAGTAAATAATCTAAGTATTGAATTTCAGCAATTGGCCGTAAGCCTCGCAAGGCCATTCCGATGCCCTGACCTATAATGGATGCTTCTCTAATACCTACATCGGCAACACGTAATTCGCCAAATTTTTCTTGTAAGCCGACTAATCCTTGATTTACATCACCAATACTTCCTGCATCTTCTCCGAAAATTAAAACTTCGGGGTATTTGGTAAAAAGTACATTAAAATTATCTCTCAAAATCATTCGCCCATCAGTATCTTCCTTGGCGTTATCTTCATATTGAGGTAAAACTTCTTTAACTGAAAATACATTCAAATTTGAATCTGAAAATAAATCACTGCTGAATTTTTTTTGATTGAATTCAGTGTATTTAGTAATCCAATTAGCCAATTCTGGTTTTCCATCTTCATTGATAACTAATCGTAATGCTTTACGAGCTGTACTAAGAATTTCCTTTTTCAAAGGAGATTTTATGTTGCTTAGGTTCGTTTTAAGTTTTAGAATTTGATTGCTATTTTTGCTTTTAGGAGCTATTTTTTCTAATAATTGAACAAGGTTTTTTTGTTCGTCGATTATTGGATTGATAAAGGCATTCCAAGCTTGCTTTTTGGCTTCCAAAACCTCTTTTCTTGTAGTGGTATCAATTTCCTCAATTTCTTCGGGAGAGGCAATATTGATAGCAATCATCCACAATTTCATTTGTCGAATACAGTCAAAATCTCTTTCCCATTGCAATCTGTTGGCATCTTTGTATCTTTCGTGAGAGCCTGAACTGGAATGACCTTGAGGTTGTGTAAGTTGGCTTACGTGGATTAAAACTGGAACGTGATGTTCGCGAGCTAAATCGGCAGCTTTTTCATAAGTCTGGATTAAATTTGGATAGTCCCAACCTTGAACTTTAAGGATTTCGAATCCTTTATGGTTTTCATCTCTTTGGTATCCTTTTAATATTTCTGAAATATTTTCTTTGGTAGTTTGATGTTTTGCGTGAACAGAAATTCCATATTCATCATCCCAAACACTCAAAACGATTGGAACTTGTAGCACTCCAGCGGCATTAATTGTTTCAAAAAACAAGCCTTCAGAGGTGCTTGCATTTCCTATGGTTCCCCAAGAAATTTCGTTTCCTCCAACAGAAAAATTGGATCGATCGGCAAGTTCTGGAATACTTCGATATATGTTTGATGCTTGAGCAATACCTAGCATTCGCGGCATCTGTGATGCTGTAGGAGATATATCGGCACTGGAATTTTTTTGTTTTGTCAAATCTTTCCAACTACCATCCTCATTTAAGCTGTGCGTTACAAAGTGACCTCCCATTTGCCTTCCTGCAGACATCGGTTCTTGCGCAATATCGGTATGACCATACAATCCCGCAAAGAATTGTTGCATTGTCAATTCCCCAATAGCCATCATAAAAGTTTGGTCACGATAATATCCAGAACGAAAATCACCGTCTTTAAAAAACTTAGCCATAGCTAACTGAGGGACTTCTTTCCCGTCTCCAAAAATTCCAAATTTTGCTTTTCCGGTAAGTACTTCCTTTCGACCTAATAAGCTACATTCTCTGCTTGTTATGGCAATTTTGTAATCCTTTAAAACCTCAATTTTAAAGTCTTCAAAAGTTAGGGCAGCATTGGTTTTTTCTTTTATCATAATACACGAAGTATAACTTTGGTGCAAATTTACTTAAAAAGGAACTATTTTCATAATACATTATAAGAAATAGAATTAAATTTTTAATAAATAAAATTTGGAAATACCCGTTTTTGTTGTAAAATGTATATTTTTAATGAAATATCATTGACAATAATATAATTTTTTGCAATGATTTGAAGGTGTTTTTTTTGACTAAAACCATTTTCTTGTAAAGAGTTGAATGAATTTATCGGGATTGAGAGTGATAACAAATCTTATTTTTTCGTTGTAATTGGGTTGCGAAATTTCCCAACCTTTACTGGAGTAAATTGGGAAAAATAATTCAAAGTAGTCTGTCAAAAGATTCAAACGAATACCGCTGTCAAAGAGAAACTTTTCTTTTTGATTGCTATTTTTTACAAAACCAATATCTCCATAAGCTTCTATCCAATTCCAGATGGAATAACTTCCGTTTAAGGTTGTAATCCATTGATTTGCGTATGCTGGGTTTAGTTTGGATTTGAATCCTCCTTCGGCCAAAATAAATTCCTGACTTACAATGCCTGTTTCTGAGGACCTACCTAGATAAGCATAATCAAAAAGATAATCCGTGGGTCGGTCTAATGCAAAACTGTAGAAATCGGAATTGCTATTGTTATAGGTAAAGGCGCCGGCAAACATTCGTAGATTGAGCTGACGATTGTCTTCGAATAATTTGCGATATTGGATTTCTGTAGAAATTTTGCCAAATTCACCCGAAAACTGAACATCGCCTACAAAGCTGATATGATTAGTCAATTCCGTCCTTGAGTTGATATATTTTACATCAAAAACAGAATAATCTTGAAGGGAACTATCAATAACGATATCACTTTTTTCGCGATTTATGATAACTTGTCTAAAGAGCAAAAACTGTTTTCGATTGTCTCTATAATCGTCGTTTCGAAATTGCATCAAAACCATTGGATTTATTTTCAAATAAGTTGCATCAGGAGCATAATGAAAGTAATTGCCACTAATAGAGTATCGTACGTTAAATAAATTGCTGTCTCTATAATCTTTATTCACCATAAATATGGCAGAACCGGTTAGTGATTTCGATTTTATGGCATAAGTTGGATTGATGTCATATACAAACGGACGGTTCAAAATAGCTCTGTTATGAAAACGTATTCCTGGTGAAAGTCCGTCATATACGTTGTAAGTTAGTATTGGTGCATAAATAATTTGGTTGTAATAAGGATCTTCTAAATCCTTTACAAATGCAAATTTAATGGGTCTATTGTTGGGGTAAAAACCTTCTAATTTTTTCCAATTATTTCGTAAATTGAATTCAGGAACTTCATTTTTATAGTTGATGACAATCTTAGTAGCCTGATTTCTCTCTAATTTATAAATACTGTCATTCAATTTAGGTTCTATCCATTTCTTGAAGACAATTGTATCATTTTTTAACCCATAAATCGAAATGGGAACCGAAATTTTGGTCTTATTTTTCAAAGAAAAAGAGATGCTATCTTTAGTTTTAGAGACATTCGAAAGCTTATAATCAATAATTTCCCTTGAATTAATAATGGTTTTAAAAAACCAATCGATATCTTTTTTCGTATTTGATTTTAGTAAAGTTTCAAAATCATTTTCGGTGCAAATCTTTTGGGTATTTTGAGCATTAAATTGTCGAATGCTATTCGATACTGAGCCATTTCCAAGATAATTATCCAGATATATCAAACTCAAACCGGCTCGGTATTTACTGGCTATTTGCTCGTTGAATTTTATCAAAGTATTTTTAGAGTCGCCAAGCGGTTGATCTAAATTTTTTCGGGCCATCAGCAAATAAAAATAGCTGTATTGCTCGTTGAAATCTAGATTTAGTAAATGAAATCCTTTGAATAATTTAAAATTCGATACTCGTCCTGTCATTTTGCAGTCAGGATAATATTCGTCGATATATCGCATCATTGTAAATACTTGAATTCCATCGTAAATCCAATTGTCTTTTCTGGGATCTAACTTCAAATTATTTTTCAGATAATTATTCAAATAGGTTTTCAAAAATTTAATTTCAAAAAGGAAATCATCTGGAAATGGAACTAAGAAAGTAGGCATCTGATTCAATCCATAAAAAGGATTTCTGTCATAGTCTGCCTGCGAAACAGTGATTTTTTCGTTATGCGGTTTTCCAATTAATTCGTCAGTAAAAGTTACAATTCGGTCTATTGCAATTGCTTTTTGAATCTCATCGGCTTTGTAACCTCTTAAATTAGTCAGAACTTCAACAGAGCTATTTTTGAAGCTTCGAAAACTAGTTTTGGGTTCTATGAAAACACTAAAATCAGTTCGTTTTATTCCTTTGAGTTTGTAAATCGAAAATTTTTCGACTTGCGTTGTTTTTTCTTCATTCAAGTCAGTTGCTAACTCGAAATTCTTAGGAATTCGCAATAAAACATCAAAATCAGAAACAGCATTTGTGATGTCATCTAAGTTCAAATTGTTGTAAGTAATAAAAGAGTGATTCTCATAGCGAGCTGGGGCAAGGAACCAATTTCTTAAATACATTCCACCTCTTTCGGTGTAGCCATAATTTGTAAATTTATCACTTGGGACTTTTACTATATAATCAAGATGTAAAATTATTTTTGCATTGGGAGCCAGTTTTTGATATAATTTGACAACAATTAAATCTGGATTTTTTTCAGTTCTTTCCCAAGACAGTGGAATATTATCAGTGTTAGATACCTTTTTTATACTGGTATTGCCTCTTTCTTTGTCGGCAGCCAAATGAAATCCTCTATAAAATTCGTCTGAAAATCGTTTTCCCAAAGGGGAATTTTTTGTAGAATACGCATTGTTCCAATCATTCAATACAATCGATGTCAAAGTATCACCAGTCTGATTAGTATACTCGATTTCCTGAAGTACTGTCAACGTTTTATGTTCCATATTTACCTCGACATCTAGCAGAGAATGGTGTTGCCCGTAATGTTTTGCTGAGGCAAAAATTAGTAGAATAAAAAGGATGTTCTTATGAAATGATTTCAAAGTTTAGTTTTATATTGAAATTTGGGGTTTTAAAATAAGGATTAGAAATTAGGCGATAAATCGTATTTTTTGTAGAATTTGTCCAATACCTCGACCACTTCATCTTCCGTATCAACAACTTTGAATAAATCCAAATCTGCAGCATTGATTGTTTTTTCGCCTTCTACTAATACAGCTTTCATCCAGTCTATCAATCCAGACCAAAAAGCGGTTCCAACCAGTATAATAGGGAATTTTCCAATTTTTTTAGTTTGAATTAAAGTCATCGCTTCAAACATTTCATCCATTGTTCCAAATCCACCTGGCATCACTACAAATCCTTGCGAGTACTTTACGAACATCACTTTTCTAACAAAGAAATAATCAAAATTCAAGTTTTTGTCGTGGTCAATATAAGGATTGAAATGTTGTTCAAAAGGCAATTCAATATTCAATCCCACTGAAGTTCCTCCGCCAAGATGTGCGCCTTTATTACCAGCTTCCATAATGCCAGGACCGCCACCAGTGATTATGCCATAACCTGCTTTGCTTATTTTATAGGCTATCTTTTCGGCCAAAATATAATATTTATCATCTGGTTTTATGCGAGCAGAGCCAAAAATAGTGACACAAGGTCCAATACGACCCATAGTTTCATAACCGTTTACAAACTCAGACATAATCTTGAAAATCCCCCAACTGTCATTGGACCGAATCTCGTTCCAAGTTTTTCTTTTAAACTTGTTTTGGATGGCTTTTTCTTCGTCGTTATCAAAATCTTCTAGTCTCATTTTTATATTTTTTTGACTTTAATTATTGTTCCTGTTTTAAAGTTTAAAAATGGAGTCGCTACTTTAAAGAAACCGGCATTTCAGACTTCTGTGCTAAAGTAATCCTTTTTTCAAAAAATGTGAAGCAATGCTTTCTTTATTTCTATCATTTCTTTACAGGATTTATTGTTTTTGTTAGAATGAAAAATACAAGAATACTTAAGTTGTTTGAATCTAAAAACCTGGGTTTGGTTCGTGGTATTTTAAAGAGTTCAATCAAAGTGCTATTCCAATTTTAGCACTAAATCAAGTAGAGATTAACCACAGTTTTCAAAAAGCTTCTTGTGATTATTGAATTATCATTAATTTGGATTTTAGAAAAGCATTTTTTTAATATAATTCTAAGTATTAACAAAAAAACATATTTTATTTCAAATAATGATATTTGGTTGATAGATTACTTTCTTAAAATTGAGATTAGATTGAATTAAGAATAAAAATAGATTTTAAGCAGAATTTTTTCATATTTTTCCTTGGAAGAATGTGATTTATAATTGTATATTTGATAAAAAATTGACAGCATAAGTTATTAGATTTGCGATATATTTAAAATATCGGCTTTATTTTATTATTTTAATATAATTTGAATATATTTTAACATAATAACTTATTCGCAGATGAACTTTCAATCAATAAATAAAAAACAAAAAAAATAACAATTTAAAAGCAAATACCATGAAAAAAACAATCATTTATTTGGGAATTACCTTAATGTCTTTTTTTAGTTTGTCTTTCGCTTCCAATACTAATGGTATTGGTAATCAAAAAAAACTAAATGTCTTCTCTGAATCTCCATCCACTTTAGCTATAGCAATTAGTAAAGGAGAAATAGAAACAGTTAAACAGTTTATCGAAAATGGTACGAAAGTAAATAAAAAATTGAATGGGCTAACTCCCCTAATGTATGCTGCGCGCTATAATAAAGTAGAAATTATTGAATACTTATTGCAAAAAGGAGCAGATCGTACTATTAAAGATAGTCAAGGATTTACTGCTTTGAAATATGCTGAACTATCGAATGCCTATGAAGCTGTCGCTATTTTGAAATCATCAGCTGGTAATGAACAAGCGAAAGTTTTGCTGATGGATGACGCTACTTTATTGAATCCTGACACAGTTTTAGTTTTTAAATCTAATAAAACAATGGATGAAATTATTGCTGAAGACGAAAAAATAATCGAAAGTACCGATTCAGATGAAATTCAGCCTTTAAATTTCACCGAAATAAATAAAAAATCTGTTGTAAAAAATGAGAGTAATTCGCAAGGTGTCGTAGCAATTTAATTCGATTGCTTTTATTTTAAAAACAGCAAATAGGCTTAGCGGAAGTCTCATTTCATCATCAAAAAAGCAACATTATAGCTATATAATGATGCTTTTTTTATGATATAAAAGTAAGGTTTTTACTAAATGGTTATACTAACCTTATTGCAATTCTTTCTTCAAAAACTGCGCCGTATAACTTTTTTTGTTTTTAGCGACTTCTTCAGGAGTTCCTTTAGCAACAACTTCTCCGCCACCTTTTCCGCCTTCAGGACCAATATCGATGATGTAGTCGGCTAGTTTAATCACGTCCATATTATGTTCGATAATCAAAATCGTATTGCCTTTGTCAACCAGTTTATTAATCACTTCCATCAACACCCTAATATCCTCAAAATGCAAGCCAGTTGTGGGCTCATCCAAAATATAAAATGTATTTCCTGTATCTTTTTTAGACAATTCTCCTGCTAGTTTGATGCGTTGTGCTTCACCACCAGAAAGCGTTGTGCTTTGTTGACCAAGCGTGATGTAACCCAAACCAACATCTTGCAAAGTTTTGACTTTTCGATAAATCTTCGGAATCATTTCAAAGAAAGGAACCGCTTCGTCGATGGTCATATTCAAAACATCCGAAATGGATTTTCCTTTGTAGCGAATTTCCAAAGTTTCTCTGTTGAAACGTTTTCCTTGACAGGTTTCACATTCCACATAAACATCAGGTAAAAAGTTCATTTCAATGGTTCGAACTCCCGAACCTTCACAGGTTTCGCAACGCCCATCTTTTACATTAAAACTAAAACGTCCGGCTTTATAACCGCGAATCATACTTTCCGAAGTCATTGTAAATAGGTTTCTAATTTCGGTGAAAACCTCGGTATAAGTCGCTGGATTCGAACGTGGTGTTCTTCCAATCGGGCTTTGGTCAATATCAATTACTTTGTCGATAAATTCTAAACCTTCGATTTTTTTGTATGGTTTCGGTTTTTTGACACCATTAAAATAAAAGGCATTCAAAATAGGGTAAAGGGTTTCATTAATCAATGTCGATTTTCCACTTCCTGAAACTCCGGTTACGCAAATCATTTTGCCCAAAGGCAGTTCTATCGACACATTTTTCAGATTGTTTCCGGTAGCTCCAGTCAATTTCAGGAAATTCCCATTGCCTTCTCGACGTTTTTTGGGAACCTCAATTTTCATTTCACCGTTCAAATAGGAAGCTGTCAGAGTGTGGTCTTTCAAAATCTCAGCAGGAGTTCCTTTGCTGATGATTTCACCACCGTGTTTTCCAGCTTTCGGACCAATGTCAATAACGTAATCAGCGCGCAGAATCATATCTTTATCGTGTTCGACCACAATAACAGAGTTGCCAATGTCACGCAATTGTTCCAAAGAATGAATCAATTTGTCATTATCTCTTTGGTGCAAACCAATACTTGGTTCATCTAAAATATACAAAACGCCAACCAGCTGAGATCCAATTTGAGTCGCCAATCGAATGCGTTGTGCTTCGCCACCCGAAAGGGATTTCGAGCTTCGGCTTAAAGCCAAATAATCCAAACCTACGTTCATCAAAAAGTTCAATCGGTCTTTGATTTCCTTAATAACTTCAGTGGCTATTGTTTTTTGTTTATCGGATAAATGATTGTTCAAATCCAAAAACCAAGCCGTCACGTCCGAAATATCCATATCGCATAATTCGGTGATATTTTTCTCGTTGATTTTGAAAAATAAGGCTTCTTTTTTCAATCGGGAACCTTCGCAAATTGGACATTTTACTTCATCCATAAATTCTTTTGCCCAACGTTTTATGGTTGTCGAACCGCTTTCGTCGTGTTGGTTTTTGATAAAGTGAGCAATGCCTTCAAACTCGATTTTGTATTCTTTGGTCACGCCCAAAACTTTCGATTCAACCGAAAATTTTTCTTTTCCGCCATTCAAAATCATTTCCATCGCTTCTTCAGAAATGTTCGAAATTGCATCGGTCAATTTGAAGCCGTATTTTTCGCCAATGATTTCCAATTGCTTGAACATCCAACTGCTTTTGTATTCGCCCAAAGGCGCAAAACCACCTTTATTTATAGAAAGTTTGGGATTTGGAATTATCTTTTTGATGTTGATTTCGTTTACCGTTCCCAAACCTTTGCAATGCTCGCAAGCTCCTTTTGGCGAGTTGAATGAAAATAAATTAGGTTCCGGATTTTGATAGGAAATTCCAGTTGTGGGACACATCAAATTCCGACTGAAAAACCGAATTTCATTCGAATCTTGGTCTAAAATCATCAATACATTTTCACCTTGATACATTGCTGTTTTAATGCTTTCTGTCAGCCGTTTTTCGTTGTCTGGTGTGTCCTCGATAACCATTCTGTCGATTACGATTTCGATGTCGTGGGTTTTGTAACGGTCGAGTTTCATTCCTGTGGTGATGTCTTTGATATCCCCATTAATGCGAACTTTCAGAAAACCTTGTTTCGCAATTTGTTGGAATAATTCGGCATAATGCCCTTTTCTGGCGCGAATAATTGGTGCCAAAATATTGATGCGTTTCCCCGCGAAATCTTGGGTGATTAAATCCTTGATTTGCTCATCGTCATAAGAAACCATTTTTTCGCCAGTGTTGTAACTATACGCGTCAGCCGCACGAGCATAAAGCAAACGCAGGAAATCGTATATCTCTGTAATCGTTCCAACAGTCGAGCGTGGACTTTTGCTGGTGGTTTTTTGTTCGATGGCGATGACAGGCGAAAGGCCATCAATTTTATCGACATCGGGACGCTCCAATCCACCAAGAAATTGTCGAGCATAAGCCGAAAAGGTTTCCACATAACGGCGTTGTCCTTCGGCATAAATGGTGTCGAAAGCCAAGGATGATTTTCCCGAACCCGAAAGTCCGGTAATAACCACCAGTTTTTCTCGTGGAATTTTGACGTCTATATTTTTTAGATTGTGTACTCGCGCACCCAATACTTCAATGTTGTTATCGTTTTCTAGCATAGAATTTTGGCAAAACGCAAAGTTACAACAATAGAATTCTATTTAAGAATTATCACTTGCCCGAAATTTAATCTTTTCACTATTGAAAAGATTAAATTTTTATATTTGAATAAAAAATAAAAATATGAATATTTTAGGAATAGGCTCGCGCATAAAACATCCAGAATTGGGACTTGGAGTTGTAACCAACGTAACTTCAAAGCATTATTGGGTTACTTTTATTGAAAATGGTTTAGAAACAATCGATATTAATAGCGATTTCGAAATTATAGAAGCACTTGAAGGCGAAGTGGATTCGGTTAGTTTTTATGATGTAGAAAAATCTTTGAAGAATTTATTGCAAAAATGGAGCGACGTTTCCCAAATTGTTCCTATTGCTGATAAATGGAAAGGCGGTAAAATCATTCTAGAGCCTGGAACGAATACGCAGAATAAAGAAGTGCCTATCGATACTTTTTTTCATAAAATAACAATGGTCCGCGATAGAATTAGAGTGATGGAACAAAAGATAAATGCGAGTAATCTTGACGAAGCCGAGAAAATAGACTTGCAGCAATACATCACCAGAATTTATGGCAGTTTGACTACTTTTAATGTGCTATTCAAAAACTCTAACGATTATTTTGTTGGAGAGAAAAGCAAATAAAAAGTGTTCAGTTTGTATTTGATGAGGTGATGAATCCCTAAGGTGCAATTTATTTATTATCTGACTTGGCAGGTGGTTTTGGAGAATTTGCCTCGTCTATTTTATTTATTTCCTCTATTAGCCCTTTATTAATTAATTGTTTGACCCCTTCGGAAGGATAATAATCATAGGGATCAGGGTGTATTTCATAAAATAAAGTAGCTTGTTGTTCTTCGTGAAATAGAACTACGGCATAACCAACAAACTTTTTAGATTTATCCATTTTTATAAATCTATAGGCAACCACTTTGTCATCATTCGCATAATTCCCAGCTTTAAGTTTGGCAATGAATTTATTACTTACTTGATCAATTATGATTAAGCGATGCAATTGATTGAGTTCGGGGGAGTTTTTCCAGGCTTCTTTTGAAGAAGAAACTGAATTTTCAATATCGGTTATTACATTATAATAATTAGATTCTTGAATTATAGCTACTTTTTTAATGGTAAGTTTATCATTTGTGATCTTTTTAATTACCCCTTTTTTATCGATAGTGTGTGAACAAGAAATGGTGATTATTGCTAGTAAAAAATAAAATATTTTTTTTATCATAGGGATGAATTCTTTTTTGGAATTAGTAAGTTACTTTTGATTTCAATCAAAAAATTATGCTTTATTGACAACGTCAATAATACTAAATAAAGTTGAATTATAATGAACTTTTTTTTATTGTGAAAAATAAATCAAAAATCACTATAATTTCTCCTTCAAATACTTTGCAGTAACCGATTTTTTGTTTTTAATAATTTCTTCTGGAGTTCCTTCGGCAAGTAATTGACCTCCATTTTCGCCACCTTCGGGACCTAAATCGATAATCCAGTCGGCACATTTTATAAGATCTAAATTGTGTTCAATTACCAATATCGAATGGCCTTTGTCAATCAGTGCCTCAAACGAAGCCAAGAGTTTGTTGATGTCGTGAAAATGCAATCCGGTGGTAGGTTCGTCAAACACGAAAAGTGCTTTTTCTTTTGTAGCACCTTTAACTAAAAATGAAGCAAGTTTGATACGTTGCGCCTCGCCACCAGAAAGAGTAGAGGAAGACTGTCCTAATTGTACATAACCCAAACCAACGTCTTGTAGCGGTTGTAGTTTTTGAATGATTTTATTCTGTTTATTGTCGGTGAAAAATGAAATCGAATCATCAACGGTCATCGTTAGAATATCGTGAATGTTCTTTCCGTCGAATGTTACTTCAAGTACTTCTTTCTTAAATCGTTTGCCGTTACAGGTTTCACAATGCAATTGAACATCGGCCATAAAAACCATTTCAACGTTGATGGTTCCTTCTCCTTTACAGGTTTCGCATCTTCCGCCATCCACATTAAACGAAAAATGTTTGGCTTGATATCCTCGAATTTTCGATAGTTTTTCTTTGGCAAACAATTCCCGAATATCATCATACGCTTTGATATAAGTCACAGGATTCGAACGGGAACTTCTTCCAATTGGGTTTTGATCCACGTATTCGATATGTTGGATTTTGTGGTAATAGCCACGCATTTCAGTAAATTGTCCTGCTTTTTCCCCTGCACCATCAAGCTTTTTCTGCATTGCTGGAAACAAGATTTTTTTAACCAAAGTACTTTTTCCGCTTCCAGAAACTCCGGTAATTACGGTCAAACATTCCAAAGGAAATTTGACGTCTATATTTTGTAAATTATTCTCTCTTGCGCCTAGAATTTCAATATAATTGCTCCATTTTCTTCGAATGCGAGGTGTTTTGATTTCCAGTTCTCCGTTGAGGTATTTTGCTGTTAATGAAGTCGATTTCAAAATTTCGTCGAAACTCCCCTGAGCTACCAATTCGCCACCAAAAGTTCCTGCTTCGGGACCAATATCGATAATCATATCGGCGGCTTTCATAATATCTTCATCATGTTCAACCACAATAACGGTGTTTCCTAAATCACGTAAAGATTGCAAAACTTTAATTAAACGTTCAGTGTCTTTTGGGTGTAAACCAATACTTGGTTCGTCTAGAATATACATCGAACCGACTAAACTACTTCCGAGAGAAGTTGCCAAATTGATACGTTGCGATTCGCCTCCAGAAAGTGTAGCCGAGTTCCTGTTTAAAGTCAAATAATCCAAACCAACTTCGGTTAAAAACGATAAACGGTTGTTGATTTCCAATAATAATCGTTTGGCAATCTGCTGTTCGTAGACGTCCAAATCGATGTTTTTGAAAAACGTAACCAAATGTTTAATTGGCAAATCAACCAAATCCGAAACGGTTTTCGAATTGATTTTTACATAGGAAGCTTCGATTCGTAAGCGTTTTCCTTTGCATGAATGGCATTTTGTTTTACCGCGATACCGCGAAAGCATCACCCGATTTTGGATTTTATAATTTTTGTCTTCCAATTCTTTGAAGAAGGCATTTAATCCTTGAAAATAGCTGTTTCCGGTCCACACTAAATCTTTTTGTGCTTCAGAAAGTTCAAAATAGGGTTTGTGAATAGGGAAATCAAATTTATAAGCTTTATTTACCAATTCGTCCCGAAACCAACCCATACTTTCACCACGCCAAGGATAAATTGCGTTTTCAAAAATAGATAAGGAAGTGTTAGGAACCACCAATTCTTCATCAATTCCGATAATATTTCCGTAGCCTTCACAAACCGGACAAGCGCCATACGGATTATTAAAACTAAACAAATGGACATTGGGTTCCAAGAAACTGATGCCGTCCAATTCAAAATTATTGCTGTACGAAAAACGTTCGTGCGTGTTTAATTCCTGCAAATGGCAAATTCCTTTTCCTTCATAAAAAGCAGTTTGTACCGCATCGGCAAGGCGATTGTAAAATTCCTCTTCATCTTTTACCACAATACGGTCAATGATAAGCAAAATGTCTTTGTTGTCTAAGGTATGACCATCAATTTGGTCCAAACGAACGGTTTCATTATCAACCAATATTCTGGAAAATCCCTGATTGAGCAAGGCTTTCAACTTGTCTTCCAAAGCTCTGCCGTTTTCCAAATGAATAGGAGCGAGGAGCAACCATTTACTTTCGATTCCAATTTTTTTAACGTCGGCTATGACATCCGAAACTGTATTTTTTTTGACTTCTTGTCCAGAAATTGGTGAATAGGTTCGTCCAACTCTGGCAAACAACAATTTGATATAATCATAAATTTCAGTCGAAGTTCCAACCGTTGAACGGGCATTTGTAGTGTTTACTTTTTGTTCGATGGCAATAGCAGGAGCAATTCCCTTGATGTATTCCACTTTTGGTTTATCTAATCTGCCCAAGAATTGTCGCGCATACGAGGATAAACTTTCTACATATCGACGCTGTCCTTCCGCATACAAAGTGTCGAAAGCCAAACTTGATTTTCCGGAACCCGAAAGACCAGTTATTACCACTAATTGGTTTCTAGGAATCGCAACATCCACATTTTTTAAGTTGTGAACTTGGGCTCCTTTGATGATTATATTTTTTTTTGGATCGAGTGTAGAAATGTCAATTGGCATACAAAAATTGGATTTTCACAAAAGTAATCATTTTTAAAATGAGAAATGGTAATGAAGTATTCTCAAATTTTCAACTAGTTTTAATACTCTAAAAATTTTCTAGTTAATAGGATTGATGAAACGACTAGTTTGGAAAGAAAGTATTGTATCGTCCTGATGTATTTATTTGATTTGTTAAATTTTATAGTTTTTTCTTGCATATTAAATTAATTATTTGTTAAATTTGACCCTAGATATAACTACAAAAAACCATTTGCCTATTTTATAGAACTACTTTTTAGAGAAATTGCTCCAATTTTATTCAAAAAAAACTAAAAGGTATAACTATGGCTAATGTACAACTTCCTGATTCTTTATTGGTGCGCAATTATGTTGAAGGCGACGAAAATGCTTTATCAATATTAATCAACAGACACCAATCCAAAATTTTTGGCTTTATTTATTCAAAAATCTCTGACCGAGATATTTCGAATGATATTTTTCAAGACACTTTTATTAAAGTTATAAAAACTTTAAAATCTAATTCCTATAACGAAGAAGGTAAATTTTTGCCTTGGGTTATGAGAATAGCGCACAATCTGATTATTGATCATTATCGGAAAAATAAAAAAATGCCAATGTTCAGAGAAACGGAAGAGTTCTCTATTTTCTCGATTATGTCTGATGATTCTCTTACGATTGAAAACAAAATAATCCGTGAACAAGTCGAAATTGACTTGAGAAAACTAATCGAGGAACTTCCTGCTGATCAAAAAGAAGTATTGATTATGCGAATGTATCAAGATATGAGTTTTAAGGAAATCTCAGAATTGACTGGGGTTAGCATCAATACAGCATTGGGAAGAATGCGTTATGCTTTGATGAATATGAGAAAGGTGATTGATAAACATCAAATTATTTTAACGAATTGATACTATAGTAAAAATTTCTGCGTTGTAATAAAAAACTAAAATTTTATTACTTTATGGCAAAAATTTACTCTAAAAAAAATGTAGTTACCAATTCGATGAAACCAGAAAAAGAAACAATTTCTTTTTTATTAAATTACTCAAAAGCATTAAATATTATTAAGTGCAATAAAATGAGTTTCGAAGTTATAGCTAATTGAGAAAACGTCCCGATATTTATTGGGACGTTTTTTTATAGTATTCATCTAAAACAGTTTTTTTGCCCACGGTTTTAGTGATGATGTCGTTTTCCAAATTCCAACCCCGAGCTGGAGAATATTCTCTTCCGTACCAAATCATTTGTAGATGTAAATCATTCCAAGTTTCTTCTGGGAAAAGACGTTTAGCATCTTTTTCGGTCTGAACCACATTTTTTCCATTAGATAAATTCCATCGGTACATCAAACGGTGAATGTGAGTATCGACAGGAAAAGCTGGAACACCAAAAGCTTGTGACATCACCACGCTCGCCGTTTTATGTCCCACAGCGGGTAATTCTTCCAGATATTCAAAACTTTGAGGCACTTTTCCGCCGTGTTTTTCAATCAAAATTTGCGACAATCCGTGAATTCCTTTCGATTTCATTGGCGACAAACCACACGGACGAATAATTTCCTTAATTTCTTCAACCGACATTTTTACCATATCAAATGGATTGTCCGCCTTGGCAAAAAGCAGAGGTGTAATTTGATTCACCCGAACATCCGTGCATTGCGCCGAGAGTAAAACCGCAATCAATAAAGTATAAGGATCCTTATGATTTAGAGGAATTGGGATTTCAGGGTATATTTCTTTTAACGTATTTATAACAAACGTTACACGCTCTTGTTTGGTCATTTTTGATTAAATTTGAGTCGTAAAGAAAGTCAATTTGAATTGCAATTGCAATATCAATAATCAATTTTAAACTTCTAACCTCTAACTTTTAACCTCTAACTTTAAAATGACAACATTAAAAAAAGGAGATCAAGCACCTAGTTTTTCAGGACTCGATCAAGACGGAAATACACATAAACTAGCTGATTATAAAGGAAAGAAATTGGTAGTTTTCTTTTATCCAAAGGCAAATACACCAGGTTGCACCGCCGAAGCTTGTGATTTGAGAGACAATTTCGAACGTTTTCAAGCCAATAATTATGCTCTTTTAGGAGTAAGTGCTGATGCGGCAAAGGCTCAGGCAAAATTCAAAGAAAAGTACGACTTTCCGTTTCCATTATTGGCCGATGAAGATAAATCGGTTATTGAGGCTTTTGGAGTTTGGGGCCCCAAAAAGTTTATGGGAAAAGAATATGATGGCATTCACAGAACCACATTTGTCATCGACGAAAACGGAATTATTGACGAGGTAATTGCTGAAGTTAAGACTAAAGCTCACGCTGCACAGATTTTGAAATAAAGACTGGAATTGAAACGAAAAAGCCAAGATTTTAATTTCTTGGCTTTTTTATATTGCTTTATAATGTATTTCTAATTGTTTTTTTCTAAAAGTACATTCGGATTGTATCCAAAGAGTTTTTTCTTTTTGATGATTTTTGCTACACCTGCAGGAAGCATTGATTCCCAACCTGGTTTACATTCTCCAATCATTTTTAGAACTTCACGAGAAAACACCTCTAAGTTTTTAGGATTATAATTTTCAATATCAACTACTTTTCCGTTAAATTTAAAGAACTTATACAATTCTTTCATACGGGGATGTACTCTTAATGTTTCAGAATTCATTATCCTACCGTCTTCGCCAATCATTGGATATAAATAAACTTTCATATCGCGATAGAATAATTTTCCAAAAGCTTCAAGGATTCCGCCACTCAAATGGCGATAGTATTTTTCGTCAAAAATTTCTATTAAATTATTAACACCCATTGCCAATCCCATTCTTGCTTTGGTGTATTTTGAAAAATATTCTACAACTTTATAATATTCTTGAAAATTGGAAATCATAACGGTTTGTCCTAGTGAACAGAGCAATTGAGCTCGGTCCATAAAGTCTTTTTCGTCAATTTCACCATCGGAGCGTAAATTGGAAAGCGTGATCTCAAAAATGACCAAAGTGCTTTCAGGGTTGACTTTCTGCTCGTCTAAAAACATTTTTAATGACTCCTCATACATATCCATATTTACTTTCGTAACAGGACGGAAACTTCCTCTTAGGGCAAGAATGTTCTTTTTGTACAATATGGCTGCAGGTAGAATGTTTTTGCCTTCGGGATCAAAAATCACCGCATCAGTCATGCCATTTTTTACCAATTGTAAACTCATTAAACGATTGTCTACATTAGCAAATCGTGGTCCAGAAAAGTTGATGGTGTCTATTTCTAATTGGTCTTTGTCAAGATGGTCGTATAAATAACGCAGTAAATGTTTTGGGTTATTGTATTTATAAAACGCGCCATAGATTAGATTTACACCTAAGATTCCTAGGGTTTCTTGTTGCAAACGAACATCTGTTTCTTTAAATCGAATGTGCAGAATAATCTCATTGTAATCTTCTTCGGGCTCTAATTGATACTTTATCCCAACCCAGCCGTGACCTTTGAATTGTTTTGCAAAGTCAATCGTGGCAACGGTATTTGCGAAACTGAAAAATATTTTATTGGGATGCTTTTTTCTGCTCAGCCTTTTTTCAATCAAACCCGCTTCATGTGAAAGAATTTTTTTGAGTCGACTTTCAGTAACATAGCGCCCATCTTCTTCCACGCCATAAATAGCATCACTAAAATCTTTGTCATAAGCCGACATTGCTTTCGCAATTGTTCCAGAAGAGCCTCCAGCTCTAAAAAAATGCCTAACGGTTTCTTGTCCAGCACCAATTTCAGAAAAAGTTCCGTAGATATTTTCGTTCAAATTGATACGCAGGGCTTTGTCTTTTAAAGAAGGAATTTGTTCGATGACTTTGTCACCTTTTAACTTAATTTCGGTGTCTCTTTTCATAAAGAAATCGCTGTTTTGGTGCAAAGTTAATAAAAAATGTTTCAAATTACAGAGATTTATTGCTATTTTTGTATAATAATTAACAACTGTTTTAGATGAATATTTATTTTTTAGGAACTGGCACTTCGCAAGGAATTCCTGTAATTGGCAGTACACATTCAGTTTGTCAAAGTCCAGATTTTAAAGACAAAAGACTTCGAGTTTCAGTTTGGATGCATTGGGAGCATTTTTCTTTTGTAATAGATTGTGGTCCAGACTTTAGGCAACAAATGCTGACTTCAAATTGCCCTAAAGTAGATGGGATTTTGTATACTCACGAACATTCCGATCATACGGCAGGCTTAGATGATATTCGGCCGTTTTTCTTTAAACAAGGTGAAATACCCATTTATGCTCATCAACGCGTAATTGATAATCTTAAAAAAAGATTTGATTATATTTTTGAATCCGAAAATAAATACCCTGGAGCGCCATCAGTAAAATCAGTTGAAGTCATAAGTAATCACCCTTTTCCTATTGGGAATAAAATGGCGATTCCTATCAATGTAATGCACGGTAGACTTCAAGTTTTTGGGTATAGAATCGATGATTTTGCTTATTTAACTGATGTAAAAACAATTGAAAAAAGTGAAATGGCAAAATTGCAAAACTTGAAGGTTCTGGTGGTAAATGCTTTGCGCGAGGAGCCACACAATACTCATTTTAATTTGCAGGAAGCATTGGATTTCATTGCTGTAGTAAAACCTGAAAAAGCCTATCTCACTCACATTAGCCACATCATGGGGTTTCATGAAGAAGTTCAACAAAAACTTCCAAAGAATGTTTATCTGGCTTATGACAATTTAGAAATAACTATTTAATATTATTTTGAAATGAAAAAATCACTATTACTTTACCTTTTTATTATTATTTTGCTTTTGAATGTTTTCACCTATATGTATTTCAGTAAAGAGCTGGCATTTGAAAAAGATAAAGCCGCAAAAACTGAAGTAAAATTGAAAAAAGATTTAGAGACTGTAAATACCAAACTGGTCGATGCCAACTATTTTTCTTTAGAGAAAAACGAAAATGCCCAGAATTATTTCAATCCCGACAATGCCACAAAAACGATTCAAGTCGAAAAATTGATTCCTATTGTAACCGAAAAATTAATGGATTTGAATGCCAATCCCAAAGGCAATCCTTATGTGGGTCAAGATCAAATTGGGGCTAATAAATTCATCATCAATAAAGTAAAAATATTGAACCACCGTTGGATTATTGCCGATTTCAGCGACGGAGAATATTGGGGAGAAGTGTTGATAAAGTATTTTGTCAATGAGGATGAAACGGTTTCTTTCGAAACATTTCAATCCTTGTTGTACCAAAAATAGTATTTCAGTCACAGTTTTCAGTCTCAGTAAGTGCTGAAAACTGCGACTGAAAACTGAAAACTATTTTTCAAGAAGCCAATTCTTGAAATCATAAAAATTTTGGGGAGAAACTCCATGACCAATTGGGTATTCTTTGTAGGTCGTGTTTATTCCTAAATTCTCCAAGAAAGGTTTTGCTTTTCGTCCCCATTCCACTGGAATTACTTGGTCAACCGTTCCGTGGGAAGTGAATATTTTAAGATTCGAAAAAGAATTTTTCAGGTAATTTTCTTCTATAATTTCTGGATTGATGTAACCACTCATCGCCACCACTCTTTGTACTTTTTCAGGATGCGAAAGCGCCACCGCATAACTCAATATGGCTCCTTGACTGAAACCAATTAAAGTCACATTTTGTGAATCAATTGAATAATTAACTGCCAATTCATCAATGAATTTTGCAATTAAATCTCTCGAATTCTTGGCTTGCTCATTATCCGAAAATTTGTTTTCATCAGCATCAAAATTGATGGCATACCAAGCGTAACTTCCGTATTGCATATCGTAGGGAGCACGAGCAGAAACAATATAATATTCGTCAGGAAGTTCAGCGGCAAACGAAAATAAATCTTCTTCGTTGCTGCCGTAACCGTGAATTAAGAGTAAAAGCGGATTTTTATCCAACTTTATTTTGGGTTCTCTTACGAGATATTCTAAGGATAGATTCATATATTATTCGATATTTTTAAATATTTTTTGGAATTGTTCTCCCAATAGCGGAATCAATTTCATCTGACCTTGCAATGCTCCAAGAAACCCATAAACCCAAAGTATGAAATAAAAAATATAGAACGCAGAAGATATCATCCAACTATCAAAATAGCCAATAAAGTATCCTATTAAAAAAAACGAAATAAATATTCCCAATGCCTGACGAATATGAAAGGCAGCAAAACTATTTTTCTTATCTTGGTTCATAAAAATAGCTACAATCGCACCAATGATAGTTAAATAACTCACAATTGCAATGTTTTTTCCTTCTTCGATGTTGTAATTTTCCATATTTTTTGATTTAAACCGTCGATGTTTGGTAATTATAAAACTAATATCCCCTGATTGTAAATTCCATAAACTTTCCCTTTTAAATCTGTTCCCAGAAAAGCAGAGTTTTTAGATTTTGAAAGGATATTTTCGTTGGTGAAAATGCTTTTTCCTTCAGGATTGAATAAGCTGATGTTAGCTTTATGTCCTTCAGCTATGGTTTGATTTTCGATGCCAAAAACAGCTTTTCCAGACGTCAATTTTTCGATAATTTTTTCCAAAGGCAATAAGTTTGTCAAACCACCAAAAGCACTTTCCAAACCAATTGTTCCATCTTTGGCCAAATCAAATTCCATTTTTTTGTGTTCAATGTCAATCGGATTGTGGTCGGTTGTAATTATATCAATTGTATTGTCCAGAATTCCGGCAAGCAATGCTTGTCTGTCGATTTCTGTTCGCAACGGTGGAGAAACTTTGCATCGAGTGTCAAAATTTTCCAGTTTTTCGTCGGTCAAAACCAAATGATGCACCGAGGCGCTGCAAGTCACGTTTAATCCTTTGGCTTTGGCTTCTTTGATTAATTGGACCGATTTTGCTGTTGAAATGGTTGGAATATGTAATTTTCCACCGGTGTATTCCAGTAAAAATAAATTTCTGGCTATTTGCAATTCTTCAGCCAAATCTGGAATTCCTTTCAATCCCAATCGAGTAGAAACGATTCCTTCATTCGCAACGCCGTTTCCTTTGATGTTCGAATCTTGTGCGAAAGCAATAACCAATCCATCAAAATCCTGAACGTATTGTAAAGCTATTTTTAGCAAATTGGCATTGTCCATACTCTTGTTGTAATCTCCAAATGCAACTGCTCCAGCATTTTTCATATCGAATAATTCCGCCATATCTTTTCCTTCGCTTCCTTTAGTCAAAGCACCGATTGGGAAAAGTTCAGTAGCAAAACCGCAGGCTTTGCTTTTTACAAAATTAATTTGCGATTGATTGTCGATAATCGGGTAGGAGTTGGGTTGCAAAGCAATCGCCGTGAAACCGCTTTTTGCTGCAACATTCAATCCGTTTGCAATGGTTTCTCGGTCTTCAAAACCAGGTTCGCCAAGCGAAACACTGCTGTCAAACCAACCTTGAGAAACGTGTAAATTGTCGAGTTTTACTTCTTCGGCATTTTCTGTATTGAGAAGCGAAGCTCCTATTTTTTTGATGCTACCATCAACAATTAAAATATCAACGGTTTGGTTGTGAAAAGGACTTTCGGAATCGATTATTTTGGCTTCCCGGATGATTGTGCTCATAGTAATTATTTAGTATTAAATCTGCGAGATGTATTTACTTTATTTTAAACACATAGAGGCATAGTTTGTAATAATTTAAAAAAGGCGTTTCACTTTATTTGAGAAAAGCATAGCTATGTGAACCCAAAAATTGGGCTATCTCATTCTTTTTTTCTATGTTACTATGTGTTTAATTTTGTTTTTTATTTTAATTGCATCCAAAGTTTTTACTTTACGAATCGTATAATTGCCATTTCGGTTAGTAGAAAAAGCAATGCAAATATAACAAACCATTTCCAAATTTGATTATCAGTTCGGTCGGTTTGTAAGGTGTCGAAAACAGTTTCAATAGAATCGATGGTTTTGTAATCAGAAAGGGCCTCTTCATTAGCTTGATCCAAATCACTTTCGGTTCTATTGTAGTTAAAACTGATGTTTTGTATGCGTTCATTTTGCTTGTAAATTCCAAAATTTCCAGCTTGTTCCGGAAAATCATTGAAAGTCAATTTTACTTTATCGTTCAGCATTTGTTGTACAGGAATAAAGGTTTCTGAATCGTTTTTGACTTTCAAAATTTCGTCTTTTGACAAAGTGGCGTCAACCAAGAATGGATTATTATTACCAATAGTCAAAGCATTCACGCCGTTGTTTTGACTATTTATTCCCATTTTGTAAAAAACAGGAACAATCAAAGGCGATTGTTGAAAATTAGAATTCTCCAAATTAATTGGAGCTGTGAAAATATAAATCGACGAGATTGGATTGTTTATGGAAGTCAAAAAAGCAGTTTGGTCTTCATAATACAAAACCGCTGGATTGAAACCTGCTATTCCAAAAGAAGTTTTTGTTTTTGGATACTGGAAATTGTTGATTTTATTTTCGAAAACACCACTAAACAACGGATGATTGAAATTGATTTTAGTCACCAATTTTTCTTTGTTTTCCATAGACTTGAATTGGAGGGTTCCAAAAATTTTCAAAAACGAATTGAGGTTCGTCGTTGAAGCTTTCGCCGATGGAATAAGAACCAGATTTCCGCCTTTTTCCACAAAAGATTTCAAAGTGGTTTGCAAGGCTTGTGGAATCTCGTCCAGTTCGTTTAGGACAATAGTATTTTGTTTTTCAAGGGCATTGTAATCCAAAGTTTCAATTGCAAAATTGTTGAAATTGAATTCGTCAATGGTGTAAATTCGAGACAAAAAGTTCGATTTTTCAGGCGTTCCAATGCTGATGATATTGTTTTTTTTAGGTTTCGAAATACTGAAATACAAGTTGTTGTCGTATTCCAATCCGTTGTCGGTAATGGAAACGTAACCGTGGAAATCCTTTTTAGGAATGGTGAAATAGATTGTTTTTTCTTTGGTTTCAAATTTAGTTAAAGTCTTTGCAATCAGCTTGTTTTGATTGTACAAAGCAACTGGAATTTGCTTGTCTTTTTCGCCAAAAGCAGATAGTTTCAGACCAATTTCATAGAAATCGTCCAAAGTTTGATGAATAAAAACGCTGTCAATCGAAGCGTTGTTTTTTTGTTCCGATTCTGGAATTATGAAATACGAATTAAAATCCTTGTCGATACTTTTCAGTTGTTTGGATTCTAATCCAATGGCATCCGTAATCACGACAACATCTTTGTTGAAAGCCGATTTTCTGGACTTTATTTTCGCCATTGCGCTTTCCAATTGAAACGGCAAAGCACTGTATTTTAGGTTTTGTAATTCGGTTCGAATGGATTTGATATCGGTATTCCAAAACGTTTCGGAATTGGTAATCAAGGAAAAAGTTTGATTTTCGGGAGTGTGTTCGAGCAATTCCTGCACGGCTCTTTTTAGTAATTCTCCTTTTTGACCTTTGGCTTGCATTGAAAAGGAATTATCCAAAACAATGTACATTTCGTTGGAACTGTTTTTGCTGTCTTTGGCTTTGAAAAAAGGTTGTGCAAAAGCAATGATAATGCAAGTTAATAACAATAATCGCGTGGCTAAAAGCAACCATTTTTTGATTTTGGAACTCTTTCTGGTTTGAATAGAAAGTTCTTTCAGGAATCGAACATTAGTAAAATATTCCTTTTTGAAACGTCGCAATTGAAACAAATGAACCAGAATTGGTATGACCAACAAGAAGAGGAAATATAGGATTTCTGGGTGTTTGAATTGCATTCTACTTTTAAGTTTGTCAAAGATAGCATTTTGATTTTAGATTTTGGAAATTGGATTTCAGATTTTGCAGGAATTTAGATTATATTTGTTGAAAATCACTAATAGGGTATAAACAAGAAGTTTACTCTAATGTAGATTCAAAATTATATAGCAAATGAAAAAAACAGTTACCATTCTTCTTTCCGTTTTTGCTTTAACAACATTGCAAGCCCAGAAAAACAAACTCAATTTAATTGTTGGAACTTACACCAAAAGTTGTGAAAGTAAAGGAATCTATGTCTATGAATTCGATTCCAAAACAGGCGATTTTAGCCTTAAAAGCAATACCGAAAATATTATCAATCCTAGTTATTTGACGGTTTCTAGCGACAATAAGTTTGTTTATTCGGTAAGTGAAAACGATAAAAAAAGTTCAGTTAGCGCTTTTGGATTTGATTCAAAAAGTGGAAAATTGGATTTTATGAATTATAATAATCCAAACGGATTGAATCCTTGTTATATCATCAATGATGATAAAAATGTGATTACAGCTAATTATTCCAGTGGCAATATTTCAGTTTTAGGCAAAAATAATGATGGAAGTATTGGTGAAGTGAAGCAAATAGTGCAACACACCGGAAAAAGTATCAATGCCAATCGTCAAGAAGCACCTCACGCTCATATGGTGTATTTTTCGCCAGACAAGAAATATGTTTTGGCCAATGATTTAGGAACTGATAAAGTGTATTTGTATCAAAACAATCCAAATTCAGCAACAGAAGTTTTAACGCTCAAAAGTAGTATAGAGGTTAAACCCGGAAGTGGCCCGAGACACTTGATTTTTAGTAAAGACGGAAAATACGTTTATGTTTTACAAGAATTAGATGGAACCATCACTTCTTTTAGTTATGCCGACGGAATTTTGAAAAAAGTGAGTGAAACTACAGTTGTCGCAGCCGATTTTAAAGGAGATATTGGAGCAGCCGACATTCATATTTCGCCTGACGGAAAGTTTTTGTACGCCACCAATCGTGGAACTGCCAATGATATTTCGGCTTTCAAGATAGTAAAAGATGGTAAATTGGAATTCGTGCAAAGAACAAGCACTTTAGGAAAAGGTCCTCGAAATTTCAATATTGATCCAACGGGAAATTTCCTTTTAGTTGGACATCAATATACCAATACTATCGTGATTTTCAAAAGAGATAAAACTACCGGAATGCTTACCGATACTGGTAAAAAGATAGAGTTATGCTCTCCAGTTTGCTTGGTTTTTACGAAGATTTAATTTTTTAACCGCAGATTCACAGATTTTCACATTGATTTAAAATCTGCGAATCTGCGGTTGTATTTTTTACTTTTTATCCTTACGTTTCTTCGCTTGGTTTTTTAGCATATTTCTATTGACAGAACCGTGTGTTTTTTTCTTGGTTACACCAGGCCCACCCAGATTGACTTTTTTATTCTTTTTACTTTTCTCGTGAAAAGCGCCATCCCCATCTAATTTTACCTTTTTCATCATAAACTTCATCGGCTGACGGTCTTTTTCAGGTTCGATTAGTTTTAAGGAGATTTCAACAGTTTCTGGAAAAGGTTCAGCGGATAGTTCCATATCCATTAATAACTCAACGGCAAATTTGGATTCTTCTTCACGAGGCGCAATGAAACTAATAGCCGTTCCTGTAGCATCGGCACGACCAGTTCTACCAATACGGTGCATATACAATTCAGGAAGTTCAGGCATTTCAAAGTTGATAACGTGGGTGATGTTCGAAATATCCAAACCTCTTGCCATAATATCGGTGGTGATTAAACCACGAAGATTTCCCGCCTGAAATTCAGCCATCGTGCTCAAACGATAATTCTGAGATTTATTGGAGTGAATTACACCAAATTGTCCTTCAAAATCTTCCTCGATTCGAGTATGAACCATATCAGAAATCTTTTTGTTGTTTACAAAAACCAAAACACGACTCATTTTCTCATTGGTTTGTAACAAGTGTTTCAGTAAATTGATTTTGGTATTAAAGTTGGGAACGTTATACGTAATTTGTGTAATATTTTCCAAAGGAGTTCCCGATGCCGAAAGCGTAACTTCTTCAGGATAATCGAAATAATCGTTCAAAACTGCATCAACTTCATCCGTCATCGTGGCCGAAAATAGAATGTTTTGACGTTTTTTGGGCATCATCGCCAAAATCGCAGTCAATTGGGTGCGGAAACCTAGATTTAGCATTTCATCGAATTCGTCGATAACCAATTTTTGCATTTCTTCAAAACGGATGACATTGTCTAAGGTTAAATCCATCACACGTCCCGGAGTTCCAACTAAAATGTCACAACCTTGATATACAGTTGTTTTTTGAGTATTGATGTTGACGCCTCCAAAAATACCAACGGTACGAACCGACATATATTTGGTTAGTTTTTCTACTTCTTCCACAACTTGAACTACAAGCTCACGAGTTGGAACCAGAATGACAATTTTAGGAGTATGACCTGGGGTGAATTTATATAATTTTAATAACGGCAATAAATAGGCGAAGGTTTTACCCGTTCCGGTTTGTGCAATTCCCATCATATCACGTCCTGACATTATCACAGAAAAAGTTTTTTCCTGAATGGGAGTAGGTGTGGTGAATCCTAAATCATCGATTGCTTTTTGTACTGATTTTGGAAGATTGAATTGTTCGAAAGTGGTCATAAAACGTAAATTTTTTGCAAAGGTACGTTTTTTCTAACTAATGGAATTTATCGTTGCAGTATTCAAGAATCCTTACAATAATTCAAAAGAAATGGTTGTTAGTAAACGTATTAACTTGATAGAAATAGGTAATTTTTCTTTTAGTTAATTTTACAAGTTTTCCCATTCTACTATAAGTTTTTTTCTCAATCCAATTCTTTTCTTTATCATAAATATATTCAAATGATTGAATGACTTTTTTATCTTCATTGTAAATGACAATAAAGTTTTTCTCTTTATCATATTTTTTTGATTCAATCAATATGAGTTTTCCTTTATAAATATATTTTTCGCTTGATATATTGTTTAATTTAGTGTATAAATATTCATAGATTTTTTTAGATATATTGTGTCATAAGTATATGTTTCATTTTTATATACGCTACCTTTTTTATCATAATAAAATATGGAACTTATTTTAAAAGGTGTTTCTTTACGTCTAGTATCTAATTTTTCTTTTTCGCCTTCTTGAACATATCTATAAAAAAGAGTACCTATCATTCTATCTTTTTGTTCTATAATTACAGTAACTTTATTGGGGAAACTATATTTTCAAGTTGTTGTTTCTGAATATTTAAACGATATTTTTTGTTCTTTTATTATTATACTTTTCTTATCGCATTCATAGCTCCATTCTTCAACTTTTATTAGCAATTCTTTCTTCGCATAATATTCTTTTTTTTTTTTTTTTTTTCTTAAAAATAACAAAATGCAAGTAGTAAACTTTGAGTAGGATACGTGCCAGTAAATAATCTGTAGCTAATTCGAAGAAAGGAAAAAAATGTAGAAAACTACCTTTTATCCTGAATGATTTCGGCCAAAAGTTTCTTAGCGCGAAGGAGTTTGATTTTTACATTGCTCAGGGGTTCGTCGATTTTGGAAGCAATTTCTTGATAGCTCATTTCTTGGAAATAGCGTAACTGTATCACTTCCTGATAATGCGGTTTGAGTTCTTTGATAAACTGCAATAATTGCGATAGATTTTGTTCGGTAATCAATTCATCTTCAGCTGATGGAGTGGTGTCGGCAATATTGTATGCTTGCTGGTTTTCATCGTCCGTAATTTCGATGAAAAGACTCGATTTTTTTTTCCGTAACAAATCGATATGCACGTTTTTAGCAATAGCAATGAGCCAAGTATTAAACTGAAATTCAGGATTGTAACTCGCTATTTTGTCGAAAGCTTTCGAAAAGGTTTCTATGGTAATATCCTCGGCATTGGTTTCGTTTTCGGTGCGTTTCAACATAAAACCGTACACCTCATTCCAATAAAAATCCAATAGAAAAGTGAAGGCGACTTGGTCTCCTTTTTTTGCTTTTTCTATCTGTTTACTTATTTCCAATGTACTGGTTTTGAGAAAATATTCGAAATGAAGATATTTAATTGTGTGAAGATAAGAACTATTTCAATAATTGGAAACCAATACATCACATCTTTTTCTTTTAATTTTCCAGCTGAAAATCCCAACACAATCCAAGTACATAAATAACGAAAGCCTATCAAACTCAAAACGATAATCCATTGAAACTGAAAAGCGAGCAAAACGATTGATAATGTGATAAAAAGCAATTGAGTTAAATAAAAAAGGGCCAATTGAAATTTATCGAATGTTTTATAATGTTGGGCTGTTGAAACGTGTCGGCGTTTTTGAGTGAACCAGCCTTTGAAAGTTGTTTTTGGTTCGGAATAAGTAAAACTTTCTGGCGAAAAACAAATGGTGGTATTTTTTTTGGTCGCCACCTGATTGATGAATAAATCATCGTCGCCTGATCGAACTTGAATGTGACTGATAAAGCCATTTACATTATAAAACTCTTCTTTTTTATATGCCAAATTACGTCCAATGCCCATATAAGGCTTGCCTATTTTTGCCCAAGAAAAATATTGAATTGCGGTTAGCATAGTTTCGAAACGGATGATTTTATTCAGGAAAGAATTGGCTACTTTTTCATAAGCTCCATAACCCAAAACGATGGTTTTTTGCATTGTAAATTGAGAACTCATAGTCGTAATCCAATCTTTAGACGATGGATAACAATCGGCATCAATGAAGAGTAAATAATCTTTTTTAGCGGCTTTAATCCCTAAGGTTAAAGCATATTTTTTGTTACCCCAAAACGCCTCGTTGTTTTTTACTTTTACCAATCTGATATTGGAATACTGTTTTTCAAATTCTTCGAAAATCTCTAAGGTATGGTCGCTCGATGCGTCGTCAATCAAAATGATTTCGTAATCAGGATAATCTTGTTCTGCAAGCAGAGGGATAAATCGAATGGCATTGTCGGCCTCGTTTTTGGCACAAACAATTACAGAAATTGATATTTTTTTTGGTGTTGACTTTTGCGCTTTGGCGAAAGCAAATTTCGCGAAAACAAAGAGATAATAGACAAGTTGAATGGCAACAACAACAATAAAAAAGTATAAAGTAAAGAGTAACATATAGGCTTGGCGTCTTTAAAAAATCTTTGCAAAGATAATTATCAATCACCAATTATTCATTGTTAAACAGGAATTAGTTTTGGATTTTAATTTGACTCATCAAAATCTATAGTACATTGACTTCAGCTTCAATCTGGATGCCAAAAGTTTTGAAAACCGTTTCTTGAATGTTTTTGGACACATTTAGAATTTCTTGCCCGGTTGCATTTCCGTAATTGACCAAAACTAAGGCTTGATTTTTGTGAATTCCAGCGTCGCCAAAACGCTTCCCTTTGAACCCTGCTTGTTCTATGAGCCAACCTGCGGGAACTTTCACTTCGGTTGCTGAAATTTCATAGTATTTCATTTCGGGGAATTTTTGGTGAATTTTCTCGAAATCGGATTTCAATAGTATCGGGTTTTTGAAAAAACTTCCGCTGTTACCCAATTCTTTAGGGTCGGGTAATTTACTTTGTCGAATGGCGATTACCGCATTGCTTACATCAATCAAGGTAGGGTTTTCAATATTGTTTTTTACTAATTCAGCCTTGATATCACCGTACGAAATGTTTATTTTGTGATTTTGTTTGGTCAATTTAAAAACCACCGAAGTAATGATGTATTGGCCTTTCACTTCATTTTTGAAAATACTTTCTCTGTAACCGAAATGACATTCCGCTTTAGTGAATGTTTTCATTTGCTGGTTTTCAATTTTCATGGCTACACAAGATTCGAACGTGTCTTTGATTTCGGTGCCATAAGCGCCAATATTTTGCACTGGAGTTGTGCCTACATTTCCTGGAATTAGCGACATATTCTCCAATCCGCCAAAATTCTGGTTAATGGTCCAAAGCACAAATTCGTGCCAATTTTCGCCGGCTTGACTTTCGACCCAAACAGAATCTTCGGTTTCCCTGATGATTTTTTTGCCTTTCAAATCTATATGAATTACCAAAGCATCAATATCTTGAGTCAGAAGCATATTGCTTCCGCCACCAAGAATAAACTTAGGTTGAGATTTACTTTCTTCTAAAACGGTTGTCAATTCTGAGATGGAATGAACAGCAACAAATTGTTTTGCTTTGGCTTCGATGCCAAAAGTATTGTAGTTTTTTAGAGAAAAATTTGTTTGTATTTCCATAAAATAGTAGTGTTTTGAATCAAGATCAAAAGTAAGTATTAAAATTGAGTTGCATAGGTTTTTTGCCAAATATGCATCATAAATAGGGGCATGATGTATGGGATTAATTTGGTATCGCCTTTTTTGAAATTTGAAACCAATTTTTGAGCATCAATTGTTTCGAAATAAGTCATCTTGAACAAATCACTCTTCGCAAAGGACTCTAATTCATCTATAAATTCAGGGCTTTTTATTAAATAATCACCCCAAGGAACGCTCAATCCCACTTTTTTGAACTTCAAGATTTCTTCGGGCAAGCGATTTTTCATTGCCGATTTCAAGATGTATTTCCATTTTTTTCCTTTGAATAGCCATTTGTCGTCAAGGGAACCCAATCCCACCACAAGTCTTTGGTCTAGAAACGGCTCCCGACATTCGATAGAAGCGCCCATCGTACAACGGTCGTTTCGGTCGAGCAACGAGCATAAATAGGTGTGTTGGTCAAAATAAAGGGCTTGTCTTCGCAAATTATCGGGGTATAATTCTTTTGCATCAACCAGAATTTGATTTCTATAGTTGTTTTTTGGAGCTGCATTTATTCCGAAAGTCTGAGCAATATCTTTAGGGTAAATATTAGAACCGTTATAAAGTATCAAATCATCAAAATCTTCTATTTGTGAGTAGCGTGCTAATTTCTCGAATCTTGGCTTGGTAGTAAAGTAATCCATGTGGCCAACCGTTGCGATAGCTTTTAGTAGTGAAGGGTATTTCAACGCTTTATATCTCACATAACCTCCCATCAATTCATCTGCGCCTTCGCCAGAAAGCAATACTTTTACTCTCGGTTTTGCTAATTGTGCCAATGCCAAAATATGAGGTTCACTCAAATGCATAATGGGTTCATCTTGATAATAAGTTGAACTCACTAGCTTGTCAAATAGAGAATGATCTTCTAATTGCATCGTTTGAAATCCGTAATTGAATTTTTCCGCCATATTTTTGGCCAAATGCGATTCGTTGTGTTCTTTTTCTTTGAAACCGATATTAAATGTTTGTATGTCTTTGAAATTCTGATGGCTCAGAGAGGCTAAAATTGAGGAGGAATCGAGTCCGCCGCTCAGTAAAACCCCGACAGGTACATCGCTGACCATTCTCAATTTTATAGAATTATCAAAGGTTTCTCGAAACCATTCGACTGGATTTTGTATTTTGGGTTGGTTTTGAATTTCTGCTTTTAAATCCCACCATTTTTCATTGTTGATTTTTCCACTTTCGTGAATGGTTAGAATGTGTCCCGGAAGTACTTTTTTTACATTTTCGTACAAGGTGTTTTCTCTTGCCACAAATCGATTGAATATGTATTCTTCCATTCCATCCTGTGCCATTTTCAGGGGAACTCCTGCGGTAAAAAGTGCTTTTTGTTCAGAACCGAAATAGAATGTTTCGTTGTAAATCGAATAATACAAGGGTTTAACTCCCATTCTGTCTCGAACAGCAATCATTTTTCGTTCCAATTTGTCCCAGATTACAAAGGCGAACATTCCGTTGAGTCGAGGGAGCATTTTCAATCCGTACAATTGAAATAATTTCAACAAGACTTCGGTATCTGAACTTGTTTTAATAGCAAATCCATTGCTTTTTAGTTCAGGATAAAAAGATGCAAAGTTGTATATTTCGCCGTTATAGGTCATCACATAACGACCATCATCTGAGAAAAACGGTTGATGTCCAGCTGCTGAAACATCCAAGATAGCGAGTCTTCGATGTCCTAAGCCCACATTGTTTTCTATGTACAAGCCTTTATCGTCGGGGCCACGATGTTCTAACGAATCGCGCATTTTGGTCAAGAGACGTTCGTCTACTTTTTTTTGCGATTGCAAATGAAAAATCCCATTAATTCCACACATAACTAGTTATTTTTTGATGTGTTAATTAATGCGTGATAAGCGTCGGCAATGATTTTCATGTTGGTGCTGTAATTGGCATTTTCTTCGACAAATTTTCTGTTTTTTGCTACAGCTTCCTTTCGAAGCTCATTATTCTCGAATGCCCAAAGGATTTCATTAGCCAGCATTTGCACATCGCCAAGAGTTATCAATTGTCCGTTTTTTCGATGAGAAATCCAACTTTCATTTCCCGGAATGTCAGAAACAATAGGATAGCACTTGCAAGCCATTGCTTCAAACAATGAGGCCGAAACGCCTTCTGTTATTGGCATACTGATGTACATATTTGATTGTTGCAACAGTTTGGGTAATTGTGTGTTTTGAATTCTGCCTATAAAATTGACTTTGTTTTCAATATTTAGTTCCTTGGTCAATTCTTTTAATAGTTGCAATTGTATTCCATCTCCAACAATGATTAAATCAAAATCAACCCCTTTTTTATCTAGTAGTCCAAAGGCTTTTAAAATAACGTCATGACTGTATTCGGGCATTAAGGAACGTGTTATTATTGCCGAAATTTTATCGGTTGAGGTGTTGTTGTTTCCAAATTTTTCTAAATCAATACCTTTTGGCAAAACTAGAACTTTGGTCATATCGACATTCACTTTTTTCATTGAAATGGTCATTACTGGACCCCAAGCATGAATCAAATCAGCTTTCTTGAAAGCATAATGTTGGGTCATTTTTTTTAAGGGCAATAGTATTGATTTTTCCGGCCATAAATCGGTTCTACCTTGCTGGGCGATCGCTATAGGCTTGAAATCTAAAATTGCTGCTAGAAAACCATAACTCGTGGTTCTCTCGGCAATAACCATATCGGGTTGGTATCTTTTGATTATTTTTTTGACTTGATATAATCCGGAAGTAAATTCGAAAAGACGGAGGCAACGACTAAAAAATGTATGATTTGAAGTTTTTAATTCCCAAGTTAAAATTTCAAAATCACCAAATTCCTTCAGGCCATTCATCCAAGTAATAGCGTCAGCTCTGTAGGTTTCTCCGAGAAAAAGTATCTTTCTTTTAGTCATTTAGTATCTTATTCTTCAGAGGTTAATGCCCTATTTATGAAATCATTCAAGGGTTTCAAAGTGATAAGTTTTTGAGTCATTTTCGCTACAAAATCTTTTTTTGTAACCTCCTCTATATCGAATTTTTGAGAAGTTTCGAAACTTTTTAATTTCAGAAACTCTATCGCAGGATGCTCTTTTTCGTAACCTCTCGGAGGGTTTTTCAAAACGTTGGTTTCATTTCGATCAAAATCTCCAAATTCTTTTTTAAAGTTTTTTTCTTGAAGAATTTCTTCTAAATCTTCGTAGAAATAGGCAATTTCTCTTCGCACTTTTTTCAAATCCTCAGCTTCTGGACAGTAGAATCCACCAGCTATAAAACTTCCAGTTCTGGCAATATGAACATAATATCCAGAACGATTTTTTCCTTTAGCACCGCTCGATAGCCAAACGCCAATGTGATCTTTGTAGGGTGATTTGTCCTTCGAAAATCGAATATCGCGATTGATTCTGAAGGTACAATTTTTGACTTCAAGCATCTCAAGAGAAGGGTCCAATGGTTTCATGGTATTAAGAAAATCACCAACTAATTGCTGGTAGTCTTTTTTGAAAACTTCATAGCGTTTTTTGTTTTCTAAAAACCAATCACGATTGTTGTTGGCTTTTAAATCATCTAGAAATTGTATACTGTCTTTTGAAAGCATATTTTGTTGATTATTGCAGTTGTTTTTTCAAATCTTCTTCGCTGATAAAACCAGAATTTTGCCATTTTTTAACTTTGTTTTCATATAATATGAGCGTAGGAAGTTCTAGGATTTTCATTTCTTTAATCAAGGTCGGATTTTCATCAGCATTTAATCGAATGATAACCACGCTATCAGCTAATTCTTTTTGCATTTTCAACAGATATGGCGTCATTTTTTTGCAAGGGGCGCACCATTCGGCATAAAAGTCAACTAATACTTTTTTATCAGTGTTTAATAATTCGGCATATTCTTGACTGCAAACTCCTATGATTTTATCGGTTGGTTTCGATAGCCCTTCGGCATCCCATTTCAATAAGCCACCTTGCATATTGTAGATGGTTTTAAACCCCAATTCTTCCATTTTTTTAGCGGCTATCTGGCTTCTATTATTGGTTTTACAGTATACAAAAACAGGTTTTGTTTTGTCTAATTTTTGGACATTTGCTTCAAAATTATCACCTAACCAATCGATATTTATTGCCTTATCGATATGGCCGCCTGCAAATTCTTGGGGAGTTCTAACATCAATAATTTGCGCATTTGGTGTTGCTGTAATTTTTTCTGAAAAGGACTTTGGGTCAGTATTTATAACGTTTTTTGATGTTTGTCCTTTGCAGGAAAAAATAGAAATGGAAATAAATACAATTAAAAATTTAGATAGGAGTTTCATTATTGTTTGAATTAAATATTAAAGATGCTAAAATAGGTAATTTCTATCTCTGATTTTGAAAGTAAAAGTTAAAATATTAGATATTTACAGGTTGAAAATTTTATACGTTTGATGTGTCGATTTGACGATTTTTTCGGTTCTTTCGGGATGTGTATCCGAAATAAATAATTGTCCAAAAGTGTCGCTATTGACCATTTCAACAATTTTGGCAACTCGACTTTCGTCTAATTTATCGAAAATATCATCGAATAATAAAATGGGTTTCAAACCGCTTTGTTTTTTTAGAAATTCGAATTGTGCCAGTTTTAAGGCAATTAAAAATGATTTTTGCTGTCCTTGTGACCCAAATTTCTTGATTGGGAAACGGTCTATTTCAAACGACAAATCGTCTTTGTGAACACCAACGCTAGTGTAATTCAAAGCCCTGTCTTTATTGATGTTTTCTTGTAAAAGAGTCAATAAATCATTTTCGAATAGATGACTTTCATAAACTAATTGAACCGTTTCTTGTGAGCCTGTAATGGCTTGATGATGGGTGTTGAAAATGGGTATAAATTGCTCGATAAATTCTTTTCTTTTTTCGAAAATGTATTTCCCAAAAGTGTCGAGTTGTTCATTGTAAATTGAAAGAGTATCGTTGTCGAAAACGTAATTCACTGCAAAATATTTGAGCAAAGCATTGCGTTGACTCATTACTTTTTGATACTGAATGAGCTGCTTTAGATATTGGGAATCGAGCTGCGAAATGACGCTGTCCATAAACTTTCGCCTCGTTTCGCTGCCTTCCACAATCAAATCTCGATCTGCGGGAGAGATAATGACTAAAGGAATAAAACCAACGTGTTCCGAAAATTTATCATAGATTTTGCCGTTGCGTTTCAATATTTTTTTTTGCCCTTTTTTGAGGCTGCAAATGATTTGTTCGTTTCTTTCATTGATTTCAAATTCACCATCGATTACAAAAAACTCTTCGCCGTGTTTGATGTTTTGAACTGCCAAGGGATTGAAATAGCTTTTTCCGTAAGATAGATGGTAAATGGCATCCAAAACATTGGTTTTTCCAATCCCGTTTTTTCCAACAAAACAATTTATTTTGCTTACAAATTCGAAATCTGCTTCAGAAAAATTTTTGTAATTGAATAATGAGATTTTTTTTAAATACATTTTGGTCTTGCTCGAATGGAATTTTTTGTTCTTGCAGCTGCTTCTGTAAGAGGGTGCAAATTATTGAAAAATATCGATAAAAATTGCTTTTAGCCAATTTCAAATGGTAAAAATTTTTCAAATGGAAAGAAACGAATACTTAAATAGAGGATAATGCATTTTTATTTAAATATAAAGCTAATTTTTTTATGACGATACGAATAAAAATTTTATTTTTGCGGCTCACTAAATTAAAATTAAATGGCTACTTATAATAAAAGAGGATATAAACCAGCAAAAGAAAAAGAAGTTAAAGAAGTTACCGAGGATATTTCAGTATTAGAAAAAAATAGTACAACAGCAGAAGTTTTCTCTACATTGGATGCCACTGCATCAAAAACGGAAGATTTTGTAGCCAAAAATCAAAAAATCATTATAGGAGTTGTTGCTGCGATAGCTTTAGTGACAGTAGGATATTTAGCCTATCAAAAATTTGTTGCGGCTCCGAAAGAGGAAGAGGCTGCAAACGAAATGTTTCTTGCCCAACAAAACTTTCAAAAAGCTACAGATGGCGTTGCTAGTGATTCTTTGTATAAATTATCATTGAATGGTTCTGAAGGAAAATTTGGATTTGTAAAAATAGCCGATGAATATTCAGGAACTGATGCTGGAAATTTGGCTAATTATTATGCAGGTATCGCTTACTTGAATACAAAAAAATATGCGGAAGCTATTGAATATTTAGGTAAATTCAAATCAGAAGACCTTATATTGAGTGCTATGGCAAAAGGTGCGATAGGGGATGCTTATTCTCAAAAAAATCAACCCAAAGAAGCTTTAGAATATTATGTAAAAGCAGCTGAATCTAATAAAAATGATTTCACTACACCACGTTTCTTGTTGAAAGCAGGAAAAACAGCGTTGGCGATGGGAAATAAAGAAGAGGCGTTAAAATATTTTACAGATATTAAAGAAAATTATGATGCTTCACCTGAAGCTGCTACAATTGATGTATTAATTGGTTTAGCTCAATAATATAATTATAGATTGCTGAATTTAGATTTTAGATTCGTATTTTTGTTATCAGAAATCTAAACATTAAAATCTTAAATAAAAGATGGCAACTATTAATAAAAACTTATCCGAATACGATAAAAATGCAATCCCAGACGCGAAAAATTTTCGGTTTGGGATTGTTGTTTCAGAATGGAATGATACCATTACCGAAGGACTTTGTTATGGTGCGGTTACAGGCCTTTTGGAAAACGAAGTGCCGTCAGAGCATATCATTAGATGGAATGTTCCTGGAAGTTTTGAACTCATTTATGGAGCAAAAAAAATGCTTCAAACTCAGAATGTCGATGCAGTAATAGCTATTGGTTGTGTGATTCAAGGCGAAACGAAACATTTTGATTTTGTTTGTGAAGGGGTCACTCAAGGAATAAAAGACTTGAATGTTCAAACCGATGTTCCTGTTATTTTTTGTGTTTTGACCGACAATACGATGCAACAATCCATAGATAGAAGTGGAGGGAAACACGGAAATAAAGGCACAGAAGCAGCAATTGCAGCTATAAAAATGGCGTATTTACGGCATCAAGCATCCTTCAGTCATCAAATGAAAAATCAGCAACTACTATCAACCGGACCTTTGCAAATTGAAGGTTTAAAGATGATAGAAGAATAAAAATACTTTTACTTCCGATAGTTATCGGAATTAGAACCTATACTATTATAATGATGGTATAGGTTTTTTTGTTTTTTATGAATATTTTAGGTAGCAATCCCAATAGAAAATCCTTAAATTTGCTCACTTAGGTTTAACTATAAACCAGAATCGAAAAACCATAAACTGAACTAATGTCGAGTATCATTCAATTACTTCCTGATCATGTTGCCAATCAGATAGCTGCCGGAGAGGTCGTTCAGCGCCCAGCCTCTGTTGTTAAAGAATTACTTGAAAATGCTGTTGATGCTGGAGCGACTGATATTAAATTGATTCTGAAAGACGCAGGAAAATCCTTAGTTCAAGTAATTGATAACGGAAAAGGGATGAGTGTGACGGATGCTCGTTTGTGTTTTGAACGTCACGCTACTTCCAAAATTCGCCAAGCCGAAGATTTATTCTCTTTACACACCAAAGGATTTCGTGGAGAGGCTTTGGCATCGATTGCTGCGATTGCTCATGTCGAAATGAAAACCAAACAAGATCAAGAAGAACTGGGAACTCATATTGTAATTGAAGGCAGTAGATTTGTGTCACAAGATGTGGCCGTTTTACCTAAGGGAACTTCTTTTGGTGTCAAAAATTTGTTTTTTAATATTCCAGCACGTCGTAATTTTTTGAAATCGGACACAGTAGAATATCGACATATCATCGATGAGTTTCAGCGTGTAGTTTTGGCACATCCACAAATCTATTTTACTTTTTTTCACAATGGAAGTGAAATGTTCAATTTGCCACCCTCTAGTTTAAGGCAACGTATTGTATCTGTATTTTTGGGTAAAACAAATGAAAAATTAGTTCCTGTAAGTGAAGAAACAGAAATAGTAAATGTTCAAGGTTTTGTTTGCAAACCCGAATTTGCTAAAAAAAGCCGTGGAGAACAGTTTTTCTTTGTCAATGATCGATTTATAAAAAGTGGCTATTTGCATCATGCCGTGATGGCTGCTTACGATGGTCTTTTGAAAGATAGCTCACAACCAAGTTATTTTATATATCTTCAAGTACCACCCAATTCGATAGATATCAATATTCATCCCACAAAAACGGAGATTAAGTTCGACGATGAGTCCGCTTTGTATGCTATCTTACGGGCCTCAATAAAACACAGTTTAGGACAGTTTAACGTAGCACCGGTATTGGATTTTGAACGTGATGCGAATTTAGACACACCCTATCATTACAAAGATTTAGAAGGCGCAACACCTACGATTCAGGTAGATGGTAGTTTCAATCCTTTTTCCCAAGATACTAAACCCAACAAGCATTTTTCGAACTCAAATTCAAATTTTAGAAAGCCAGAGCCAACATCGAATTGGGAAAGTTTGTATGTAGGTTTAAAACAAGATTCTGAGGAAATTGATGCGATGACGTTCGAAAATGAAGCGGTAACTTCATCCTTGTTCAATAATGATGAAGTAGAGCAAACGGTTCATAAAACCTACCAAATTCATAAAAAATATATTGTAAATCCAATAAAATCAGGAATGATTATTGTTGATCAGCAACGCGCTCATCAACGCATTTTGTACGAACAATTCCTGCGCAATATTACGGTTCATTTGGCTTCAAGTCAGCAGTTGTTGTTTCCGTTGCATTTGTATTTCTCAAATGATGAAATGCAATTAATTTCCGAATTGAAACCTTCATTGACTAATACGGGTTTTGTTTTCGAAGAAACAAATGACGATAGTGTTGTCATTTCAGGATTGCCTGTCAATGTTTCCGAAGGTGAAGCTTCGATAGTTTTGGAACAGCTTTTGAGTGATTTGCACGACGGAATTCCAGAAAGCAGTTTCAGCCAGAACGACACGATTGCCAAGTCGATGGCCCGAAGTTTGGCAGTAAAAACTGGAACTTATATGACCGAAAAAGAACAGGAAAATTTGGTCAACGGACTTTTTGCTTGTAAAGACCCGAACGTTTCTCCATTTCAAAAACCTACTTTCATCACGATGCGTGTGGAAGATTTAGACAAAAAATTTGCCTTATGATGAACATCACACCAGTTGTAAAACAACTATTAATAATAAACATTCTCTTTTTTATTGGTTCTTACTTTGTGCCGGTAGCCTACGATTTTTTTGCGCTGTATTATCCAGAAAGCGATAGTTTTATGGGATGGCAGTTCATTACCCATATGTTTATGCACGCTCCATTTCCCAATATTGCGCACATTTTATTCAACATGTTTGCACTCTATTCTTTTGGAAGTGCTTTAGAACATTTTTGGGGTGGGAAAAAATTCTTGTTTTTCTATATTTCTTGCGGATTGGGTGCTGCTTTGTTGCATACCGGAGTAAATTATTATGAGATTCATTCCTTGTTATCAGATGTTTCAAGTTTGAAGTTAACATCTTCTGAAATTCATCTATTATTAAATGCTGATTATAGTAGTTTGTTTGATGCAAAGGGTCAAATGATGGCAGGTGAAATAAATAGTATTCTAGAGAGAGTGAATTGTAGTCAGCAGCAGTTTAATACCATTGTTGAAGCCTCGATGATTACCAAAGGCACTGTTGTAGGAGCTTCGGGTGCTATATATGGACTTTTGGCCGCATTTGCATTTATGTTCCCAAATGCTGAACTTGCTTTGATGTTTATTCCAGTTCCGATTAAAGCTAAATATTTTGTACCAGGAATTTTGGCCATCGATTTGTTTTTGGGTTTCAAGGGAAGTTCGATTTTCGGTGCAGGAAGTACTGGAATCGCCCATTTTGCGCACGTTGGCGGTGCATTAACAGGTTTCTTGATGATGTGGTTTTGGAAGAAAAATCAGTTTAACCGTAATCGTTGGAATTAAATCCTAAATTAAACCTTAAACCCTTAGCTCAAAGTGAACAGTATAATTGACGACTTAAAAAGGCAATACAAATTTGGTGGAATAACCCAAAGGTTGATCTACTTGAATATTGCTTGTTTCCTAGTTTCGTATGTGATTTTTGGATTGTTACGATTTGTGAACATCAATATCGATTTTCTTCAATATGTGAGTTTGTCCTCGAATCCAATGGATTTGTTGTCGAAACCTTGGTCAATAATTAGCTATTCATTTTTTCATTCTGATTTTTTTCACATTTTTTTCAATTTAATCATTTTGAATTTTTCCAGTCAATTGTTTTTGACTTTTTTCAACCAGAAACAGTTATTGGGATTGTATATTTTATCAGCTATTTTTTCGGGAATAGTTTTCGTTTTTTTCTTTTATTTAATGAATATTATTTTGCCAATTGTTGGTGCTTCGGCAGCAATTATGGCAATATTGGTTGCCACAACAACCTATCAACCCCTGATGAATCTGCGTTTATTGATTATTGGTAATGTTAAACTTTGGCATGTTACTGTAGTAATTCTTTTAATTGATTTGATGCAAATTCAATCTGAGAATTCCGGTGGGCATATTGCTCATTTGGCTGGGGCTTTTTTCGGATTTGTTTATATAAAACTACTCGAGAATGGAACCGATTTGAGTAAGATTGTTTCGAACCTATTGGATTTTTTTGTTAATTTGTTTGATAAATCATCATCTACTCCTTTCAAAAAAGTACATAAAAATTATAAAAAGCCAGTATCTAAGCCAAAATCAAGAATTATTGTCAAGGATATAAAGCAACAACAAATAGATGAAATTTTAGATAAAATCAGTCGTTCCGGTTATGATTGTTTGACACAAGAAGAAAAAGAGTTTTTATTTAAAGCAGGGAAATAAGGCTACTGCCAAAGGAGGCGATAATGAAATTATAATGGTATGAAAAACCTTTCTTGGTTTAATAAAGTGATGTTTTTTTTGAATATAGTGCTTACTGTATCCACATTTGTTGCTTATGTTTTACCTTTTTTAGCACCTAAATTATTCCCTCTTTTGTCGGTTTTCACCTTGTTTATGCCCTTGTTTTTTATTTTGAATGGGCTATTCTTTTTTTATTGGGGTTTTCAGTTCAAGAAAAGAATGATTTTGTCGGGTTTGGTGCTTTTGATGGGGATAACCTTTATCAATAAATTTTATAAGTTTTCGGCTAAAGAATTCCCCGAGAACGAAAAAGATTTTACTATAATGAGTTATAATGTTCGTTTGTTTAATGTGTTCAAATGGCTTAGCAGAGATGATGTTCCCGATGATATTTTGACTTTTATCAATGAAAAAAATCCTGACATCTTGTGTATACAGGAGTATTCGAACTCTGCCGGTATCGATTTGAAAGTGTATAGTCATAAATACATCTTGATGGAAGGAAATCAGATTAAAACGGCTCAAGCTATTTTTTCTAAATTTCCCATAATTGATCAAGGAAATATTGTGTTTCCCAATTCGAATAATAATGTTGTTTTTGCTGATATAAAAAAAGGAAAAGATATTATTAGAGTTTATAATATGCACCTGCAATCGATAAAAATTTCACCTGATGTGTCTGAAATAGATGAGAATATTGAGACCATTAATCAGGGAAAATCACAGAAACTGTTCAATAGAATAAGCAAGGCTTTCAAACAGCAACAACAGCAAGCAGAGATTATTAAAGAGCACAAAAAAAACTGTCCGTATCCAATATTAATTTGTGGTGATATGAACAATAGTGCTTTTTCCTATGTTTACCGAAATATTAAGGGTTCTTTGAATGATACCTTTGAAGAAGCAGGTGTGGGTTTTGGAGCAACTTATAAGTTCCGTTATTATCCAGCTAGAATAGACTATATTTTTGCTGATAGTAAGATGAAAGTTAAAAAATTCGAAAGTTTTTCGGATTTCGAAAATTCAGATCATTATCCCATTATGGCGAAACTTTCGATGGAATAGTTCTGGCTTTAGGCTTTATTCTAGGATTAGTTTTTGATTCTTTAAATAGTCTAAAGCGTATTTTCCTTCATTAAACAGTAAATCTAACACGCTCAAATTGTTTAAAAATCCGTGTTTGTCATCAAAAACTTGAGTGTAACTTTCGAATTGGGATTTATCTTTTTTTCCGTCAACCAAAGTTCTGTAGTCTAAAAAAATGTTAGAATCCGCTTGATGAAAATATTCTGTAGTGGTTTCATAATTCAATTTCATTCTCAGGCATTTTGCAACAAATTCCATACTTTCAAAATTCAAATCCATCAAAAAATGATGTTTCTTTTCGAAAATTGGAACTATTTCATCCTCAAAAAATTCAAAAAAAGGAGAGGTTCTATATGCTGCTTCTAATGATTTGAAATGTTGCTTTTGCCAATTGAAATCATTTTCAATTTTAATCTCTTTTGTTTTTTGGTGTGCTTCTTTCGAATGCTTTACAGGAATGTTCAATAACTGAATTCCATTGGGACTGTAAATATAAGTTCTATTTCGGTTGGTCTGTTTTTGGAAATTATCCTCCATTTCAAATACAATGTTCTCCGATTGTGCCATAGCAACATAATGGCTAATCGAGGGGAAATAGGAGGGATGGAATAACGATTTCATTTTTTTTGTTTGTTTCAAGTTTCAAGTTTCAGGTTTGTGTTGGAACTAGAAAACTGAAACTTGACACGTTTTATTTATACTTTATTCGCTTTTCTTTTTTTCCAAAAATAATCGCCTATAAAAAAGGCAGCTAAAAGAATTAAGAAAATTTGAAAATAAGATTGAGGTTGGCCATCACCTCCCACGGTGGTAAAAAGGCGTTCCCAACGAATTTTGCCCAATCCTTTACCATTGGTATCCCAACTCATCCAGATAAAAACAGGTTTTCCAACAATATGATCTTCAGGAACAAAACCCCAATAGCGACTGTCTTCTGAACGATGGCGATTGTCCCCCATCATCCAATAATAATTTTGTTTGAAAGTATAAGAAGTAGCCGACTCACCGTTTATTTTTATTGAATTCCCATTATTTTCTAATGTATTTCCTTCGTAATTTTCGATAATTCTTTTGTAAAGTGGTAGATTTTGTTGTGTTAATTGAACTGTTTTTCCTGCTTCAGGAATTGTTATTGGGCCAAAATTGTCCACTGTCCAATTGGTGTTGTGTGGAAAAATACTTGGTTCTAAAGCAGCTGTTTTTTTAGCAATATGTCTAATAACAGAATCTATAGTGGCGTTTTTGCGTAATTCAGATGCAGCTTTTAAAGTAAGATTGACATCGTTTTTGGCATCGTACACTTCTTGCGCGTAGATTCCGGTTTTTTGGATTACACTGAGAGGAATTCCATTAAAACCAGTCATAACAGTAAAGGATTTGTCTTGGTTTTGAGATGCATTCAAAATATAGGGTTGAACGGCCGCTATTTGCTCCTCACTATTTGGTTTTAGGATGTATACTCTATTGAATTCAGTTGAACCCGTCGCCACTAAAACTTCATTCGAAACACCTTTTGCTGCGTAAACAGTATGTTCGTATTGCGATTTTGCTCTTTCAGGCAATACTAAAGGTTTGCCATCTATATAGACGATTCCATCTCTAATCTCTAAATTATCTCCAGGAGTTCCTTGACATCTTTTTACATAATTCGATTTTTTGTCAATGGGTTTAAGCACTGCTTTTCGGCCAGATCTGTCAAAAAATTGATACACCGTATCTGCAGGCCAATTGAAAACAACTATATCATTTTTTGCAATCGTCTGAAACGAAGGTAATCTGAAATAAGGCAATTGTGGCCAACTCAAATAGGATTTCTTTTTTGTCAATGGAATTGAGTCGTGAACCATAGGTAAAGCTACTGAAGTCATAGGAACTCTAGCTCCATAATTCATTTTGCTGACAAATAAAAAGTCCCCAATCAATAATGATTTTTCTAATGAAGAAGTAGGAATTGTATAGGGCTGAATAAAGTAAGTATGTACAAATGTAGCAACAATTATTGCAAATAGTAACGAACTTACAGTGTCGGCGGCTTTGTTTTCAGGGGTTAATTTTCTGTCGGAAACGTAATTTATAGGTTGCGTATAATTGACATAAAATAGATAAAAACCTAAGGTTACAAGGCCCAAAAAGGTATCTAAGGAAGATCGTTTTCCAAAGCTTCGCAAAGTTTCAACCCAAATAACAGGAAACATAATTAGGTTGATGATTGGAATAAAAAGCAATAATGTCCACCAAGTTGGGCGACCAATAATTTTCATCAAAACGATTGCATTGTATACTGGAACTGCTGCTTCCCATTTTTTTCTTCCGGCTGCTTCATATAATTTCCAGGTTCCTAAAAAGTGGATTATTTGTACTAATAAGAAAAATACAAACCATTGATATGCTGTCATAATTTTAGATTTTAGATTTGCTTTGCCAGTTCGCTGACGTTCGGGTTAGATTTTAGATTTCTATTGAAATTTAAAATTTGAAATTTGTTTTTTAGACCTATTTTTGAATTTGGTGTTTGTTATTTGGAATTTAATTCCAGTACGTCTCTCATAGAGAAAACACCTTCCTTGCCAACAATCCATTCGGCGGCGATAACTGCACCAAGTGCAAAACCATCTCGATTGTGAGCCGTATGTTTTATTTCGATAGTATCTACCTCTGAAGTGTAGGTTACCGTATGTGTTCCAGGAACATCACCCGTTCTGATGGCTTCAATATGAATTTCCTTCGCCAGTTCGCTATCACTCGGGTCATTGTTTTTTGATTCTTCTAAAGTCCAACTGGTATATTTGCTGTTTTCGATAACTCCTTTTGCTAATGAAATGGCGGTTCCGCTTGGAGCATCTAGTTTTTGTGTATGATGAATTTCTTCCATGGTAACTTTATAGGAGTCGAATTTTGACATCATTTTTGCTAAATATTCATTGAGCCCAAAGAAAAGATTGACACCCAAACTAAAATTTGAGCTAGATATAAAAGCTCCTTTTTTTTCAGCGCAAAGGGCAACCATTTCGTCGTATCGGTCTAACCAGCCGGTAGTGCCAGAAATGACAGGAACATTAGCATAAAAGCAGCTTGAAATATTATCTACAGCTACTGCCGGAATACTGAAATCAATGGCTACATCAGCTATTGAAAGCCCTTCGTAGGTATTGAATTCGTCTTTTTTCAAAACAATTTCGTGACCTCTTTCCAGTGCAATTCTTTCGATGGTCTGACCCATTTTTCCGTATCCTAATAATGCTATTTTCATTGTTTATTATATTACAATTGTCTTCTTTGAAGTTGTTCCCTTCTTTAATTACTCTTCACTTATCGGGTTTGGACTTAAAAATTATAATTAAATGTTAGTCCAAAATTTGCTCGATATGTTACATCATTCATGTAAACATCTGGTTTAACTGATAAGTTTTCATTTACATTAAATTGAATCAATGCTGCATCAACATTGGCGTCTACAATATTTAATACATAAAATCCAACGACAAATAAAGCTGAAAAATCTTTGTTCCGTTGGTAAAATTTTTGAGCTGAAATTAATTGCTCGTCATTATAATAATTAAATTCATCGTCGGTATAACCTTCTAACCTTCGTTTGTAGGCATCTCGATATTGATGGTATTTTTGGCTGCTATCGATATAATAGTACAAGCTCACTCCGATGGCTCCGTAAACTATAGGGATTTTCCAGTATTTTTTATTGTATGCTTGACCTAAACCCGGAAGAATAGCCGAATAAAAAGCAGCTTTCGCAGGGGTTAATGGATCAATATCTTTTGATTTCAAAGTGTCTTTTGCTATCAAAACCTCGTCTGTTTTCTTTTGAGAAAAAACGGTGATGTTTCCAAATACAAAAAGGAATAGAACTATGAAATAAAATTTATTCACTAGCCTTTTATTAGTTTAATAATTCTGTTGAAATCTTCTTCAGAATGAAATGGAATTGTGATTTTTCCTTTGCCATTTCCAGCAATTTTCACATCTACTTTTGTTCCGAAGTATGTATTGAAAGTGTTTTTTTCTGAATCGGCTATTTCAAACGCAGCTGATTTTTGTTTTCCAGCAGGCTTAGGTTTCAAGCTGTCCTGATAATTTTTTACTAAAGCTTCAGTATCACGAACCGATAGATTTTGACTCACAATTTTTTGGTAAATATCGGTCTGAATATCTTGATTTTCGATGTTGATAATTGCTCGTCCGTGCCCCATACTGATAAAACCATCTCGAATTCCGGTTTGGATTACTGGGTCTAATTTTAAAAGTCTAAGATAATTGGCAATTGTCGAACGTTTTTTTCCTACACGTTCGCTCATTTGCTCTTGTGTAAGTTGAATTTCGTCAATCAATCGCTGATAAGAAAGTGCGATTTCTATTGGATCTAAATCGTGGCGTTGAATGTTTTCAACCAAAGCCATAATTAGAGATTCGTTATCATTTGCAATTCGGATATAGGCAGGAATGGTAGTCAATCCTACTAAAGTTGAAGCGCGTAAACGTCGTTCTCCTGAAATTAATTGGTATTTATTGAAGTCTAATTTTCGAACTGTAATGGGTTGAATCACACCTAATTCCTTGATAGAAGAGGCTAATTCTCTCAACGAATCCTCATTGAAATTACTTCTGGGTTGAAATGGATTGATTTCTATCGCTTCAATTTCAAGCTCAATAATATTCCCCACCACTTTATCAGCATTTTTATCGCTTACTGACTTAATGTCGTTTTCTGGATCTTTCAATAAAGCCGATAATCCTCTTCCTAAGGCTTGTTTTTTTAGTGCTTGTGCCATAAAAATTATTTGCTGTTTTTCTTTATAATTTCGTGAGCTAATTGTAAATAATTGTTTGCTCCTTTGCTTGTTGCATCATAGTTTATAATGCTTTCGCCAAAACTTGGCGCTTCACTCAATTTTACATTTCTTTGAATTATAGTTTCAAAAACCATATCGTTAAAATGTTTCTGAACCTCTTCTACCACCTGATTCGATAATCGCAATCTAGAGTCAAACATTGTTAAAAGCAAGCCTTCAATATCTAATTTAGGATTGTGAATTTTTTGAATGCTTTTGATGGTATTCAATAATTTTCCTAAACCTTCAAGTGCAAAATATTCGCATTGAATTGGAATGATGACTGAATCGGCAGCCGTTAAAGCATTCAAAGTAAGCAAGCCTAATGATGGAGCACAATCAATAATAATATAATCGTACTCGTCCTTGATGCTTTCCAATGATTTTTTGAGCATATATTCTCGGTCGGCCTTATCTACGAGTTCGATTTCGATGGCGACAAGGTCAATATGCGAAGGAATTACATCAACATTTGGAGCAGTACATTTCAATACAGCTTCTTTTGGAGTGTTACTGTGTTCTATAATTTGATACGTTCCAATTTCTACTGTATTAACGTCTATTCCCAATCCTGAACTCGCATTTGCTTGAGGGTCAGCATCTATCAATAACACTTTTTTTTCTAAAACACCGAGTGATGCTGCCAGATTTACCGAAGTTGTTGTCTTTCCAACACCACCTTTTTGATTAGCAATCGCTATGATTTTGCCCATTTATTTTTCTAAATTTTGAACGGTAAAAATACAATTAATTATGGTTTCTGAAAATCTATTTTGTTAACAAATGTTAAGGGTTGATTAGCAGTACGTTTTTGATAGGTACTGCGGTAGTTTATGAATTGACTTGATTAATCCTACTGTAATGTAAATCTAAAAATTAAATTCAGTTGTTGATAATGATTAGATTTAGCAATACATTTACCACTAGAAATATTAATTCGCAACCGAATACTTTAGAATGACTTTTGTTATCATTACTCATGTTTCTCATATTCTCGAGCAAAATCGATATTTTGCTTATGCACCTTACGTTCGCGAAATGAATATTTGGGCAAAAAAGGTAGATAAAGTAATTCTTGTTGCCCCTTTGGTCGATGCTAATAAATCACCAATTGATAGTGGTTATGAACATCAAAACATTGATTTTGTAGCTATAGAAAGCTTTGATGTGTTGAGCTTTACAGGTTTTTTAAAGACGATTTTTAAAACTCCTAAGATTTGTTTTCAGATTTTTTGCGCCATGCAAAAAGCCGATCACCTTCATTTGCGTTGTCCCGGAAATATTGGATTGTTGGGAAGTTTGGTTCAAATTTTATTTCCAAATAAAACAAAAACAGCCAAATATGCTGGAAATTGGGATCCAAAATCGAAGCAACCTTGGACATATCGTTTGCAAAAGTGGATTTTAAGCAATACTTTTTTAACTCGGAATATGCAGGTTTTGGTTTATGGTGAATGGACAGGCAGTTCGAAAAACATCAAACCATTTTTTACAGCCACATATACTGAAGCTGAAAAATCAACTATTTTTTTGAAAGATCTAAAAAAACAAATTCGTTTTATTTTTGTGGGCGCTTTGGTTTCGGGAAAGAAGCCTTTATATGCTATTCAATTAGTGGAATCTTTGTTTAAAAAAGGATTTGATGTTGCATTAAATTTGTATGGAGAAGGAGGAGAAAGAAAAAGTTTGGAAGAATATATTGGTCAAAATAAATTAAGTAACATCATTTCGTTGCAGGGAAATCAAACTCAGGAAAAAGTAAAAAAAGCCTACGAATCGAGTCATTTTGTGATTTTACCTTCGGATAGTGAGGGTTGGCCAAAAGCCATTGCCGAAGGAATGTTTTGGGGTTGTGTGCCTTTGGCAACTGCCGTTTCTTGTGTTCCTTTTATGCTGGATTATGGACAACGAGGTGTTCTTTTGGAAATGGATATAGAAAAAGATGCTTTAAAAATCGCTGGTCTTTTGAATGATGAATTTGATTATTCAAGCAAAGTTCAGAGAGCCAGTGGATGGTCGAGGCAGTTTACTTTGGATGTATTTGAAAAGGATATTAAAACATTGCTAGAATCATGAGAATACTTCAAATCATAGATTCTCTTGAAGCGGGCGGTGCTGAACGTATGGCGGTAAATTATGCCAATGCTATTGCCGAAAAAATTGAATTTTCAGGGGTAGTAGCCACTCGAAAAGAAGGGCCTCTTTTGAATCAAATAAGTAGTAATGTGTCCTATTTTTTTCTGAAAAAGAAAAGTGCTTTTGACATACAATCAGTACTTCAATTGCGAAAATTTGTAAAAGCAAATAAGGTAGAAATAGTGCACGCTCACAGTACTTCTTTTTTTACCGCTTTTTTATTGAAGTTAGGTTGTCCTAAAATAAAATTTATTTGGCACGACCATTATGGTGATAGTGAATTTTTGTCGGAAAGACCCTCTTTTGGTTTAAAAGTAATCCTTCCTTTTTTTAATGGAATTATAGCAGTAAACCAACATCTTAAAAATTGGGCTGAACAGAAAATACATTGTAAAAATGTGATTTATTTGCCTAATTTTCCCTCAGAAGAGCATAATAAATCAGAACAAACTATTTTGGAGGGAATTAAAGGAAAACGAATAGTATCTTTGGCCAATTTGAGAGTTCAAAAAGACCATTTTTTATTGCTTGAAGTGGCAAAAAAAGTGCAACTATCACTTCCTGAATGGACTTTTCATCTCGTTGGAAAAGATTTTAATGATGAATATTCAAAAAAAGTAAAGGCTTTGATTTTGAACTTTAAGTTAGAAGACACTGTTTTTATTTATGGTTCTAGAGATGATATAAAAAACATACTCCATCAATCAGAAATAGGTATTTTGACCTCACAATCTGAGGGTTTGCCAGTAGCTTTGCTAGAATATGGTTTGTATGGAAAACCTGTTGTAGTTACAAATGTAGGTGAGATTCCTGTTTTAATTCAAAATGGAATTAATGGTTTTTTAGTTGAAAGCGGTAATGTGCAGTTATTTTATGATGCAATAGTTAAATTAATTGAAAATGATGATTTGGCTTCAAATTTTGGAAAGTCACTTCAAAATAGGATTGTTCATAATTATTGCGAAACTGCTGTGATTCAGCAGTATTTAAATTGGTTAGAAAATAGTAAAAATGACTAAAGACGAAGCTTTATATTTAAATTTGATCCTATTTCATGCTAGTTTTATGATTGGTTCTAATTATAATTTTATAATTGATAAGATTAAAACTTTAAAATTAATTCATCAATAAATACTTGTCGTTCATCGATTTTGTATTGATTTCAGCAGATGTTTATGTAGATTTGTCCTAATTGAAATTTAGAGTGTAAATAGCAATGAATAAGAACAAAAAAATACATTTTGAAGTATCTGAGCGAAAAGTTTTGCTACGGGTTTTTGATGTTTTAGTTGTTTTATTTGCATTATTTGTAGTAGGTCGATTATTGGAAATGCAATACCTTGAATCTTCGGTTAATACGTATTATTATATTATTGTGCTGGGATTTTATATTTCAATTATTGGATCGGTATTTGAAATGTATGACTTGCAAGTTGCTAGTAATCAGTTTAAAGTTTTAAGAAGTACGATTTTAACAGCTTCGACGACAGTTTTACTTTATTTATTGACGCCTGTTTTCTCAGCAGAATTGCCAACTAATCGATTTCAAATTGTAGTATTTTATTTTACAATACTTTTTGCTTTGCTGCTTTGGAGAACTTTTTATGTAAACTTTTTGGCGTCCAATCGTTTTGTTCAAAATGTTTTATTGGTATGCAATCGGGAGCAAGTAGAACAACTAATTCTAGATTTAGAAAAATCAAATCCTCATTACCGAATTGTTGCCTATGTGAATTCTGATAAAAATAACAATGATGTTGTCGAGTATAGTTATGTGCAACATGTTTGGATCGATGATTTAGTTTCTTTTACGAACGAGAAGAAGCTATTTGAAATAGTGGTTGCTTCTCAAAATACCGAAGATATAACGCCGGATTTGTATTTGCAGTTACTTCATTTATTGGAATCTGGGACAACAATTCGAGAATATATACAAGTGTACGAGGATAAAACACAGCGCATTCCACTTCAATTCATAACTAAAGATTTCTATAAATTTTTTCCTTTTAGCCGATCCAATAACAATCAATTGTATTTGCTACAAGTTAGAATTTTAGAAATTGTAATTTCCCTAGTTGGCTTGGGCATAGGAGTACTTTTAATGCCTATTATTTTATTAGGAAATGTGTTAGGAAATAGGGGAAAATTATTTTATACTCAGGAAAGAGTAGGTAAAAACGGCGAAATATTTCAAATTCTCAAGTTTCGAACAATGATTACTAATGCTGAAACAAAAGGTGCAGTTTTTTCAGGCGCTAGTGATTCTAGGGTGACACCATTTGGGAAATTTATGCGGAAGACTAGAATGGATGAATTTCCACAATTTGTCAATATTTTGAAAGGTGAAATGGCAGTTATTGGCCCACGGCCCGAAAGACCGTTTTTTGTAAAAGAAATTTCTCAAATAATGCCATTTTATGAAACGCGACATGTTATAAAACCAGGACTTACTGGTTGGGCACAAGTCAACTATTCTTATGGAGAATCAATTGAAGATAGCCTTGTCAAACTACAATATGATTTATATTATATCAAGCACCGTAGCATCTTCTTAGATTTAAATATTACCATAAAAACCTTTAGTACAGTCTTGTTTTATCGAGGACAATAGTCAATAAACAATCGGAATTCGTTTGCTGTTCTTGAAGATAAGTCTTGCCAATATAAAAATACTTGTAATTACTAATGGCATCACGATTAATAAGTGCGCTTTGTTGATCATTAGGATGACATAAACTACTATCGAAACGACGTTAAATGCTGCTAAGTTGATAATCCATTTGCTGTTTCTTATTACTATAAAATAAAGCAAAATAAGCAAGGTTGGATTGAATAACAGTACATTATAATTATTGGCTAATTCTTGGTGGAAAGAATAAAATCCAACGGTAGCAAAAAACACACCCAAGAATCCCATTATTATTAGATAAAAATTATCGAAGTATTTTTTGTTTGCGATTAGGATAATTCCAAGAAACACTATGTATGAATACAAATTATTCCACCAAGAATGAGGCGCTTGTTTTTTGAATTCTAACAAATTTTTGGTTTCAAAACAAAGCGGTTGATTGTTGAATTTAGTTTGTTGTAAACTTTGGAGCAGTTGAAAGGGCAAAAAGATGTGATTACTATATTCGTCAACTTTGGTTCCGAAAATAATGCTTGTGCCTAGTTTTTCATAAAAGAAATTATCAAAGTAGGGATATAAAATACTTCTGTAAGTCTTGTCGGAGTCAATTTTTGAAGCTATTACGGTGGAACCTAAAGTTTTATTCAACATATCTACGACCATTGAGGTACAGTTTTTATCAATAAATTTATAGGTATAATAGCTTTCGTCAGAGGATAAAACGGCAGTCAAATTGTCGAATAATTTTTGTTTATCTGCCAACGGAATATTCAATTCCTGCTCGAAAACACTTCTTTGTTCATAGGTATATTGACTCATAAAGTCAGAAAAAGTATTCGCAACGGCAAAGTATTGCAAGTCTCCTTTGGCAAATTTTGCTACAAAATTGGGAGTCCTAAAATCAAAAGCGCCATAATTGTAAACTACATCAAGATTATTTTCCGCATCTGTAATTCTTATTGCGGTATGACCAAAAAGCGAATAGGATTCGTTACCCGTATCACAAGTAATTACGCTAGCACGAGTGTTTTTTGATAATAAAATAGTTTGTCCAAAACTGTAGAACGTCCCAATTAAAAAGGCGAAAAGAAATATTTTTTTTAATAAAGAGGATTTCATTTTGAATGTTTTTAGTTTCTAAAAAGCCCTAAATCAACTTTTACCGAAAAGATATTCGAGTACAAAGCTGCACTTTGATTTCCTAAATTGGTCAATGCATAATCGATTTGAATGCCTTTGTACTTGAATCCTAAACCAATATTAGGCTGAAAACCTACTTTCTCGGTATTATCAATTTGTTGTATGTTTTGAAAATTACCCACTCCCGCTCTAAGGAAAACCAAATCAGTGTAACCAAATTCAAATCCCAATGCAGGGTCAATACTCACAAAATCTGTTGAAAGGATATCATTCGTTTTGGTAAATTGCATATTAAGATTGGCAGCGGCCAAAATACTATAATCATAACGAACGATAAACTTTTTGGACAAACCCAATTGTGCTTTTGGAGCAGTAATCTCGGTGCTTTCAGGCAATTCCTGATTTTGTCCCGGAATAGCATTGGCAATTTTTTTATATTCTGCTTCGTCAATGCTCCAAACATTATAGGTCGTTGTAATATCTCGAAGCATTAACCCAAATTTCCAGTCATTTCTTTCGAATTGCAACCCTGCGTCAAAGCCAAATCCCCAAGAGCCGGCAAATTTCCCAATAATTCGATGAATAATTTTGGCATTTACACCATACTGAAATCCAGGAACTTGTAGTTTTCGAGCATAGGAAAAGGTGACTCCATAATCAGCTGTCGAAAAAAGACTGATACGATTGTAGTCAATATTGCCTTGACTGTCAATCAACTCGGTTGTATTCATAATGTCGTCTACACCAAAACGAATAAGTGAAATTCCCCAAGCACTGTCATCATCAATGGTATTTGCATAAGCGATATAATCGTATTGAGCAATATTAGCAAAGTAATTGGCGTGCATCAAAGATAATTGATGGTCTTCGAGATGAACCAATCCAGCGGGATTCCAATAGCCCGAATTCACGTCACTGGTGCTAGCGGTCATAGCATTTGCCATTCCTAAAGCCGCGGCATCAACGCCAATATTCATAAACTCGTTCGAATACTTTCTTACTGTTTGCGCAGGAGAACTGGCGCAAAGCAAGAGGAGAAAGAGGAATTGAATTTTTTTCAACATGAATTAGTTTGCAGGCACGAGGGCTGTTTAAATTTTTCCAAAAATATAATTTTTTACCGAGCTAATCTCTATTTTAACAACCCTTTCAGAATTGTATACCCTGAATAATTAAATCTCTTTTAAAAAACGCGCTTCTAATAGACTTATTATATTAAATTTGTGAACTTTGATAATCTAATTCTAATCCTAATGAATATAAATAAACACATCCCAAACATCATTACATTGCTCAACCTTTTTTGTGGTTGTATTGCTGTGGTTTTTGTGGCGAAACTGAATTTTGAAATGGCTTTCTTATTTGTGTGTCTAGGAATTTTTCTGGATTTTTTTGATGGTTTTTTTGCCCGATTGTTTAAGGTTGCAGGTGAATTGGGTTTGCAATTAGATTCTCTTGCTGATATGGTTACTAGTGGGGTTGTGCCTGGTTTTGTTATGTTTTTTTTACTAAAAGAGGCTCAAAATCCTGAAGTTGCCATTGAGTTTATTCCTTTTTTGGGATTTGTCATTACTTTGGGTTCTTGTTATCGTTTGGCGAATTTTAATATTGACACCCGTCAGACTGATTCTTTTATTGGATTGCCAACGCCAGCCAATGCCTTGTTTATTTTAAGTTTACCCTTGGTTCTCAAGAATTCGGATTCTTTATTGATTCTCGAACTATTAACCAATCAATGGATATTGTTAGCCATAACTTTGTTTAGCGCTTTTATTCTAAATGCCGAAATCCCCTTGTTTTCATTAAAAATTAAAGATTTTAGTTTCAAGAAAAATGCACTGCAAATTGTCTTTCTAAGTTTGTGTGTTTTGTTGTTGATTTTCTTTCAATATTTGGCAATTCCTTTGATTATTATTACTTATGTTTTGTTATCGGTTGTCAATAACAAGTTTTTGAAAAAGTAGTTTTTCAATGAGGAGAACATCAACCCGAAGTAAAACCCCAGCTAGACGAAAACCGTTAAAGAAAACTTCCTTCTTCTCTGGGAAGTTTCGCAGTTATTCGATAATTGCATTTTTTATTTTGCTTTTTTTTGGAGTAGGGTATCATTATCGAAATGGTTTGCTATATTACCTTGGCTTTAAATCCTATAAATTAAAATACGAACAAGCTGAAGCCAAGCGCATTTCGGATATTCGCAATTACCAAGTTTTAGAAAAACATAAAGGCAAAGCCATTGGTCTTGATGTATCAGAATATCAGGGAGAAATCGATTGGGATTTGGTCGAAAATGTGGAAGGTGATTATCCAATAGTATTTGTATTTGTTCGTGCCACGGCAGGAAATGATAGGGAAGATAGTCAATTTGAAGAGAATTGGCTTGGCGCCAAAAAAAGAAAAATGATTCGCGGAGCCTACCATTATTATCGTCCCAACGAAAATTCGTTAGAACAAGCAAAACTTTTTATCAAAACAGTTCAACTAAAAAAAGGGGATTTACCACCTGTTTTAGATATAGAAAAACTCCCAAAAGGACAATCTTTAGACAGTTTAAAAATAGGTTTAAGGCGCTGGTTGAAAGCTGTTGAAGCACATTATAAAGTGAAGCCTATTATTTATACAGGCGAGAAATACTACGATGATTTCTTGAAAGAAGACTTCTCGGATTACCTTTTTTGGATTGCTAATTATAATTTTTATCGAGAGAAAATTGAAGAAGATTGGTTGTTTTGGCAATTCACCGAAAAAGCATCCGTTTCAGGAATCAAAAGCAATGTCGATGTCAATATTTTTAATGGTGATGCAGAGCAGTTACGATTTATAACTATGGAATAGTTATTTTTTTATTTCAATAATATACACAAGTAGGATAATAAGCAATAGTATAAACACAAAGAGTAAAACTGAATTTCTATTGGCAAAGTTCACAGTCCAACCCATAAAGGGAATTCTTTTTGGAGGCAATAAGCGTTGGTCTTCTTTGTTATAATAAAAAATTCCCCAGATCCAGTTTTTAGGGTCTTTTTGCCATTTATCTTTTGTTTCTTGGCTAGGTTCCTTTAGATTTTCCATTTTAAAAATCTTCTAAAACTCTAATTTTTTCTTTCTCAATTCAAAATTCTGGCCTAAATACACTCGACGCACCATTTCGTCTACAACCAATTCTTCAGGTTTTCCTTCTTTCAAAATGCCACCTTCAAACATTAGATAGGTCTTGTCCGTAATAGCCAAGGTTTCCTGAACATTGTGGTCTGTAATCAGGATTCCAATGTTTTTGTTTTTTAATTGCGCAACGATTCGTTGAATATCCTCAACAGCGACCGGGTCAACGCCTGCAAAGGGTTCGTCTAGTAAAATAAATTTGGGGTCGGTTGCCAGACAACGGGCAATTTCAGTACGACGTCGTTCTCCACCCGAAAGCAAATCACCGCGGTTGGTTCGAATGTGTCCCAGTCCAAATTCTTCGATTAAACTTTCCATTTTTTCTACTTGTGCTTCTTTGGAGAGTTTTGTTAGTTGTAAAACACTTAAAATATTATCTTCAACACTAAGTTTTCTGAAAACAGAAGCTTCTTGAGCTAAATATCCGATACCTTGCTGGGCCCTTTTGTACATTGGAAAATCAGTTATATCCAAATCATCAAGGTATATATTTCCTAAATTAGGTTTTACCAATCCAACAATCATATAAAATGAAGTTGTTTTTCCTGCTCCATTAGGTCCTAAAAGACCAACAATTTCGCCTTGATTTACTTCTACAGAAATGCCTTTTACAACACTTCGACCTTTATATGTTTTTACTAGATTTTCGGCTCTTAACTTCATTCTTTATTATTTTTTCAAAATTTAAACTCCCAACTTCCAACATTTAACTTTTAACCTCTAACTTTTCAAGTTCTTCCCAAAATTCATAAGCCCTGCGCAAATGTGGAATGACAATTGTTCCGCCCACGAGTGTTGCGATGCCCATTGCTTCCATCATTTCTTCTTTAGAAATACCTTCTTTATGGCAATTTTCTAAATGGTATTTTACACAATCATCACATCTGAGAACGGCCGAAGCTACTAAACCTAAAAGTTCTTTGGTTTTTACATCAAGTGCTCCATCAGCATACGCATTGGTGTCGAGATTGAAAATTCGTTTTACAATTTTATTATTATCGGCCAATAATTTATCGTTCATCTTAGAACGATAATCATTGAATTCTTTAACTAAGTTGCTCATTTTTTAGTTTTCTTTTATAAACAATGGAAGAAATAATCACGCTCAATTCAAAAATAATCAGCATCGGAATGGCAACAATCGTTTGGCTAACTACATCTGGTGGTGTAACAATTGCAGCTACTATCAACACGATTACTATGGCGTATTTACGGTATTTTCGAAGGAATTCTGGGGTTACTAATCCTAATTTGGTCAAGAAATATATGATTATTGGCAATTCAAAAAATAATCCTCCAGCAATCACAGATGTTTTAAACATTCCGATATAAGATTCTAAAGTAAATTGATTTTTTACCATGTCGCTCACTGTAAATGTGGCCACAAAATTGACTGACATAGGTACAATAACAAAATAGCCAAAAAGTACTCCAGAAAAGAATAATAAAGAGGAAACAAAGATGAAAAATTTAGCGTTCTTCTTCTCGTTTTGATACAAAGCAGGACTTATGAAACTCCAAATTTGCCATAATATATAAGGAAAAGCGAGTATGAAACCGGCTAATAAACACATCCAAACAAACATATTTACTTGACCTTCCATCAAGGTATTTTGTATAATAAATGGGAGTTCTTCTATGCAAATACTTTCTCCAAAATTTAAATAGTGAGATAAATCACAAAACCATCGATAGGTATAAAATGTGGGTCTTGTTGGGCCAAAAATAATAGTATCAAACAAATAATCGCTTACAAAATACGTGAGAAAGGCCATTATAATTATGGCTATTGTACTTCGAACTAATAACCATCGCAATTCCTCAAGATGGTCTAAAAAAGACATTTCTTTCAATTGTTTTTTCTCCATTATACAATTCCTTCTTTTAATATATCATGTAAATGGATAACGCCTTTGTATTCATCATTATCAACAACAACTAATTGAGTAATTGAGAAATCTTCAAGAATGTTCAAAGCTTGAACGACCATAGCACTTGATTGAATCACTTTTGGAGATTGAGTCATAATGTCTTTGGCAGTCAAATGGGTAAAAGTATCATTATTATTGAGCATTCTTCGTATGTCTCCATCGGTAATAACTCCGATTACTTTTCCTTCTTGGACCACTGCTGTGGCTCCCAATCTTTTTTCTGAAATTTCTAAAATCACTTTTTTTATTGGAGCATCTGGTGCTACAGTTGGTTTCAATGAATGTTCAATCATATCTTTCACTTGAAGTAAAAGTTTTTTGCCCAAAGAACCTCCTGGATGATATTTTGCAAAATCCTCACGGGTAAAGTTTCTCAAATTCATCAAACACATCGCAAGAGCATCTCCCATAACTAGTTGTGCAGTTGTGCTATTAGTGGGTGCTAAATTGTGAGGACAGGATTCAGCATCCACAGTTGTATTTAATATATAATCTGATTCTTTGGCTAGAAATGAAGTTGTATTTCCAGTCATAGCAATTAATTGATTTCCAAAACGTTTGATTAGCGGAACAAGGATTTTTATTTCAGGACTATTGCCACTTTTTGATATGCAAAGTACAATGTCATCAGGTTGAACCATTCCTAAATCACCATGAATGGCTTCGGCAGCATGCAAAAAAAGCGATGGAGTACCAGTTGAATTGAAAGTAGCTACCATTTTTTGAGCAATAATGGCACTTTTTCCAATTCCTGTAACAATCAATCTACCCTTCGAGTGAAATAGAATTTGAGTAGCTTCTACAAATTGGATGTCAATATAATCAATGAGTTTAGCAATAGACTCGCTCTGGGATAGAATCGTATTTTTTGCTAAAATCAAAATGTTTTCTTTTGTGTTCAAAATAGAATTTTTATAAAAATTTGTAAATATGAAAGAAATTAGTATCTTTATGAAACGCAAATTTAGATAAAATACCATTAATAAAGAATGAATTCAAACGAAATTGACATCCACAGAGAATTAAAGAAGTATTTTGGCTTCAGCCAATTCAAAGGTTTACAAGAGCGCGTTATAAAGAGTATTCTCAATAAAGAAAACACTTTTGTAATTATGCCTACAGGTGGTGGCAAATCGCTTTGTTACCAATTGCCTGCTTTAGTTCAAGACGGAACAGCAATTGTTGTTTCCCCTTTAATCGCCTTAATGAAGAATCAAGTTGATGCTATTAGAAGCTTATCGTCCGAAAATGGAGTAGCCCATGTTTTAAATTCTTCACTGACAAAAACTGAAATTTCCCAAGTAAAAAAAGATATTTCCGCAGGAATAACTAAACTTTTGTATGTTGCTCCTGAATCTTTGACCAAAGAAGAATACGTAGCTTTTCTTCAAACAGTGCCAATTTCTTTTGTAGCGATAGATGAAGCACATTGCATCTCTGAATGGGGTCATGATTTTAGACCTGAATATCGAAATCTAAAACATATTATCAAGCAATTAGGCGAAGTTCCTGTCATTGGACTTACTGCTACCGCTACTCCAAAAGTTCAGGAAGATATCCTTAAAAATTTGGATATGGTTGATGCAACCACCTATAAAGCATCATTCAATAGACCTAATTTGTATTATGAAGTACGTACCAAAACTAAAAATATTGAAGCGGACATCATTCGTTTTATAAAACTTCATAAAGGAAAATCAGGGATTATTTATTGTCTCAGTCGTAAAAAAGTTGAAGCTATTGCGGAAGTTTTACAAGTAAACGGAATTAGCGCTGTGCCCTATCATGCAGGTTTAGATGCAAAAACACGTGCGAAACATCAAGATATGTTTCTAATGGAAGATGTTGATGTGGTTGTTGCAACAATCGCTTTCGGGATGGGAATTGATAAACCCGATGTGCGTTTTGTGATTCACCACGATATTCCAAAATCATTAGAAAGTTATTACCAAGAAACAGGTCGTGCAGGTCGTGATGGTGGCGAAGGGCATTGTTTAGCCTATTATTCGTATAAGGATGTAGAAAAACTCGAAAAATTCTTATCCGGAAAACCCGTTGCCGAACAAGAAATTGGATTCGCTTTGTTGCAAGAAGTGGTGGCTTATGCCGAAACGTCGATGTCAAGAAGGAAATTCCTTTTGCATTATTTCGGTGAAGAATTCGACAATGAAACTGGTGAAGGTGGCGATATGGATGACAATGTTCGCAATCCAAAAGTGAAGGTTGAAGCCCAAAAACAAGTCGTTAAATTACTGGAAGTGGTTCGGGATACCAAACATATTTATAAATCTAAAGAAGTGGTATTTACACTTATAGGTCGAGTAAATGCAGTAATCAAAGCACATCGAACCGATGTTCAATCTTTTTTTGGTTCAGGAACGGATCATGACGAAAAATATTGGATGGCATTGTTGCGACAAGTTTTAGTTGATGGATTATTATCTAAAGATATCGAAACCTATGGTGTTGTTAAAATAACAAAAAAAGGACTGAATTTTATAAAAAATCCAACTTCCTTTATGATGTCCGAGGACCATGAATATAACGAATCTGAGGATGAAGCGATAGTGACAGCTGCTAAAGGAACTGGGGTTGCCGATGAAGTTCTGATGGGAATGTTGCGCGATTTGCGTAAAAAAGTTGCCAAAAAACTTGGCGTTCCTCCTTTTGTAGTATTTCAGGATCCTTCACTAGAAGATATGGCATTGAAATATCCAATTTCGATGGATGAATTGATTAATACTCATGGAGTTGGAGAAGGAAAAGCCAAAAAATACGGCAAGGAATTCATTACTCTAATCAATCAATATGTCGAAGACAATGATATTATTCGTCCTGAAGATTTAGTTGTAAAATCTACAGGAGCTAATTCGATTAATAAACTTTACATTATCCAAAATATTGACCGAAAATTACCGCTTGATGATATTGCTTCCGCCAAAGGTTTGACAATGGAAGCATTGATTACAGAAATGGAACAAATTGTAAATTCTGGTACAAAACTCAATATCAAGTATTGGATTGATGAAATGCTTGACGACGATCAGCAAGAAGAAATTCATGACTATTTTATGGAATCACATTCCGATAATATAGAAGAAGCACTAAAAGAATTTGATGGGGACTATGATATTGATGAATTGCGTTTAATGAGAATTAAATTCATCAGTGAAGTAGCGAATTAAAAGATATATTCCAATAAAAATTCCAGATTCCAATCAGTATGTTTGGAATCTGGAATTTTTTATGGTTCAAAAACTTCCCCACGATGAGGTTTTAAAGCATCTCGAACTTGAATCATCATTTCTTCGGTAACAACCATAAAGGCAGTTGCATACATTTCGTTAAGAATTTTAAAACCAGTAATGTTGGGCGATAATTTCTCGGCAATGATATATTCCTTTAAATGAATTTCGTGATGCTCGGCTGTCTTGGCCGAAGTTGGACCGCGAAAATCCCATATTAATTTTATTTGTCTGGACATAGTAAGGTATTTATTTTTCAAAGATATCTTTTTGTTAAATTTGAAAAAAATATTATAGCATGAATTATTTGAAATACTTTTTCCTTTTGGTCTCAATTAGTAGTTTTTCTCAGGCACTTACAATTGAGCAAGCAAACCATTTGGCCTCACTTCCAATAAAATGTTTGCAACAAGAGTATCCAAACAAATTAGGTCAAATGATTTTGGATAGTACTGAAATTCAATCTCCCAAAAAATTGCATCCCGCTTTTTATGGCTGTTTTGATTGGCATTCTTCTGTCCATGGACATTGGAGTTTGGTATATTTGTTAAAGCAATTTCCAAATATTGAGAAAAGAGAAACTATAATTGCCAAACTGAAAATCAATCTTTCGAAGGAAAACATTCAAAAAGAAATCGAGTATCTTTCAAAAAATCATGAAAAATCTTTCGAAAGAACATACGGTTGGGCTTGGGTTTTAAAATTACAACTGGAATTAGAAACCTATAAAGATCCATTTGCTCAAGAATTAGCGCAAAATCTAAAGCCTTTATCCAATTTAATTATTCAAAGATATTTGGATTTTTTACCAAAATTATTATATCCAATTCGGGCTGGAACACATACAAATACGGCTTTAGGATTATCATTTGCATACGATTATGCACTATATTCAAAGGACTTAACTTTTCAAAAAGCTATTAAGGAAAGCGCTATTCGCTTGTATCAAAATGATCAAAACTGTCCTTTTAATTGGGAGCCTAGTGGTACTGATTTTCTTTCACCTTGCCTTGAAGAAATGGGTTTGATGCAGAGAGTTTTGCCTCAAAAAGAGTTTTTCGTTTGGTTAAAAAAGTTTGCCCCTCAACTTTTTAATATAAAATTTTCTTGGCAAGTTGCCAAAGTTTCCGATAGAACCGACGGGCATTTGGTGCATCTCGACGGATTGAATTTTAGTCGTGCTTGGAATTTGTATCATTTAATTCATCAGTACCCAAAGGAATTTTCGCATTTAGCACCTTTGGCCGATACCCATTTTAATTTTTCATTACCGTCCGTTGTGGATGGGAATTATGAAGGAGAACATTGGTTGGCTACTTTTGCTTTGCATGCATTTGAAGAGAAAAAATAACTACAATTCCTTACTTTTGCCAAAAATCATTTCATGCCACAAGAACTTCTTTTTCAAGTATCACCCGAAATAGCTACAAACGAATTGTTATTGAAACATCATGTGGCCAAATTAATTCGGGTCGATGCTAAAGAAATCCAACATATTTCAATTCTAAAACGCTCGATTGATGCACGCCAAAAAGCGGTGAAATTCAATTTGAAAGTCACAATTTATTTGGTTGGAGAACTTATTCAAGAAGCCAAAATCGAATTGCCAGAATATAAAAATGTCGAAAATGCTCAGGAAGTTATCGTTGTGGGAGCTGGCCCTGCAGGATTATTTGCCGCTTTGCAACTGATAGAATTGGGTTTAAAACCTATATTAATTGAAAGAGGAAAAGATGTTCGGGGAAGGCGAAGAGATTTGAAAGCCATCAACAGAGATCATATTGTCGATGAAGATTCCAATTATTGTTTTGGCGAAGGCGGAGCAGGAACCTATTCAGACGGAAAATTATATACACGTTCAAAAAAACGCGGTGACGTAACCCGAATTTTGGAATTATTCGTCGCTTATGGGGCATCACATGACATTTTAGTCGATGCCCATCCACATATTGGAACCAATAAATTACCGCAAATCATTCAAGATATGCGGGAGAAAATTATCGAAATGGGAGGTAAGGTCCTTTTCGAAACTAGACTGACCGACATTATCATCAATAATAATGAAGTGCAAGGCATCATAACCAAAAATGGAGACACGATTCTTGCCAATAAAATAATCCTAGCTACAGGACATTCAGCTCGTGATATTTATGAATTATTAGACAGAAAACAAATTCTTATCGAAGCCAAAGCTTTTGCTTTAGGAGTTCGAGCCGAACATCCACAATCTTTGATAGACAGCATTCAGTACAGTTGTGATTATCGCGGGCAACATTTGCCGCCATCGCCATATTCGATTGTGAAACAAGTAGGAGGTAGGGGAATGTACTCTTTTTGTATGTGTCCCGGTGGCGTAATTGCCCCTTGCGCGACAAGTCCTGGCGAAGTGGTTACCAATGGTTGGTCGCCCTCCAAAAGAGATCAAGCTACCGCCAATTCTGGGATTGTAGTCGAATTGAAATTGGAAGATTTTAAGCCGTTTGCCAAATTTGGTGCATTGGCAGGAATGGAATTTCAAAAAAGTATTGAGCAAAAAGCATGGCATTTGGCAGGAAAGACTCAAAAAGTTCCCGCTCAAAAAATGGTCGATTTTACCCAAAATAAAGTTTCTTCGGATATCCCAAAAACATCTTATGTTCCAGGTACGACTTCGGTCGAAATGGGACAAGTTTTCCCTGGATTTCTTACCCAAATATTGCGAGAAGGTTTTGTAGAGTTTGGCAAATCAATGCGCGGTTTTTTGACCAACGAAGCCGTTCTTCACGCACCGGAATCTCGAACTTCTTCGCCAGTGCGTATTCCTAGAGATTCAGAAACATTGGAACACCTTCAAATAAAAGGATTGTATCCATGCGGAGAAGGAGCAGGTTATGCTGGGGGTATTATTTCGGCGGCAATTGATGGCGAAAAATGTGCAATGAAAATTGGGGAGGTATTGAAGAAAATTTCTTAACTATTTGTGCTTGAAAAGGTATTGATTTGTATTTTTTTTTATTTAAGAGAATTAAATCTTTTCTTGTAAAGTTTTTATTTCGTCACGCAGTTTAGCAGCGTGCATAAAGTCTAACTCTTTTGCTGCTTTTTCCATCGCTTTTCTTTTTTCACGAATGCGTTTTTCAATTTCGGGCTTCGAAAGATATTCGTTCGTCGGTTCCGCAGCAGCAGAAAGCGTGTATCCTAATTCATAATCAACCAAAGGATTTTTTGTAAAGGCACTTTCGATTTTTTTGTTCAATGCCATCGGAATCACATGGTTTTCAATGTTGAAATTAATCTGTTTTTCTCGTCGGTAATTGGTTTCATCTATGGTCTTTTGCATGCTTGCCGTGATTTTGTCTGCATACATTATCGCTTTTCCGTTGAGGTTTCTCGCCGCACGGCCAATGGTTTGTGTCAATGAACGGTGGCTTCTTAAAAAACCTTCTTTGTCGGCATCGAGAATGGCAACCAACGAAACTTCGGGTAAATCTAAACCTTCACGTAATAAATTTACACCTATCAAAACATCAAACAATCCTTTTCGCAAATCCTGCATAATTTCGATACGTTCCAATGTATCTACATCCGAATGTATGTAGCGACAACGAATAGAAACTTTATCCAGGTATTTTGCCAATTCTTCGGCCATTCTTTTGGTTAAAGTTGTGATCAAAACGCGTTCGTCAATTTCGGCTCGGGTTTGAATTTCCTCGATTAAATCATCAATTTGATTCAAGCTCGGACGGATTTCAATAATGGGATCCAATAAACCTGTAGGACGAATAACTTGTTCCACATAAACACCATCACATTTTTGCAATTCATAATCTGCTGGCGTTGCCGAAACATAAATGACTTGATTTTGCATGGCTTCAAATTCTTCAAACTTCAAGGGGCGATTGTCCATCGCTGCTGGAAGCCTAAAACCGTATTCTACTAAGTTTTCTTTTCGAGAGCGGTCACCACCATACATAGCATGAACTTGTGAAATAGTAACGTGACTTTCGTCAACAACCATTAAATAATCTTTCGGAAAATAATCTAATAAACAAAAGGGTCTTGTGCCGGCTTCTCGTTGGTCGAGGTAACGAGAATAGTTTTCGATTCCAGAGCAATATCCCAATTCGCGAATCATTTCTAAATCGAAATTGGTTCTTTCTTCTAGTCTTTTGGCTTCGAGATGTTTGCCAATTTCCTTGAAATAATCGACTTGCTTGACTAAATCTTGTTGGATTTCCCAAATAGCATTTTGTAATACATCGGGCGAAGTCACGAACATATTCGCGGGATAAATTGTAAGTTGCTCCATTCGCTCAATTACTTTGGAGGTTGTCAAATCAAAGCTTTCGATTTCTTCGATTTCATCTCCAAAGAAATGGATTCGATAAGCATCATTGGCATAACTTGGATAGACTTCGAGTGTGTCACCCTTGATTCGGAAGTTTCCCGGATTGAAATCGGCTTCGGTTCTGGAATATAAACTTTGAACCAAACTGTGTAATAATTTGGTTCTTGAAATGACTTGGTCTTTCTCGATGGCAATAACATTCTTCTGAAATTCTACAGGATTCCCAATTCCATAAATACAAGAAACCGATGCTACGACTATAATGTCTCTTCGTCCTGAAAGGAGGGAAGATGTGGTACTCAAACGCATTTTTTCCAACTCTTCATTTATAGATAAATCCTTTTCTATAAAAACACCTGTGACTGGCATAAATGCTTCTGGTTGGTAATAATCATAGTAAGAAACGAAGTATTCTACGGCATTATTTGGAAAAAATTGTTTGAATTCTGAGTATAATTGCGCTGCCAAAGTTTTGTTGTGTGCCAAAATCAAGGTGGGTTTTTGCACTTCTTGAATGACATTGGCAATGGTAAACGTTTTACCAGAACCCGTTACACCTAGCAAGGTTTGATAACGTTCATCAGCTAAAATACCTTGAGCTAATTTTGTTATAGCTTGAGGTTGGTCGCCTTTGGGTTGGTAATCGGATACTACTTGGAATTTCATTGTACTGGGGTTCAGAATGGCAAAGTTACAAAGGAAATTTTTAATAAAGAGTTTATGGAAATTTAAAACTTTTACTCCTTTTTGGGGGTACCACAACCTAGGCTTTGATGGGGCTTTGAGTGTCCTTTGATGGGAGGATGAAAAGATTCGAGATAGTTTTTATTGAATCGTTATAAACTGTTTATCATTTTTTTAATTTTAATGGCTTTTTCAAAATGGTCCAGTTTGTTTTTCATAATCCACCATTCGGCAACCTCCATTAGTAGTTTAGGATTGTCATTTTTGTTGGCGAAAAAGGCATAAAAAGAAAGTCCGACATTTTCTCCTTTTTTCGCTATTTTTTCATCGCAAACCTGAATTATTTTTTGAATTATTTTTTCATCCATTATATTATATTTTGTAAAGCGTCTTGGTTTTATGGAATGGCAAGGTCTGTGCTTGCCATAAAAAAGGAATAATCTAAAGACAATCGGTTGAAAACCGAAGTCACTACCTCAAAGTCTGAGACTTTAGGGACTAGCAATTTCTATTATTCCTTTGTTTTTAGGAAGACTTGGAAGAGCTGGCTTAGAGCATCTATTCTTCTGTCGTTTATTCAATTTTAAATCAGTTGAGGTTATAAAATTAAAACCCACCCTCCAATTTTATATTATTTTAGACTTAAAAAGTTATTTTAAATCCAAAATTTTGATTTTGATTTAAAACCTCTTGTTGTTGCTGAAGTTGTTGTGGGATTTTGTTGTTATGAAAATCAAGTTGTTTTAAGTTTTTCAAACTCTTCATTTCTTTAGGGATTTGATTGAAATTGTTATCATTCAAAAACAATTGCTCCAGTTTTTTCAATTCATATATTTCTTTGGGTACATTTTTTAAATTGTCATTTTCCAGATGCAAAATTCTTAAATTCAAAGGAAGATTTAGTGATTGATTGTTTTGGTTATGAAACAAGTTTTTTTCATCGTTCAAATATAGCTCCTCGAGATGGTTTAATTTTCTTAGGGATTGTGGTAAAGCAGTAAAGTCATTTCCACTTAAATCGAGCACTTTCAAGCTCGGCAAGTTGCCAATTTCTTGAGGTATTTCCTTTAAATTATCATTTTTAAAACTAAGCGTTTCTAAGTTGGTAAATTTTGCCCAAGCTTCTTTTGGAACAACAATATTATCTTGGTTACTTAAATTTAAGTTATAAACCTTTTCAGGATTTTTTAGCGCTTCTTCAAGTGAAGTATATTCCTTGTGTTTGTTTTTTGAATCAGTTATCGTTTGACAAGTCACAACTTGTGAAGTCATAAATATGAGGAAACTATAAAAAATCGTTTTCATAAAATGATGTTTTGTTTTCGGTAAACATACAAATCATATTTCAATAAAAATATTAAACAAAACTTAAAATTTCCAGTTTTTTTGCTGAGATTCCGTTTGGAAAGTCCAAGCCAAAACGCGGCTTATTTTCTGACCTTGCGCCATATCAATGGTTTTTATTTCGGCCACATTGACTTTGTTTAAGGTTTTATAAAGGCTGGAAAGATTCTCTTTTTTGGAAACCAAAGTCGTAAACCAAAGGCACTGCATCGGGTATTTGGCACTTTCGAAAATCATTTGGGTGATGAAACCTAATTCGCCACCTTCGCACCATAATTCGGCGTTTTGTCCGCCAAAATTCAAAACAGGGTTTAAAGTTCTAGTATTTTCAAGATTGTTGACCTTGCGAATCGTGGCTTTTGTGGCCTCGTCCTTAGAATTATGAAAGGGTGGGTTGCAAATCGTGAGCGAAAAATGATCTTCTGGTGTGATGATGTTTTTGAAAATAAAACGAGATTCGGTTTGCAATTGTAAACTGATGGCATCCATTAATTTTGGATTGGCTTCAATTATTTTTTTGCAATTCTGAATGGCTTTTTCGTCGATTTCAGTACCTACAAAGGTCCAACCGTAAACAGCATTTCCCAATATAGGATAAATGCAATTGGCTCCAATGCCTATATCTAAAACCTGTACATTTTCAGCTTCGGGAATAATGCCGTTATTGTTAGAGGTCAACAAATCAGCTATGTAATGTATATAATCCACTCTTCCTGGAATGGGGGGACAAAGATAATTTTCTGGAATGTCCCAATTTTGAATGCCGTAATCGGCTATTAATAAGGCTTTGTTGAGTGCTTTAACTGCTTTGGGATTGCTGAAATCTATAGTTTCTCCCGCAGTTTCAGGATTGAATTTGTTTGCGGTTACAAACTGTTGCAGTTCAGGACAAGCAGCTATTAATTTTTGAAAATCATATCCCAATCGATGTAGATTTCTGGGATGTAAATTCGTTTTTTCGATGATCGTTTTTGATTTCATTTTCTTTATTTCGATGCAAAGATAGTTGAAAAAGAGAGGAAGTCGGTGTAGAAGTGTTTCTAAGGTCTTGAATACAAAATGTTTTGCATTGTCCGAGTTCCATTTAGAATATTCTTATGTTTTTTACTTCCTTTTTTAAAAGGATGGTTGTAATACGGTAATTTATTTTATTAATGTTCTAAATGATTAATTTTATTTTTATTTTTGAGAAATTATAAATCATATTATTATGAAAAGATACATTGTTTTATTGGTAGTAATAACTTTTGGATTCACCTTTGCCAACGTTTCTTGTACTAAGAAAAAGGAGAATAATAAAGAAATAATTTCGAAAAATCTTGATGTAATTGCAAATTATAGCAGTAATATAGCACTTGATAGTATGTCAATAGTTTCTTTTTACACTAGTTATCCAGAATTAAAAAAGTACCAAGAAGAGACTTTTACTTTGTATCGAAAACATAATTTCAATCAGGTTTGGTTTGATAAGAATGGACTTGTAGAATTTGGTCATTCCTTGTACGCAAAATATTCGGATATTGAAAAAGAAGGGCTTAAAGTAGTTTTTCCGTATCAGAAAAATCTGGAAGGAATTTTTAATGATGATATTGAAAACACCTTAAGTCAGGATAATACAGAGCTGATGATTACCAATCTTTACTTTTTTTATGCTGATAAAGTATACAATGGTTTAAATTCGAAAGTGACAACCGAAATAGGTTGGTTGTTGCCAAGAAAACAAATTTCTTATGTCAATTTGTTAGATTCTGTGATGACTAATTCCAAAGCTTCATTAGATAATAAAAAAGTGCTAATTGGACAATATTATAAACTGCGAGAGTTTTTGGAAAAATATCAGAAAATAGAAAAAAATGGAGGTTGGAATCCAATAGATTTAGATGCTGGTTGGAAATCGTTTAAACCCGGAGATAGCGCCAAAGCTATTGGTCAGATTAGAGAGCGATTGTTTATGACTGGAGATTTGCAAAATAATTCCAAGAGTACTATTTATGATCAAGAGCTTGTTGAAGGAGTATCTCGGTATCAAGTTCGGAATGGATTCAAAAGTGATAACTTGATTTTACCAAAACATATAAAAGAAATGAACAAACCTATTTCTGATAGGTTGAAACAGATTTTAGTTAATATGGAGCGTTGCCGCTGGATGTCTCCTGAAATTACAAATTCTTATGAATATATTCTTGTGAATATTCCTTCTTACAATCTTACTTTTACTCGTGATGGAAAAGTAGCATTGAAATCTCCTGTAGTGGTTGGAAAAACAATGAATAAAACGGTGATTTTTAGTGGTAAAATGAGTTATATCGTTTTTAGTCCTTATTGGTACGTTCCTACAAGTATAATCAATAAAGAGGTGAAACCTGGAATGGCCAAAAATAAAAATTACTTGGCACAGCACAATATGGAGTGGAACAATGGAAATGTGCGACAAAAACCAGGAATAAATAATTCGTTGGGATTGGTAAAATTTATTTTTCCAAATTCAAATAACATTTATTTACACGATACCCCTTCGAAAAGTTTTTTTGAAAAAGAAAGTAGAGCCTACAGTCACGGTTGTGTTCGGGTGGGTAAACCGAGGGATTTAGCTATTAGTATTTTGAAAGAAGATAAGAATTGGACTCCGGCAAAAATTGATGCCGCGATGAATGCTGGTAAAGAAAATACCTATGTGTTAAAAAAGAAAGTGCCGGTTTATATTGGTTATTTCACTGCTTGGGTAGATGACAATGGTCAAATTAACTTTTTCGAAGATGTTTACCAAAGAGATGAACGATTGGCAAAATTGATTTTTAATGAAAATTAGAAAAATATTTTAATCTTTAAATATAGTTATTTTTTCTATTAGTGCTTTTCGAATGTTTTTACAAAAAGGGCTTCCTGTATCTCGCATTCTTTCAGGATGCCATTGTACTGCAATAAGAAATTGTTCCTCTGGATTAGCAGATTCTATGACTTCGATGACGCCATCTTCAGAATGGGCAACGGCTTTCAGGCCTGAGCCTAAGATGTCGATAGATTGATGATGCGCACTATTAACTTCTCCAAATTCTTTCATTACAATCGCATGAAATGTAGAATGTTTTGCTACTTGAATTTTGTGGATTTTATCCTCGGTTTCTCTTCTGTGAATTTTATTTTTGGCTTCGCCATTATCTAAATGTAAGGTTCCTCCAAAAAAAACATTGATTAATTGTAAGCCTCGACAAATGCCAAGAATGGGTTTTCGCTGTTGCATCGCTTTTTCTAAAACTGCCATTTCGAATTGATCTCGTGCTAGATTGAATTTTTTTGGAGCATGGGCATATTCAATGTTTTCGATTGGATCCATATCGATACCACCAGAGAAAACTATGGCGTCACATTGCGATACTTCCTGTAAATTTTTCGTTTCGTATGAAAGTTCAATAATATCAATTGACGCATCGTTTCCCTTAATCCATAAAGGGTAATTTGCAAAATTTGATTCAGAAAAAGTTATTCCAATTTTTATCATTAGATGGGTAATTGTGTTTGCGAACCTTTAATTTTACAAAAGTCTTAAAAAATTATAAATTACACTCCACGCAAATAATTATTATTATTTGAATTCTTTTTCAAAAGGATATATTTGCTTGAATATAATCTAGTAATGATTAATTTTTTTATCTTTATGACCAATACCTGTTTTATTGAATTTGCCTCAATTCTATGAAAAATTTCCGAGACCTAAATACCTACTACAAACTACTGGTGCTGATTATTAGTACGAGTGTTTTATTCTTTTTGTTATATATAGCGCTTTATATTTACACTTCAAAGCAAGAGAATAATTTATACAAAACTACTCAAAAGCAGTATTATAATGAAGTTTCTTCGATAATTCAACTTAATTCAAAGACACCCATATCGACCATAACTGATATCACATTTTGGGATGAATTAAAATTATTCACCAAAACAAAAAATAAGAGCTGGTATGAAAACTATATTGCAAGCCAATTCGAAACCTATGAGGTCGACTACCTGGGAGTTTATGACCTTGATGGGCAGTTGATTACAAAAACTTCTAACGCTAAGATTAAATCAGCTGAGTTTATTCCAAAACAGGCGCTGAAACAGCTGTATAAATCCAAGTTGATGCAGTTTTATGTTCAAATTCCTGAAGGTGTTGTCGAAGTTTTTGGTGCGACAATTCATCCGTCAGATGACCCAAAAAAGGACAAGTCAAAGCCCTCCGGCTATTTCTTTATGGCAAAACTTATTGACAAAAGCTATTGCAAAATTCTTGATAATTTTAGTAGTTCTACTGTGAATTTAGTGCAACTTGATACTATTCCATCAATTGATAAAGATGTATTAAAAGCTGATTTAAAGCTGAAAGATTATAACAATGTAGAAGTGGGTGTATTAGAATTTACGAGGCCCTTTAATTTGCATTTTAAGAATACGAAGGAAATTCTAATTATATTAATACTCGCTTCATTAATAAATATCTTAGTTTATTTATATTTCTCTAGAAAATGGATTTATAAGCCCTTGCGGTTTATTACTGATTTTTTGGAAACGGGAAATGAAAATTCAATTTCTTGTTTGAAAGGAGAACCGGGTGAGTTTAGCTATATTGGAAATTTATTTGAAGAGAATAATCATCAAAGAAAACAATTGGAGGTGTCGAAGGAAAAAGCAGAAGAAAGTGATAGGTTGAAATCGTCTTTTCTTGCTAATTTATCTCATGAAATACGGACTCCAATGAACGCAATTGTTGGTTTCAGTGATTTGTTGAACGATCCAAATTTGAGTGAGGAAGCTCGGAAGGAGTACCTAACAATAATTCAAAATTGTGGGATAAACTTGGTTTCAATCATTGAAGATTTAATAGAAATGTCGAAAATTGATTCGAAGCAAATAACACCAAATATTGTTTCAGTAGATTTAGCTACTTGCATTAAAGAATTGTATGAAACTATAAAGGTTACCATTCCCGAAGAAAAAGAGCTCGAATTGCATTTTGTTGAAAACGTAGACGCGATTCATAAAAACGTCTTAACCGATGTTATTAAGCTCAAACAAGTCATTGTCAATTTGATTTCTAATGCCATAAAATATACCGAAAAAGGGAAAGTGACTTTTGGTTACCTCATAAATGAGTTGAATAATACCATAGTATTTTCAGTAAAAGATACAGGGTTAGGAATTGATAAAGAAAATTTAAAAGTAATTTTTGATAGATTCAGGAGAATTGAGGATGAATTTTCGGTTGAATTAAGCGGCTTAGGACTTGGATTGGCTATTTCTAAAGCTTATGTCGAAATGCTTGGAGGCACAATAGGCGTGAGTTCTGAGCTAAAAGTAGGGTCAGTATTCACATTTACAATTCCTTTGAAATATGACAATGTAGTTCCAGATCAAAATCAAATTAGAGACGTAAAAGTATTTGACAAGCCGAATAACGAAACAATATTGGTAGCTGAAGATGATAATATCAATTTCTTGCTATTGAAGAGAATATTAGAATTAAAAAAGTACAAGGTTTTGAGAGCTACAAATGGCCAAGAAGCGGTGGATATGTGTCGAACAAACTCCGAAATTCAATTGGTTTTTATGGATATTAAGATGCCATTGTTGAATGGTTTTCAAGCATTCAAAAAGATACATTCTTTCAATCCAAAACTTCCTATTATTGCGCAAACAGCTTACGCATCCGTTGAAGACTATGAAAAAATTACTCAAGCCGGTTTTACTGCTTATGTTTCTAAACCTTTAAACAAAGAAAAAGTATTCGAACTGCTCAATTCCATTTTTGATCATCATTGAAAAATAGTTTAGAAATCATCTGTCCAGGAAAAGTATTTTTTTGCTATTTGTTGCTTTTCTTTTTTCAGATAATTCAAATAGGCTTGCGCAACAGGGCTTAGTGTTTTGTTTTCTAGCCAGACTAATCTCCACTCAGAGGTAATCGGAAAGCCTGATACTGGAATGATTTGAACTTCTTCATTTCTCAATTCATTACTTGATCCAATCAATGGCATTATGGAGTATCCGAGACCTGCAATGACGGCTTGTTTTACCGCTTCGTTTGAAGTGAGTTCCATTTTCATCGGCGCTTTAATTTCATTACTTTCGAAAAATTCTTCCATTATTTGTCGTGTTCCTGAACCTTCCTCTCTGTAAATTAATGGTATTGAACCAAAAATAGATTTCTCTAAAGGAGTTTTGGATTGAATTGCATCTTTGTTTCCCACCAAATACAATTTGTTTTCTAGTAAAACTTCTGAATTCAAATGTACGTTTTTGGGTAAAACAGAGACTAAGGCAAAATCAACTTCATTATTTTCAATACTTGCGATGACTTTTGCTTTATTGGTAACATCCATACTTAAATCGATTCCGGGGTTTAATTTCAAAAAATCAGTCAGAAAATAAGGCATCACGTATTTCCCAGTCGAAACCACAGAAAATTTTAATTTTCCAGAGAGAATGCCCTTAAATGACATTGTTTTGTAATTGATGGAGTGGACTTCATTTATTATTTTTTGCGCTGTTTCTGCAATTTCAAGACCAAAACCAGTGATGAATAATTGTCTTCCTATAACTTCTGTTAAAGGGATGTCAAACTGATTTTGCAGATTTTTCAATTGGATTGAAACAGCAGGTTGAGTTAAATGCAATTCCTCTGCTGCCTTTGTGATACTTTTTGTTTCAGTAACCTTAAGGAATATTTGCAATTGATGAAGTGTATAGTTCATAAAAATATTTAATGTGTTACATAGCAAATATAAATAATAATTTATTATAAAGTAGAAATATATTTGCAAAAAAATAAACGAAACAAAAAATGAGTAAGCAATCTACACACGAATTTAACTTAATTGATGGTCAATTTTATCCAAATGAGGCGCTTCATGTGCTTATTTCATTATTTAATAGTAAAATTAATTACCATCAACTAGAATCTTTTAGCAATCATATTAGACATGGGAGTGATCTTGCCGTTTCTGAAAGCAGGGTTGAAGCCCTTCGGGAATCTATTGAGGGTATCAAGCAAATAATTAAGGTTGCAGGTGCAAACGGGAAACAGTTAAAAATTCAGAGTACAGTTCAGATTACGTTTGAAGAATAGAATTTGTAATCAATAAATGATTTTTATCCCAATAAATGATCAACAAAATTTCAAAAGCAGCAACATTGCTTCAAAATGGAGAAGTAGTTGCGATTCCAACTGAAACTGTTTACGGGTTAGCTGCAAATGCCTTTAGTGATAAAGCAGTAACTCAAATTTTTCAAATTAAAAACAGACCCTTATTTAACCCTTTAATTGTCCATATTAAATCCATTGAATATTTAAATGTTATCGCCACCAATATTCCTCCCATTGCTTACCAACTAGCAAAACAATTTTGGCCAGGTCCATTGACCTTGGTCTTAGAAAAAAAATCAAATATTTCTGATGTTGTGACAAGCGGGAAAAATACTGTTGGTGTTCGAATTCCTTCTCATCCCATCGCGCTGGCATTATTAGAAGAATTGGATTTTCCTCTTGCTGCACCCAGCGCGAATCCTTTTGGTTATATTAGTCCAACGACCTCGGAGCACGTAAGATCGCAATTAGGAGATAAAATTGCTTATATATTAGAAGGAGGTTCTTGCGAGAGAGGCATTGAATCGACTATTATCGGGTTTGAGAATAACAAACCAATTTTGTATCGAGTAGGGGCTATTTCGAATGAGGAAATTGAAAAATGTATTGGAAAGTTAGCTGTGAAAAATACAGCGTCAGCCAGTCCAGAAGCTCCAGGGATGATCAATAAGCACTATTCTCCAAGAACCAAGTTTATTGTTTCTGAGAACATTAAACAAGATATTATTGAAAATTTTGATCTTAATGTTGGTTTCCTGCTTTTCAAAAATGAGAACCAATTTTTACCATCTACAAAGTACATTCAATTATCAAATACCAAAAATTTAGTAGAAGCTGCAAGTAATTTGTATTCGGCAATGCATCAATTAGATGTGATGAATTTTGATGTGATTTATGCTGAGAAATTGCCTGAGAAATTGCTAGGCATAACCATTAACGACAGATTGTATCGAGCACAGGAAGAAAATTTTGAATTTGACAATAAACAGTAATCTAAATTAACTAAAAATGAATGTAGATCTTTTAATGGACAATCTCACCAGTCCAGCATTATTGTTTTTTCTACTAGGCATCATCGCAGTTCAGGTAAAAAGCGATTTAGAAATACCTGAGAATACTTCGAAATTTATTTCACTCTATTTGCTGTTTTCAATTGGTTTCAAAGGCGGTCAAGAATTGGCTCATAGTTCCTTTACTTTAGATATTATTTGGGCAGTACTGTTTGGAATAGGTATATCAATTATAATTCCTTTTTATTCTTTTTTTATCTTAAAAAAGAAGTTGGGTACTTATAATGCAGGTGCAATTGCCGCAGCTTATGGATCTGTAAGTGCTGTTACTTTTGTTACTGCTATCTCTTTCTTAGAGTTGCAAAATTTGGAATTTAATGGCTATATGGTTGCGATCATGGCATTGATGGAAGCACCGGCAATTATCGTAGGAGTTATTTTGATTTCTTTTTACAAAAAGGGCAATTCATTAAAAATTGCCGGTATAATTAAGCATTCCTTTACTAACGGTAGTGTCCTTTTGATTATGGGAAGTTTAATAATCGGAATGTTGGCGAGTGATAGTCAAGCGGCAGGAATAAAGCCATTTACAACGGATATATTCAAGGGGTTCCTAGTTATCTTTTTGCTTGATATGGGAATGACGAGCGGTAGAAAACTATCAGCATTTATTAAAAATGGATGTTTCACTATTGCATTTGCTTTAATTATTCCTTTGATCAACGGGTGTTTGGTAGCAGCCTTAAGTGGGTTTGTGTCACACGAAACAGGAGATCGTTTTATATTTGCTATACTAGCTGCCAGCGCATCCTATATTGCGGTACCAGCGGCGATGAAAATTGCTGCTCCTAAGGCAAATCCAGGTTTGTATTTGCCTATGGCATTGGCTGTCACGTTTCCTTTTAATATTACATTAGGATTTCCTTTGTACTTTGCTGTTATACTTTCGACCTAGACAAGAATGTTTAGCGGAAGCTATTTCATAATTATTGGTGTTAAGTAAGTTGACTTCTAAATTTGGATTAATTATCAATATAATTTATGCTCCGAATTACAGCAATTGGACTTTTTTAAAAGCTCAATCTTTTTAATCTATCAACTTGTGATTATAATTTCAAATTACTAGATGAACATCGCTTAAAAAATAATTGTTATCAGAATAAAAGGAGTTGGGTCAAATTTTCGACGTTACTGTAAATCAAAAATGGCTATATTTTGGTATAGCCATTTTTGAACTAAGTTCAAACTTTCAATATAAACCCGCAGTTTCAATGAATTCTCTGATCATTTGAAACACAGGCAGTAAACTGAACCGCTTTTTATTAAATTTCAATGAGCCCGTTGCTGTTTTTTACTGATGCGTATTTGCTCTTTGTAAGCTAAATTGCTGTTTTTTTTGTAGACACGAATACATGTTTATCTTCTTCGCCGGTATTTTCAAGTTCGTATTCTTTTTTGAATCCAGTCAATTTTAGTTTGATATTTTCTTCTTTGGCTCTAATTTTCTTGAATTCTTTTATTAAATCTAATACGTCGTGAGCAATGTATACAGTGTCTTGGGCGTTAATAACTACTTTTGAATTTTCTGGAATTGCATTCAAGGTCGATTTGATAGCTGCTTTGTTCAAGAACGATACTTCTTGAGCTAAATCAATATGAATGATATCGCCGTCCTGGTATTCTTCTTTTCTAAAGTGGTAAGCTCTTTTCATATTTCCCCTTAAGATCGCAAAAACACTGATAATTAAACCCAAAGCCACGCCTTTTAATAAATCCAAGAGGACAACAGCTAGTAAAGTTGCAATAAAAGGGGCAAATTGATATTTGCCTTGTTTCCAAAAATGTTTAAAAGTGGCTGGTTTAGCTAGTTTGTAGCCTACCAACAACAACACTGCTGCTAAGGTTGCCAATGGAATTTTGTTTAATATGACCGGAATTGTCAGTACACTTATTAATAACAATATTCCATGGATAATGGCGGACATCTTTGATTTAGCTCCAGCCGCATTGTTTGCAGAGGTTCGCACAACAACAGAGGTCATTGGTAATCCTCCCAAAAGAGCGCTTACTATATTGCCAATGCCTTGCGCCTTTAGTTCCATATTGGTATCGGTATAGCGTTTGCGAACATCCATTCTGTCTGCGGCTTCAATGCATAATAAAGTTTCTATCGAGGCCACTATAGCAATGGTTAGACCAACAATCCATACTTGTGGATTTGTGATTCCAGAAAAATTAGGTGTTATAATAATATTTTTGAATTCTTCTAATGTAGTTGGTATGGGGAGTGATACTAAATGTTCTTTGGCTATTGCTAATGAACTTCCCGTTGAAGTGAAAAATTCATTCAAGGCAACACCGACAATTACTGCGATAAGTGCGCCGGGAACTATTTTAAATTTCTTTAGAAAAGACACTTTATCCCACGATATCAATATAAGTAGTGATACTGCAGCGATGATTATAGATCCTAACTGAACATAATTGATGATGCCAAAAATAGATGAAAAAGTATTGCTCCCATCGGTTTGTGTAAAGGATAAATCGCCCTCGAAATCACTGTCATAACCAAAGGCGTGCGGTAATTGTTTAAGGATAATTATGATTCCAATACCGGCAAGCATTCCTTCAATAACATTTGTCGGAATATAATTTGAAATCCCCCCAGCTTTTAGGTAACCCAATCCTAATTGGATAGCGCCCGCAATAAAAACCGCTGTCAAAAAAACATCAAAAGCGCCCAAATCAGTGATGGCTGTCAATACGATGGCTGTCAAGCCGGCAGCAGGTCCCGAAACACTTAAATGAGATTTACTTAGATATCCAACGACAATACCTCCGACTATGCCCGAAATAATACCGGAAAATAAGGGAGCTCCAGATGCCATTGCTATACCTAAACACAATGGGAGTGCTACTAAAAAAACCACTAAACCTGAGGCAAAATCAGATTTAAGGTTCGCTAAAAGATTGATTTTTTTTGTCATAATAAGGTGCTAAAAAGTGAATAGATAGATTTTTCTCCAAATTCATCATATGGAAAAATTGATTTTGATAACTAAAATCAGGGATAGTCTATACTTGCTCTGGCGGTGGAATAAAAATTTTGGAACAAATTTTATCGTTCTTGGCTGAATTTACAGAGAATATCAGCTTAGTATTCAATTGGCGCAAATCGATTGAAATACTTTGAACATCGAAATTGATGATGTCCATAATTTTGTTTTGGGTTTTTTCTTCATCTGAAAAACTATAAAATGCAGATTCGTCCACGTCTTTCACAATTGCACAAATAACAGTCGGTGCAATAATAGAACTTAAAAACACAAAGAGTACGAGTCCGGCAATTATTTTCATGGTATGCAAATATAAAATTATTAAATGAAATCATAATTATTGAATTGATTTTAAAGTAAAATTAACATCTCTGAAAATGTCGATTTGAGGCTGAAAAAGAGACATTTATTTTTCGATAATTTTTCATGTTTTATGACTTAAAATTAGAAGAAATTTTCCTTCGAATAGGACTTACAAAAATTAGCTGCTTTTTTACTTTTCAGCCCAATTAAAAATTGATTATTATCCATTCTAAATGAATTTTTTTGAGATTCTGGACTAGAATTTGTGATTTGATATTTTTTATATATATAGTTCAATATGCTATTTATAGCAGGGGTAAAATTAATTTTGATGCAAAAATCAATGATTTTTTTTATTTTTTAATGCATTTTTTGGAAAATACCCTAAAAAATGATGGGTTTTAGTAAAAATAAAAATATTGATATGATAAAAAAATATAGTTTAAATAAGGATATACTATTTTTTGACAATCAAATTTTGGTTATTGATAATTCTTACGCAAATGAGTTAGAAAAGCCGTTTTATACTATTTTAGTTTGTTAAAAGTTGATAGATTTGCCTCAGAAATAAGACCTATTTCGACCTAAGTTTTGACCTATAAAATGATGTTTTTTTGCCGGTTTTGAAAATGCATTTTGTAGTAAAAAATTTAATAACATTAAAACTAAATTAATAACTAAACTAGAACAAACATGAAAAAAGTAATTTTTATTTTAGCTGCAGCGCTAACAAGCATGGTATCATTTTCGCAAGATGCAACAGAAGCACCAAAATCTACTCCATTAGAAATTTCAGGTTCAGGTGATTTGTATTACAAGTATGATTTTTCAAAAACTCCCAACATTCAAACTAGTTTTGGGACTGATCAAAATTCAGTATCTTTAGGAATGCTTGATATTGCATTGAAAAAATCTGTAGGGAAAGCATCTTTTGTTGGTGAAGTGTCTTTTGGTCCTAGAGGTCAATATCAATCTATTCCAAATGGTGATGGGGTTGATATGAATTCCTTCCACATTCAAAACTTATATGCAACTTATGCTTTTACTGAAAAATTCAGCATGACTGCTGGTTATATGGGAACTTTTATAGGTTATGAAGTAATCTCACCGGTAGCTAATTTCCACTACTCTACCTCTTATATGTTTACAAACGGACCTTTCCAAAATGCAGGTATTAAAGCCAATTATAAAATATCAGACAAATTTGGTGCAATGCTAGGTTTGTTTAATGATACTTGGAACACGTATAAAGCCAATCCAGCAAAAGGATTGAATGCTATAGGAGGTCAATTGTCTTATGCAAGCGGTCCAGTTAGTGCTTATCTTAACTTTATGGATGGATCTGTTAGTGGTACTATTTTTGACTTAACAGCTACTTTCCAACTTTCTGAAAAATTCAAATTGGGTTTAAATGCTGCTGATTTTTCAAACACTGGTGATGTTGGATATACAGGTGTAGCTTTGTACCCATCTTATGCGCTTACCGATGCTTTTGCTTTGGGATTGCGTGCTGAATATTTTAGTGTGAAAGAGGGTTCTTCATATTCTGCTATTGGTGGGGATGAGTCTGTAACAGCTTTTACTTTATCAGGAAACTATAAAGTAGGTGGTTTTGCTATTATTCCAGAGTTAAGACTTGATAGTGCTTCTGACGATGCTTTTGTTGATTCAGATATGGCTCCTACTAAATCTGCTTCTCAATTTCTTTTAGCAGTAGTTTACGGTTTTTAAAAGATACAAAATATTTTTTTTTCTGCCAAGATGCTTTTTAAGTGTCTTGGCAGTTTTTTTGTTCTATAGGTTTGGTTTTTTAAGTAATTCTTGTCAATAGCAGTTGATATTGGGCTAAGCAACGGTTAGCATTGGGGAGAGTACTATTTTTATCGAGATTTTTATTGTAGGGCGTCGTATCTTATTGATTTTTTTTAAGTATTTCAAATGGAACTTGGATTGGATTTTCAATCTTGAAGAAAATAAGAAAGGCTTTCTGATACTTGCAGAAAGCCTTTCTTGTATTTTAAAAACTGCAAAAAAAACTATTGTTTCTTATAAATATTATAAATAGTATTGATGGTTTTCTCATCTAATACACTATCCGCCTCGGTCTGAATGTAATGCAGTTTGAAGGCCGAAATAGCCGAATTTAGATTTTTTGTATTGTAACCAATAATGCGTAAAGCTTGTTCAATATTGAAGTTGGCTGGAGCAGGTTCTAATACTTCATCGGGCCAAACACCAAAACCATTCAAAGCAAGAAGTTTCCAAGGGAATAATTTACTGGGGTCTGTTTTTCGGCTTGGAGCAATATCGGAATGACCAATGATGTTCTGTACTGGGATGTTGTAATCTTTTTTAAGTTTTGTTAACAAAGCCAATAAACTGGTAATTTGTTTGTCTGAAAAAGGTTCAAAACCATTGTTGTCTAATTCTATTCCTATAGAGGTCGAGTTAATATCGGTATTTCTTCCCCAAATCGCATTGCCTCCATGCCAGGCTCGAAGATAATCATTCACCATTTGCACTACTCGTCCGTCATCAGCAATAACATAATGAGAACTTACTTGGGGTTTAGTTAGGGTAAAGGTTCTTATCGTTTGTGCTAATGAATCTTGAGCTGTATGATGAATAATTATAAAATTTGGTTTTCTAAGATTGAAATTTACCGTACTTATCCATTCCGTACTTATACCATTTGGTAGTGCTATGGGGCCTTTTATCGACAAGGTGTCTTTATAGAGAACTAAGGGATCTACAGCGGCTTGACTATTAGGTAAAATTGTGGTGCTGCTAGTTTGCAATTTTGCAGCTTCCATATTTGAAATTATTTTTTTGTAATTTTCAAGTTGCTCTTTATATGATTTTTCACTTGCTTTATAAGGGTTCGGAGAGCAAGAAACTATAAATGCTGCCAAAGTGAAATAAAAGAATATTTTAAATAATTGGTTTTTCATCTTGGTAATTTTGATTTAATTAAGCTATAAAATTTATTTCTTTTTTTCTTTTGATTTTGATTTTTTGGGTTTTTTCATATCTTCTTTGAAAGTAAGGTATTTTTCTTTTTGGTCTTTATTCAAAAAATTATTTACTTTTTTATCGGTACTCTCTGCCAGTAATTTATATTCTGCCATTTGGTCTTCTTGGGATAAATTTAGTTTCGAAATTCTACCTTGGGCTTTAACGCTTTCGACCAAAACGTTTGAAATTGCTAGTGATTGAAGTTCATCGAGATTTAGTGCTAGTTTCATTTCATCCATATAATTAGCAACAATTTCTTCTGGAGGAGTTTCTTTTGGTTTTTCAGGCTCACTTCTTTGGCTCATAGCTCCCATTTGATTCATTCCATTTCCGCGGCCAGATCCGTAACCATTTCCATAACCATTTCCGTAGCCATTTCCATATTGGGCGGAAACGGTATTTATTGTAAGTAAAAAAATCAAACTTGCGAAAATGTTAAATGTTGTTTTCATTTTTAGTATTTTGATAATGTAAATTTAAATAGGTTCTGCGAATAAATCAAATTCAGTGGCATCAATAATTTTCACCATTACAAACTCACCTGTTTTGACATAATGTTTAGAGGCGTCTATAAGGACTTCATTGTCAACATCAGGGCTGTCAAATTCTGTTCTACCCACAAAATGCCCGCCTTCTTTTCTGTCAATAATGCAACGATACGTTTTTCCGATTTTCTCTTGGTTTAAATCCCAAGAAATTTGTGATTGAAGTTCCATAATTTCGTTGGCACGCTCTTGTTTTACATCGTCAGGAACATCATCAACTAAATCATAAGCACTTGTGTTTTCCTCGTGTGAATAGGCAAAACAGCCCAAACGTTCGAATTTCATTTCCTGAACCCAGTCTCTCAAAATCTCGAAATCTTCTTGTGTTTCGCCAGGATAACCTACAATTAATGTGGTTCTTATGGTCATTCCGGGAACCGCTTTTCGAAATTCTTTTAGTAATTGGGTTGTTTTTTCTTTAGTTGTACCCCGTTTCATCGATTTCAAAATTGAATCCGAGATATGTTGCAATGGAATATCAATATAATTACAAATCTTAGGTTCACGCTTCATAATTTCCAAAACATCCATTGGGAAACCAGTAGGGAAGGCGTAATGCAAACGAATCCATTCGATGCCTTCAACTTTTACCAATGCTTCTAATAATTCGCCAAGATTTCGTTTTTTGTAAATATCTAATCCGTAATAAGTCAAATCCTGAGCGATTAATATCAATTCTTTTACGCCATTTTTTGCCAAACCTTCGGCTTCTTTTACCAATTTTTCAATGGTTTGTGAAACGTGTTTACCGCGCATCAATGGAATGGCACAAAAACTGCATGGTCTATCACAACCTTCGGCAATCTTCAAATAGGCATAATTTTTCGGAGTGGTTGTCAAACGTTCTCCAAGTAATTCGTGTTTGTAATCGGCTCCCAAGGCTTTTAGTAATGCAGGTAATTCTGTTGTTCCAAAAAATTGGTCTACATTAGGGATTTCTTTTTCTAAATCAGGTCTGTATCTTTCAGACAAACATCCAGTTACGAATACCTTATCTACTAATCCACGTTCTTTTTTATCGGCATATTCTAGAATCATATTGACCGATTCTGCCTTTGCATTGTCAATAAATCCGCAGGTATTAATCACAACAATGTTGCCTTCTTCTTCGTGAACAACATCTTTTCCGCTAGCTTTTAGTTGCCCCATTAGGACTTCGCTATCATACACATTTTTCGAACACCCAAGAGTGATTACATTTATTCTATTCTTTTTTAAAGACTTGGTTCTCATATATTTAAATTTCCTATATTTTGGAAGTGGGCAAAATTACGATTTTTATTTTTAGGAGCATTATTCTTTGAACAATAATGAAATTTTTTAAAAACAAAAAAGCCATTTTTGTATAAAATGGCTTTCAGTTAATTATATTACCTAAAGTTTTACATTTCAAATAGTAAAGTCATTGTGAAATTGTTATTTTTTGTATTGATTCTCGCTCCATCGGTAAACCCTTGATTAAAGAAGGCTTGTTGAGAATTTCTTTGAGCATTGGTATACGAAAAATCTAGTTTGAATACTCCAAAATTATATCCTAAACCTCCGGAAAAAGAGTTTAAATCGCCAATTGTAGTTCCGTCTTTATATGGACTTTCTTCAAAACGATACCCCCCTCTAAGACTCCATTCTTTGATTTTGTATTCTGCACCTAGTCGCAATTCACCCGAAGTTTTTAGAATGTTGCTCATTTCAGTATTTAAGGATCTATAATACGGGTCATTCTCTGGCTCGAATGTAGTGCAGTCATAATTTTTTAGCGAATAATCAAGGCTTATAAGACCAGTTTTTCCAAAGATATAGGCAAAACTTCCTGTAATCTTGCCAGGAGTAGTCAGTTGGTAAGGTTGGTAATAATTGATGATATTCGGATCTACTACATCTGGCGGTAGTTGATTAACCGTATTTGCACTAACGGCTGTTACACTTTGCGAAAGTTCATCACTCAAATTATACCAAATCGGAGAGTCGTAAGAAAATCCTAAACGAATTTCATTAGTGACTTTTGCGATGGCTCCAATTTGAAATGAAAATCCAGTACCAAAAGTGTGTAAGTTATTGTTAAAGCGTAAATTGGTTACAGTGTAATCAGTTGTTAGTGTATTTCTATTCGATTCATAAAAACTTGTAGATTGTACATAATCAGTAAAATGAGAATTTAAATTTACCCCAATATACAATTTATCCTTGTATGAAGTAGCAGCGTTAAAAGACAATTTGCCGTTATATCCGTTCGAATAGATGCTGTTTTCTTGGTAATAATTTCCGCCTGGTGTTACATTTGAAACATACCTTGTGTTGGTGTCTAAATCGGTAACAGGGTTAATAATAAAAGCTTCGTATCCTAAATAAGCTTGTTGTGCACCGTTATCTAATTGTGCATAGTCGTTGTCTCTTATGACACCTAAGGGTACGCCATTTGCATAGCTTAAAAAATATTTATCAACCGAATTTGTTGGATTTACTCCAGCTGAAAACACCGAATTGTCAAAATCATTGATGTTCTCATAGTTTATTGCCATCGAAAACTTTTTCCAATTGCTTGAAGTGTTTCGGTTTTTGAAAACAAATACACCTCCAGTTTGGTTCATGTCAAAATTACTTTCAGAATCTGATGTTGTTGTGCCAAAATAATTGGAATCATTCTTTTTGTTGAAAGTACTTAATGATATAGATAGTTGGTTGTTCGAAAAAATAGCAGAACCTGCAGGATTGACATTTATTGCGGACATATCACCTCCAAGTGCGCCAAAAGCTCCACCCATTGCTCTAAAACGTGCTGTTCCATTCAAATTATCTTGCGCGAATCGCATAGCATCAGGAATTTCTTGTGCTTGCACGCTATAAAAGGAACTTATAAATAAAAGGAATATGATTTTTTTCATTTTTGTTCAATTAGGTTTATAATTTTTATTAACAATAAAAGAATACTATTATCTTCTTACTCCACCACCAGATGATCTACCTCCGCCTCCGCTATAACCGCCTCCGCCATAACCTCCCCCACTATAATTGCTAGAGGATCTGCTTGAGTTGTAATTGTTATTCGGGGATGAATTTCTTGAATTGTTATTATTATAATTGTTAGTGTTGGGAGTATAGGTTCTGGTATTTGAATAGTTTTGACCTCTATTGCTGCTATTAGTAGCATTTGATCTTGTTCTAGAATAATTATTTTGTGAATAATCTCCAGTCATAAACGATGAACTAGTACGAGCATCACCACTAGCACTTCTTCTTGAATTAGAATAATTAGAAACTCCATTATTGTAGGATTGATTTTGAGAATATCGGTTTCCATTTACGCCATAAGCATAAGATGAACCTCTTCGGCTAGAATTGTAGGAATAATTATTGTTGTATCCATATGAAGGATATCCCCAACCGTAACCAGGATAACCCCAGCCATAACCTGGATAGCCCCAACCCCAACCTGGGTATCCCCAACCCCAACCGTAACCATAGTAAGGATAGCCCCAGCCCCAGCCGTAACCATAATAAGGATAGCCCCAGCCAAATCCAATGCCAAATGACATATTCCAAGGGTCATTGTAAACATTTATGGTATTTGTTTCAGTGTAACCTTGTTTTGGTATTTTGATGATGGAATCGTTCACTACCTCATTGTTTTCTTGAAGTGAGCTAAAATAGTTTTTATATTGTATGCTAGAAACTGTTTGAGTCTCTTTTGGAGAATTGCCATATATTCCGTCGGTATCATAATAGGAACTATTTTGATAGGTACCGCAAGAGGTTGCTACAACACTTAAAAAAACAAATAGTGAATAAAGTGTTGCTTTTTTGAGGGAAAAAATATTTGTTTTCATATCAATAGGATTTTTTATTGTTGCACATTACAAAAATACTTAGTTTTGCTGAACTATTTAGTTAAATTTATTAAAACAAAATTTGTGCCAAACTATTCGATATGAGCAAGAACCTAACAACAAGAGAAGAAGATTATTCAAAATGGTATAACGAACTGGTGGTGAAAGCCGATTTAGCCGAAAATTCTGGGGTAAGAGGCTGTATGGTAATCAAGCCTTACGGTTATGCAATTTGGGAAAAAATGCAAGCTGAATTAGATAGAATGTTCAAAGAAACCGGACATCAAAACGCTTATTTTCCTCTGTTTGTGCCAAAAAGTATGTTTGAAGCCGAAGAAAAAAATGCTGAAGGATTTGCCAAAGAATGTGCTATTGTGACTCATTATAGATTAAAAAATGATCCAGATAATCCAGGGAAATTAATTGTTGATCCCAATGCAAAATTAGAAGAAGAGTTGATTGTTCGTCCTACAAGTGAAGCCATAATTTGGTCTACTTACAAAGGATGGATACAGTCGTATAGAGATTTACCTTTGCTAATCAACCAATGGGCAAATGTGGTTCGTTGGGAAATGAGAACAAGATTATTTCTTAGAACTGCTGAGTTTTTATGGCAAGAAGGTCATACAGCTCATGCGACCAAGGCGGAAGCTCTTGAGGAATCTGAAAAAATGATGAATGTATATGCTGATTTTGCCGAGAATTTCATGGCAATTCCGGTTATAAAAGGTTTGAAAACAGAAACCGAACGTTTTGCTGGTGCAGAAGAAACCTATTGTATCGAAGCATTAATGCAAGATGGAAAAGCATTGCAAGCGGGAACATCACACTTTTTGGGGCAAAATTTTGCCAAAGCTTTTGATGTGAAATTTGCCAACTCCGAAGGGAAACAAGAGTATGTTTGGGGAACGTCTTGGGGAGTTTCTACTCGCTTAATGGGAGCTTTAGTTATGACTCACTCTGACGATAAAGGATTGGTTTTGCCTCCTAATTTAGCCCCAATTCAGGTGGTTATCGTGCCAATATATAAGACAGAAGAACAATTTGATGAAATATCAGCTGTAGTAAATGAATTGGCATCAGAATTAAGAAAATTCAATATTTCGGTTAAGTATGACCATAGAACCAATCAAAAACCAGGATTTAAGTTTGCTGAATGGGAACTGAAAGGAGTTCCAGTTCGTATTGCAGTTGGGCCAAAGGATATAGAAAATGGAACTTTTGAAGTTGCAAGGCGTGATACTTTAACTAAAGAGGTAATTTCTAAAGAAGGAATTGAGAATTATATCGAAAATCTTTTAAAACAAATTCAAATTGATTTATTTGACAAAGCATTACACTATCGTGAAACGCATATCACTGAGGTGAATAGTTTTGAGGAGTTTAAAACTATTCTTGAAGGCAAAGGAGGATTTGTTTCAGCGCATTGGGATGGAACGGCAGCTACTGAAGAGGAGATAAAGAACTTGACAAAAGCCACAATTAGATGTATTCCTTTGAATAGAGTAGAAGAGGTTGGGAGCTGCATTCTTACAGGGAATCCATCTGTGGGAAGAGTGCTGTTTGCTAAGGCGTATTAAAAAAAATTAAAAAAATATAGGTCAGCTATTGTGCGAATAAAAAATAGTTGTACTTTTGCATCCGCGTTACAGAATATTGGTCCCTTCGTCTATCGGTTAGGACGCCAGGTTTTCATCCTGGTAAGGGGGGTTCGATTCCCCCAGGGACTACAAATTAGTTAGTCGTTCAAGATTTTCTGGCGCGGAATAATAATAATGGTCCCTTCGTCTATCGGTTAGGACGCCAGGTTTTCATCCTGGTAAGGGGGGTTCGATTCCCCCAGGGACTACAATTAGTTGTAAATAAGTTTTATAAAATAAGGATTAGTGTCTCTGGTTTTTATTTTATTAGTTAAAACTGAAGTGATTGCGTAAGCGATTGTGGGAGGTTTTTCTTTTTTAACTGATAGTTTATAACAATTAAAAATAAAAAAAAATGGCAAATCACAAGTCAGCTTTAAAAAGAATTAGAAGCAACGAGAAAAAAAGAGTATTAAATAGATATCAACATAAAACTACTCGTAATGCAATAAAAGCATTAAGATTATCTACTGATAAAGAAGATGCTGCATCAAAATTATCTAGTGTAATTTCTATGATTGATAAATTAGCTAAGAAAAATATCATCCACGATAACAAAGCTTCTAATTTAAAATCTAAATTAACAAAACATGTTGCAAAATTGTAATTAGTACAATTTATATAAAATAGAAAAGTCCCGATATATTCGGGACTTTTTTTTTGGGTTATTATTAGATTTTTTCTTTTAAATAATCCAGCATTTCCTTGGTAATAGGTTTAGATAAAAAATCAATCACCATTGGATATTTTTTTGATCTTTCTAAATCAGCTGGATCAATTGTCGATGATAGGATAACAATTTTGGTCTTTTGAAACGCTGCATACTCTTCGGTATTAAAACTATCCAAAAATTCCCAGCCGTTCATCACAGGCATATTGAGATCCAAAAAAATTAATTGCGGTTTATTGATAGAATTAGTTGTTTTGAGCGTATCGAAATATTTAAGTGCCTCTTCACCGTTTTTGGCTGTTGCAATCTCTTTGGAAAACGAAGCTTTGGAAATGACCATTTTGCATAACATTAGTGTTATGAGATCGTCATCAATGAATAAAATCGTTTCGAGCATTTTCATTATTTATTTTTAAAAGTTAAGGAAAAAGTTGTTCCAACATCAACCTTACTTTCGATACTAATAGTTCCTCCCATAGTTTCAACTTGTGATTTTACCAGATATAAACCGAGCCCTTTACTGTCAGGGTAGTCGTGAAATCTTTGATATAAACCAAAAACTTTATCTTTATTTCTTTCTAAATCAATTCCTATACCATTGTCTTTGAAAATTAAAATTACGCTATCTCCTAGTTGATGCGCATTTATGTTGATTTTTAATTTTCTTTTATCAGACTTGTATTTAATTGAATTTGTCAATAAATTTAATAAAATACTTTCAATATATGATTTATTTGTGTTTAAAAAAGAAACATCATCGAAATTAAACAATATTATAGGTTTGTGCAAACCAATAAGAAAATCGAGCTGGCTAAAAACGTCTTCGAAAATATCTTTTAAAAGTAAGGATTCTTTTTCTATTGAAGGGTTGTCTTTGATGATTATAACTTTTACCAAATCGTTTATTGTTTCATTCAATAAATGAGTAGATTTATTGAAACCGTCTATTATTTCTTTTAATTCAGGATTATCAATCGGAATGTCATCTATTAAGTTTAGCAATCCTGTTAAATTTGACAAAGGAGCTCTAAGATTGTGTGATGTGATATACGAAAATTGCTGTAAATCTTTGTTATTTTGGGTTAATTCTTTTATAAGTTGTTCTTTTTCAACTTCTTGTTTTTTGTCTTCTGTAACATCCCTCTGTATAGAAACCCAGTGCGAGAGTTCTCCTTCTGAGTCGTATACTGGCAACATGTTGAAGTTAATCCAATAAGCTTCTTGGTTTTTTTTGTAACTAAGCGTTTCTATTTGGCACTCTTGTTTGTTTTTTATTGCGTTAATCAGCTTGTCGTGCTCTTCGATGTCAGAATCTGGACCTATAAAAACCTCGGGTGATTTTCCTAAAATTTCCTCTGAATTATAACCTGAAATTTTTGTAAAAGCTGGGTTTACATATACTATATTTGGGATTTTTCCTTCGTTTAGGTTGGATTCAGTAATTATAATTGAATCTTTGGTATGAGTAATTACAGTTTCTAAGAGTTTAAGTCGTTGTTCTTCTTCTTTTTGTTTGGTAATATCTTGTATTGCTCCAATCATCCTAACTGATTTGCCAGTTTCATCTTTTAGTATAAAACCTCTGTCTAGTACATATTTATAGGTACCATCAGCACATTTGAATCGATATTGATCCTGCCATTTTTCGGTTTTTTGTTCGATAAATGAGTATAATTTTATGGACATTTTGATGGTGTCTTCGGGATGGATATTATCAAACCACCAGGCTGAACTTTTGCCCACTTGATCTTCTTTGTATCCAAAAACATTTTCAATTCCTTTGCTCCATGTCATTTTGTCCTCTGTGATTTTCCAGTCCCAAATGATATCACTCGTTGCTTTTGATACTATATCATATTTTTCATTGGACTCTTTGATCTCGCTATTGGTATTTTTTAATTTTCTGTAAATTTCAGAGTTTCTAATGTCACTTTTATATAAAACATACTTTAGAAGGACTCCAGAAACTAAAATAAAAAGTAAGTCATTTACAAAACTAAAGGCAGTTGGATTGGAAGGCGATACGATGGTAAAAACTTTGCGATAAATTATAGCCAAAAATATGGATGCAAGGATATAAATCGCCGTTATTTTATTGGTTTTGTTTTTCATTATTCAAATATAAAAAAATATAAGTTATTATTTATAATCATTCAAAACTTATTTTTTACCCTTCGTTTTTTTTACATTAATAGGTTAACAAATTGCAAACAGTAATATAAAGATTTGTTATATGAAAATAAAGTGTACCTTTGCAACCTCAAAAAAAATTAGATGGAAGCTATTAGAAACATTGCAATTATTGCCCACGTCGATCACGGTAAAACTACTTTGGTTGATAAAATCATGTATCATTGTCATTTATTTCGTGACAACCAGAACACTGGAGACTTAATACTTGATAATAATGATTTGGAGCGTGAAAGAGGTATTACCATTACTTCCAAGAATGTTTCTGTTGTATATAAAGGTACAAAAATCAATATTATTGATACTCCTGGCCACGCCGATTTTGGTGGAGAAGTAGAGCGTGTTCTTAATATGGCAGACGGAGTTTGTCTTCTTGTAGATGCTTTTGAAGGGCCGATGCCTCAAACTCGTTTTGTGTTACAAAAAGCTATCGACCTAGGTTTGAAGCCTTGTGTGGTTATTAATAAAGTAGATAAAGAAAATTGTACACCAGAAGAAGTTCACGAAAAAGTGTTCGACTTGATGTTTGAATTGGGTGCAGAAGAATGGCAATTGGATTTCCCAACGGTTTATGGTTCTGCCAAAAATAACTGGATGTCTGATGATTTTAATGTTATTACAGATAGCATTGAGCCTTTATTGGATATGGTGTTGAATCACGTTCCAGCTCCAAAAGTTTCCGAAGGAACACCACAGATGTTAATTACTTCTTTAGATTTTTCTGCTTTTACAGGTCGTATCGCTATTGGTCGTCTTGAAAGAGGTGTTTTGAAAGAAGGAATGCCAATTTCTTTGGTAAAAAGAGACGGAGCAATTACTAAATCAAGAATTAAAGAATTGCATACTTTTGAAGGGCTTGGTCGTAAGAAAGTGCAAGAAGTTATAGCAGGTGATATTTGTGCAATTATTGGTGTTGAAGGTTTTGAAATTGGTGATACCATCGCTTGTTTCGAGAATCCTGAAGCGTTGCAAACTATTGCAATTGATGAGCCAACTATGAGTATGTTATTTACCATCAACGATTCTCCTTTCTTTGGTAAAGAAGGAAAATTTGTTACTTCGCGACATATTAGAGACAGATTGACAAAAGAATTGGAAAAAAACCTTGCAATGAAATTAGGAGAAACAGATTCTGCTGATAAATTTATGGTTTTTGGTCGTGGAGTACTTCACTTATCTGTTCTTATTGAAACGATGAGAAGAGAAGGGTATGAGATGCAAATTGGTCAGCCACAGGTTATCATCAAAGAAATTGACGGTAAAAAATGTGAGCCAATAGAGGAATTAACAATCGATTTACCTGAAAATCTTTCTGGTAGAGCTGTAGAGTTTGTTTCTATCCGTAAAGGAGAAATGTTAAGTATGGAGGCCAAAGGTGAACGTATGATTATTAAATTCAATATTCCATCTCGTGGAATTATCGGATTGCGTAATCAATTGTTGACTGCTACTGCTGGTGAAGCTATAATGTCACACCGTTACATTGGATACGAACCTTTCAAAGGTGAAATTCCTGGAAGAAATAATGGTTCATTGATTTCTATGGAAAATGGTAAAGCAATTCCTTATTCTATTGATAAATTGCAAGATCGTGGTAAATTCTTCGTTAATCCTAATGATGAAATTTATGAAGGTCAAGTAATTGGTGAGAATTCTCGTAGCGATGATATGAGTGTGAATGTGACTAAAATGAAAAAACAGTCTAACGTTCGTTCTTCTGGAAATGATGAAAAAGCAAGGATTATACCTCCGATTATTTTCTCTTTGGAAGAAGCTTTAGAATATATTCAAAAAGATGAATATGTTGAGGTAACTCCAAAATCGATTCGTTTGAGAAAAATATATTTGACAGAAACTGACAGAAAAAGATTTAAAATCTAAATTTTCTAAAATTCCAAATAACAAATCCCAAATTCCAAAATACTGGAGTTTGGGATTTTTATTTTACTCCGTACTTCATTGATTTTGAAAATCAACTCTTTATTTTTTTATATTTTCAATCAAATTTCAACGTACCACCCTGCATTATTTGTTTGTAATTGATTTCGATTCCATTCATTTTATTTCCATCAAGAGTGATTTTTTTATAAGAGTTCCCATTGCAAATAATTGTCAAAGTTTTATTTTCTGAAAGATGGATGGTTGCTTTTTTGACCTGAGGCATTCCAAAAACAAATGCACCAGTAGCTGGATTAACAGGATAAAAACCTACGGTTGTCAAAATATACCAAGCACTCATTTGGCCACAATCATCATTTCCTGTAATTCCGTTTGGGGAGTTATTGTAGAATTGATTATAGATTTGAGTAATTAATTTTTTGCCTTTTTCGGGTTCGTTTGAGAAGGCATACAAATAGGATATATGATGGCTAGGTTCGTTTCCGTGAGCGTATTGACCAATCATTCCTTCTTGGCCAAGATGTCTGTTGTCTTTTTCTCCGTTTAAAGTAAAAAAAGTATTCAACTGTTTGGTGAATTGTTCTTTTCCCCCTAACAGGTTGGTAACTCCCGTAATATCGTGTTGGGTTGAAGCCCAGGAATATTGCCAAGCGTTGGCTTCAGTATAATCTCCAGGATTGTTCATAGGGGAGGTCGGTTTTAAAGGTTCAAATGGAGTTCTCCAATGGCCTTGCGTATCTTTTCCTCTCATTAATCCCGTTCCTTTATCGAATATGTTTTTGTAGTATGAAGCTCTTTTGTAATAGGTTTCGGCAATTTTTTTATTGCCTAGTTTTTCGGCTAATATTGCCACGCAATAATCATCATAACCACTTTCTAATGTTCTAGAAACGGCTTCATTATCTATTTTGTCAAAAGGATAGTACCCATATTTATTGTATAAATCCCAATCATTATTGCGATGATTTTTGGTAGTTGTTTCAATCATTGCTTTCAAAGCTTCTTGAGCATCAAACCCTTTGAATCCTTTGATGAATGCGTCTGTTATAATCGGAATGGCGTGATTGCCAATCATACAATTGTTTTCCTGACCCCAAACCGTCCAAATTGGTAAATAACCAGCCGCTTTATGATGCAAAAGCATAGTGTTTATAAATCCATTTACTCGCTCTGGGACAAGTATGGTGTATAATGGATTTGCAGCACGATAGGTATCCCAAAGCGAAAGTGTAGAGTAGTATTCTCCATTAGGAGCATTGGCTATTTTATCGTTGGCACCACGGTATTTTCCATTTACATCAGCAATATTTGAGGGTTGAGTAAATAAATGGTAAAGAGAGGTGTAAAATATTTGCTTTTGTTTTAAAGGAGCCTCTATTTCGATTTTTGCCAAATAGCTGTTCCATTTTTCTTTGGCATTGGTAACCGTTTTGTCAAAATCCCAATGGGGTAATTCTGTTTTTAAATTGTTTTTGGCTCCTTCAATACTTACAGTCGAAAATGCAATTTTGGCTTGTAGCGTTTTGTTTTTTAAATCAAAATCAAGAATATATCTAGGCGCTTTTTCTTTAAGTTTTTTGGGGAGTTCTGTTGTATTCAAAAATGAAGTATCAAAAGTGAGCGTGAAAAAATATTTTCGCTCCACCCAGTTTTTGTTATGACAATAACCCGAAATGGTCTTATTATTTTCGATGGTTACTTTACTGTCTATAACTAGTGAATCGGTTAAAAAACGCAATCCATGTTGAATGTCAACTAACAATTTTGCTTTGTTTGTTGGGTAAGTAAATTGATTGAAAGCGACTCTCTCAGTTGCTGTTAGATTCACTTTTATACTGTCGTTTAATGTAACCGAATATAAACCAGGACTGGCTTTTTCAGTTTTTTTATTATAAGCCGTTTTAAAATTTTCGGTTTTGTTTTCAACAAGAGGAAGCAACAGCACATCCCCTAAATCATTAATTCCCGTTCCGCTCAAATGGGTTTGAGAAAACCCAAGAATTTCTGGATTCTTATATTGATAGCCTGAAGTGTAATCCCAACCAATATCAACATTGTCCGGACTGGGTTGCACCATTCCAAAGGGTAAACAAGCACCAGGAAAAGTATGACCTGTTCCATCTGTTCCTATAAAAGGATTAACAAATTGAGTAAAGTCTTTGCTTTCTTCTTTGACAGAGCAACTCACCAAGGAAAATAATAATAAAAATAGAAAGAGTACTAGTTTTTTCATCATTTACTTTTTTAATAAAAATAACAATGGAATATCCAATCGCTTCGCCCAAGCTACTTCCGAATGGTTTTCTCCGGGGAAGAATTTGGTTTCCCAGTTTTTGTTGGTAAAACCTTTGGCTTTCATCACAAAATCTACTTTTTCTTGTAAAGGTTTGTACATAGCATCCAAGGTTTGGTCGCCATAATCGAAGTAGATTTTATGGTTTTTGGGATTGGGAAGCTTCTTTTTGAGGTAATCTACAAAAGCATCTGGAATAGGATTGTTGTTACTGGAAAATGTACCAGGCCAGTGTGTAGATAGACAAGCAGCACCGCCAAAAACTTGTGGATATTCGCAAATAGCGTACATCGAAATAAGTCCTCCCATACTGGAACCCGCTATAAATGTGTTCTTTTGATCAGGTTTGGTTGCGTAATTTTTATCAATAAATGGTTTTAATTCGGTTACTAAAAATTTCAAATACAAATCTGAATAGGGTTGGAATATTTCTTTAGTTCTACCGGCTTTTTGTAATTGTGCTGTGACCGTGTCTTTTTGAATTTGTGTTAAACTTTCAAAAGGTTTTTGTGGAAAATATTCTGGATGGCGTTTAGAGCCATTGTTCCAAATTCCAACAACTATGAATTTTTGAGTTTTGCCTTCGGCGATTAATTTCCCCGCGATTTCATCCACTTCCCAAGCTTGTTTGTTCCAAGTGGTTTCGGGATCATACAAGGCTTGACCGTCATTCATATACAACACGGCATACTTTTTTTTGTTGGAATATCCGTCAGGCAACCAAATATCGATGTTGCGGGCATCAATCAGTTTGGATTGAAAATTTGCTAATCGTTGCACTTTTCCCGAAGTAACTTTAACTTCTTGAGCATTGGATAAAAAAGTAAACAAAATGGAAATGAATAATAAGAAGTTTTTGTTCATTTTATTAAATTTTTAATTAATTTCAAGGATTAATGCGGTTTTAGGCGCTATTTCTAAAGTGTTTTTCACAGCAATTTCTGTATTGGTAATAATTTCTTTGGCATCGAAAGTATTAGGAATCATTTTTTGATATTTATCCAAATTGAGAGTTACTTTCTCTTTATTTTTATTCAAAATCACCATAATTTTTTTGGAGTCATTATATCTAAAATACACGTAAACATCATTTTTTTCAGGAGCATAATGGGTGAATTTTCCGTTGTGAATGACAGTTGCTTTTTTTCTCCAATTCAGTAAATTGCTGAAATATTTTTGAGCTTCTAGTTCTTTGGGTTCAAGTCCTTTTCCCGTAACAGCATTCTTAGTGTCTCCTGCCCAACCTCCATAAAAATCAGCTCGTCTTTGACCGTCATTTCCAGATTTTTCATTGGTAAATAATAACTCGGTTCCATAATAAAATTGTGGAATTCCTCTCATTGTGGCGTATAGCGCCATAGCTATTTTCCAGTTATCAAGGTCTTTGTTCAGCCTAGAATAAATGCGATCCATATCGTGATTGTCTGGGAAAATTAATAAATTATTTGGGTTTGGATATAGGTAATCTTGCCCCATTCCTTTATAAGTTTCTTTCCAAGTAGATTCCCAATCATTTTTTGTAGTGAGTGATTTGACTAAGTTTTCTGTCAAAGCAAAATCCATTAAAGAAGGCAAATAGCATTTATAACCATCAACATTCACTTTATCTTTTTGCCAATAGGCCGAAATCTCAGTTACTGTCGTCATTTCTTCGCCCACGATATTAAAATTAGGATATTCGTCCAAAATAGTCTTAGTCCATTTTGCTAAGAAATCTTTATCGGCATAGGAGAATGTATCTTCTCTAAAACCCGATAATCCTGCATATTCTATCCACCAAATAGTATTTTGAATCAGGAAACTCGCCATAAAAGGATTTCTTTGATTGAGGTCTGGCATGTGTCGGTCAAACCAACCATCCGTATATCCAATTTTATCTTGTTCTGTTGCATAAGGGTCTAACAAAGTTGATTTGATATGATTGGTACTGGTTTTGGATTCCTGATAATTAAGCCAGTCTTTCATGGGTAAATCTTTGACAAAATAGTATTCGGAGCCACAATGATTCAGCACTACATCCCAAATTAGACCAATGTTTCTTTTTTTTGCTTCAGAAACTAGTCTTTTGAAATCTTCATTGGTTCCATAACGGCTGTCAATTTTGTAAAAATCGGTAGCAGCATATCCGTGATAGGAATACTTTGGCATATTGTTTTCTACAAGTGGTGTATTCCAAATTTGAGTAAAACCTAAGTTTTTTATATAATCTAAATTATTGATGATTCCTTGAATGTCACCACCATGTCTGCCGCTTTCATCAGAACGATTGGCTTTTTCTAAACTTTCGGAAGTAGTATCGTTTTTAGCATCTCCATTGGCAAACCGGTCGGGCATTAGTAATAAAATGGCATCTTTTGAAGAAAAACTAGCTCGATTTGCACTATTCATTTCTCTTGCTAATAATGGAAAATCTCTTGTAACTATAGTTTTGCCTTTTTTCTGGAATTCAATTTTAGCCGTTCCTGCTTTGGTTTGAGAATCTATTTCGATTGTTACAAACAAATAATTAGGATTTTCAACCTTTTCGGTTTTTGTAATCTTTACTCCTGAATATTTTATTTGAGGTTCTAAATTTTGAATATCGGTTCCATAAACCAAAAGGGTTATCTGATTTAGTTTCATTCCAACCCACCAATTTCCAGGTTCAATGCGACTGATTTGTGCCGTTAGGCTATTGGCTAAAATTAAAAATAGGATTGCAAATTTTTTCATTTATTTAGAATTTGTTCGTTGGTAATTTGATGCGTTTTATTTTTTTATATTGTAAATATCAATTTAAAATATTGACGATTAGAAAGAAACCTGTCTTAATACCGTTTGCCCAAAAGGAACTAAAACAACATTTTCTAATTGATTGGTTGTGGTGTTTTTTAAGGTTACGTTGATTTTGTCATTCTCAAATTTTGCATTATTTTTTTCAATGAATTGATATTTTATATTTTCTATAGGACTATAAGTTACATCATAAAAATCTCCTTTGTATATTTTGCCCTTAAGTTCATTTGCTTTAATCGGTTTAGCAAAAACTTGTACGCCATAAGTGAAATATTTTTCTTGATTGGCATCTTCTTTCACTATGATTGAAGCCTTGAACTCAATTTGTACTTGATCTTCTTTGTTGAATTTTCTGTCTAGTACAATAAATCCATTTTCTAGAGTAAATTTTTCTTCAGTTTCAATTTGTGTTGCCCAACTGGGTTTTCTAATTTTTAGTTTAAAGTTACCGTTTTTTGGATTGTAAATTTTAAATGTAAACTTATTTTTAAAAGGATACTCGGTGATTTCTTCAATTTGAATAGGATTGTTGTCGATTGTTGTTTCAATTTTATTTGGAGAAAGTAGTGTAGCGACCAATGTGTTATTTCCTTCTTTCATCCATGATTTTTCTATGAAATATGGAGTAATTCTTCCTGCATTTGGATTACAACAAACGGCTACGTCTTGATGTGCGGGTGAATATTTATATCGGGTTTGTTTGCGATCTGGTTCTATTTCACCATTTTTGGTACCTAGCATTTCATACGAATTATCGGTTTTGAGATACGCAATACAAGAATGTTTGGGGTCACGACTGCCTTGAGCGGCATTGTAGAAAATGTTTTCAATTTCATCTGCAGTTTTTGTTTGACCTTCTTTTTGCATTAATACCGTATAACTGTCTAGTAATTCGTGCAAAGAGCAATACTCATAACCGGTATGTGTTGCATTTGCATTTCTTTCTGCAATCCATTCATCGCCAATGGCTCCACCGGTTTGGGTCGTTGCGTTTTCAATTCTTTGTATATAAATAGCTAAGGCTTTTTTTAATTCAGGATTTTCAGTTGCATAAGTCGCTACAATCAGTGGTCGTATATGTTCGAAAGTATGTACGCCATGAGATTGTAACTTGTAATTGGGATTAAGAATATTGGCTAACTGAACATCTTTTTCGGATTGATAGGTTTTGGAGAAATCTAAATACAGAAACAATGCATAATCCAAATATTTTTTGTCTCCAGTAATTTGATACATTCTGTCTAGCACATCAGTAAATGTTAGTCCGTGCGATACACCACCATTGAATTTTTCGCCTGACGAAAAGGGACTCGATGCATTAATAGGATAATTTTGCATCACATTATTGACTGCTTTAACCAAAGCATTCCAAACTTTTTGGTCTTTAGAATATTCATAATAGGCGAGTAGCCCTCTGTATAAAGTGGCTTTTGCCCATAATTCTCCGTTTTCGGAATTGAATTTATAACGCAATTCGGGATCGTAAATACCTAAATAACCATCAGCATCTTGTGTGGCCAAAATACTGTAAACGTATTTTTTTGCTTTTTCTATACCCGCTTTATCATCAAGAAGTATTGTATTGCGAATATATCCATCCCACCAATTGGATTGTGTTTCGCTGTTCCACCACATATATTGGTCGCTTCCTTCGGCATCGCCTTCTTTTAGATTTCCTAAATCTTTCGTTTTTGAATGTTTTTGTAGTCTTCCAATTCCATAAATTGGGTCATTAATTAAATCTGGGACCAATTGATCCAAATTACCGACAAATCCATTAATGTCTTTTTGCATTTGTACTTTAATCCATCCGTTTGGTTTTATGCTGCCAAAAGGTAATAATTGATATTTTTCGGATACTTTTTCTTGAGCATTCATAAAACTAAAGGTCAGTAAGTTGATTATAATTACTAAGTGTTTCATTTTTAATAAATTTTAGTCAAAATTAAATCGTTTTGGTTTGATTTTATAATTCAGAATTATTAATTTATGATACTATACTCAATTATTCTAATTACTTTTGTCTATAACTTTAAAGTATAGTGTATGAAACCCATTTTTGAAGACGTAAATTCACATCAAGGTACTGCTAGTTTTTATGCTTATCGATTTCAAATTCCTTTTTTTGAATTTAAATGGCATTATCATCCTGAATTTGAATTAACCTATATTGTAAAAGGAAATGGATATCGATTGATTGGGAATAGTCATGAGACTTTTGGAGACGGCGATTTGGTTTTGTTAGGGTCTTATTTACCACATACATGGGTTGGAAAATCAAATAATTTTGAAGATTTTGATGCCGTTGTGATTCAATTTTCTCCTGCTTTTATTGATTCATTTTTAGGATTTGAGGAGAGTATTGCTTTAAAGTTACTTTTAGAAAAGTCTAAAAAAGGTTTGTTTTTTCCAGCTGAAAATTTGGAATTAAAAGCTGATTTGGTTCGATTGGTAGATGCTAATGGTTTTAATCGTATCATTGATTTGATTAAAATCTTGAACCAATTGACAATATGTGAACAAAAAGTATTGTGTTCTAACCCATTTCAAACGGTGAATTCTGCCGAAAGCGAAAATAGAATCAATATAGTTTGTAATTTTTTAGAAAATCATTATGCCGAATCTATTTCTTTAAAACAAGTTGCAGATTTGATTCCATTGACAGAAAATAATTTTTGTAATTTTTTTAAAAAAGCTACCGGAAAAACCTTTTCAGATTATTTGAATGCCATTAGAATAGCTCGCAGTTGTCAGTTATTATTGCAAACGGATAGACCCATTAATTTGATTGCATTTGAATGTGGATTTGAAAATTTAAGTTATTTTAATCGTGTTTTTTTGAAGAAAAAAGGTGTGACTCCCAAAGTATTTAGAAAATTAAATTTTTTGTAAATTTATCTTTTTAAACCAAAATGACCCTTAGCCTCTCTCCCGTCTTCTAGTTTTATTGTGTACCAATAATCGTCTTCTCTGAGGGGATTTGCATTGAAAGTTCCATCCCAACCTTTGCTTGACGGTTGTATTTGTTTGAGTAGTTTTCCATATCTATCAAAAATATAAATGATAGCGTTTTTATAAAAACTGGAATCAACTCCATTAAGGTTCCAATAATCATTAATTCCATCGCCGTTTGGAGTAAAAAATTTTGGAGCATCGAGCACCGCAATGTTTTCTTTTATTTGGCCGCAGCCATCTGCATTTTCGATAATTAATACGTGAAATCCACCTGGTACATTCTCAAAAATAGGAGCGCTTTGAAGTGGAGTTGAAGTGCCATTTTCAAAATTAATGCGATATTGGTAATTGTTTGGATTGGTGAGGTTAATAATTATTTGATTATGTGTTTGCAAATCTTTTATCTCAATTTTATTTATTTTGGCTAGATTGGACAAACTAACAATGCTTTTATGTGTGGCAATACATCCCGATTTGTTTTTTACAGTAACAGTATATTCCCCTTCTTTAGTAACGGTTATCGTTGGGGTTGTTTCCTTCGTTGACCACAAATAGGTATAATCGCTTGCAAGTTCAGGAGCTAATAATCCAGCATCTAAATTGATAGCAACATTTGTTGAGCCTTCGCAAATAATCTTGTTTTCTAAAGGATTGATTTTTGGACTTGGCACTATCACCAAATCAAACTGCCCTGTTCCGTAACAACCGTCCTTATTTTCGGCACGAATATAGAGTGTTTTCGAAGGCGTTGTGTAGGTTCCTTTTAATTCATTTTTACCTAAATCGGCATCGTTTTTTGTGGTATAAAAAAGCAAAACAACATCCGAAGGTAAACTTAATTCGGTTTTAATTAATAGTTTTTTTTGATCTAAATCAAATGATGCCGTTCCATCTCCAATGTCGCATTTGTTGTACGATTCAGGTAGTATCGTACTATTTTTATTGGCATGTAAAATGATTGTTCCAATGTTGTAGCAAGAAGAATTGGCTTGAAATACTTTTGCATAAACAGTTTCATCGGGGACACTATTTTGATAAATTGTTGGAATGGATTGAAGGTTTTCTGTATCATTTTCCGCATCGGCAATGCTGTGATAATAATTAACTTCAAAGTCCTTTATACCTAAACATAAGGGTTCATTGGCAAGAGTTAAATTAAATGTCGACAAGCCGTCTGTAGGAAAAGCATCTTGAGTGTCGCACTGTATTAATCTATAAGGTGTTGCCAATATGTTTGGGGTTTCATAAATTGTAATGGTTTTTTCTACAGGTTCCCTGTTTTCGCCATTCACCGTTTTTATCAAAGTCACTTTATAATCTCCAGGTGCCAAGTAAGTATGAAAGGATTCCCTGTCAGTCGATGTGGTACCATCTCCAAAATCCCAAACAACGGAGTCGATAGTTTCTATGGAATTAATAAAAAAATGGGTAGATTGGCCAAAACAATTATATTCATAACTGAAAGTATATAGGAACAAAGAGGTAATGAATGGCGGTAATCCCTGCTCAACACTCCCTGTTTTCAAATCGATTGAATTTGGTATATAATTGCAATTCGTTCCATCTAATTCTGGATTATTGATTACGGAAATTTTGTTCCGTTTAAAATCAGATGTAAGATATCCTGCTCGGTATATTTTTTCGTCAATGGCCAATTGTAATGCTCCTGATATAAGTGGTGATGTATTTATAATCGTCTTTGAGGCTATGATATTGGCACTTTTCAGGTCATATTGGATTAATGAACTTTCTAAAATAGTCTCGCCATCTGCGCTAAATTTATTTGCCGTAACATACAATTTTTTGGTTTTGGCTGAAAATTCTACCCCATAAGGGTTGGAATTACTCAAGAGTGTCATTTCATTGCTTGTTTTCCCTGTACTCGAATCGAAATCGAAAAGTAAAACGTTTCCAGTATCTCTGATTGGATAGCCTTTTGGACCATTTTCATTTGTTCGTCTTGAGGCATTGTTTGCAATAACAACTTTTTTCCCGTTAGGAGATGCTTTTAAATATCCTATGGCATTAGCTAGATAACCACCTATTGGAATAGTGAGAGTAGTCGTGGTTTTGACAGGGGTCTTATTTACACCTTGAGTACTTACTTTAAAAGCATAAAAATTATTTATAAAGTGGGTAATAACCCAAAACGAAACGCCATCTCCGTGCTGAACGGCTGTAATTTTTTCGGAACATTTGTATTTGACTTCTTCGCTATCACTTGGATTGTATGTTACCAGAGGAACATTTTTTTCAGTAGTCACGATGTCTCCAAGGCCATTGTTGAGCCGCATGTCGACTTGCGAATAATTTAATCCATTATTTGGAGGATCCATATCATTCATCGGATCGTCATCTGCATTTGCGGGAAGCGGTTGATCAACGGTAAAAATATAATATATATAAGGATTGTTAGGTTTGGGGACGATTATAGCCGACTGCGTACTTGAATTGTGTCCTAGTAAACCATACCCATTTGGCATAACTTGATGGTTTTTATTGAAGACCAAAGAACCATCAGTGTAGAAAAGTAAAGTGCCGTCTTTGTCTGAAATTGTGGTACAACCTTCTTTGGTGACTAATTTACCGTTAGTCAGCGCAACTGGATTCCCTGAATTGAAATCTAGTCCAGCATTATTTCCAAAGTACCAGATAGCGGCTTCTTTTTGAGCAAAAGAAGGACTAGTTGCAAGTAAGAAAAAAAGAAAATAGATATTAATTTTCATATTTCGTTGAAACTTCAAATGTAGTTAATATCAAAGGGATGTAAAATTATATTCTATTGAATTTATGAAAGTTAACGTTTCAAACTAAAATGACCTTTTGCTTCTCGTCCATCCTCTAGCTTTATGGTGTACCAATAATCGTCTGAAAGCATAGGATTTCCATTAAAGTTGCCATCCCAGCCATCGCTTGTTGATGGAACCCATTGTTTGAGTAATTTTCCATATCTATCATAAATATAAATAATGGATTTGCTATTGAAGGTGGCATTTACTCCTTTTACTCCCCAATAATCATTAAATCCATCCCCATTTGGAGTGAAGAATTTTGGAACACCTAAAACGGCTATAGTTCTTGAAACAGGATCAGGGCCACATCCATTTTTATCCTTAATATAAACTTCGTGAATTCCAGCTGGAACATTGTCAAAGAAATTGGAATCTTGAAACGGACCAGAACGTTCGTCTAAACTATATTCGTAATCTCCCAATCCAGTCACGTTAACTGTAACAGTGTTTATATCGGTCATGTCAACAATATCAATCGAATCAATTTTTGCCACATCTGAGGCAGTAACTTTAATAGTTCGAGTTCTACTGCAGCCTGCAGTATTTAAAACTTCGACAGTATATAGTCCTTCAGCGTTTACAGGTAAAGTGTAGGTGTTCCCGCCAATTACTGCTCCGTCTTTTGACCAAATATAGGCATAGTCGTTAGGAGATGTTCCATCTTCAATTCCTGCATCAATTTGGATAAAGAAAGTAGGGTCGTTTTGGCAGACTAAATTATCATCACTTTTGTCTGTATTCAGGTCAATATTTGGCAATGGATTAACAATGAACGGAATAATAATTGTAGCAGTGCAACTTGTATTAATGGGGTTTTCGACCACAACTTTTACATTTTGAGTTCCTGTAACGAATGGATTTGGAAGTGGACTTGCTAGTGAATTTCCATTTTGATCATAATAATATACATTCATTCCTGTCTGCGCTCCTAAAATTGTGGATTGAAATGTAGAAGTGTCAAAAGCAAATCGACCGTCTTGTGTCAAGGGGTCTGCTTCATCATCGCAAGTTATTATTAGGGTCGAAGGAATTGCGAATGCTTCAGGAAGGTCATCAACAATAAATTGAATGGTGGTTTCATCAAAACATTTTAAAGTTGTGTTGTTGGTAACAACAGCTTTAATAGTTTGTGATGGAGTAACGAAAGTTACAGGAAATGGACTTGTAATCAGAACGCCATTTGCATCCTTGAGCGGGTTATTTGAAGAGTCAAAATAGGTAACAGTAACAGGAAATGATTGATTGGTTCCTAATAATGTAGTTTCTAAAGAGGTTGTATTGAAACTAAAAATTCCATCCTGATTGTCATCGCATTGTCTTGGAATAGTAACCGAATTGGCAAAAGGTAATTTTTCTACGGTTAAATTAACATAAGGACCGAGTCCATAACAAGCGTTATCGGCATCACTATCTACTCGACCCCAAATTGTTTGAGTATTTGGATAGCCAATATTTCTATAATTGCCGATATCCGTAATAGCATTCAGTTCAGACAAAGCATCGACTTGATTTCTATAAAATGTAATGGAGTAATTTCCAATAGTTGGTAGCATTGCTTGTATTTCAGTTTTAACGCTGCTGAAATCAAATGTCGAAATGCCATCTCTTTTGTCATTATTGGTATTGTTTATTCCATTAACATCTAAGAAATCGTCACAAACTTCAAAGGATCTATTATAAGTAATTGGAATTTGTGTAGCTAGGACTTGAAGTGTGATTTGAGCTGTTCTAAAACAGCCGTTTTTATTTACAACTCTTGTCCAGACGGACATCAGAAAAGGAGTTGTATTGGTAAAAGCCAAAGGTTTCGTAATGAGTTGTGTAGCGTCGGCAGTATTGGCTCCAGCTAAAGTTTTATAATATGTAAAAGTTTCATTGGCAAAATCACTGGAAATATCATTGTTATTTACTGTGAGATTAAATGTAGAAATTCCAGATAAATCCACGCCACATTGTCTAATCGTTATATCTTTTACAACTGGTAAATCATAAACTGTCAGTGTAGTTTCAGCCGAAATGAGTCCACAAGAATTTCCAATTTTATTTATTTGTACTCTATATTTATAACCATCCATTGTTTTGGTTACGCTGTTTATAGTTAATGTTTTTGTAGTAACATCAGAGTAAGTAGCATCATTTGCAAGGTTGTTCCAATTTACACCATCGGTCGAAAGTTGCCATTGGTAGGTATTTCCGCCGTTGTCAACTAATGTAATGGTTGCATTTTGTAATTCACAAGTTGGAGCAACTACGGGTTGTGTTGCTATCACTATAGGTGCAGCAATTATAAAATTATTGTTGATAGGTGCTGAATAAGGCGCACCAATTACAAGTCCGTTTGAATCAACGGCAATGGGTGAAATTCCATATTTTCCTTCGCCATCAGCATCTGTAAAACCGGCTTCGATGACATCATTACATAAATCATTGTCGCTATCTAATTCTCTGAAATTTCTAATTCCGTCGGAGTCAGTGTCGCTACTAGTTTCTGTTGCATCCAGAATTCCATCGTTGTCACTATCTAAGTCTAAATAGTCTAAAACTCCATCTGCATCAGTATCAACTGGTGTAAAACCAGGTTCAAAAGCATTATCTAGTCCGTTTTTATTGGAATCAGCATTTGACATTACAGCAGTATTATTTCCCTGTGCTTCAATGGTATCTAAAACGCCATCATTCTCAGAATCATTATCCAATTGATCTGCGATTAAGTCTCCATCAGAATCTTTTGGAACGCAAGTAGCAAAAAACTTAAAAGTAGATTTATTAGAATTAGTATCAGAGAGGTTTTTATGAGTAAAGCTGATTGTATTTGCTAAATAAGTCAAAAATTTGAAAGTGCCTGTTCCAGCGGCTAAAGGAGTTGTGCTGTTCAGCCTGCATCGAATTTCGTAGGAAGAATATTCTGTAACTCCTGATTCATATATGCCGTCATAATTAATGTCAATCAATAATTGATTGTTAGGATTAAGAACTGTTATCGTTTTGTTGATGTCCGAATTTAAGACATATTCCGCATCCGAATTCATTAAATCGCTAGCATTTGCTGTCGCGACATATTCCAAACCTACGCTCATAGGTTGGGCAAATGTCATTTTATAGGTGACACTGCTTGCTTTTTTATTTGTTTCTTTGTTTTCTTTTCCTGCTGGAATTTCTGAAATAAAGCTGCCATCTGTAGTTCCTATAAATGTTCCCGGTGGCAATCCATCTCCTGCGGTAGAAATCTCGCCTATAAAAGAGTTAGAATAAGTACCAACGTTTATATTTCCTGCTGCGGAATTTGTAATATCCATGGTCTGATGGCCATACGATTCAGTGCAGTTTAGGATGCCATCATTATCATTATCGATATCAATATTATCATTGGCTTTGTCATTGTCTAAATCTGTTGGACATTCACTTACTGGAATTTTATCTGAGAAAATAAATCCATTACTTGGACATCCCGAAATACCACCTCGAACTTGATAATATCCAGGTGCGGTTGGCGTATATTGGCTGTTTGTGGCTCCAGGAATTTCAACATCATTAAAAAACCATTGGAAAGTATTGTATGAGGATAAACTGCTAATTTTCAAGACAACATTTGGAATACAGGATGAGTTGGCAACGGTAATTTTATCAGAGACCACCTCGGGCTTTAGGTCAAAACCAGAATAATATCCACCATATGTAGCTGCGCCATTAGTTCCAAAATAGGAAACATAAACTTGTTTGTCAGACTTGACAGCGATATTGCCACTAAGTCCATTGATTGTATATCTCACAAATCCTGGATTTCCAGTAATTGCAATTGGAGTTGCAGTTGTATTTACTCCGTTAATTTTTACTAATGCACCTGTCTCAGTGACAATATTTAAACCCCCATCGAAAGAAATAATACCTATTGATTGTATCATTGGGATGTTATCTACAGAATTTGGAGTGGCACAATTTATAGGGGGTACAAAAAACAAGTTTTGATTTGCAGGGGATCCTGACCCACCAATACTTTGATATGCAAATACACTTTCAGATGTGGATACATATAAGTTTCCATTAACAAATTGACTGCCATCAATAACGATATAATTACCTGGATTTAGCAGCGTTGTAAATGGAGTTGTACTTCCATTCAAATAGATATTTGTATTTGGATTTTGTGCGATCAATAAAACACGTTCCATATCATTTGCTCCAATACCTTTAACAAAAATATATTCTTTTCCTGTTTTTTCAAAAGATACAATTTGGTCAAACCCTACATCTCGTCCGTTTCCAGTACTATTGCTGCCACCAAAAGAGCCTGAATTCACAACAACTGGTTTGTCTGACACAACAAGTGCGCCTAACATCTTGGAGCTGTTGGAAGGAATGTTATTTCCTGCATAGTTTTCTAAAGCCAAAACATAGCTTTCATTTTTATTTAAGGTTACAACTATTGGCGCAGTATAGGTTGTGCCATCTGTAAATATTGTGCCAATTGGAATATCTGATATTGTAATTTGGGTATTATTTTCTGTAGATAGGATACTAGCAAAATTAAGCAGACTATTATCTACATTAGGATTAAGCATCGCACCTAATCTAAAAGTCTTGCCAAGAGCACTGTTCCCTTTTGATACTAGCCCACCAGCGTGATTATAGGAACCGTTGCCGTTTCTAGAGGCATTTGTTCTCACGCTAACATATACCAAATCTTCTGCTTCAATAAGATATCCTTTGCTGCTTATTTTTCCAATTATTGTTTTTGGAGTTAATAGTCTAGAATTATCTCCAGTGCCAATAAAATGGACATAAGGTACAGTGTTGCTTACAACCCCAGAAATTATACTTCCGCCAATTTCAAATATTTTAAAATTGACATTATTTGTATTGGGAGTTGATATAAATAAATACTGATCCTCTGCCATATTGGTTTGTGCTGTCAATGGCGGAATGTAATGTGTTTTACTAAATTGTGCTAAGCAACCTATAGAAGATAATAAAATGGTGATTAGAAATATTTGTTTCATTGAATGGTAATAATAGCTAGGCTCTTTTAAGATGGCAAAATAAAAAATTGGTTTAAATTTAAGGTTAAAATATTTAAATCATCCTATTTTGAATCAAAAAATGCAAATAAAGACACTTAATAACTTTATTTCTTAATTTAAATTATCTTTTCAATGAAAAATGACCTTTTATTCTTTTACCATTGCCAAAATCGAGATGAAACCAATAATCATCTGAAGGCAATTCGGCGCCATTGTATTTTCCGTTCCAGCTAGTATTTATAGAATTAATTTCAAAGAGCAATTTGCCATAACGGCTATAAATGATAATAGTTGCACTTGGAAACAAATCTAGATTTTTTATTTTCCAAATGTCATTATAACCATCGCCATTGGGCGTGAAAAATCGGGGATAGTCTAAAACATAAACTGCAAAAGGATCTGATAATCCACAACCTTTTTTATCATTTGCGTAGGCTAAATATTTTCCTGGAGCAATGCCTTTGAAAATAGGAGAGTCTTGAAAATTTACTCCATCTAGAGAAAATTCATAATTTCCATTGCCTAAAAATTTTAATTCAACAGCATTTTCATTGCCGGAAAAATCATTTACAATTGCCTCGGTAATGGTCGCTACTTCAGAACTTGTAACTGTAAAATTCTTTACCGCTTTGCATCCATTTGTATTGGTAACGGTAACTGAATAATTACCGGAAGTTGAAACTGTGATTTGTGCCGTTTTTTCTCCTGTACTCCATAAATAACTCGAAAAACCAGCGGCAACACTCAAGTTAGTTTTTAAGCCAGAGCAAAGACTTGATGTTTCATCCTGAAAATTAGGTGGGCTAAATGTGTTGACAACTAATGTAATAGGGATAATGCCGTAACAATCGGGACCGTTTACAATTCTGGCATGAATAATTTGTTGGTTTGGAGTTGTGTTTTTAAAAATGTTGGGTAGCGCATATTTTTGTGAAATAGCATCCGTAGAATTTGAATAATATTCCACAATCATTCCTGATGGCAAACTGCTCAAAATTTGCGGACTAACTTGTGCATTCAAATCGAACTGATAGAAACCATCTTGCACCGCATCTTGATCACAAGTCGCAATTGGGCTTTGCGTTGCAATGCTGTTGTTGGCAATAGCTAGGGTTACTTGAGCATAATTGGCACAACCGAAAGAATTGGTTACTCTAGCATAAAGATTAGGTACTGTGAGTTTATTAGTATAAGTGGTTGGATTGGAAATAGGATTTAAGTTTCCTTGTGCATCAGTAAGGGATTCATAAAAAATGACTGGGCTTAAAGTTGCATCATTGTTTTTTATGATGTTATCTATTTTTGATAAATTGAAAATTGTAATTCCGTCACTATTAGCATCGCATTGTGCTAAGGTTGCATCTGATAAGACTATTTTTGGAGCATATTCTATTCGTATTTCATCTACTGCCATGCAAGTTGCTGGTGTAAAAACAATTTCTACTTTGTAAGTCCCCGTATCAGTAATATTTAGTGTTGGTTTTGTTTCGCCTATGATTTCAATGTTGTCTTTGAACCATTTGTAGCTATAACTTGCGGGTAATTTGCTATCGATTGTAAAGACTTCACCAAAACATACGGGATTGCTAGTGGCCAATCGATCTGGTCCTAAGTCAATTTTTGGAGCAAAACTCCCCGCTTTTAGAAAAACTGCTGAGTCGTAATATTCATTTTTATCATTAGCAATAACTAACTTGATATGATAACTTTTTCCTGCGATTACTGTTGTTTGAGCATTCATTACCACAGTTTGCCCCGCATAATTTATTGGACTTGTGCTGTTATTAAAGCCATTGAAATATTGTTGATTGACTGCTGGACACCCGCTATTGACTCCTGATGGAATGGTGGGGCGGATATTTGTAGAAGATACAGGAATCTTGGTACCTGGTATTACGGCTAAATTGTCATAAACCGCACCAGGAGAATTTTCTTTAATTAAAAAAGCAAATCCATCGGTATAGTTGCAAGATCCAGTACCATGATATTCAATAGAAGCAAAAATATAGTCAAAACTTAAAAAATTAGTTAATGGAATAAAATCGAATTCTAAAACAGTAGCAGTTACTGAGGTAATATTTAGTAATTGATTCAAATCTGAATCACCTAGCCAACTTCCATCATTATCGTTACCAGTAATATTAGTAGGGATGTTGTTAAAAGGCCCAATTGCTTTTTGTGCATAACTCGTACTCAAAAGAACGCCCTCTTTAAAAGGAAAACTGCCTCCAGCATTAGTAAAAAATCCATAACTATTTAGCCCCACTGGAACCACTGTGTCGCCTGTAGCTATAGAATTCGAAACAGTTGCACAGGAACTATTTACCAACACATTTTCGACTAGATATTGTGGTGATTTAGTATCGTCAACAGTAATATTTTGTGCAGATACCAGTGCCGTATTGCAGAAAATAAAGCCAAAAATTATATTAGTTGGTGCCCATTTCATAGTTAAACAAAGATACTTAAATTCTGAATTTTTTTTAACTATTAAATTAGGAGTTGACAGATTTTCATAATTCTAGCGTTTTCAAGATGAAAAGTCTTCTATTTTAGGCTGAGATTTTGAAATAAGAAGTCATAATACTGTAAATTTGTATTAAAATTTTTCAAGATGAGCGATGAGCAATTAATGGTTTTCAAAAAACCTTCCTATCCTATCCATAATTCTTTTTTAGAATATTTAGAACGATTTGATAGGGTTTCAAAAGTTTCTATTTATTACGATGATCTCTTGCGGTTTTCTGGTTCAATATCAGTTTATGATAAAAACAATGTCGATACGTTATGGATTCGGGTATATTATAGTGAGTTTGAAAGGGCTGAGATTGATTTGAATTTAAAGAAAATTTATTCTTACCTTCATTCTGATGGTAATATTGATATCATAAAGTTTTTGAATGTTGACGCCATTGACTATTGTACTTTTGGAAACTCAAAGCCCTTTCGAGTTAAGGTAAGAAACATTCTCAACGACAATTACACCTATTTTTATGTAAAAAAAGCCGATGCTTCTCGGGTTTATGGTTTGGAGTTAGAGCATATTCTTTCGCCGGATAAAATACATTTTTTGGTTTACAAAGACACTTTGATTGAAGAGCACATCATGGGAATTCCTGGTGATGTTTTTATGGAGACTCTCTTGGAAAATTGCACCGAAGTCGAAAAATCTCAAATTGCAAAAGAGTTCGTCAAGTTCAATGAGCGCTGTATGATTCGACTTTTGGGAGATATGAGAGCATATAATTATGTAATTGTACCCATCCACGATTTCGATCAAGTGGTTTTCAAAATTCGTCCGATAGATTTTGACCAACAATGTTACGAAGGCAATTTGAAGGTTTATCGGCCTCAGTTTTTTAAAGAGAATTATCCAATGGTAAAATTGGTTAAAGATAAATTAGAGAACAGTTCAATAGAACAATATAAAAACGAGGAGCGAGCTGCCTTAGCCAAAAGAATTTTTACCAATGAAACGAGAGTTAATAAATTGTTGCAAATCATGGGAAATGATATGTTGGCTCCTGAGGCTCATGTGGAACAACTCAAAATGGAATTGTATCGATTAACTCATGATGTCAATTTCAAAAGGGCAAAGACTATGGGAAAAGTGCTCGACTCAGCATTCGATTTTGTTTCAAGAAACTATAAAAATGTTTTTATAAACAACTAATCTTGTTGCTTGCAACTACCATTAGTTGTGACCTACAAATGTATGTCTATCTCCAAAAGTTTAGCCACATGTTTTCTGTTTGCCGATTGTTTCAACATCAAAAGACTTTTTAAAAGTAGAAGTAACAACATGTTTTGGGGTTTTGGGTTGTAGGTTTTAAATAGAATAATGTTTTTTAATGTACAATCTATTCAATACTTCATTAATGTTCTTTAGCTCAGGAGTGAGAAATATTTTGTGTCCATGAACATCGTTTGTCATTTCTAAACCACAAATGGAACATTTATACTCCTTAAAGTAATTGGTTACTTTGCGAGTGGTTGTTATTTTATGCCCGAATAAAGAGCACAGAATTTTACTGGATAAATTTACTTCTTTTCGATTGAATGTGTTCATAGTTGGTAGGTTAGAAATGGCATAGTAAACTTAGATAATTAACGATAAAACAACAAATTTAATCGATTAAAGACGTTTATTTTAAAAATAAATCAATAAAAGATGACAAATTAATCTATTTTGTAATTTCAATTTTGTTGATACTTTGCGTTTAGATTGGTATACAAAATAAATACCTTCAAAAAGAACTAACTTATTGAAGGTATTATTTTAATAAAGTTGAGGTATGTGATTAATTTTTTTTCAACTTCTCTTATTTTAAGTAATTTATGCTTTCGAAATACATTAAAAAGTAGGTAGCAATACTTTGTTTACCACGTGAATTACTCCATTCGAGCATTGAACATCGGTTGCTACAATATTTGAAATTCTGTTTCTAACATCTTTTATTTTTGCTCCGCCTGCCAATTGTATGGTGTAGCTTTGTGGAGTTTGAAGTGTTGCAACCACTTGTCCTTCGGTTAAACTAGCGGCTAATACATTGCCATTTGCAACGTGATATTGAAGCACTTTAGTCATATTGGCAACAGATACTGATGCAATTCCACCAGGAGCTAATTCAGTGTTCAAAGCTGTGAAGGCATCGTTTGTTGGAGCCATTACTGTGAATGGTCCTGTACCAGAAAGAATACTTACAAAATTAGGTTGTCCAGCACCGGTTAATGCACCTACTAAAGATGTAAAATTAGGATTTGCAGTAGCGTGAGTTACAATTGTTGGTAATCCTATTACTTTATCTACTACATGGATAACACCATTAGAAGCCATAATATCAGCTGTAGTTACTGTTGCAGTTCCGTTTAGTTTTACACCAGATCTTAGGTCAACATACATACTAAGAGTGTTTGTAGATGAAGCCGTTCCTTTGGCTAAAGTTTTTACATAACCTGTTGATAATGCAGTTGACTTAACAGCTCCACTTACCACATGGTTTAATAAAATTTGAGTCAAAACTGCATCTGGAACATCCTTTAAAGTAGCGTAAGGAGTGGTTTTTAAAAAATCTTCAAAGGCTTTGTTAGTAGGAGCAAACACGGTGAACGGCCCAGAAGTTTTAAGTGTACCATCTAGTTTTGCTTTTACCAAGGCTTCCACAAGTATTGATAAATTGGCATTAGTCTTGGCAACGCTTGTAATAGAGTTGTCTTTCATAGTGTCGTCATCATCATTATCACAAGAAATGGTGAACGATGTAAGTGCAATAAGTGCAATAATAATTTTAAATTTCGATAAAGTTTTCATAATTTTTTTATTTATAATTAATATTTAGTTTTTAATTCTGTTCAAACTTATTAATAAAAGATTAAACAAAAATTTATTTTAGGAAAAAATTAATATTTGTTCAGCTAAATTTACAGGTCTTAAATGCTTGTTGTTTAGTTTTATAGTATTTTTTGTTTATTGTAAAATGCATTTTATTAAACAAATGTTATTTTCGATATAATTGGTTTCAAAAAGTTATTTCGTAATTTTGTTTTCAACCTGAATTATTTCCGTGAGGCAATAATTTTCAGAAACAGTTATTGGAAGAAATCATTTAGTAGAATTTATAATATGGTAAACAAATTTCTTGTAGGACTTTTATTTTTTATAAACTTTTTTATGTTTGCTCAATCTGAGGTAAATAAATTGGATGAAAAAGGGAATAAAAATGGGTATTGGAAAGGCTATTTTACAGAGACAAAAAATGTAAAATACGAAGGAACATTTGATCATGGTAAAGAAGTAGGTGTTTTTACATACTATGATAATACCAAGACGAAAACAGTTGTTGCAACCAGAGAATTCAGTCCGAAAGACAATTCGGCATACACTATATTTTATGATCCACTCAAAAATAAGGTAAGCGAAGGCAAAGTGGTCAATAAAGTATATGAAGGGGAATGGAAATACTACCATAAAGCTTCAAAGACTGTAATGACTATCGAAAATTATAGCAAAGGAAAACTCGAAGGTTTGCGTTCTGTTTTTTATGCCAGCGGAAAACTTGCAGAAGAAACTATTTATAAAAACAACCTTAAAAATGGCCCTTATAAGCAATACACCGAAACGGGAATTCTTATTGAAGAATCGAATTATAAGAACAATCAATATGATGGGCTAGCCACATTCAGAGATCCAGACGATGGAAATATTGTTTCAAAAGGAAAGTTTTCCGATGGTAAAAAAACCGGAATTTGGCAATTTTTCGAAAAAGGGAAATTGGTCAAAGAAATGAATATGAGTTTTCCGCAAAGCGCTTCAAAAACCAATAATAAGTGAGAGTTTGGATTTAAAAATATTCATAAATCCTTCCGTAAATCTTTGTAACTTTGCAGCCTTTTAAAAATATAAATATTTCAAAATGAAACGTGTAGTTGTAGGGCTTTCTGGTGGTGTCGATTCGAGTGTTGCAGCCTATTTATTGCAACAGCAAGGCTATGAAGTTATAGGTCTTTTTATGAAAAATTGGCACGATGACTCGGTTACAATTTCCAATGATTGTCCGTGGCTCGAAGATAGCAACGATGCTTTATTGGTTGCCGAAAAATTAGGCATTCCTTTTCAAACGGTAGATTTAAGCGAAGAATACAAAGAAAAAATCGTTGATTATATGTTTAACGAATACGAAAAAGGGCGCACTCCAAACCCTGATGTACTTTGTAATCGCGAAATAAAATTCGATGTGTTTATGAAAATCGCTTTAAGTCTTGGTGCCGATTTTGTGGCAACGGGTCATTATTGCCGAAAAGGAGAAATTGAAGTCAACGGCGAAAAAGTGTACCAACTTTTGGCTGGAGTCGATACTAATAAAGACCAATCCTATTTTCTTTGTCAATTATCACAGGAACAATTGGCTAAATCGCTGTTTCCTATCGGTGAATTAACAAAACCCGAAGTACGTGAAATTGCTGCCGAAATGGATTTGGTTACCGCCGAAAAGAAAGATTCACAAGGCTTGTGTTTCATTGGAAAAGTAAGATTACCCGAGTTTTTACAACAAAAATTGCAACCCAAAGATGGATTGATTTATCAAATTGATGCCAAAAACTCGATTTATAATTTAGAAAAACCAGAAAGTCTTTCTATTGAAGAAGCTTTAGCTTTCGATGCAAAAAAAATAGACTACACTCCTGAAATGGGGAAAGTAGTAGGGAAACATCAGGGAGCACATTATTTTACCATTGGACAACGAAAAGGACTCAACGTTGGAGGAACTACCGATCCTTTGTTTATTATTGCTACCAATGTAGAAACCAATTCGATTTACACAGGATTGACTAGCCAACATCCAGGATTGTTTCGAAAAGCCTTGTTTATCGAAAAGTCCGAAGTGCATTGGATTCGCACAGATTTGGTTTTAGCCAATGGAGAAACGATGGAAGTGATGGCGCGAATTCGCTATCGTCAACCTTTGCAAAAAGCAACATTACACCAATTCGAAAACGGAATATATGTAGCTTTCGATGAGCAGCAATCTGCCATTACCGAAGGGCAATTTGCGGCTTGGTATTTAGAGGATGAATTAGTTGGTTCGGGAGTAATTTCATAGATTCGTATTTTAAATCAAAATTTTTATATGAGAAAAATTATTGTTTTCCTGTTTGCAGTTTCGAGTTTTGTCGGATTTTCTCAAGAAGATGCTTGGGTTTATTTTAAAGACAAACCCAATTCGGCAACTTTTTTCAGCAATCCACTTTCTGAACTTTCGCAAAGAGCTTTGGATAGAAGAACAGCTCAAGGAATTGCTTTGGATATGAAAGATGCTCCAATTTATCAACAGTATATAAATGACATCACTAATTCAACGGGAATTACTGTAAAAGCCAAATCAAAATGGTTGAATTGCCTTCATATTCGTGGTTCGGTAGCCGATATTAAAGCCCTAAAATTATTATCTTTTGTACTTAGTGTTGATTTTGCCGATAAAACTTTGAATAGTTCTTCCACCAAAATCGCGGCCAAACAAAAAACAGTACCCAGAAATAAAATGAAGGAAACTGCAGTTACATTTAATTATGGAACATCCTCAAACCAGATTCAAATGCTCAACGGACATTTATTGCATCAACTGAATTATACCGGTTCCGGAAAGATAATAGCAGTTATGGATTCCGGTTTTCCAGGAGTAGATTTGGCATCGCCTTTTAAAAGATTAAGAGACAACAATCAAATTCTTGGCGGATATGATTATGTCAATAAAAGCACTAATTATTATTCTGGTAACTATCACGGAACGTCTGTTTTGTCTACAATGGGAGGTTATGTTGACGGACAGTTAATTGGGACAGCCCCGGATGCAAAGTATTATTTGTTTATCACAGAAGATGCTATTTCTTCAGTTCCCTATAACGAAAATCCTGTCGAAGAATCAAATTGGGTCGAAGCCGCCGAAGAAGCCGATAGGTTAGGTGTTGACATTATTTCTACCTCATTAGGCTATTTTGGTTATGATAATCCCAATTACAGTCACACGTATTCAGATATGACTGGGAATTCAGCCTTTGCTTCGCGGGGCGCCAATATTGCTTTTGATAAAGGAATTATTGTAGTGGCTAGTGCAGGAAATGAAGGCCAGCAAACAGAGCCACACGTGGGCATTCCAGCCGAGGCTATAAATGTAATTGCGGTAGGTGCTGTAAAATCAGATGAAACTTATGCTTTATTTAGTTCAATTGGACCAAGTTATGATGGTCTTCGAGTAAAACCGGATGTAATGGCTCAAGGACAAACAGTAGTTTTGTCTGATATCGCCGGTAATATTGGTACTGCGAATGGAACATCATTTTCTTGCCCTATAACATCGGGTATGGTGGCTTGTTTATGGCAAGCTTTACCAGGCAAAACGGCCCAGCAAATAAAGCAACTTATAGTTCAATCATCCGATAATTTTGCTGAACCTGCAGTAAAATCAAGAATTCAATATGGGTATGGAATCCCTGATTTTAATTTGGCTTTAGCCAATGGATTGTCGGTTACTGATTTTTCGAAAACTGATTTTGCCGTTTATCCAAATCCAACTTACGATTCTATTTCTTTCACTTTGCCAAATGATTCAGGCATTAAAAAAATAGCTATTTACACCATTTTGGGACAAAAAGTTTTGGAGAAAAACATTTCCACTCCAGATGAAACTATTTCCTTGAAATCTTTGAATACTGGTGTTTATTTCTATAAAATTGAATCGAATGATTTTTCTAAAAGCGGAAAAATCATTAAACAGTAATTCGATAGTTCAATGAACAAAATCACCCAGCTATTCAATGTCAAATATCCAATTATTCAAGGCGGAATGATTTGGAATTCGAGTTACAAATTAGCAAGCGCAGTTAGTAACGCCGGAGGTTTGGGATTGATTGGTGCAGGTTCGATGTATCCCGAAGTTTTGCGGGAACACATTCAAAAATGTAAAAAAGCGACAGATAAACCTTTTGGTGTTAACGTTCCGATGTTGTATCCCAACATTGAGGAAATTATGAAGATTATTGTCGATGAAGACGTGACAATCGTCTTTACATCAGCAGGAAATCCTAAAACTTGGACTTCTTTTTTGAAGGAAAAGGGGATAACCGTAGTTCATGTTGTCAGCAGTTCGGTTTTTGCTTTGAAAGCACAAGAGGCTGGAGTCGATGCTATTGTCGCCGAAGGATTTGAAGCTGGAGGACACAACGGAAGAGAAGAAACCACCACTTTCACCTTGATTCCGATGGTGAAAGAAAAAATCAAGATTCCACTTATTGCTGCTGGCGGAATTGCAACTGGTCGTGGTATGCTTGCCGCAATGGTTCTTGGTGCCGATGGTGTGCAAGTTGGAAGCCGTTTTGCCGCTTCGGTGGAATCATCGGCCCATGAAAATTTCAAAAATAAAATTCTGGAAACCCAAGAAGGGGAGACACAAGTCACCTTGAAAGAATTGGCACCAGTGCGACTTATCAAAAATAAATTCTACCAAGACGTTCAAGAATTGTATGCCAATTGCCCAACCAAAGAGGAATTGTCTGCTTTATTGGGCAGAGCAAGAGCCAAACGCGGGATGTTTGAAGGCGATTTAATCGAAGGCGAACTTGAAATTGGCCAAATAGCAGGACTGATTAAAGAGATAAAACCAGCAGCTGAAATCATTCAGGAAATGATGGTTGAGTTTAATCAAGCCAGAAAAGATCAAGCAAAATATGATTTCTAATTCCAAATTTTATTACATTTGAAGACCTACAATTTTACACCAAATGACTAAAATAAAAACAATTATAATTCTGGCTTTTTTTGGATTTGGATTACATCAATCCTATAGTCAATCCTATAATTTCAAAACTTCTGGATTGAGCGTAATGCAAAAAGATCAAAAAGGGAATTGGGGAAAATGGTCTGATTTGAATTTAGTCAATATCTTAGTCAAATTGGACACCGATAAAAACCGAATTGTCGTGTATTCTGAGATTATTCAGTTATTCGAAATCATCGATTATATTCCTTTAGAAGAAAACGAAACCGATAGTGTTTACTCCTTTACTTGTAAAGACAACAATGGTGAAAATTGTACACTTTCGATTATTACTAGGAAAAAACAAGACAATCGGAAGCAACTTTACATTAATTACGAAGATAGAATTATACTCTACAATATCTTCAATTACAAATAATAGTTTGTTGTTTAAGTTTTGATTAATTTAGCCTTCTTCAGCTTTATTTCTAATAAGCGAATCCGTATTTTTGAGTAAATAATATATATAATATGAAAAAGTTATTTTTGTTGTTGTCCTTTGTGATGATTGCGAACGTTCAAGCACAACAACGTCCAAAATTAGTAGTTGGAATTGTAGTCGACCAAATGAAAATGGAGTATTTATACCGTTTTTCGGATGATTTTTCTCCCAATGGTTTCAAGCGTTTGATGGAAAAAGGATTTGTTTTCCACAATGCTAATTTTAATTATATGCCTACTTATACAGCGCCAGGGCATTCTTCAATTTATACTGGAACCACTCCCTCTGTTAATGGAATTGTGGGCAATGAATGGTTTAGTAGAAAGTTAGGCAAAACTATGTATTGTACGGATGATGATGGTGTAAAAACCATAGGAGACGGAACGGCAAAAGAAGGAGCAATGTCTCCAAAAAATCTTTTAAGTACCACAATTACTGACGAATTGCGATTGGGGACCAATTTCAAAGGAAAGGTAATCGGAATGAGTTTGAAAGATCGTGGAGCCATTTTGCCGGCAGGCCATTTTGCAAATTGGGCTTTTTGGTATAGTGGAACAGGAGCTTTTATATCGAGTACTTTTTATGGTTCGGCATTGCCAAATTGGGTGACGGAATTCAATAACGAGAAAAACTATTTGCCTTATATCAATTCAGGGTGGAGTTTGTTGAAACCAGCTGCTGATTACAACGAAAGTTTGCCTGATGATAATCCGTATGAAGGCAAATTATTCAATAGTGACAAGCCTGTTTTTCCATACAATCTCAAAGAAATGTATGATAAACACGGAGGTGAAGTGATGCGTTCTACACCATTTGGAAATAATTTATTGGCCGATTTTGCTAAAAAAGCCATCGAAAAAGAAGAATTAGGAAAAGACAATATCACCGATTTCTTGACGGTTAGTTTTTCTTCTACAGATTATGTGGGGCACATTTTAGGTCCAAGATCAATGGAATTGCAAGATACCTATTTGCGATTGGACTTGACAATTGCAGATTTTTTGAACTATTTAGACAAAACGGTGGGTAAGGATAATTATTTACTTTTCTTGACGGCTGATCATGCTTGTGCAGAAAACGCCAATCATTTGAAAGACCATAAATACAATGTAAAGAATGTTCCTTCAAAAGATATTTCTAAAGCGATAAAAGAATTTTCTTCTGCAACTTATGGAGAAAATTTGGTTATTGAATATTCTAATTTTAATATCTATTTCAACAAAGATTTAATCAAATCCAAAGGTTTGGAATTAGCCAAAGTGAAACAAACTTTCAAGGATTATTTGATGACGCAGGAGCAAGTAAAACGTGTTTATGCAGAGGAAGAAATTTTGGCTTCGACAGGTAATGATTATTTTCTGAATTTTATTGCCAAAGGGTATGATGTTTCTCAAAATGGAGACTTGGTGGTTTTAGACAAACCAGGCTATATTGAGTATGGAGCAACAGGAACTTCTCACGGAACACCCTATGCTTATGACACACACGCCCCTTTGCTTTTTTACGGTTGGAAGATAAAACCTGGAGAAAGTTTTGACAAAAAAGAAATCACTGAAATTGCACCAACACTGGCATTAAAACTCAAAATTGAAATGCCTAACGGCACAGAAGGCAAGGTTTTGACTGAGATTTTGACTGAGAAGTAATTTTTTATAGCCACTATTAAATTTGGCAATTTTTTAAAAGTTGTCAAATCATTATAAAAAAATCCCATTTCATTTTTCATTGAAATGGGATTTCTTATTTATAAAAACTGAAGTTTTACTTATTTTACAAGTACAGCATCTTCAATTAAAATTTCGTATTTATAGCCTGAGCCTAAATCTTTATTTAAAACTACTTTACCTTTTAGTGTAACGATATCATCAATTTTTACTTTTTCTAAAGTGGTAATTGTAATGTCATTAAATCCGTTAAAGTTTGAGCCATCTTGCAAATGAACCCAGTTTTTTTTCATTATTTCAGGCATAAATTTTATCACTTTACCTGTTAGGATTACAGTTTTCCCAGCCAATTTGTCTCTGGTAGAATACAAATCAAATACAGAAATCCCACCTTTGGCCAATGTAATTCCTTTAGATAATTCCTTAGAAGAAACTACTTTAGGCGCAGTTGAAGTCGTTTTGGCAGCAGCAGGAGGATTTGGATCTAATATTCCTTCTACGAATAGAACAGAGTCAAAAGTTCTGTTTAAATCTTTACTTTCAAATGCTTTCATCTCCACTCCACCTTCGTACGTATAGGTTTTTCCTACTGTTACTTCGGTTTTGGGAATTGCAATCCAATAGTCTTTCTCTGCTTCGGTTACCAATAGGTACGTGTATGCATTGGCTTGAAGCACTTCCTTAATGGTAATTTGATGTGAATTTGTATTTTCGAATATGGCTTCCTCAGCTTTTATTGGTTCCTTTTTTTCAGTATTAGGTTTGCATTGAACCAAAACCAATAGCGCCAAAAGACCTGTTGCGCTCCAAATTAGTATTTTTTTCATTTTTATAGTATTTATTTTTCGGAGTAAAATTAAGTAAATTTTATTCTATAAAATATGATATATCTCACTTATATAATGAATTGTTGGTTTATTAAAAATATCGCTAAAAAAAATCCCATTTCGTTTTTATTGAAATGGGATTCTAAAATTATTAAACTGCTGCCGTTTCAACGGGCAATGGAATTTGATTTTTGAGCAAGTCTTCGAAAGTTTCACGGGCTCTAATTAAGTGCCCTTGACCATTTAGCCATAAAACTTCGGCAGGTTTGTATCTCGAATTGTAATTTGAAGACATAGAAAAGCAATAAGCTCCAGCATTTCTGAAACATAAAATGTCACCTTCGGTGATTTCGGCAATTCTGCGGTTGTTGGCAAAGGTATCTGTTTCACAAATATAACCTACAACAGAATAGAAACGTTCTTTACCATTCGGGTGCGAAATGTTTTCGATATGATGTTGCGATCCGTAAAACATTGGTCGTATCAAATGATTGAAACCACTGTCAATTCCAGCAAATACAGTCGAAGTGGTTTGTTTTACTACATTAACTTTAGCTAGGAAATAGCCTGCTTCGCTCACCAGGAATTTTCCTGGTTCGAAAATTAAAGTCAAATCTTTTCCATATTCAGCACAGAAAGTATTGAATCTTTTGGATAATTTTTTTCCTAATTCTTCAATATCTGTTTCGATATCGTCTTTTTTGTATGGTACTTTAAATCCGCTTCCAAAATCAAGGAATTCAAGTTCTTTGAAGTTTTTCGCCACATCAAATAAGATTTCGGCAGCGTATAAAAATACTTCAATGTCTAAAATATCTGAACCGGTGTGCATGTGGATTCCCACGATGTGCATTTTTGTGTTTTCAACAATTCGCAACAAATGTGGCAGTTGATGAATGGATATTCCAAATTTACTATCGATATGACCTACAGAAATATTGGTGTTTCCACCAGCCATTACGTGCGGATTGATACGGATACAAACCGGAACGTTTGGATATTTTGTGCCAAATTGCTCCAAAATAGAAAGATTATCGATATTGATTTGAACTCCCATTGCGGCAACTTCTTCGATTTCTTCAAGCGAAACACCATTTGGAGTAAAAAATATTTGATCGGGAGAATAGCCTGCGTGAAGTCCTAATTGAACTTCTTGAATTGAAACTGCATCTAAACAAGATCCCATTTCTCTTAATAATTCAAGAATTGCAACATTGGATAAAGCTTTCATTGCATAATTGATACGCAATTTTTCAACTTTCGAAAAAGCTTTGGTTAATCTTTGGTATTGTGATTGGATTTTTGTCGCATCATAAACATATAATGGACTACCGAATTGATCTGCTAATTGTACTAAATCTTTTGCTTGCATCATTCAACTTTTTTTTGCAAATTTATTACTCTTTATTGATTCATACAAGAAATAATTTAAAACTAACAAAATATAACAAAATGTTTGTAAACAAACTTACAAAAATGATATTTGTTATTTTTACAACAAAAATGTCTTTCAATATTAGTGAGTATGTATACTATTAATTTTTCAGAAACGCAAAAAAGGAATTCTACAGTATTGCCTGTATCGGCAATAATGCTTATATTTGAAAGATTATTTAATTAGTTTTTTGCCGATATAGGCAAATTAGAAAAGTATGAACTATATTTCAGTAAGTGATTTTGCCAAAAAATGGAATGTTCCTGACAGAACAGTAAGGAACTATTGTGCTAAGGGCAAAATAAAAGGCTCTTTCTTGACGGGTAAAACTTGGAATATTCCGGATGATGCTGGTTTGCCTGAAAAAGGGACTCAAAAAAAATTCAGCAATAATTTATTGCTCAATCATCTCAAAGAGCAAAAAGATATGAAGTTGAAAGGGGGAATTTACCATCGTACTCAAATTGATTTAACCTATAATTCGAACCGGATTGAAGGAAGTAAACTTACTCAAGAACAAACCCGTTTTATCTTTGAAACCAACACCCTAGGAATTTCTGACGAAAGTATCAATGTTGATGATATTATCGAAACCAACAATCATTTTCGTTGTATTGATCTGATTATTGAAAAAGCAAAATCTAAGCTGACTGAATCTCTCATAAAAGAATTGCACTTTTTGCTTAAATCCGGAACTTCTGACAGTCGAAAAGATTGGTTTAAGGTGGGCGATTACAAAAAAATCCCGAATGAAGTTGGTGGCAATGAAACCTGTCCGCCTAAAGATGTTGCTGAAAAAATGAAGGAATTGCTCTTGAATTATCACAAAAAAGAACCAAAAACTTTTGAAGATATTATTGATTTTCATCAGAAATTTGAAGTTATTCATCCTTTTCAAGATGGCAATGGACGTGTAGGGAGATTAATAATGTTCAAGGAATGTCTTGCTAATGCAATTGTTCCATTCATCATTGAGGATAAATTGAAATTGTTCTACTATCGCGGGTTACAACAATGGGATACTATAAAAGAATATCTTTTGGACACTTGCCTTTCAGCCCAGGACAATTATAAAACTATTTTAAATTATTTTGAGATAGATTATAAATAAATATAGAGGGAATTCTTTAGAAGACGTTCCTCTGCTTTTTTGACTTGTTTTATTTGCTCAACTTAGTGGGCACGGAACTATCCAACCGATGAAAATTATTTTATATCCGCGCTATCTGGGTAGCGAGGAAATATAGCTTTTAACTTTTATTTTAAATAACTCAAATCGACTGTAACTTCAGGATTTATGAGATTATTTGTTTCCTGAAGTAATTTATCTATTTTTAAATTCCATATGTTTTGTTGCTCTTTTAAAAGAGAATGGTTAGTTTCTGAATCATAAAATTCTTGCATCTCTTTCGAAAGTACTATATATTTTTTATGCAAAGTACTCATATCATCTTTTAAATTTTTCAAGGATTCAAATTTATAAGTTGCTAATTCTTTTCTAAATAAACGAGAATAATATTCTATTATGTCAAAATGTCCTTGTTCATGTTTTAATAAGTCTTTTGTTTCTTTTCCTCTTAACCAAGATTTACTTTTGCTAAATTCGGATAAAATTATTGCAGATAATTTTAGGTTTGCAACTTTCCATCTAGAGCTTATGTTTACATTGGATTGTGCATTAGAAATTTTTTTATCTTGAGGTAAATTTTGAAAGTGTTTCCATTCTAATATATTTGCTTTCCATACAATTATATCTTGATTTTGTTGACAGAAAATAATATTTGAAAATAGTAGAAATGATAAAATCAGTTTGTTTTGTAACTTCATGTATGGGTACATCTTATTTGTTTTCTTCATTAATTAATTTTTTAAGTTATATATATAGCTATACCGATTGCTCGGATATATAAAAATAGTTCTTGTGTGGAAAGCTCGGAATTGCGCCTTAAATCCGCGCTATCCAACCGATGAAAATTATGTCATATCCGTGCGATCGGGGTATTACTATTACAAAAATTTCAACAATAATATTGGTTCAGCCTCTTCATAATTTGTTATTGCCATCGTGACACGATCATTCCGATTAGCCATTCCGTCAAAAACAAAACAAGATTTAGTACCATCGACTAAACTTATAAGTGAAAGATGCAGGTCTTTATCTTGCATACCGTCATCGCAGGTGGTGTGAGAAAGAGAATATGTATAGGTATCAACAATACTATTATCGTCGAGCATTCTTTCAATGCATTTATTATCAGTTGAAAATTCCCAATAGACATCAGAATAGGTCTCTACTTCAGGATTACTTGATAGTGTAATTTTCCATTTACCTGTTATATCTTGTGAATAGGTTCTACAGTTATTCAATAACGCACAAAGGATTATTAAAAATATTTTTTTCATTTTTTAGATTATTTACAGTGAATTTTATTTTTTGCTTCTTTTAGATATTCTTTACGCTCTTTCAAGCCTTCTTTTTTAGTATCAACTATTTTGTTATAGTAGATATATTGGTATTTTCATTTATAACTATTTTATCCAAGATTTTAGTTTTGAAAAAATACAAACCGCTAATAGTTCCAAAAACCGATCGCTCGGATTTATTAAAATAGTTCTTATTTGGATAGCGCGGAATTGCATTCCGTGCCCACTTGTCACTAGTTATAAAAAAATAAAAACCAGTATAGGTTTAATCGTAAAAAATATATGAATTGAATAATCCAGCTGTTATGATAAGTAGGATTAAAAATCCATACGTTTGAATACAATTGAATATGAAATATTTTTTTTCGTGCATAAAAACGAATGGTATTTAATCGTGATTTTTGCACAAAATAAACTTATGCCCCTTAAAAATTCATTAATAATTCCTTAAAAACGAAGTTTTTTTAATAAAAAAAAAGACCTTGAAACGAATCAAGGTCTTTATGAAATTGCTTATTTATTGTTATACTCCTGGCAAATCACCACCTTCTTTGGTAGGCAAATTGGATGATCCCATTAAGTATAAATCGACTTGTCTAGCCGCTTCTCTACCTTCAGAAATGGCCCAAACAATCAAAGACTGTCCACGACGCATATCGCCAGCAGTAAAAATGTTTGGAACGTTGGTTTGGTATTTACCATATTCCGCTTTATAATTGCTTCTGAAATCTAGTTCTATGCCTAATTGACTGCTTAATGTTTTTTCAGGACCTGTAAAACCTAGTGCAAGCAAAGCCAAATCACAAGGCCAAGTTTTTTCGGAACCAGGAACTTCAATCAATTCAGGACGTTGTCCAGGAACCATTTTCCATTCAACATTTACCGTTTTTAAAGCGATTAATTTTCCTTTAGCATCTTTGATGAATTCTTTGGTATTAATAAGCCAGTTTCTTTCACAACCCTCCTTGTGTGAAGTCGAAGTCTTCAACTGCAAAGGCCAATAAGGCCATGGTGTAGTTTCACTTCTTCCTTTTGGTGGTTTAGGCATAATCTCGAAGTTTGTTACTGATTTTGCACCATGGCGATTCGATGTTCCAACACAATCGGAACCCGTATCACCACCTCCAATTACTATGACATCTTTTCCTGTAGCCAATACTTGATTTTCAACTTTTTGACCAAAAACTACTTTGGTTTGTTGTGTCAAGAAATCCATAGCTTGAACTACTCCGTCTGCATCAGCACCTGGAGTTGGTAAACCTCTTCTTTCAGTTGCTCCACCACAAAGTACAATGGCATCAAAAGCTTTCAAGTCATTGATATCGTAGTTTACACCAACATGTGTATTTACTTTAAACGTGATTCCTTCTGCTTCTAAAATAGCAATACGGCGATCGATAATTCCTTTTTCCATTTTGAAATTTGGAATTCCGTAACGCAATAATCCACCTATAGCATCATCTCTTTCGAACACAGTAACATAGTGTCCCGCTCTATTTAATTGTTGGGCAGCGGCTAAACCTGAAGGCCCTGAACCGATAACAGCAACCGTTTTTCCTGTTCTAGTTTTTGGCGGCTGAGGTTTAATCCATCCTTCTTTGAAGGCACGTTCAACAATATTTTTTTCTAGATTTTCAATAGATACTGGACTTTCAATTAATCCCAAAACACAGGCTTTTTCGCAAGGAGCTGGGCATAGACGTCCTGTAAATTCTGGAAAATTATTGGTTGAATGTAGTATCCAAGAGGCTTTTTGCCATTCGCCTTGGTGTACCATATGATTGAAATCGGGTATCAAATTTCCTAGAGGGCATCCACTATGACAAAAGGGGATTCCACAATCCATGCAACGAGAACCTTGTTTTGTAATTTCAGCTTCACTCAAGGGAACCGTAAATTCATTATAATGTCCTACACGTTCTTGTACTGCTGTGTATGATTCATCTATTCTTTCGAATTCTTTAAAACCTGTAACTTTTCCCATTATATTATGCTGTTAATTCTTCAAAAATTTGTTCTTCTGTTTCCAGACGTTTCAACGCTTTTTTGTACTCGGTAGGCATTACTTTGACAAATTTGCTTAAGCTAGTTTCCCAATTTGCTAATAATTCGATACCTCTACTGCTATTTGTATAGAGTACATGTTTTGTAATCAGTGCTTTCAATTCTTCAGCTTCTTCCATTTCGATAGTTTCAAAAGCGATTGATTCAGTATTACACAAGCCGTTTGTAAATTTGTTTTCTGGATCGTAAATGTAAGCGATACCACCACTCATACCGGCAGCAAAGTTTCTTCCGGTTTTACCCAAAACGACTACTTTTCCACCTGTCATATATTCACAACCGTGATCTCCAACTCCTTCTACAACTGCTGTTGCTCCTGAGTTTCGAACGGCAAAACGTTCTCCTGCAATACCATTGATATAAGCTTGTCCTTCGATGGCTCCAAACAAACAAACGTTCCCAACAATAATATTGTTTTCGGCAACAAAAGTGGCACTTGCGGGTTTTTTGATGATTAATTTGGCGCCAGAAAGTCCTTTTCCTAAATAGTCATTGGTATTTCCTTCGACAGTAAATGTTAGTCCGTGAGCGCTGAAAGCACCTAAACTTTGACCGGCAGAACCCTTGAAGTTAATATTTAAGGTGTCTTCTGGTAAACCAAGATATCCGTAAATTTTTGAAATTTCATTACTTACAATAGCCCCAACCGAACGGTTTGTGTTATTTATAGGATAATTCAAAGTCATTTTTTCTTTTCTGTACATCGCGCGGTGTGAATCTTTCAAGATTTGGAAATCAAGAACATTTTCTAAATTATGGTCTTGTTTTTCGGTATTTCTAACGATTCTTTCGTTGTATCCGTCTGGAGTATGTAATATTGCTGATAAATCTAGGCCTTTAGCTTTATAATGAGTTATCGCTTTATTTGAATTAATTTTATGAGTTTGTCCCACCATTTCTGCTAAAGTCCTAAAGCCTAACTGAGCCATAATTCCTCTTAACTCTTCGGCAACATAATAGAAGAAGTTTATAACGTGTTCTGGTGTTCCTTTGAAGTTTTTACGCAATTCTTTGTCTTGGGTTGCAATTCCCACAGGACAAGTATTCAAATGACATTTACGCATCATAATACAGCCCGAAGCTACAAGAGGCGCAGTGGCAAAACCAAACTCTTCGGCGCCTAATAAAGCAGCAATAGCTACATCACGACCTGTTTTTAACTGTCCGTCACATTCCACAACAATTCTACTTCTTAGGTTGTTTAAAACTAAGGTTTGTTGCGCTTCGGCTAGTCCAAGTTCCCAAGGTAATCCAGCGTGTTTTAATGATGTCAATGGAGAGGCTCCAGTTCCGCCATCATAACCAGCAATTAAGACAACGTCTGCTTTTGCTTTGGCAACACCAGCAGCAATAGTTCCTACACCTACTTCCGAAACTAATTTCACATTGATACGAGCTTCTCTGTTGGCATTTTTCAAGTCGAAAATTAATTGTGCTAAATCTTCGATTGAATAAATATCGTGGTGTGGTGGTGGCGAAATTAATCCTACATATGGAGTTGAATTACGCGCTTCAGCGATCCAAGGCAATACTTTTTCCCCTGGCAACTGTCCACCTTCTCCAGGTTTTGCACCTTGAGCCATTTTAATCTGAATTTCTTTGGCGCTAGATAAATAGTGAGAAGTTACTCCAAAACGTCCTGAAGCTACTTGTTTGATAGCCGAGTTGCGACTGTCACCATTCATATCCGGTTGAAAACGCTTTCTGTTTTCTCCCCCTTCACCTGAATTCGATTTTCCGCCAATACGGTTCATGGCAATGGCTAAATTCTCGTGCGCTTCTCTAGAAATAGATCCATAAGACATCGCACCTGTTTTGAAACGTTTTACGATTTCAGTCCAAGGTTCTACTTCATCTATCGAAATAGGATCGAGGTTGTCAAATTCGAATAAACCACGAATGGTCATCAAATTTTGTGCTTGATCATTTACAGCTTTTGAATATTCGTTGTAGCTTGATTGATCACTCAATCTTACTGCTTGTTGTAATTTGGCAATAGTTGTTGGATTAAACATATGTCTTTCGCCATTTCGTCTCCAACGGTATTCTCCTCCAATATTTAATCCTAAACGATTTGGAATTAAATGGTCAGGGTAGGCATATTTGTACCTTTCATTAATTTCTTTTTCAATTTCGTACAATCCAATACCTTGAATTCTTGAAGTAGTGTATGGAAAGTATTTTTCAACAAATTTTGAATTGAAACCAACGATTTCGAATATTTGAGAACCTCTATACGAGTGTAAAGTAGAGATTCCAATTTTATTCATAATTTTTACAATTCCGTTTCCAATAGCTTTATTGAAATTATGAACAGCTTTTGTTTCATCAATACCTGTAATAAACCCTTCGCGAACTTGTACACGTATAATTTCATTTACCATGTAAGGATTAATTGCACTCGCACCGTAACCAAATAAAGTCGCAAAATGATGCGGTTCGCGCGGTTCAGCCGATTCGATAATAATATCAAAATAAGAACGCTTACGCAAACGGTTCATTTGATGATTGACATAAGAACAAGCCAATAAAGATGGAATAGGGGCTAAATCTTTATTAACACCTCTATCCGATAATATGATAATATTGGTACCTCTTTCAACTGCTTTTGTAACTTGTATTATTAAGTTGTCCAGGGCATCTTCTAAACCATTCAATCCTTTTGCTTTTGGATATAATATTTCAAAAGTTTCAGCATGGAAATGATCTATTGAAATAGCTCTAATTTTTTCTAAATCTTTATTAGAGATTACCGGATTTTGAATTCTTAACTTTCTGCATTGTTTGCTAGAAATATCAAAAATATTGCGGTCTTGACCTAAAGCTAAGCTAATATCGGTTACAATTTCTTCGCGAATTCCATCCAAAGGTGGATTGGTAACTTGGGCGAATAATTGTTTAAAATAGTTTGAAATTAATTGTGGTCTGTCTGATAAAACGGCTAGAGGCGTATCTGTACCCATAGAACCCAGTGTTTCTTTTCCAGATTGTGCCATTGGGGTGATTACATCCTGAATATCCTCGAGAGTGTAATTAAAAAGACGTTCTCTAGTCGGTAAATCGATAGTTTCTATCGAACAGACTTCTGAAGTACATGGTACATCTTTTAGGTGTAGACGGTATTGATTTAACCACTCCTGATAAGGTCTTTCAGAAACTATTTTGCTTTTTATTTCTTCATCATTGATGATACGTCCTTCGTTCATATCCACCAAGAACATTTTTCCTGGTTCTAATCTTCCGTGGCTTTCTACATCTTCTGGAGCAACATCGACAACACCAATTTCTGATGCCATAATCAATTTGCCGCTCTTGGTTACAGTATATCTAGAAGGTCTTAAACCATTACGGTCTAATAAAGCTCCAACATAATCACCATCTGAAAATGGAACTGAAGCTGGACCATCCCAAGGCTCCATAATGCAAGCATTGTATTCGTAGAATGCTTTGCGTTCTGGCGACATGGTTTGGTGTTTTTCCCAAGCTTCTGGAATCATCATCATCATTACTTCTGGTAATGATCTTCCGGTGTGCATCAGCAATTCGACCACCATATCCATAGAAGCAGAATCTGATTTTCCAGGGATGATGATGGGGAATAATTTGTCTATTTGTGGACCAAAAACCTCGCTTTTCATGATTTCTTCACGAACACGCATTCTGCTTACATTACCACGCAATGTATTGATTTCCCCATTTTGACAAATGTATCTAAACGGTTGCGCCAATTCCCAAGAAGGCATAGTGTTGGTGGAAAACCGTTGGTGTACTAAAGCCAAACGAGTTACCAAGTCTGTTTCCTGTAAATCGGTATAATAAGGTCCAATATCTTCAGGCATGATGATGCCTTTATATATTAAGGTAGTAGTTGATAAACTTGGAATGTAAAAATAAGAGTTTTCAGAAATTTTAGAATTAATGATAGTGTGCTCCGTAATTTTACGCGCAGCATATAATTTTGCTTTAAAAGTGGCATCATCAATTGCTTCGCTTTTTCCTATAAATATTTGTTTAATAGTAGGTTCTGATGCCAAGGCAATTTCTCCTAACTGAGAAGAATCTACTGGTACATCTCTCCAACCCAAAATGGTTAAACCTTGGTTCTTTATTTCTTTTTCAAATATGTCTTTACAAAAAACATATTGATTCTCGGTTTTTGGTAAAAAGATCATACCAACTGCATATTCACGTGCATTTGGCAGCTTGAAATTACAAACTCTATTGAAATATTCGTGAGGGATATCAATTAATAAACCAGCGCCATCACCGGTTTTTCCATCGGCGCTTACGCCACCACGATGTTCTAGTTTCACTAGGATTTCTAATGCATCGTGAATAATCTGATTTGTTTTCTCGCCTTTAAGATTGCAAATAAACCCAGCTCCACAATTTTCATGCTCGAATTCTGGCAAATAAAGACCCTGTTCTTTAATTTTCATGCTTATTAATTTTTATGCAAAAATAAAGATTTCATTATTCACATCTATTTTTATGTTTGTCTTTAACTTATTTTTGCTATTATGTTAAAAAAACATCCAAATTATAGCAATTAATCATCCATAAACATCCAAATTAACAAAATGGCAATTCTATTTTAATCTTTTGAACTTATTTGAAGAATTATCCGTCCCCTTTTTGTTGTTTTGTTGAAATTTCTCAATCGATATAGTAGTTTTACTGCACTTCATTTTAACTGAAAATCGACTTTATAAAATTGGATTTGCAATTTAAATAAGGGATTATTAAAATGTTTTTTTTCGCTTAAAAAAATTATGCTTTTATTAAAAAAAAGATTTTAAATTTAAGATGAATTTTTGCTATGTTTGTAGCACTTTTTAAAAAGCAAAAAAAAACGCAATAATGGATATACACGAATACCAAGGAAAACAAATTTTAGCCAGTTATGGTGTAAAAGTGCAGCGCGGTTATGTGGCGAACAACCCTCAAGAAGCGGTTGCAGCTGCGAAACAATTAACTGCCGAAACAGGAACAGGATGGCATGTTGTAAAAGCTCAAGTTCATGCAGGTGGACGTGGAAAAGGTGGAGGAGTAAAACTTGCCAAAAACTTGCAACAAGTTGAAGAATTAGCGGAACAAATTATCGGAATGAATTTAATTACCCCGCAAACTTCTGCTGAAGGTAAAAAAGTTCATAAAGTATTGATTGCTGAGGATGTTTATTATCCTGGTGAAAGTGAAACTTCTGAATTTTATATGTCGGTTTTACTAAATAGAAGTAGAGGTCGCAATATGATTATGTATTCTACCGAAGGTGGAATGGATATAGAACACGTTGCTGAGCATACTCCACATTTAATTTTTACTGAAGAAATAGATCCAACTGTAGGATTGCAAGGTTTTCAAGCCAGAAGAATCGCCTTCAATCTTGGTCTTTCTGGGAATGCTTTCAAAGAAATGGTGCAGTTTGTAGATGCTTTATATAAAGCTTATATCGGTTCTGATGCTTCAATGTTTGAAATCAATCCAGTATTGAAAACTTCTGATAATAAAATCATTGCTGTTGACGCCAAAGTAAATTTAGACGATAATGCTTTGTTTCGTCATCCAAAACTAGCCGAAATGCGTGATGTTCGTGAAGAAAATCCAATCGAAGTAGAGGCAAAAGCAGCAGGATTAAACTATGTTGACCTTGACGGAACTGTGGGTTGTATGGTAAATGGTGCTGGATTGGCTATGGCAACAATGGATTTAATAAAATATGCCGGTTTTGAACCAGCCAACTTCCTGGATGTTGGTGGTACAGCCGATGCAAAACGTGTGGAATTAGCGTTCCGTATCATCTTGAAAGATCCAAATGTAAAAGCAATTTTGATCAACATTTTTGGCGGAATTGTTCGTTGTGACCGCGTGGCTCAAGGTGTTGTTGATGCGTACAAAAATATGGGAGATGCTATCAAAGTGCCAATCATTGTTCGTTTGCAAGGAACTAATGCAGAAATTGCAAAAGAATTAATAGATAATTCTGGAATGCCAATTTTATCAGCTGTTGAATTTCAAGAAGCTGCTGATCAAGTTAAAAAAGCACTTTCTTAATTAAAGAGAAATAATTGTATAGTAAAAATCCTGAGTGCAAGCTCAGGATTTTTTTTGTGATTCGTTTTATTTAATAATCTTTTGGTTTTGATAGGCAAAGATTATTTATAATCTACCACTACTTTATCAATTTTTTGATTGAATATATACGGCACATCATATTTCAAAGTTACGGGAGTTGAAGTGTCTTCTCCAATGTCAAAAGTTTCTTCTGTTGAAAATCGAAGTGGTACTGTAGCATCTACCCTTGTTTTAGCAATTTCTTTGCCATCTAAAGTAAGTACGACATCTCCACCTTTACCAGCTCCACCGCCATCATATTTGAAATTCATACCTAATTTGTGTTTTCCTGCCGGTATGGCTTTATCTGACATTGCGAAAAATTGTTTTTGACCTGCATAGTTATAACAGAAAACAGGTTTTCCATTTTCTAAGTATAATCCATAACCACCGTTCAATCCACCTTGAGTTACAATCATACCATTTGCAGTTGCATCTTTTAGTTCTAAATCTGCCATAATGGACCAAGATTTATTTTTAATTTCTGGTGCAGCTCCCTCTGGTATACGTTTCATTCCTTGAAAATAAGTAAATGAGTTACGACCACGAGTTAAGCTTGGACGGTTTTCGGTAGCAAAACGAGCTGCTTTCGAATTGTCAATAGGCAAGGCATCATTCTTAGCCGCTTCTGCAAAAAACAGGTTTTTCATTTCAGCTAGTTTATCGGGATAGGTCGCTGCTAAATCTTTGGATTGCGAAAAATCTTTATCGATATTATACAATTCCCATTTTACATCCTTCATCCAATCTACTTCCACTGATTTGCCACTCCATGGATTTACAAAGACTTTAGTATTAGCAATCCAGCCTTCGTGATACAAGGCTGCATTTCCAAATATTTCAAAATATTGTGTTGTTTTTTGGTCTTTAGCTTTGGCATCATCAAACGAATATTTCATACTTATTCCAGACATAGGTTTTTGAGTTACTCCATTTACACTTGAAGGTTGTTCAACACTTGCACAATCTAAAATGGTAGGAACAATATCTGATACGTGGTGGAATTGGCTTCTTATTTCACCTCTAGCTTTAATACCTTTTGGCCAAGAAACAACTAGACCATTTCTTGTTCCTCCGAAGTGACTTGCTATTTGTTTTACCCATTGAAAAGGAGAATTTGCAGCCCATCCCCATCCAGCAGGTACACTATTGTTTGCTTTCCAAGTTCCTAACTCATCTTTATGAGAAAGAATAGCTTCTGGGGTTTCGTCTATCATACTTAAAATTGTAAGGTCATTGTATTTTCCGTGAATGCCACCTTCACTCGCTGCACCATTATCTCCAACGATATAAACAACTAATGTATTGTCTAATTGTCCCATATCTTCAATAGATTGCAAAACTCGGCCTACATTATAATCTGCTTGTTCTAAATAAGCACAATAGATTTCCATCATGTACGAATACATTTCTTTGTATTTTGGATCCATGCTGTCCCAAGAAGGTAGTGCTTTATCACGAGGGGTCAATACAGCGTCTGCTGGAATAATGCCCATTTTCTTTTGACGTGCAAAAGTTTCTTCACGTAATTTATCCCAACCCTGGTTGAATTTTCCTTTTTGTTTGGCTATCCATTCTTTTGTAGCATGATGTGGAGCGTGTGTTGCTCCTGGAGCATAATAACAGAAAAATGGCTTGTCGGGTGCAGATGCTTTTTGATTTTTTATCCAATTACTAGCTTGGTCTGCAATATCATAATCCAAATTATAATCTGGTTTATTCAAATAAGGCTCAATTGGAGTTATTCCATCATATAATAAGGGACGAAATTGATTGGCTTCTCCTCCGATAAATCCATAAAATTTTTCAAAGCCTAAACCTGTAGGCCATATATCAAATGGTCCGGCAGCACTTGAATGCCAGTCTGGTACGTTGTGATTTTTACCTATCCAAGAGGTATTGTATCCGTTTTGTTTTAAAATTTCTGCAACAGTAGCATTTTCTTTACCAATTAAAGAATTGTACCCTGGAAATCCGTTGGCCATTTCAGTAACTACTCCAGAATGTACTTCGTGAGAGTTTTTTCCGGTGAGCAGAGCTGCACGGGTAGGGCTACAAACACCTGTAGTATGAAAGCGGTTATATTTTATTCCGTTATCTGCCAATCTTTGTAAGGTTGGCGTATTAGCATATCCTCCAAATGTACTGCTGGCACCAAATCCTACATCATCTAATAAAATCAATAATACATTGGGAGCATCCTTTGGTGCATGAGGTTCTTTAGGAAAGTCTTGTTTTGACTCCTTTGGTGAGATAGCCATTTTGCCTTTAAATGGAGCTTGAGGCTGTGGTAACACTTGTTGCGCATAGTTAATCCATCCTATTCCTAGAAAGACAGCAATAAAATAATGTTTGTAATTACTTTTCATAAATTAAAAATTAGATTAATAAAAGGTGTTAATTTTTTTGAACTATATTGATATTTATAAATTTTGAAATATTACTGTAAAATTCATCTGGCTATCTTTTTCTTGATGAATGAGAGATTAAAGGTAATCTGGGTGTCAACTTTTCAGGTTCAGTTTTTGATTTTATTCTAAAGTGGTATAACTACCGAAAATTTAAAGGTTAATACAACTAATTGGATTCTTTCTATTTTTATTATAAATATGAATAAATTATTTACCTACAATTTGAAGTGTTTTCAATCGAATATACTTTCTTTCCCAAACTCATAGTTTTAATGCATTGACCTGTGATATAATTATGCCAAACTTTACAAGTAGTCAAACCGTCGAGGTAATATCTATTAATTATAAAGTTTCTATTTTTTAACTCTTTATAAACATAATCTGGGTTTTTGCCTAACAAATCATTTACCTTAACATTTTTAGTACTGTTGTTTCTAGAATTATTGTTATAATATTCGTTATCAGATTTATTTTTCGAGCCATTATGATGACCATTGTTGTCTTTATGGGATTTATTTGATTGACCAAATCCATTGTTTGAAAAAAATAACAATGTAAAAAAAGTAAAGACAAAGATTTTAATTTGTTTCATTTATAGTTTTTGTTAAGTTGTTTTTATATTTTCAAAAATGTACCTTTTGTTGAGAAATAAAACTACAAAATAGAAGAACTTAAAAAATTTGTGGGGGGAATTTATATTTATGCACTTATGCCAATTTCAATTTATTACAAATAAATATCATTTTGGTAGAGAGGTGGTTCTTCTGATTTTGGATGTGAACAGAATAAAATGCAAAGAACTTTTTATTATATATTAAATTCTGAAAATCAAGTCACTATAAAATATATTTTAAGAATATATTTTATAAAAGTAAAAAAAATAATAACAAAAACAATAATTTTTTATAAGATTCAAAATAAATAATTTTGTTTTATGGAATAAATGTTAATTATTTAAATATTTGTTATTTGAATTCAATAAAAAGTCAAAGGGGAGATTTAATTTTTAGAGGTCAATTTTTTCTTGAATCACATCTGATTCATATTTATTGAAACCTAATAGGTTTTTTTTGAGCAATATAATACATTGCTTTTGTAACTACTTCACTTTCAATGGGTATGTACTTTCTTAATTCAAAAAGAAATATTTTTATACTAAAAATCCTGAGTGAAAGCTCAGGATTTTTTTGTTATGTAAAGCAAATTTTTTAATTACGATTTTTTGTTCTTCCCGAAATTGAATTTTACTTTCTCGACTACTTGCACTTTTGGTGCAGGTTTTTTGAACGGTTTCTTTTTAGCTGCTGGCTTAGTTTTAGAAGGGCTTTGGTCGCCTCTTGCTCTTTCTTCGTCTTTGGGTTTGGCTTTGAACTCTTTTCGTTCTGAAGCTCCTTCTTTGGCTGGAATTTGAGCTTTATGTTTGGCTAAAACATCGTTTGGATTCTTAGGGTTTTCTTTTGTGCCTCGCAAATGAATTACCAATCCATTTAGGAAATTGCGTAATATTTGGTCGCCACATTCAACATAATTAGGATGATCTTCGGCCCGGAAAAAAGCTCCTAATTCTGATTTTGAAATTCTAAAATCAACTAGTTCTAAAATTTCAACTATTTGGTCATCTCGCAACATCAGTGCAACTCGAAGTTTTTTGAGGATATCGTTATTTGTCATTTTTATATTTTTTACAAAGGTACGTTTTAAAAGTAATTTTGGAAGCCAATTATTTCAATGCAAAACGGGTTAATAATCATTGTGAATTTCGGTGATTATTCGCGCCATTTCATTCCTAATTTCGTCCGTAGTTCTCGTAAAGTTGTTATTCATAAACGAATAAATTAATTTCTTGCCTTTTCGAGTAGTAATGTAACCACTTTGGTTGTAAACATTGGTGAGTGTTCCTGTTTTTGCCCAAACGAAAGGGTTGCCATCATCCGTTTTATAAGCTCTTTTTAAAGTTCCTGAAACTCCTCCAGCAGGAAATAAACTGTGCAATCTTTCCTCGTCATTAATTTTGGCACTGATTTTTTTTAGCAAAACAATCGAGCTGTTTGGACTGAATAAATTATAACGGGACAAACCAGAACCATCAACCCATTCGATATCAGACGCAAATTCTTTCATAAAATTGGTTTTACTATAATCAATCATAGCTTTGGTTGATAAATCATTCGATAGTGTTGAGGAGCATACCAAAAGTAATTGTTCGGCGATAAAATTATCACTGACCAGCATCATTTTTCTTAATACATCGTCTGTTTTTTCGCTATAAATAATTTTGAAATCTTTCGGCAAAGCAATGTCTAAGAGGGTAATTTCTTTGTTGATTTTTTCTTCAAGTAGCGAAATGGTCAACTCAGGACTGGTCTTGAATGGGATTTCTTGAAGGTAACCCGTTTTAGAAATAGTCGAAGGATAGGTAAATTGATTGCTGTAAAAATCGCGATGGATAATGAAATATTCCGGAATATAATTGGCGTCAACTTTGAAAAACGGCTGCAAAAAAGGAGGCTTTACAGTCACACCGCCAGCATCATTTTTATAGACTTTTGCTGTGTTTCCATCCACAGGAAAAGCGGTCATTTCGGGTTGAAAATCTTCTAAATAATCATCATAATTCCAACCATAACCATAAAAATTTCCTTTGTAATTATTAGACACAAAGAACAATTTCTTATCCGATTTCTTCAAAAAATCCACTACTTTATTCGATTTGAAAGTAGAGTACGCGAGTGTTGGGTCACCCGTTCCCCAAAAAATTAAAGAATCTTTTTTGGTAATATATTTCAAAGCGGGAATTGAATCGCCCAACATATTTAATGCTGTATAAAAAGTATACATCTTTGTATTTGATGCTGGGACAAAGTGCTTGCTTGCATTTTGCTCATAAATCATTTTGTCTTTGTCTTGGTCAAATAGTGCAAAACCTGAAAAATGTTCCTTCAGTATTTCCGATTTTTCAATTAGTTTTCTGATTTTTCGAGCCGGTATTTTTTGTGAATAAGCCGATGCTGATAGCACTAAAATCAAGATAAAAAGTAGTTTGTTTTTCATATATTAATTTTTAATACAGCCAAAGGTAAGCATTCGCAAATCCATCACGCCATAGCTTTTCGTTATGTTGCCCCCCTTTGATAATCTTTTTTTGAGTTAATTTTTTGCATTCACATCTTTTTTCAGAAACTAAATCATCGATTTTGTTGAGGTCCAAAACCATATCTGCATCACCTTCATTATCACCACAAAGGAAATATATTTTGGTGTTAAGCTTTGGTATTGTATTTGTCAAATCGATAATTTCTTTTCGGTTGAACCAAAACGAAGGCGAAAATACTCCCGCTTTCCCGAAAACTTCGGGGTAATTTAAAACAGCATAATACGAAACCAAACCACCAAGTGAACTTCCCATAATTGCTGTATTTCTAGCGTTAGTTTTGGTTCTGTATTTGGCATCAATTTCAGGTTTGAGGGTTTTTACAATAAAATCAAGGTAATTATCCGCATTGCCACCACCGTATTTTGCATTTTTATAGGGGGTTAATTCTTCCATTCGTTTTTCGTTACCGTGTTCGATTCCAACGATAATAACTTGTGCGTTGAGGCTGTCCAATTTTTCGTCGACATTCCATTCTCCAACATAAGAAGTCTTAGCATCAAAAAGATTTTGCGCATCATGCATATACATCACGGGATATTTCTTTTTGGAAGTATCGTAGTTTTTAGGCAAATAAATCCATATTTTCTTGGTGGTATTTAGCTGAGGCGCTTCAATGCTGAAAGTAGAAACCTGTTTTGAAGCAGTACTTGGCTTCATCAGTTTGTCTTCTTGATTCAGGTTTTGTGCAAATGTAATTCCTGTAGCAAAATAAAGTAACATAAGAATTGTAAACCGATGCGTCATTGTTTGATTTTGAGTTTTGGATTAAAAACAATATTTTAGCTAAAAATAAGAATTTGATGCAAACAAACGAAGAAAAAATAAGTTTACTTTTAGAAATGATAGCTTTTGCTACAATTGATGGTAATTTACATAAAAATGAATATGCTTTTTTGGCGATTGTGGCTAAGGAGTTGAATATAAGTGCCGCAGTTTTCAGTGATTTGTTTCATCAGGAATTGCCTCCTATGGTTATAAAATCGGAATATGAGCGCTTCCATCAGTTTTATCGTTTGGCTTTACTTATGCATTCTGATGGAGTATTACATCCCAAAGAAGAAACTGCAATTATGCAAATAGGAATCAATATGGGGTTGAATCCAATAGTTACCAATCGTATTCTCAAAATGATGAAAATGAAACCAAGCCCAATAATTGAAGCCGATGTGTTATTGCAAATTTTTAAAGAACAGCATAATTAATTTGTTTTTCAAAGTGAAGAATTAATGATTTTGAACCAAAAAGTGATGTTCAAAAATTTAATGTTAAATAAAATCTTAAATCCTATCTAGAAGTGTCGGGACTAAATCTTAAATAAATTATCTTTGCCAACTGAAAAAAGTGATATGAAGTTTGATTTATTACAAAAAGATCCACATACCAAAGCTAGAGCAGGAAGCATTACTACGGATCACGGTGTTATTGAAACCCCAATTTTTATGCCTGTTGGCACTGTTGCTTCGGTAAAAGGAGTGCACCAACGCGAATTGAAAGAAGAAATAAACCCGGATATTATTCTTGGAAATACCTATCATTTATATTTACGTCCACAGACCGAAATATTAGAAAAAGCGGGTGGATTGCACAAATTCATGAATTGGGATCGCAATATTTTGACCGATTCAGGAGGGTACCAAGTGTATTCGCTTTCGGCCAATAGAAAAATCAAAGAAGAAGGCGTAAAATTCAAATCGCATATCGATGGTTCCTATCATTTTTTCACACCCGAAAATGTGATGGAAATTCAACGTACTATCGGCGCTGATATTATTATGGCTTTCGACGAATGTACGCCTTATCCTTGCGATTATCGCTATGCACAAAAATCGATGAAAATGACTCACCGTTGGTTGGATCGTTGTATCAATCATCTGGAAAAAATCCCTACAAAATATGGTTACGACCAAACGTTTTTTCCAATTGTTCAAGGAAGTACGTACAAAGATTTACGTCAACAATCAGCTGAATACATTGCCAATGCTGGACAACAAGGAAACGCCATCGGAGGACTTTCAGTAGGGGAACCCGCCGAGGAAATGTATGCAATGACCGAAGTAGTTTGCGAAATTCTTCCCGAAGACAAACCTCGCTATTTGATGGGGGTTGGGACGCCAATCAATATTTTAGAGAATATTGCATTAGGAATAGATATGTTTGATTGTGTGATGCCTACAAGGAACGCACGAAACGGAATGTTGTTTACGGCAAACGGAACTATCAACATCAAAAACAAAAAGTGGGAAGATGATTTTTCACCAGTAGATGAAATGGGACATACTTTTGTAGATACTGAATATACAAAAGCCTATTTGCGTCACCTGTTTGCTGCCAATGAATACCTTGGAAAGCAAATTGCGACGATACACAATCTCGGATTTTATATGTGGTTGGTTCGTGAAGCTAGAAAACATATCTTAGCAGGAGATTTTAGAACTTGGAAAGATATGATGGTTCGCAATATGAGCCAGAGATTATAATAGTGTTTAATTGGTTATTCGTTTAACTGATTAAAAGATTAAACCTTACTATGTTAACAATAATAGACAAATACATCCTAAAAAAATACTTGACCACTTTTGGGGTGATGTTGGGGTTATTTGCACCTATAGGAATTGTAATTGATGTTTCGGAAAAGATCAATAAAATGATTGAAAACAAGATTCCTATTATGGATATTTTGATTTATTATTATCATTTTACAATTTATTTTACCAACTTATTATTTCCAATATTTTTGTTTTTATCGGTCATTTGGTTTACTTCAAAATTGGCCAATGACACTGAAATTATTGCTATTCTAAGTTCTGGAATTTCTTTTACCCGATTTTTGAGACCTTTTATTATTGGAGCTTCAATAGTGTCCATAATAATTTTATTAATGGGATTTTTTATTGTCCCAAAGTCAAGTGAGGGATTCAATAATTTTAGGTATACCTATTTAAGAGGTGACGGAAAAGCCGCTATGCGGGGAGAAAACACCGATGTGTTTCGCCAAATTAGCAACGACGAATTTATCTATGTCAATAGTTTTGATGTGGCTTCAAAAACCGCTTATAATTTCACTTATGAAAAATTCACAAAAGATAAACTAGCCTATAAGATAGCAGCTTCGAGGATACAATGGAACCCAAAAACAAAAAAATATTCCTTGTATGATTATGTAAAAAGAACCGTTGGAGGATTAGATGATAAGATTGAAAAAGCAGATAAAAAGGAAATGAAATTCAATTTTGATTTAGAGGATTTAACCCCTGTTGTTTATATTGCCGAAACATTAAATTTGGGTAAACTAAACCGATTTATCGAAAAAGAAAAAAAGCGTGGATCTTCAAATGTCAACGTTTATTTGGTGGTTTTGTATAAAAAATACAGCATTCCCGTCTCGGCATTTATTCTGACCATTATTGCAGTTTCAGTTTCATCCATGAAACGAAGAGGAGGTATGGGATTGAGTCTTGCAATTGGAATCGCAGTGGCTTTTTCATTTGTGTTTTTTGATAAAATTTTTGGAACCTTGGCCGAAAAATCAAGTTTCCCACCTTTATTAGCAGTATGGTTTCCGAATATAATATTCGGGATTTTGGCAATTTTTTTATTACGAAATGCAAAAGAGTAATTTAAAAAGCTACTTAAATCTTCATTTAATTGTTTTTATTTGGGGATTTACAGCCATTTTGGGTGCACTGATTTCAATTCATGCTGATGCTTTGGTTTGGTATAGAATGCTCTTTGCAGCCTTTTTTTTATTCCTATTTATACTTTTCAAAAAAGGCTCTTTTCGAATTCCAATGAAAGAGTTTTTCAAATTAATTTTTGTTGGACTACTAATTGCAGTGCATTGGATATTTTTTTTCGAAGCCATTCATGTATCTAATGTTTCGGTTACTTTGGCAGTTTTTTCTTTAGGTGCTTTTATAACCTCTATTTTGGAACCTGTTTTTTACGGTAGAAAAGTACTTTGGTATGAAGTGTTTTTTGGACTAGTAATAATTTCAGCTCTAGCTATGATTTTGCAAGTAGAAATGCATTACTTCACAGGAATACTATTTGCTTTGTTTTCCATTGTAATTGGCGTTTTGTTTACGCTTATGAATGGAAAATTGATTGAGAAACACGAGCCGTCGGTGATTACCTTTTATGAATTTTTGGCAGGAGTTTTTTTTATCTCCCTTTACTTTTTATTCAAAAATAAATTCAATGTAGATTTCTTTATTTTATCATCAAGTGATTGGATTTATCTTTTTATTTTATCATCGGTTTGCACGGCTTATGCTTTCACAGCCTCAGTAAAAGTGATGCGAATTCTATCACCCTACACGGTAATGTTAACTACCAGTTTAGAGCCAGTTTACGGAATTGTATTGGCTTATTTTATCATTGGGGGAAAAGAAAAAATGAGCGTTGAGTTTTATATTGGCGCTGTTTTAATTGTTATAACAGTAATCCTAAACGGAATTCTGAAGCATTATCTTTCGAATAAAAAATAATTTTCATCAAAGAGTTTAACTATCAATTTGTTAGTAATTAGATGCTAAATTTACGTTTTTGATAATTTTAAATTTTATATTTGCATTTCAAATTACAGCATAAACGAATAAAACCTATGGAATATTTAGATTTTGAACTTCCAATAAAAGAACTTGAAGATCAGTTGGATAAATGCCAAGTTATTGGACAAGAATCAGACGTTGATGTATCAAATACTTGTAAACAAATCAACAAAAAGCTCGAAGAAACTAAACGAAAAATATATAAAAATCTAACCGCTTGGCAACGAGTACAATTGTCAAGACATCCCAACAGACCCTATACTTTAGATCATGTAAAAGCATTATGTGGTGATACTTTCCTAGAACTTCACGGTGATCGGGGATTTAAAGACGACAAAGCAATGATTGGTGGTTTGGGGAAAATTGGAGGGCAATCCTTTATGATCATTGGACAGCAAAAAGGCTATAATACTAAAACCCGCCAATATCGTAATTTTGGAATGGCAAATCCCGAAGGCTATCGAAAAGCCTTGCGATTGATGAAAATGGCCGAAAAATTCGGTATTCCTGTAGTTTCCTTTGTTGATACTCCAGGTGCTTTTCCGGGCATCGAAGCTGAAGAACGTGGACAAGGTGAAGCAATAGCAAGAAACATATTCGAAATGATTCGGTTGAAAGTTCCAATTATTGTTGTTATTGTTGGTGAAGGTGCTTCTGGTGGCGCATTAGGAATTGGTGTAGGAGATCGAGTTTATATGATGGAAAACACTTGGTACTCTGTTATTTCTCCGGAATCATGCTCCTCTATTTTATGGAAAAGTTGGAATTACAAAGAACAAGCAGCCGAAGCCTTGAAATTGACTTCTTCGGATATGAAAAAACAAAAATTAGTCGATGATATTATTCCTGAACCTTTAGGGGGAGCACACTTTGACAGAGAAACTGCCTTTAAAACTGTGGAACAATATATATTGAAAGGTTTCGATGAATTGAAAGACTTATCAACAGAAGAGTTAGTTACTCAAAGGATGGATAAATACAGTAAGATGGGTGAATTTAAAGAATAAAATCTTACAAATTATTTGAAAATCCGAAGCCTTGTGGTTTCGGATTTTTTTTGACTTATTAACAATAAAAGTTTGTTTATGAACATTTTTTTGTAATAACTCAGTTGGCTTTTTTTTCTAAATTTGATTACTTTCGTTCTATGGAAAATATTAAAAATTTAAACCCAATTCGTATTGACAAAACTACTATAATCAACCTTGAAAAAGGGAAATTGCCACCCCAAGTTATCGACCTAGAAGAGGCTGTGCTTGGAGCTATGATGATTGACAAAAAAGGAGTAGATGAAGTAATAGACATTTTGCAACCCGATGCTTTTTATAAAGAAGGCCACAAATATATTTTTGAGGCTATCGTTCAGTTGTTTACAGATACTCAACCTATTGACTTATTAACAGTTTCGGCTCAGTTGCGAAAAAATGCAAAATTAGACCTTGCAGGAGGCGATTTATATTTGATTCAACTTACACAAAAAATTTCATCTTCGGCACATATCGAATTTCACTCCAGAATCATTCTTCAAAAGTTTATTCAACGCAGTTTGATTCGTATTTCTTCGGATATTATAGAAGAATCCTATGACGAAACCACTGATGTTTTCGATTTGTTAGACAAAGCCGAATCCAAACTCTATGAAGTTACCCAAGGCAATATAAAACGAAGTTCCGAAACGGCTCAAAGTTTAGTGTTGCAAGCCAAAAAACGAATCGAAGAAATTGCAAACCAAAAAGGATTAAGTGGCGTTGAAACTGGTTTTACAAAATTGGATGCCATTACCTCAGGATGGCAACCGAGCGATTTAATTATTATTGCTGCTCGTCCAGGTATGGGTAAAACCGCTTTTGTACTGTCAATGGCTCGAAATATTGCCATTGATTTTGGCCATCCTGTAGCATTATTTTCCCTGGAGATGTCCTCAGTGCAGTTGATTACAAGGTTGATTTCTTCAGAAACCGGTTTGTCCTCTGAGAAATTAAGAACGGGTAAATTAGAAAAATTCGAATGGGAACAATTGAGCGTCAAAGTCAAAGATTTAGAAAAAGCCCCACTTTATATAGATGACTCGCCTTCGCTTTCTATTTTTGATTTAAGAGCAAAAGCAAGACGTTTGGCCTCTCAACACGGAATTAAAATCATCATTGTCGATTATTTGCAATTGATGACCGCTGGAGGAAACGGAAAAGGCGGAGGAAATAGAGAACAAGAAATTTCAACCATTTCCCGAAATTTAAAAGCATTGGCAAAAGAATTGAATATTCCTGTGATTGCCTTATCTCAGTTATCGCGTGCCGTAGAAACCCGTGGATCAAGCAAAAGACCTTTGCTATCCGACCTTCGTGAATCGGGTGCGATTGAGCAAGATGCCGATATTGTGTCTTTTATTTACAGACCCGAATATTATAAAATTGAAGAATGGGACGACGATGAGCAATCTCCATCGGCTGGTCAAGCTGAATTTATTATTGCAAAACACCGTAACGGTTCTCTCGAAAACGTCCGTTTGAAATTTGTTGGACACTTAGGTAAATTTGATAATCTCGAAGAGTATAGCGGAAATTTTGATGATTTACCTTCTAAAATGAATCATGATGATAATCCTTTTCAAACCAAAAATCTCCCATCTCCCAATGAGGCTTTTGGTAGTAACTTGAATGAAGAAGATGACGATGATATGCCTTTTTAGTATATGTTTATTTCATAAAAAAAGAGGTTTTTTAATTAAAAAAGCCTCTTTTTTTATGGGATAAAATCTAAACTATTCTTTTATTACTTTGATTGTTTTCGAACTATCCAATGATTTTACTTCTACTAAGTAAGTCCCTTTTGCAAGATTAGACATTTCAATTTGAGTCTCTTTTGCATTTATTGCTTTTTCTGATAGAGTTTGGCCAATCATATTTAATATTCTAGCCGATGTTATTTCTTTAGAATAACTTAAGTTTAAAGTGTTTTTAACTGGATTTGGATAAAAACTAAATGAACTTGAATCAAATTCATCCACTTTAAGAGGGATATTCAACCAATTCATTGCATCAAGTGCAACATATTCAAATGTTCCAGTAGTGGTTATGGTAAACTCATCTATTGATTTGTTTGAATTATCAGTTCCTCCATAAGTAGCTAAATTTATAAATGTAAAACCATTGTTTATCAAAGGGTTTGAATTAATGCCAGTGCTTGAGGTTGCTGTAAAAATGGTTGTACCACCTAATTTTCCTGTTATCGTGCAAGAGCCAGTACCTGGGCTTAAGTTGGATTGGCTTAAAAACAAATAAATTGATTTCAATCTAAAAGAGGTAGATACTGGGCTTTTAATTTTAAATTGAACTGGAATACCAATATCAGCTGTTCCTGAATTATCAATATATTTATTGTCGGCTGCAGTGCCATTCCACCCTGTACCTGCAAAATTTCCAATGTCAAATGTTCCTCCAGCTATTGAAGTAATGGTAAAAATCTGACTATTGTCAGTAAAACTCGTACTATTATCTGTTTCGGTTTCAAATGTTTCTGTAGTTTGAGCTACAATTGCGCCTCCAAAAAGAAAAGCTAAGATTAGGTGTAAGTATTTATTTTTCATTTGATTAGTTTTTAATTTTGAGAAGGAAAAATTCCTTGTAAAGCAATGATATAAGTCATTACGATGGAAGGTTGCATTACATTTATCGGATTTGGCGAGGCGTTCCCAACAGTAGTTGAAGCAGTTCCCAGTAGAGGTGTGTTGGGAGCGGCAGTAGTATAACCAAGAATATCTCGTGTAACAGAATTAACCGTTATAGCAGGTGACCCTATAGAGGAATTGGCAGTGGGTACAGTGGCATTTGCTTTAGCTGAACTTACTTTTATGGGTTCGGTGTGACTATGGGTTGGTAAATTTGCTGCTATTAAGGTTATAGTTTCTGTCCCTGTTTTTGTCCCTTGTGGGTACATTGTACTTGCACTCACAGCCGCACGACCTCTGTAATCTGGCAAAGCAAAATTGGTTGTCCCATTTCCTCCATAAGTAGTTCCTAATAGTGCAAATAATGCTTGATTTTGATTGATAGGCAATAATTGACCTTGGCATAAAGCCCAACCTTTTGGAGCAAAAGTACCTGCAAAAAGTTTAATTTCTCCTAAATATGGTTCTTGAGCATAAATAGTTTTTGTGAACAAAAACAAAACTATTGCTGTAAATATTATCTTTTTCATATTCTTATTTTTTAATTACGTGGTGGATAAATTCCTTGCAAAGCGATGCAGTAAATCGATGACTGAATAGGTTGTTCTTTATTCATAGGAGTTGAGTTTCCTGTAGTAGCAGTTGTAATATTCGAAAGGGTTACGTCAGGAGGGGTAACATTATATTCTGTTATTGGACGTGAAGCACTATTAAATAGTTGTACTGGAGCAGCAAGTGACGTAGTTGCAGAAGGTACACTAGTATTTCCAACACTGGAACTCGCTTTAATATCTACTGAATGCGTATGTGCTGGCAAATTGGCTGTGACCAGTGTTGAAGTAGTACTGCCATCACTTTGGCCTAATGCTATAGTACTTAATCCTGGTCCTTGACCAGCACCTATTGCCATACGATCTCTGAGGTCAGGCAAGGCAAAATTAGTTGTCCCATTTCCACCATAAGTTGTTCCTAAAAGTGAGAAAAGGGCTGTGTTTTGAGAAATTGGTAATAATTGACCTTCACATTTTGCCCAGCCTTTTGGGGCAAAATTAAATGGGAAAAGTCTAATTTCTCCAACAAATTGATCTTGTGCAAAAATGGATTTTGCAGCTAATATAAATACCACTAGTAGAATGTATTTCTTTTTCATTGTTTAATTTTTTAATTTTGTGATGGGAAAATGCCAAATAACGAAATGATGTAATTCAAACCAAGTCGTGGTTTTGTAATATCCACTGGTGTAGAATTTCCTACAGACGAAGTTGTAATGGTTTGTAAGAGAATGTCTGGAGCTGAAGAATTATAGCTCAAATTGGGCAAAAAAGTTCTACCAGAAAAACTTCCCGATGTGCCTATGCTTGAGCTAGCAGTGGGAACGCTAATATTAGCATTACTATTATTAACAACAATACGTCCTATATGGGAATGTGAAGGCATATTTGCCGTAGTTAGGGTTACAGTTTCTTGACCTACTTTCTCTCCCAAAAGACGATTGCTCAAACCTGCACCTTGACCTGTTCCTATTGGAACTCTTCCTCTTAAATCAGGAAGGCCAAAAGTTGATTGGCCGTCTCCACCATAAGTTGTTCCTATCAATGCGAATAAAGCATCATTTTCACTAATAGGCAATATACTACCATCGCAGAATGCCCAACCAGCAGGAGGAAAGTTCCCTGCAAACAGCCTAATTTCTCCAATATAAGGAGTTTGTGCAAATAATAACTTCGAAAACAATAGCGAAGCAATAATTAAAAGTCGTTTTTTTTTCATTTGTAAATTGGTTTGAGGATTGATAAATAAAGGAAAGTATTCTAATATAATTGGAAATAAGAATATTTGTAAGTAATAAAAGTAAAATTATTCATAATCGTTAGTTTTAATTGTAATAAATGGATATAGTAGTTGCCCAAGCAGGAATGATAAAACTAAATTAAATAAGTAATTTTATATTAGTACTTTTATTCTACAAATAACCTAAATACTCGTTGAAAAGACATTTATTTAAAATTCATTTCTTTTTTTTATTTCTATTTAATTTGAGTGATTTTTATTATTCAGCAAATATATCTAACAATATTTTTCTCTTAAAAGCGTAGAGGTTATAGTTTGTTTTACAATTAATTAATGTGAATAATGTTTTTTTAATTTAAATCAGGGTTCATATTAATGAGTTGTTTTGACTATTTTTGTCAATTGCAACAGATAGTTTCAATATAATCAAAATATCCCCAATGTCTCATAGAAAACTACTCATTATAGTTTTAATCCTGATTTCTTTTTCAGCAAAAGCTTCTTTTATTTTGTTGCCAATGGACGAAACCACGCAGCAAAATCATCTGAAAGCCTACGGAATCACCTATTGGTGTATCGAAAAAAAATACAAAGCCAGTTGGTTACTCAATTACCGTGGAGGTGCGTTCTTATTAGCTGATGCACCTGAAATTAGAAAAGAATGCCAAATTCGAGGTGTAAGTTTTGAAGTCTTGAGCGATGCCGAAACAAATCAAATTCTAACAGAAATTTCAAGTCCCTCACAAAATATGGAAGCGGTTGTCCTAGAAAAAGCACCAAAAGTTGCGGTTTATACTCCTAAAGGCAAACAACCTTGGGATGATGCAGTTACCCTAGTTTTGACATATGCTGAAATTCCTTTTACACCCATTTATGACGAAGAAGTTTTGAGTGATCAATTGATACTTTACGATTGGTTGCATTTACACCACGAAGATTTTACGGGGCAATATGGAAAATTTTTTGGTTCCAACAGAAATTCACCTTGGTATATCGAACAAAAGAAAGAATCAGAAATTTTGGCAACCAAATTGGGCTACAAAAAAGTGTCAGAGGAAAAATTGGCTGTAGCCAAAAAAATTAGGGATTTCGTTATAGGTGGAGGATTTATGTTTGCTATGTGTTCTGCTACCGATAGTTTTGATATTGCTTTAGCGGCTGATGGTGTCGATATTTGTGAATCTATGTTTGATGGAGATGCAAGTGAACCCAATTATCAATCCAAAATAAATTTTGCCAATTCATTTGCGTTCAAAGATTTTATTTTAGACCGAAAACCAGAGCATTATGAATTTTCGAATATTGATATGACCGAAAAAAGAACCTTACTCCCAATGGAGAAAGATTATTTTACTTTGATGGAATTCTCGGCAAAATGGGATCCCATTCCGAGTATGTTGTGTCAAAATCATACCCAATTGATCAAAGGATTTATGGGGCAAACAACGGCTTTCGACCCGAATCTAATCAAATCGAATGTTTTGATTATGGGAAATTGTGAGCTTAATGGCGAGGCGCGCTACATTCACGGAGAAAAAGGCAAAGGAATGTACACTTTTTTTGGGGGTCACGATCCCGAAGATTATCAACATAGAGTGGGAGACCCAGTCACAGTACTTGATTTGCACCCCAATTCACCAGGGTATCGATTGATTTTGAATAATGTACTATTTCCTGCGGCAAGAAAGAAAAAACTCAAAACCTAATTTCATTTTAATGGATTATTCAATTGTATTAAAAGATACTTTTAAAGAAATAAAAGCACTTCCTGTAATTGGCACTATTGCAACTACTATCCCCGAACTAGCTTCTGTAAATCCTGATAAATTCGGAATTTACTTAACCACAATCGATAATCAAGAGTATGGAATTGGTGATTTTGACGAGAAATTTTCGATTCAATCGGTTTCAAAAGCATTGTCGGTAACTTTGGCTTTTTCTTTTTTAGACGAAAAAGTTTGGCAAAGAGTAGGGGTTGAACCTTCGGGAAATCCTTTTAATTCCTTGGTTCAATTAGAATATGAAAAAGGAATTCCGAGAAATCCATTTATAAATGCTGGTGCACTTGTTATTGCGGATATTTTGGTTTCGGAATTAAAAAATCCTAAACAAGATTTTCTGGAGTTCATCCGAACTTTATCGGGAATTGAAACTATTAATTACAACGAAAAAGTAGCTCAATCTGAAAAAGATACTGGTTTCAGAAATGCCGCTTTGTGTAATTTTCTAAAGTCTTTTGGCAATATAAAAAACGAAGTGGATGAAGTGCTTGATTTCTATTTTCATCAATGTTCGCTGGAAATGACTTGCAAAGAATTGGCACATTCTTTTTTCTTTTTTGCCAATGAAGGAATGACTAAAAGCGGGAAACAAATTCTTTCTAAAAGTCAAGTGAAGAGAATCAACGCATTAATGCAAACTTGTGGATTTTATGACGAATCGGGCGAGTTTACCTATAAAGTGGGTTTGCCTGGAAAAAGTGGAATCGGTGGCGGAATTGCAGCTTTGTATCCCAATCATTTTTCGGTGGCTACTTGGTCACCAAGACTCAACGAAAAAGGAAATTCTGAATTTGGAATGGCCGCCTTAGAATTGTTTACCACTAAAACCGGAATGTCCATTTTTTAGAAATCGAAATAAATTAAAAAATCCCAAATTCCACTAAAGTTTAATGGAACTTGGGATTTTTTAGCCCTGATATCCAATTGCTCTCGCAATTACCTCTTATGGTGGCGTTCGCCATAAGAGATACAGCGGATAGCAGGAAATAGCTCCTGAAACTATTTATTATTTTCAATCACATAATTCAAAACTTTGGTCATCAAATGGACTCTGTCTTTGCCTGTTACGTTGTGTTCGTGCATCGGGTAAGCGAAAAAGTCAACCTGTTTTTCGGCTTCGATGAATTTTTTGATTAAAACCAAATTATGTTGCATCACGACAGTATCGTCACTGGTTCCGTGAATTAAAAGTAATTTTCCTTTTAAATTCTTCACATAGTTTAAAGTGCTAGCTTCGTCAAAACCTTTCTGGTTTTCGGCTGGTGTGTCCATATAACGTTCCCCGTACATTACTTCATAATATTTCCAATCGGTTACGGGGCCGCCGGCAACACCCACTTTGAAAACGTCTGGTTTTCTGAGCATTATGGAGGTGGTCATAAATCCTCCAAAGCTCCAACCGTCAATAGCTAAACGATTTTCATCGACATAAGGCAGTGATTTTAGATAGTCAACGCCTTTCATTTGGTCGTCGATTTCGTTGACTCCCAATCTTCCGTGAATCGCACTTTCGAACACAAAACCTCGATTATCCGAGCCACGATTGTCCACCGTGAAAACCAAATAGCCTTGTTCTGCCATCCAATACATCCAAAGATTGGCGCCGTCTAAATAGGAATTGGTAATCAATTGAGCGTGCGGTCCGCCATAAACATACACAAAAACCGGATATTTTTTAGTTGGATCAAAATTACTGGGTTTAATTAATCGGGTATATAAATCAGTGGTCCCATCTGCGGATTTAATGGTTTTCACTTCAGAAGTTCCCATTTGGTAATCAGAAAATTTGTTGTTGCTTTCCAAAAGAGTCGTGGCTTTTAGATTTTTGTTGTACATTAAGGATTTTGAAGGTGTCGAATGATTTGAAAATTCATCAAAAAAATAACTTCCGTCAAAATTGGGAATACAAGTATGAACGCCCTGCTCTTGGGTAATTAGAGTTTGCTTGCCTTTCAGATCTACTTTGTAGGCCAACATATTGGTCGGGTTTTCACCTGTAGATTTAAAATAGATTTCAGTCCCAACCGCATTACTTCCAATAATATCTCTTGCTGGGAATTTATTTTGAGTCAATTGTTTGATTAATTTTCCTTCGATAGAATAATAATACAAGTTATTGAAGCCGTCTTTTTCGCTAATCCAAACAAAATTATTGGAAGTAGTGCTCGGAAAAAAAGCAGGATCTTCAGGTTCAACCCATTTATCGTTTTTCTCATTGAGAATCGTTCGAACAAAATTTCCGGTTTGTGCATCATAAACATTCAAAGACATATCATTTTGACCACGATTAAGTTCGGCAATCAAAATATATTTTTCGTCTGGAGTCCAAGAAAGGTTGGTCAAATAATCATCGGGATTGCCTTTTGGCGAAATGAAAACTGTTTTTTTACTAGCCAAATTATAAATTCCAACTCTTGGTTTTTCGCTTTTTTGACCGATCATAGGGTATTTTATATTCACCAATTTCCCTGGAGTTTCGTTGATGTCCAACAAAGGATAATCGGCAACTTCGGTTTGGTCTTTTTGGTAAAAGGCTAAAAAACTTGATTGTGGTGACCAGAAAATACCGTTACTAATGCCAAATTCACTTCTCGCAAAAAATTGTCCTGAAACGATGGCATCATTGGTTTCATTGGTAACTTGGACAATTTCTTTATCGACATTGTAGAAATACAGATTGTTATTTTCGGTGAAAGCAAGGTTGCGTCTTTTCTTATCAAAGGTAAGGTTCTTGCAAGTTGATTTTGTTTCTTGCATCAGCGCTCCTTTTTTTGAAGTAGTTAAATAAGCATAATATTTTCCGTTTTCGGTAACAAGTAGCGCATTAGAATCAATCCATTGAATGCCAAAGAAGTTTTTTAATTTTGTTCCTAAAGCGGAATTAATATCAGCTAAAGTTACCGTTTCTATGGTTTTAGAATCTGTTGCAGAAGCAGCAACCATTTTGGTAAAATTATCTGCATAATATGTGTAATTATTTGTATTTGGAATCCACTGAAATCCAACTAATTTATCGGCTCTGAAGAGCCTGTTTTGTTCTAAAACACCTTGTTCGAGCGTTAGTTTTTTGTTTTGAGAAAAGGCAGCAAGGGTAATAAAGCAACTTAGAGCTAGAATAGAAAACTTGTTCATATACGTAGGTTTTTTGATAGGGAATAAAAGTACAAAAATGATTTTAGGAAATGATTTTTTCATTCTAAAATCAGAAAATTTCAGTACAGATAATACCTGTATTCAAATTTAATTCATGGAGAATGCCATCTAATAAGGGATATTGTCTGATATTATTCCTGCTTCTTTTGGTTAAAATCTATTTATTTGTTTAAATCTCTATAATTTATATTTAGATGATTTGACCTTCCACAAAACCTTGTTGAACTATTTTATTTTTTGTTAATTCGAGCTGTTTCAGAAGAAATTAATCGACATCAAAATAATACTGACTATACACGAAATTAAAATAATGGGCTTCAATTTCTGGAGCTTTCATAAGTGCTATAAATTCATCCAATGATACTTGGAAGTACTGATGAATGGCTTGAAGTTTAAATTCTATTTCTAATGTTTCATTTATCTCGTCATAACCTATAGAGATGATGTTGCGGTCGTTTACAGTATATCGATTCATGGGGGATTACGATTTTTTCCCAAAAGTAAATCCAATAAAAAAGGCATCCTTACGGGAAACCGTAAAAAGTAAAAAAAAATCTAAAAATTGAAAAAGTCTAAAAAGAAGTAATTTTAGACTTATAAAACATAATCTGCTCCTAGTAATGGGTATTGGTACTAAACCTACCATCTAGCTTCTCATCATTAACTTCCTCCGCTATACCAATCCCAAATCTTTGGTAATAGCGATGAGGTGCACATTATTATTCGCCTTGAAGAATATTTTGAGCTTGTTGATTCGTTTCTCGATACTGCTGCTACCGTTAGGAATTATCCCTGAGTTTTTGAAATCGATTGCGGTTTCATCTAAGGTTAATCCTTTCGATAATGACTTTAGAAGCATAATGTCATAGGCTTCAATTTCGATTAGGGATTTGTTTCTCAAAGCATAAGACAATTCTGGAGAAACAATTTTTGAGTTGTTGTTATAAACACCTTGAATGGCTTTTTTGAGTTCTGGAATACTGTTCCTTCCTTTAGGAACAAAGGCGTTAATTCCTAAATCATTAAAAAGGGATTTGATTCTAAAGGATTTCTCTTCAATAGAAAAAACGACTATTTTAATATTAGGTTGTATTTTTTTGACGGCTGCAATCAATTCGTCACCAGAGGATAATTTATTCTCTCGATGATCCGTTTTGAACGACAAATCGCTAATTAATAAATCATAAGGAGCCTCATCATAGAGTGCTTTTTTTATTTTCAAAAGGGCATCGTCACAATATTTGGCGTGGTGAATTTCTGCAACAGAAAGCTCTGCTAGTGCTTGTTCAACGGTGATGCTAATGCTATCAAAATCTTCGGCTACTAAAACTTTATTAAACATAATGGTGCTAGTTAAAAGGGAATTATAAAACTTGCTTTGAACCCTTTATTAGGTTTAGTGTCAAAAGTAATAGTTCCAGCAATAGCTAGAATACGGTTTTCCACATTTTGCAGTCCATTTTTTGAATTTAATTTATCGAACGCTGCTCCAAGCCCGTTATCACTGTAATCTATTTGTAATTTATTTTCATTTATTTTGAAAGTTATCACAACTAAACTGCTTTGACTGTGTTTTTTCATATTGACCAGGAGTTCTTGCAACACACGAAAAACGATAATTTTTTTATTGGATTCTAAAGCGTTCCAGTTGATTGAATCCATACCAGTAATCAAGATATTGACTGTCTCAGTATTGAAACTGGATAGCATCTCTTTGAGACTTGCCACAAAATGCAACCCGGTGTCAATAGCACTATTTTCTTTAGAAATATTACGAGTTCTGGCATATATTGTATCCAAATTATGGAGTAAAATCTCCTTGTTTTGATCCGAAGACAAATCTTGTGTTTCGGCAAAAGCCATCGTGTGATATACATCGTTTGCTAGTTCATCATGTAATTTTTTTGAAATTCGAGTTTCAGTGTCGTATGCTGTTTGTATTTTCTCTTTTTTGTTGAGTGCTTTTAAAAAATAGTATAAAAAAATAGTTGATAGAATACCTATTATTATAAGAAAACTCAAGATTAGATTTCTATTTTTTTGTATTTCTAATTCAAGTAAATTTTCGGCTTTTTGGTTTTTCAATAATAGATTTTCTTCCTTTTCTTTTTTGGAATCGTATTTTATCTTAGCAAATTGATTTCGGGCCTTTTGTCTCACTTTTGTGATACTGTCATTGATGTCGATGTATTTTTTGGAATATAATTTTGATTGATTTCCTGAACTGGATTGGATTAACAAGGCTAAAGATTCCAATCGATAGTCAACATTATTGGTTATTGTTGCTTTCTCGTAAGCCAATTGTGCATAATTATTGGCTAATCTTGGATTAATTTGATTGTAATACTTACTATGATTAATATAGCTTGTGGCCATTCCTAAGTCATCTTTTAGTCTTGTTTTTATTTTTAAGGCTTGATCCAATAAGTCAATACCTTTAGGATTGCCCACTTTAAAGTAACAAAAACCTAGATTATCAATCACTCTGGACAACGACACTGAATCATTTATGACCTCTTTTTTCAAAGTCAAAGGGAGTAGGATTTGTATGGCTTGATTGTAATCTTGCTTTGCCATATAGACCACGGCAATATTGTGTTTGATTTTTAATTTTCGAATTTCATCTATTTTTAGATGTAACCCCTTATTATGATAATAAAGTGCATTATCATAATCATAGAGTTTCATATAAACAATCCCTAGTAAATTATAAATGGAGCACTCGTAGGTTAGGTCCATAGTTTTATTTAAAAAGGGGATGGCTTCAATGGCGGTAGTCTCACTACCAGCATAATCTCCTTGGTTTTGTTGAATTTCGGACATTCTAGACAACGAATAGATGATGCGGGTATTGTCTGTTTTTACATTGCAGAGAGACTTTGCTTTGTTGTGATAATAGTAGGCACTATCATATTTCACGTTTTCAAAATGTTTGTCACCAAGGTCAATGAAGCGATCAATTGCCGCTAATCTAGTTGTATTATCAGGTTGGATAACGGCCTTTTTTTCGCAAGATTGCACGAGAAAAAATAGGCTTAGTAAAACCAAAATCGGGGAATGTAGCTTTTTGGAAATCATTTCCCGAAATTACAGAAATTTATTAAATAGTACTAAATCAAATTTAAATTTATTGCAATATAGTTTAATGTTTTTATTCAAATTTCGACTCACTGCAGATGGTAGAAAAACAAAAAATCCCAACCTTTCGATTGAGATTTTTCTATAAGTAAGTAATCTTAAATTGAGTTGATAAAACGTTTATTTTACTTTAGATGACTGTTTACGAAGTGGGCTAAAATTTAAAAACAATAGCAAACGGATGAAACGGATTCACACTGATTGATCCTTTTAATGAAACACCCAAAACAATTGTTCTTGACATATCGCTGAATTATTATGGGTTTTCCATTTCACCAATGAAAAACAATACCTATAAACAGTTGAAACGCTAATTTAAATTGCTTCTTTTTTTTCTTTTTGCTCCATCAGTTTTTCAATATTTTTTTCTTTGATGGGGGTTCTTTCCGCGATGCAAAACGGCGTATGGTACCTATGTAATTGAAGAAAATTGATTTGGATAGTATTCCATTCATCTAGGGTAAGATTTGGATCGGAGTGTTTTAATTCTAAATAAAGATTGTTCGCAATGTTTTCAAAACAATCCGTGCCCAGATATTCGAGATCAGCATCTGCGAGAATGCCTTCATTTTTTGTATTTGGTTTTTGAGGAATTTCAGTTGCGCTAATCATCCCCGCAATACATTCAATTTCTTTATTGCTGTACCCATAATAAGGTAGTTTTTCTTTGGCAAAACGGATACTTTCTCGCTCGTGACCATCGGAGGTAGTATAGATAAAACCGGAATCGTGAAATAAAGCTGCCGTTTTTATCAGTAAAATATCGCTTTCTGATACATTTTCTTTCCGAGCAATATATTGCGACATAAGAACAACATGTTCGGTATGTTCCCAATTGTGATAGGTCAAAAACGGCGGTAGATTCACTTTTAATAATTCACTTACGTCAAGGTATAATAATTCCCAATTTTTCATTGATTAGTGTTTTGCCTTGTTTCTCAAAATGCCTCCTCTGGCTTCTTTTATATATTGGATATACATAAAAGCCTCTGGATCAAGTTGGCTTATTTCGTCCTTTATTTTAAGTAATTCCAATCGTGTGACCACTGTGATGATAATATCACAATCGGTTTTGACGTGAAAAGCAGTGGGTAAAAAACCTCTTTCCCCTTTGATGACGGTAATTCCTTTTCCGAACTGTTGCACAATAAGCGATTTTATTTCTTCACTTTTTGAGGAAATAATATGTAAGGAGGTGTATTGTTCGATTCCGCTGGCAATATAATCTAATGCTTTTACAGCCGAAAAATAAGTTACAATAGAGTACAAAGCCGTGCTGATACCAAAGAAATAAGCAGCACTAAGAAACAATACGGAATTGATTCCAAATATCACTTCAGAAACACTGAGTCCAATTTTTTTGGTGGTCAATAACGCCAATATTTCGATACCGTCTGCAGCTGCACCGCCTCTGATGACAAACCCCATTCCCAACCCAATCAAACAACCGCCAAACAGTGCAATTAGTAATTTATCGGAAGTTACTGGCTCAATTTCTATAACGGTCATACCCACTGCAATCAGTGAAAAGGCAATAAAACATTGAATAGTGAAAGTTTTACCCAGCATGGAATGAGCAATGAATAAAAAAGGAATATTTAATACCAATACTAAATATCCAAAGGGGATATGGTGTATTTCGTGGATCAGAATGGAGGCACCAATAACGCCGCCATCCAAAAATTTATTGGGAATCATAAATCCTTTTAAAGCCAAAGTGATTAAAACCACTCCGACCAAATTGAGAATAATGTTTTTTAAATTGAATATTTCGTTCCAGTGAATGGGCTCTTGGCTGAATTTCATACCGTTTGTTTTTATTTGAATTTGATATGGCCGTAAATATAGGATAAATACTTTTTTGCAGGGCAAACGTATTAAAAATATTTAAACACAAATTGCACGACCCGAGCCAAAGCGAATTGGCGAAGCAATTGTCACAAATTTTTTTATTAATCTTATAATTTACACACACGAGCGATAGCGAACTGACGAAGTAAATTTTAACTGCCTTTAGTAGTTTCGTGAAATTTAAATAGATTCTATTTCGTGTAAATTTGTGCAATTAGTGTCAAAATAACCTAAGAAACAATTTTAATATCTTTGCCCTGAATATTTTTTACTTAATGTTAATATTCTACATTAAATATGTACATTTGGTTTTTTTCTTTAATTTATCGCATTTTAATTTCAAATTTTAATACCTTCTCGCTTTACGTATAATCAACAAATTTTTTATTAACTTTTTTAAATCTACAAAATATGAGTAAAAATGTTCAGATAGTTTTGACTGTTGATGCTGCCAGTCTCTATCAAATTTCAAATCCTTCTCAGGAAATTATTAACGATTTGGCTACTTTGTCCGACGATAATGATGGTTTTACCGAAAACGGAAAAGTACAAGATTTTTTGTCTAATGTCTATTTGGGTAAAAATGTAGAATGGGTGGGTGCTTCAACAGATCCAGCTTATTCCATAGCGATTGACAGAATAGTATATGACTTCGATTTGAATGATCCCAATGACAAATGCTTCTTGGAAGATGATGTTACTATTCCAGGATCTGGGGGTTGTCACAGTAAAGTAACAGCGACCATCAAAGACCAACTGGAAATGGCAAAAACTAAAAACATATACAAAATCGAGTTTAGTGTTTATTATAATAATTCATCAAAATCATATCTGATAGATCCTAAAATGATTGCAAACTAGTAATAAATTCTGGTTTAGATTTTGAATTTTCACTGCATATTTGACTATTAATTTTTTAGCACATTTATGTAGTGTTTTTTTTGTTATTATAGATATTAATTTATATATAAAAGCACCAAAAAATTAAGGTACTTGACCGCATAAAGATGTTAACAAAAATTTTTTTTGAATTGTATAAAAGTAAAATTATATTTAAATCATAACAACCTAATTGGAACCAAATTAGTCCTTTCGATGAAAATCACAAAAAATTTATGGAATTAGAAAAAACCTTTAAAGGATTTATTATAATTAGAATTTTGTTGATACTACTTTTTTTACAGCAGCTAACCTCTTATGCTCAGCAGCAGAAAGTAGCGGATAGTCTGGTGAATATTTATAATAAAAATACGCTTACTAAGACTGATAAAATGGAGTTGTTGCGCAATTTGGCATTCAACGAGACCAATAATTTAGCATTGTCATTACAATATGCCGAAGAACTAATTGCTTTATCCAAAAAAGAAAAAAATTATTTGTATTTGTCTAGAGGATATAGTCAAAAAGGGAACAAACTAAATATTGGAGGTGATTTTTACAAAGCTTTGGATGCCTATTTTAAGAGTATAGATGCAGCTATAAAAGCAAACAATATAAAAGAGGAAGGTCTTTCCTATACTCGTATTGCAGATGTGTATTCCAATATGAGGGATTCCAAGAATGCCGAATTGTATTATAAAAAATCCATTCAAATATTAAGAAAAACATCCGATTCTATTTCTTTAGCATTAACATTATTAAATGCTGGTGATGAACTTTCAAGAAGTTCTAAATACAATGTAGCTTTAAAATATTTTAAAGAAGCTGGATCCATTTTCAGAAAAGAAAAAAATCCTATTGGAATTGCTTACACAATAGGAAACACAGGAGTGGTCTATGCCAAACAGGGTAAAGATGATTTGGCTATCACAAAATTAAAAGAAGCCATTGCACTACTCGAAGAACTGGAGGATTATTATGGTATTTCGGATTATTTAGCATCATTGGCGGATATTTATGTCGGCAAGAAAGATTGGAAAACGGCACTTTCTTATTCTAAAAGGAGTTTTGAATTGGCCCAAAAATTGGGATTAAAGGAACAGGCGAATAAATCCAGTTTACAGCTTTCGGAACTCTACCAAAAAACAGGAAATGTCCCAAAATCATTCGATTATTATAAAAAATATATTGTCTATCGTGATAGTATTAACAACCTTGAAACCATAAAAAAAACAGCGGATTTAAGAGCCAATTTCGAAATTTCAAAAAAACAAGTCGAAGTGGATTTGATGAATCAGCAAAAAAAGAACCAAAGAATCATTACTATATCCGCTATTGTTTCTTTGGTTTTAGTGTTTTTTATAGCCGCTGGTTTATTCAGAAGGTATCGTTTTATTAAAAAAACCAATGCCATTATTGAAGTCGAAAAAAAACGTTCCGACGATTTGTTATTGAATATTCTGCCCGAAGAGACTGCTTTTGAATTAAAACATAATGGTAAGGTTCAAGCCAAAAAATTTGAGTCGGTTACGGTTTTGTTTACTGATTTTGTCGGATTTACCGAATATGCCGAGAATTTAGCACCAGAAAAATTAGTAGAAAGTATCGATTATTATTTTTCAAAATTTGATGCCATTATCGAAAAATATGATTTAGAGAAAATCAAAACCTCTGGAGATTCCTATATGTGCGCCGGTGGTTTGCCTTTTGAAACCCCAGACCACGCTCATAAAATGATTCAAGTTGCCAAGGAAATCTTAGATTTTGTCAATCAATCCTTTATCAATAATACTCAGAATCAGACACGATTTGAAATCAGGATTGGCATCAATACTGGGCCAGTAGTCGCAGGAGTTGTAGGAACTAAAAAATTCGCTTATGACATTTGGGGAGATACCGTAAATATTGCCTCCCGAATGGAAACCAACTCTATTCCAGGTAAAATCAATATATCTGAAAACACCTATCAATTAATCAAAGAGACGTTCGATTGTGAATACCGTGGCGAAATTGCCGTTAAAAATAGAGGAATAATGAAAATGTATTTTGTAAATGTTTAATTTGTAATTGATCTTGTGTCTAACCAAAATAGCAATTGTTTTAGTAGTTTTAAAAAAGGAGAATTGTATTATAACTTCCTTATTATAAAATTGTTATATAGATAGAGGTGTCCAAAATATTGTAATCAAAAGGCTAAAGGACTGCCTTTCATTTCGTTTTTTTGAACATTGAAGTAGCAATTTTAAAAAATGATTTTACGACTTTTTTGTACACTATTTTTTATTCAGTTTCGGCTCCCTCTCCTTTGAGCAAACAAAAAACCCAATCTTTCGACTGGGTTTCTCTATAAGTAAGTAATTTTAAATTGAGTTGATAAAACGTTTATTTTACTTTATTAAGTATAGCTTTGAAAGCTGCTGGGTGATTCATCGCTAAATCGGCAAGAACTTTACGGTTCAATTCGATGTTGTTAGCTTTGCATTTCCCGATGAATTGTGAATAAGACATTCCCTCTAATCTTGCTCCAGCGTTGATACGTTGAATCCACAAGGCGCGGAAATTTCTTTTGTTCGCTTTTCTGTCACGGTAAGCATAGCACATTGCTTTCTCAACCGCATTTTTCGCAACTGTCCAAACGTTTTTACGACGACCAAAGAAACCTTTGGCTTGCTTCATTATCTTTTTTCTTCTTGCTCTCTTAGCAACTGAATTTACTGATCTTGGCATAATTTTTCTGTTTTTTTTGTAGCAGGCGTCCCGAATTTAATCAAGGGAACTTAAGGCCATACTCCAAGGTTATTTTAAATTGTTTTAACCTAAAGAATAAAAAGTTTAGCGTTTAGAGTTTAGCGTTTAGAGTTGAAAACCATAAACAACAAACCATAAACAACAAACATTATATAATTCTTAATTGTTGTTTGATGCTTTTCTCATCTGTTTTGTGAACTAGCGCTGAGTGTGTCAAAGCTAATTTACGTTTTTTAGATTTCTTAGTCAAGATGTGACTTTTGAAAGCATGTTTTCTCTTAATCTTTCCAGAACCAGTAACTTTAAAACGTTTCTTGGCGCTAGATTTGGTTTTCATTTTAGGCATTTTTTCCTAGTGTTTTAATTTATTCTTACTTACTTATTTTTTAGTTTTTCATCTCGATTTTCAGTTCATAAACCGAAAACTCCGACTGCCAACTGCTTACTTCTTTTTCTTAGGAGCAATGAACATAATCATTCTCTTTCCTTCGAGAACAGGCATTGCTTCTACTTTTCCAAATTCTTCAAGATCCGTTGCCAATCTCAATAACAAGATTTGACCTTGATCTTTATAGATAATCGAACGTCCTTTAAAGAAAACAAAGGCTTTCAATTTAGAACCTTCTTTCAAGAATTTTTCAGCGTTCTTTCTTTTAAACTCATAATCGTGTTCATCCGTTTGAGGACCAAAACGAATTTCTTTCACTACAATTTGAGTAGATTTTGCTTTAAGCTCTTTCTCGCGTTTCTTTTGCATGTAAACAAACTTTTTATAGTCCATTATCTTGCAAACAGGCGGTTCTGCATTAGGTGAAATTTCAACCAAATCCAATTCGAATTCGTCTGCTAATCGTAACGCTTCAGAAAGTTTAAAAACTCCTGGTTCGATATTTTCACCCACAAGTCTTACTTCTTGCACACCACGGATAAGATTGTTTATCCTATGGGCATCCTTTTTTTCTACTCGAGGTTGATAACCTCTATTGCTTCTTATTGCTATGACTTTATAATTTAAGTTAAACTGTAAATGTTTTTAATGTTTTGCCTATTTCTTCGTTTACAATTGCAGCAAATTCCTCAATTGTGACGCTCATATTACCATTCCCTTCTTGTCCTTGACGACGTATGGAGATGGTTCCATTTTTCTCTTCTTCCTCGCCTACTATCAGCATAAACGGGGTTTTTTGCAACTCTGCATCCCTGATTTTTCGGCCAATCGACTCGTTTCTGTTGTCAATTAGGGCGCGAATTTCGTGATTTTCTAGCAGATTTAAAACTTTTTTTGCATATATTTCATATTTCTCACTCAAACACAATATAATAGCCTGTTCTGGCATCAACCAAAGTGGGAATTTTCCCGCCGTGTGTTCAATCAAAATTGCAATAAAACGTTCCATCGATCCAAAAGGTGCTCTGTGAATCATAACCGGTGTATGCAATTGGTCGTCTGAACCTTTGTAGGTCAATTCGAAACGCTCTGGTAAATTATAATCCACCTGAATCGTTCCCAATTGCCATTGTCTTCCAAGGGCATCTTTGACCATGAAATCCAACTTCGGACCATAAAAAGCGGCTTCGCCATATGCAACAACAGTTTTCAATCCTTTATCAGCAGCAGCATTGATAATTGCATTCTCTGCTTTTTCCCAATTCTCATCGCTACCGATGTACTTATCTCTATTTTCTTGGTCACGCAACGAAATCTGAGCAGTAAAGTTTTCAAATCCTAAAGAACCAAAAACATACAATACCAAATCAATCACGTTTTTGAACTCCTGATCCAATTGGTCAGGCGTACAAAAAATGTGTGCATCATCCTGAGTAAACCCACGAACACGAGTCAAACCGTGCAATTCACCACTTTGTTCGTAACGATAAACTGTTCCAAATTCAGCATAACGTTTTGGTAAATCTTTGTACGACCAAGGTCTTACATTATAGATTTCACAGTGGTGAGGGCAGTTCATTGGTTTTAATAAAAACTCTTCGCCTTCAGCTGGAGTATTGATCGGTTGAAAACTATCAGCACCGTATTTAGCATAATGACCTGAAGTCACGTACAATTCTTTTTGCCCAATATGTGGTGTTACTACTTGCTCATAACCCGCTTTCTTCTGCGCTTTTTTCAAAAATTGCTCCAATCTATCACGTAAAGCAGCTCCTTTTGGCAACCACAAAGGCAATCCTTGGCCCACTTTCGACGAGAAAGCAAACAATTCCAATTCTTTTCCTAGTTTTCTATGGTCACGACGTTTTGCCTCTTCCAATAATTCTAAGTATTCAGTCAAATCTTTTTGTTTTGGAAATGAAATTCCATAAACACGAGTCAACTGCTTGTTTTTTTCATCACCACGCCAGTATGCGCCGGCAATACTCATAATTTTCACAGCTTTGATAATTCCGGTATTTGGAATATGACCACCACGACACAAATCAGTGAAAGTGGAGTGATCACAAAAAGTAATTGTTCCGTCTTCTAAGTTTGAAATCAATTCGGTTTTATAAACATTGTCTTTATAAACCTCCAAAGCTTCAGCTTTAGACACTGGACGCAATTTAAATTCGTGTTTTTCTCTCGAAATTTCTAAAATACGATTCTCAATTTTTTTGAAGTCTGCATCCGTAATTTTTTGGTCTCCAAAATCCACATCATAGTAAAAACCATTGGCTATTGCTGGACCAAGAGTCAGTTGTATCCCAGGGTACATTTCTTCAAGAACCTGTGCCATCACGTGCGAAGTCGAATGCCAGAACGCTTTTTTACCACCTTCGTCATTCCAAGTATATAATATAAGACTGCCGTCCGTTGTCAAAGGAGTTGTAGTTTCTACAATTGTACCATCAAAAGATGCCGAAATCACATTTCTGGCAAATCCTTCACTAATGCTAATAGCAACATCCATAGGAGTAACACCTGCTGCAAACTCCTTAACTGACCCATCGGGCAAACTAATCTTAATCATTGTTTTTAATTTTGTGACTGCAAATATAGCGCATTACTAAAATACATACAATATATATGTACAAGTTTATACATTATATATTAGTATGATTTTTTCTAGGAGCTATTTCCTGCTATCCGTTACAATCTTATGTGCCGAACCCCGGCACATAAGGATTTTCACTACTATCAGGGCTAGGGCATTGGTTTTCATAAAACGTTTTGCTTTTAAGAATGAAGGTTTTCAACTCTACTTGATTCCCGGTCAGCTTCCGATCAAAGCCCGATCAAAGCCCGATCAAAGCCTGGTCTGTGGTACCCCCCAAGAGTTGCTAAAAAAAGCAAAAAACAAAAAAAGCACTGCGAAAAGGGCTGTCTAGTATAATAATAAGATCGCTTTTTGGATACTGCTACAGCAAATAGCAATTAATTTGCTTTACAATTAGAGGTGATCATCCTTATAAATGCAGTAAAACTGTAGTGATTCTCATAAATGGCTATTTCAAATTCACAAATCCTCAAAAAAGCTTACTTTTAAAGGTCAAAAAATCAACGATTTAAAAAATACTTTCAAAATACTTGTCCAAAAGGTTTGCGAAAGTGGATTTGTTGTGTACTTTTGCACCCGCAATGACGCCGACGTTCATAGAAACCTTGACAAACTGATTAAAACGAAAGAGAAAATTTATTTTCTAAAAAAGGTTTAAAAAAGTTTGTGAGATTCGAAAATGGATGTTACATTTGCACCCCGCTAAATGAGCAATGTTCTTTGAGATACTGACAAGAAAAGAGAGAAGAAAGTGAAAAAATATTTTTCAAAAAAAACTTTTCAAAAAGCTTGCCAGATTAAAAAGACTTTGTTACTTTTGCACCCGCTTTGAGAAACAAGCGAAAGACAAAAAGACACGTTCCTAGCCATATTGAATTGACAGCCGTTCCGATGCAAATCGGAACAAATATAAAGAGAGTAAGAGAATCGGAAGATTTAAAGAATACCACTAGAATTTGAGTCGCATAATAAATAAGTCGCAAGACTAAATAATATACGATGAAGAGTTTGATCCTGGCTCAGGATGAACGCTAGCGGCAGGCTTAACACATGCAAGTCGAGGGGTATAGGTTTTCGGACCTAGAGACCGGCGCACGGGTGCGTAACGCGTATGCAATCTACCTTTTGCAGA
>CAUPRL010000006.1:0-231051 GCA_963513695.1 uncultured Flavobacterium sp.
ATGAAGCTGGGGTAACTATCGTTCTGGTTACCTCTGTCAATACTATTGGCAATCCGTTTAAGGTGTCATTTGTGTAAGCATTCAATACTGATGCACTGCCCGTTCTTCCATTGATCGGTAATGATGTGTCGTTGGTGGCAACTATTGGAGGTGGTAAAACACGAATGTTTATTAAAGCAACATCACAATTGGTAGGATTCAGTTTTTCACACAATTGGTATTGAATAGAATAATCATCTGCTGGTGTGCCTGCTGGAACGCTAACTATCCCTGTGGCAACATCCAAAACAGGGACTGGAGCGCCTGGACGAACTGGTATTGCTGTATTTAAAATAGTTGGTGTTACCAAAGATAAATCAACAACTTTACCATTAAAAGTATCATTTATAAAATACGCATTTACCACATTCGGATTTCCTACATACCCATTAATTGGTCCTAAAGTATCATCATTGGCAATTAATGTTGCGGCGATTACAGTTATGGTAGCAACAGCATCATCACAATTGGATGGATTTAATTTTTCGCAAATTTGATAATTAATAGCATAGGTTCCTGCTGGTGTCCCAACTGGAACACTTATAATTCCATTGGCTAAATTCAGAACAGGAACTAAGGCTCCTGGAGTGTTTGGAGTCGCTCCCGAAATTTGAGTTAAGTTTACTTTGCTAATGGCAAATGAACTTCCGTTTAAGGTATCATTTGTCAATACATCCATTAAATTTGGATTTCCATCTGCACCGTTTACAGGACTTGTAGAATCATTAACCGCATCAATAACTGGGGCTACAACTGGAATTACAATAGTAGCTATATCGCAATTAGATGGGTTTAATTTTTCGCAGATTTGATATTCGATAGTGTATGTTCCTTCAGGAGTTCCAGCTGCTACAGCTACATTTCCGTTGGCGGTATTTAATGTTGGAACTGGACCTCCACCAATTGAAATAGCAGGAGTTATAACAGACATAGTCAGTTGAGAAATCAAGGCTGATGCTCCGTTTAATTTATCATTGGTCAACGCATTTATGGCTGTTGGTCTACCTACAAACCCATTGACATTTGGAATTACAACATCAGCAACAGCATCAATAATTGATTGTGTAACTTGGACAGTTTCTGTAGTCGAAGAACAATTAGACAGATTTGCTTTTTCACAGATAGTATAATTTACAGTATAAGTCCCTGCTGGCGTATTTGGAGCAATCGTAATTATTCCGTTGCTTGTATCCAAACTTATCTGAGAAGACGAGGTTGAATTCACTGTAATATTGACAGTTGACAACAATGCTGGATTTCCGTTTAAAGTATCTGAACCTAAAACGCTTGTGGTAGCTCCTCCAGAAGCGCCATTTATTGAAGCAAAAACTTCTGGATTGGCACAAATTCTATTAAAAATAGTAAAATTAGTACCTTGAGAAACGCAAGTATTAGCACCTACTTTTCGAACAGTAATTGTTTTTACTCCACTAGTTAAACCGCTAAAAACACTACTAGCTTGGTAACTGGTTCCACCATTAATTGAATATTCAAAACCAGTTCCTTCGGCAGGAGAAGTGATGGTAATTATTCCTGTGGCATTTGCACAACTTGGTTGTTGAGTTACGCTTCCAACTGGTTTTGTAGGTTGTGCGGAAATAGTTAAAACTACAGTATTCGATAGTGTTTCACAACCCGAAGCGCCTTGTTTAATGGAAACTCTGTAATATCTAGTGGTGGTTGTACTAAAAGTAGCTGTAGTATAATTTGCAGTAGTTCCGCCAGTTCCATTTGTTACATTGGAGAATGGACCAGTACTTGAAGTTGCGGTTTGCCATTGATAACTTAAAACTCCAAGACTTGGATTGCCTGAAGCCACTACACTAAATGAATAATTATTACCCACACAAATTGCACCATCTTGTGGTTGTGTAGCTATAATTGGGTCTGCAACAACAGTTACAGTTGCTGGATTAGAAGTAATGGATGTACAACCGTTTCCACTTGCACTAACTACTACTCTATAATAAGTAGTTGCTACTAATGTTGGTGTAGAATAATTAGCATTGGTTGCTCCTGAAATATCGGTATAAGTTCCCCCTAAAGTAGCGCTCGATTGCCATTGATACGTTAATGAAGGAGTTCCGTTTGAAGCTACTACAGAAAGAGAATAAGAACCTCCTGTACAAATTATGCCATCTGCAGGTTGGGTTGTAATCGTTGGATCTGGAATGACATCCACTTTTACAACATCCGAAGTTAAGGTACAGTTTGGTGTTGCCGAAGTAATAATACATCTATAGTAAGTAGTACTTGATAATGCTGGTGTGGTATAACTATTTGATGTAGCTGATCCAATGTTTGACCAACCCGATGTTCCATTTACAGAACTTTCCCATTGATAAGTGAAGGTAGCGGTTCCTCCATTCGCAGAGGCCGTTACTGAAATGGTAGCAGAACCTCCAGAACAAATTGGAGCTGGCGCGACAGGTTGAGCCGAAATATCCCCTACAAAAACAGTTGCCACATTAGAAGTTAGTGTATTACATCCTGAACCTGAATTGGTAATAACCACTCTAAAATATGTTGTGGCCGGAAGAATTGATGTGAGATAAGTATCTGAAGTTGCTCCACCAATATCTGTGTATGGCCCTCCTAATGCAGTTGCCGTTTGCCATTGGTAAAAAAACGTTCCTGAACCACCAGAAGCAACTACAGAAAGCGTCGTATTTCCGTTTTTACAAATAGTGGTATTGGCGACAGGTTGAGTAACGATAATTGGGTCAGGAATAACGATAACGGCTACTTCAGATGAAGTTATGGTGTTACAACCATTTCCAGAAGCTGAGACATTTACTCTATAATAGGTGGTTTGTGTTAATGAAGCAATACTCAAATTAGAATTTGTTGCGCCAGAAATATCTGTAAATCCTGAACCCGAAGTCGTACTTGATTGCCATTGATAGGTTAATGATGGTGTTCCATTTGAAGCCTGAACACTCATATTGAAATTTCCTCCTGTACAAATTGTTCCTCCTATTGGTTGTGTATCAATTGTTGGATCTGGAACTACGGTAACCTTAACTCCATTCGAAAACAAATCACAAGAAGTAGTACTTAATGTTATTTTGCATCTAAACCAAGTGCTTGTGTTTAAATTATCTGTTACATAATTTGCAGTATTTGCACCTGTTCCAGTGGTTACATCAGTCCAAGGAGAACTGCCATTTAGAGAAGACTGCCATTGATATGATAAAGTTCCCGGTCCACCATTCAAAGATGCATCAGCTGACATTGAAGCTACTCCTCCTACACAAATTGCTGCTGGGGTAGTAGGTTGAACCGAAATTTTAGCGACACTAACTTTAGCTGGGAGTGAATTAGTACGACATCCGTTATTAATTTGTGTAATTATAACTTTATAATAGGTGTCACTATTTAAATTTGGTGTGGTATAAGTTGCATTTGTTGCTCCAGGTATAGGATTAAATGTAATATTATCTGATGATGACTCCCACAAATACTGAAGGGGACCTGCTAAAGGATCACCTGTAGCAGTAACTGATAATGTTGTGTTTGTCCCGTCGCAAACAGTCACATCTGCTGGTTGACCTGTAATTATAGGATCTGCTACTGTTGTAAGAGTAACTTCGTTTGATGTTATCGAATTACAACCATTTCCTGCTGCAGAAACTACAACTTGGTAATAGATTATTCCTGAAACATTAATTGTTCCGGTATTATAACTATTTAATGTGGCGCCTAGAATATCCGTAAATCCGCTTCCTGAAGTTGAACTAGATTGCCATTGATAGGTCAATGACGGGGTTCCATTAGTAGCAGTTACACTTAAGCTGTAGGCACCTCCAACGCAAATCACTCCAGATACAGGCTGAACTGTAATGGATGGATCAGGAACAACAGCAGCTATTACAGCAGTAGAAGTTAAAATACAGCTTGGATTTGTAGTTGTCACTATGCATCTAAATTGAGTAGTTGCATTTAAAGCATCTGAAGTAAAATTAGCAGTAGTTGCAGATGTATTCGTCTCGTCATTCCACACTGTTCCGTTGGTTGAGCTTTGCCATTGGTAAGCATAAGTAGCTCCGGGAACAACTGTTGTTATTACTGATACAGAAACAACACCGCCAACACAAATAGCAACTGGCGTAGATGGTTGAACAGAAATTTTTGCCACACTAACTTTCGCAACATTAGAATCTACTCTACATCCGCTTGCTGCTTGAGTAATTATTACTTTGTAAAAAGTATCATTAGTTAATGTTGGAGTCACATAAGAACTAGATGTTGCTCCTGAAATATTTGCAAAAGTTGTCCCGTTTGAAGAAGATTGCCATTGATACAATAAAGTTCCAGTTCCCCCTGATGCAACTACGTTTAATGTTGTTGAAGTTCCATCACAAATGGTAATACTATCTGGCTGATCTGTAATAATAGGGTCAGGAACTACAGTAACTGTCGCTTCTGAAGATGTTATTGAATTACAACCATTTCCTGAAGCCGAAACCACCACTTGATAATATGTAGTTTGTGTTGTATTTAAAACCCCTGTGTTATAGGTACTATTCGTTGCACCTGAAATATTTGTGAATCCGCTTCCCGATGTGGCGCTTGATTGCCATTGATATGTTAAAGATGGTGTTCCATTGGTTGCTGTTACACTTAAAATATAATTTCCACCAACGCAAATTGTTCCACTAGTAGGCTGAACGGTTATAGTAGGATCTGGAACTACAAGAACTCTAACTCCATTTGAGAATAAAATACAAGAAGTAGTGCTTGAAGTTATTTTACATCTAAACCAAGTAGTTGTGGCTAAATTGTCGGTTGTATAATTAGTAGTGGTAAATCCTGTTCCAACCGAAACATCTGTCCAAGATGAACTTCCATTTGGAGAGGATTGCCATTGATAACTCAAACTTCCAGAACCTCCATTTAATGAAGCAGCGACTGACATAGATGCTGTTCCTCCAACACAAATTGCGGCTGGTGTTGATGGTTGTGTGGTAATTGTAGTAACATAAACTACAACGGAGTTAGAAATCACTTCACATCCACTTGCCGCTTGAGTGATTACTACTCTATAACTCATATTAGAATTCAAAGAAGCTGTTGTATAAGTAGGTGAATTAGCTCCACTAATATTACTAAATACATTTATCCCGTTAGATTCCTGCCATTGGTACAACAAAGTTCCCGTTCCACCAGAAGCAACCACACTCATAGTATGTGTATTTCCTGAACATATTGTGCTCCCTATTGGTTGAGTAGTTACAATAGGGTCATTTACAACTTCTAATGTGGCTGAATTAGAGTAAATGGTCGAACAACTATTAGTCACTTCTAGTCTATAATAATAGGTTCCAACTGCTAAATTATTTGGTGCAACATATTGATTGGTGTTTGCACCTGAAATAGCGGTCCAATTCACATTATCAGATGATGATTGCCATTGATAAGAATAAGGGACTGCACCACCTGAAGCCGTTGATGTAAAAGTAGCTGTACCACCTAAACAAATGGTTTGATTAGGAGTAATATTTGTAGTTACTAAATCAGGTAATTTTTCAACATTTACTTCATCAAAATTACTACCACAAGCATTTGAGATAGTCCAACGTAAACGATAAACGCCATCTGTTAACCCAGTTATTGTTGATATAGGATTTGTTGGATCTGTAATAACTGCCCCGCCAGGATTTATCACGAAGCTCCATAATCCATCCCCTTCAACGGGATTATTGGCTGCCATTGTTGCGGTAGTAGTATTGCAAATTGTTTGAGCTGTTCCAGCATCTGCAATTGTGGCTTCAGCTGTAATAGTTACTTGAACTTGACTAGAACTAGGCGGACAAACTCCATTCGAAATGGTCCATTCAAATACATAAACACCCTCTACTACCCCCAAAACTTCAGTTTTCGGACTCGTTGGAACAACAAAGACTACAGGTGAAGGGCCACTTATTTGCGACCAAATTCCACTACCTACTGCGGCATTATTCGCGTTTAATAGTAATTTTGCAAACTTACAGTTAGAAATAGGTAAGCCTGCATCTGCAATTGTTGGTTCAGGATCAACATTGATTATGACTTTATCGAATTCTGAACAATTTAAATTTGTTGCAGTCCATTCTAATGTGTAACTACCAGCTCCATTTATAGTAAATAAAGAGGTATTACTAGTATCATCACTAAAAGATCCTGTTGGCCCAGAAATCTGAGTCCATTTTCCAGAACCAATTAAAATTCGATTGGCATCTAAAGTTACTGTTGTATTGCTAGCGCAAACATTTTGATCAGGTCCTGCATTGGGTTTAGTCGGTGCTGTAAAAACTTTAACATTTACTATGTCCCTTTCGATAGGGCAAACGTTACCATTACTAATACGCCATTCAAAAACATAATCACCAGCGACCAAATTTGAAACAATAGGATTTGGTAAAATGATGGAACTAAAAACTGCTGCACTTGGACCCGAAATTTGCGCCCAAGTCCCTACTCCAAAAACAGGTGTATTAGCTGCTAAAATAGTTGCATTTCCGCACACTTGATCTTGGTCTGGCCCAGCATCAGGATTGGTAGGTGTTTCGTTATTTTCAACTCGTACTTGGTCGGTATTTTGGCAACCTGCATCAGATATTGTCCATTGAAATACATAAACACCAGAAGGTGCATTTGAATAAACTGCATTCGGTGCGGTATCACTTGGTATAAATGTTCCTGAAGTAGGTCCTGCTAAAATTGACCATTTCCCTTTACCAAAAATAGGAATGTTTCCATCTAATTGAATTTGTCCATTATTACATAAAACTTGATCCGGGCCTGCATTTGCTGTTGAGGGCTCGCCAGTAATAATTACACTAACATCGTCAATAGAATCTGGACAAGTTCCAACGGCATCAATTGTATATCTAAAAATCGATTCTCCTTTACTCAAATTAGAAACAGATGCCGAATTTGAGGCAGGGACTTGATTTATAATTGGTGACCCTGGACCACTCACAAAAGTCCATGTTCCTGACGTTCCTATGGTTCCTACCAATAATACTCCGCCTTGATCGCAAGTAATGATATCACTTCCAGCATTTGCCACATCACGTACAATAATGGTAACATCATCAAACGTATCTGGACAATTAAATCCAGTAGAAATAGTCCATCTAAAAATATATGTTCCTGAAATAAGTCCAGTTAATGTAGCATTGTTAGAATGAATATCCGAATAGATTGGGTTATTTGGTCCTGATACTAGGCTCCAAGTTCCAGCACCACGTATGGGAAAATTGGCATCCATAATAACTGGACTTGCATCACATTTTTCTTGATCTGGACCGGCATTGGCTTGAGAAGGTCCTTTTTGAACATTAATTTGAGTAACAGAAATAGATCGTTCACAAACACCATTTACAATTGTCCATTCAAAAAGCCAAGTCCCTGCAGTTAAATTAGTCACTTCAGTATTTGGGTCAAAACGATCTACAATGATTGGTCCTGTTTCAGAAGTCAATAATGTCCAAAAACCTGTCCCTACAACTGGCGTATTTGCTGCCATAGTTGTTGAACTTTGACACAAACTCTGATTTGGACCAGCATTAGCAACTGTGGTTGGTTCTGAAACAGAAATCAAAACATTGTCTATGGAGGGGGCACAACCTCCACTATCTATTGACCATTCAAATTCATAATTACCATTGACAACACCAGTAACCGTTGTGTTATATAAATTTGGATTAGTGATGACTACATTTGGCCCCGAAATTTGTTTCCAAGTTCCAATTCCTGGAGAGGGATCATTCCCTAATAATGTAATGGTTGTTGTTCCCGAGGGCAAACAACTGTCCTGTCCTGCATTGGCACCAATTGGCCCGCTACTATTATTAGTCGTTATACTTATTTCGTCATAAGCTGAATTACAAGAATTGGTAATTGTCCACCTTAAAGTATAGACCGTATTTGGATCTAACCCCGTGAAAAAAGCAGTTGGATCTTCAATATCACTAATGGTATAATTGGCACCTGAGACAACGGTCCATTTCCCTTTTTCATTTAATTTTGGTACTGTTGCATTTAATTGTATAGGTGTGCCAAAACAAATAGATTGGTCAGGTCCAGCATCCGGCTGATCGGGCGCAACATCAGAAACTAAAACCCTTGCTATTCCCTGACTGTTGATACAATTTGGCCCTCCGGTTATCGTCCACACAAACAAATAGAGGCCATTTGTCATACCTGAAACTTCTGTAGCTGCATCAAATGGATTTGCTATTATGGCTTGATTTGGACCTGAAAACTGTGACCATCGTCCTATACCTTTTTCTGGAATACTCCCTGCCAAAACCGCTGTAGTTGATGAACAATCTAGCACTTGTGCGCTTCCTCCGTTTGAGCCTGATGGTTCAATAGAAACCACCACTTTTACATCATCGGTTACAGTTGTACATAAATTTCCAACTGGCGCTTGTTTGCCAACTCGAATATCATACACCCCCCCTGTTATCAAACCTTCAATCAACAAGGCATTACCAGCAAACTCTTTTATTGGGGTTGGGTAAACGATATAATTAGGATTTACTGGCCCATTTAAAATTCTCCAATAGGTTTTACCATCGCCAGTTTGCGAAATTGGTATTGTAACATCAGTTTGCAAACAAGCCAACAATTGATCTGAACCGGCATTTATAGAAGGTGTTCTAGCAAACCTTAAAGTATAATCTCCACTTGATTGACAACCCGTTATGGTATTAGAAATCGTATAACGAAACACATAAGTTCCAAACCCCAATAAATCAAAAACATTGGTCGATGGAGTTGTTGGCGATGCAATTGTTGCAGTTGTTGGCCCACTCACTTGTGTCCAAAATACTGTTTCGTTAACAAAATTTGGCACAGTACCAACTAACAAAAAAGTGTTACGACCATCACAAAAGCTAAAGGACTCACCATTTACTTTTGTAATATCGGCAGTTGGTGCTGGCACTGTAACTGTTACTTCGTCGGTTCCATTAGCACATGGTCCAGAAACTGTCCATCTAAAAACATAGGTTCCTTCTTGAAGACCACTTACATTGGTACTATTATTAGTGGAATCACTAAATGTAGGCACTGATGGACCACTAACAACAGTCCAATTTCCCAACTGACCGTCCATTCCATTTCCTCCAAAAGTGGCCGTTAAATTAGTGTTTTGTGTACTTGAATAACATTTTGATAAATTTTGATCTGGACCAGCTGACACAGGATTAATTCCTCCTGGTGAAGTAATTACTACTTCATCATACGAATTACAACCGTTTGTCAAATTAGTAAAAGTCCATCTCAACGTGGTTGAACCTGAAGAGTTTCCTGAAATTGTATAGGAAGAATTCGGAGAATTAATATCACTGATTGTAATCCCAATTCCATTTGAACCACCAATAGACCATTCGCCAGTTTCTCCAGCTATAGGTGTATTACCATTTAATGTATAAGTTCCCGGACAATGTTTTACATCTACTCCAGCATTAGCAATAGTTATTGGACTCACTACAACAGTAACATCATCTTTTATCGTTGATGAATCTGAACATTTAGCACTTAATCTAAAAACATAAGTATTCCCAGCGGTATATCCAGTTATTGTAGTAGTTAATTGATTGGGGGTATTTATACTTACACTAGGTCCACTTATTTGAGACCATCCTATAAGATTTGAACCAGCCTCAGCAAGTCCATTAGCGTTTCCAACTAGTGTAAGTGGTTCGTTAACACATATGGTCTGATTCACATTGGCATTAACTGTACAGTTTTGAGAAAAAACTGATGCTGAAATCAACAAAAATAAAAAAGTAAAATATCTAGACCCTTTAAATAGTATAGTTTGCATCATAAAATTGGAACCATTAGGATGTTATTATTCAATAAAAGATAATGAAAGAACAACTTATTAACAAAAAAGGCATTTATTAACAAAACTAATAAAAGAAATGAGAAAACGAAAAAAAATCACAACAAAAAAATGTTATCAATAAGAATTTGAAGCCTTTAAAGCAAAAAACATGAAGCACTCTTTGTTTTTGACTTAAATGTTTACACTTTCAAAAAATCAATATTTCTGGTTATCCCAGAATATTTCGTTCTTTTCAGAGGAGAGTTTTTAAAAACGGAATTAAATGTTTCTTCGGTCAATTCTGTCCAATCTTTCTTGGACATAGCAAGGATTTCTGGATTCGGATTGAAAAGTGGTTCGTTATGTGCCTTGGAAAAGCGATTCCATGGACAAACATCTTGGCAAACATCACAGCCAAAAATCCAATCATCGAATTTGCCTTGCATTTCAGCTGGAATATTTTCTTTAAGTTCAATAGTAAAATAAGAAATGCATTTACTCCCATCCACAACGTAGGGAGCAACTATCGCTTCGGTCGGGCAAGCATCAATACAGGCAGTGCAAGAACCACAATGATCCGTTGTGGCGTAATCATATTCTAAATCGAGGTCAATAATGAGCTCGGCAATGAAATAAAAAGAGCCGACTTTTTGGGTTAACAAATTGCTGTTTTTTCCAATCCAACCCAAACCACTTTTAGCCGCCCAAGCTTTGTCTAAAACAGGTGCCGAATCTACAAAAGCTCTTCCTGAAACTTCGCCGATGTTTGACTGAATTGAAAAAAGTAATTCCTTTAGTTTTTCTTTGATAACAAAATGATAATCTTGTCCGTAAGCGTATTTCGAAATTTTATAGGAATCCGCCCCGAGGCTTCGGGATTGAAATTCGGAAGGGTAATAATTTAATAAAAGAGAAACCACACTTTTGGCATCATCAACAAGCAAAGTTGGATTTAAGCGTTTGTCAAAATTGTTTTCCATATAGGACATTTGACCATTCATTTGATTTTTTAACCAACTTTCCAATCGAGGTGCTTCTTCATCTAAAAATCCCGCTTTAGATATGCCACAAGACAAAAAGCCGAGGCGTTTGGCTTCGGCTTTTATAAATTGTGTATATTTTTCTTTATTGTTTATCAATTGAAATATTAAAAAAGTCCACCTTGGATATTCGTTCTCACTTTTCCTAAATGTTTATACGCTTTTTCCGTAACTTCTCTTCCTCTTGGTGTTCGCATAATGAATCCTTCTTGAATTAAAAATGGCTCATAAACCTCCTCAATAGTTTCACTACTTTCAGAAACTGCTGTGGCCAAAGTAGACAAACCAACTGGGCCTCCTTTGAATTTATCAATAATGGTGTTGAGGATTTTATTATCCATTTCATCTAACCCGTGTGCATCAACATTTAAAGCTTTTAGGGCATAACGTGCAATTTCGATGTCGATTGTTCCATTTCCTTTGATTTGGGCAAAATCACGCACGCGACGTAATAAAGCATTGGCTATTCGAGGTGTTCCTCTACTTCGACCTGCAATCTCAATAGCAGCTTCCATAGAAATGGGCATTTTAAGAATTGAAGCACTTCTTTCTACAATCGTAGTCAAAAGCTCTGTGGTATAATATTGTAATCGAGATGAAATTCCGAAACGGGCTCGCATCGGAGCAGTTAATAAACCTGAACGCGTGGTGGCTCCAATTAGAGTAAAGGGATTCAAATTGATTTGAACTGTTCTGGCATTTGGTCCAGATTCAATCATAATATCAATTTTAAAATCTTCCATCGCCGAATACAGATATTCTTCAACAATTGGACTCAAACGATGAATTTCATCAATAAACAAAACGTCCCTTTCTTCGAGATTGGTCAACAAGCCTGCTAAATCTCCTGGCTTGTCTAAAACAGGACCTGAAGTGATTTTTATTCCCACTTGCAGCTCATTGGCCAAAATGTTTGCCAAAGTAGTTTTTCCTAATCCCGGAGGCCCATGAAAAAGTGTATGATCAAGTGCTTCATTTCTTTGATTCGCTGCTTGAACAAAAACTTTTAAGTTTTCCAAAATTTGGTCTTGACCAGCAAAATCATCAAATGATAGTGGTCTCAATTTTTTTTCAAGATCAAGTTCTTCTGGATTATAGCCGTTATTAGTTGGGTCTAAATTTTCATTCATTCTACAAATATAACAAAGTTATAAGCAAATAAAAATGCCTTTCTATGAGAAAGGCATTTTATATATATTTTGAAAAATTTTAGTGATGCATAACTAATTCACCCTCTTTCATAGGAACATTTTGTGGTACAAAATCTTCATCGTGCGAAGGATTACTATAATCATAAGGCCAACGATATACTTCCGGGATTTCTCCTGGCCAGTTTCCGTGCATATGTTCTACTGGAGTTGTCCATTCTAATGTGTTCGATTTCCAAGGATTTTGAACTGCTTTCTTACCATAAAAAATACTAACAAAGAAGTTATACAAGAAAACCAATTGGAAGGCTCCTCCTATCAAAGCAAAAGTAGTTATAAGAACATTTACATTTTGTAAATCATCAAATAATGGGAAGTTGGTATTTGTGTAATAACGTCTTGGCAAACCAGCTAAACCTATAAAGTGCATTGGAAAAAATACTCCATAAGCACAAACTGCCGTTACCCAAAAGTGTACATATCCTAAATTTTTATTCAACATTCTTCCAAACATTTTTGGAAACCAATGGTAAATTCCAGCAAACATACCGTATAGAGCAGAAATACCCATTACCAAGTGAAAGTGAGCTACAACAAAATAAGTATCGTGAACATTAATATCTAAAGTACTGTCACCAAGAATAATTCCTGTCAAACCTCCAGTAATAAATGTAGAAACCAATCCAATTGAGAACAACATTGCAGGATTCAACTGTAAGTTCCCTTTCCAAAGTGTTGTAATATAATTAAATGCTTTTACAGCCGATGGAATAGCAATCAATAAAGTCGTAAAAGTAAATACAGATCCTAAAAATGGATTCATACCTGAAATAAACATATGGTGACCCCAAACGATTGTCGATAAAAAGGCGATTGCCAAAATAGACATAATCATCGCTCTATAACCAAAAATCGGTTTACGAGAGTTAGTCGCAATAATTTCAGATGTTATACCCAAGGCAGGTAAAATGATAATATAAACTTCAGGATGTCCTAAGAACCAAAATAAATGCTCAAACAATACCGGCGATCCACCTTGATAATGCAAAACTTCTCCAGCAATATATATATCTGAAAGAAAGAATGAAGTACCAAAACTTCTATCAAAGATTAACAAAAGTGCCGCAGACAATAACACTGGAAACGAAATTACACCAATAATAGCTGTTACAAAGAAAGCCCAAATAGTTAGTGGCAATCTTGTCATAGACATTCCTTTTGTTCTTAAATTGATAACAGTTACAATATAATTTAAAGACCCCATAAGTGAAGCTGCGATAAAAACAGCCATAGAAACCAACCAAAGTGTCATACCTGCACCAGAACCTGAAATCGCTTGAGGAAGTGCACTCAATGGCGGATAAATTGTCCATCCTGCATTGGCCGGACCAGACTCAACAAATAAAGAACAAACCATCAAAACACTTGATAGGAAGAACAACCAGTAGGAAATCATATTAAGAAATCCAGAGGCCATATCTCTTGCTCCAATTTGTAATGGAATCAATAAATTACTAAAAGTTCCACTTAACCCCGCTGTCAGTACAAAGAACACCATTATGGTTCCGTGTATTGTCACCAAAGCCAAATAAATATCATTTGCCATAACACCATTTGGAGCCCATTTATCACCCAACAAAACATTGAAGATTTTGAATGATTCTTCTGGATATGCCAATTGCAATCTGAAAAGCATAGACATTATAACTCCAATAACTCCCATTACAATACCTGTAATCAAGTATTGTTTGGCAATCATTTTGTGATCTATACTAAAAATGTATTTAGTAATAAAAGTATCTTTATGGTGGTGTTCGTGTTCGTGATCTTGTGCGTGATCGTGACCTTCTGCTGACATATTTCTAAACTTTAAATTTTCTTAATAATTATTTCATTGCAATTTTGGCAATAGCTGTAGTATCCTTTGCTTTGGTTGTGTCGGTTCCAACTCCAGCTTCAACAGGCTTAGGTGCATTTGCGGTTTTTACTTCTTGAACTAAAGTCGGTTTATCGCTTAACCATTTTTTGAAATCCTCAGGTGTATCTACAATCACTTTCATTTGCATATTGTAATGAGAAGCACCACAAATTTTATTACAAAGCAAAAGGTAATCAAAAGTATAAGGATCAAGAGCAGGAAGTCCTTTAGCAACAAGTTCTTTGCTTTTAATTTCACGCAATGCATTAATTTTTTTCACTTTTTCAACCATAAATGGCAATGCTCTGTATTCGTCAGATGTCAAAACAGGTTCGAATGCGAATTCGGTAACCATTCCCGGAACACAGTTCATTTGAGCTCTAAAATGAGGGAAATATGCTGAGTGTAATACATCTTGTGAACGAATCTTGAAATGTACTTTTTTCCCTTTTGGAATATGCAATTCAGAAACAACGATATCATCTTGTGCATTTGGATCAGACAAATCAACTCCAAGTGTATTTACCCCTTCAATTAATCTCACATTGGCTTTTCCAAGAACATTATCAGCTCCTGAATATCTTGCAGACCATTTGAATTGTTGTGCATACAATTCGATTTCAATAGTATCCTCATCTTCGTCAACAAACATAATATTGGTCCAAGCATAAAGACCATAAAGAATCAATCCTGCTAATACAATAGCTGGAATTCCACTCCAAATTACTTCTAATTTATTATTATCTGCGAGATAAAGAGCTTTTTGTCCTTTTTTACCTCTGTATTTAAAAGAAAAATAATGTACCAATACTTGAGTTACTGCCTGAACGAAGAAAATCAAAACCCAAGTAATATTCATCAAATTATCAACAGTAGCACCGTGTTTAGACGCAGGAGTATGAAGCACTAAAGGCCCCCATTGAATTAATCCATAGATTGAAAAGATGTATAGGAAAGCCAAAAATCCAAACATCAAATAACCTTGAGTATTATTATCCCCATCATTTGCTACCTGAGAATCATCTTTATCACCTACCTGAGTCAAATCAAATATCTTAGTCAACTGCCATAACGCAATAGATAACAGTACTAAAACTAAAATTACCAACAAAATCTCCATATATAAATTGCTTTTTTATAATTAACACGCAAAAGAATAGCAAAAAAACGATATTTAAAAAATGACAAATATCATATTTTTGGCCAAAAATAGGAAAATTAAAGACACTACCAAAACAAAATGAATGTATTGGTTAAAAATAAATTTGTAAAAAAGTTTTGAAATAGCTTGTGAATGGAATAACAACTTATAGATTAAATAGAAAGGAAGTTATGTACTATAAAATTGAACCAAAAAAAAAGGCTGTTTCACAAGTTAGGAAACAGCCTTTTATATATTGGATTATTAAATACTAGTAATGAAAATGCTTACTTTCTTCAATAAATGGATTTCTTTTTGGCAATAAAGGTGCTTTAGTCAATGCTGTGAAAACAACATAAATAAACAACCCAAGGAAGAAAAGTACAGAAGCTATTTCTGACACTCCAATAAACCATTGATCTCCTACTGTACCTGGCATAATCATATTGAAGAAATCAATATAATGTCCTAATAATATAACTGTACCAGCCATAACAAGTATCCAAGAAATACGTTTGAAATCAGTATTAATTAATATCAACAATGGGAATACAAAATTCATAACTACTGCACCAAAGAACGGCAAGTTGTATAGTTGGATTCTAGTAACGAAATACGTAATTTCTTCTGGAATATCGGCATACCAAATCAACATGAATTGTGAGAACCATAAGTAAGTCCAAAACACGCTGAAACCAAACATAAATTTCGCTAAATCGTGAATATGGCTTGTGTTTACATGCTCTAAATATCCTTTAGATTTTAGATACAAAGTAATCAAACAAATTGTAGTTACAGCACTTACAATAAAGCTTGCAAAAACATACCATCCGAATAAAGTACTAAACCAATGTGGATCAATTGACATAATCCAGTCCCAAGACATAATTGATTCTGTAACGATAAAGAATACTAAGAATCCAGCTGACATTTTGAAATTCTTTTTGTAGAAACTATCATCGGTTGCTTCGTCTTGTGCCAAACAATTTTTTCTAGAAAAATATCTGTATAAATTCCAACCCGCCAAGAAAATAGCGGCTCTAATAATCCAAAATGGGAAGTTCAAGTAACCTGATTTATTAGCGATAATTTTATCATAATTCTCATGTCCTACTGTTGTAACTCCCTCTCCCAACCAAACAAACAAATGATTGAAATGCAAACCACAAAGTACTAATAAAACAAAGAATATTACTGAACCTACTGGTAAATAAGCAGTTATTCCTTGCATCACTCGAAACAAAACTGGAGACCAACCTGATTGAGCCACTTGTTGAATAGCATAAAAAGCAAGTACTCCAAGAGTAACTAACATAAAGAAAATACAGGCAACATATAATGCAGCCCAAGGCTTGTTTTGTAATTGGTGTAAAACGTGTTCTAAATGTGCTTCGTGTTCGGCATCGGCACTAACTTTATGTTCACCAGCTGCAGCATGAGCTTCAGTTGAAGATTTTTCACCTGCCACTGCATGGGTTTCAGTTGAAGATTTAGATACTTCATGGCTTCCGTGAGCATCAGAAGCAAGAATTGCCTCTACTTCTTGAATATTTTTGGGTGCAGAGAAAAAACCATATCCTATCCCTAAAAGTCCTACAACCATTAAGATTAGTGAAAATGTTTTTAATTTACTTGAAAATGTATACATATCTATTACGATGAGTTTGTTCTACAATTATAATTTACTTTTTAGATCCATCACATAGGATGCAACCATCCAACGCTCTTTTTTGCTCAATTGATTAGCGTGCGAACCCATATTGTTAAGCCCATACGTTTCAACATGAAATATACTTCCTTCGTTGATTTCTCTATCTTTGTAACTTGGCACTCCTAAGAATTTCCCTTGTTTAACTAATTTTCCTTGACCATCACCTGCATTTCCGTGACAAATGGCACAATAAATTTCAAAAAGTACTTTTGCTTTTTCCACATCTTTTTCAGATAATGGGCCTAGTGGAGATTTTAAATTAGCAGCTTTTACTGCAATCAAAGCCTCTGGAGTGTCTGGATATTCATAAACTTCAAAACCTCGATTTATGGTTCCTTCTGCTGGAAGTTGACCTTCTTTACCTCCCTTGAAAACATCGGCTTGAGAGTAAGTATTATAACTTACCGGCTCATACATATTTGGCATGTATTGATAATTTGGTTGTGAATCATCTTTACAAGATGAAACCAAAATAGTAATACCTACTAAAAGTGCTATTTTATATATGCTTTTCATATCCACTATTAATGCTTATCTATTACTTTAACTTCTACTGCTCCTGTTTTCTCGAAAAAAGAAATCAATTCTTCTTCGTTGTCTTTTACTGCAACTTCCATCAAGAAATGGTCATCTGTAGTACGAACATCAGGATTTTCGGCTTCTTTAAATGGCCATAATCTACTTCTCATATAAAAAGTAATAACCATTAAGTGTGCTGCAAAAAATACTGTTTCTTCAAACATAATTGGCACGAATGCAGGCATATTTTCAATATAACTGAAACTTGGTTTACCCCCAATGTCTTGTGGCCAATCTTGAATCATTATGTAATTCATCATCCAAGTTCCAAATGAGATACCGATGCAACCATAAATAAAAGCACAAATTGCTAATCTTGTTGGTGCCAATCCCATTGCTTTATCCAATCCGTGAACCGGAAATGGTGTAAAAACTTCTTCAATATGATGATGAGCTGCACGTGTTTTCTTTACGGCATCCATCAATATATCATCGTCATTATAAATGGCGTGTATTACTTTATTACTCATGGTGTGAATCTTTATTTGCTGCTCTCGCTTTTATAAAATTATCTCCAGTTCCTTTCAATATTGTTTTTACCTCTGCCTGAGCGATTACAGGGAATGTTCTAGCATATAATAAAAATAATACGAAGAAGAAACCTATTGTTCCAATGAAAATTCCAATATCAACAAATGTTGGTGAAAACATTGTCCAAGATGATGGAAGGTAATCTCTATGTAACGAAGTTACGATAATTACAAACCTTTCGAACCACATTCCAATATTTACCACAATTGAGATGATGAAAGAGAACATAATACTTGTTCTTAATTTTTTGAACCACATAAATTGTGGAGAAAATACGTTGCAAGTCATCATTGACCAATACGCCCACCAGTAAGGCCCAGTAGCTCTATTTAAGAATGCGTATTGTTCGTATTCAACACCAGAATACCAAGCAACAAATAATTCTGTGATATATGCAACACCTACGATAGATCCCGTAATCATAATGATTATGTTCATCAACTCGATATGTTGAATCGTAATATAAGCTTCAAGATTGGATACTTTTCTCATAATGATTAGCAAAGTGTTTACCATTGCAAATCCTGAGAAAACCGCTCCAGCCACAAAGTATGGAGGGAAAATGGTAGTATGCCATCCTGGAATTACCGAAGTAGCAAAGTCCATAGATACAATGGTGTGTACCGAAAGTACAAGTGGAGTTGCTAAACCTGCAAGTACCAAAGATACTTCTTCAAAACGTTGCCAGTCTTTTGCTCTTCCGCTCCATCCAAAACTTAAAATAGAATAAACTCTTTTGTTGAAAGGAGTGATTGCTCTATCTCTTAACATTGCAAAATCAGGTAGTAATCCAGTCCACCAGAAAACCAATGATACTGAAAGATAAGTAGAGATTGCAAAAACGTCCCAAAGTAATGGAGAGTTAAAGTTTACCCAAAGTGAACCAAATTGATTCGGAATTGGAACAACCCAAAATGCCATCCAAGGACGACCCATGTGTATAATTGGAAACAAACCTGCTTGAATTACAGAGAAAATTGTCATCGCCTCTGCCGAACGGTTAATTGCCATTCTCCATCGTTGACGGAATAATAAAAGTACTGCCGAAATCAAGGTTCCTGCGTGACCAATACCAACCCACCAAACGAAGTTAGTAATATCCCAAGCCCAACCTACTGTTTTGTTTAATCCCCAAGTTCCGATACCTACTGAAATAGTGTAAACAATACAGCCCAATCCCCAAAGGAAGGCTGCTAATGCGATTGAAAATACAATCCACCATTGCTTGTTGGCTTTCCCTTCAACAGGTGCAGCAACATCTACTGTTACATCGTGATAAGTTTTATCACCTATGATTAAAGGTTTTCTAATGGGTGCGTCGTATATATGAGACATAATCCTTTAAATTGATTTTTAAATTATCTTTTAAGTGTTTCTAACTTTTACGTGATAGAAAACGTTTGGTTTTGTACCAACATGCTCTAGCAAATGATACATTCTTTCGTCTTCTGCCAACTTGGCAACTTTACTTTCTTTGTCGTTAACATCTCCAAAAATCATTGCTCCAGTTGTACAAGCGCTAGAACAAGCGGTTTGGAATTCACCATCAACAATTTCTCTTCCTTCGTTTTTGGCTGCCAAAATTGTAGCTTGTGTTTTTTGAATACACATAGAACATTTTTCCATAACCCCACGAGAACGTACACTCACATCTGGATTCAATACCATACGACCTAAATCGTCATTCATATGGAAATCAAATTCGCTGTTTTTGTTGTATAAGAACCAGTTGAAACGACGTACTTTATAAGGACAGTTGTTAGCACAGTAACGAGTACCAACACATCTGTTGTATGCCATATGGTTTTGACCTTGACGGCTGTGTGATGTAGCTGCAACAGGACAAACTGTTTCACAAGGTGCGTGATTACAGTGCTGACACATTACAGGTTGGAAAGCAACTTGTGGATTATCTGATGCGTTTTCCATTTCATTGAAAGTAGATAACGAACTTGACAAACCTGCAATATTTTCTTTTCTTTCATTATCTCCTGCAAAAGTCTCTTCAGAAGAATAATATCTATCGATACGCAACCAGTGCATATCGCGACTTCTTCTTACCTCAGATTTTCCAACAACAGGAACATTATTTTCGGCGTGACAAGCAATTACACAAGATCCACAACCTGTACACGCATTTAAATCTATAGAAAGATTGAAATGATGTCCAACTGAACGATCAAAAGATGCCCACAAATCTACCGTAGTTGCTTGAACTTCTTTGTGATCCAATGAAACCATTGGTTGTTCGTTCCAATGTTCTGCATCTTCTTTATTGAAAGTTGTTAAAGTAGTCTCTTTAATAATATCACCACGTCCCATCAACGTTTTTTGACCTTGAACACAAGCAAATTCGTGCTCTCCGCCAGCTTTTGTCAACGTAACAGATTGTACATTACTGAAACCTTTATATAATGAGTAAGCGTTTACACCTACTTGCATTTCTTCTTTTAAAGCGGCTTTTTTACCATAACCAAAAGCCAAACCAACAGTTCCAACCGCTTGTCCTGGTTGAACAATTACTGGCACATTTTCTAATGTAACTCCATCAGCGGTTTTTATAGTAGCATAACTACCGTTCAAACCTCCGTTAGCTACAATTTCATTAGATAATTCCAATTTTTTAGCATCAGCAGCTGCAACAGTAACATAGTTATCCCAAGAAACTCTAGTAATTGGATCTGGAAATTCTTGCAACCAAGGATTGTTTGCTTGTTGACCATCTCCTAAACCAGTTTTGGTATATAAAACTAATTCCAAGTTTGTGCTTGCTTTTGATTGTGCTAAGGCAGAAGCAGCTCCATTATAATCAGCTGTACCTCCTGCAGTTGTTTGTATTGCGCCAACAAAGATTCCGTCATGTAAAACTTGATTCCAAGTTGAACCCGAAATTATCGATGCCGAAGTAGCTTTTAAATAATTGTAATAAGTTCCAGGAATACCATTCAAAGACAATAAAACTTCTTGAAATTGTTTGGTTGTAAATAAAGGACGAATTGTAGGTTGAGTCAAACTATACGTTCCTTTAGTAATTACTACATCTCCCCAAGATTCTAAATAGTGAGGTGCAGCAGCAGCAATTGTAGAAATTGAAGCCGTTTCATCTTCTTTCATAGAGAAACAAGCCGAAAGACTTACTTTTTTCAATCCTTCAACAAAATCTTTTGAATTTGGTAAAGAATAAACTGGATTCACTCCACTCATTATCAACGTATGAACGCTTCCTGCTTTCATTGCCTCAACCAATTGAGTTACTGCAAGATTTGATCCTTTTCTGATTTGTCTTGTACCAACTGTTGAGAAAGATTCGCTTTTCAACACTTGATTGATGGCCAAAACCAACATTTGTGCATTTTTATCTTGAATACCAGAAACTAAAACACCTTTGCTACCTGATTTACCCAATTCTTGAGCAATTTTAGTAACTTCAGCTTTTAGTTTTGCATCCAATGTTACTGGAATTGACGCTCCAGCAATCATATTGTATATAAGTACTAATGCTTGTTTTTGATTTGCGGTTGACATAGCAACACGTTTATCGGCAGCAGCACCAGACAATGTCATATTCGCTTCCAATTGGAAATGACGAGATATTTTTTGATTTCCTTTTGGTCCTTGAGGAATTCTTCCTTTAGCATAACTTGAACCATAATTTCCGCCTTGCCAATCTCCTAAGAAATCTGCACCAACAGAAACAATTACCGAAGCTTTAGAAAAGTCATAATCAACCAAAGCTCTTTCGCCATAAACAGTTTCAAAAGCATCTAAAGTTTCTGATTCAGAAACTGCATCGTAGATAACGTGTTTTGCATTTGGATTTTTGCCAAGAAATTCAGCGATCAACTTTTCAGTAGATGGACTTGCTAAGGTATTAGTCAAAAGAACAACTTGTCCTCCTTTAGCTTTAGCATCAGCCAAACTTGATTTTAGTTTTGAATCTACATCAACCCAAGTTGCAGCTTTACCAGCAATTTTTGGTTCTTTCAAACGCATACTATCATATAATGACAATACAGATGCATGGATTCTGGCGTTGGCAGCAAATTTTGCGCCTGCCATTGTATTATTGTCTATTTTGATAGGACGCCCTTCACGAGTTTTTACTAAAAGATTAGCAAAATCGAAACCATCAAAAACTGTAGTTGCATAATAATCAGCAATTCCAGGGATAATTTGTTCTGGTTGAACTACGTAAGGTATTGACATGTGAACAGGACCTTCACAAGCTGCAAGTGTGGCTGCCGCTGTGGTAAATCCAACGTACTTTAAAAAGTCACGACGTGTTGTAGCTGTTGATGACAAAGCACCATCATTTCCTAAAAATTCATCAGTAGGAATTTCTTCAACAAATTCGTTATTTCTAAGCGCCTCAACAATAGAACTATTTCCGTCTAGTTCTTCAACACTTTTCCAGTATTTTTTGTTTGATGACATATTCTATATAAATATTAGCTTCTTAATTATTCTTTTTAATAATGGCATTTACCACATTCCAATCCACCCATTTGTGCTGCAGTCAATTTGTCTACACCATATTTTTTGGAAAGTTGTTCGTGAATTTTTTTGTAATAGTCATTGCCTTCCGTTTTAACTTCCGTTTTTCTATGACAATCAATACACCATTTCATTGTTAATGGAGCAAATTGTTTTTGAATTTCGTATGTTTGAACTGGACCGTGACAAGTTTGACATTCAACTCCAGCAACATTTACGTGTTGTGAGTGATTGAAGTAAACAAAACTTTGTAGGTTATGAATTCTGACCCATTTTACAGGATTAGTTTTTCCGGTATATTTTTGATTGTCTTTGTCCCAACCCACCGCTTTGTATAATTCTCCAATCTGTTTATCGTAGAATTCTTTAGAGTAATCAGCAGTAGCAGTTGTATCTGAAACTTCAGAAATGTTTTTGTGACAGTTCATACAAACATTCAAAGAAGGAATCCCTGAATTTTTACTTACGCGCGCAGCCGAGTGACAATAATTACAATTTATTCCGTTGCTTCCAGCGTGAATTCTGTGTGAGAAATGAATTGGTTGCACTGGTGAATAATCTTGATCTACACCAACCTGCATTAAATATCCATATACAAAAAACGCACTAGCCAATAATAAGAATATAGCCGAAATCAATACTAAAAATTGATTTTTAGCAAACGCTTTCCACAAAGACAATCTAGGTTCTTTTGGAGTTACATTGATACCGTTTGCAGCAGCAACTTTTCTAAGTACATTGTTTACCATAACAAGCATTACAATAAGTATTGCCATTACTAAAGACAAAGCGCCTAAAATTACATTATTTGAAATTCCACCAGCATTAACATCAGTTGTGCCTGGAACTTTTTCTCCAGCAACTGGAGCAGGAGCCGCAGCTTTTTCCTCCATTGTATAAGCAATGATATTATCTATATCAGCTTCTGACAATTGTGGAAAAGCAGTCATTGGGATTTTATTGTTGGCCTCAAAAACTTTTACCGCTTGGGCATCACCAGATTTAATTAAATCTGCACTGTTATGAATCCATTTGTACAACCAAGCTTTTTCATACTTAGCACCTACACCTCTTAGAGCTGGTCCAGTAGCTTTTGCATCCAATTTGTGACAAGCAGCACAATTTGTATTGAAAATATCTTTTCCTTTTACCGGATCGCCACCCCCACTAGCCGCAGGTGCTGCCGCTGGAGTCGCTGCTGCAGCTGGAGCTGCATCTTGTGCATAAGAAGTTAACGATAAGGTTAGCATTAAAGCTAAACTTAAATATAATTTTCTTGAAATCGAATTATGGTAACCCACCTTTTTCATATAGTTAGTGATTATCTACAATGTTGAATATGATTTTTTTCAATTATAAAATATGACAAAAATCACTTTTTCTTAAATATTCGACAAAAATACACTTTATGTGTTATTCTCAAAACCTTAAAATAGTCTTAAATATAATTTATACCAATTCTAAATAACAACTTTGCCTTTGCATAATTTATTAAATACTATTTTTGCATAAAAACATACACATTATGAGATTTATAGTCGCCAAAACAATTGTTTATACTTTTATATTTGTTTGTCTTTCTACTTACATTGCAAATGCCCAAGAGCAAAATATAAGCATCAACCAAGACCCAAAATTTGAGCAATTACTCAACGAAAAGAGAAAAATTAATGCTTCTCTTACTGTGAATGATTCCTATAAAATTCAGATTTATAATGGTAACAGCGAAAATGCCAAAAAAACATTGAACGAATTTAGACAAGAATTCGCTGCTATTGATGCCACTATTGTTTTCAACACACCTAATTATAAGGTTTGGGTAGGAAATTTTAAAACGCGCATTGAAGCCGAAAAAACTTTGTCTGAAATAAATTCTAGGTATAAAAATGTACTTTTGATTAAGCCAAGTAGGTAAAATTTAATTTATAATTTTAACAAAAAAAGCAACTCTAATTGGGTTGTTTTTTTTGTATTTTTTGAAACAGAATCCAATTGTGGGCAAGTGTTAAATATAATATTTGTTACATCCGAGAAATAGTAATTCCAGTTGAAAAGCAAAGGTTATATTATTCTTGTTGGAATTATAAATGATAACACAAAAAATGTCAAAAAGATTATAAAAACTATAAAACTAATGTAAAGAAATAATAACACAATTTGTTTATTAACTCCTAACAACTTCTTTCTCGCAAAGTTTGAAGAAACGAACAAACCAAAGGACAGCAAAATATTAACTACCAAAAAAATTCTTCTACCAAAAGCTATCATTTTAAAAGCCATAAAACTCTCAGCTGTCTCAGCTTTAATTAAACTTTGCTCATAACCATAAAGAAAAAACAAAATCCTTTATGGGAAAAAGAAAAATCCGATGGAAAAGCATAGAAAAAAAATTATTAAAATAAAATACATTGTTTTCAAATTTACTAATAATTTAATTATTTAAAAAACTCACTTATATCAACATCTTTGTTTGAAATCCTAAAGAAACATTTTTAAATCAAATCTACTAAACATTCCATTCATTTTAGAAAAACAACCAACTTCACTCTAAAACAAAAAAAATCCCGATTGCTCGGGATTTCTTATAAATAGTTCTAAATTTTATTTCAATTTCTTTTTGATAGCTACTTCGTGGAACGCTTCGATAACGTCTCTTTCTTCGATGTCGTTGTATCCTTTTATTTGAATACCACAATCATATCCTTTGGCAACTTCTTTTACATCGTCTTTGAAACGTTTCAAGGCGATGAGCTCACCTGTGTGAACCACAACACCTTCACGAATGATTCTGATTTTGGCATTTCTAGCAATTTTACCATCCATAACCATACAACCAGCAATTGTACCTACTTTAGAAATTTTGAATAACTCTCTAACTTCGGCAGTTCCAAGAACTTCTTCTTTCATTTCCGGAGCAAGCATTCCTTCCATTGCATCTTTCAAGTCGTCGATTGCGGCGTAAATGATAGAGTAGTAACGGATGTCGATTTCTTCTTTATCGGCTAATTGTCTAGCATTTCCAGCAGGACGAACATTAAATCCGATAATAATCGCATCTGAAGCAGAAGCCAACATTACATCGGTTTCAGTAATCGCTCCAACACCTTTATGAATAATATTGATTTGAATTTCGTCAGTCGATAATTTAGAGAACGAATCAGACAAGGCTTCGACAGAACCATCCACGTCACCTTTAAGGATGATGTTCAATTCTTTAAATTGACCCAATGCAATTCTACGTCCAATTTCATCCAAAGTAATATGTCGTTGCGTACGAACTGCTTGTTCACGCATCAATTGAGAACGTTTCGAAGCAATTTGTTTGGCTTCTTTTTCGTCTTCAAAAACGTTGAACTTATCACCCGCAGTTGCAGCTCCATCTAGTCCTAAAACCGATACAGGTGTCGAAGGTCCAGCTTCTTTTACAACATTACCTCTTTCGTCATGCATGGCTTTAATTTTACCATGGTGTTTTCCAGCCAACATATAATCACCAACTCTAAGCGTACCATGTTGCACTAATATAGTAGAAACATATCCTTTTCCTTTATCTAAAAACGCTTCTACTACTGTTCCTTGAGCTGCTTTTTCAGGGTTGGATTTTAAATCTAAAAGTTCTGCTTCTAACAGCACTTTTTCTAATAATTCTTTAACTCCTGTTCCGAATTTTGCTGAAATGTCGTGAGATTGAATTTTTCCACCCCAGTCTTCAACAAGTAAATTCATCCCTGCTAATTTTTCTTTAATTTTTTCAACATTAGCATTTGGCTTATCAATTTTATTGATTGCAAATATAATAGGAACTCCTGCAGCCTGAGCGTGAGAAATAGCCTCTTTGGTTTGTGGCATAATATCATCATCTGCAGCCACCACAATAATTGCGATATCTGTAACCTGAGCTCCACGAGCACGCATTGCGGTAAACGCTTCGTGACCTGGTGTGTCTAGGAAAGCGATTTTTTGACCGTCGTCTAAAGTTACTCCGTAGGCTCCAATGTGCTGCGTAATTCCTCCAGATTCACCAGCGATAACATTTTCCTTACGGATATAATCCAATAAAGAGGTTTTCCCGTGATCGACGTGACCCATTACGGTTACGATAGGCGCTCTGAAAACTAAATCTTCTTCTTTATCTGGCACAACTTGAATGGCTTCTTCAATATCAACCGTGATAAATTCAACTTCGTATCCAAATTCATCGGCGACAATGGTCAATGTTTCAGCGTCTAGACGTTGATTCATTGTTACCATAATTCCAAGCGACATACAAGTTCCAATCACTTTAGTAATTGGCACATCCATCATAATAGCAATTTCACCAACGGTTACAAACTCAGTAACTTTAATAGTTTTGCTACCTTCGTCTAACGCTCTTTGCTCATCATCTGATTTTTGACGGTGCGTTTCTCTTTTGTCTCTTCTATATTTAGCTGCTTTCGATTTACTTCCTTTACCTTGAAGTTTCTCTAAAGTCTCTCTAATTTGATTTTTAACTTCTTCTTCTGTAGGCTCAACTTTAGCTGTTATTGCAGGTCTTGCGCCTTTTACAAATCCTGGCCGTGCACCTCTGTTAGCATTAAAACCTCCGCCTCCAGCATTTGGAGTAATTTTATTAGGATTTGGAGCCCCCGGAACTCCAGGAGTTGCTGGCGGTCGTGGCGCACCTGGTTTTGGCGCAATCCTTTTTCGTTTATTCTTATTAGCATTATTTGCTGCACTTCCAGGCGCAACAGGTGATCCTGGTTTGTTTGGCGTTATTTTTGGATCTTCTTTTTTCTTTTTTGGCTTATTAAATTGAGATAAATCAATGGTTTGACCAGTTAATGTAGCTCCAGATAATTTGGTGTATTTTGTAGCTATTGTTTCCTCTGCAGGGGTTTCAATTACTTCTGGAGTCGCTTTTTTAGGTGTTTCTACCTCAGTTTTAACTTCTTTTATTTCGGCAACTGGTTTAACCTCTTTTTTCTCAGCAACTATTTTTTCTTGTGGAGTTTCTTTTACAGGAGCTTCTTTTTGAACTGATTCCTTAACTACTGGTTTTTCTTTAGGAATTTCGACTTTAGGAACTGGAGTTTTTTCTACAATTGGTTCTGGTGTTGGAACCTCAGTTGCCTTTTTAGGATTAAGATCAATTTTCCCAACGTGAACGGGTCCAGAAATAGATCCTTTGGCTCTAATCACCTCTTGACTTTTCAAGCGCTCTTCCTCATTTTTGCGTTTTTCCTCGATTTCTCGTTCTCGTTCAATTCGCAATGCCTCTTTCTCTTTTTGCTTTTCTTTACTAACTTCAGAAGAAGCGACCTTGTTGCCTTTATCTCCAGCAAATTCTTTACATAAAACGTTATACACGTCGTCTGAAATTTTAACATTTGGATTTGCTTCAATAGCAATCCCTTTCCCTTTTAAACAGTCAACTGCTGTCCCAAAAGAAATATTTAATTCTGCTAAAACTTTACTTATTCTAATAACTTTTTCTTCAGACATAAAACCTTTTTAATATTACCTTTTTTTCTCACTCTAGTCCTTCTTGATTGCTTCGTTTCACGCAATATCAAAGGATATAAGTATGATGTTTTTTATTTGTTCCTCACACTAACTCTCTGCTAGAGAGGAAAAATAAGGTTTAAAATTTAATTTTTGAAGAATTGACTAACTATCAAATTCTTCTTTTAGAATTCTCATTACATCCAGAATTGTTTCCTCTTCTAGGTCAGTTCTTCTTACCAAATCATCTACATCTTGTTTCAAAATACTTTTTGCAGTATCTAAACCAATTTTCGCAAATTCTTCGATTACCCATTCTTCAATTTCATCTGAAAACTCTGTTAATTCAACATCATCTTCATCTGCGACAGCGCCGGCAACATCTCCTTCACGAATAACGTCAAGTTCGTAACCTGTCAATTGTCCTGCCAATTTAATATTGTGTCCACCTCTACCAATTGCCTTAGAAACTTCCTCTAATTTCAAGAAAACTTCTGCTCTTTTGGTTTCTTCATTAATTTTGATTGAAGAAACTTTTGCAGGACTCAAAGCTCTTGTAATATACAATTGAATATTGCTAGTGTAATTGATAACATCTATATTTTCGTTTCCTAATTCACGAACAATTCCGTGAATACGAGACCCTTTCATTCCAACGCAAGCTCCTACTGGATCTATTCTATCGTCATAAGAATCGACAGCTACTTTTGCTTTTTCGCCAGGGATTCTAACCACATTTTTCACCATAATCAATCCGTCGAAAACTTCTGGGATTTCTTGTTCGAACAATTTTTCTAAGAACTTTTCAGAAGTTCTAGACATAATTATTTGAGGTTTGTTTCCTTTCAATTCAACGCTTTCGATAATTCCACGCACATTATCTCCTTTACGGAAAAAGTCAGAAGGAATCTGTTTTTCTTTTGGTAAAACTATTTCATTCCCGTCATCGTCAATCAAAATTACAACTCTTGGACGAACATGATGAACTTCAGCGGTGTAAATTTCGCCAATTAAGTCTTTAAATTGTTTGTAAAGATTTGTATTATCGTGTTCGTGAATCTTTGAAATTAGGTTTTGACGCAATGCCAGAATCGCTCTTCTTCCTAAATCGACTAACTTTACTTCCTCAGAAACTTCCTCCCCAATTTCAAAATCTGGCTCAATTTTACGAGCATCTGTAAGCGAAATTTCTAAATGGTCTAAATCTACATCATCATCGGCAACAATAACCCTTCTTTGCCAGATCTCCATATCTCCTTTATCTGGATTAATGATAATGTCAAAATTATCATCTGAGCCAAATTTTTTCTTCAATGCATTTCTAAACACATCTTCTAATATCGCCATAAGCGTTACACGATCAATAAGTTTATCATCTTTAAACTCTGAAAATGAATCGATTAATGCTAAATTTTCCATGCCAACTATTTAATTAAAATGTTACTGTAACAATTGCTTCTTTTATTTCTGTATAGGGTATTTCCTGTCTTTTTTGAACTGTTTCTTTGCCTTTTCCTACTTTTTTTGGTTCCCTAGCTTTCCACGACAAAATTATAAAATTATCATTAGCTTCAACTAATTCTGCTTCAATAGTTTCGGTTGCTAATTTTACAATTAACGTTCTACCTACATTTTTTTTGTATTGTCTCACCATTTTCAGAGGCGAACCAACTCCTACTGAGGCCACTTCTAGAGAAAAATCTTGCTCTTCGCGATCTAAATTGTTTTCGATTGATCGACTTATGTCAATACAATCTTGCAAAGCCACACCATTATCGCCATCTAAAGTCACGATAATTTTAAAACTATCTGTAATTGTTAAATCTATCAGAAAAACCTCTGGTTTCTCTTTCAATCCCTCAATTAATAAGCCGTTTACTTTATCTTTAAATGTCATATTTTATAAAAAGAGGCACGCTATGCGTGCCTCATTATCTAGTTTTTTAATAAATAACTGTGCAAATATAGTGTTATTTTTTATAAATCAAAAATGATTGCTTTATGTTGAAAAAATTTTGTAAATTTAATCAATCAAATTGAAGGTTCTTTTTGTCAAATATTTTCAAAATCTTACAGTTATGAAACGGATTTTAGTACCAGTTGATTTTTCTGATTATTCCTTAGAAGCGCTAAAAGTCGCTGCTCAAATTGCCCGAAAAAATAATTATGAAATTATCCTTTTGCACTTATTAGAATTACCTCATCAAGCAACTGATTCTTTTGGCAATGGCAACAGCATTCCAGAGATTATATTTTTTAAAAACAAAGCAATTGAAAAGCTTGAGGGATTAATGGACTCTGTATTTTTGCAGGGAATTGAGGTGTTTGAATCTATTGAATTTAAAAAAGTAGATGAAGGAATTATTGATGCAAGTGTAAAAAACCATGTCGACCTAATCGTGATGGGATCACACGGCACATCGGGATTCAACGAATTGCTTGTTGGATCTAATACTGAAAAAATCGTGCGTTACTCTAAAATACCTGTTTTGGTCATCAAAAAAGGAACGAAAGAATTTAATCCTACAAATTTTGTTTTTGCCTTAGATTTTTCAAAAGAAACCAAAAAACCTTTCCGCAGAATGCTTGAATTTGCAAAAATCTTTAAATCAAAACTATTTTTAGTAACCATTTGCACACCAGCCTCTTTTAAAGTTACACATATTATCGAAAAAATTGCGGAGGATTATTTGGCCAATTTCGATATTGAAAACTACACTACACATATCTACAATGACACTAACATTGAAAACGGAATTATTAATTTTGCCAATAGTGTAAATGCAGATTTAATAGGAATGTGCACCCACGGACGCACAGGTTTTGCACATTTTTTCAATGGAAGCATTGGCGAAGACTTGGTCAATCATGCTGAGAAACCTATAATTACCTTCAAGATTTGATTTTTTCAAGAATTAATCATCAAATCGACACAATAATATTACACTTTTTTTAAAAAATATCAGAAATACGGCTATTTTAAGAAGATTGCATAAAAAAAACCTCTCAGAAATTGAGAGGTTTTTTGTTGGTCTACAAGGACTCGAACCTTGAAAGACTGCACCAAAAACAGTTGTGTTACCATTACACCATAGACCAATACCGTTGCCGTTAAGCGAGTGCAAATTTAATACAAATTTTAATTTGCACAAATTTTTACACTCTTTTTATTAAAAAACTTTTCCTTTACTTCTCTTTTTTGATGCATTCTATTAGCAAGAACTTCTCTTTTATCCCGAAAGGTTTTTACTTGAATAGGAATAAATCATTGTTGTTGACGAATATAGCCTTCATAAAACATCCAACAATAGAATAGTTGATGCGACCTATGGTTAATAAACTTTTTTGAGCCTTATGAAATATTTGTAGAGAATACTAAACAAAAAAAAGGGCTTATTACACCCTTTTCTGTTTTGTTCGATATGTAAAATGTCATTATTTTTTCTTAAAAGTACGAATGTAGTTCACAATATCCCATCGCTGGTCATTGGTTATGTCAGTTAATGGCATTGGTCGTCTTGATTCAGATATTTTCCAAAACAATTCACCGTCAGTTTGTTTCTGAATGGCTTCAGCACCCAAATCAGTTACTTTTTTCTGCACTTTATCTGCTTTCAAACCATCGCCGTTGCCGTCTTTTCCGTGACAACGAATACAATCTAACTGATAAGAATGTTTTCCCCTTTCGAGAGAGAATTCATCTGCCGGAAATGGGTTCTTCATTTTCACAGCAGTTTTGGGAGGATTCATTGGAGCTTCGTGTTGCGCAAAACAAATAGAGGCAAAAAAGAATGCAACTACAATGAATGCAACTTTTAAAACTATTTGTAAGGGATACTTGTTTTTCATAAGGCTATTATATTTAAAAAGAATTAGAATGAATTCCGTGAAATCACACTCAAATTTACATAATATATTGAATAATAGCATCATAAAAACAAAGATTTTTCGCAATAATTATAAGAATAATTTTGTTTGTCGGAAGCCTAGCAATCACCGAGAAAGATGAACAAAAAAGATCAAAAAAAGAACAAAATCTTTAACATTCCTTATGTCAAAAAAAAGAATTCGGACATATATTACAACTATAATGACATGTTTTTGGAAATTTTTGTTAATGCTCGTGTCTTTCAATAAAAAAACATTTTCTTTGTAATCGTAAAAAAACTAAAATTTTAGTATCAAAATATGACTACATTTAACTTTAATAAATGGAACACCATTACAGGTTGGTGTGCTTTTTTAATAGCATTAATAGTTTATACCCTTACAGTTGAACCCACAATGAGTTTTTGGGATTGTGGAGAATACATTGCCACATCTGCAAAACTTCAAGTGGGACATCCGCCTGGAGCGCCACTTTTTCAAATGATTGGTGCTTTCTTCGCTATGTTTGCCATTGACAACCAACACATCGCTTTGATGGTAAACATGATGTCTGTGTTTTCGAGTGCCTTTACCATTCTTTTTTTGTTTTGGTCTTCATCGATGATCCTGAAGAAAATAATTTCTCAGTATAGCGAGATTAACAAAAATAATTCGATTGTAATTCTTGGCAGTTCATTTGTCGGCGCATTGGCTTATACTTTTTCCGATAGTTTCTGGGCAAGTGCTGTCGAAGCAGAGGTTTACGCAATGGCTTCCTTATTTATTGCTTTGCTTTTTTGGCTTGGTTTACGCTGGGAGCAAGACATGGACACACCAAAAGGCAACAAATGGTTGTTGGTTATATCTCTAGTTGTTGGACTTACCTTCGGGGTGCATTTTATGGCATTGTTAACCATTCCTGCTATAGGGTTTCTTTATTATTTCAAACATTATAAAGAAGTTACAGTCAAAAATTTTATTATTGCCAATATTGTAGTTGTTGCCATCTTATTGTTTATTTTCAAACTTTTATTGCCTTTGACGATGGCTTTCTTTGGTAAAACTGAAGTTTTTATGGTCAACGAACTTGGATTACCATTCGATTCAGGGACTATTTTTGTTCTTTTACTTTTAATAGCTTTCTTTTACTTTAGTTTAAAATACACGCGCTCAAAAGGATTAATCAAGGCAAATACTTTAATTTTATGTATCCTTTTTATCTTGATAGGTTTTTCAACTTGGATGATGTTGCCCATTCGTGCCAATGCCAACACGGTCATTAACGAAAACAAACCTTCTGATGCAAGAGAAGTTTTGGCTTATTATAACAGAGAGCAATACGGCTCGAATCCATTGTTTTACGGACCTCAATATACCGAAGCTTTTTCAGGTTTAGACAAAGACAATCCTTATTTAGACAAAGCTCCTAACTACGAGAGAGATTATAAAACGGGAAAATATGTTATCGTAAATAATTTCAAAAATGCCGAGCAAAATAGCGATGACAACCAGAAAACATTTCTACCCAGAATGTGGAGTGGCGATAATATTACTAGCTACATTAGTTTCTCAAATCCACCTGAGTTTAGGCTAAATCCTGATTATCCTTATGAGGACGATTTGTCAAAATACGGAGTTGACCCTAACCAACTTTCGGAAGAAGATTTGGGTAGAGCTACTGCTCAACTCAGAAATGAAATCGAAAAAACAGTTGTCGAATTCAGAAAAGCCTATGCTCAAAAACAACTTGACACAGAAGATTATGTAAAATTTTTAAGAACATACAGCGATTATTTAATCGTCGAAAAACCCTCAACTTTTGATAATTTGAGGTTTATGGCTGAATATCAATTTGGTTATATGTATTTCAGGTATTTGATGTGGAATTTTGTTGGTCGTCAAAACGACATTCAAGGAAGATATGATTACCAAGATGGAAATTGGCTAAGTGGTATTCCATTTATTGACGAATTGCATTTAGGGACACAAGAAAACTTGCCATCGGATGTGCTGAATAACAAAGGGCGCAATGTCTATTTCTTTTTACCCCTAATTTTAGGCCTAATTGGAATAATGTATCACGCAGGACGAGACCGCAAAAGTTTTTATGTGCTTTTAGTCCTCTTCTTGTTCTTGGGAATTGCATTGAAAATATACCTCAACGAAAGACCTTTTGAACCTCGAGAAAGAGACTATGCATTGGTAGGTTCATTTTATGTGTTCGCTATATGGATAGGTTTTGGAGTTTATGCTTTGTATGAAAGTCTTCAAAAATATTTAGCACCAAAAATAGCTGGACCGTTAATTATTGGCGCAAGTTTACTGGCAGTTCCTGTATTAATGGGATTCCAAAACTGGGACGATCACGATCGTTCTGGTAAATATACGGCAACAGCATTAGCAAAAGCCTATTTAGAATCTTGTGATCCGAATGCAATATTATTTACCATTGGAGATAACGACACTTTTCCTCTTTGGTACGCTCAAGAAATCGAGCACGTAAGAACTGATGTGAAAATTGTAAATACAAGTCTGTTTATGACAGATTGGTATATTGATCAGATGAAAAGTAAATCATACGAATCGAATCCTTTGCCAATTTCTTTTAATCACGATGACTATGTAGGTGACAAACTCGATTATGTTGCTCATATACCAAAAGTAGAAAGTCGCTGGGAAATCAAAGATTTTATTGATTTTATTAAAAATCCAAAATCCACTGTCGAACTTCAAAATGGACAAACAATTCACTTTTTCCCAACTAATAAAATTAGGATACCGGTTGACAAAAACAATATTATCCTGAATAAAGTTGTGGCTGCCAAATACAATGATTCTATTGTGTCCTACATAGACTTAGACATCAAAGGAAACGCGTTGTACAAAAACCGATTGATGATGCTTGACCTTGTAGCCAATAATAATTGGAAAAGACCTATCTATTTTAGCCCAGGTGCCTTTGAGGACGAAGATTATTTATGGATGAAGAATTACCTTCAACTGGAAGGAATGATTTATAAATTAGTTCCTTTAAAAACTAAGATTGAAAAAGACACGAACCCAATGGACATGGGAGGTCTTGATACCGACAAAATGTATTCTATTGTGATGAAATGGGATTGGGGAAATAGCCGAGGCGATATCTATCACGACCCTGAAACTAGAAAAAACAGCATTTCGTATCGTTCTGTTCTGTCAAGATTAATGGATAACCTAATCGCCGAAGGAAAACTAGACAAAGCGAAAAAAGTAATTGAATTGTCTTTGACAGAAATGCCAGTAGAAAAATTTGGTTACTATTCGATGGTTGAACCTTTTGCTCGAGGCTATTACGCAGTCGGTGAGAAGGTAAAAGCGCAGCAACTACTCAAAACATTGATTGGAAAATACCAAGAAAATCTAAATTATTATGGTACATTAAGCTCTTCCGATCAATTAGATTTAGCCATTGACATCGTAACAGACATCGAACGCTACAGAAGTTTATTGACAGTAATGAAAGAAAGTGGCGATGTACAATTATATGACAAAAGTAGGCCAGCTTTTAACACATACATTAAAATGTTTGAACGTTTTGGTCGTGAGAGAGAGTAAATTTCATTAAAATATTTCAATATATTTATCTGACAAACAATCATTTGAAAAAAGTAACTCTGTTAATCCCTTTGTTTTCGGTAATGCTTGCTTTTGGACAAACACCTGAAAGCCTTGCAGAAACAATAAAAAAGCAACAGGCCATTATTATTGAAGAATCGACAAATTGTGCTGTAAAGTATAATTATACAGTTCAAATGAAAGAATGGCAAGAATGCCTGGACGCTGGTTTAAAAAAAGATAGTACTATCGCTTATTTATGGCAACAAAAAGCAATGCCCTATTTCAAAGCTAGAAAATACGAAATTGGTATGGCCTTCCTTGATAAAGCGGTAATGTATGATAAAAAGGAATGGTTGCCGTATAGAGCTTTTATGAAATGTGTTTTTGTAAAAACATACAAAGATGCCATTGTAGATTTTGAAGAATGCATAAAACTTTATGGTAATGGCTATAGAATGGATCATTCCTATAACTTCTATATCGGTTTGTGTTATTTGCAGTTAAATGAATATGCTAAAGCAGAAAAACTCTTCAAAGAATATAATGAAGATATTTTCAAAAACAGACAAGGTCTAGAACACCCAACTGCTTTGTTTTACTACGGAATTTCAAAATACGAACTAAACCAATTCGAAGAAGCTATTACTATTTTTGACAAAGCTTTAAAAATATATCCTACCCTTTCTGATGCCAAATACTATAAGGCAATTTGTTTAGTGAATCTTGGGAGAAATGAAGAAGCAATGAAATTGATAGAGGAAGCCAAAAAAGAACCAAAGGACCGCTATTTTATCAATGAAGACAACGCTATATACGAAACATACCCTTATCAAGTCCGTTGGAAATAAAATAGTTTTTTATAATAACCAAATTGCCTTGAATAATGAATTTCTATTGGATAAAAACAAACCAGTTAATTAAGAAGCTATTCAGCAATTCTATTTGGGATATTCCCAACATAGAAAATAAAATATTCCTCACTTTCGACGATGGTCCAACACCTCAAATCACCGAATGGGTTTTGCAAGAATTAGAAAAACATAATGCCAAAGCTACTTTTTTTTGCATTGGCAACAACATCGAAAAGCATCCCGATATTTTCAAAAAAGTAATTACCAAAGGACATGCTATAGGAAATCACACTTTCAATCACTTGAATGGTTGGAAAACAGCGACTAAAGATTATGTAGAGAACTCTCGACTCTGTGAATCTGAAATCTGCAATCTACAATCTGCAACCTGCAATCTGTTCCGCCCTCCTTACGGAAAAATCAAATCCTCACAAGCCAAAAAACTTAGAGAACAAGGTTATAAAATAATTATGTGGGATGTTTTAAGCGCCGACTTTGACACCTCTATTTCGGCAGAAAAATGTATTGAAAATGTATTGAAAAACACAAAATCAGGAAGTATAATTGTTTTTCACGACAGTATAAAGGCATTTCCTCGTTTGGAAAATGCTTTACCGAAAGTTTTGGAAATTTTAGCTAAAAAAGGGTTTGTTTTTGAAAAGTTGGCCTAAAGATGTTCTTGAACTAGATTTATTATTGAATTGGCATCTAATTCGCCTGATTGTCTCCAAATCATCTGTCCGCCTTTGTAAATCATCAAAGTAGGAAGGCCTTTGATACGCAAGGCTTCGGCTAACTCTTGATTTTTATCTACATCTATTTTTATTACTTTGGCCTTATCGCCCAAAGCTGCGGCAACATCTCTTATTACTGGATGCATCGAAACGGATGATTCATTCCAATCTGTGTAAAAATCAATCAACACAGGGACTTGGGTGCTTATAAGTTCTCCAAATTTTGACATAAAACCAATGAATTTAATTTTTTAAATCTATTGAAAAAAGCTTTTATTTTACAAATGTAGCATTTTAAACGAATTATGCCACATTCTTACCTTTTTTTAGTTGGATTACGGTAATTTCTGGCATAATCCCTACTCTTCCAGGATAAGCATGAAAACCAAATCCTCGGTTTACATAGATATATCTTCCCATATTTTCATACAAACCGGCCCAATGCTTATAAATGTATTGAATAGGACTCCACTTAATTACACCCGGAATTTCAATGCCAAACTGAAATCCGTGGGTATGACCAGAAAGCGTTAAATGAAAATGTTTGGGATGATTCTGTACTTCGCAATCCCAATGACTCGGGTCGTGACTCATCAGAATTTTGAAATCCTCTTTTTTCAAATGGGCTGAAGCCAAATTAATGTCTCCTACTTTCTTGAAATTTGTCCCCCAATTCTCTACACCAATCAAAGCAATTTTGTCATTGCCTTTTTCGATAAAAGTATGTTCGTTCAACATCAATTTGAAATCTATTTGACCGTGTAAATTTTTAATGTTTTGAAAATTTTCTTCTTTGGCTGCCTCTGTTGGCCAAGAAATATACTCTCCATAATCGTGATTCCCCAAAACAGAATATTTACCGTATTTATGTTCCTTAATCTTTTTGAAAGTATCTATCCAAGGATGCATTTCTTTAGCATGAGTATTGACAATATCGCCAGTAAACAAAATCATATCTGAATTTTGTTCGTTGACCAAATCAATGGCATAATTAATTTTATCAGGATTATCAAAACTACCGCTATGCACATCGGATATATGTGTAATAGTAAAACCATCGAAAGCATCGGGCAAATCAGGAAAAAATATAGCCTGTTTGATTACTTTGTAATTGTATTTGCCTTTGGTAATACCATAGATTAAGGACAAAAAAGGCACGGCAGCAATTCCTAATCCTATCTGACTGACAAATTTTCGTCTTGAAGCAAGAAAATCAGTGCTGTCATTGAATTTTGCAAAATGATTTATAGACCCAAAACCTACACGATAAATATCTTCTCCAAACAATACTAAAGTCAAAATAATTTTAGGAAGATATACCATAAGTAGCAAACCCATGGTTTGCATGGTTTGCGGAGTTTGCCCAATCTTGCGGTCAAATTGAGTAAAAGAATAAATGATATAAGCTAAAACTAGGACACTTACTATTAGATATGAAATTAGAATAGGCTTAGCTTTTACTACAGTTCTTAATGCCTGATAAGCATAAAGTTCTATTACGAAAAGCACCCCCAAAAGGATTAAAAGGCGTGATACCATTAGGATATAATTTTTGTGCAAAATAACAATTAAATTAAGTGAAAAAGATTTTTGTTAATTGAAATTTAACTAAAATCATGCCAAAACAATTTCGAATTAAATATTTATAAAAAAGTTAACAACTCCACTTTCGAACTCCCTTTATTAAAAAGTAAAATGATTTGAATATAAAGTTAAAAACAAACATCTCAAAAAGTTTTAAACTTTCGTTACTTTTACACTTCAAAAAATATTTTTATGTCACAAAAACGTCTTTTCCTGCTCGATGCATACGCTTTAATCTTTCGTGGTTATTTTGCTTTTATTAAAAATCCAAGAATCAATTCTAAAGGAATGGATACTTCGGCCATTATGGGATTCATGAATGCCTTGATGGATGTAATCAAAAGAGAAAAACCAGATCATTTGGCAGTAGCATTCGACAAAGGCGGAAGCACTTACCGCTACGAAATGTACCAAGAATACAAAGCCCATCGTGACGAAACACCTGAAGCCATAAAAATTGCCGTTCCCTACATTCAAGAATTATTGAAGGCCATGCACATTCCTATCATAGAGGTTGCAGGCTTTGAAGCTGATGATTTGATTGGAACTTTGGCAAAACAAGCCGAAAAAGAAGATTATAAAGTGTTTATGGTGACTCCAGACAAGGACTTTGCCCAATTGGTTTCAGAAAATATTTTCATGTACAAACCTGCTCGAATGGGTAATGATATCGAAATTTGGGGCATTCCTGAAGTTTTGGCAAAATTCGAAATTGAGCGCCCTGAACAAGTAATTGATTTTCTGGGAATGATGGGCGATTCTGCCGATAATATTCCAGGATTTCCAGGTGTTGGCGAAGTGACTGCCAAAAAACTTTTGAAAGAATTTGGCTCTATGGAAAACCTTTTAGAGAACACTGAAAAATTAAAAGGTGCTTTGAAAGACAAAATAGAAAACAATAAGGAACTAGGAATTTTATCCAAAAAATTAGCTCGAATACTTTTAGACTGCCCAGTTACCTTTAACGCCACAGATTATGAACTTTCTAAACCTGACGTTGAAAAAACAGACGAATTATTCCAAGAATTGGAATTCCGTCAAATGAAAGCGCAGTTTGACAAATATTTTGGAACTGGAAAAGAATACGACGAAATTGACACGAATGGAAATGGAACTCCTAGCGAGATACCAGAACCAACCAAAAAAGCTCCTGCCAAAAAAACGAATGAAGACCAATTTGATTTGTTTGGCTTTTCGGATGAAGAAAGTGGCGAAATAAAATCGAGTTCACATTATGCAACATTGGATAACACGGAACATTTTTACCAAAGTATCCAAGGTGATTTTGCCGTAAAATTGCTTTTGCAAAACTTGATGAATCAAACTTCGGTTTGTTTTGACACAGAAACCACCGGAATCGATGCCTTGAATGCCGAATTGGTTGGAATGTCGTTTTCTTTCGAAAAAGGAAAAGCATTTTACGTTCCGTTTCCCGAAAATCAGGAAGAAGCTCAAATTTTGGTGGATAAATTCAAACCATTTTTCGAAAATGAAAATATCGAAAAAATTGGCCAAAACATCAAATATGATTTGAAAATTCTGTCACATTATGACGTTCAAATCAAAGGAAAATTGTTCGACACGATGATTGCCCATTATTTGATTAACCCAGATATGCGCCATAATATGGATGTTTTGAGTGAAACCTATTTGAAATATTCCCCGAAATCCATTGAAGATTTGATTGGTAAAAAAGGAAAGAATCAAAAATCGATGCGAGACGTAGCTTTGGAAGACATCAAAGAATACGCCGCCGAAGATGCTGATATCACTTATCAATTGAAACAAAATTTCAGCCCAATTCTCGACAAAGCCGAAACCAAAAAATTATTTGATGAAATCGAAATTCCATTAATTCCTGTTTTGGCGGCAATGGAATTGGAAGGCATTAATCTCGACGTTCCATTCCTGAAATCAATGTCGGTTGAAATGGCAAAAGAAAGTGCCGCTTTAGAACAAAAAATCTACGAAACGGCTGGCGAGAAATTCAATTTGGCTTCGCCAAAACAACTCGGCGATATTCTATTCGATAAATTGAAAATTGGCGGAGCGAAACAAAAGAAAACCAAAACCGGTCAATATGCCACTGGGGAAGAGATTTTGAGTTATTTAGAAAAAGACAATCCAATCGTAAAAGACATTCTCGAATGGCGACAAATGGTGAAATTGCAAAGTACTTATATTGATGCCTTGCCAAACCAAGTTGATAAAAAAACAGGTCGTGTTCACACCGATTATATGCAAACCGTTGCAGCGACTGGACGTTTGAGTTCCAACAATCCGAACTTGCAAAACATTCCGATTCGTACTGAAAGAGGTCGATTAATTCGAAAAGCCTTTATTGCTCGTGACGAAAATTACACTTTAGTTTCTGCGGATTATTCTCAAATAGAATTGCGTATAATTGCTGCTTTGTCTGGTGAAGAAAATATGATTAAAGCTTTCCAAAATAATGAAGACATTCACCGAAGTACGGCTGCCAAAGTATTCAATGTGCCTTTGGAAGAAGTTACCAAAGAACAACGTAGCAATGCCAAAACCGTGAATTTCGGAATTATTTATGGAGTTTCTGCTTTTGGACTTTCTAATCAAACTTCGCTTTCACGAAAAGAAAGTGCCGAGTTGATTGATGCCTATTATTCGACTTATCCAAAACTAAAATCCTATATGTCAAGTCAGGTGGATTTTGCCAGAGAGCACGGTTATGTGCAAACAGTTTTAGGAAGAAGACGTTATTTAAAAGACATTAATTCTGCCAATATGATGGTCAAAAGTGGTGCGGAACGAAATGCCGTAAACGCACCAATTCAAGGTTCTGCGGCAGATATTATTAAAATTGCGATGATTAATATTCATAAAAAATTAGTTGCCGAAAACTGGAAATCGAAGATGTTGTTGCAAGTACACGATGAGTTGGTGTTTGACGTTCACAACTCGGAATTGGAAAAAATCCAACCGATGATTAAACACGAAATGGAAAATGCTTTTATAATGGATGTTCCGCTGGATGTAGAAATTGGAATTGGGAAAAATTGGTTGGAAGCGCATTGATATTGATGTTTGCAAAACAATATTTATCTTATGAAAAGATTTTTTACATTCTTAACGGTTATTTTAATTTTAACTCAATTAAGTTTTGCTCAAAACTATGATGTGAATTTAATTTCAAAGAATACAGAATTAAATTTTTTTGAGACAAATAAACGAGGTATTGAGCACAATCAAATAATCTACTTTGCAGAAAGAGATTTACAAACTATATCTGCCTATAAAAGCGGTAAATTATTATGGCAAACAAATGTAATTTCAATTTGTGGAAAACCAAGCGTTGGAAAATCTGAAATACGATATATTAAATATGAATCTAATAAATTATTTATCGTTTTTGGAAAACATAGTTTTGCAGAAATTGATATTATTAATGGAAACACAACATTTATTGGTTCAGATTAAAAGAATCACAAATACAACTTCCTGATCTAATTTTATTGATTATAAAGTTGACGATTTCCTTTGCAAGAAAATAATATTTTCCATTTGATGTTGAAATAAAAACAGGCAATTTGGACAATAATCTTTCTATATTTGCTCAAACACAATTGGATGAACATATTTTCACTTTCTGAAAAATCAATAAAAACTATTAAATCAATTACTAATAGCACTTATTTGGATGTTATTGGATTGGTGATTGTTGTTTCGGCTTCTTTGGCATTGGATTATCATAAAACGGTTTTCAATTTTACATTTCAGCAACAGAAATACGTTTTTTATTTGGGGTATCTTTCCATCCTGAACACTGGATTTTCGATGATAGGAAATCGATTGGTTACTAAGAAAAATAATTTTGGCAATTTTTTATCTACTTGCAATACTTTTCTAAGTGGTTCTATTGATTATTTACTTGGGAATGCTGGAGCAATTCTTACCTATCCTGTTACATTTATTGGGAATTATCTTGTTTTCAAAGCTTGGAAGAAAAGCAAAATGCTGCGTTCTGTCGATTTTATTTTCTATAGAAATATAGTCTTAGGTTTTTTCTTTTCTTTCGTTTTAAACTACATAGCCTTCCAATATTTATCTGAAAAACCGATTGATTGGAAGTTGTTTTTTGCAGTAACAATTCCAGCGGGATTGACTTTTGGAGGAACCTTTAATATGGCTAGAATGTATCCCGATAATTGGTTTATGTGGCAAATTTATAATTTAACCAAAATGGTTCAAAACATTTTACAAATGAATATTGCCAATACAGCAAAGTATATTTTCTACTTTTTCAATGCCATTCTAGGTTATATCACTTGGAGAGACGATAAGAAAAAAGCAGCCAAAAATTAATTGACTGCTTTTTTTCTTGAATTATAAGGAATCTATTCAAAAATTACTCTGGCTTTTCAATATTTAAATCTTCGTATTTTTCGTGTTTGATTATTTTTGCATTTATCATAAAATACACATACTCCGCAATATTAGAACTATGATCAGAAATACGTTCTAAATGCTTCAAAGCAATAACCAAATTAGTTCCTGAAACAACTACTTTTGATTGAGATTTCATAGCATCAATAATATTGTCGATTATTTCATCTCCTTTTGCTTTGATCGCTTTATTCAGAGCCAATATTTCGGCAATTGTGTTTTCGTCACGAGACAATAAACACTCATTGGTTTTTATTGTTATCAATTCAACTTGTTTGGCTAATTCACCTATTTCAAACTTGGCAACTAAATCGTGTTTTTCTTTAATGTTTTTGGCTCTTTTAATAACACTTACGGCCAAATCACCAATTCTTTCTATTTCATTACTTATTTGCATTGAAGCCATTATAAAACGCAAATCTGAAGCTACCGGCTGTTGCAAAGCAAAAATACTTTGGCAAATTTCGTCGATTTTGACGTCTAATTTATCGATTTTTAATTCCGTTTTCTTTACTTCTTTTCCTTCAATAGGTTCAAACAATAATGCTTTTACCGATTCGCCAACTTGGCTTACAGCAAGAGTTCCTATTTTTATGATTACATTTTTAAGTCTATCCAACTCTATCTCAAAGTGTGTCATCTTACAGTTTTTAGTTTAAAAGATTAATAAGTTAACAATTAATCCTTTATTAATTAAACAATTAACCCCATCCTACCATTATCCGAATCGTCCCGTGATATAATCCTCGGTTTGTTTCTTTTCTGGCTTTGTAAATATAGCATTTGTTTTTCCAAATTCAACCAATTCTCCCATATAAAAGAAAGCTGTAAAATCACTGGTTCTAGCGGCTTGTTGCATATTGTGGGTAACAATAATAATGGTGTATTGTTCTTTTAATTGATGTACCAATTCTTCAATTTTAGAAGTAGAAAGTGGATCCAAAGCACTCGCTGGCTCATCCATCAAAATAATATCTGGGCTTACCGCCAATGTTCGAGCAATACACAAACGCTGTTGTTGTCCACCCGATAATCCCATTGCTGAGTCGTCTAATCTGTCTTTCAATTCGTCCCAAATAGCTGCTTGACGCAAAGAAGTTTCTACGATTTCGTCTAATTGACTTTTATCTTTTAGACCGTTAATTCTTGGCCCATAAGCCACATTTTCATATATGGATTTCGGAAATGGATTCGATTTTTGAAAAACCATTCCAATTTTTTTTCGAATATTAACCACATCCACGTTTTTGTCATAGATATCGACTCCTTCCACAAGCATTTCTCCTGTGATTTTTACACTAGGAATCAAATCATTCATTCGATTAATGCATCTCAAAAAAGTAGATTTTCCACAACCCGATGGTCCGATTAAAGCCGTTACTTTATTGGCAGGAATTTGCATCGAAATTTCATTTAATGCTTTTTTTTCACCGTAGTATAATGACAAATCGTTAACCTGTATTTTTATATCTCTCATTGTATTTTTGTTATATCTAAAATAATATAATTTTGCTATATGAAATTATTTCGCTTTTCTTCTAATTCTAGATCGGATGATTACCGCAACTAAATTTAGTGATAAAGTTAGAATTAATAACACCAAGGTGGTTGCAAACTGTATTGGCATTGTTTTCTCCACATCCGAAGATTGGGTTGACATAATGTAAACGTGATACCCCAAATTCATAAATTGGTCGCTTAAGGAATCGGGTAATGTAGCCAAATAATAAGCTGCTCCCGTAAATAATATTGGCGCCACTTCTCCAGCGCCTCTACTTACCGCAAGGATAGTTCCTGTCATAATTCCAGAAATAGAACCTGGAAAAACTACTTTTTTTATCGTTTGCCATTTGGTTGCACCCAAGGCTAAACTCGCTTCTCTTAATTCTCTTGGGATGGTTTTCAAGGCTTCTTCTACTGAAACAATAATCACAGGAAGCGTCAATAATGCCATTGTTAAACTCGCCCAAAGAATATTAGGTTGTCCCCAATGCAATTCTCCACCATTGAAAGCAGAATCCATTCCGCCGCCTACAAATTGGATAAAAAAACCAAGTCCAAAAAGTCCAAAAATTATTGAAGGTACAACTGCCAATGTTCGAATAGAAAAACGTACCGCTGCCGCAAATTTTGATTTTTCGTGCGCATATTCGGTTAAATAAATCGCCGTAATTGTGCCAAAAGGAACTGCCGCTATCGACATCACGATAACCAATATAAAAGTTCCTATCAAAGCAGGAAAGATACCGCCTTTGGTCATTCCGTCGGTTGGAAAAGAACTGATGAATTCCCATGAAAATTTATCACGTCCTTGGTAAATTATGATTCCCAAAATGACTATCAATATCGCGATAATCAAAATAACAGCAATTTGAGTAATTCCCACAACTGCTTTTTCCTTAATATCTTTTCCTTTTCCACTTGTCTTTGCAAACGGATTTTCCGATATGTTAATTGTATTTTCCATATCTATTTACCTTGGAATTTTTTGATTAATTTTCCTTTGACATAAAATTCCGCTACAGCATTTAATATGAAAGAGAAAATGAAAAGTAACGATCCAATAAAAAACAAAACGCTATAATGAGTTTCTCCAAAAACGGTTTCGGCCATTTCAGAACCAATAGTTGCTGCAAAAGTTCGCACACTTTCAAACGGATTTGCCGATAATAAAGCTGCATTTCCAGTTGCCATAAGTGCAATCATTGTTTCACCAAAAACACGACCCACACCTAAAAGCAAGGCTGCAAAAATACCAGGAGTTGCCGCTGGCAATATCACCGAAAAAGCGGTTTGTGCTTTGCTGGCTCCCAATGCCAAACTGGCTTCGGTATAAGTTTTAGGGACTGCCGACAAGGCATCTTCTGAAATCGTGTAAATTATTGGAATTGCTGCCAATGCCATTGCTACACCGCCAATAAAAGCATTCAATCTTGAATCATAGCCAAAAATATCTTGGAAAAAAGTAGCCAAAACCATCATTGCAAAAAATCCAATTACTACCGATGGAAAAGCTGCCAACATTTCGATAATGGGTTTTATAATTTCCTTTCTCCTATTAGATGCAAAACAAGAAGTGTAAACCGCAGCTAAAATGGCCAAAGGACCAGCAATCAGAATTGCGATAATTGTTACTTTTAAAGTACCTATAAACAAAGCTATCAATCCAAAACGAGGATTATCTGAAACAGGAACCCATTCGGTAGAGAAAAAAGTACTCCAAGTTTTGTCAGCTCCTTCCTTGTTGCCAGTAACTTTTTCGTCAATAACAACCTCAGCTTCTGAATTCGAATCTGGATTTAAATCTTCGGTTACAGTTCCGTATGTTTCTGGCTCAGTAGTTTCTTCAACCACAGGATTTAAATCTTCTGTTGGAGTTCCGTAACTTTCTGGCTCTAGGCTTTCGGTTGGAGCCCCGTAGGTTTCTGGTTGACTTTCATCAGTAGAAGTTTCACTTCCATAAGTTTCTACTGCAGTACCTGATGTGGATTGAATTTCGGTTTTTGCTTTTGCTTTATCACCAAAACTGAACAAAGGCAAAGACTCTTTGAAAACAAAAATAAAAATCAGAAAAATTATGGCAATCGAAAGAAAAGCTACCGAAGAAATGATTTTCTCGGCCAAAAATTCAGAAAGTCTGAATTGCTTTTTTAAACTTTCTTTGGTGAAAGTTTGTTTGTTTTGAAGTGGAGAATTCATTTTATGTATTTAAGAATTCATTTAGGTATATAAAAAATCCCTCCCTAATTATAAGAGAGGGATTTTTTATTAGTTTTTATTTTACTGGAAAATAACCTACAGTTGCAATCATTTTTTGCCCTTCTGGACTCAAAATCCAATCAATAAAAGCTTTAGTTTCACCTGTTGGTTTCGATTTCAAATACATATACAAGTATCTTGAAATTGGATATGTTTTGTTTTTTATTGTAGCCTCAGTTGGTAAAACACCTTTGCTTTTAGCATCTTTTTTTACTTTACAGTCTTTCACGCCTTCTGCGTAAGCTGCACCACCGTAACCAATACTATATTTGTCTTTTTTCACTGCGTTTACAATCGCTGCAGTTCCAGGTAAAGTTTGACAACTTGGAGCAAAATCAGTTTTTACAACATGTTCTTTAAAGAATTCAAAAGTTCCCGAACTGCTTTCTCTTCCGTACAATTGAATTTTTGCATCTGCTCCACCTACTTGTTTCCAATTGGTAATTTTACCAGAAAATATTTCCCCAATTTGTTGAACAGTCAATTCTGATACTGTATTCCCTTTATTCAAGAAAACTGACAAACCATCTTTGGCACAAGCAATTTCAACTCCACTTTTATTGTATTTTGCTTTCAATTTTTCAACTTCAGCTGGCTTAATTGGACGGCTTGAGTTAGCAATATCCGTAGAACCGTTAATCAATGCTGCTAGTCCAACTCCAGATCCACCTCCTGTAACTTGAATAGTTGTTTCTGGATGTTTTTTCATATATGCTTCTGCCCATTGTTGAGACAAAATTACCATAGTATCCGAACCCTTAATCGTTATTTTACTTATAGTTGTAAACGAATATCCAATAGCTATTACGGCTATTAAAAGGGCTGCAATTCTTAATTTAGTTGTATTCATTTTTAAAATTTGTTTTAATTTTTGACAAAAGTAAGGCGGTAACGTTAAGTCTGTGTTAAGTCAGTATTATACAATCATTACTATTTGAATGGTTTTTACAATAACTTAACAATAAGGAAAAGTAAACTAAACCCACATTTACAATTTTTAGCAGTGTATATCAGACTAAGAAAGACCATAAATTATAAAAAAGAAGCTATTTCACAAACTGCAAAATAGCTTCTTTTTAATTGATTCAAAATTAAAAGTTGAACTGCGCTTGCAATCTCAATAGATTTCCTTGCTGTCTATTGTTTTTCAGTGCGCTATCTTCAAATGTTCTGTCAGCAATAACCCATTCAGCTACTAATTCGAATGCTTTGATTGGTTGCCATTCTAGACCAATTTCATAATCTCTTACGATATAACTTCTAGAATCTTTTTCGAATTTCTTTCCACCATCATAATATTGAAACTTAGCAAAAGGGTATAAAAAATGGTGTTTGGCTAAATTTATATCCCATTTGTAATTCAAAGTTACGTAACCACCTTGTAAATCTGTTGCTTGAACTGTATTTGTAACCTTATCATAACGTGGTCCTTTACCGAAGTTATATTCTGTTTGGATACCAAATGGTTTTGGATAGAGTACAAAAGTAGCTCCTACTCTTTGATCGACCGTGTTTGTTTTATTTGGAGTTGTCACCCCTGTTGATAACTCGTTTGAGAATGCCCATTTTCCCGTATAAGCTTGCAAACCAGGTTCGATAATTTGATTTCCAATAAGAAAAGGATAAGTTATTCTAGTAACTACATGTAAATTTCTATTGCCTTCTGTTTTATTGGCAGTTTGACCATTGTAAGCACCAAAAGCAAATACACCATAATCTCCGGAACCTTTGTATCCATCTTTTACAAGCATGGCAAAACGTTCTCTAATTTCGGCTGGAGCCCAGTAAAAAAATGCACCTAAATCTCGTTCATTAACAACAGCACTATTCAAAGCATCATTACGATCCAAAGTCAAACGATTCTGGCTTGATTGCAAATTTTCGAAACCAAAAGGCACTTTACTTTGTCCTATTCTAACCCTATATTCTCTTTTCTTATCAAAGGAAACATCAGCATAAGCATCTCTTAGTTGAGCAAAATGATTGACACCTGAACCTGGCGAACTAGCAAAATCAGGTTGTATATAAACATATACATTAGGATGAACTTGTCCCGAAAATATAACACGAGCTCGTCTTATAAAAAACCCATTGTTTGATTTTGCATCTGGAGCTGTTGAAGTTGTTCCCCAAGATTTGTCGCATTGATCACAAGAAACTTTGTCATTAGTAGACAACAATCCGTTGTAACGAACCTGAACATAACCACGGATGGACAATTTGTTGTACCAAGCTTCTTTGTCAGCTTTCTCCTTATCGACTTTTTCTTTTGAAGCTATATTTTCTTTTTCTACTTGTTTAACTTTGTTTACGGAATTGATAGAATCTAAAATACGTACTACTTCTTTTTTGATATCATCTTTCTTGACATCTTGCGCATTGGTTGCAAATGATACAAATAGTAAACTTGCAAATAAAAATTTTTTCATTATTGATGTTTATTTTTTTTTTGCAAAGGTACGTCGCAATGTTAAGTTAATGTTAACATAACATTAACTTGATAATAAATTAAACGTGCCATGATTTTAAATTAACATCACAGATAAAGATGGAGTGGAAAAATATTTTTAATATGTTCATTTTCAATTATTCAGCTGAAAAACCGCTTTTGAACTACTATTAATTAAATCTTATCTTTATTTTTACCAATTACATTAGCTTTATGTAGTGTAAATGAAAATTCTGAACCAATCCCGAACTCACTCTCAACATAGATCTTTTCTTTATGTGCTTCAATAATGTGTTTTACAATGGCTAGACCTAATCCTGAACCACCCTCTGAACGAGCACCACTTTTATCAACACGGTAAAAACGTTCGAAAATCCTTGGAACATTTTGACTTTCAATACCTTCACCGTTATCAGTGATTCGAATCAACACTTTTCTTTTGGTCAGGTTTATTACACTAACTTCGGTTGTTCCTCCTTCTTTGCCGTACTTTATAGAATTCACAAGTAAATTTTCTACTAGTTGCTGCAATTTATCTTTATCGCCTTTTACAAAAATGGGCTGAATATGATAATTTTCGAATGCCAAAGTAATTTTCTTTTTGTCGGCTTTCATTTCTAATAGGTCGAAAACATTTTGGATTAATTCAACAATATCAAATTCAGAAATTTCAAGATTCAAATCACCCGATTCCAATTTGGTAATCATATCTAAATCTTCGACGATATAAATTAATCTTTCGACACCTTTTTCGGCACGTTTCAAGTATTTTTTTCGAATGTTTTTATCATCCATCGCTCCATCAAGAAGCGTTGACAGATAGCCTTGAACAGTAAATAAAGGGGTTTTAAGCTCGTGAGAAACATTTCCCAAGAATTCTCTTCGGTATTTTTCGCGAACTTTAAGCATTTCGATTTCCAACTTTTTGTCGGTGGCAAACTTTCTGACTTCCCGCGTCAGAGCTTCCATATCAGTAGTTATAGGCTGATTTATAAAGGTACTTGATTCTAATAAAGAGATATCATCATATATTTTTTTAACCTTACGATAAATAAATTTTTCAACCCTGTATTGCAATAAAATAAATGAGAAAATATAAACCAATACAAATATGCAGAGCCCAAAAAGCATTAACTTTCGGGCTGGATTAAATAGTGCTTTGACAAAAAAAATAGCACAAAAAGAGGTGAAAATACTAATGTAAAGTGCTGAAATTACAGCAAACTTATAGGTTTTTTGGAAATTTATTTTCATTTTTCTTGAAGTCGAAGTTTTGTGCAAATTTAACACAAAAATTATACTTCAAATTTATACCCAACACCTTTTATGGTTTTAAAAAAATCATCTCCAATTTTTTCTCGAAGTTTTCGGATATGTACATCTATTGTCCTTCCTCCCACTACTACTTCATTGCCCCATACTTTATCCAGAATTTCATCTCTCTTGAAAACTTTCCCTGGTTTTGATGCCAATAAATAAAACAGTTCAAATTCTTTTCGAGGTAAAGCAATCACTTGACCGTCTTTAATGATTTGATATTCTTCGCGGTTTATTTCTATTCCACCAACATTTAGGGTATCACTGTTTTTTTCTTGTTCTTTCAGCCTTCTCAAAAGGGCCTTTACTTTACTTACAAGTACTTTTGGCTTAATTGGCTTGGTTATGTAGTCATCGGCTCCAGCGTCGAAGCCTGCAACTTGGGAATAATCTTCACTTCTTGCAGTTAAAAAAGTGATAATTACATTATTTAATTCAGGAATTTTTCGGATAATTTCACAAGCTTCCATGCCATCCATTTCTGGCATCATTACATCCATAATGATAAGGTCTGGTTCTTCTTTTTTTGCCTTAGCGACTGCTTCCTTACCATTTGAGGCTGTAAAGATCTGATAGCCTTCTTGGGCGAGATTATAACCAACAATTTCTAAGATATCTGGTTCATCATCGACCAATAAAATTTTTGTATTTCGTTTCTTCATAGTAAAACAATACCGCGTTTAGATTTGTAAAGATAAACAAAACTATTGCACGTGTTAAATTATTGTTATAAGTTAACAATTTGGTAATATAGTATAAACAAAATAGTAACAATACATAAAAAAACTAGCTTTTAGATTAACTCTACTTATAAAATTAATACATCAAAAAACCTTACAATAAACTAGCTCTCTTTTTTAAAAAAAGCAACGATAACGTATTTTTATATGTTTTGGTATACAATTTGAAATGTTTTTTTATATCTTTACAACTCCAAATCGAGATGATGGCTAAAAACTACTTTTATATTACTCTTTTATTGGTTTTTTTCTTCACTTTAAGCGTTTCAGCTCAAGAAGTTAAGCAACAATCCAAACTTCAAGAAACTACGGTTATCGAAGGGTTGAACTTGTACCCAAATCCCGTGAGTAATGGCAAAGTATACATCAGTTCGAAAAATGACCTTGATAAAAACATCATTATCTTTGATGTTCTTGGCAAAAAAGTGCTTCAAACTACTATAAGTTCAAGAGAATTGAACATTTCTAATTTATCTCCAGGCGTCTATATTATCAAAATAGACGAGGAACAAGCTACTGCCACCAGAAAACTTATTGTCAGATAAGTAACTTTTCATTTTTTTTTAATTTGATGATTTTTTTACATAGATTTTTCCTGTAAAAAAAAGATTTCTCGCTATATTTGTGTGACTAATTTTTAAATTAAAAAAAATGAAAAAACTTTACGCTTTATCTTTTATTTTATTGGCTTCTTTGTCGTTTGGACAAGTGATTTTAAAAGATAATCTTAACTACACAGACAACAGTTTGTTAACTAACAACGGTTGGGTTGCCCATAGTTCAAGTGGTTCAGCCGCCATTGATGTTGGTGCGTCAAATGGATTGACATATTCTGGATACTCTGGATTAACTGGTGTTTTGGGAGCTGTTGAAGGAAATGCTGCAAAATTAGACAATACTGGAGAGGATATTTCAAAAACTTTTACACCTGTAACAACTGGAACAATATATTATTCATTTCTTGTCAATGTAACTAACAGTACAACCGGTTACTTTATACATTTAGGAAATAGTGCTACAACTTTTGCGGCAAGAGTTTTTGTAAAACCCTCTGCAACATCTGGTAAAATTAATTTTGGCGTTTCAAACACAAGCACTGCAGTATATTCTGCTACTCCTACAGATTTTGATTTAAATACTACATATCTTATCATTGTAAAATATGATGTTTCTTCAACAGGAAGCTCAAGTATATGGATTAAATCCTCAGGCGTTCCTTTAACAGAAGTTGAAGCTGGAGCAGCAGAAGCAACAGCTTCGGGGTCTGGAATAACAGGCATCGAAAGAGTTTGTTTAAGGCAGTACAGTTCAACTCAAAGTCAAATAATTGATGGAATATTAGTGGCCGGATCTTGGCTTGGTACAACTCCTTGCAGTTTGACTTTAGCAACTGAAACTTCAACTTGTAATGCAACTACCTTAAATGTTGACACTTATAACGTTTCAATTCCTTTTACCGGAGGAAATACTGGAACATACAACTTATTGACAAGTGCTGGAACTTTAGGCGGAGACAATCCTTCTACAGTAGCTAGCGGAAATATTTTAATTACAAATATTCCCGAAGGCACGAATCTAACTTTAACTGTGACTGGTGCTTGTAGTTTCACTAAAAACATTACAGCTCCAGAATGCAAAATAATAAACACATTGCCTTTTGCTGAAAACTTTGATTATACCGTTGGCAATTCTTTAGGTGCTGAACAGAAATGGACAAATGTTAACACTGGAGATATTGTCGCTGTTACCGCAGGTAATTTAACATATACTGGAATTTCTTCTTCTGGAAATTCGATTTCATTTACTGGAGCAGGAATCGAAACTTTCACTCCTTTCACCGCAACAACAGCAGGCACAGTTTATTATTCATTTCTAATGAATATTACTGATTTGACTAATGTTACCTCTGATTTAACAGAAACTTATTTTGCAGGACTAACTGATGGTCTAAAAAATTATATGGGAAGATTATTTGTGAAAAAGAATGCAACACAATATAATTTGGGTTTTGATTCTGCTTCAACAACTACAAATTATGATGCAACATTAAGAACTGTGGGAGATGTTGTTTTAGTTGTTATGGGTTATGATTTTGCTGCAAATAAACTTAGCGCTTGGTTCAATCCTGATTTGTCAACTTTCACTGCCGCTACTCCTGCAACACTTGTTAGCACTCCAGCAACAGCAATTGCAAATTTAGGCGGATTTATGTTAAGACAAGATTCAGACACTAAAACACCAGCAATTACTATTGATGAATTAAAAATTTCCACTAGTATCCCTTTATCAATCAAACAGAACTCAATCTCTGGATTAAAAGTATACCCAAACCCTGTTAAAGACGGAAATTTATATCTTACGTCTAATAGTAGTGAAGCCAAAACAGTTGCTGTTTATGATATATTAGGAAAAGAAGTTTTAAACGCTAAAACCTCCAACAACACTGTAAATGTTTCAAGCCTAAAAGGAGGCGCTTATGTGATAAAAATCACTCAAGACGGAAACACAGACACCCGAAAATTAATTATTGAATAATCCATATTTTATTTACAAACAGGCAATTATCTCTTATTTATTAAAACTCCATCCGTAACAGATGGAGTTTTTTTTGATTAATGCCCAACTTTAAAAACTCACAAATTTTACAGATTTTCGGTAAAAAACAAATTAATCAGATTAAAAGCGTAATTTTTTAACATTTTTAATTTTGCATCACGAAATTACTTACTACATTTGTTATTTAATCTTAAAATCACAGCTAATGAAAAAATTTTACACTTTCTCTTTTATTATGTTGGCTACTTTGTCGTTTGGACAAACACCAATCTCTCTAATCGGAGTTAATGTCCCCTATTTTGAGGATTTTAGCGGAATGGGGTCTACATTAACCGATTTTCTTCCAGGCTGGACTGCCATCAACGTTTCAACTGGTACAACATTATCAATGGCAGTAAGCAACGGAAATTCAAGCATTGGAAACATATACAACGTAGGTGCAGTTGGTTCTGAAGAAAGAGCTTTTGGAGCATTATCTGATGCTACGACAATACCTGCAATGGGCGCCGTTTTTACTAATAATACTGGCGGTACCGTTTCTAAAATTTCCATTCAAACCAAAATGGAGCAATGGAGAGAATCCGGAAATGCTGCTGTAAACGAAACTATTGCTTTTTCATACAGTTTAGACGCTACAAGTTTAAATTCAGGTACTTGGACAGCAGTTACTGCTTTAGACTTAAAAGAAAAACTCACAAGTGCAACTTCAAATTCGGCAGTTAATGGAAATTTAGCTTCTAATTATACTCTTTTATCTAACATAATAACAGGGTTGAATTGGCCAAACGGAACCAATTTATGGATAAAATGGACCGACACGAATGACGCTGGAAATAATGGAATGTATGCTATTGATAATTTTAGCATTAGTGTAAGCGAAGCCATTTTAGGCTTGAATCAAAATACTATCGCTGGCCTTAATGTATATCCAAACCCAGTTACAGGTGGCACCTTGCACATTACTTCAAATAGCACAAATGAAAAAGCAATCGCTGTTTTTGATGTATTGGGCAAACAAGTATTAAATGCAAATACTTCAAATAATGCAGTGAATGTTTCCAACCTTAAAGGAGGCGTTTACTTTATAAAAATTTCAGAAGACGGAAAAACCGACACGAGAAAATTGATTATTAAATAATCCTGACTTTCGGAAGACAAGTAGTTTTATCGTGAATTTTAAAAAAACTCCAATCTCAAGTTGGAGTTTTTTATTTAATTATATTTGCAAAAAACTCTTCTTGAATTCAATTCCAGACATATTCACCATTTCAAGCCAAAAGCAATTTGAAAAAATAGCGCTGAAAGTGTTTCGCTTTCAATATGAAAACAACTTAGTTTATCGAGAATTTTGTGATTTCTTAAAAACGGATGTTCAAAAGGTGAAATCACTAGAACAAATTCCTTTTTTGCCCATTCAATTTTTCAAGAGTCACCGGGTGGTTTCCAATGGTCCCGAAGCTATGAGCACAATTCATAAAATCTTTACAAGCAGCGGAACTACCGGAATACTAACCAGCAAACATTTTGTTACAGATGTTTCTTTATATGAAGAAAGTTATCGAAAAGGATTCTCGCAATTCTATGGCCACATTGAGGATTATGTTGTTTTGGCTTTGCTTCCATCCTATTTAGAACGTGATGGCTCGTCCTTAATTTATATGGTTGAAGATTTAATTCAAATGACCCGCAATCTCGAAAGTGGATTTTATCTTCACAACCACGAAGAACTCATCGAGAAATTGACGCGATTAGACAATTCTGGACAAAACATAATTCTAATTGGAGTAACTTATGCTTTATTGGATTTAATCGAAAAACATCCTTTCCAATTGCAAAACACCATCATTATGGAAACCGGCGGAATGAAAGGCAAACGCAAGGAAATGATTCGGGAAGAATTGCACGAACAACTTTGCCACGGTTTTGGCGTAACAGCCATCCATTCTGAATACGGAATGACGGAATTGCTTTCGCAAGCCTATTCTTTAGGAAATGGAATTTTTGAATGCCCTTCTTGGATGCAAATTCTCGTCCGTGACACCGAAGATGCTTTGACTTATGTTGCCGATGGAAAAACGGGTGGAATTAATGTGATTGATTTAGCCAACATTAATTCCTGCTCGTTTATTGCGACGCAGGATTTAGGTAAAAAAAATCCCAACAACTCGTTCGAGGTATTGGGACGTTTTGATAATTCGGATATTCGAGGTTGTAATTTGATGGTTATTTAACCCGAATCACAAAATAATTTTTCTTCCCGCTTTGCAGCAACACAAACTGACTATTGATTAAATCTTTAGTCGAAAGCACGAATTCTTCGGTTACTTTTTCTCTGTTTACCGAAATAGAATTGGCTGTCAAAGCTCGTCTCGCTTCACCATTCGATTTTAGGAATCCTGTTTTTTCGTTTAAAACGTCAACAATGTTAATCCCTGCTTCGATTTCAGTCATTGCAATTTCCGCATGTGGAACTCCATCAAAAACTTCCAAGAAAGTCGCTTTGTCCAATTGTTTCAAATCATCGGCAGTAGCATTTCCAAAAAGAATTCCTGATGCTTTTATGGCGTTTTCTAAATCTTCCTTAGAATGCACCATTACCGTAATTTCTTCGGCCAAACGTTTTTGCAACAAACGCAAGTGTGGCGCTTCTCTATGTTGTACAGTTAAATCTTCTATTTCCTCTTTCGATAAAAAGGTGAAAATCTTGATGTATTTTTCGGCATCAACATCGGAAGTGTTCAACCAATATTGGTAAAATTTATAAGGTGAAGTTCTAGTTGCATCCAACCAAATATTCCCCCCTTCGGATTTCCCAAACTTGGTTCCATCGGCTTTGGTTATTAACGGACAAGTCAATGCATAGGCTTTTCCGCTGGCGATTCTTCGCACTAATTCGGTTCCAGTAGTAATATTTCCCCATTGGTCGCTTCCCCCCATTTGCAATGTGCAGCTTTTATCTCGGTACAAATGCAAAAAGTCGTAGCCTTGAACCAATTGATAAGTAAACTCCGTGAAAGACATTCCTTCGGCAGCTTCTGAAGACAAACGCTTCTTTACAGAATCTTTTGCCATCATATAATTTACCGTGATATGTTTTCCAACGTCGCGAATGAAATCCAGAAATGAAAAGCTCTTCATCCAATCGTAATTATTAACCAATTCTGCCGCGTTTGGTGCATTCGAAGTGAAATCTAAAAATCGGGATAATTGACCTTTTATAGCTTCTTGATTGTGACGCAAAGTGTTTTCGTCCAACAAATTTCTTTCATTCGATTTTCCTGATGGATCACCAATCATTCCTGTCGCACCTCCCACTAAGGCTAGTGGTTTGTGTCCAGATATTTGAAAATGTTTCAACAACATTACTCCAACCAAATGCCCTATATGCAATGAATCGGCTGTTGGATCTATTCCCACATACGCCACACGCATTTGTTCCATCAAATGTTCTTCTGTTCCGGGCATAACGTCGTGGAGCATTCCTCGCCAAGTCACTTCTTCTATAAAATTCTTCATTTTTTTAATCAATTTACTTTCGTCAGTTTAGCCTTTTAGGCTTCGTGTGCGCAAAGATAACAATTCGAAAAGCAATGACAATAACAATTTCAATGGCAATTCCAAAATTTCAATGACAATTCCAAAATTCAATTAAACCGATATTTTATGCATTAAACTCGATTCAAAATTAGTAGTGATTTCAAACTCATCTATAGCTAATTGGTATTGGGTATTACTAGCATTGAAATTGCTATTGATTTTATTATATTTACAACATGGTTTTAGTCACAGGAGGAACAGGTTTGGTGGGCGCTCATTTATTGCTTCATTTAATTGAAAATGGAGAAAGTGCACGCGCTATTTATCGAAAATTGGAAACAATCGAGAAAACAAAATCGCTGTTTTCGCTTCACAAGAAAGAAAATTTATTCCAAAAAATAAGTTGGATTCAAGCTGATATCCTTGATATTCCATCCCTAGAAATAGCTTTCGAAAATATTGAATATGTCTATCACTGTGCTGCTTTCATCTCATTTGATCCAAAAGATGAAAATATAGTGAGAAAAACAAATATCGAAGGAACCTCCAATATTGTCAATTTTTGTATTGCCAAAAAAGTCCAAAAGCTATGTTTTGTAAGTTCAATTGCTGCACTTGGCGATTTGAAAGAAAAGGAAAAAATCATCACTGAAGAAACAGAATGGAATCCCGAAAAGCCACATAGTGATTATGCAATTTCAAAATATGGCGCAGAAATGGAAATTTGGCGTGGACAACAAGAAGGTTTAGATAGCATAATTGTAAACCCTGGTGTAATTCTTGGACCAAGGATTTGGAAACAAGGCAGTGGAATTCTTTTTAAAAAAATTGAAAAAGGTTTTTCATTTTATTCAAAAGGAACGACGGGAATTATTGCTGTGAGCGATGTGGTGAAAATTATGGCCCAATTGATGAAAAGTGAAGTGAAAAACGAAAGATTCACACTCATTGCAGTTAATATTGTCTTTCAAGATTTGTTCAATTCAATTGCAGATTCGCTTAATGCAAAAAGGCCTTCTATTTATATCAGCCCTTTTCTAACGAACGTTTTATCTAGAATCGATTGGTTTTTTTCCAATATTTTCCGAACAAAAAGAAAACTTGACCGAGCGACAGCTATTGCTTCTTATTCGAAAAATTTATATTCAAACGAAAAAATAAAAAACACTTTGAAAATAGATTTTACAGACATCCACCTTTATATAAAAGAGATTTCAAGCTTATAGTTTTTTATTATTTTTAGCAGTTTTCTTTATTGAATCTTTAGAAACTGAAGCTTTGATTTGATTTGATTTTTTTAGAGAATCGGTTTCTTTTTTTAATTTCAACTTTTGCTTAGCTTTTTTTATTGAATCTGCTTCCTTTTTAAGTTTTAGTTTTTTCTTGGCTTTTGACTCTAAAATATCTTTTTTGGTTTTTGCCCTAATCAAAGCATTAACATCAACTTTATTCTTTTCTATACGAGCTTTTACCTCATTGTACATTTTTTCGTACTGCTTATAATCAGCTGCATAATAGATATTGCTTTGAGCAAATTGAACACTGTCAATTTTATACTTTTTAAAGATATATTGATTTGTACTGATTTTTAATGAGTCTGAAAGTGTGGGATCTTGTACTTTCATTCCATCTAAAAGTGCCAAATCATACATAATATCAACCATTTTTTCTTTATTTATTAGGCGTTTTGGCTCTTTGACTAACTCTTTTTTACAGCCAACAAGAATTCCTAATACAATAATAAATGGCAAGATTTTTTTCATTTGTAAAATTTATCGATCAAACAATAATCGCTTTCCAGCACGAATGTCTTTTACTTTGAAAGCAGAATAAACTAATTGTCCGTTTACAAAAGTATGGGTAATTCTAGATTTGAAAGTAAAACCTTCAAATGGAGACCATCCACATTTTGCCAATACATTCTCTTTCTTTACACTCCAAGGCAATCCTGAATTTACAATGACCAAATCGGCATAATAGCCTTCTTTGATAAAACCTCGTTTTTCGATTTTGAAAATTTTTGCCGGATTATGACACATTTTTTCAACGATTTTTTCAATACTGATTTTTCCTTGATGATACGCTTCAAACATAGCTACAACAGCATGTTGTACCAGTGGTCCGCCAGAAGGTGCTTTCACATAGGTTTGATTTTTTTCTTCTAAAGTGTGCGGAGCATGGTCTGTAGCAATTACATCAATCCTGCCGTCAATTAAGGCTTCCCACAATACTTTTCTATCATTGGCAGTTTTTACGGCCGGATTCCATTTGATGAGATTGCCTTTGGTAGCATAATCATCATTGGTGAACCACAAATGATGAATACAAACCTCGGCCGTAATTTTCTTCTCTTCTAATGGTATTTTATTGGTAAATAAATCCATTTCCTTTGCCGTCGAAAGATGAAAAACATGCAATCTGGCTCCAGTTTTTTTGGCTAAAGCGATTGCATTTGACGACGAAATATAACATGCTTCTTCGCTTCGAATAAGGTGATGCGCCGTTACAGGAATATCTTCGCCAAACTCGGCTTTAAATTTTTCTAAATTGCTTTTAATGGTCGTTTCGTCTTCACAGTGCACCGCAATAAGTAAAGGCGTACTTGAAAAAATCTTTTCTAAAACTTCTTCATTATCAACCAACATATTTCCAGTTGACGATCCTAAAAAAATTTTTATTCCTGCAACATTCCTTGGATTTGTTTTTAAAACCTCATCAAGATTGTCATTGGTTGCCCCCATCATAAACGAATAATTCGCATAGGATTTCTGAGCTGCAACTTGATATTTCTCCTCTAAGATTTCTTGAGTTACAGCATTTGGAACTGTGTTGGGTTGCTCGATAAAGGAAGTTATCCCTCCTGCGACTGCTGCTTTTGATTCAGATTCGATATCGCCTTTATGCGTCAATCCTGGTTCTCTAAAATGCACTTGATCATCAATTGCACCTGGTATTAGATAATTTCCTTCGGCATCGATAATTTTACAAGCAGATGATTTTGCGCTTATACTCTCTGCAATTTCAACTATTAGATCATCTTCTATTAAAACATCTCCTTCAAAAATAGTTCCTTCGTTTACTATTTTAGCGTTTTTGATTAAAAACTTATTCATTGTTAGTTCGTTTATAAGCTGTTAAATAATTTTTTAATACGCAAAGCAATAACCCCCAAAACAGCTTCTTTAAAAATAGCTGAGCTCATTTTAGATTGCCCTTTTGTTCTATCGGTAAAAATAATTGGAACTTCTACAATATCAAATTTTTTGCAAAAAGTTCTATATTTCATTTCAATTTGAAAAGCATAGCCCACAAATTTTATTTTATCTAAATTAATTCCAACCAAAACTTCGCTTTTATAACAAATGAATCCCGCTGTGGCATCGTGAATCTTCATTCCTGTAATAAATCGCACATAAACCGAAGCAAAATAGGACATCAAAACTCTATTTAATGGCCAGTTTACCACATTGACACCTGTTACATAACGCGAACCAATGGCCAAGTCTGCACCTCCAAAATGGCAAGCATCATATAATTTTTCTAAATCGTTTGGATTGTGTGAAAAATCAGCGTCCATTTCGAAAACATAACTATAATTGTGCTCTAATGCCCATCTAAAACCATGGACATAAGCAGTTCCCAAACCCAGTTTACCGACTCTTTTTTCTAAAAACAACCTACCTTCAAACTCAGATTGAAGTAAAGTTACTTTATCGGCAGTATGGTCGGGTGAGTTATCATCGATAACAAGGACATGAAATGGTTTGTGTTGAGAAAGCACAGCCCTTATAATACTTTCTATGTTTTCAATTTCGTTATAGGTAGGAATTATAACAATACAATCATTCATATTTCGAGAAATTTCATCGCAAAAGTAAACTTTTTATACCATTTCATTCCTATGAGTGGTTAATATTTCTCAATTTTTAGATATATAGCCATACTAATCTTGCAGTATATTAGCGTTTTTGTTTCCTAGAGATTTCAGAATAATTATTTATTAAAAAAAATGAAATAAAAAATTAGTAATTTTGCAATGATATGATTGATACTGTACTTCATTTTAGGGTTGTCGAGAACAAAGATTGGGCTACAATCTTGTTTGTGATTTCATTTGCCACCATTGCATTAACAAAATCAGCTTTTGAAAACCGGTTTGCCGAGTTTGCGAAATTGATATATTCTGACAAATACACTAATGTTTACAAAGACGGAAGTCATCTCAATAGTAGTTTTACAATAGCTTTATTTTTTGTTCAACTTATATCATTCGCTTTTTTTATTCAAATTTCTTTGGCTAGCTTTGGCTATGCCACGAAAACAGATTGGATATTGTTTATTCAAATTATTACTTTTCTCGTATATTTTGTTTTTTCTAAATTTTTAATCGAAAAAATCATTGCAACTGCCTTCAATATTGAGGAAGTTATCGAACAATTTAACCTTCAGAAAGTGATTTTCAGAACATACATAGGTTTATTCTTATTGCCAATCAACATTATTCTGTTCTATTACGATTCTATTTCTAGGGATTTTATGACAATACTTATTTCTATAGTCCTGATATCTAGCGTATTCACTTATTTAGTATCAATAAAAAATTATCAAAATATAATATTTAGTAAGTTGTTTTATTTTATTTTATATCTTTGCGCTCTCGAAATAGCACCGTATTATTTCATGTATTATTGGTTTACAAAAGGTATTGCTTAGAAAATGTCAAATATGAAAGTAAAAACAATTTTGGTGTCACAGCCTGAGCCCAAAGTGGATAATTCCCCTTACTTTGAACTTCAAAATAAGCATAAAGTTAAAGTTGACTTCAGACCTTTTATCCACGTAGAAGGAGTTAATGCAAAAGAAATTAGACTTCAAAAAATTGATCTTAATAATTTTACTGCGATTATCCTAACGAGTAAAAACTCTGTCGATCACTTTTTTAGAGTGGCTGATGAAATGCGCTACAAAGTTCCAGAGGGATTAAAATATTTTTGTCAATCAGAAGCTATTGCCTTTTATTTGCAAAAATATGTGGTGTATCGCAAACGTAAAATTTACGTAGGTCCGAAAGATTTTGCTGATTTATCTCCGCTTATAAAAAAATACAAAGACGAAAAGTTTTTGCTTCCTGCTTCGGATCAACTCAATCCTGATGCTCCAATAACTTTAAACAACCTTAAAGTAGATTGGACTCAAGCTACTTTTTACAAAACAGTTATCAGCGATTTATCCGATTTGGCAGATGTGTATTACGATGTTTTGGCTTTCTTTAGTCCAACTGGGATAAAATCATTGTTTAGTAATTTTCCTGATTTTGAACAGAATAATACTAGAATTGCCGTTTTTGGAAGCACTACTCAAAAAGCAGCTTTAGAAAAAGGATTAAGAATTGATATTCTTGCACCAACGCCTGAAACTCCGTCGATGACTATGGCATTAGAAAAATACATTTCAGAAGCCAATAAAGGAAAATAGTATTCTCAGATATTCAAATAAAAATTCCAAACTCCAACATATAATTGGAATTTGGAATTTTTTATTTGGAATTTTTCTATTTATTCCCTTCTTCCTCCCATATAAATGGAAATATAATACAACAAAGTGGCGATAGAACCTAAAGCGGCAACAACATAAGTTCTCGCGGCCCATTTCAAAGCATCTTTTGCACCAGCTTGTTCTTGTTGTGTCAACATTCTTTTGTTTTCTAACCAAGCCAACGCGCGATTACTAGCATCATATTCTACTGGCAAAGTAACTATTGAAAACAAAGTGGTGGCAGCAAAAATTACAATCCCTATCAACAAAAGCGATGGAAAAGTTTTAATCATCAAAATTCCTGCTAGCAAAATCCATTGCATATAAGAAGAGGCTACATTCACAATGGGCACTAATTGCGAACGAATAGTAAGCCATTGATAACCCACAGCGTGTTGCACAGCATGCCCACATTCGTGTGCGGCAACTGCCGCAGCAGCAGCATTTCGTTGATTGTAAACTGCCTCGCTTAAATTTACTGTTTTATCTACCGGATTGTAATGATCGGTCAATTGTCCTTCAACCGAAATTACTCGAACATTATAGATTCCATTATCGGCAAGCATTTTTTCGGCAATTTCTCGTCCCGACATTCCGTTTTGCAAATGCAATTTCGAGTATTCTTCGAATTTACTTTTTAATCTTGAGCTTACTAACCAGCTTCCCAACATAATTAAACCTGCTAAAAGCATATATCCCATTCCCATAATTTTGTTTTTTTTTATATTTAAAATAAAACTATCAAATTTTAAACCAAATTTAGAAAATGTCAATTTGACATCCGTTAAAAAAACTTTAAAAAAGCATTGCAAAAATGCAATTTCATAACAATACAAAAACTTAAACAAAAAATAACACACAATTTTGTCATTCCGTACGAATCTCATAATACTATTGACTTGAAAAACAGATTCCTGCGGAATGACAAACTATGAGCAAAAAAAAACCAAACTCCAATTAACTACTGTTTTTTGGAATTTGGAATTTTCAAAATTGATATTGAATCTTTTTTTTACCCCACTAAATTGATAATTTTCCCTGGAACGATAATCACTTTGTTTGGCGTTTTTCCGTCCAATTGTTTTAAAGTTCTTTCGTCTTTCATAACAATTTCCTCAATTTGTTCCTTGGTTAAATCCAATGGCAAAACCATAGTAAAACGCATTTTCCCGTTGAAAGAAACCGGATATTCTTTCTCCGATTCTACCAAATGTTTTTCTTCGAAAACAGGAAAATCAACTGTTGAAATAGAACCTGAATTTCCTAATTGAGCCCACAATTCTTCAGCAATGTGCGGCGCATAAGGCGAAATCAAAATCGCTAATGGTTTTAAAATGGCACGTGAATGACAATTTTGGGTTGACAATTCATTTACACAAATCATAAACTGAGAAACCGAAGTATTGAAAGAGAAACCTTCAATATCTTCTGCTACTTTTTTGATGGTTTTGTGTAATGATTTCAAGTTGTCTTTTGTTGGTTCATCATTATTAACAATTAAACCATTTTCGTCAAAATACAAACGCCATAATTTTTTAAGAAAGCCAAAAACCCCCGAAATTCCTGCCGTATTCCAAGGTTTGGCTTGCTCCAATGGTCCCAAAAACATTTCGTACAAACGCAAAGTATCAGCACCGTACTCGTGGCAAATATCATCTGGAGTAACTACATTGTATTTCGATTTCGACATTTTTTCGATTTCACGATCTACGATGTATTTGCCGTTTTCTTCTGTAATGAATTCTGCATTCGAATAATCTTCTCTCCAAGCTTTGAATTTCTCAACATCTAATTCATCAGATGTGTTTACCATTGAAACATCAACGTGGATTGGTTGAACTTTTTGACCTTCGATTTTATTTTTTGAAACATATGTATTTGTTCCTTCTAATCTAAAAACAAACGCACTCATTCCCAAAATCATTCCCTGATTAATCAGTTTTTTGAATGGTTCTTCGGTGGGTGCAAAACCTTTATCTTTTAGGAATTTGTTCCAAAAACGGGAATACAATAAGTGACCTGTAGCATGTTCGCTTCCTCCAATGTATAAATCCACGCTTTCCCAATATTTCAATGCTTCCTTGCTAGCAAATTCTCCTTCGTTTTTGGCATCCATATAACGCATCCAATACCACGAACTTCCTGCCCAACCTGGCATCGTGTTCAATTCTAAAGGAAAAATAGTCGAGTTGTCAACCAAATTTGTGTCAACTACCTTATTATTCACGCTATCCCAAGCCCAAACAGAAGCATTTCCTAAAGGAGGCAATCCATCTTCGGTTGGCAGGTATTTTTCTACTTCTGGTAAAACGATTGGCAAATGTTTCGCATCAATCATTAGTGGTAAGCCATTCACGTAATAAACTGGAAATGGCTCTCCCCAATATCTTTGGCGAGAGAAAACCGCATCACGCAAACGGTAATTGATTTTTCCATTACCTTGGTTTATTTTTTCAAGTTCTTCGATAACTTTCTTCGTTCCTTCTTTATAACCCAATCCATTCAAAAAATCAGAGTCCACCAGTTGAAAACCTTCTTTCGCTCCAAAAGCCGCTTCTGAAATGTCTTTATCAAAAATATTCTTGATTTCCTGCATTCCGTTTTGTCCTTTGAAGAAATTCGCGAAAGCATAATCTCTTTCATCGCCGCAAGGAACCGCCATAACAGCGCCTGTTCCATAACCCGCAAGAACATAATCACCAATCCAAACCGGAATTGGTTCTTTGGTAAACGGATGCTCAGCAAAAGCTCCCGTGAAAACGCCAGAAATGGTTTTTACATCCGCCATACGCTCTCTTTCGGAACGTTTTGCGGTTTTTTCAATATAAGCTTCCACTTCAGCTTTTTGTTCTGGAGTCGTGATTTGAGCTACCAATTCGTGTTCTGGTGCCAATGTCATAAACGTAACTCCAAAAATCGTATCAGGACGAGTTGTAAATACATCAATATTTGCTTCGTGATTTTTCAATTTAAAAGAAACCATCGCTCCCACAGATTTTCCAATCCAGTTTCTTTGGCTTTCTTTGATGCTTTCGCTCCAGTCAATATCATCTAAACCTTGAAGCAAACGCTCTGCATAAGCAGAAATTCGCATACTCCATTGGGTCATTTTTTTACGAATAACCGGAAATCCACCACGTTCTGAAACGCCATTTACGATTTCGTCATTCGCCAAAACCGTTCCCAATCCTGGACACCAGTTTACTTCGGTTTCCGCTAAATACGTTAATCTATATTGTAAAAGTATTTTTTGTTGTTCTTCTGATGAAAATGCATTCCATTCGCTTGGCGAAAAAACTTGAATATTGTCATCACAAACGGCATTTACATTCGCATTTCCTTCAGTTGAAAAAACGGAAATCAAAGTAGAAATATCCTCAGCTTTATCGGTATTTTTATTGTACCAAGAATTGAATAATTGAATGAAAATCCATTGTGTGTGTTTGTAATAATCCGGATTCGAAGTTCTTACTTCACGGCTCCAATCGAAAGAAAATCCAATTTTATCCAATTGTTTACGATAACCGGCAATTTTGTTTCCTTCTTTGTCCACGCCTCCGTCAATATTTACCGATGTCGTGTCTTCAGGACGCTGACCGGTTTGAATGGCATATTGTTCGGCTGGCAATCCAAAACTATCGTAACCCATTGGATGCAAAACATTGAAACCACGATGTCTTTTGTACCTAGAATACACGTCAGAGGCAATGTAACCCAGCGGATGCCCAACGTGCAATCCCGCTCCAGACGGATAAGGAAACATATCCAAAACATAATATTTTGGCTTTTCGGAGTTGTTTTCAGCTGCAAAAGTTTGATTTTCTGCCCAATGTTTTTGCCATTTGGCTTCTATTTCGTTCGGATTGTATTTCATTGTATGTTTTATTTTAAACCAATTAAAAGGTTTTAATCTTAAAAGGCCTGTAAAAAATGAGTGGCAAATTTACATTTATTGTACGAAAGTTAAAAGTTTGAGCGTTATTAACTTTAAATAAAGAAATTCTTTGTTATTTTTACCCCATAATTCCAATAAACTATGGCTTCTAACTTTGATAAATTTCAAAAACGCAGGTTACTTTCCTCCTATTTTTCGGTTGTACTAAGTGTTTTCTTAGTTTTGTTCCTATTAGGCATTCTCGGATTTTTTATAATTAATTCTAGAAAATTGGCAGACAATTTTAGAGAAGAAATTGCTATGACTGTTTTTTTTAAGAACGATGCAAATGATACTATTCTAAAAGCTTTTGCAAAAGATCTAAAAATGGCTAAGTTCACTAAATCATTTGTTTATGTTTCTAAAGAACAAGCTGCAAAGGAACATACCGATATTATTGGCGAAGATTTCATGACGTTTTTAGGTACAAATCCTTTGCAAAATTCTTATGATATTCACTTAAAAGCCGATTATGTAGAAAAAGATAGTATTGCAAAAATTGAACGTCAATTACATAAAAACCCAATGGTCGCCGACATTGTTTACGACAAACAATTGGTGAATTTAGTAAATGATAACATCAAAAAAGTGAGCCTTTGGATTCTGATCATCAGTGGTTTCCTGACTATAGTGGCTGTATTGTTGATAAATAGTTCATTGCGACTTTCAATTTATTCGCATCGGTTTATTATCAAAACCATGCAGATGGTTGGCGCAACAAAAGCTTTTATCAGAAAACCATTTGTAATGCGAAGTATAAAATTAGGTATGCTCGGTGCAGGATTAGCCATACTGGCATTAATTGGAGTTTTGATATATTTGGAAACTAATTTTCCAAGCTTAGGAATTCTTGATGACAAATTATTGGTTGGTTTAGTGTTATTGCTGGTTTTCGGAATAGGAGTTCTAATTACTTGGCTAAGTACTTATTTTGCAACCCAACGGTTTTTGAATTTAAGAACCGACGACCTTTATTGATTAACGATTGTGCATTTTTGATTTAAAAAAGATAAACTTAAAATAGAGGATGAGATTCTGACTCCCTCGAAATGATAAAATGAAAAACGAAGAACAAAAACACGAATTTCTTTTTGAAAAAGTAAACTATAAAATTCTACTCATTGGGATTGCTGTAATAGCCCTTGGGTTCATATTGATGTCTGGCGGAGGAAGCGATGATCCAAATGTTTTTAACGAAGAAATTTTCAACTTCAGAAGAATACGTTTAGCGCCAACCACCGTTTTAATTGGTTTTGGAATCACTATTTATGCTATTCTTAAAAATCCAAAAAAATAGTTAGCAGAAATAAAAGTTCAGTTTGAAACAGACTGAAAACTGAAAACCGAAAACTTTCTCCAATATGAATACACTTCAAGCTATTATAATTGCCATCATTGAAGGCATAACAGAATTTTTGCCTGTTTCCTCTACAGGTCATATGATTCTCGCCTCTTCCTATTTTGGTATTGAGCACGATGATTTTACCAAACTCTTTACAATTGTCATTCAATTAGGGGCTATACTTTCGGTAGTGGTTTTATATTTCAAACGCTTCTTTCAATCATTTGATTTTTATTTCAAATTACTAGTTGCTTTTATTCCTGCTGTGGTTTTTGGTTTGCTTTTTAGCAAAAAAATAGATGCTTTGCTGGAAAGCCCACTAACTGTTGCTGTCTCTCTTTTGATTGGTGGAATCATTTTATTGAAAGTAGACGATTGGTTTGCAGATTCTGAAGAAACACAAACATCAACTGAAATCAGTTATTCTCAAGCTTTCAAAATTGGATTATTTCAATGCTTGGCAATGGTTCCAGGAGTTTCAAGAAGTGGCGCATCGATTGTTGGAGGTATGTCTCAAAAATTATCTCGAACAACAGCTGCGGAATTCTCATTCTTCTTAGCAGTGCCAACAATGCTGGGCGCAACAGCCAAAAAATGTTACGATTATTACAAAGACGGTCTTGTTTTATCTCACGACCAAATTAATTTTTTGATTATTGGAAATATAGTTGCCTTTATTGTGGCACTTATTGCCATTAATTCTTTTATTGGATTTTTGACCAAACACGGTTTCAAAGTATTTGGTTATTACCGAATTATTGCCGGAATTGTACTTTTGGCAATACACTTTTTCATTCATCCTTTGACCGTAATTTAATGTCAACCGAAGATTATTTAAACGGCCAAATTATTCTAATTGACAAACCTTTGCATTGGACCTCTTTTCAGGCAGTCAATAAAATGAAATATGCTTTAATCAACAAAGTAGGGCTTCCAAAAAAATTTAAAATCGGTCACGCTGGAACTTTAGATCCATTGGCAAGTGGGTTGTTGCTTGTATGCACCGGTAAATTCACCAAAAGGATTTCAGAACTTCAAGGTCAAGCTAAAGAATATACTGGAACATTCTACATTGGAGCCACAACTCCTTCTTATGATTTAGAAACTGAAATAGACCAAACATTCGACACTGCACATATTAATGAAGTTTTAATTAAAGACACTGTAAAACATTTTTTGGGAGAAATCGACCAAAAACCACCCATATTTTCGGCCATAAAAAAAGACGGAATCCGTCTTTATGAGCACGCTCGCTCAGGCGAAACTGTAGAAATAGCAAGTCGAAAAACTACTATCCACGAATTCGAAATTACCCGTATTGAACTTCCCGAAGTCGATTTTAGAGTTGTTTGCAGCAAAGGGACCTACATTCGCTCCTTAGCTTATGATTTTGGCAAAAAAATGAACTCCGGCTCACACCTGACGGCGTTGCGGAGAACAAAAATCGGAGAATTTAGCGTGCTAAATGCAACAGACATAACTTTATTCGAACAAAGTTTGTCTTTATAAATTGCCACACAAAACACATAAGAAGTTCAAATGCGTTTCAAAATAATCAAAGTATTTTTACACCATACTTTTGCCTTTTTTACGACCGATCATCGTCATTAATTAATAATGACTAGTGCGTTTACCACCAAATAGAACAGTAGAAACATAATTATAGAACTTTTCAAATAAATTTTTCATTTGGCTGTTTTTAATTGTGAAACAATCAGTTAACACCAATAAAAAGTAAATTGAAAATAGTAGATTTGGTTGAGGCCACTAAATTACGATTTATTTTCTAAATAAAAAAATTTTACCCTATTAATAACATTAAAATTAACTCGCAAGTGATTTTTTTTCAAAAACATTATTTTAAAAAAACAGAATATGCCTATATTTGCATAACAAAAAAAATGATTGAGTTTGTAAAAACTTGACTCCAAATTTTAAATATAAAAACGGAATGAAATACAAAAGAATTCTTCTAAAATTAAGCGGCGAAGCATTAATGGGAGACAGACAATATGGAATTGACCCTGCAAGATTAGCCGAATATGCCAATGAAATTAAAAAAGTTCACGAAAAAGGAGTTGAAATTGCCATCGTAATTGGCGGTGGAAATATTTTTAGAGGAGTTGCAGGAGCGAGCAATGGTATGGATCGCGTACAAGGTGATTATATGGGAATGTTAGCTACCGTAATAAACGGAATGGCTTTACAAGGAGCTCTTGAAGACAAAGGAATGAAAACTCGTTTGCAAACGGCGTTAAAAATGGAATCTATTGCTGAGCCATATATCAAAAGAAGGGCTGATCGTCATCTTGAAAAAGGAAGAATCGTAATTTTTGGAGCAGGAACTGGAAATCCATATTTTACAACGGACACTGCTGCTGTTTTACGCGGAGTAGAAATCAATGCTGATGTAATTCTCAAAGGAACTCGTGTTGATGGAGTTTACACCGCCGACCCGGAAAAAGATCCAACAGCGACAAAATTTGACTACATTTCATTTGAAGATGTCTTAAAAAAAGGATTGAATGTTATGGATACCACTGCATTTACCTTGAGCCAAGAAAACAAGCTGCCAATCGTCATTTTCGATATGAACAAGAAAGGTAATTTATTGAAAATTTGCGATGGACAAAACGTAGGGACAGAAGTAAATATATAGTTTATAGTTTTTGGTTTGTTGTTAATAGTAAACTACAGACCATAAATAACAAACAGCAAACAACAAAATTATGACTGAAGAAATTGAATTTATTTTAGATAGCACCCAGGAATCTATGGAGGGTTCTATTGCACATTTAGAAAAATCATTCTTGAACATTCGTGCCGGAAAAGCATCACCTGCAATGTTGGGAAGTGTTTTTGTTGATTATTACGGATCAGCTTCACCACTTTCGCAAGTTTCTAAAATTAGTGTGCCTGATGCAAGAACCATCACGCTGCAGCCATTTGAAAAAAGCATGTTGCATCCGATAGAAAAAGCTATTATGGTTGCCAATCTTGGTTTCAATCCAATGAATAATGGCGATGTTATTATAATCAGCGTCCCTCCTCTGACAGAAGACCGTAGACGTGAATTGGCAAAACAAGCAAAAGCCGAAGCCGAAGATGCCAAAATAGGAATTAGAAACGCTCGAAAAGAAGCTAATACTGAAATCAAGAAACTTGAAAAAGAAGGTACTTCTGAAGATATTTGTAAAAACGCAGAAGAAGAAGTGCAAATTTTGACCAATAATTACATCAAAAAAATAGACGAACATCTTGTTCAGAAAGAGGCTGAAATAATGAAAGTCTAACTCTATAACATAAAAATCCGCTCACTGTAGCGGATTTTTATTAATGTTTAAAGATCAATACCGAAGGTACTCTTCTCAGCCAAATACTATATTTATCCAATAGAATTTTCCAACTTTCGACACTGATAATCATCAAATCTAGCTTTGCTAAAAAATCTTTTTTAATAATTCTAGTATCTATAAGTGTAACGTTCTGAGGGTATTTTTGCTCCAGTGAATTCAATGCACTTTTTAGGACAAAATTGTTATTTAAATTTTCGTTTACATCCAAAATCATAATTTGCGAATTATTGTTGTAAATCATTTTTTGAGCATAATCTAATAAAAAAGTGTCTTCTGCTCTAAAAATCGGAATAATAACCTGATCTACTTTTCTCAAATCTTTATCAATCAAAATCCCCAAAGGAGTTTTGGTTTTGGCTATAATTTGCCTCGTTCTTTCATCAAAAGGAGAATTTTCGAAAAGCCCTTCTTTTCCAGTGAATTTATCAATCAGACGGTCAGGATTAATAATTCTAGTAGTAAAACCTAATACTTTTCCGAGCAAGGAACCCTCAAAAATAGATTTTCCAAGGCCAACCAAAAGCAAATCATATTCTCCATTATTAGCCACTTCGGCAATATTAGATTCAATATCAACAGTGGCCTGAAATAAAGTTGTAATTTCTTGTTTCAAGAATTTTGATTCTGCTAAAATGGGTAAAAATTTATCTTTTTCGTACTGCTCTAAATTATAGGCATGCATTTCATCACTCAAGGTCAGGTGCATTGCGGTGACTGACGTTTTATCTTTTTGCTTTTTAACCAAACTATTGGCCAATCGCAAAAGAGATTTTCCCTTTTCGTTGTTACCAAAAGAAAGCAAAATTCTATATTTCTTGTCGCTTGTCACTTCTTCGATTGTGCTAACATCTTTTGTTTTGAAAATAAAATTAATAAAGTTTAAGGCCGGACCGGTCATAGAAGTAGTAACCAAGGCCATAATTACCATCATTGTAAAAACTTCGGGAGAAAGCACCTTTAAATCCAAACCTATATTTAAAACCACTAATTCCATCAAGCCTCGAGTATTCATCAAGGCACCTATCGTTAGGCTATCTCTCCAGTTTTGACCAACAAATTTGGCAGCTAAAGCACTTCCAAAAAATTTCCCGATAACGGCTACCAATATAATCCATCCTGTAACTCTCCACAAAAAAGGATCGTTAATCAATCCTATTTCGGTTCGCAAACCTGTATAAACAAAAAACAATGGAAGTAATAATATCACCGAAACATCTTCCACTTTTTCGATAAACAAATTTCTAAATTTGGTGATATCAGGCATAATAACCCCAGTCATAAAAGCTCCAAAAAGGGCATGAATACCAATAATTTCAGTCGTGTATGCCGAAATGATTAATGTTAAAAAGAAAATTGCCACAATGGGTTTATTCAAAGCATCTTTTGTTCCGTATAATTCTCCTATTTTCTTCAAAAAAGGTTTAACTACAAAAATCATAGTTAGTACATATAGCATTGCCAATCCAATAACATAAAGTGAACTTACGACAGTTCCCGCTTTTACTATAGCAATAACGGCAGCTAAAATACACCAGGCAGTAATGTCATCAGCTGCGGCGCAAGTGATAACTATAGCTCCTAATTTTGTTTTATGAATACCTCGTTCTTGTACTATTCTGGCCAAAACCGGAAAAGCTGTAATACTCATCGCAATACCCATAAATAATGCAAATGGTAAAAATGCAATATCGGCTGGAGCAAATTTAAAATAGACAAAATAAGCTAAACCAATACCCAAAGCAAATGGAATTACAATACTTGCATGACTGATGACAACCGCTTCTTTTGCACGGTTTTTCAAAACTTTCAAATCAAGTTCCATTCCAATCACAAACATAAAAAGGATTAGTCCTATTTGACTTAAAAACTGGAGATTACCCAGTGATTGAGGCGGAAACAAAACAATTGAATATTCTGGAAAATAATATCCCAACAAGGAAGGGCCAAGAACAATTCCAGCAATAATTTCGCCTATTACAGAGGGCTGCCCTATTTTTCTGAAAACCCATCCGCAAAAACGGGCCACAACGATTATGGTAATAATTTGAGCCAAGAGAATGGCTAAAGGGTGATGCAAATTTTGGGATAACGACTCAGCAAAATCATTCCAATGACCTTTTTCTGTTACAGGTCGTAAGTAATTTTTGCCGATTTCTAAACTTTTTCCCTTTCGTAATATCCAATAAATCAAAGCTGTAAAACCTCCAGTAATAACAAAATAAAATATAGTATTTCTATTATTTTTCATAATTAAAGCTTCAATGATTTCCTTACAAAGATGAGAATTCCAAATATATAAATAACATCTCATAAAATTATTTTAATGTAAAATAAAAATTTCAAAAAAATCCTTTTTAAAAATAAAAAGATTGTTTCAAAACAAATGACTTAGGGCTGATTTAATTACCTTTGCCACATTTAAAAATCGATAATGATCAAGTGGTTTAGTTTGGGTTTTTGGGAATTAATCGCCCGCATAGTCCTAAGAAATAGAATTTTAATGTTGTCGATTATTGTGGCGATAACTGTTTTATTGGCATTGCAATGGAAAAACATCCGTTTTACTCAAACAGAAGCCAATATGTTACCCGACGATAACATTGTCAATATTGAGTATAATGCTTTTCTGAATAAGTTTGGCGAAGAAGGAAACCTAGTGGTTATTGGAGTAAAAGACAAGGCTTTCTTCACTCCAAAAGCCTATGCTGCTTATGGAAAATTGATGAACAGCCTCAAAACAGACAAGGCTGTTAATTTAATTATCTCTATAAACGATTTAAAAAAATTACAAAAAAATGAATCGCTCGAAAAATTCGAATTAGTTCCTTTTGTTGATCAGAGTAAAACCACCGACAAGACTTATCTAGAAAAAATAAAAAAAGAACTTTTCAATGATTTGCCTTTCTACGAAGGATTGTTATTTAATAAAGCCTCAGGAACAATACGCTCCGCCATATATCTTGATAAAAAAATTGTAAATACACCAGCACGTAAAGATTTTATTCTAAATAAATTAGTTCCAGCAATAAATACATTCGAAGAAGAAACCAAAATTGACCTTCGAGTTTCGGGCATGCCCTACATTCGAACGCTAAACGCTCAGACTATTATTGGCGAAATTAGCATCTTCATTGGTGCATCATTATTGATAACTTCCTTGCTTTTCTTTTTCTTTTTTAGAAGCTTTAGAGCCACCTTAATTTCAATAATTATTGTGATTATTGGCGTGATGTGGTCTTTTGGATTCTTAGGATTATTGAATTACGAAATTACCGTTTTGACGGCCTTAGTGCCTTCGCTGATTATCGTAATTGGGATTCCCAATTGTATTTTTCTTACAAATAAATACCATCAGGAGTACAAAGTTCATAGAAACAAAGTCAAAGCCCTGCAAAGGGTAACAACCAAAGTAGGTATGGCTACTCTTATGACAAACTTGACAACAGCTATTGGTTTTGCTACCTTCGTGGCTTCAAACAATGAATTGCTGTTAGAATTTGGGTTAGTCACCTCCATCAATATTATGGCCCTTTTCTTTTTAAGCATAATTGTAATTCCAATTTTTCATAGTTACATTCCAGCACCAAAAGACCGCCACATCGAGCATCTGGATCGAGGGTATGTAAAATCGTTTATGGGCTGGATCTTGAGAAATGTAAAATACAATCGATTTTCGATATATGTAGTTGCTATTTCTCTCCTCGTTATAAGTATTATAGGCATTTATAAAATGCGAATTTCAGGAAGCATTATAGAAGATATGCCCAAAAAGGAAGCTTTTTTTCAAGATATTATTTTCTTCGAAAAAGAATTTGATGGCGTAATGCCCCTTGAAATTATGATAGACACTAAACGGAAAAAAGGCGTTATGAAACTGTCTACACTCAAGCGAATGGACGAACTAGAGGTAGCCATTGACGAAATTCCGGAGTTATCAAAACCTATTTCGGTTGTAAATTTGGTCAAATATTCCAAACAAGCCTTTTACAATGGAAATCCAGAATATTATGAATTACCAACTTCACAAGAGCAATCTTTTATTTTGTCGTATGCCAAAAATACAGCCGAGGACTCACAAGAAAATCTGATGAAAAGCTATGTTGATTCGACTGGACAATTTGCTCGAATTACAACATTTATGCGTGACGAAAACGGCGATGCCATTCCGAAAATTGAAGCTGAAATTAGAAAAAAAGCCGACAAGATATTTCCTCCAAATCAGTATAATGTATCAATTACAGGCAAAGCCTTGGTTTTTCAGAAAGGAACAAGTTATTTGCTTGATAATTTACTTTCGTCCTTGATTTTTGCCTTTTTCCTAACTGCACTATTAATTGGTTTTATGTTCCGTTCCTTCAAGATGATTTTGGTTTCTATCATCCCAAATCTTTTGCCCTTGCTGCTAACCGCTGGAATTATGGGCTTTTTTGACATTCCGTTGAAACCATCAACCATATTGGTTTTCGGAATTGCGTTTGGACTTTCGGTAGATGATACCGTTCGGTTCTTAGCACAATACAGGCAGGAATTAAAGAAAAACAACTGGAAAATACGCAAATCAGTTTATGCCACTTTTGATGATGCTGGATTGAGCATGTTTTATACTTCCATTGTCTTGTTTTTCGGCTTTTCGGTCTTTATGCTATCTAGTTTTGGCGGAACGATTGCCCTAGGCGGATTAATTTCATTAACTTTATTGTTCGGAATGCTGTCCAATTTAATGTTGCTACCAGCTTTGGTTTTAACTTTGAATAAAACATTGGCCAACGAGCAAGAATTCATCGAACCAATGATCGACATCATTGAACCAACTGATGAAGAAATTGATGATTTAGTAAAGAAAAAATAATTTTTTTATTATAAACTAATCCCGAAATCCGTTTAAAAAGAAGTTCACTGAACTCCAATAAAAATAGAAGCCAGTGAAGTAATCTATTGTGTCGAACTCCGGAACAAAAGGATTTTCACTGCTATCTGGGCTAAAAATCACAATAATCAATTATATTTGTACACCGATTGAAAAATCAGAAACCTACAATTTAAAATACATAATTAAAATGAAACATACTAGAGTTAAAGACCTTCTAAACAGCACCAATACCCTTCACGAAGTAAATGCAAAAGGTTGGGTAAGAACTTTTAGAAACAATCAATTCATTGCGTTGAACGATGGTTCGACCATCAATAATATTCAATGCGTAGTTGATTTTGAAAATACTTCCGAAGATACTTTGAAAAGAATCACCACTGGAGCCGCAGTTTCCGTTACTGGTGATTTGGTAGAAAGCAAAGGCGCTGGTCAAAAATATGAGATTCAGGTTCGAAAACTAGAAATTCTAGGCGATTCAGATCCTGAAAAATTCCCAATGCAGCCCAAAAAACATTCCTTAGAATTCTTACGTGAAAATGCACATTTAAGAGTTAGAACAAATGCTTTTGGCGCGATTATGCGGGTGCGTTCAGTTTTGTCCTTTGCCGTTCACAACTATTTTCAACAAAAAGGGTTTGTGTATGTCAACACTCCGATAATCACCGGAGCCGATGCTGAAGGTGCTGGCGAAATGTTTCAAGTAACTTCCTTGCCATTAGACAATTTACCCAAAAATGAAGAAGGCAAAATTGATTACAAAAAAGATTTCTTCGGGCAGCACACCAACTTAACAGTTTCTGGACAACTGGAAGGCGAAACTTTTGCAATGGCCTTAGGGCAGATTTATACTTTTGGCCCTACTTTTAGAGCCGAAAACTCGAATACTTCCCGACATTTGGCGGAATTTTGGATGATTGAACCCGAAGTAGCTTTCAATAATTTGGATGACAATATGGACTTAGCCGAAGATTTTATCCAATACGTGATAAAATACGCAATGGACAACTGTGGCGATGATTTGAAATTCCTAGAAGGGCGTTTGTTAGAAGAAGAAAAATCGAAACCACAGGCTGAACGAAGCGAAATGACACTTTTGGAAAAATTAAACTTTGTGTTGGAAAATAATTTCAAACGTGTTTCTTACACCGAAGCTATTGACATCTTAAGAGATTGCACTCCAAACAAGAAGAAAAAATTTCAATACCTCATCAACGAATGGGGAGCCGATTTACAATCGGAACACGAACGTTATTTAGTTGAGAAACACTTCAAAAGTCCTGTGATTTTGTTTGATTATCCTGCCAATATCAAGGCATTTTATATGCGTTTGAACGAAGACGGAAAAACCGTTCGAGCAATGGACATCCTTTTTCCAGGTATTGGAGAAATTGTTGGTGGTTCACAAAGAGAAGAACGTTTTGATGTTTTGGTCGAAAAAATGAAAGCTTTAGGTATCGATGAAGAAGAATTATGGTGGTATTTAGACACCCGAAAATTTGGAAGTGCAGTGCACTCAGGTTTCGGACTTGGATTCGAAAGATTGGTTCTTTTTGTAACTGGAATGTCAAACATTCGCGACGTAATTGCTTTCCCGAGAACGCCACAAAATGCAGAATTTTAAGACACGGGGATTTTGCCACAAAGACACTAAGGCACAAAGTTTTTTTATTTTGTAATTTTAAATATTGCTTAAAATGATAGACGAAAGAACTGAAGAAATAGCTAAAATAATCGTGAATTCTGCCTTTAAGGTTCATAAGAATCTTGGACCTGGTTTATTGGAAAGAGTTTATGAAGTTTGTTTAGCTTATGAGATAAACAAGGCGGGATTAGAAGTTCAAAGTCAAATTGATGTACCAATTGTTTATGATGGGGTAATACTTAAAGAAAAATTAAGACTCGATTTAATAGTTGAAAAAACGGTAATTATAGAAGTAAAAGCAGTTGAGATTGTAAATCCAGTCTGGCAAGCACAAATCATTAGTCAATTAAAATTAACAGATAATCAATTGGGCTTTTTGATTAATTTCAATGTCCCATTAATAAAAAATGGAATAAAAAGATTCATAAATACAACCTCAAATTATGATTAACAATTAAATCTTAGAGACTTTTTCTTTTTAATAAAATAAAACTTTGTGTCTTAGTGCCTTCGTGGCAAAAATAAATTAGCGTCTTATTATGTTAAAACAATTTCTAAATCTTAAACTCTCACAGAAGTTATCTCCTCAACAAATCCAGTTGATGAAGTTGATTCAATTGCCTACGCAGGCATTCGAACAACGTTTGTTAGAAGAGATGAACGAGAATCCAGCCCTGGAATCAGGAAATGAAGAAGAAGAAATTTACGAAAAAGACGAATTCGACAATGATGATACCAACGATGAATTCGACGAATATGATGATAGCGAAAATGAAGATATCAGTGACATCAACATTGATGAATATCTGAGCAGCGACGAAACACCGGACTATAAAACCCAAGCCAATAATTACAGCGATGACGATGAGGAACGTGAATCGCCATTGGTTGCCCCCGTTAGTTTTCATCAAGACTTAATCAATCAGTTGAATACTTTTATCTTGAATGATTCCGAGCGAGAAATTGCTGAATTTTTGGTCGGAAGTATAGATGACATGGGTTATCTCCGAAGAAGTATTCCCGATTTGGTTGACGATATGGCTTTTACGCAAGGCATTTATACCGATGAAAAAAACGTGGAAAGAATGCTGCACATCATTCACGAACTAGAGCCTTCGGGAGTAGGAGCCCGCGATTTGCAGGAATGTTTGCTATTGCAATTGAAACACAAAACACCTACTGAATATGTGGCTTTGGCCATCGATATTATCGAAAACCAGTTCGATGCTTTTACCAAAAAACATTACGATAAACTGCTGCAAAAATATTCGGTTTCGAATGAACAACTCAAAACGGCTATTAACGAAATAGAAAAACTCAACCCAAAACCAGGTGGTTCTTTTGCGGGAAGCAACAAAATTACCGAACACGTTGTTCCGGATTTTGCCATTCGAATAGAGGAAGACGAATTGGTTTTGACGCTAAACGGAAGAAATGCTCCTTCCCTACACGTTTCCAAAGATTATAAGGAAATGATGCAAACCTATAAAAGTTCTAAAGACAAATCCACCGCTCAGAAAGATGCTGTTCAGTTTATCAAACAAAAATTAGATTCGGCCAAATGGTTTATCGACGCCATCAAGCAACGTCAAGAAACGCTTTATGTAACAATGAACGCCATTATGCATTACCAACGCGACTATTTTCTTGATGGGGATGAAACCAAACTAAAGCCTATGATTCTAAAAGATATTGCCGATCTGGTTGGTTTGGATATTTCGACAATTTCTCGCGTGGCTAATAGCAAATATGTGGAAACACCCTACGGAACGAAGTTAATAAAAGAATTTTTCTCAGAAGCGATGAAAAACGACCAAGGAGAAGATGTTTCGACGCTCGAAATCAAGAAAATTCTACAAAATACTATCGAAGAAGAAGACAAACACAAACCGCTACCAGACGATCAATTGGCCGAAATTTTAAAAGAAAAAGGGTATCCAATTGCCCGTAGAACCATAGCGAAATACAGGGAACAGTTGGATATTCCTGTAGCTAGAATGAGGAAGAAAATGTAAAATTGCAGATTTTATATTACTGATTAACTTTTTAGATTCATCAAATAATACCCTTGAAAAAAATTCTTCCTCTTTTTTCCTATTTATTCCACCCGATATTCATTCCGGTGTATGCCGCCTTGTTTTACTTTTTCTTGAACGATTCCTATTATACAAATCCAGAAAAATACTTCGCTCTTTTTCAAATTGTACTGCTCACAATTGTACTGCCAATACTCATTTTTTTTGTTTTACGAACCACCGGACAAGTTAATTCTATTATGATTGCGGATATTTCGCAACGTAAAATTCCGCTAATAATTCAGTGTTTTTTGACTATTTTATTGGTTCGAAAAAGCATCACATTGGAACATTTTCCCGAGTTTCACTTTTTCTTTTTAGGAGGCTTGTTAAGTACAGTTATTGCCTTGATTTTGTTGTTTTTTAAGACAAAAGCAAGTTTACACATGATTGCGATTAGTGCTTTGACGGTTTTTGTAATTGGATTAAGCATTCACAATCAAAATCGAAACCTCAATTGGATTGCGTTACTGATACTTATGAATGGACTTGTGGCTTCATCACGACTGGAAATGAAAGCACATACACCTAAAGAATTGATAATTGGTTTTTTGAGTGGAATAATTCCACAACTGATTTTGATGAATTTATGGTTATAAAATATAAAACATAACTCCAACATTCAATGCATTCATATCGATAGTTTCAGTTTGAGTTTTTGCGTTTTGAAACAATGTGTTCAAACCATAGTATGCAAATATATTTATCGAATTGTACCCAGCTGAAATATAAGTTCCATACTGAAATTTATTAAAATCTTTATTATTATTTACCACAATTTTACCACTAGAATCCTGAAAAATCGATTTGTCATACAACAAATAACCGACTTTAAATCCTCCATAAACTCTCCAAAATTTATGACTTTCGTAGTTTGATGTCCGCCATCTAAACTCAATAGGCATTTCGACTAAAACATGTGAAAATCGGTTTCTGTCAAAATCAACATCCGACTCGATTATCGAATAAACAGGAGTTTTATTCGATTCTGTGATTTTCAAATTCTGATTATAGTTGTAGTAAGCAACCCCAATTCCTGGAGCAATTGCTATAGTTCTTTTTTTATTTATTGGAAAATCTCGAAGAAAACCTGTTGAAAAACCAGCCGAAAATTTATCTTGAGTGAGTCCTGCGGGTTTGTTTTGTAGCGTATTAAGGGTAAGACTAAAATAGAACTGATCTTCTCTGTAAAGTGAATCTATTTTTATTTTCTTCGCATCTTCAGAACCCGTTTTCTCTTGCGAAAAAATAGGAAGAACACCTATCAAAAGAAAAAAGCCAAGTAATAATCTCATAGTTTTGTTTTGTGGGATAAAATTACAAAAAAAAGACTTCCTTTTTAAGATTATAAAAATTAAGCATTTGTGTTTGCCCAAACTCCTTATCTAAAACACAATAAAAGGAACCAAAGACATCTAATCTTGAAGATCATTACTATTTGAAAAACACGTTTGAGTAAAAAAACAATATAAAATAGACAAAATAGTATATAGAATTATTTAATCCATTAGTTAATTTTGAAAATGTTAATTATACCTCGTTTTAATTGATAAATTAACAAAAAATACTGGCAGCTACTGCGAATATATTACAATTAACCGATTTAAGCAACTTGTCAAAAAAGTTGTTATTAAAAAAAATAAAATGAAATACGGACATTTTGATGATGATTCAAGAGAATACGTTATCACCAACCCAAAAACGCCTTACCCTTGGATAAATTACTTAGGCAATGAAGATTTTTTCTCCCTAACTTCCAATACTGGAGGCGGATATACTTTTTATAAGGATGCAAAATTCAGAAGATTAACCCGTTATAGATATAATAATGTTCCCGTAGATGATGGAGGAAAATATTTTTACATAAAAGAGGACAATACGGTTTGGTCTCCTGGATGGAAACCCGTAAAAACGGACTTAGATAGTTATGAATGCCGTCACGGAATGAGCTATACCAAATTCAAAAGCTCTAAAAATGGAGTTCAAGCTGAAGTATTACAGTTTATTCCACTAGGTTTTTGGGGCGAAATCCAAAAAGTTAGCCTTACCAATAATGCTACAGAAACTAAAAAGCTAAAATTATTTTCATTCGTCGAATGGGCTCTTTGGAATGCAGAAGACGATATGACTAATTTTCAACGGAATTTCAGTACTGGAGAAGTTGAAGTAGAAGATTCAGTAATTTATCATAAAACAGAATTCAAAGAACGCCGAAACCATTACTCTTTTTATTCAGTAAACGAAGACATAAAAGGTTTTGACACGGATAGGGAATCATTTTTAGGCTTATATAATGGGTTTGACGCTCCAGAAGTGGTCATCGATGGCAAACCTAAAAACACCGTTGCTCACGGATGGTCTCCTATTGCTTCGCATTATATTGAACTAGAATTAAAACCCGGTGAAAGCAAAGACTATATCTTTATGTTGGGTTATGTTGAAGTTGCCGCAGATGATAAATGGGAAAGCAAATCAATCATCAACAAAAAACCTGCAAAGGCAATGATTGAAAAGTTCAATACTGTCGAAAAAGTGGAAGCCGCATTTAATGAATTAAGAACCTATTGGGACAACCTACTTGGCACTATTAATATCAAATCGGGTGACAACAAATTAGATCGAATGGTTAATATCTGGAACCAATACCAATGTATGGTTACCTTTAATATGTCGCGCTCTGCCTCATTTTTCGAATCTGGAATTGGCCGCGGAATGGGCTTTAGAGACTCTAATCAAGACTTAATTGGTTTTGTTCATCAAATACCAGAAAGAGCCAGAGAACGAATCATAGATATTGCTTCGACTCAGTTTGAAGACGGTTCTTGTTACCACCAATACCAACCCTTGACTAAAAAAGGAAATGCAGCAATTGGAGGCGATTTCAACGATGATCCGCTTTGGCTAATTCTTTCAACAACCGAATACATCAAAGAAACTGGTGATTTTACCTTGCTCGATGAACTAGTTCCTTTCGATAATGATGCCTCCAAAGCAAAAAGCCATTTTGAACATTTAAAAGTATCCTTCTACCACGTAGTAAATAATTTAGGGCCACATCAATTACCATTAATAGGAAGAGCCGATTGGAATGACTGTTTGAACTTGAATTGTTTTTCTAATGACCCAAATGAATCTTTTCAAACCACAGGAAACAAAAAAGGCGAAACTGCTGAGTCGCTCATGATTGCTGGCTTATTTGTGGTTTATGGAAAAGAATTTGTGAAATTATGTCGCCAAATAGGAAAAGAAGCCGAAGCATTAGAAGCCGAAAATCATGTAAATAATATGATTGGAGCCGTAAAAAAACACGGCTGGGATGGCGATTGGTATTTGAGAGCGTATGATTATTATGGTAAAAAAATTGGCTCCAATGAAAATGAAGAAGGAAAGATTTTTATAGAATCACAAGGTTGGTGTTCTATGGCAGAAATTGGAAAGGAAGAAGGTTTGGTCGAAAAATCTTTAAATTCTGTAAAGGAGCACTTGGATTGCGAATATGGAATCGTTTTGAATAGTCCTGCTTTTACAAAATACTATATCGAATATGGCGAAATATCGACCTATCCAGCGGGTTACAAAGAAAACGGCGGAATCTTTTGTCATAACAATCCTTGGATTATGATTGGCGAAACGATGATAGGTCGCGGCGATGCAGCTTATGATTATTACACAAAAATTGCTCCAAGTTTTTTAGAAGATATTTCTGAATTACACAAAGTAGAGCCTTATGTTTACTGTCAGATGATTGCTGGTAAAGAAGCTTTTAAACCGGGCGAAGCTAAAAACTCTTGGCTATCAGGAACTGCCTCTTGGAACTTTTATGCCATCACCCAATACATTTTAGGAGTAAAACCAGATTACAACGGACTTTCTATTAATCCTTGTATTCCAGCTAAATGGGATGGTTTCAAAATGACAAGAAAATATAGAGGTGCAACTTATAACATTGAAGTTTCAAACCCTAAACACATTAGCAAAGGTGTTGAAAAAATTATAGTAAATGGAAACACAATGAACTCAAATATGATTCCAATATTAGAGAAAAACAAAACCCATGAAATTGTAATAATAATGGGTTAGTAATTAGTTTTTGTTTTGGTTAGTTACGAAAAACTCTCATTGCTTTTTCTTTGAGAGTTTTTTTATAATTTTAACTTTGTTGAGACGGATGAAATCAAATTAAAAATGAATTGTAAATATTCAACACTTTTTGTAGCAATTATTTTTTTTTCTTTCACTAATAACTTTGTTATAGGTCAGAATACGAATGCAAACAAAGTGTCCATTCACAATACCAAATACAAACCAAAGTCAACGGACAGAATTATTTCAAGACAAGAATACAAAGATAAACTCTACGGCTTTTGGCTTGGACAATGTATTGCCAACTGGACTGGCTTAGTAACCGAAATGGATAAAATTGGCAACATTGGCGACATAAAAACAGGTGCCTTTTATACTCGAACCGATTGGAAAAAACCAGACCAACCCAGTATTTGGGGACAAGGCATTCCGAGCAATTTATCAAAAAACATAGATTTTGTATTTGTAAATCCTGATGGCGTTTGGGGGTCTGATGATGATACCGACATAGAATATATATATCAGGAACTGCTTTTTGAAAAAAATAAATCAATCCTTACAGGAGAAGATATTCGGGAAGGATGGCTAAAACACATCAAAAAAGAGGAAGAAAATTACTTATGGGTTTCCAATCAAAAAGCTTTCGAATTGATGAATGAGGGAATGATACCCCCTGCAACTGGTGACCCAAAAAATAATCCGGAATTTGAAATGATTGATGCACAGCTGACCACCGAAATATTTGGTCTTTTTGCTCCAACTAGGCCCGATATTGCTCTGAAAATGGCTAAGCTGCCCATTCAGACTACTGCTCGAGAAGAATCTGAACTTATTTCAGAATTTTATGTAACCATGTATGCTTTGGCTTCGGCTATTGATGTAAAAAAGTCGAATAAAGAGAATATTATTTGGATGGCAAATCAATCAAGAAAAGGGCTTCCGAATGATTCCTATCCTGCAAAAATGTATGATTTTGTAAAAAGTAGGTATTTGGCAAACATTCCTTGGGAACAAACCAGAGACGAGGTCTATGAAAGATACCAGGTGGAACAAGCAGATGGTTATAATATGACCTCAAAAAAAAGATATTGTAATGGCTGTTTCGCAGCAGGTATAAATTTTGCATCAAGCTTGATTAGTCTATTCTACGGCGAAGGCAACTTGGTCGAAACGATAAAAATCGGAACCCTTTCCGGTTGGGATTCAGACAATCCAACAGCAACTTGGGGAGGAATGTTAGGGTTTATTATTGGTAAAGAAGGTGTCGAAAAAGCCTTTAACCGCAAGTTTTCAAATAAATTTAATATTCACAGAACTCGAATCGGATTTCCTAATAATGGCATTGATACTTTTGAAGCAATGGCTCAAAAAGGGTTGCATATAATTGATCGAGTTGTGCAGGATGAAATGGGTGGTCGACTAGATTTGAAAAAAGAAGTTTGGTACATACCCAATGTGAAATAAATTACACTTAGCCTTGGAGTGATGCTAAAAATTGTATTACCGTCAAAGACTTACATTACTCTTTTCAAACCGATAAACTGTTTTTTGAATTCTTTTGGTGTAGTGTTTTTTGCCTGCTTAAACAATCTATTGAAATTGGCGATATTATTAAATCCACATTTAAAACTTATTTCTCCAATACTCAACTCCGTTTCTAATAACCATCGAGACGCAAAACTAATTCTTGTATCGTTCAAATAGTGAACAAAAGTTTTTCCTGTTCGGTGTTTGATAAACCTATTAAACGAAACAGGACTCATATTGACCAATTTTGAAATCTCGTCTAAGGTTATTGTTTTCGAAAAATTTTCTTGAATATAATCGTACACTTTCTTAATCTTATCACTATTATGAAAATCTTCTTTTTCATCAATAGAAACGGAAAGTGCTTTTTGACCTTCTGAAATAGCCAATTCATTCAATATCGAAATAAACTCTAAATAATATTGTAAACCAGTTATTCGAGCCAAAAGCATGATTCTGGGCATCAACAAATTAGTGGTTTCACGAGAAAAAAGTATGCCGTGTCTTGCTCTTTTGAACATATCACTAATGGGTTTGAATATTCTTCTCGACAACATTTTTTGATCTAACAAATCGTTGTGAATATGAATGGTGATTTCATAAATCTCTTTACAAGTGCAATTATGAAGCTCCCAACCGTGAACCACATTTGGCCCGACCAATACTAGTTCTAAATCGTCAATTTCATCGGTATGGTCTCCAACGATTCTTCTCACACCTTTTCCTCTATAAATGAAGTTCAGTTCATACTCCGGATGAAAATGAATAGGGAAATCAAAATCATCCTTCACCCTCTGCTCTACTAAGAAGCTGTCTTCTGGTATCAACCTGGTAATTTCTCTATAAGCATCTTTAATCATAATAAAATTTTATAAATAATAATTAATTGCAACATTAAATTCATGATTAGTAAAAAATTGATTAAAAAATGACAAAATACGATTAATTTAATTTTAACATATTATTTACATTTGTAAATATAATTAGAATTGTGTGCGCTTTTTGCAAATGCTAACTATTTTTTAACATTGAGTTTTCAATATAAAACTTAACATTACTACAACATTACCATTATTATGAATTAATAATTGTAAATGCAAATTAAATCAATAGCCCAAAAACAGTGGGGTTTTCAATCGATTTCGTAAAATAGTAATTGTATAGTTTTTATAAATGTTGCCAATTGAAAAAGATTTTAACTTTGTCTTAAGATTAACACAAAAAAAAATTAATAACTAACCAAAATTTTAGAAAAATGAAATTAACAAAATTACTTATTTTTTGTTTTTTATCCGTTCTATTTTCAGTTTATGGGCAAGCACAAGATGTTTCCATAAAAGGGAAAGTAATTGACGAAAACGGATTACCCATTCCAGGAGCTTCCATTTTAATTAAAGGAACGACAAAGGCAACTTCTTCGGACATGGATGGAAATTACCAATTAAAGGCCGACTCTAATGGCAGTTTGGTTTTTAGTTTCGTAGGTTATGGCTCGGTTCAAGAAGCCATAAAAGGTAGAACTACTATTAATGTAAAAATGAATCCTCAATCGCAATCGTTACAGGAAGTAGTAGTAGTAGGGTACGGAACTCAGAAAAAAGGTTTAATTACAGGGGCTTCCTCAAATTTCAAAGGAGAAGATCTTCAAAATTTAAACACCGTTTCTGCTATGGATGCCTTGCAAGGAATTGCAGCGGGTGTTAACATTACCAAAAATAATGGATCACCAGGAGCAGGAACTAGAGTAACCATTCGTGGTATAGGTACAATTGGTAATTCAAATCCATTATACATTGTCGACGGTGTACCTGTTGGTAATATTGATTATTTGAACCCATCCGACATCGAGGCTATTGACGTTTTGAAAGACGCGGCTTCTGCTGCTATTTATGGTTCTAGAGCAGCCAACGGTGTTGTATTAGTAACCACCGTGCAAGGCCGTAAAGATCGTCCAGCAAAAATTAGTTATGATTTCTATTATGGAGTTCAAAACATATACAAAAACTTGGATCCATTAAATGCCCAAGAGTACATGTATATTATGGATGAAGGTAGAGTAAACGATGGTTTAGCACCTAATGATTGGAATGCAATCGTACACAACAACGGCTGGTTGGAAGCCAATTATCCTGGCGCAGGAAAACAATTGGGCGATGAAGTGTGGGCAAATCTTCAAGCAGGCGGGCTTGGTACTAACTGGATTGACGAAATGACAAAAAAAGATGCTCCGATAGTAAACCACTCTTTAAACATTACCGGTGGTAGCCAAGACATCGTGTATTCAGCAGGTATTTCTTATTTTGATCAAGATGGTATTTTAGGTGGGAACATTATAGATGCAGGATACAAAAGATTGACTGCCCGATTCAACACTAAAATGGTTTTGAAAAAAAATGACAAGCACAGCATCATCACTGTAGGGGAAAACTTTACCTATTCCAATACACAAAACAGAGCAGTAGCTACTGGAAATATCTATTATAACGATTTGCATAATGCATTGGTACAAAACCCTTTGACTCCAGCGTATTGGCAAACTTCTATTGATAGAAATATCAGCGAATTTGGTTTTACACCTACTTTAGATGGCTTGAATCCTAATCAAACCAACCCGTTGGCGGTAATGTATTATAGAAATAACTATAATTATGGTAAAGGCAATAATATTATTGGAAACGCCTTTGTAGAAATTGAACCTATGTTGAATTTAAAATTCAAATCGGTTTATGGTGTAGATTCTTGGTTTGGAAATGGAAGATCGATGAATCCAACTTTTGGATTAGGAATTCTTTACAATGACGCTGTAAACGGCGCATCACAAAACTCTTATTTTGGTGCCAATACCACTTGGACCAACACCTTAGCCTACAATACCGCTTTTGGTGACCACAAAATTACTGCGGTGATTGGTACAGAATTACTTCGCAACCAAAGTAATATCAACTTATCTGGATATAGAAGTAATTTGTTATTCCCTGGAGATCCTAAATATGCTTATATCAATAACACGAAGAACCCTGCTACAGTGAGCGACATCAACACTAATGGTGCGGACTGGGCTGCTGGCGGAGGAGCCGTTCAATCGTTTTTTGCTAGAGCACAATACGATTATAAAGAAAAATACTTACTTTCTGCTACCATGCGTGCGGATGGTTCATCTAATTTTGCGGAAGACAACAGATGGGGTTATTTTCCTTCAGTATCGGCAGGTTGGGTAATCACCAAAGAAGATTTTATGTCAAGTACTTCAAGCATTCTAGATTTTGCCAAATTGAGAGCAAGTTGGGGTCAAAACGGAAATCAATCCATTCCAAACTTCCAATATTCTTCACAAATTGCTTATGCTTTCCCTGGTTACTTTTTTGGAGATACCAAACCTGTTTCAGGAACAACAGCTTATCCTGCAACAGTACCAAATCCTGATATCCAATGGGAAACTTCAGAACAATTAGACTTTGGGCTTGACGCCAAACTATTCGATTCAAGATTGGGATTGACTTTTGATTGGTACAAAAAAACAACCAAAGATTGGTTAGTACTTGCTCCTGTTTTAGGTACTGCTGGTGCTGGAGCTCCATTCATTAATGGTGGAAATGTTGAAAACTCCGGTATTGAATATTCTGTGAACTGGAACGACAAAGTAGGTGATTTCAAATACGGTATTACGCTAAGCGGTGCACACAACAAAAACGAAGTTACAAAAATTGACAACGGCGATGGTAGAATCCTTGGGCCATCAAACATCTTGTCTCAAGGGACTTCGGAAGTTTCGAGAGTGCAAGTAGGACAACCAATAGGATTTTTCTATGGTTTCCAAACTGCTGGAATCCTTCAAAACCAACAAGAAGTTAATGCTTATGTAACACCAACTGGTGCCCCTTACTTTGCTGATCAACGTCCTGGAGATGTTCGTTTTGTAGATCAAAATCAAGATGGAGCTATAGATGAAAAAGATAAAGTATATTTAGGAAATCCAAATCCAGATTTCGAATTAGGTTTACAATTAAATTTCGAATACAAAGGTGTATATTTCAATACAACTTTAGCTGGAAAATTTGGCATGCAAGTAATGCAATCGTATCGTTCATTTGCTGATAATTTCAACCAAAATTATACTTCTGACATATTCAATCGTTGGCATGGTGAAGGTACTTCTAATACAATGCCTAGATTGACTGCGACATCTAACAGAAACACAAACTTTATTTCTGACATTTTTATGCACGATGCTGATTATTTGAGAATCAACAATTTAACTGTTGGTTATAATTTCAACAAAGTACTTTCAAATGTTAAATTTATGTCAAACCTAAAAATGTATGTAGCGGTAAACAATTTATATACTTTTACAGATTACAACGGAATGGACCCAGAGGTTCGTTTTGGAGACAGTGCAAGTTGGGCTTCAGGAGTAGATCTTGGGTTATACCCACAAGCAAGAACAGTTATGTTTGGATTAAGTGCTGATTTTTAATATAAAAATACCAAAGACAATGAAAAAAATAATTTATTTTATAGTAACTGCAACCCTTTTTGTTGCTACTAGTTGCACAGACTATTTAGATTCTGAGAATCTTTATGGTAAAGGTTTAGAGACTTTCTACAAGACACCTACTGACATCGAAGAAGCAATGTCAGGTATTTACAATGGAATTTACACAGGTGGTATTCATAGCGAAGAACAATTGGCCGCCAATTTATTGGACAATATGATGCTTGGCGGTGGTGGTCCTGATGATAAATCAGCCAAGTGGGTAGATAATTTTGAAGACCCGAATGAAGACACTTATCGTGATATGTGGGTTCAATCATATAATGGTATTTCAAGAGCTAATGCCGTAATTGAAAAAACAGCGAATACTGATTTTTCTGCTTATTTTAAAACTAAACTTGAAGCAGAAGATTTTAAAAAGCAAACGATTGGAGAAGCTACCTTTATGAGAGCGTTTTATTACTTCAGATTGGCTAAGTTTTTTGGTGGAGTTCCACTAATTATAAAAACAGATGGCGATAGAAAAGCTCCAAGAGCTAGCTACAGCGACACTTTTGCACAAATAGGTTCTGATTTAAAAGCAGCTATTGAAACTATGCCTGCTACCCCAATTGGAAGTATCCCTACTTCAAGATATGGCCACGCCAACAAATGGGTTGCAGAAGCTTATATGGCAAGAGTGTATTTGTTCTACACTGGCTATATGACCAATATCGAACAAAAAGCTACTACTGATTTACCGTTAGTAGGTGGTGGAAAATTAGGCGCAACTGAAGTAACAGCTTATCTTAATGACCTTATGACCAATAGTGGTCATGCATTAGTTTCCGATTTTAGAAACTTATGGCCTTACTCTTATGTTAACAAAAGTGCTGGCAAAACAGTCTTACCATGGGCAGCAACAAACAATTTGAATTGGGCAGGACAAGATGGATTAACGCCAACTTTTGGAACAGGAAATAAAGAAACCATGTTTGTACAACGATTCTCTTTTGGAGATTGGGGATGGAATGCAGGACAAAGTTATAATAACAGACTTGCTCTATACACTTCAATTAGAGGAAATCAAATGGTTCCATTTGCTGAAGGTTGGGGATGGTGTACTATTAATCCAAAAATGTGGAACAATTGGCCAGTTACAGATCCAAGAAGAGAAGGTTCAATTCTTAAGGTGGGTGAATCTAGCCAAGGAACAGACGGTTACCAACCTAACAAAGGAGACCACGAAACAGGATATTTCAATAAAAAATATACCAGATTGGAACATGATACTAAGGATGGTAAAAGAACTATGTTTATACCAATGTACAATTGGACAGGTGATTCAAGTATGCAATTAACCAATGCTCAGGATTTTATCTTTATGCGTTATGCTGATGTCTTGTTGATGCACTCCGAAATCACTAAAACAGCAACCGGAATGAATGCAGTAAGAGCTAGAGCTGGAATGCCTGCAGTAGCTTATTCTCTAGATGCTGTTAAAGCTGAGCGTGATTATGAATTAGCTTTTGAAGGTTTACACTGGTTTGATTTAGTACGTTGGGGCGATGTGAAAACAGCCTTTAATGACTCATTCCCTGTAAAAAATTCAGGGTCAAATGGAACTTACAGCGTAAAATACAGACCTGAAACTAAAGGCTTAATGCCAATTCCAGAAACGGAAGTACGATTGTCGAACGGGGTTTATTCTCAAAACCCAGGTTGGTAAAATTTAATAACTATTAAAACATTAAAATTATGAAAAATACTAAAATTTTATATCTCCTACTGGTGTCGTTTATGCTGATTTTTTCAGCTTGCGATCCTATTGTAGATGAAGAGAACTTAAGCGATACTACCAATGTAGATGGAGTTACATTAGTAGCTACGCAAACCCCCCCAGGTGGTAATAAAGTTACACTGAAAATGACTACGCCTGGTATCACTGGATATTGGAATTACAATTTAGGACAGGCACTTACTAATGAATATACTGTGGTATATCCAATTCCAGGAAAGTCTAAATTTACCTATGTAGGTACTTTAGGATCGCAATTTTTCACAAAAACTGTAGATGTTCAAATCGATAGATTAGACACTCCATTAGATCCAATGTGGTATTCTTTAGTAAGCAAAAACACTGCCACTGGTAAAACTTGGGTTTTTCAAGGCGTTGCCAATGATGACAAACTATGGTGGTATATGTCTCCACCAGACAATCCTTCTGATGGTTATTTGACCGCATGGTGGAATGCTGGCGGAACTTGTTGTGCTCCTCCTGATACCGATGGAAAAATAACTTTCGATTTGAATGGAGCTGCCAACTATAATTACTATGCAACGAAAACTGGAACCCCAAAAAAGGGTAGTTTTATATTGGATGTAGCCAATAAAAAACTAACAATTACTGGAGCACCAATATTAGGACAAGACAGAGGAAACCCTGCGGGTGTTTATAATGTAGCTGTTTTGACAGATACAGAACTTATTTTGTATCTTCCCAAAACCCCACAAGGAGATAGCGGATGGTCTTGGAGATTCAAACCCCTATAAGTTAGTTTGTTTGTTTGTGAAAAAAAGGGGAGTATTTTGCTTCCCTTTTTTTGAATAATATCATTTTTGTTTAATAAAACAGCTTATAAGATATTTCAAAATAGTAGACCAAATGCAATTATCTACTATGTTTTTGTATAAATTTTTAATTTTCAAAAACTAAAAAAATTAGTTCACTTCTGCATAAAGTGCATTGATTGGTTGAAAAAACTTAGCGAGCTTTCAAAAAAAACACAAACCCAATAATGAAAATGTATAAAAAAATTCTAATTTTCCCAATTTTACTTTTAGGAGCTTTATTAAGCTGTAGCTCAGGTGACAGTAACGATGGCAGTACTCCCATTAACCCACAAATAAATGTGGTCATAAACACCGAAGTGGTTGGAACAACTACTGCAATGCCCAATGGTGATGGAAGTGGATTGGTCAAGTTTACTATCACTCCTAATAGCGGAGTTACTTACAAAGCAGAATTAGGTGATGGCGAAGTTTTAGAACCTTCAACTGGAGTATTTAGTCATACCTATCTAGCAAGTGGCACCAAATCCTACGAAATAAAGGTTACCGTATTCAACGGTCTAAAATATTTTACTTCATCAAAATCTATTACTGTTTTTGTGGCGACTAAAGAGATTTGGGGTGATGAATTCAATATAGATGGCGCTCCAGATACTAATAAATGGGGATATGATCTAGGTGCAGGAGGTTGGGGGAATAACGAACCTCAGTATTATACCAACAGACCCGAAAATGTAACGGTACAAGGCGGGTATTTAAAAATTAAAACCATAAAAGAGAACTATTTAGGAAGTACCTATACTTCTGCAAGATTAAAAACGGCTGGAAAATATTCGTTCAAATACGGCAAAATAGAATTTAGGGCAAAATTACCAGCGGGTGCAGGTACTTGGCCTGCCTTATGGATGTTAGGAGACAATATTGGAACTGTAAGTTGGCCAGCTTGTGGCGAAATTGATGTAATGGAGCATGTAGGAAACCAACTCAATAAAATTCACGGAACCCTACATTATCCGGGTCGTTCTGGCGGAAACGGCGACTCGTCGTCTACTATAATTTCAAACGCTACAACAGAATTTCACACCTATGCAGTAGATTGGCGTGCGGACAGCATTAAATTTTATGTTGACAATCAATTGTTCAAAACCTTTACAAATTCAGCAAATGTTCCATTCAATCAGAATTTTTTCATCATAATTAATAGTGCAATTGGCGGCAATTTTGGTGGAGCAATCGATCCGAATTTTGTTTCTTCAACTTTCGAAGTTGATTATGTAAGAGTATATAATTAATGGTTTTTGGTTAGTTAGCTTTTCATTATTTGCTTCTGTTTTTGCAAACAGAAGCAATAATGAAAACAATTTATTATAAATAAACGTATCCTTTAAAATTCATTATTCTAAACTTTCTATCTGAATCTCAATTGCGTTATAAATTAAAAATGAAATATTATTTATTGGCTATATTAACGACTTTCATTCTTGTAGTTGGGAATGCTCAAACGTTAAAATTGATGACCTACAACATTCGTTTGGACATTGATAGTGATGGAGAAAATAATTGGTCAAATCGTAAAGAATTTTTCATCTCGCAAATGCAATTTTATGAACCCGATATATTTGGTATTCAAGAAGCAAAACCCAATCAAGTAATTGACATTGCCTCTGCCCTACCACAATATAATTACATTGGGATAGGAAGAGATGGAATAGGACTCGGAGAATCTTCGAATATTTATTATAAAAAAGAACGTTTCAAAGTACTACAAAACAACACTTTTTGGCTTTCAGAAACACCCAATGTTATTTCTAAGGGCTGGGATGCGGCGTTCAACAGAGTTTGTACTTATGCTTTGTTTAAGGATTTGAAAACAAAAAACACCTTTTGGGTATTTAATACGCATTTGGACCATATGGGAGAATTGGCAAAAACAAACGGAATTCAACTTATCCTTTCAAAAATTGCAACTCTTAATACACAAAATTATCCTGTGTTTTTTATGGGTGATTTTAATTCAAAACCAAATGAAGAGCGTATTATTTCTTTAAAGAAAATAATGCTTGACACAAAAGAAATTTCAGAAGAAAAACCATTTGGCCCTACTGGAACGTTCAATGGTTTTAAACATAATGAACCCGTTACTGAATGGATAGATTATATTTTTATATCAAAAAACAGCAACTTCAAAGTGAAAAAATTTGCCGTTTTAAGTGATTCTAAAAATTTAAAATATCCCTCAGATCATTTACCTATTTATGTAGAAATATTGACTCCTGAAAAATAACTACTATTAAATTTATATAAAGAATACTAACAAAACTATTTATGCTAAGAAATACTTTTAAAATCACATTATTTACAATTGTTTGTAACACTATGATAGCTATAACCGCTCAAGACAATAGCAGCACAAAAGCTATTGAAATAAAAATAGACAAAATAATTTCCACATTAACAATAGAGGAAAAAGTAGCAATTTGTCATGCACAATCAAAATTTAGTTCACCCGGTGTCGAAAGGCTCGGTATTCCTGAACTATGGATGTCCGATGGTCCTCACGGGGTACGTGGCGAAATAAATTGGGACAATTGGGGATATGCCAATTGGACTAATGATTCCATTACTGCCTTTCCGGCTTTAACTTGTTTAGCATCGACATTTAATCCAAAATTAGCTAAAGATTACGGAATAAGCATTGGTGAAGAAGCTCGCTACAGAAAAAAAGATGTGTTATTAGGCCCTGGTGTAAATATGTATCGTACACCATTAAATGGGAGAAATTTTGAATATATGGGAGAAGATCCGTTTTTGGCTTCGAAAATGGTAGTTCCTTATATTCAAGGCGTTCAAGAAAATGGAGTTGCGGCTTGTGTAAAGCATTATGCGCTCAACAATCAAGAATTATGGAGAGGTCATATTAACGTAGAAGTTAGCGACAGGGCCTTACACGAAATATATTTGCCTGCATTTAAAGCTGCCGTCGAAGAAGGAAAGGTTTGGTCTATAATGGGCGCTTATAATCAATTTAGAGGTCAACACACAACTCATAATAAAACGCTTATGAATTCTATTTTAAAAAAGGATTGGGCGTTTGACGGAGTCGTAATTTCAGATTGGGGCTCAGCACACGACACAAAGCAGGCCGCTTTGAATGGTTTAGATATAGAAATGGGAACGGGTACAGATGGATTGACAACCTCTACAAAAAACGCTTATGATTCTTATTATTTAGCCAATCCATTTTTGAAATTAATTAAAAGTGGCGAAATTAAAGAAGAAGTCTTAAACGATAAAGTGAGAAGAATTCTACGCTTGATGTTCCGCACCAATATGAATCAGAGTCGTCCATTGGGAAGAATTAACAATCAAGAGCACATTGATGTTGCCCGAAAAATTGCAGGCGAAGGTATCGTATTGTTAAAAAACGAAGCTTCCTTTTTCCCAATCAATCCGTCAAAAAAGATAACAATTGCAGTGATTGGCGAAAATGCAACAAAATCAATGACTATTGGCGGTGGTTCATCTGAATTGAAAGCTTTGAATGAAGTAACTCCTTTAGACGGATTGAAAAATCGATTTAAAAACGCAACTATAATTCACGCGATGGGTTATGCCTCAGGACCTTCGGCTTACGGCAGAGTTATTCCATCCACATTAGATGCCAATAAACTTAAAAAAGAAGCTATTGAAGCCGCATCAAAAGCAGATATTGTATTGTTTTTTGGTGGACTAAATAAAAATCACCTTCAAGATTGTGAAGGAGTGGATAGAACAGAATATAAATTACCTTTTGGACAAGATGAACTTATAAATGAGATTTTAAAAGTAAATAAAAACACAGGGGTAGTTTTAGTTAGCGGAAATGCAGTTGAAATGCCTTGGATTTCGAATGTAAAAGCCATTATGCAAACTTGGTATTTAGGAAGCGTTGCTGGCGATGCCATTGCTGATGTAATAAGTGGTGATGTAAATCCATCAGGGAAATTACCTTTTTCGTTTCCTAAAAAATTAAGCGATAATGCCGCACATTCCTTTGGAGAATTGAGCTATCCAGGAGATAATGTGAATCAATATTATAAGGAAGATATTTTGGTAGGGTATCGTTGGCATGACACTAAGGAAATCAAGCCCTTATTCGCTTTTGGAGAAGGAATGTCTTACACCACATTTGAACTTTCAAAATTGGATTCGGACAAGAAAGAATATTCAAAAAATGAAACCATATCAATCTCAGGAACTGTTTCTAATAAAGGAAATCTTGATGGTGCCGAAGTGGTTCAAGCCTACATCGGTAAACTAAATTCTAAAGTAAGCAGAGCCGAAAAAGAACTGAAAGGTTTTGCAAAAGTGGAAGTTAAAAAAGGAGAAAACAGTACTTTCAAAATTTCGATAGACACCAATAGTTTGAGTTTTTATGATGAAACCATTTCGAATTGGAATCTAGAAAAAGGCGATTACATGATTTTCATAGGAAATTCATCAACAAACATTTCGAAAAAAATAAAAATAAGCATCAAATAAAGTATGAAAGCAACTATTTCAGCACTGATTCTACTAATTTCATTTAGTGCCTTTTCTCAGCAAAAAAGCAATGCACCATCAAAACCTTTTTCTGTAAATGGGAAAACAGTTGTGGTTTACACATCGGCAGACAGTACTAATTTAAGAATAACCAATACTGATAATTTAAAATTTTCAGTTTTAAAACAGCCTTTCGAAACTCAGATTTGTGTGTTTGTAGATCCCAACAAAATCTTTCAAACATTTTTAGGAATTGGTGGCGCCATAACAGATGCAAGTGCTGAAGTTTTTGCTACATTATCCAAAGAAAAACAACAAGAATTTTTGAATGCCTATTACAGTAAAGACAAAGGGATAGGCTATTCGATAATCAGAACTACTATCCACAGTAGTGATTTTAGCTCGGGAAGTTATACCTATATAGCTGAAGGAGATAAGGAATTGAATACCTTCTCTATTGAACATGACAAAAAATTTAAAATTCCTTTGATCAAAAAAGCAACCGAAACTGCTGGCGGAAAAATGACTTTGTATGCTAGCCCTTGGAGTCCTCCAGCTTTTATGAAAGACACTAAAGATATGCTTAAAGGCGGAAAATTATTGCCCGAATTTTATCAATCTTGGGCAAACTATTATGTAAAATTTATCAATAGCTATCAAAAAGAAGGCATTCCTGTTTGGGGATTAACGGTTCAAAACGAACCTATGGCCAAACAAACTTGGGAATCCTGCATTTATACCGCCGAAGAAGAACGTGATTTTCTAAAAAATTATCTTGGACCAACATTATCAAAAGCTGGACTTGGTGATAAAAAAATTACAGTTTGGGATCACAATAGAGATTTGATGACTCAAAGAGCAACAACAATTCTCGACGATCCCGAAGCCAATAAATATGTTTGGGGAGTTGGTTTTCACTGGTATGAATCTTGGAGTGGCGGAGATCCAATGTTTGAGAATGTGGGTGCAGTCAAAGAAATGTATCCCAACAAAAATTTACTTTTCACCGAAGGTTGCAACGAAAAATTTGATGCTAATAAATATCAACTTTGGAAAAACGGCGAACGTTATGGCAAATCTATGATTAATGATTTCAATAATGGAACCGTAGGTTGGACTGATTGGAACATTCTTTTAGACGAAAAAGGCGGCCCAAATCACGTAGGTAACTTTTGCTTCGCTCCTATTCACGCAGACACAAAAACAGGCGAATTAATCTACACTCCTTCCTATTATTTTATAGGACATTTTTCTAAATTTATTGGTAAAGATGCCAAAAGAATTAGCAGTGTTACCAGCCGAAGTCAATTACTATCAACCTCTTTTATGAATCAAGATGGCAAAGTAATTACGGTTGTGATGAATCAAAGCAACAAAAAAGTGACTTATAATTTGTGCATCGGAACAAATGCAACAGAAGTCACGATTTTGCCACACGCTATTCAAACATTGGTCTTTTAATAAATTGAAAAAACTAGTTGTCTAAAAGTTGTTAGACAAAATGATATCCTAATTTTTTTATAAATAATTAAAATGAAAAAAATAATTCTGCCTTTTTTTATGTGCTTTGCTTTGGCTTCGTTTGGTCAAGGTTTTTTGCACAGAAACGGTCAAACTATTGTTGACGGAAACGATAAAAATATTGTTTTGCGTGGTTTAGGATTAGGCGGATGGATGGTTCAAGAAGGATATATGATTCAAACTGGTGCTTTTGCAGGGCCTCAATATAAAATTAAACAAAAAATAACCGATTTAATTGGACCCGAAAACACAGAAGCTTTCTACAAAACCTACAAAGCTAACGGAATTACAAAAAGAGATATCGATTCTTTGGCAGCTTGGGGATTCAACTCGATTCGATTGCCAATGCACTATAATTTATACACACCTGCAATCGAAAACGAAAAAAACGGTCAAATCACTTGGTTGGACGAAGGTTTTACAATGACCGATAATTTACTAAAATGGTGTGCTGCTAATAAAATATATTTGATTTTAGATTTACACGCAGCTCCCGGCGGCCAAGGAAAAGACGCTGCCATTTCTGACTATGATGAGTCTAAACCTTCGCTTTGGGAAAGCGATGCGAATCAGGATAAAATGGTGGCACTTTGGCAAAAACTGGCAAAACGCTATAAAGACAATCCTTGGATTGGAGGCTACGATATTATCAACGAGCCCAATTGGAATTTCACCGGAACCAGTCAAAATGGGTGTGACGAAACTTCGAATGCTCCTCTAAAAGACTTGCTAGTAAGAATTACAAAAGCCATTCGTGAAGTCGATTCCAATCACCTAATTTTTATTGAAGGGAATTGTTGGGGAAACAATTACAATGGTATGTTTCCCTTGTGGGATGAAAATATGGCGTTGAGTTTTCACAAATATTGGAACACTAATGATCAAGCTACAATTCAAACCATGCTAGATTATCGAAACCAATACAATGTGCCAATTTGGTTAGGAGAAAGTGGCGAAAATTCGAATGTTTGGTTTAAAGAAGCGATTTCATTAGTCGAAAAAAACAATATCGGTTGGGCTTTTTGGCCCATGAAAAAAATTGAAAATATTGCCGGAGTTACCTCAGTTACTAGACCTCTAGAATATGAACAAATATTAAACTATTGGAAAAATGGCGGAACGAAACCCAACGTAGAATTTGCCAAGAAAACACTGATGAAAATTGCCGATAATTATAAAATGGAGAACCTAACCGTCAAACCCGATGTGATTGATGCCATGTTCCGCCAAGTGCAAACCAATGACACCAAACCCTATAAAAATCACAAGATACCTGGGAAAATATTTGCTACAGAATATGATTTAGGCACAAATGGCTTTGCTTATTCTGATAAGGATGTTGTGAATTATGACGGAACAAAATTTACTCCTTGGAATAAAGGAAACCAAATGAGAAACGATGGAGTTGACATTGTAAAATGTTCCGATCAAATAACCAATGGTTTTCATGTTGCCTTTATTGAAGATGGTGAATGGTTGCAATTTACTGTCGAGGTAAAAACTCAAAGCACTTTCAAAGTTGCCATACGATATTCAAGTGAAAAGTCTGAAGGGAAATTATATTTGGAACAAGAGGGAAAGAAAATCTCGGAAACTATTGAGCTTTCATCCACCGGAGGCGAAACTGTCTGGAAAACGGTTTTTCTAAAAAAAGTAACCCTCAAAAAAGGAAGTAATAAAATTCGTGTTCATTTTGAAGGAGGAAATTTCAATCTTAACTATCTAGATTTTAAAAATTCTAACTAATAGAATTCTATTTTTCATTTTAAAAAAAATTGCACTAAATTTGATTAACAACAAAAATGCATATGGCAAAAAACAATAAAAAAACACTCTTATTTCTATTATTTTTTTTAATATTTTTTAGTTATCCCCTTTTAGCTCAAAAATTTGAACGCATCGAAACTGCTGCTGGATTGGGCTCAATGAAAGAAAATAATGGGACAGCCGTTGCTGATTTCGACGGAGATGGAGATTTAGATATTTTTATTGTTGCCAAAAATAAAGACGATTCCAAAGACGAGAAAACACACAGCAAATTATTCCGAAATGACAATAACGGGGCTTTTTCAGATGTAACAAATGCAGCTGGCCTGGCTAATTTATTTCCAAATGAAGATCCAACTATTTCAAATCCTGCTTTAGACGGTGTAAAATATGGGGTTTCATGGGGAGACTACGACAACGATGGGTTTCCAGATTTGTTTTTTACTCATCTCTTTAAAGTACTACTTTTTCGAAATAATGGTAACGGAACTTTTACCGACAAAACCACTCAAGCTGGGCTGCTAAAAACCAATAATTGTTGGAACACAAGCGCCACTTGGTTCGATTTCAATAAAGATGGATTCCTTGATATTTATATCGGAAATTGGGAAAAATGCGATTACAATAGTTTTTATATCAATAATGGAAACGGGACTTTTAGCATTGCAACTAACAAAGTAAATGGCCTTGATAAAAATAAAAGAACCTACATGGGTTTTCCATTTGATGTAAATACCGATGGATGGATGGATTTGTATGTAACCAATGACAATAAAGTTCCCAATGACTTATATATAAATGTTGATGGAAACACTAGTTTTGAAGACGCTAAAAAATATGGACTTGATAATGCAGGTACCGATATGGGGGTTGGCATTGGCGACTATAATAATGACGGTTATTTTGACTTTTTTATTACTAATATCAACACTAATGCATTCTTAAAAAACAACGGAAACAATACCTTCAAGAACATTGCAATTGAAATAAATATGCAGAATACCGGATGGTCTTGGGATAATATATTTGCCGATTTCGACCTCGATGGTGATGAAGATTTATTTGTTGTCAATGGTTTTAGTTTAACAGGACCTCAAAAAAATCGATATTTCAAAAACTTATTCAATGAAGGAAAGGATAGTTTTACAGATGCGTCTGATGAAGTAGGTTTAGGAGACACAACCATAGGAACAAGCGCCTGTGCATTTGATTTTGATAATGATGGTGACTTAGATGTTTTTATATCAAATAATGACAGATCCTCTTATTTTTATAACAACCCAACCATTAAAAACAATCAATCTATTGAATTAAAATGGTTTAAAGTTGCCTTGCAAGGAACAAAATCAAACCGAGATGCAGTAGGAACAACAATAACTGTTTCAACAGATGTAGGCACTTTTCATAGGTATTATACTGGATTAGGTTTTTTATCTCAAAGTCAAAAACCTACCCATTTTGGTTTAGGAAAAGCAACAAAAATAAATGAGGTTATAATTAAATGGCCTTCTGGATTAATAGAAAAATATCAAAACTTTGAAACCAATACTTTTATTAAGTTTACAGAAGCTTCAGGATTTAAAGCGGTAGATGTAAAGCCCGTAAATTATATTTATGGCTGTATCGATCCAAAATCATGCAACTATAATCCATTGGCAACAAAAGATGATGGTAGTTGTGTTTATTTAACTCCGAATCCTATTGTAGGACCTACTACTTCTAGTTTTAATACTATAGATAACTACACCTATAATCTTCCGCTGAATCACCAAATTAATTGGACAGTTGAAGGTGGCGAAATTATTGATGGTAAAGGCACTTCATCCATAAAAATAAAATGGGAACTTGAAGCTACTGGGAGAATTACGGCAGTTGTGTCTAATACTAGTTGTTCTAGCACTGTTTCAGAATTAAAAGTACAACTCCAACTCAATACTGTTTCGAAAAACATTTCTGTTGCTAGAATTTGGAATGAAGCCCTGTTAGAAGCGATACGAAAAGATTTTGCAAGACCTACAGTTCATGCTAGAAATTTGTTCCATACTTCAGTGGCTTTGTACGATAGTTGGGCTATTTATGATGCTAATGCCAAACCTTATTTAATGGGTCATACCATCAATGGTTTCGTAAGCGAATTAAAAGATTTTAAACCTTTAGAAGATTCAAAAACTTCTAGTGAAAAGGCTATGAGTTATGCTGCATATAGATTGCTAATGCATCGTTTTAAGAATTCTCCTGGTAGTGAAAAAAGTTTGGCAAGATTTAATTTGATAATGAGTCAATTGGGGTACGACACCAACTTTACAGCCACTAATTATGAATCTGGAAATGCAGCCGCTTTAGGCAATTATATCGGTCAAACACTAATTGATTATGGTCTTGTGGACGGTTCTAATGAAACAAATAGTTATTCAAATACATTTTACAAACCCATAAACCCTTCTTTAAATTTAAGAGTTAAAGGCGGCAAAACAGGAATGTTAGACCCAAATCGTTGGCAACCTTTGTCTTTTGACACTTTTATCGATCAAAGCGGAAATATAATTCCTGGCTCAACACCAGCATTCTTAAGCCCAGAATGGGGCAAAGTGTTTCCGTTTGCTTTAACAAAAGAAGATAAATCAATTCTCGAGAGGGAAAATAATAAATATGAAGTTTATCATAATCTCAAGACTCCACCACAATTAAGTATCAATTCAAAAACGGATTCAAGTGATCAGTACAAATGGAACTTTTCGTTAGTTTCGTATTGGAGCTCTCATTTAGACCCAACTGATGGAGTAATGTGGGATATATCACCAAAAAGTCTAGGAAATATTGATGTAAATCTTATCCCAAAAGATTTTTCTGAATATCCTAATTTTTACAAAGTTCGTGAAGGTGGTGATATTAGCAAAGGACATACTTTAAACCCTGCAACAGGAAAACCATATGAACCTCAAATTGTGCCAAGAGGTGATTACACTAGAGTTCTTGCTGAGTTTTGGGCAGATGGCCCAAACTCTGAAACACCGCCTGGACATTGGTTTACCATCTTAAATTATGTAAGCGATCATGCATTGTTTACAAAAAAATTCAATGGAAAAGGAAACGCCTTAACCCCATTAGAGTGGGATGTGAAATCCTATTTTATATTAGCCGGAGCGTTGCATGACGTTGCCATAACCGCTTGGTCTATTAAAGGATGGCATGATTATGTAAGACCCATTTCTGCCATTCGATATATGAGTGAACTCGGACAAAGCACCGATGCAACATTACCCAATTATCATATTGGTGGCATCCCGTTAGTCGACGGATTTGTTGAAATTGTAAAAACCGGAGATGTGTTAAGTGGTGCAAATAATGAAAATGTTGGTAAAATAAAAGTATTTGCCTGGAGAGGTCATGATTATATTAAAAACACAACCACCGATACGGCGGGTGTGGGATGGATTCTATCAGAAAATTGGTGGCCCTATCAACGACCTTCTTTTGTCACTCCTCCCTTTGCTGGATACATTTCAGGGCACTCTACCTTTTCTCGTGCTGCTGCAGAAGTATTGACATTACTAACTGGTGACGCCTTTTTCCCTGGTGGCATGGGAGAATTTAAAGCTAATAAAAATGACTTTTTAGTTTTCGAAAAAGGTCCTTCGGTAGATGTTATTTTGCAATGGGCTACTTATAGAGACGCTTCTGATCAAACCAGTTTGTCACGCATTTGGGGTGGAATTCATCCACCAGCAGATGATTTGCCTGGTAGATTACTTGGTGAAAAAATTGGAGTTGATGCTTATAATTTTGCACTACCCTACTTTAGTTCTAATGCTGTTATAAATTCTTCTAGTGATATTACGATTTATCCTAATCCAGCTATTAACAAAGAAGTAAATGTCTCAAATACAAAAGCTTCAGATGAATTTATTCTTTTTGATTTGAGTGGAAAATCATTTTCACCTTCCGAAAAAATATTCAATGAATCTACAAGAATTACAGTGCTAAAATTACCACAAACAATTGCTACTGGAATTTATGTTTTAAAAGTAAATGAACAATCAAAACTACTTTTTGTAAAAGAATAAAAGCACCTATTTTCCATTTTATTTTAAATTGACTAATTGATTTTTAAACAACTTTTTAAACTTCAATTCCATCATTTTTTAAGCAACTATTTGTCATAATTTCAAAAATAGAAACAAATAAATAAGTAATTGACAAAAATCAATCATTTATAACACAATGCCTTAATTATTTTTGTGTGCATTAAAAACTTTATTCCTGTAAAACGCTTGATTTTTTTTACAGAATTAAATCAATAATGTAATAAAGAATTATTCTTTTCCGATTTACAATAATGAAACTCAATTATAACAAGAATTAAATGATAGCACAAAAAAAAACAACCCTACTTATTCTTTTTATTTTATCCTTTTTAAGTCACTCACAAACCCAGCCGTTTCCTGCTGACAAAGTATTTGGCTATGGACTTATGCCTAATTCTAGATCCAGTTCAGATGCACAAAGTAATTATAATATATGGAAAAATAATTTTCTAACTCCTTGTAATAATGGAAGATATCGTGTGAAATTTGATACCGCAACACAAACCGTTTCCGAAGGAATTGGATACGGAATGTTACTAACAGCCTATGCTGGTGATCAAGCTATTTTTGATGGATTATGGAATTACTATAAAGACAATAGCAATGCAAATGGTGTTATGAACTGGAAGATAAATGGATGTTCTGGCATTTTAGGTCAAAACGGGGCAACAGATGCAGAACTGGATGCTGCTATGGCATTAATTGTAGCGGATTATCAATGGGGAAGCTTAGGAACTATAAATTATAAAGCCGATGCAACCTCTCTTATTGGAATTATTGGATCTAAAGAAGTAGAATTGCCTTCATTTACATTAAAACCTGGAGATGCTTGGGGAGGCTCTTCTATCACAAATCCTTCTTATTTTGCTCCAGCCTATTTTAGAGCATTTGGTGTTTTTACAAATAACATTGCATTTTGGAACCAAGTTGCCATAAAATGTTACACAATAATAGATAATAACTTAACTAAAAACAACGCCGTAGGCGGATTAGTATCAGACTGGTGTCAAGCAGATGGTACTTATTCAAGCCAGAGTACAGGTTTTGGAAACCAAGGAAAAGCTTATTCTTATGATGCTGCAAGAACACCTTGGCGCATTGCTGTTGATTATGTGTGGTATGGAACAGCCGAAGCAAAAACATATAGTAAAAAAGCATCTGATTTTGTTAGAGTTACCCTAGGAGGAACTTCAAACATAAAAGACGGTTATTACCAAAACGGTAATTTACTTGGTCAATGGCACAATTCAACCTTTGTTGGAGCATTTGCTGCCGCAGCAATGGGTGGTGATGAGCAATCTCATTTAGATGCCTCCTATGTTGATCTTAAAAATTTAAACGATGCAAACAGTTATTTCAATCAAACCTTAAAAACTTTATATCTCTTTTTGCTAAATGGCGATTTTTATTTGCCTGCAAATGCAACTTTAAAATCGGAAGTTTTTGAAAAAAATGATTTTGAAATCACCCTTTACCCCAATCCGAGTTCTGGCAATTTTGCAATAAAAGCGCCTATTGAATCTGATTTAACAATACTAGATGCTAGTGGAAAAGTTATTTTTGAAACAAAAATGAATTCAACTTCAATGCAATTGAATTTAAAAAATCAAGCGGCAGGAATTTATTTAATTCAAGTAAAAAACAAAGAAAAAGTAGCTGTAAAAAAATTAATTTTAAAGTAAAACAGTTATCCTTCACGCTGTTTTTTGAAGATAATCATTATAAAAACGACTATAAAGTATCAAAATTTCATTAATTAATTGGCTAAATTTGGTAACTATCTTTATTTTTTTGAAGATTTTAATCCTTATAATTAGAAAGTCCAGTTAAGATATCCATAAATATATTAAAATATGATAAATTTAAAAGGCAAAAACGCTCTAGTTACAGGCTCAAGCCGTGGAGTTGGCCAACAAATTGTACAAGGTCTAGCAAAATTAGGCTGCAACATAATTGTGCACGGACGAACAAAAGAAAGTTGTACTAAAACACTTGAATTGATTAAAGAACTTAATGTAAAAACCTATTGTGTTTATGGTGAACTATCAAGTGAATCACAAGTGAACCTTCTTATAAAACAAGTTAAAGAATTAAATATCCCCATAGATATTTTGTACAATAATGCCGCTGTAATGTCACCCTATCATTCAGATTACTGGAATCACAGTTGGGAGGAATGGATGGAAAGTTTCAAAGTAAATGTTTTTGCCATGTACAGTTTATGCAGCGCGTTTATTCCTCCAATGATAGAAAATGGCTTTGGTCGAGTTGTAAATTTAACTTCAGGAATAAAAGACCAGCCAGAACTAGCCCCTTATGGAGCTTCAAAATGGGCTGTCAATAAATTAACCGATGATCTTGCTGTAAAAGTTCAAAACACAGCCGTAAGAATAAATACTTTAGATCCTGGTTGGTTGCGAACAGATTTAGGAGGCGAAAATGCAGACAATCCAGTCGAAGCAGTAATGCCAGGCGCTCTTGCTCCTGCTCTTATTGAGGACGATGGCCCTAATGGCCAAGAATTTTCAGCGCTAAACCATACTTTAAATCTTTAGTTTATGAAATCTATTGCAAAAACAAATTTGTTTTTTTTATTCTTGTTTTTTTCGTTTTTGAATACAGAAGCTCAAACCATTTTGCTCAATCAGGTTGGATATAAACCAAATTCTAACAAGCGCGCTTTTATAACCACTGATTCCGATGTAAAAACGTTTCAAATAAAAAATGCCTTGGACAATCAAGTAGTCTATAATGGCGAAATTTCAACTCCAAAATATTGGGAGTACTCAGGAACAAAAGTGGGTATTGCTGATTTTTCAAGCCTACAAAAACCAGGAAAATATACAATTGTAATTGGCAATTCTTCTAAAACAATTACTATTGACAATGCGATTTATGAAACTTTGGGGTTAAAATCATTAGACTCCTATTATTTAGCCAGAGCATCTGAAAATATTTTAGAAAAATATGCCGGAATTTACGCTCGCCCATTAGGCCATCCGGACGACAAAGTGATTGTTCACGCCTCTGCAGCCTCAGACAAAAGACCTGAAGGATCTTTTATTTCATCTCCAAGCGGATGGTATGATGCTGGCGATTATAACAAATACATTGTAAATTCAGCTATTTCAGTATACACTTTACTCCAATTGCACGAAATGTATCCTGAATATTCGAACAAATTGAAATTAAAAATTCCAGAAAACTCTAATCAAGTCCCTGACCTTTTAGATGAAATTTTGGTCAATTTACGTTGGATGCTTGCCATGCAAGACCCAAATGACGGTGGCGTTTATCATAAGTTAACAACTAAAAATTTTTGCGGGATGATAATGCCGCAAGAGGATAAATTAGATCGATATGTAGTTATGAAATCGACAGCCGCTGCATTAGATTTTGCTGCTACAATGTCAAAAGCCTCACGTATTTTTTCAAAATACGAGAAAAACTATCCTGGACTTGCCAATACTTTTTTAATTGCAGCAAAAAATGCCTGGAACTGGGCACAAAAAAACCCTAATGTATTATACGTACAACCCAAAGACATATTCACTGGAGGATATGGCGACGAAAATATAGAAGATGAAAAATATTGGGCAGCTATCGAACTTTACCTCTCTACCAAAAACGAAGATTATTTAAATCATTTGCCCGAAAATTTAAAAATAAAAACTCCTTCTTGGCCTCAAGTCGAATCCCTTGGTGCTTTTTCGTTAGTTTCTTCTACTGACAAAATAAAGGATCCTAAAATAAAAGACAAAATAGAACTTATAAAACAAAATTTAGTAAACACCGCAGATCAATTATGCGAAATCAACAAAGTATCTCCATTCAAAATTTCGATGAATACTTTTGCTTGGGGAAGCAATAGCGATTTAGCCAATCAAGGGCTATTATTGATACACGCCTACAAAATTTCGGGAGACAAAAAATATTTGAAAGCTGCCGAGGATTGCCTTCATTATATTTTAGGTTCAAATCCGTTAAACATGTGTTTTGTGACCAGTTTTGGAGACAATAGTCCAAAACACATTCACGACAGACGTTCTTCGGCAGATACTATTGATGCGCCAATTCCTGGACTTTTAGTTGGCGGACCTACAACGGCTTCAAGATCTGATTGCGGGGAAAACAATTATAAATCTAGCTTCCCAGCTTTGTCTTACGCAGATATGGAATGCAGTTATTCTACCAATGAAATTGCAATAAATTGGAATGCCCCTCTTGCCTTTCTTGTAAACGCCATAAATGCCACTAACAAATAATAAAAAATATTTTAAAATATAAAAAACCAATCAACCAAACCAAATTTGAATATGAATAATAAGTTATCGTTAAAAGAAAAAATAGGATATGCATTAGGCGATGGAGCCGCCAATATCGCTTGGAGAGGAGTCGCTACCTTCTTATTCATTTATTATACTGATGTTCTAGGGTTGAGCCCAGTAGTCGTAGGTGTTTTAATGCTAGTGGCCCGTTTTAGTGATGGAATAGCAGATGTATTGATGGGAGTTATTGCCGACAGAACCTCAACAAAATATGGAAAATTTAGACCTTGGATTTTATGGTCTGCTATTCCTTTAGGAGTTATTCTCGCTTTATTATTCACTAATCCAGATTTTGGTTCTTCGGGCAAATTGCTATATGCTTACATAACCTATATTTTTTTCACTTTTATTTATACTGTGAATAATATTCCATATGGCGCACTTATGGCAGTAATGACAGGAGATGACAAAGAGAGAACTAGTTTAGGCTCATTCAGAATGGCTGGGGCTTTCGGAGGAGGAATGGTTGTTCAAGGAGCTTTACTCTTTTTAGTCGCTTATTTTGGAAATGTGAATCCTTCCATTCAAGTCAACAAATTAGGCAACGATAAATTTAATGTTGAAGTTTCGACTTCAAAAAATGTTCAAAATGCAACTATTAAAACAGAAAATGGAATTGGGACTTTTGTTTATCAAGAGGCTCCTTTATATCCTGAAAAAAATACGCCTACTAATAGAAAAAGTTTTTCGATGGAAGCGGATAAAAAATATTCCTTTATTGTTTCAGGTGAACCTAATTTAACCGAAAGCTCAATTTCAATAGTAGATCAAAATCGTGGCTACAGTAACTCGATGTATTTAATGTCTGTATTCTTAACATTTTTTATGTTTATTACATTTTATACAACCAAAGAAAGAGTACAACCACCTAAAACTCAAGAACACAATCTAAAACAAGATTTAAAAGAATTGATAACCAATAAACCTTGGATTGTTTTGATGTTTGTGGGATTGTTATTTAATGTTTACAACTCCATCAAACAGGGAATTGTAATTATCTATTTCACGCACTTTTTAAACAACCAATTATTGTCGGCTTCCTTTTTAGTAGGTCTTGCATTAATTTCGGTGGTAGGCGCTTTAGCAACAGCTCCATTAGGAAAGAGATTTGGAAAACGTAATTTATTCATTTATTCATTGCTGTTTTCGGGAGGTGTAAATGCTTTACTTGTTTTTTGTGACCCATCAAATATTAAAGCCATTTTTGCCCTTGGAATAGCTTCAGAATTCGCCGCTGCAATGTTTCCTACCCTGTTTTTTGTTATGCTTGGTGACGCTGCAGATTATTCAGAGTTCAAAAACGGACGAAGAGCTACTGGACTAATTTATTCAGCAGGTTCTTTTGCAACTAAGTTTGGAGGCGGAATTGCAGGAGCAATCATAGGCCTAATTTTAGGAGCCTTCCACTATGACGGGCAAGATACAGCTGCAATAAGTGGCTCACTTCCGGGAATAATAATGCTCATGAGTTGGGTGCCAGCAATCATTACTATTATTGCCGCAGGATGTATGTTTTTATATCCACTCAACCAAAAAAAGATGGACGAAATTACAATTGAATTGAACTCCAGAAGAATAAAAGAATAAATCTAGATTGGTTTTAAACCAACAACCCCATAAAATCGAATGATTTTATGGGGTTTTATATTGCAGAGAGGATGGGATTCGAACCCACGATACAGTTACCCATATACAAACTTTCCAGGCTTGCTCCTTCAACCACTCGGACACCTCTCTAGTTATTTTGAGGTTGCAAAGAACACGAAAAAATTCGACTTTAAAAAATTAATATTTGCTTTTTATATCAATTCTCCTCTTAATGAAGTTTCGAATAGGGTTTTAAAATAATGCGAAGGAATATTTTGACCCAACAAAAACATCATTTTGGTAATTGCCGCTTCGGTAGTAATGTCTTTACCGGAAATCACACCTATTTCCTTCAATGCTGTACTTGTTTCGTATTTACCCATATTTACACTTCCGATGGAACATTGGGTCACATTGACGATGTGTAATCCATTGGCAATAGCATTTTGTAGCAAGGACAAAAACCAATCATCTGTCGGTGCGTTGCCAGCACCATAAGTTTCTAAAATGATCCCTTTGAGTTGCGGAATATCGAAAATGGCTGACAAAACACTTTGGCTTATGCCGGGAAACATTTTTATTATGACAACATTAGTATCTAAATTTTTATGAATCTTAAGCTTTTCTTCACTTGATAATGGCCAAAACATTTCTGGAAATGCCTTCAGATTCACTCCTGACTCTATCAAAATGGGATAGTTAGACGAAATAAACGCATTGAAATTTTCGGCATTTATCTTGGTAGTTCTATTGCCGCGATAAAGTTTATATTCAAAATATAGGCATACTTCACTAATTACTGGATTGTTGTTTTGTCGTAAAGAAGCAATTTGAATGGCAGTTATTAGATTTTCCTTCGCATCCGTTCTTAAATCTCCTATTGGTAATTGTGAACCGGTAAAAACAACAGGTTTAGATAAGTTTTCGAGCATAAAACTCAATGCTGAAGCAGAATAGGACATCGTATCGGAACCGTGAAGCACTACAAATCCATCAAAAACCGCATAATTTTTCTCGATGATTGTGGCAATTTCAATCCATTTTTCAGGATTCATAGCAGATGAATCTATTGGAGCGTCGAATGAAACCGTCTCGATATCACAATCCAATTGTTTCAATTCAGGAATTTTTTGCAACAATTTGCTAAAATTAAAAGCCTTGAGTGCTCCTGTTTCAAAATCCTTCATCATACCGATTGTTCCACCGGTATATATCAAAAGAATTTTAGCTTTAAATTGCATTTTCGTATTTTAATTTATTCACAACAGGATTGGCATACATAGCCAAAAAACTTTGCAAGGCCAATGGATTATTATGATCGATTCTCATCTCTAACCTGCGCTCAAAAAGCGATTTTTCGTTTTCAGAATATAAATGGCTGTTTTGGGTGGTTTTATGCAAAATATCATAGGCAATATAATTGGTAGGCCACAATTTATAATTACTTAAAATTGAATCATCTATTAGCTGAGCCAAAGCCTGAATTTGCTTGTTCGAATTTTCATGTTGCGCTTTTAAATCGTCTAATTCGCTATTCAAAACGGCTCCAACATGAAGGTGAATTCGACGCTTTTGACCCATTACCCCACTCATCAAATTGATAAAATCTTCGTTTTTTTCTTTGACATAAATCTCTTGATTGGCTTCTGCCATCAATTGAGGCATTTTCAAAGCATCAGTCGGGTCATATTCATAGGAAATGGATACAGGAACGATTTGAATTTTCTTGAAATAATCCATAAGTTCCTCTTCGTCAGAAGCCATTGCCAACATTTTCAAGACCCCGGGATTTGTAGCGTCATTTCCATCTTTAGTTCTTCCCTCACGTTGTGCTATCCAAACCGAACGGTTTTCGTGTTGCAATAATTTACTTATATATTCAGATAACAATTTGGAGCTTTGCAACATTTCGCGAGGTGACAAGCCTCTTTGCACCAAAAAATTACGATTCAATCTAGCTAATTTTCGTAAGAATGATTTTTGCACCAAATTGTCTCCAATAGCCGATGCGGTCATCACTAGTTTATGTTCAAACAAACAAGCATTCAACAGCGAAGTATCTAAAAGTATGTCGCGATGATTCGAAATAAACAAGTATGAAGTGTTTTTTTCTAATTTTTCAAAACCAGAAGTGGTCAATCCATCAGATGTTTTTTCTAACACTTTTTGTAGTGCTTTATAAATGAAATTACATTGAAAATCTCTGGTTGAATGAGTGCGAAGCAGCTGTTCTTTCCAAACTTCATCCTGAGTTTCAGGAAAAGTAAAATTCATCAACGCTTTCATCATAGGATGATGTACTACTCCTTGAATAGCATCGTTTACCTCAGTTTCATAAAATGGACGAATGGCGTCAAATTTTGACATATTAAGATGTTTTTTAGGACAAATGGATAAATTTTTATCAAAAATAGTTGAATTCTACGTCAAATCCCAAAAATAAGTCTAGAATTTTCTGTTGTTATCTTTGCGATTTCTTCTGTAGGTAGGTTGTAAATTTCGGCCAATTTGGCAACCACATTCCGCAGATAACTGCTTTCGTTGCGTTTTCCTCGATAAGGAACAGGTGCTAAATAAGGGGAATCGGTTTCTAAAACGATATGGCTGATGTCGATTTGGTTCAAAAACTGATCTATTTTTCCGTTTTTGAAAGTCACCACTCCTCCTATTCCTAATTTCATTTGATACGAAATCGCTTGTAATGCTTGCTCGTAAGTTCCTGAAAAACAATGAAAAATCCCAAATAAATCGGCCGATTTTTCTTCTTCCAAAACGGCAAAAATCTCATCGAAAGCTTCACGACAATGAATTACGATAGGCAATTTGTACTGTTTCGCCAATTGAATTTGCTTCCTAAATGCTTGTTTTTGCTGAGGCAAATGTGTTTTATCCCAATACAAATCAATACCAATTTCGCCCACAGCAACAAATTTTCTTTTGGCCAATTCTTCTTCGACATGTTTCAATTCTTCAAGATAATTGTCTTTGACGTGAGTTGGATGCAATCCCATCATCAGAAAAATATTTGTGGGGTAACTTTTTTCCAAATCATACATCGATTGGGTAAATGCAGAATCTATGGCAGGTATAAAGAACCGTGAAACGCCGGCATCAATAGCGCGCTGAATCACCTCGGTGCGGTCTTCATCAAATTCGTTAGAATATAAATGGGTATGTGTGTCGGTAATGATCATTAATTCTATTTTAAAAGCGCAAAGTTAGTTTTTTGAAGCGTCGAATTAAATAATTATTCATTTTTAGCTTACTTTTGATCCACAAACTCAGTTTATGAACTATCTTCCTTATATTCTAAAAAAAGAAAAATACAAAAAAATAAAATTTAAAGTTTCGAAAACCCAGCATTTGCTTATTAAAGCAAAAATCAATGGCGTGAAAGGCAATTTTATACTCGACACCGGCGCTTCGAATAGTTGTATTGGATTTGAAAGTGTCGAATTGTTTCAACTCCAAGCCAATGATTCCAAAACGCAAGCCTCGGGTGCTGGAGCAACGGGTATGTTTACGCAAATTGCTACTGGCAATGTATTGCAATTGAACCGTTGGAAACACAAAAATTTTGACTTAGTCATTTTTGATTTATCCCATGTTAACGAAGCTTTAATTGGGTACAATGCCAAACCCGTTCACGGCATACTTGGCGCAGATATCCTTATGAAAGGCAAAGGAATTATTGATTATTACAATCATTGCTTGTACTTACTTTAGCATTTTTCTTGAATGAAAAATAAGCCATAATTGTACTCAATAAAATCAAAAAACCTCCTAAGACAAAAGGAGCTCCAGCAAATTGAAAAGGAGCATCTTTGTGCGTAAAATAATAAAATACAGTTGACATCATTGGAGGTCCTATTATAGTGGAAGCACTCATCAAACTAGTCATGGTGCCTTGAATTTCTCCTTGCTCTGAAGGAGCAACTTTGCTAGCAATAATAGCCTGCAAAGCTGGTCCGGCAATTCCTCCCAAACAATATGGAACTAGAAATGCAAACATCATCCAACTTTGATTCGCTATTGCAAACAAAAACAATCCTATGCTATACATTGCCATACCAACGTAAATACTTTTTTCGTTACCCAATCGTGGATTTATCCAACGAACTAAACCACCTTGCACAACACCAACAAGCAATCCTATTAAACCCAAAGAAAGACCAACCATTTTTTCGTCCCAATTAAAACGGTACATGGTAAAATAACTCCAATTGCTTTGAACTGCATGAGAGCCGACGTACAGTAAAAATATGGCCGCCATTAATCCTATTAACGAAGGATACTTTTTGAGACTTTTTAATGCACCAACAGGGTTAGCTCTACGAATGTCAAATTCACGTCGGTGCTCTTTAGATAGTGATTCCGGTAAAATAAAATACCCATATAAAAAGTTAATCATACACAAAGCCGCTGCAGCATAAAAGGGCACCCTAGATCCATAATGTCCCAAAAATCCACCTATTACTGGTCCAATAATAAATCCTAGTCCAAAGGCAGCTCCAATCATACCAAAATTTTTCGCACGGTTTTGCGGAGTACTAACATCTGCAATATAAGCAGAAGCTGTTGTAATACTAGCTCCAGTGATTCCTGCTAAAATTCGACCTATAAAAATCCAAAAAATGGTTGGCGCAAATGCTAGTAATAAATAATCGAGTGAAAAGCCAAATAACGAAATCAATATTACGGGTCTTCTTCCGAACTTATCGCTTAAATTTCCAATTATTGGAGCAAAAATAAATTGAGTAATAGCATAGACAAAAGTAAGCCAGCCTCCATATTTAGCAGCTTCGCTAATATCTCCTTGAATAAGTTCTTTGATTAATTTTGGAATTACTGGAATGATGATTCCCCAACCAGTTATATCAATTAACATTGTAATAAAAATAAATCCTATAGCGGCCTGCTTTTTAGTTCTTGTCATAAAAATATATATTGGTGGGTAAATCTACAAAAAAAAACCAGTTTGAAAAATCAAACTGGTTTTGTAATGTAATTTTAATGATTATTACAATTCGAAAGCTTTTTTAGGATTACCTTCACAAAGCAATTCAACTGGATTTTCTAATGCTTCTTTCACTGCAACTAAGAAACCAACAGATTCACGACCATCAATAATTCTGTGGTCATACGAAAGTGCTACGTACATCATTGGATGAATTTCCACTTTACCATTTACAGCAATTGGACGTTCGATAATATTGTGCATCCCCAAAATTCCTGATTGCGGTGGATTGATAATTGGAGTCGATAACATACTTCCGAAAACACCACCATTTGTAATAGTAAATGTTCCTCCTGTCATATCGTCAACAGTTATTTGTCCGTCACGCGCTTTAAGGGCTAATCTTTTAATATCGGCCTCAATACCTCTGAAAGTCATGTTTTCGGCGTTGCGAACAACAGGAACCATTAATCCTTTAGGTCCAGAAACAGCTATGGAAATATCACAGAAATCATAAGCAATTTTGTAATCACCATCCATCATAGAGTTAACGTCTGGATACAATTGCAAGGCTCTGGTAACTGCTTTGGTAAAAAACGACATATAGCCTAAACCAAGTCCGCCGTGTTTCGCTTTAAAAGCATCTTTGAATTCGTTGCGCAACGTGTTGATTGGTGTCATGTTTACTTCGTTGAAAGTTGTTAACATGGCGGTGTCGTTTTTGGCAGCAACCAATCTTTCGGCAACTTTACGACGCAACATCGATAATTTAGTACGCTCAGAACCACGATTGCCACCAGTAGGAGTTCCCATTGATGGAACTGCTGCATTCAAAGCATCCTCTTTTGTGATTCTTCCATCTTTTCCCGTTCCTAGAATGTCAGAAGGCTGAATGTTTTTCTCGTCTAATATCTTTCTAGCTGCTGGCGATGGAGTACCAGAAGCATAAGAAGTTGGAGCTACTGGAGCAGCTACTTTTACTTCTTCTTTCTTCACCTCAACAGCTTTTGTTTCTTCTTTTTTAACTTCGGCAACTGGCGCTGAAGCTGTTGGTTTTGCAGCATCGGTATCAATATGACACACAATTGCTCCTACAGCAACGGTATCTCCCTCTTCCGCTTTCAAAGAGATAATGCCACTGGCTTCGGCAGGCAATTCAAGTGTTGCTTTATCTGAATCAACCTCTGCAATAGCTTGATCTTTCTCAACATAATCTCCATCTTTTACTAACCAAGTTGCGATTTCAACTTCTTTTATAGATTCCCCAGGCGATGGGACTTTCATTTCTAAAATCATCTTATTTATATTAAATTATGAATCTTAAATCTTTTATAATATTGTGTTTTTATCTTACATAGTTTTTGTCAAAAACCATTTTAATAGCTTTTGCATGACGGTTTTTTGATCTAGTATAACTTCCAGAAGCTGATGCTGAGGAAACTCTTAAAGAAGCCAATCTCCATTTTACAAAATTGAAATTCATCAACATATAACCATAAGCACCCATGTTTTTAGGCTCTTCTTGTGCCCAAACATAATCGTCGGCATTTGGATATTTGGCGATAATTGCTTTCAATTGATCTACAGGCAATGGAAATAATTGTTCGATTCTTACAACGGCAACATCTTTTCTACCATTTTTTTCTCTTTCGGCTGTAATATCATAATAGAACTTACCTGTACAGAAAACTAAAGTTTTAACCTCCTCTTTGTTTACCAATACATCATCGATCGTTTCTTGGAAAGAACCATTTTCTAATTCTTCGATACCAGAAACTACTCTTGGATCACGCAGCAAACTCTTTGGTGTAAAGACAATAAGTGGTTTACGGAATTTCAATTTCATTTGTCTTCTCAGCAAGTGAAAGAAGTTGGCGGGTGTTGTACAATCAGCAACATACATATTTTGTCTGGCACATAGTTGCAAAAAGCGCTCCATACGTCCTGATGAATGTTCTGCTCCTTGTCCTTCGTAACCGTGAGGCAGAAGAACAACTATGCCGTTTTGATTGTTCCATTTGTCTTCCCCGCAAGAAATATATTGGTCAATCATGATTTGAGCTCCATTAGAGAAATCTCCAAATTGTGCTTCCCATATTGTGAGTGCATTTGGATTTGCCAAGGCATAGCCATAATCAAAACCTAAAACTCCGTATTCTGATAAAAGTGAATTGAAAGCGTTGAATTTCCCTTTTTTGCCTTCTAAACGGTTGATTAAAACTACTTCCTCTTCTGAATCTTCGACTTTTACTACCGCGTGACGATGCGAAAAAGTACCACGCTCCACATCTTGACCTGATATACGAACATCATATCCTTCTCTTAACAATGATCCATAAGCTAAATGCTCGGCCATAGCCCAGTCTAGCTTATTAGTTTCGAAAAACATAGTTTTTCTATCGTTGATTAATTTTTGAACTTTACTAATAAATTTTTTATCATTTGGCAAAGTACAAATTGCATTGGCTACAGCGGTAAGTCCTTCCTTAGGATAAGTTGTATCCACTTTAGTAAGCATTTGTGAGATTCCAGCTCTTTCAAAACCTTTCCATTCATTTTGCAAAAATGGAGTGATTATCGTCAATTCTTTTTTGCGAGATTCTTCAAGGCTTACCTCTAAATCTGATTTGTATTCTGCTTCTAATTCTTTTACATAAGAGTCGTCAATAACTCTTTCGGCTAGTAATTTTTCAGCATAAATATCTCTAGGATTTTTATGTTTGGCGATGATTTTATATAAAATAGGCTGTGTAAAACGAGGTTCATCACCTTCATTGTGTCCGTATTTTCTATATCCTAATAAGTCAATAAAAACGTCACGACCAAATTCCATTCTAAAATCTAAAGCAAATGCCATAGCATGAACAACCGCTTCGGCATCATCAGCATTAACGTGCAATACTGGCGAAAGTGTTACTTTGGCAACATCGGTACAATAGGTCGATGAGCGAGCGTCAAGGTAATTTGTTGTAAAACCAACTTGATTGTTGATGACAACGTGAATGGTTCCTCCTGTTTTATAGCCATCCAATTGTGACATTTGAATGATTTCATATAAAATTCCTTGTCCAGCAATTGCTGCATCACCGTGAACAGCAATAGGCAATACTTTTGAGAAATCATTCGGGAAATATTTATCTTGTTTGGCTCTAGTGATACCTTCGATAACTGCTCCAACGGTTTCCAAATGCGATGGATTTGGCGCCAAATTAATATTAATAGTTTTTCCTGAGCTAGTTCTTTTTTCAGCACTTAAACCCAAATGGTATTTTACGTCGCCATCAAAATATTCTTGATCGTTGTAATCTTTACCATCAAATTCGCTAAATATATCTTGAGTGGATTTTCCGAAAATATTAGCCAAAACATTCAAACGACCGCGGTGCGCCATTCCCATTACAAAATGCTCCACCCCTTTTTCGGCTGCTCTTTCTATCAAAGAATCGATTGCAGGAATTATTGACTCACCACCTTCTAATGAAAATCGTTTTTGTCCAACATATTTAGTGTGCAAGAAATTTTCAAAGGCTACCGCTTGGTTCAATTTATGCAGAATAGCTTTTTTCTTTTCTACTGAAAAATCAGGTTGGTTGTCATTATGTCCAATTTTACTCTGAATCCATTTGATATCATTTGGATTACGAAGGTACATATATTCAACTCCTATAGATTGACAATAAATTTTATCTAAATGACCTAAGATTTCTGCCAAGCTACAAGGTTCAATCTTAATGATTCTTGCCGCATCAAATATTGTTGGTAAATCAGCTTTCGAAAGTCCAAAATTTTCAAGGTCTAATGTTGGAGAATAGGTTCTTCTTTTGTGTACTGGATTTGTTCTTGTAAACAAATGGCCACGACTTCTGTACGCATCAATCAACTTGATCACGTTAAACTCTTTTAGAAGCTTTTCTGTACCAGCATTGCTTTCAGGAGTTGAGCTTGCTTTAATCTCTGTTTGAGCAACTGGATTTTCTTTACTATAGGTTGCCATTCCAAAGTCGAAACCTTGAAAAAAGCCCCTCCAACTTGGCTCAACGCTATCTGGATTTTCTAAATATTGATCGTAAAGTTGTGCAAAAAATTCGGTGTGTGCCGCGTTTAAGAATGAAAACCTATCCATAATTTTATAAAATATGCGTTTTTGTTAAAAATAGTTTGGCAAAAGTACAATAAATCAATACACATAATATTTTTTTTTACGTACTTTTACGTAATAAAATGTTAAAAAAATCATTAAACCATGAAAAAAAATCATTATTTATCTCTTTTTAGAACATTATTTGTTTTGCTTTTTCTATTTTTTTTTAATCCGCTATCGGCACAAGGACCATCAAATACGCCCAAACAACCTAATGATTTTTGGAAAAATGTGCAATTTGGCGGTGGCATAGGATTGAATTTTTCCTCTGGTTATACAGATGTTTTTATAGCGCCAAGTGCTATTTATAATTTTAACCCAACAGTTGCGCTTGGAGCAGGTTTAAACTTGAACTACGTGGCTTCAAAGAATTATTATTCTTCATTTGTGTATGGCATTAGTACCATTGTTTTGGTAAATCCAATACCCCAAATTCAATTATCCGTTGGACTAAATCAATCAAGAGTAAACTATCAAGAAGAAGGCTTTTCGAATTATTCACAAGATTATTGGGACACTAGTTTGATAGTTGGCGCTGGATATCGCACAGGAAATGTAACCATTGGTGTTGGCTATAACCTATTACAAGACGATCGCTATGATACGGAACCTTTTGTTCCTTTTGTTAGAGCTTATTTTTAGAAGAAATATTAATTGTAGTAAAATAACACCTAGACAACTTCATTTCAAATGAAATTTGTTTTGTTTGTAAAGTAATTAATTGTAAAGATTTTAAAATGAAAAATGTTTTTCAAATAATGCTGATTTTGTTCTTTTCTTTCGGATTTTCACAAAACAATCTATTGCAATCTGGCCCAATGGTGGGCTATTGTGAAATGAAAGAAGCGGTTATTTGGTTGCAAACTAAAGAGAATGTTTCCGTAAAAATCGAATATTATGCAATAGACAATCCTAAAGCAATTTTGTATTCTGACAACTATAATTCCTCTAAAGAAGATGGTTTTACTTATCATGTCATTTTAGATAAACTTGAGCCTGGAAAAAAATACAAATACAATGTTTATATCAATAATAAAAAGATTATTTTACCCTATGAAACCTCCTTTTCTTCAAAAAAACTCTGGCAATGGAGAGAAGATGCTCCCGATTTTACTGTAGCTTTTGGAAGTTGTATGTACATTAACGAAACGGCTTTAGACAGACCGGGAAAACCATACGGAAGTGGTTATTCCATTTTTGAAAGTTTAACCAAAAAAAAACCAGACATTATGATTTGGGGTGGCGACAACACCTATCTGCGCGAGGCCGATTGGGACAGCAAAACCGGGATTTATCATCGCAACACACATTCACGATCTATAAAAGAAATACAACCTTTGTTGGCAAAAACTCAAAATTTTGCCATTTGGGATGACCACGATTATGGTCCCAACGATAGCGACCGAAGTTTTTATAACAAACACATTACTCAAAAAGCATTCAAAGATTTTTGGGCAAACAAAAGTTATGGTATTGGTGTAGCACAAACTGAAGGTGTTTTTTCTACCTTTACTTGGGGTGATGCCCAGTTTTTCTTATTGGACGATCGTTTTTTTAGATCTCCTCAAGACAGATTAACTGGCGATAAAACAATGTTGGGCACTACCCAATTGGAATGGCTTATTGATGCTCTTAGTTCATCCATTGCTAGTTTTAAAATAATCGTAATAGGGGGACAAGTTATAAATACAGTGCCCGACAGTGAAAACTATGGTCATTATCCAGAAGAAAAAGAAAAACTTCTCAAAGAACTGATAGCCAATAAAATAAAAGGAGTCTTCTTCTTGACCGGAGACCGTCATTTTGCCGAAATGTCGATGATGCCTCGAGAAGGCACTTACCCCATTTACGATTGGACCGTTTCGCCATTGACCGCTGGCCTTGTATCGGAAAAAGTCTTGAAGGAAGACAACAAATACAAAGTGAAAGGCAGTGCTTTTGTTCAAAATAATTTTAGTATCATTTCTTTTTCTGGTAATAAAGAAAACAGACAGATGAAACTTACTTTATTTGACATCAATGGGAATGAATTGTGGAACAAAATAATTCTTAAAAAAGAATTGGAGTAGCTAATATTTATTCCTGAACCACACTTTTTGCCACTCTCTTTTCAGAATCAAAAAGGCAACATTTTCAGCTAATACAACTAAATCCGAACCATCGAGTTTTTTTATTTGGTCTTCGGAAACGTCTATAATATAGAGTAGATTCAAATATTCGGCAAATTTGTATTGAATCAATCGATAGATTTTTTCGTGGAGTTGAATTTTCAATTCTTCGGGCGAAATGCTCTTAGGAAAATCAATTCCTTCGTTGGCCAAATTAAAATCCTTATTGATTTGCTCAATTAATTTAAGGTACAAAGATTCCTTATCGGCTTCTTCAAGGAGTAAATCAATGTTTATTGGCGAGATGAAATTCATAATCTGTGTATTAATCCTTTTAGTCTTTAACTCCTTTGTAGATTTGATTGAAAATTAAACGATTCTATTCATTAAATTTTCTCCAAAAACCTTCAAAAGTTGTTTTTTATCTTGAGAAATATCAATTTTTTCAAGGGTTTCAAAAGCTTTCGAAGTATAGTCCTGAATGGCTATTTGAGTGGCTTGTGAAGCACCAGTCGAATTGAAAATTTCTTTTACCGTTTCAATTTTTCCTACGTTATCCTCCAATTGAACCGAAAACAACTGCATTAATTGTTTTTTCTCTTTTGGTTTTGAAAATTCAAGTGCTTTGAGATATAAATAGGTTTTTTTGTTTTCGATAATATCTCCGCCAACTTGCTTTCCGAACGTTTTGGGGTCCCCAAATGCATCTAAATAATCATCTTGTAACTGAAAGGCTAATCCTAAATTCAGACCAAATTCATAAATTAATTTGGAATTTTCCTTCGAAGTTTGGGCAATTATGGCTCCCATTTTCATTGCCGCAGCAACCAAAACAGCCGTTTTATATTCAATCATTTTCAAATATTCAGAAATCGTAACATCATTACGAGTTTCAAAATCAACATCGTATTGTTGCCCTTCGCAAACTTCGAGGGCGGTTTTGCTAAATAATTTAGCCAGTTTTCGAAAGGTTTTAGGTTGGTAATTTTCGAAATATTGGTAGGCCAAAATGAGCATCGCATCGCCCGAAAGAATTCCTGTATTGACATTCCATTTCTCGTGAACAGTTGCATTGCCTCTTCGCAAAGGAGCATCGTCCATGATATCATCGTGAACCAAGGAAAAATTATGAAAAACCTCAACAGCCGTTGCGGCTGGCAACGCCAATTTGTAATCTACATCAAAAACATCGGCGGTCATTAAGGTCAAAACAGGACGCAATCTTTTACCACCAAGTTGTAAAATGTAATCTATGGGTTGATAAAGATTCTTGGGCTCTTTATCGAAGCTTTGACTTTTCAAATAGCTTAAAAATTGCTCTTGGTATTCGTTGATGGGTAGCATTTGTGTTGAGTTTTAAATTCCAAATTTAGAGTATGTAAAGTAAAATAAAAAAACTATCACTTTAAATTTAGAATAATTTTTTAAAAATACTTTGGAAACTATTTTGGTATTCAAAGTTTCCTATATATATTTGCAGCAGAAATTTAAACCAAAAAATCGTTTTATCCTACAAACTAACCTATTATGGCAACAAAATGGACTCTTGACTCAGAACAATCTGATGTCCTAATCAGAATGAAAGATACTACCATCACCTATTTGGGTGGTGAAACGAATCATTTTGAAGGCTTTGTGTCTCTTGATGAGGATCAAATTGAAGACGCATCTGTAGAATTTTTTCTAGACAGCAACACATTTACCTCGCAAAAAAGAGAAGAAGTATTGCAATTGAAAAAGGATATTGTTGCAACTAAAAAACCTTTGATTCGTTTCAAATCGACCTCGTTCCAAAAAATAAAGAACAACATCAATTTCTTGAAAGGCTATCTGACCATAAAAGATGTAACAAAAATGGTTGAACTCGATGCAGAATTCATCGGAATCAACAATTACAATGGTTCTAAAAAAGCGGCTTTTGAAATTAAAGGAGATATTAACCGAAACGATTTTGGATTGGACAAAAACTTCAACAATTCGAAAGAAAAGTTTGGTTTTGGAAAAAACCTAAAACTAGTTGCCAATTTAGAATTTTCGATTTAAGAAGTTAAAAAAAGATTTGATAAACATTAAATTAATGTAATCATTTTGGAAACTCAATTAACAGATAAAGTTTCCAACTTACATTTGAATTTAAAAAAACAAAAGGCTGAAATTAAATCAGCAAAAGACATGAAAGAAAAAATTATAGCAAAAGCAACTGATCTATTCTTGAAACTCGGATTCAAGAGTGTCACAATGGACGATATTGCTGGAGAAATGTGCATTTCTAAAAAAACTATTTATAAATATTTCTGCAACAAAGAGCTTCTAATTGAGGAATCGACAAATATGGTTCACAAAGAAGTGCATCAAATTATTGACAGTATTGTAGCCAAAAATTACAATGCTATCGAAGAAAATTTTGAGATTCGAAAAATGTTCAAAGAGATGTTTAAATCTGGTGATACATCGCCCATTTTTCAATTAAAAAAGCATTATCCTGAAATTTACGATATGGTAATGTCAAGAGAAATTAATGAATGCAATACGATTTTCAAACAGAATATCGAAAAAGGAATACAAGGGGGTTTATATCGGAAAGATATTGCTGTTGATACCTATGTTGAATTTTATTACACCTTGATTTTTAGCATTAATGGAAATATCAGCTCCGAAAAAAAATTGAACGAGCTTGAATTACAAGCCTTAGAATACCATACCAGAGCCATGGCAACGCCAGCAGGAATTATCGAACTTGAAAAACAATTAGAAAACTATCACCTATAATGAAGAAATTAATTTTAATACCCTTGTTAGTTTTTGCCATCTCAGCAAAAGCTCAAAACACGACTGATAACCTACAGTCAAATCCGTCAAATAAAAACTTTGTTTTTAACTTAGAACAAGCAATCGCACATGCGCTGACCAATAATTATTCGGCTATTAATGCTGGACGAGATATTGAGGCTTCTAAAGAGAAAAAATGGGAAACCACCGCAGCAGGTTTACCACAAATCAATGCTGGATTAGATTATACTAACAATTTCGTGTTGCAAAAATCGGTTGTTCCGGCTGAATTTTTTGGTGGAGAACCGGGAACATACGCAACGGTTGCCTTTGGAACGAAACACAGTATGGTTGCACATTCCACATTAAGCCAATTGATTTTTGATGGGTCTTACATTGTAGCATTGCAAGCTTCAAAAACGTATTTGAAGTATTACGAAAATGCCAAACAAAAAACAGATACCGAAATCAAAGAAGCGGTTATCAATGCTTATGGAAATGTTTTATTAGCCGAAGAAAGTATTGCAATTCTTGAAAAAAACAAAGCTACTTTAGAAAAAACTTTATCTGATACTAAAGCTACTTTCAAAAATGGTTTGATAGAAGAGGAAAGTGTTGAGCAATTACAAATTACATTAACTTCTATAAACAGCACCTTAAACTACAACAAAAGATTAGCTGAAGTAGCATATAAAATGCTAAAAATAACCTTAGGAATAGACATTAACGATAGTTTAAAATTGACCGACACTTTAGATAAATTAACAGTTACTAACTTAGATATGGCTTTCTCAAAAGGCGAATTTGCAGTTACCGAAAATGTCAATTATCAAATGGCGATGAATTTTCAAGAGCAAAGAGAATTAGAATTAAAACTTCAAAAAGCGAAAGCCTTACCATCATTGTCTGCCAATTTAAATTTTGGTTATACCGCATTTAAAGATGAATTTCAGTTTTTTACTCAAAATCAAAATTGGTTCAATTATTCGAATGTTGGAGTTGGTCTAAACATTCCTATTTTCAGTAGTTTGGCTAGAAGTTCCAGAACTCAACAAGCCAAAATAGCACTGGACCAAGCCAAAACACAATTATCAGAAGCAGAGCAAAAATTAAAATTACAATATGCAGCTGCCAAAAGTGATTATGAATTTAGTATCGAAGAATATGCCACAGCAAAATCAAATTTGAACCTTGCCGAAAGAATCGAAAAAAAGCAACAAATAAAATTTACCGAAGGTTTGTCTTCGAGCTTTGATTACAATGATGCCCAGAGGCAATTGTACACTAATCAACAAAAATACCTGCAATCGATGGTAGATGTTATCAATAAAAAAGCCGCTTTAGAAAAAATAATCAATAAAAAATAAACCAACTTAAAAATTAAACTAATGAAAAAAATATTCCTCCTATCAACACTTTCGATACTGCTATTTTCTTGCGGAAAGAAAGAAGACAATACCAACATTGATACGTTAATTGCTAATAAAAATGTCACGGCACTTCAAGCCAAAAAAGCATTAATTCAAGCTGATTTGACAAAAATTGACGAAGCCTTAGCAAAATTAGATATCAAAAAAGATGAAGCTTTGGTTTCTGTTGCAACAGTAAAAGACACTGTTTTTAGTCATTATCTTGAAGTTCAAGGAAGTGTCGACACCAAAGAAAACATATTGGTTCAGCCAGAATATCAAGGAACGTTGCTTTCCTTGACGGTAAAAGCGGGACAAAGAGTTTCGAAAGGACAAATTCTAGGAAGAATAGACGATGCTGGATTAAGCCAACAAGTAGCAAGTCTAGAAAACCAATATGCCTTGGCAAAAACGACTTTCGAACGTCAAAAAAATCTTTGGAATCAAAAAATTGGTTCTGAAATTCAGTATTTACAAGCACAAACTCAAATGATTTCGGCTCAAAAAGGTGTAGCACAAGCCAAAGCCCAATTGTCTAAAACTATTATTAGAGCACCATTTACAGGAACTATCGACGAAGTTTTTGTAGAAAAAGGACAAGTTGTAGCGCCAAGCGCTCAAGGATTAATGCGAATCGTGAATTTATCGAATATGTATGTTTCGACATCAGTTCCAGAAACGTATATTGGAAAACTAAAAGTAGGTACTGAAGTAGATGTTTTATTGACTTCATTAGGAAAAACATACAAAGGAAAAGTACGTCAAATAGGGAATTTCGTGAATCCAAGCAACCGTAGTTTTGGTATTGAAGTGGGAGTTCCAAATCCAGAAAATTTGTTGCGTCCCAACCAAGTAGCCAATCTTAAAATTAGTGATTACATAAGTAAAAACGCCATAGTAGTTCCTACAAATGTGATTCAAGAAGACGGTTCGAAAAACAAATTTGTTTTCGTTGTGACCAATTCAAACGGAAAAACAGGAATTGCTAAAAAAGCAATTGTAAAACCAGGACAGTCCTCTGACAATGTCACCGAAATTTTAAGCGGATTATCAGCCGATGATATAATTGTTACCGAAGGAGCAAATGCCGTTTCTGAGGGAATGAAACTTAATTTCTAAAATATAAAAGATGCACAGTATTAATCATAAAAAATTCGCCATTTCAAATTGGGCGGTGGACAATCGTGTAACGGTTTATATTATAACTGCTTTAATTGTCATTACAGGAGTTTACGCCTACATCACAATGCCGCGTGAAGATTTCCCGGAAATCATCGAAAACAAAGTATATATTTCGTCCGTTTTTCCTGGAAATTCAGCCGAAGATGTAGAGAAATTGGTCATCAAACCCTTAGAAAAAGAAATCAAAAACATCAGCGGAGTCAACAAAGTTACTTCGAGCTCGTTTCAAGATTACGGAATGATTATCGCCGAGTTTGACGACAATGTTTCAATTGATGCTGCCAAAGTAAAAATCAAAGACAAAGTGGATAATGCCAAAGCACAAACCGATTGGCCTAATCTAGACAACGGAAGCAAGGTAGAACCTAACGTTTTTGAATTGAACATTTCAGAAGAAGTGCCTATTTTGAACATCAATCTGCAAGGAAATTATACCACCCAACAACTTAAAAAATACGGAGAATTAATTCAAGACGATCTTGAAGAAATTTCCGAAGTAAAGAAAGTAGATATTCTGGGTGTAGATGACAAAGAAGTAGAAATTGCAGTCGATATTTTCAAAATGACGGCGGCCCAAGTGACTTTCGACGAAATTCAGAATGCAGTGAAATATGAAAATATGACCCTTTCTGGAGGAAATTTAGTTTCTCAAGGTTCTCGAAATAACATTAGAATTGTAGGTGAAATCAAAGACCCGAAAGAGCTAGAAAACATCATAGTAAAATCTTACGGTGGAACTGTTTACTTAAAAGACATTGCCGTAGTCAATTTCAAAGAGAAAGAAAAAACGACTTACGCTCGTGAAAAAGGCACGGAGGTTGTGATGTTGAGCGTAAAAAAACGTTCGGGTCAAAATATGATTTCGGCTATCGAACAGGTGAAAGAACGAATAGAAAAAGCACAAAGTTCTTATTTGCCAAAAAACCTAAAAATCGAAATGACAAACGACCAATCATCTCGCGTAGAACATCAGGTTGATGAATTGTCAAACCACATTATTTTCGGGATTATTTTGGTAATGATTGTGCTAATGTTCACGATGGGATTACGAAATTCCTTGTTCGTTGGAGCAGCGATTCCGCTATCGATGATGATTGCTTTTGCCATACTTTCGGCTTTGGGATTAACATTGAACACGATGGTACTGTTTGGATTAGTAATGGGATTAGGAATGCTGGTCGATGACGGAATTGTGGTGGTCGACAACGTTTTTGCCAATATGAAAAAAGGAATGGATCGAGTTACGGCTTCAAAAGTCGGTATTGGTGAAATCGCTTGGCCTGTAATTTCATCGACTGCTACGACCTTGATGGCGTTCTTGCCTTTTGCCTTATGGCCAGGAACTATGGGTAAATTTATGAAATATTTCCCAATGACTTTGACCGTAACACTTACCGCTTCGTTATTTGTGGCGATGGTGGTCAATGCAGCAATGACGGGAGGTTCGATGGATACTGAAGACCGAAATATTTCTAAAAAGAGTTTAAAATTTTATACCATTCTATTTTTGGCATTCGGAATATTCTTGGCATTTATTGGATCAAAATATACCTATGACAGTAAATTTTTGAGAGGAATTGGACATTTATTATTGATTGCAACCGGTTTAATGTGGTTGTATTTTCTTAAATTGTACCAATGGACTCAGGATTTTCAGCACAGCTTTTTCCCAAGAATGGAAGAAAAATACAAAATTTTTCTAGCTAAAATTCTAAATAAAAAGAATTCTTGGGTTGCCTTAGTTTCCATCATTGGAATGTTGTTTTTCTCTTTTGTTTTACTAGGTGTTTTCCCGAGAAAAGTATTGTTTTTTCCTGACAATATTCCGAATCAGGTTATTGCTTACATCGAATATCCACAAGGAACTTCGATAGAAAAAACAAACAAAGCCACTTTATTTGTAGAAAATCAAATCATTGGAATTTTACAAAAATATGTAGATCCAAAAACCGATAAAAACTTCTTGGCAGAAAGTATCGTTTCGCAAGTGGGAATTGGAGCAGGGAATCCAAATGTAGATGCAGGTTCGGCTTCGGAAACGCCATTCAAAGGAAAAGTAACAGTAAGTTTCTCCGAATTCAAATTCCGTAAAGGCATTAATACTTTGGATATTTTAGAAGAAATTCGTTCTAAAGTAAAAGCCATTGCAGGCGCTACAATTATAGTCGAAAAAGACGCCAATGGTCCACCAGCTGGTTATCCTATCAGTATCGAATTGAAAGGAACCGATTATGATTTGATGTTGAAAGAAGCCGATAAAATGATTGCTTTTGTCAATTCGAAAAACATTCCTGGTATCGAAAAATTGAGCGTGGACATCAACAGAGACAGTCCAGAACTTGAGGTAAAAGTAGATAGAGTAAACGCCGGAAGCATGGGCGTTTCAACAGGGCAATTGGGTTTTGCCTTACGTCGTTCGGTTTATGGACAAGAAATTTCGACCTATAAAGAAGGTGATGATGATTACAATATTGTAATGCGTATGCAAGACGACCAACGCAAGAACGAAAACATTCTTTTCAACCAATCGTTGACATTCAGAAACCAGAACAACGGTCAAATTCAGCAAATACCAATTTCGGCTATTTCACAAACCGAAAAAACGATGACCTACAATCAAATCAAAAGAAAAAATCACAAACGAATAATGACCATTTATTCGAATGTCTTGACTGGTTTTAATGGAGATGAAATTACCAAACAAATTCAAACAGAATTAAAAAACTATGAATTACCTAGCGATGTAAGTTATTCCTTCTCTGGAGTACAGGAAGAACAAGGCAAGAATCAAAGTTTCTTGATGTATGCACTCTTCTTGGCATTAGCAGGAATCACACTTATTATTGTATTGCAATTTAATTCGGTTTCGAAAACTATAGTGATTCTGTTCACGGTAATCTTAAGTTTCAGCGGTGTTTTCTATGGATATGTGATTGCAGGAATGGATTTTGTAATCCTGATGACGATGATGGGAATCATTTCGCTAGCGGGTATTGTGGTGAAAAACGGAATCGTATTGATGGATTTCTTTGTCTTGTTGTTAGACAAAAAAGTTACCGAAAACAAACTGAAAAGCCACGACGATTTGACGTTAGACGAAATAAAAGAAGTGATTATCGAATCAGGGAAATCGCGTTTGCGTCCGGTTTTATTGACCGCTTTAACAGCAGTTTTAGGATTGATTCCGTTAGCGATTGGATTAAACTTTGACTTCTTTACCTTAATTACCGATTTCAATCCACACTTTTTTATAGGTGGTGATAATGTTATTTTCTGGGGACCACTAGCTTGGACAATTATCTTCGGATTGACTTATGCCACGGTTTTAACCTTGGTGATGGTTCCGGTAATGTTCTATTTAGTAAAAAGATCTAAATACTGGTTAAGAGACAGAAGGGAAGCTAGAGCTGCCCAAGCTATCGAAAGTTAGATTTTTAAAACTTTAAATATTGAAACCACCCGAGATTTATTTCGGGTGGTTTTTTGTTTTTTGTAGGAATGGATTGAGTATATTTGGGGGGAACATACAGCGTTGCTATACTTTGTGAATCTAAACGATTTTGGGTTATTGACGAAGGTTTGTATTGTATATAAATTAGTTACCTACAAGCTAAAAAGAAATAGATGATTAGATTTATAGAAATTAGCCAACTTACTTTAATACCAATAATAGGAATTGCATTTATTGTAATGTTGATTTTAGGAGGCGTGATAAATTTAAATTATCCTAATGAAAAAATTTTCGAACATTTATTTAGTTACAAAATTGGTAAGGCAGCATTGATTATTTTGATTGTAGGATTCATAACATTATTTTCTCTAAATACATTGAAAAACAAATTAATTAGAAATGAAATTATTGAGTTTGTAGCAAATCCAAAAAACATAACAATAATAATTAATGGAAAAATTGATTATAATTTCAACGCAACTGAAATCAGAAAAATAAAAGACGAGAATGACAGAAATACTGGCGAACCTAAAATTGAAATCATTTTAAGTTCAAAAAATAAAACTTATCCTTTGACTTTGATCCGTTCTTATCAAAATAAAAATCAATATTGGGTTTTCAGCTCAAAACATAGCTCGACTGAAAAAAATTGTATTGGAGAAATCAATACAACTTTATTGAACGCATATTAAAATTTACAAACTGTACCCACTATTGAGAGAAAAAAAATTTAATAGATAAAATGAATCTATAGGTAATAACTAATTATGAAAAAAAACAATACTGGAGTAAATCGTCGAGAGTTTTTGAAGGTAACTACAAAATTTACTGCTGCGACAATCTTTATTGGTTTGGGAACTTCAGCCCTTTTTGGTGCCAATACTGGAAACCAAAAGAAAATTTCAATTCCAACCGTGACTCTCAACAACGGTGTAAAAATGCCAATACTAGGATTTGGCACAAATACACTTACTGATACCGTTGGCATTCGAAGTGTTTCTGAAGCTATTTCTGTAGGCTATCGCCTGATTGACACTGCTCACATTTACGGAAACGAAGCAGCTGTAGGAGAAGGAATCAGGCAAAGTGGCATTGACAGAAAGGAGCTGTTTTTAACCTCAAAACTTTGGGTTGACTTTTCAGGCTATGAAAATACTAAAAAAGCGTTTGAAACTTCTATAAAAAAATTAGGTGTAGACTATCTAGATCTTTATCTTATCCATAGACCTAGAGGAGATGTAAAAGGGTCTTGGCAGGCAATGGAAGAACTTGTAAAAGCAGGTAAAATTAGAGCAATTGGCGTGAGCAATTTTGCCCCTGAACAATTGAAGGAGTTAATGTCATATGCTAAAATAGTCCCCGTCATCAATCAAATTGAAACCAATGTTTTCCTTCAAGAGAAAGATTTATATCCTCTTCTGAAGGGTTCTGCGACTCAAATAGAAGCTTGGTCTCCCCTAGCTGCAGGTCGTAGCGGAATTTTTAGTAACCCAATACTGGCTACAATCGGCAAAAAGTACCAAAAAAGCATTGCTCAGGTTTGTTTAAGATGGCATTACCAAAGAGGAGTTGTTGCAATCCCAAGATCTTCCCAAAAAGCACATATGGTTGAAAATCTAAATATTTTCGATTTTAAACTTACAGAGTCTGATATGCAAACCATAGCATCAATGGATATCAATACGACTCAATTTCCGGAGTGGAACTAAGATAAATAAATTCTTGTTTTAGCGTTATTCCGTTGCACTTGTATTTAAAATAAGTATCTATTCGATACCTATTTGAAAAACTTACTGCAAAACAAAAACACACTAATTTTGGAATAAAGCTAAGCTTGAATCTCATCAAAATCAAAATCGGCTGTTGCAAAAATTTGCGACAGCCGATTTTTTTATAGACGCTACAGTATTGATTTAATACACAGAAAGAGTTGTTTATTTTCTAAATCATTTCTCAAATTTCTGTCATCATGAACGTCTTTCTATGTAGTAAATTTAAAAAAATAGTATTTACAAAAAAAATATTTAACACAATATTTGCCTGAATTTGGTAAAAATCAAATGATTTTATCTTTTTGCCAATATTTGTCTTACATTACATTCAATAACGAATCCAACTGTTTTTGCAATTCAGGATCTGAAGGCCTATTGGCATCAGATTTTACGATTTTTCCGCTAGGGTCAATCAAAATAAATCGAGGAATACTCGTCACTCCATACTGAACCATGAAATCAGAATTCCAATCTTTATCGGCAAAAAGTTGAACTCCGCCCAAACTTTTATCAGTTACAAAAGCTTTCCACTTATCGTGGTCTTTCGCAACATCAACTGAAATACTAACAAATTCAATATTTTTGCCATGATATTTTTCCTCTATTTTTTTCAACGATGGAATTTCAGCACGACAAGGACCACACCAAGTTGCCCACACATCTACATACACATACTTCCCTTTGAAATCCTCAAGTTTCGTTTTTCCTCCTTTGTGATTTTCATATTCGAAAGATGGAGACATTGTATTATTCAATTTGCTTTTCGCTAAATTAGCTTCGTAATTTTTTTTATAATATTTCACAACATTATTATAATTGTCATCAATGCTTTTCTTTTGAAGAGTCACAAATTCAGGATCTAATTTCTTATCTTCTAAACGCTTTAAATCATCTACTTTTTTCTTGTCTAATCCCTTAAAGAAATCGGCTTCAGGAGAAGCTAACAAACTTCCAATATCAGTTTGTTCTTCAAACAAAGAATTTTTGGCCAAAAAATTATTTTCAATTGCACCTTTTCCAGAATAAACTATCGATTCATCAAAGTTTTTTGTGTCCATTTTCATCTTTAAATCGAAACCGTTTTTAAGATACACAATAGTAAACTCATTGCCGTCAGACAAAAGATATCTTCCAGTGGCAACACTCATAGTGTCCTTGAAAATACCCTCTTTATTAATTTGAATTTTTTTGATTTCCTTATTTTTATCATTAAAAAACGATATAAAATCGCCAAACCTATTTGCTATTTCTGCCTGAAAGGTCAGATGCTTTTTGTTTTGAGCATTTATATTCCCACTAATAAATATTGCAATTGCAATAACAAATAATTTTTTCATACTTCGTATTGTTTAAATTTTGGTTGCCCAAATCTACTTTATTTATTTGAAGCTAAATTAAGATTAACACTATTTTAAATATTTATTTAATCGAAGTTTGTCAATTTAGAGATTAAGTTGATTTTTGTTTTTACTTTTGCAGTCTAAAATTTAGATTATGTATAGAAGTCATAATTGTGGAGAATTAAATGCCTCACACATCAATGCCCAAGTTACGCTTGCAGGTTGGGTTCAAAAATCAAGAGACAAAGGATTTATGAATTGGGTCGATTTACGTGACCGTTACGGAGTTACCCAATTAATTTTCGACGAAAGTCGCTCTCAAAAAGAAGTTTTTGAAATGGCAAAAACCCTAGGTCGCGAATTCGTAATTCAAGCCAAAGGAACCGTTATCGAACGTGAAGCCAAAAACGCCAATATGTCTACTGGGGACATCGAAATTCTAGTTACTGAACTCAAAATACTGAATTCATCAATAACTCCTCCTTTTACAATCGAAGATGATACCGATGGTGGCGAAGACATTCGAATGAAATACCGTTACTTAGATATTCGTCGTAATCCTGTAAAAAACAATTTACTTTTTCGTCATAAAGTAGCCATGGAAGTTCGAAAATACCTTTCGGATTTAGATTTCTGTGAAGTAGAAACACCATATTTAATCAAATCGACGCCAGAAGGCGCTAGAGATTTCGTGGTTCCTTCTCGAATGAACGAAGGACAATTTTATGCTTTGCCGCAATCACCTCAAACTTTCAAACAATTATTGATGGTAGGCGGAATGGATAAATATTTCCAAATCGTGAAATGTTTCCGTGACGAAGATTTACGTGCTGACCGTCAGCCTGAGTTTACACAAATAGATTGCGAAATGGCATTTGTAGAACAAGAAGACATCTTGAATGTTTTCGAAGGATTGACTCGTCATTTGTTGAAAGAAATCAAAGGAATTGAAGTTGAAAAATTCCCAAGAATTACCTACGAATACGCGATGAAAACGTATGGAAATGACAAACCGGACATTCGATTCGGAATGGAATTTGGGGAATTAAATGAGTTTGCACAACACAAAGATTTTTCTGTTTTCAACTCGGCTGAGTTGGTTGTTGGAATTGCAGCACCTGGAACAGGAAACTATACTCGTAAAGAAATCGATGGATTAATAGATTGGATCAAACGTCCACAAATTGGTGCCAGCGGAATGGTTTATGTAAAATGCAACGAAGATGGCACTTTCAAATCATCTGTAGATAAATTTTATGACCAAGAAGATTTAAATAATTGGGCAAAAACAACTGGAGCCAAAGCAGGTGATATGATTTTTGTGCTTTCAGGTCCAGCCGATAAAACAAGAACACAACTTTCAGCTTTAAGAATGGAATTGGCCACGCGTTTAGGACTAAGGAAATCAGATGATTTTGCTCCACTTTGGGTAGTAGATTTCCCTTTATTAGAATTTGAAGAAGAAACAGGTCGTTATCACGCCATGCACCATCCGTTTACTTCACCAAAACCCGAAGATATGCACTTATTGGAAACCAATCCGAAAGCAGTTCGCGCTAATGCTTATGATATGGTTTTAAACGGAAACGAAATTGGCGGTGGTTCGATTCGTATTCACGATAAAACTACCCAACAATTGATGTTTAAATATTTAGGATTCACTCCCGAACAAGCCGAAGATCAATTTGGTTTCTTGATGAATGCTTTTCAATTTGGCGCACCACCACACGGAGGTTTGGCATTTGGTTTAGACAGATTAGTTTCAATCCTTGGCGGACAAGAGACCATACGTGATTTTATCGCTTTCCCAAAGAATAATTCAGGAAGAGATGTCATGATTGATGCTCCATCGGTAATTGATGAGTTACAATTGAAAGAATTACGAATTAAATTAGATATTTAGCCGTTCATCGATAAAATGTGTTAGAAATCGTTGAATATCAAATATTTTAATAAAATCTTTACATTATTATATTTCGTATTAGATTAAATATTACATTTGCGACATTATAAATTATTATTACTATTACAATGCGTACAGGTACAGTTAAATTTTTCAATGAATCTAAAGGTTACGGATTCATTACAGACGAAGAAACAGGAAAAGACATTTTCGTTCATGCTTCAGGAATCAACGCGGAAGAACTTCGCGAAGGAGACAGAGTAAGTTATGAAGAAGAAGAAGGAAGAAAAGGAAAAGTTGCTGCGAAAGTAGCAGTTATCTAAGCATAAAAATTCATTTTTTATTGTTTACGAATGGTAAAGCGTTTCGATTTAGTTCGAAACGCTTTTTTGTTTTTAAACCAAATTTATGATCTAAAATTTCGAAAACGTTATTGTGTTTTCAAACGCTAAATTTTTGAATTAAACTTGTGTTTTAATGACATGAAGCCTATCTTTGCGTCTTATTTAGACTAAACCAAATATTAGTTATGCAATCAAATCAATTAGATTATTTACCAATCCTAATGCAAATGCTATTGGCTGTAGGGTTTGTTGTGGGGATAATTATAATTTCTGGAAAATTAGGCCCTAGAAGATCCTCAGAAATCAAAGATGAAAACTTCGAGTGTGGTATAAAGTCAATAGGAAATGCCAGAATTCCTTTCTCTGTCAAATTTTTCGTAGTTGCCATTCTCTTTGTGCTTTTCGACATTGAGGTCGTTTTCCTTTATCCTTGGGCTGTAAATTTCAAAGAATTGGGATTAGAAGGAATGGTAAAAATGATGATTTTTATGGCTCTACTTTTGATAGGGTTTTTCTACATTATCAAAAAGAAAGCTTTAGACTGGGAATAAATAAATTTACGATTTAAACCGATTAAGTTTTTTAATACTTTAAAAATCTAATATCGTACATCAAAAATCTGATATAGAAATGAGCGATTCAAATATAAAAATGGTTGCCCCACCCGAAGGTGTTTCTGGAGAAGGCTTTTTTGCCACCACACTAAATGATGTTGTAGGATTAGCTAGAGCCAATTCCCTTTGGCCATTGCCTTTTGCTACTTCTTGCTGTGGAATCGAATTTATGGCTACTATGGCTTCGCATTATGACTTAGCGCGTTTTGGCTCTGAACGGGTGAGTTTTTCTCCTCGTCAAGCTGATATGTTACTAGTTATGGGAACCATTTCAAAAAAAATGGGGCCTATTTTGCGTCAAGTATACGAACAAATGGCCGAACCAAGATGGGTTATCGCCGTTGGAGCTTGTGCTTCCTCGGGAGGTGTCTTTGATACTTACTCTGTTTTACAAGGTATAGACAAAGTGATTCCAGTAGATGTTTATGTTCCTGGATGTCCACCAAGACCAGAGCAAATTGTTGATGGTGTAATGAGATTACAAGATTTAGTAAAGAGTGAATCTGTAAGAAGAAGAAGTTCGCCAGAATATCAAGAATTATTGAAATCTTATAATATAAAATAAGAAAATGAGCTTAGAAACCACACAAATTCAAGACAAATTAGTGGAAACATTTGGCGAAAGTGTATTTCATTTCAATCAAGAAAAAGATGTTTTTTCGTTTGAAGTTGCAGCTGATAAAATCACCCCAATTGTTCTTTTTTTGAAAAACGACCCGACATTACGTTTTAATTTCTTGACTGATATCTGCGGAGTTCATTATCCTGATAACACATTAGAAAGAGAGTTTGCAGTTGTTTATCATATGCACAATTGGTACGAAAACAAACGCATCAAAATAAAGGCCTTTATCAATGGTTCAAAACCAGAAATAAAATCCTTAATAACAATTTTTCCCGGAGCCAATTGGATGGAAAGAGAAACTTGGGATTTTTACGGAATTAATTTCATAGGCCATCCTTCGATGAAACGTATTTTGAATATGGATGAAATGGTTTCTCACCCAATGCGAAAAGAATTTCCGATGGAAGACGGCGGAAGAACAGACAAAGATGATAGATTCTTTGGAAGAACACAATCAAACAGATAGTAAACAATATAATTTTTCACATTCTATAAATGTCAGAACTATTATTACCACCAGAGCATCGATATGCTAAAATTATACAAGAACGCCACAACGAAGACGGAAGCGAACTTTCGATTTTGAATTTGGGGCCTACTCACCCAGCGACCCACGGTATTTTTCAAAATGTCTTGTTGATGGATGGGGAAAAAATTGTGGAAGCAGAACCAACTATTGGCTACATTCACAGAGCATTTGAAAAAATTGCCGAAAACCGTCCTTTTTACCAGATTACACCCCTTACCGATAGAATGAATTATTGTTCATCACCCATCAATAATATGGGATGGTGGATGACTGTTGAAAAATTGTTGGATATTGAAATTCCCAAAAGAGTTCAATATTTAAGAGTAATCGTAATGGAATTAGCTAGAATTTCAGACCACTTAATTTGTAATTCTATTCTTGGTGTCGATACTGGAGCTTATACAGGTTTCTTATATGTTTTTCAGTTTAGAGAGAAAATTTACGAAATCTACGAAGAAATTTGTGGCGCTCGTTTGACAACGAATATGGGAAGAATTGGTGGTTTCGAAAGAGATTGGTCTCCAGAAGCATTCCGAAAATTAGATATATTTTTGAAAGATTTTCCAGTAGCTTGGCAAGAATTCGAAAACTTATTCGAAAGAAATAGAATTTTTATTGACAGAACAGTAAATGTGGGTCCAATTACTGCCGAAATGGCGATGGCTTATGGATTTACTGGTCCAAATTTGCGTGCTGCCGGAATCGATTATGATGTTCGTGTGGCACATCCTTATTCTTCCTACGAAGATTTCGATTTCATTGTTCCTGTTGGAAAATCTGGAGATACATACGACCGTTTTTGCGTTCGGAATGCTGAAGTTTGGGAGAGTTTGAGCATCATTCGTCAAGCATTAGCAAAAATGCCAGAAGGAAATGTATACCATGCAGATGTTCCTGAATATTATTTGCCTCCAAAAGAAGATGTATACACCGATATGGAATCTTTGATTTACCATTTCAAGATTGTAATGGGAGAAGTTCCTGTTCCGGTTGCCGAAATCTATCATGCTGTAGAAGGTGGAAACGGAGAAGTAGGATTTTATTTGATAACCGACGGAAGTAGAACTCCTTACAGACTGCACTTCCGCAGACCTTGTTTTATATATTACCAAGCTTATCCCGAAATGATAAAAGGTGCAATGCTATCGGATGCAATTGTTATTTTGTCAAGTTTAAATGTTATTGCTGGAGAATTAGACGCATAGAAATTTCAGATTGAAGAATAACGATTTTAGATTTCAGATTTAAAAGAAAAATGGAAAGAACACATTACAAACAAGAAATAAATATGACTGAAGCATTGATGACTCGCATCAATGAGTTAATCAGTCATTATCCAGAAGGAAAGCAAAAATCGGCTTTGTTGCCAGTTTTGCACGAAGTTCAAGATGCCCACGACAACTGGTTGAGTTTTGAATTGATGAACAAAGTGGCCGAAATACTTCAAATCAAACCCATCGAGGTTTATGAAGTCGTTTCTTTCTACACGATGTTCAACCAAAGACCTATTGGGAAATATATGTTCGAATTTTGTCAAACATCTCCTTGTTGTTTGAATGGTGTTGAAGATTTAATGGATTATACCTGCGAAAAATTAGGTGTTGGAATTGGCGAAACTACTCCAGATGGACTATTTGAAGTGAGAGGTGTTGAATGTTTGGGTGCTTGTGGATATGCTCCAATGATGCAATTGGGTGATTTTTACAAAGAACACCTAACCAAGGAAAAAGTAGATCAGATTATTGCTGATTGTAGAGATAATAAAATCACGTTACACGATAAATAATATGTCACAAAAAATATTATTAGACAAAGTAAATATTCCGGGAATCAAAACCTATGAAGTCTATCGCCAAAACGGTGGTTACACTTCTGTGGAAAAAGCCTTGAAAACATTGACTCCTGATGAAGTGGTTGAAGAAGTGAAAACTTCGGGATTAAGAGGTCGTGGTGGTGCTGGTTTCCCAGCAGGAATGAAATGGAGTTTTATCGACAAAAAATCAGGAAAACCAAGACATTTAGTTTGCAACGCTGATGAATCAGAGCCAGGAACTTTCAAAGACCGATATTTGATGGAATATATTCCTCACTTATTGATTGAGGGAATGATTACTTCCAGTTATGCTTTGGGTGCGAACCTATCTTACATTTATATTCGTGGAGAATATATGTGGATTTACAAAATTTTAGAAAGAGCCATCGCCGAAGCAAAAGCTGCAGGTTGGTTAGGTAAAAATATATTAGGAACCGGATACGATTTGGAATTGTATGTTCAAATTGGTGGTGGAGCATACATCTGTGGAGAAGAAACTGCATTAATCGAATCATTGGAAGGTAAAAGAGGAAATCCTCGTATCAAACCACCATTTCCAGCAGTTTCTGGACTTTGGGCAAATCCAACAGTGGTGAATAATGTTGAAACTATTGCTGCAGTGCCTTGGATTGTAAATAATTCAGGTGCCGATTATGCAAAAATCGGTATAGGACGTTCTACAGGAACCAAATTAATTTCGGCTTCAGGACATATCAAAAACCCTGGTGTTTATGAAATTGAAATGGGATTAAGCGTTTATGAATTTATGAATTCCGATGAATATTTGGGAGGAATGAGTTCTGATAGACCTTTGAAAGCCTTTATTCCTGGGGGATCCTCTGTTCCTGTTTTACCAGCTCATTTAATTTATAAAACAGCGAATAACGAAGACCGTTTGATGACTTACGAAAGTTTGAGTGACGGAGGTTTTGCTACAGGTTCAATGTTAGGTTCAGGAGGATTTATCGTTTATGATGACACTTCTTGTATCGTTCGAAATACTTGGAATTTCGCTCGTTTTTACCACCACGAAAGCTGTGGACAATGTTCGCCTTGTCGTGAAGGAACCGGTTGGATGGAAAAAGTATTGCATAGAATAGAAAACGGTCACGGTCGTGAAGAAGATATTGACTTGCTTTTGAGTATTCAAAGTAAAATTGAAGGAAACACAATTTGTCCTTTGGGTGATGCGGCAGCTTGGCCAGTGGCAGCAGCGATTCGTCACTTTAGAGATGAATTTGAATACCATATTCGTTTCCCAGAAAAAATAAAAAATAGAGACCATTTTGTTGCCGAGCCTTTCGAAAGTGTGAAGCATTTAGTTTCTAAAGTAACAGTATAATTTAAAAGTCAGAAGTTGGAAGTTGGAAGTTAGAAGTGAAAAAAACACTTAAACTTTTAAAATTTTAAACTTTTAAACAAATAGAAAATGAAAGTAACCATAGACGGTCATGAGATTGAGGTAGAACCAGGAACAACCATCCTGCAAGCGGCCAGAATGATTGGAGGAGAAGTAGTTCCGCCAGCGATGTGCTACCATTCTAAACTAAAAGGAAGCGGCGGAAAATGCCGTTGTTGTTTATCGGAAGTTTCCAAAGGAAGTGAAGCCGACCCAAGACCAATGCCAAAATTGATGGCCTCTTGTGTAACAGGTTGTCAGGACGGAATGGAAGTAAAAACCAAATCTTCACCTAGAGTGCAAGAAGCTCAAAAAGCAGTAACAGAATTCTTATTGATCAATCACCCTTTGGATTGTCCGGTTTGTGATCAGGCAGGAGAATGTGATTTGCAGAATTTAAGTTTCGAACACGGAAAATCAGAAAGTCGTTATATCGAAGAAAAAAGAACTTTCGAACCAGAAGATATTGGTCCGAATATTCAATTGCATATGAATCGTTGCATTCTTTGCTATCGTTGTGTGATGGTTGCCGACCAAATCACGGATGACCGAGTGCATGGAGTGATGGACAGAGGCGACCATTCTAATATTTCGACTTGCATTTCAAAAGCTATCGATAATGAGTTCTCTGGAAATATGATTGATGTGTGTCCGGTTGGAGCTTTGACCGACAAAACTTTTAGATTCAAATCGAGAGTTTGGTTCAACAAGCCTTATGATGCCCACAGAGATTGCCCAACTTGTTCGGGAAAAACCACTGTTTGGATGTTTGGCAACGAAATTCAAAGGGTTACTGGAAGAAAAGATGAATTTCACGAAATAGATGAATTCATTTGCAACAGCTGTCGTTTTGACCACAAAGACGTGAATGATTGGGTCATTGAAGGTCCTAGAAAATTTGAAAAAGATTCTGTTATCAATCAGAATAATTATACTCAAAAATTAGAAAAAGTGGTCATAAATACTGAAGAAACTATTCTTTTAGGAAGAGAAAAAGACAGAAAAAAAATAAGTATGGCTGAAATTGATTACAACGAAAAAATAGACGGTAACCCAATAAATTCTAATAAAAATGGATAGTACATTTATTATAGAAAAAAGCGTTGTAATTCTTGTCGTTTTTGCCGTAACAATGCTTATGGCGATGTATTCTACTTGGGCTGAGCGAAAAGTGGCTGCTTATCTTCAAGATAGAGTTGGTCCCAATCGTGCAGGTTGGGGAGGATTATTTCAACCGCTTGCCGATGGTTTGAAATTGTTTGCCAAAGAAGAATTTGCTCCTAATACACCCAACCAATTTTTGTTTAGAGTTGGTCCTGGAATTGCAATGGCTACCGCATTAATGACTAGTGCCGTAATTCCTTGGGGAGATCGACTGCATCTTTTTGGAAGAGATATTTTGCTACAAGCTACTGATATCAATGTTGGTCTTTTGTATATTATTGGTATCGTTTCTATAGGAGTTTATGGTATTATGATTGGAGGTTGGGCTTCGAACAATAAATTTTCATTGATTGGAGCGGTTCGAGCTTCTTCTCAAATGGTATCCTATGAAGTCGCGATGGGATTGTCGATTGTAGCTTTATTGATGATGACTGGAACATTGAGTTTAAAAGAAATTTCAGAGCAACAAGCTGGAATGGGTTGGAACGTTTTTTATCAACCTCTTTCTTTTTTGATATTTTTGATTTGTGCCTTTGCCGAAACCAATAGAACTCCTTTTGATTTAGCTGAATGTGAAACTGAATTGATTGGTGGTTATCATACTGAATATTCCTCAATGCGAATGGGTTTTTATCTATTTGCTGAATATGCTAATATGTTTGTTTCTTCAACGATTTTGGCTGTCTTATTCTTCGGAGGATACAATTATCCGGGAATGAGTTGGGTAGTTGAAAACTATGGAGTAAATCTAGCCAATGTATTAGGAATTGGAGCTTTGTTTGTAAAATTATGTGGCTTCATCTTCTTTTTTATGTGGGTACGTTGGACTATTCCAAGATTTAGATACGATCAATTGATGCATTTGGGATGGAGAATTTTGATTCCGCTGTCGATTATCAATATTATGATTACTGGAATTGTACTTTTGCGAGGAGAATTGTTTGCTTATTTTGGGTTGTAATTAAGAAGAGAAATGCCCTAGCCCTGATAGAAACGGCATCCTTTTGTTCTGGGGTTCAGAACAAAAGATAAAGTGGATAGCAGGAAAAAGCTTCAAAAGAAAAAATAGAAAAAAACAGAATTTAAAAATTCTAAAAAATCTAAAATCTAAATGTCAATACAAGAAATATCACTTTCTGGAAGAAAAAAGCTAGTCTCGAATAAAGAGATGACTTTTCTCGAACGAATGTATCTTATAGCCATCGTGAAAGGCTTATGGATTACTATTAAACACTTTTTTAGAAAAAAAGCAACCATCAATTATCCGGAACAAGTACGCGAGTTCAGCCCTGTGTATCGTGGTCAACATATGTTGAAACGTGATGAACAAGGTCGGGAAAACTGCACTGCTTGTGGCTTATGTGCTTTGTCTTGTCCTGCTGAAGCTATTACAATGGTGGCTGCGGAACGTAAGGCAGACGAAAAACATTTGTATCGTGAAGAAAAATATGCATCGATTTATGAAATCAATATGTTGCGTTGTATTTTTTGTGGTTTGTGCGAAGAAGCATGCCCGAAGGACGCCATCTATTTGACTATTTCAAAAGAATTAGTTCCTGCAAATTACTCACGAGAAGACTTTATTTTTGGAAAAGATAAATTGGTTATGCCTTTACAAATGGCCATTAGAAATACTCAACTTAAAAACGCTAACTAATGATACAGATACCAAATATAGCAAATGCAACGGCAATACAAATTATATTTTGTGTGTTGTCCATTGTTACATTGGCAACGGCATTTTTGACAATTTATAGCAAAAAACCAATGCACAACGCTATCTATTTAGTGATTTGTTTTACCTCTATTTCAGGACATTATTTATTGCTAAATGCTCAATTTTTGGCCTTTGTAAACTTGATTGTTTATATCGGCGCTATTATGATTTTGATGTTATTTACCATAATGTTGATGAATTTGAACAAAGAAAATGAGGTTTTCAAGCCTCGGGTTACAAGACTTGGAGCTATTGTTTTATTCTGTTTGATGTGCTTGGTTTTAATAGCCATTTTCATGAATTCGAAACCAATTGCTGATGATAGTTATGATGTAACTGGCGAAGATTATCAGTCTATTCATGTACTGGGCAAATTATTGCTTAACGAATATATGGTGCCTTTTGAATTTGCTTCGGTATTGCTTTTAGTAGCGATGATTGGTGCTGTTTTATTGTCTAAAAAAGAAAAATTAGAAAAATAATATGGATAATATTTTAAACCAGATTGGCATTGAAAATTATATCTTCCTGACCGTTATACTTTTTTGTATTGGAGTTTTTGGAGTTTTATACAGACGAAATGCTATTGTTGTTTTTATGTCTATTGAAATCATGTTGAATGCAATCAACCTTTTGTTTGCGGCTTTTTCGACTTACCACCAAGATGCACAGGGACAAATATTTGTGTTTTTCTCAATGGCAGTTGCAGCAGCAGAAGTAGCCGTTGGATTGGCAATTTTGGTATCAATCTTCAGAAACATGAGCACAATTGATGTTGGAAAATTAAAAAATTTAAAAGGATAATATTCAATGGATACAAATTTAGTTTTAGTCTTACTATTAGCTCCTTTTTTAGGGTTTTTATTTAATGTTTTTCTGGGTAAAAAGGCAGGAAAAAGCATCGTTGGAATTGTGGGAACGCTTTCGGTTGTCATTTCTTTTGCAGTAACTTTATATTTATTTGCTAACGCAGGCCAAGAGCCAGTTGTCATAAACTTATTCGATTGGATTTCTATTGAAAAATTCGATATTAGTTTTGGGTTTCTTATCGATCAATTGTCTATTATTTGGTTGTTGTTTGTAACGGGAATTGGATCGTTGATTCATTTATATTCCATCAGTTATATGCACGATGACGAAAAAATGCACTCGTTTTTTGCTTACCTGAATCTGTTCATTTTCTTTATGATTACTTTGGTAATCGGAAGCAACTTGCTAATGATGTTCATAGGTTGGGAAGGCGTTGGTCTTTGCTCTTATTTATTGATCGGATTTTGGTATAAAAACCAAGATTTCAATGATGCGGCTAAAAAGGCATTCATTATGAACAGAATTGGGGATTTAGGATTCTTAATCGGAATCTTTATTGTTGGATCTATGTTTTCAACTTTAGATTTCACTTCATTAAAAACTATTATCACAACAACTGATGTTAGTGATTTTTGGATTGCTGCTGCTGCATTAGCTTTATTTATTGGAGCTACAGGAAAATCAGCACAAATTCCTTTATATTCTTGGTTGCCTGATGCGATGGCTGGACCAACGCCTGTTTCGGCATTGATTCACGCGGCTACGATGGTAACCGCAGGTATTTTTATGCTTACGAGATTGAACTTCTTATTCGATATGGCTCCAAGTGTTCAAAACATTATTGCTATTGTTGGAGCTTGTACCGCTTTGGTGGCTGCAACCATTGCCTTAGTTCAAAATGACATCAAAAAAGTTTTAGCTTATTCTACAGTTTCACAATTGGGATTAATGTTCTTGGCTTTAGGATTGGGTGCTTATGAAGTAGCGGTTTTCCACGTAATCACACACGCTTTCTTCAAAGCTTGTTTGTTCTTGGGTTCTGGTTCAGTGATTCACGGATTACACGGCGAACAAGATATGCGTAAAATGGGTGGTTTGAAAAAAGCGATGCCAATCACTTTTTGGACTATGCTGATTGCTTCATTGGCTATTTCTGGAATCTTCCCATTGGCAGGATTTTGGTCAAAAGACGAAATTTTAATGACTGCTTATCACGGAAATCCAACTTTATGGGTAATCGGATCGATTGCTTCGATAATGACGGCTTTCTATATGTTTAGATTGATTTATCTAACCTTCTTCAACTCCTTTAGAGGAACTGAAGAACAAAAATACCATTTACACGAAAGTCCAAGTTTGATTACTTTTCCTTTAATTATATTGGCGATTTTATCTTTCTTTGGTGGAATTATCAGTTTGCCGGGACATAGCTGGTTGAATGAGTATTTGTCTCCATTATTTTCGAAAGCTACTCACGAAGCGCACAGTTTAGGAAGCACAGAATATATGCTGATGGCGATTGCTACAGTTGGTGCTCTAATCGGAATTGGAATTGCCTATAAAAAATACTTGAAAGACAACACGATTCCAAGTGAAGATGCCGAAATCACAGGTATTACAAAAGTTTTATACAACAAATATTATGTTGACGAAGCCTACGATGCACTTTTTGTAAAACCAACAAATGTGCTATCTAGTTTCTTTAGAGATTCTGTTGAAACTACTTTATCAGCAATGGTTTTTGGATTGGGTAAAGTAAGCAATAGTCTTGCAATTCAAGGGAAAAAAGTTCACAACGGAAGCATTGGTTTGTACCTATTTGCTTTTGTCATAGGCGTTATTGTCATACTAACTTATTTATTTTTACAATAATTTTTTACATAATGGATGTAACTACACTATTAATTATTCTTTTGGTTGGCGCATTTGCAACTTATTTTTCGGGTGATAAATGGGCTCCAAAAGTGGCTTTGCTGGTTAGTTTGACCGCTTTTGCTGGCGCGCTTTGTTTGCTTAGCCAATACAATTTAGGAAACGAAATAAGCTACACCAAACTTTGGATAGCCAAGCCAAAAATTTATTTAGCTTTTCAAGCAGATGGTCTGGCATTAGCTATGCTTTTGCTGACAACCGCTTTGACACCAATTATCATTTTTTCATCTTTTGGTAATACGTATAAAAATTCGAAAGCTTTTTATGCTTTAATTGTATTTATGTCCTTTGCAATGTCGGGAACTTTCTTGGCTTCTGACGGGCTTTTATATTATGTTTTCTGGGAATTATCTTTGATTCCAATCTATTTCATTGCCTTGATTTGGGGTAATGGTGATGCAGAAGAACGTAAAGATGCGGTGGTGAAATTCTTTATTTACACCCTTGCGGGTTCGTTATTTATGCTAGTTGCTTTTATATATTTGAGCCAAAAAGCAGGAAGTTTTTTAATTAGCGATTTAACGCAACTTAAGCTTTCTTCAACAGAGCAATTTTGGATATTTATGGCTTTCTTCTTGGCGTATGCCATTAAAATTCCATTGATTCCTTTTCATACTTGGCAGGCAGAAGTCTATCAAAAAGCACCAACGGTTGGAACAATGTTGCTTGCGGGAATTATGCTAAAAATGGGATTGTATAGCGTTATTCGTTGGCAATTACCTATTGCTCCATTAGCTGCAAAAGAATATATGTACGTGTTCATTGGATTAGGAATTGCTGGTGTAATCTATGGTTCAATAGTAGCTTTGCGCCAAAAAGATTTAAAAAAATTATTGGCTTATTCTTCTTTGGCACACGTCGGATTAATAGCTGCAGGTTCATACACTTTAACACTCGACGGATTGCGTGGCGCTGTCTTGCAAATGATTGCTCACGGTTTTGTTGTGGTGGGATTGTTTTTTGTAGCGGAAATCATTTATAGAAGATACGAAACTAGAAAAATTGCAGAAATGGGCGGTATTCGTGCTCAATCGCCAAAATTCACTTCAATGTTTATGATTTTGGTCTTAGCATCGGTTGCTTTGCCATCTACATTTAACTTTGTTGGAGAATTTACGGTTTTATATAGCCTTTCCCAAGTGAATATTTGGTTTGCCATTTTGGGAGGAACTACCATAATTTTGGGAGCTTATTATATGTTGAAAATGTTTCAACACGTGATGTTGGGAGAAACGAACACCAAATTATTTGCCGATGTAACTTTCAATGAAGGTTTATCATTGGTCATTATAATCGCAGTTTTGTTTTTCTTCGGTTTGTACCCAAAACCAATAATGGAATTGATATCGCCAAGTTTGGAAAATATTTTAACTCAGATTAATAGAAATTAGATAAAAGACCGAAGGTTTTCAAAACCTAATTAGTCTAAAACACATCATATAAATGAACACATTAATAGCAATCACGGCGCTCGGAGTTTTAACTCTTTTATTTGAAATTTTAAATTTTAGAAAAGCCATTGTTCCTGTAACGATTATTGGTTTATTGGCAGTTCTTAGATTCACTTACATAGAATTTAACACTCCTGCGAGTTACTACAACAATATGATAGTGGTGAGTAAATTTTCATCTGTTTTTTCAGCTTTATTTATAGTGCTAACCTCTTTCTTGATTGCCTTGGCTCACGATTTTTACGAAAACCATCAAACCAAAATTTCCGATTTCATTGCCATAAAAATATTTATGCTGGCTGGAGCTGTAGCAATGGTTTCTTTCGGAAACTTGGCAATGTTCTTTCTTGGAATCGAAATTTTATCAATTTCCTTATATATTTTGGCGGCAAGCGACCGACTGAACGTGAAAAGTAACGAAGCAGGAATGAAATATTTCTTGATGGGTTCTTTTGCTTCGGGAATTATATTGTTTGGAATTTGTTTTATCTACGGTGCAATGGGTTCTTTTGATGTTGCCGAAATAACAGAATGGTCTCGCTCTGCCGAATTACCAATTTGGTTTCCAATAGGGATTGCATTGGTAACTATTGGAATATTTTTCAAAATAGCGGCAGTTCCTTTTCACTTCTGGGCTCCTGATGTTTACGAAGGTTCACCAACGTTATCTACAGCTACTATGAGTACGCTAGTAAAAGTTGTGGCAATGGCTACCTTGTATAAATTGCTAACAGCGATGAATGCAGATCTTTCCGATGCGTATATCATCATTATCATGGTGATTTCGATTGCTTCAATGACCGTTGGAAATATTATGGCATTGAAACAAAACAATGTGAAACGTATGCTGGCTTTCTCTGGGATTTCTCACGCAGGTTTTATGTTGATGGCCTTATTGAATATTAGCAACTCGGCAAGCAATTTATTATATTATACAACCGCTTATGCCTTATCTGGAATTGCCGCATTTGCTGTGATTTTATACGTTTGTAAAAATAAAGACAACGAAGATATTGTAAACTTCAACGGACTTGGGAAGAATAATCCTTTGATGGCAGCAATTCTTACCGCATCTTTACTTTCCATGGCTGGTATTCCAATATTTGCTGGGTTTTTTGCCAAAATGTTTTTGTTTACCCAAACCATTGCAGCAGGTTATTTAGTAGTGGTTATTGCAGCTGTAATCAACTCTATCATCAGTGTTGGTTATTATTTCAAACTGATTTTGGCGATGTACAACAAAGAGCCGAATGAAGAAGCAACAAAAACTCCTTTTGTATTTTATGCTGTAGCCGTTGTATCGATTCTTTTGAATATCGTATTAGGTTTATTCCCTTCTGCGGTTTTGGATTTATTGGGATAATTTTAAATATAGAAAATAAATTACACAAAACCATCAAGAGCAATTTTGGTGGTTTTTTGCTTAGAAACTTTAAAATAATCATACATTTGATTCATCTTAAGTAAATCAATATGAAACAAGTTGTTAAAATAGTTAATGATCTAATCACAAGTATTAAAAATAATCCTTTAGATATTAAACTATTGTTGTTTTTTTCAATTTTAATGACTCTCTCAAGTAAATTTCTACGTTTAGAATCAAATAAGGATTTATACGAAAAAATTATCCCATATACTGGATGGTCTCCAGGAAAAGGTTACTTCATTTTTATTGTCTTTATAATAATATGGAGTTATACAATTAAACTTCAACAGACAAGTACATTATTTCTAAGAGGTTTCTTTATTTTTTCTTTTGGAATGACTTTACGCTATGGTATAACTGATTGGAATAATGTTTTGCCTAAAGATTACATCAATGCCAATCCTTATCTAAGATATACCTCTTTGCGACCCATATATACAATTGCATTACCTCTATTTTGGATACTAATTCATAGCGGCTCGCTATTATATGATTATTTCAAAAATATGAAAGTCAAAAAGAGTGCTAAATTAATTATCCCATAACAATAGAACGAGATTTCCAAATATGTTTTTTAACTCGCTGACATTTGCTGTTTTTTTACCCATAGTTTTTCTGCTGTATTGGTTTGTTTTTAGTAAAAGTAAAAGTTCACAAAACGCATTTCTAGTTGTGGTGAGTTATTATTTTTATTCTTGTTGGGATTGGCGTTTCTTGTTTTTATTGCTCTTCTCCACCTTTTTGTGTTATTTCACAGGAATCAAAATAGAAAAAAGTACTGGAGAACGAGAACGCAAATTTTGGTTCTGGCTGAGTATCATTTTCAATCTGGGCTTTTTAGCAATATTCAAATACTACAACTTTTTTGCTTTTTCCTTTTCGGAGGCTTTGAATAAAATTGGCATACATTCCAGTCCACTTTTGTTGGATGTGATTCTTCCTGTTGGAATTTCATTCTATACTTTTCACGGCTTGTCTTATGTAATTGACATTTATTACAAAAGAATAAACTCCGAAAATAACGTAGTGGATTATGCTCTTTTCGTGAGTTATTTTCCGCTTTTGGTGGCTGGTCCTATCGAAAGAGCCACCCATTTATTGCCACAAGTAAAACTAAAAAGAAGTTTCGATTTCGAAAAAGCCAAAGAAGGTGTTTACCAAATTATTTGGGGATTGGTCAAAAAAGTAGTCATTGCCGATACTTGCGCGACTTATGCCAACGCCATTTTTGACAATTATACTTCGATGAATTCTTTGTCCTTGATTTTGGGAGCTATGTATTTTGCGTTCCAAATTTATGGCGACTTTTCAGGTTATTCCGATATGGCTTTGGGAATGTCCAAATTGTTTGGATTAGACTTGTTGCGCAATTTTAACTACCCTTATTTCTCAAGAGATATTGCCGAGTTTTGGCGTCGTTGGCACATTTCGTTATCGTCTTGGTTTCGGGATTATTTGTACATTCCTCTTGGCGGAAGCCGTGGAAGCAAACTGAAACAAGTTCGAAATGTATTCATCATATTTGTGGTGAGCGGTTTTTGGCACGGAGCCAATTGGACTTTTTTGGCTTGGGGATTTATAAATGCGATGTATTTCTTGCCATCCTTGCTTTTGGGAACGAACCGAACTAATATGGAAACGGCTGAATTGCATTGGGATTTCAATTCCATAAAAGTATTTTTTAGCATTCTTGCCACTTTTTCGATAACCTGTTTGGCTTGGATATTTTTCAGGGCAAATACAATCCATATTGCTTTCGATTATATTGGTAAAATTTTCACCAACGGAACTTTCATGTCACAATTTCTGCAAAACCAACGTTACAGTTACGAATTGCTTTTATTGGTTTTTGCTTTTGTTTTGGTAGAATGGAACAGCCGATATAAAATTGAACCCATTTCAGGAAAATACAGCTGGCTCAAAATGACTTTGTGTCTCCTTGCGATTATCGCTTTGGGAACGTATGCCGATTATAAAGAATTTATTTATTTTCAATTCTAATGCAAAAATTTTTAACATTAGTTGCCAAGATCCTACTCACACTTCTAGTGCTTTTAATGGCATTAGATTGGGCTTATACGACCGTTTATTTACATTCTTCCCATCGCGGAAAAGTAGAAAAAATTTTCAATTCGAAAGCAGAAAATTATGATGTCGTAATTTTGGGTTCTTCGAGAGCCAACAATCATTTTGTACCCGAATTATTTGAAAAGAAAGGCTTGAGAACCTTCAATTACGGAATGAGTGGAGCCCATTTATTCGAAGCTTCTTTGATGCTGAAATTAATGGTAGAACGCAATTATAAAATCAAAACTGTAATTCTTGAAGCCGATTTAGGTCTTTGCAACGAAAAAGAATCTGATGCCATTGCTGCGAAATTTCTGCCTTACATCCATCATTCTGAAGTCATCAAGAATCATTTTTCGAAGTTGAAAAACTTTAATGAATTGTATTATATTCCTTTTTATCGTTATGTAGATTTTGATGCGCTTATCGGTTTCCGGGAAATGTACCAAACTGCAACGGACAAGCCAACCAATATTTTGGACAATCAGGGATATCATCCTTTGACGACCAACAAACCTGGAAATATGAAGAATGACATCCGTGCTTTGAAACCCATTCGCAATAAATATTACGAGGAAATCAAGCAAATTTGCAAACAAAATAATTACAATCTAATTACTGTGATGACGCCAATGTGTTCCAATGTGAGAGGACTAGATTATTTTGAGAAAGCAAACAAAATCTATCCCGAAATTTACAATCTTGAAAACGTCGTGCAAGGTGATCAATATTTTTCTTCCTGCGGACATATGAATGATGCTGGCGCTAGGATGTTTACGAATGTGGTTATAGAAAAGTATTTTGGAGAGAAATAAATTTACACAAATGAAAACAAAAATTTATATGGCAATAATTATGTTTGTATTCCTATTTTCAAACATAACATATTCACAAGAAAAGCAAAAAGTAAATAATTCTTCGGATAAGGAAATCGTCCAGATGTTAAAAAACTTTTATAAAGAATATGTTTCTGAAAGTGATAAAATGCCAATGAATGAAAAGAAAATAAATTTGATTAAAAAAAGGTATTGTACTTCGAATTTATTGAATAAAATAGAATTGTTAGAATTAGATTATGACCCTTTTGTAGATGCACAAGATTTTAATTCAACATTATTAAAAACCATCGAATTCACTAAAGACAAAAAGAATAATAACAACTATAAAGCTTGTTATGTTTGGGATTTTAATAAAAAAATAATATGTGTAAAACTAAGTATTAAGAAAGTTAATAAAACTTATAAAATTGATGATATTATTGGTTTGAAATAAACTCTCATAGAAATATTATACACTTATTAATCCAGAAAAAATGGCAAATAACACAAAAATAATTCGTTGGGGAATCTTGGGATGTGGCAATGTTACTGAACTAAAAAGCGGTCCAGCTTATCAAAAAACTACAGGTTTTAAAATCGAAGCCGTAATGCGAAGAGACGCCGAAAAAGCAGCTGATTATGCAAAAAGGCACAACATCAGTAAATTTTATTCGGATGCAGATGAATTAATCAATGATCCCGAAATTGATGCCATTTATATTGCCACTCCACCAGATACTCATCATTTTTATGGTTTGAAAGTAGCTTCAGCTGGGAAAATTTGTTGCATCGAAAAACCATTGGCACCAAGCTACAAAGAAAGTCTCGAAATTTACGAAGCTTTTAAAACCAAAAATATTCCATTGTTCACCGCTTATTACAGACGAACTTTGCCTCGTTTCGAACAAATAAAAATTTGGCTTGACACTAATAAAATTGGAGAAGTACGATCTATTAGATGGAATTTAACCAAATCGGCTTCTGAACAAGATTTGTCGGGAGAATACAACTGGCGTACCGATGCCAAAGTGGCTCCGGGAGGTTATTTTGATGATCTAGCGAGTCACGGATTGGACTTGTTCACTTTTCTTTTGGGAGACATCAAAGACGTTTCTGGTTATAGTTTGAACCAACAAGGATTATATTCTGCCAAGGATGCCATTACTGCCTGTTGGCTTCACGAATCTGGTGTTACAGGAAACGGGAATTGGAATTTTGGAAGCCAAAAACGAGAAGATATTGTAGAAATTGCCGGAAGTAAAGGAAAAATAAATTTTTCTATATTCGAAAATGATGCTATTGTTCTTTCTAATGAAGAAGGAGAAACAGAATTATTTATCGAACATCCAGAAAACGTGCAATTACATCACGTGGAACGAATTCGGGAACATCTATTGGGCAATAGCCAGCATCCTTCTGCCGATTTTTCTGCCGTACGAACTAGTTGGGTGATGGATAAAATTCTGGGAAACCTATAAAAATAAAAAAACAGCTCCAAAATTGAAGCTGTTTTGATTGAAATTATATGAAACTATTCCTTTGAAAATGTTTTTGTATAAGTCTTTTTGTTATCTGTAAGCGAAATAGTGTATTCTTCGTTTTCAATGTTGAAAACATCAAAAATCTTAGCAATATTTTGTTCATTTATCACACCGCTATCATAAACTAGATTATCATTTCGATCATAAATTTTGATAACAGTTGCCGATTCATCTAGATTTAAGAAGTTCACTTTAACTAAACCATCTTTTTTCATAAACAATGGTTTGAATTCTTCCGATATTGGGTTTTCTGACAGTTCTGCACTTTCTCCAACAACTGAAATTTTGTATTTAGCCAATTTCAATTCCGATTCAGCAACCAAATAATAAACTCCGTCTGGTAAAGCTTTCAAATCATAGGTTCTACTGATAAACTCCTGAGAATTCAGTTTTTCTGAATAAATCACAACATTATTTGCGTCATAAATAGTTAAATCCATTTGTTTGGTCTCACTAAATGCAAAAGTGATTGTTCTTCCTTCTACTTTTTTAACGCCTAGCGAAAAATCAACATCACTAGCGTGTACGTTCATAGTTAATAATGCTACTCCCAACACTAAACTAAATTTAAATAAATTTTTCATAATTTTAATTTTTAGGTTTATAATGATTTTGTTGCAGCAAAGATATTGGAGTGATTTAGAGCGCAACAGCACTCTCTTTTCTTATTTGTATACTATATTACCTTTTACGAAAACGAAATAGGTTAATTTTGATAATTGTGTGTTAATTTGAGTTAATTTTGTGTTGTTTTTAAAAATAGCAATATGAAAAACATTGTCCCAGCCCTAGAAATTATAGAGCCATCTTTCGGAAGTTCTTTCACTTTGACCCAATATTTAGATAATGAAAATAGCACTGCTCACTTTTGGCATTACCATCCCGAAATCGAATTGGTTTATGTAAACGGTGGTTCAGGCAAACGCCAAATTGGTAGTCACATCTCCTATTATACCAGCGGAAGTTTAATTCTTATAGGTAGTAATCTGCCGCATTGTGGATTTACCGACGAAAAAACAGGAAACTCAAAAGAAACGGTGATTCAAATGAAGCCGGACTTCTTGGGTTCTAATTTTTTTGGGATTTCAGAAATGAAAAACATCAACCATCTTTTCAATAGAGCTAAAACTGGACTTGTATTTATCGGTGAAACCAAAAAAAGATTAGGACTCAAAGTAGAAGCTATGGCAGATCAGTTGCCCTTTGAAAGACTTCTTACTTTACTTTCTATTCTAAATGAACTAGAAGAAGCCACTGAATTTAAGGTTTTGAATGCCGAAGGATTTTCGATGGAGTTGCAAATGCAGGACAACGACAAAATCAACACCATTTTTAATTATGTCAAAGATAATTTTCAAGAACAAATTACACTAGAAGAAGTTGCTGAACTAGTGAGTATGACAGTGCCATCGCTATGTCGTTATTTCAAAAAAATTACCAAAAAAACGTTTACCAAGTTTGTAAATGAATACCGCTTGGTTCACGCCTCCAAGCTTTTGGCCGAAAAACCAATAAGTATTACCGAAGTTTGTTTCGAAAGTGGTTTCAACAATTTTAGCTATTTCAACAAAACTTTTCAGGAGTTTACAGGCAAAAGCGCTTCACAATACCGCAAAGAGCACCGTTCGGTTCTAAAATAATTTTGTCACACACCAAAACTAATCTAACAATTGGAATGCCGCTTTTAAGTGGCTAGAAAACAGCAAGTTGTCACATAAAAGTATTATTCAAATTAAACCTTAATATCCTTAAATTTATGTGTTCGAGCATATTGTATCATATTGGTTAATGCAATAGAATCTACATTTGGAATGGCTAAAATCGAATGCAACAAAGCCGTATCGTATTCGTTAGCATCGGCTATAAAGTAAGGTTTCAGATGTTTGCCTATGCTTTCATAATAAAGTTTCTCGATTGAATTCTGATATTCAAAATCGGGCGTGTTAGAAACCGTCGAAAAATTGGTGTATCCCACTTCATTCATTATTATCTCCAATCCTTTGACAATATTGAAACTAGTATGATTGACAATATTCAGTTGTTGTATGTCATTTCGTTGAAAAGTGTTCAAAATTACTTTCGCCACATAATCAACCGGAATAATATTCAAGCCAGTAAAATTATTAACTATGAAGCGAATGTTTTGCTGCTTACTACTTTTATTCGCTGTAAAATGGAAGAATTTTGCCAGAAGGTAAAAAACCATAAATTTTGAAATAAAATAATTGCTTTCTGTCCCAATCATTCTTCCTCCAATAACACTTGGACGCAAAACCTGATAAGGCAATCCCAAGGAATTACTTTGCTCTATTACAAACTTTTCTGATTCGAATTTGGCATTTTCGTAGGCGTTTCTGAATTTAGGTTCAATATTTAGATTATGAAAATCATTACCAATAATCCCTTTTCGCTCACCTGATGAAAAGGCAGTGCTGATGTATATAAACTTGGATATAAAAGGGCTGAATGTTTCGAAAATTGCTTTGGTGTAAGCAGTATTTTCTTCAAAAATTTTCTCTCTTTGCTCTTCATCGGTTGAAAGATTCACGAAACCCGCCGAATGAATAAAATAAGCTCCTTGAATTTTCTGAGAATAAGCGTCGGGAATATCAATTAAAGCAACATCGATTAATTCGATATAATTATGCAACTTTTCTACCCCTATTTCTTTAAGAATCTCAGGAGTATAGTTACTTGACAATAGTTTGCTGATGCGCTCTTTAGCCGAAAATTTACCTTTACCGCGTGAAATTAAATACAATTTACCATCAATAGCATTTTGAACAAAATATTCTAAAATCTCATACATAATATGCGACCCTAATACACCTGTAGCTCCTGTAAGAATTATTTTCATAAAAATGCCTTCTGTTTTGGCAAATGTAGTTGTAAATATTCTCTTTTAATCAATCGATGAGCAATTTTACATTCCATTTTTTATCAACAATCCCTAAAATTAACTTTTATCCACGCCGCAATTATCAGCTATTGACTAATTTTACAAAATGTATGCTTTAGTCGATTGCAATAACTTTTATGCCTCCTGCGAACGTGTTTTTCAACCGAAATTCAACGGAAAACCTGTTGCGATATTATCCAACAACGACGGCTGCGTGATTTCCAGAAGCAACGAAGCCAAGGCCTTGGGGATTCCAATGGGCGCCCCAGCATTTCAAATCAAGGAATTGATCAAAGAAAAAAATGTCAAGATTTTCTCTTCAAATTATGCACTATATGGTGATTTGAGCAATCGGGTGATGTCAATTTTAAACCAATTTACACCCAATCTGGAAATCTACAGCATCGACGAAGCCTTTATGAATTTTGATGGTTTGAACATTTCGGATTATCACAATTACGGTATACAAATGAAAACCCGTGTTCAAAAATGGGTCGGAATTCCTGTATGTATTGGCTTTGCCGAAACCAAAGCATTGTCGAAAGTAGCCAATAAAATTGCTAAAAAATTCCAAGAACGCACACAAGGCGTTTATGTGATTGATACTGAAGAAAAACGCATCAAAGCCCTGAAATGGACCAAGATTGAAGACGTTTGGGGTATTGGATATCGAATCACCAAAAAAGTAAAACTACGAAACATCTACACCGCTTTCGATTTTGTTCAACCGCAACACGAAGCTTGGATTAGAAAAGAAATGGGCGTTTTAGGAATGCGATTGAAATATGAACTCGAAGGAAAATCGGTTTTAGACTTGGAACCCATTGTCGAACAAAAGAAAAGTATTGCCGTGACCCGAAGTTTCCCCAAACAAATCGCCGATTTCGATTTATTGCGCGAACGTGTGGCCACTTTTGCCTCGGTTTGTGCAGAGAAATTACGAAAACAAAAATCGTGTTGCCACACCATAATTGTGATGTTAATTATTGACAAACACAGTGTTCAAGCCTCGAAATATTATTTCAATATGGCGGTTACACTACCTTTTGCGACCAATTCGACCTTAACTATTTCGAACACAGCCATCGATATATTGAAAAAATTATACAAAGGAAACGAAAACATAAAGTTCAAAAAAGCAGGCGTAATTGTCTCCGAATTGATTGATGAAAACCGAAAACAATTTCAATTATTCGACGAAGAAAACCCCAAACATTTGGCTTTGATGCAAGTGATGGATAAATTGAATAATAAAATTGGCGACAAAAAAGTAAAATTGGCTAGCCAAGATTTAAGCCGGACTTGGAATATGAATCAGAATCATCTTTCACCAAGATATACTACAAATTTTAACGATATTCTCGAAATACAATGCCAGTAAACAAAGACCAAAAACTAACTTTCTTCCTTCCTGTTTTGGATAGTGAAGTCCGAATTCCTTTAATTAAGGAAGGTGTTTCGGCTGGATTCCCCTCACCTGCTATCGATTTTATGGAAAACAGCATCGATTTGAATACCGCTTTGTGCAAAAATCCTTTGGCTACTTTCTACATCAAAGTCAAAGGAAATTCGATGATTGACGCAGGTATCAACGACAAAGATGTATTGGTTGTGGATCGAAGTTTGGAACCGCAAAATAACAAAATTGCCATTTGCTTCATCGACGGTGAATTCACCGTAAAACGTATCCAAGTGGAAGAAGATTGCTTGTATCTAATGCCGGAAAATCCCAATTATCCTCCCATAATAGTTACCGAAGAAAACCAACTCATCATTTGGGGAATTGTGACCTATGTGATAAAAGCGTTGTAAACAAACTATTTTATTTCAATCTGGCGTTTAAAAAACTCCAACTTATATAAACATCAATATCATTGGTATAAATATGCAATTTTTGCTGACGATTTACAAGGATATTTTTACTAATAAATAAAAAATTAACTCCTTTATGACTATAAAAATTAAACAAATAATAGTGTTTTGAGTAAAAAGTGTAATCGGTTATCTAAAAGCCTCTCCTTTTGGCAGGAAAAAATTAATGGTTTATTTCACGGCAAAAAAAAATTTCGCCACTAAATTCAGGTCGACTGTTCAAGCTTTGGCATCAAAATGACAATACTAGATGTAGCAACTTATACAACACGAATTGTTCAGGGAGTAAATGCTATTTCTTTATGAATTTCCAAGTAGTAGTGTTTTCACCTATGCTAAGGTTACATAAATAGAGTCCTTTAGCAAGATTGGAAACATTTAGCGATAATTTTTCGGCGGGTGTACTTGTTTTGGAGTACGTCAATACCTTTTTTCCTAGAGTAGAAAAAATAGTTACAGTCGTTTCACCAGAAACATTTTCGGACAGGTCGATATTTAGAGTACTATCAACAGCCGTGGGATACAGTTTGCCTAAATGCACTTCTTGATGTCCCAATCCTAAATTAGGACAGGCCGACGAAATCACTCCGGTTGCAGTAACGCTAAGTGTTGCACCAGCGCCACAAGTAGCATTAGATACAAAAGTTGCAACATCGACAACAGGAAGAACGGTGTAGGCATATGTTGGTTTTGTAGCCGTTAGTTTGTCTAGACCAGTTACAGCAGTAGGTGTTGTTCCTTTGATACAACCGTCAAATTTTACTGAAGTGGTTCCAGAGCCTTCGCTAACAGGGCTTGAAATAGTGGTTACTTGTTCAAAATTAGAATTCTCGACATAACAAGTAGTACCGCTATTTCCTGCTCCCAATCCAACAGCCGAAGCTCCTGAAACACTAGTTTTGAAATAACAATTTAGTACATGCAATTCGGCATTTCTTGCTCTTGGCATTCTGGCTTTGCACCCTTCTGCCCAATAGCAGTTTTTAAAAGTTATACTATATCTACCATCAGAAGAAGGTAAATCATCTATGGCTGATCCAACTAAATTTGAAAAGCGATGGTCAGCAGAACCCCCTGATCCTCCGGGTATTGCTGGTTTCAAATAGGTGAATTTGCACCAAGAAATAGTGGTGTTATCGCATTCTCCTTTATTATCAAAATTACCATCCATTCCGTCTTGAAACTCGCAGTGATCCACCCAAATATTTCTACCTTCATTAGTAAGATTGTCGCGACCATCGACATCGTAAGCACCAGGACCTTCAAAAATAAGATTTCGCACAATAACATTATTTGATCCCGGTTTTATATATAGAATTCCTGAATTTGCAGCTGAAGTTGCCGAATTACCAATGGTAATTTGATTATTTCTGAGCCTAGCCCCAGGCAAACCGATTATGGTTTTATTAGTTAACAATACACTAGTGTAAACACAATCAATAGTTCCCGAAACCAAAATAACTGCAGTTGAGGCAGCGGTAGAAGTTAGTGCATTTTTTAATTGGGTATAAGTAGTAACTGTAACCGTATTTGAAACCGTTGGAGTTCCGCCGCCAGTTGCAGCAGCAGCAAAACCTTCAGGAGTGGGCATATAATAATTTTGACCAATAACATTATTGATTATAAACAAACTGATGGAAAGAAAAACTATTTTGTTCATTATTGAAATAGATTGATTTAATACATTTAGAATCCTACTTAGATTACTATAAACGAATTGGTTTACATTTTAATAATTAATGTAATCGATTACAAATATAATTATTTTTTATTATAAACAACAATTCGAAAAAGGATGTGCCAATTAATTAAAAAGTAGAGTTGGTTTTGACGTTGTTAAACAGAGTTATTCTTTAATATATTTTACTAAATCAAGTTTCGTTTTCTTTAATTCGGTAATTGCAATTTTTGCTATTTCTGTAGCTCCTTTAATATTTAGGTGGGTATTGTCTTCTTTTCCTTCAGGGAAAAAAGAATTTTCACCGGCTTTATAAATGAGATGCAATTGTTTAGATTTTTCGGGGCCATATTTCATTTCCAATTCTTCTGTAAAATATTCCATATCTATAAAAGGAACTTTGTATTCCTGCGCAACTAATCGTGCCTCTAAAGTGTAATCTTTATGTGTACTAATCAACACTCCTTTTTCGTTGAAATTTCTCCTTACAATAGAAGAAAATAGAATTGGAGTTGCCCCTTTTTCTCTTGTTTCGGTTACAAACCGAATTAAATTATAACGGTATGCAGTGTGAGGATTTGTATAACGCAAAGAATCAGTTTCTTTTGAATCGTTATGACCAAATTGGATAAAAACATAATCCCCTTTTTTAAGGGTTATAAGAATGTCATCCCAACGTTTTTCAGCGATAAAGCTTCGCGTGCTTCTACCGTTTACAGCTCTATTGTCAATTTTAATATTGTCATTAAAAAATTGAGGTAACATTTGACCCCAACCGCGTTCAGGGTTATTATTGGCTATGGGTTTATTTGCCATAGTTGAATCTCCAATTCCATAAATAGTAGGATTTTGAGCTAAACAATTTAGTGAAATAATCATTAAAAATAAGGAAACCAGTTTCATAATAACTTGTGTTTTAGATTAAATAATTTACTTTGCAGCCGAAGGAGTTGTTGCTTTTACACCAATTACAACTTCATTAGTAGTTACATTTTCTGTGTTTGTAATAGTCATTCCATTTTTAGCAGAAAGTATATTTATGGTGTCCAATTTGATATTGGCTACTTTTTTATCAGGAAACCCTTCGATCACGATTCCTGTATTGGTGGCTTCGAGACAGCTAATATTCGAAAAAGAAATATCCGAGACTTTTGAAGGAAATAATCCACTGCCTTCACCATGATAATTGGCGGTTATGTAAATACAATCTTCCACTTTACCAAAGGCTAAGTTTTTGAAATAAATGTCTTTGACAAAGCCTCCCCGATCTGAATTTGTTTTTATAAAAATTCCTCTTTTTAAATACCCTCGGAATTTGCTGTTTTCAACATATACATTGCTAACTCCAGCCGACATTTCGCTTCCAATAACAATGGCGTGTAATCCTTTAAATTCACAATTTCTAACAACAATATTTTCTGATGGTGTGCTTGAATTACTGCGACCTTCATCGTCTCTTCCTGCTTTGATGGCCACATTATCATCGGCATTATCGAACAGAATGTTTTCGATTAAAATATCAATGGAATATTCTGGGTCAATTCCGTCGTTATTGTTGTTGTGAGCATTGTATTTTACTCCTCGAATGGTAATGCTTTTACTCTTTAATAAATGAATACACCAAAAAGGAGAGTCTTCAATTTGGACATTTTCGACAAGTATATTTTTAGAATTAAAAAACTGAATCAATTGGGGTCTTAAATAATGGCCTTCGCCAAAAATTCGCTCTTTGATGGGCGTGTTTTTATGATTCATTTCTCGACTCAAGAGTTGATCTTTCTTTTCAAGTGGTTTCCATTTTATCCAAGTATTTTTGGCTTCACCATCTATAATTCCGTTTCCGGTAATAGCAATATTTTGAACATCATTGCCATATATCATTGGACTATAATTATAAAGCATCGTGCCTTCCCAACTGGTCAAAACCAAAGGATAATCTTTTGGATTGGAACCAAATCGAATTTTTGCTCCATCTTCAAAATGTAAATTTACATTGCTAACAAAATGAATCGGGCCATTGACTGTGTAAATTCCTTTAGGAACAATAATAGTTCCGCCATTATTCTTTTTGCAAAGTGCCATAGCTTTATCAAATGCAGGTTTGGAATTACTAACTGAATCGCCTTTTGCGCCAAGCTTTGTTACTTCAATTTTAAATGAAGGAAATTTTGGCAATTTAATCCGATTAATAATTTCATCAACTTTGTGTGTGGGAAAACTATCATTTTGTGCAAAACAATGAAAGGAAATCAGTAATATAAGAGCATATTTGAATTTCATAGTTTTTTATTTTAATAAAGATTCATTTATCATTTTAGAAAAATTCAATCCCATAACATTTTCAATAGTGTATTTTTTTGCTTCTGACTTTTTTAATTGGCGAGACCAAACGACTCTTTTAGTTGGTTGAAAACCTTCACCACTACAATTGTATTCGGCATAAAAAGCGGTTTTTTCGGCTTCTGATTTTGACCAATTGTGCCAACCTTCGGGCTTAATGTGTTTGCCCATTTCGCAATTGATAAAAACAGTTTTGGCATAAATTCGCCAAGGTCTTCCTAAATAAACTTCTGTAACATTTTCATTGGCAGTAAGTTTACAGTTTTTAAAAACATAACCAAATTCAGTATTTTGAGGAGTAGAAGCTGCGGTGATATAAGAATTGCTTTTACTATTTATGATACAATTTTCGAATAATACGGTGGCATCTCCAAAGATAAAATCGGTTGTACCTTCGATATAACAATCTTTAAAATAGTTTTTAGTTCCTTCGCCAGAGGTATAAAGCGTGTCTTGATTTCCTAACAACGAGCAATTACTTATTATAACTCTGTTTGCATTTACATTCAGTGCAACAGCTTGTCCTACGGGTCCTGAAGTGTTTTGGATTGTCAGGTTTTTGGCAATAAAATCATTGCCTTCAACTAAAACAGTATACGTATAAAAAGTACTATTTCGGCCGATATTTATCTTGTTGAAATAGTCATCATAGGAAATAATTGTTTTTTCTCGGCTTTCGCCAATTAATGAAATGTAGGGATTCCAAGAATGGATTTTTACTTTTTCGTAGTACACTCCGTTTTTGACAAAAATGGTAATTCGTTCAGAAGGAAAGGCTTTTGCAGCATTTATAGCTTCTTGAATGGTGGTGAAATCACCGCTTCCATTTTTGTCAACTACGATGTTAAACTCGTCTTTTGGAGCTGAATTTATCTTTGGAACAAGCTTTTCAGTTACAACTTCAGTTTTTTTTTCCAGGATGGGTATTTCTTCAATACCTCTTTTGGTTCGTTGGTGTACCAAGCATATCCTGTTCGTCGTTCTTGACCAATCTCAGCTATGGTCGCTTTTTTGATTCCATCTCTATCACAGAAAAATGGTGTATTATCACTAAGTTCCATAAAACGTGCCCATAAAGGTTCTGCATTTGGATCATTTACCATCACTTTTTCCTTAATTTTACTATTCGGAACAGGAACTCGCTCTTCTCTAAGTCCAGTAATTTTCGTTTTTTCGAACCAGGCAACCGAACTATTTACGGCTGTAATTATTTCAGGTGAAGGATTTTCTATAGACATCAAAAGCAATACAATTTTAGCCGATTCTTTTCCACTTAAAGAAGCCAATTCGAAAGCTCTTGCATTGGCAGGAAGCAAAGTGAATTCGTCGTGTTGCGCGCACCAAGCTGTTAGCACTCCATTTTGTTTGTATTGCGTTTTCAAGATACAATCAATTCCTTTATCGAAAGCTATTTTAGCTTTTTCAAGGGTAACTTCTGATGGTTTAATGGAAAAATAATTTGTTTTGTCAATGCAATGTTTTAGCACATTTAATATATGAACCATTGAATCATCATTATAGGTAATATGGGTGTAATACCCTTTTTTTAGTGGATAAAATTGTGGCCAACCACCATTTTGATATTGTGCTTTCAATAAATAATCTAAACCCGATAAAAACGCATTTTTATATCTTTCATCTGGAATTTGAGCATACATTTTGGATAAAAACAACATTTCTTGACAAGTTGCGCCATTGTCTGTAGTTACTTCCTTAGTATCGGATTTTAAATCAATTAATTTTTGCTTTTCCACCTCGGTCAATGGATTTTGCATTTGGATATTTTTAGGCCAACCCCCAATATTTCTTTGGTATAACAATACATTTTCAGCAACTTGTATAGCCTCAACCGTTGAAAACCAAGCAGGCTCAGATTTATCTATAATATCAGTCCATTTTTGATCGTGAACTTGGGCATAAAAGTTTTCACTAAATGCCAACAATAAAGCAATCAAAGCAGCTATTTTTAAGTTTTTCATTATTTAAATTTATTTTGTAATTCTAAACCAGTCGATGCGAACACTTCCTGCGTCATTAATAATTCCGTTTCTAAGAGCCAAAAATCCTAGTTTTGCGCCAATCCATTTACCTTCTCTTGCTGTAAAATCGGTTCCTATGGATGTGAATTTTTTGCCGTCTTCACTGTACAAGAAACTGCAAATTCCGCCAGCTTTTACTTTAACTTGAAGGTAAAAAGTATTGCTTTTTAATTTAAAAGATTCACTTTCAGTTTCTGCGCCTTTTTTGTCTGCGTTTTTACAAATTACTTGTGATATAAATAATTGTCCTGCGGTTTGCTTTACTTTCAAATAGCTGTAATCTAATCCCATTATTACTAAACCAGTTTGCTCTTCATCAAATCGAGCATTGAATGTCATTTTGGTAGTTGCGGTAAATTCATCGGCTGGAAATTTTTGCAAAAGTAAATTCCCAACGTCGAATAAATTAGCAGCCTCTTTTGGCATTGGACGACAGTACATTGTATAATAACCCATCGTAGAAGGAAACCCCCAATACACTTGGGGATTGGCGTGCCATTGCCATTGCAAACCTAACTTTGGACTATTAAATTCATCCGATTCAGGAGGTGTTGTGATAGGATATGTTTTTCCAACATTTGGTTTTTTGTAGGTTGATACCGGTTCTCCAGTTCCATCCCCATCTTTATCTGTTCCAATTATTGGCCAATCATTAATCCATTTCATTGGCTGCAAATGAACGACTCTACCATAAACCCCTTTGTCCTGAAAGTGAAAAAACCAATCTTCTCCCGTTTGCGTTTGCACCCAAGCTCCTTGGTGTGGACCATTCACTTTTGTTTTTCCTTGCTCCAAAACTTTTCTTTTTTCATAAGGGCCCCAAATATTTTTCGATCTTAAAACAGTTTGCCAGCCTGTTGGCACACCACCTGCGGGAGCAAAAACATAATAGTAGCCATTACGCTTGTAAAATTTTGGGCCTTCGATAGTCGCTTCTCCATCGTGACCGTCAATAATGATAACATCGTCATTGTTGGCAAGAGTTCCGTCTGCATTTAGACTACAAATTGCCAAAAGACTTTTAATTCCAGCTCGACTACCTGCATAAGCATAAGCAAGATACACTTTGCCATCATCGTCCCATAGTGGACAAGGATCTATCAAACCTTTTCCTTCTTTGACCATAATAGGTTCAGACCAATCGTCTTTTGGGTTTTTAGTCTTGATCATATAAATTCCAAAATCGGGATCAGGATAGTAAATATAAAATTCCTCATTGTGGAATCGTATGGATGGTGCCCAAACACCATTTCCGTGACCCGGTTTGTCATAAACATCAAAAGGAGGTTGTTTTTTAAGCGCATAATTCACCAATTCCCAATTAACCATATCCTTGGAATGCAAAATAGGCAAACCCGGAATACAATTGAAAGAAGAGGCTGTCATATAATAATCATCTCCAACTCGAATGGCATCAGGATCGGAATAATCGGCATTGATGATGGGGTTTTTATAGGTTCCATCGCCATTGTCGGCTACCCAAACTTGAGAATAATTTGGTGTCGGTTTTTCTTGTGCAATTGCCAATTGAAATGCAATACAGCATAAAAAAAGCGAGCTGATTTTTATGAATTTCATTTGAAAAAATATAAATTTTATCTGTTTAATTCTAACGCCGCTAGTATAAATGGCCCAGTTGCTTTTGGATCATTGTCTTTTTTCTTTTCATTCACATAATATTCGTAAGAACCATCTCTGTAAGGAGTTCCTCCAAGTCCAGCAACGGCGCATACATCAGTTATCGTGATGGTTCCATCGGCATCTACTTTTATCAATTGGGTAGTTAAACCATCAAAAGCTTTGTTGGCTAATTTTTTGTATTTAGCTAGCAAGTATCCTTTGTTGGCTCCTTTGGCAAAAGCATAAGCAAACATTGAAGAGCCTGAACCTTCTAGATAATTTCCTTTTTCTCCCCCTTTATCCGTTACTTGATACCATAAACCCGTTTTTTCATCTTGGAATTTAGCTAAAGCAGCACAAACATTATTCAAATAACCTACCAATTCTTTTTGTTTTGGGTGGTCTTTAGGGAAATAATCCAAAGCGTCAACAAGGGCCATAACATACCATCCTAAAGCTCTTGACCAGAAATTGGGTGAATTACCCGTTTCTTTATTAGCCCAAGGCATCAGTTTTTTCTCGTCCCAACCGTGATACAACAAACCCGTTTTTGGATCTGTAGCGTGCAATTGAATTTCTTCAAATTGTTTGGCAACATCATTCAAGTTTTTTCCGTTTTCGAAAGTAACGGTATATTGTGCATAGAATGGTTCTCCCATATACAAACCATCGAGCCACATTTGATTGGTGTAAATTTGCTTGTGCCAAAATCCGCCTGTGCTAGTTCTAGGTTGCCCTTCTAATTGTTTTTTTAGGGTCTGCATAGCCACTAAATACCTATTGTCTTTCGTTTTTTCGTATTGAGTAAACAATAATCGTCCAGACACAATCATATCGATATTGTACTTTTCTAGCTCATAGGTTTTGATTGTACCATCGGGTTGAATCAATATATCGGTGTAACCTTTGGCGTAAGCAGCATATCTAGGATCTGGATTTTTTTTGTACAATTCTTCGAATGCAAAAAGTACCAAACCGTGAACATAATCCCATTTAGGCGTTTTTGCATAATCTAGCATATAACTTTCAGGAAAACGTTTCATCAAGGTTAATGCCATTTTATCGGACCATTTTGCGTCTTTGGCTATTTGATTTTTTTGAGATTCAACTGTTTTTGCAGGTTCTTGTGCTGTGGTTTTACAGCTAGAAAATCCAATAAGGAGTGAGAAAATTGTTGATGCAAAAAATGCTTTTTTTATCATTTTCATAATAGTTGTTTTATATTAAAGCCTTTTGAATTTTACAACTGAATAATTATAAATTTTAGATCCAATGAAGGTAAAAAATTATTCCATTCAAAAAGGTGTTTTTATTTAAAGTTGGTTCTTTTTATTTAAAATTGATAATTTTTCGTCTAAATATTTGATGAATTCTTCTTTGGTTTTGATACCCTCTTTCTCTTGTTCCCAAGCGCCTAAAAGGTAAAAAGAATTTAATTTTGTAGTTGGTTTAAAAATCAAAAGATGGTCAAATTCAGCATCAACCAAAGATTCTACCGTATTGATTTCATAAAAAATGGCCATTCCCAAATTGTCAGGCACCAAAGATTGTTTTCCGTAAGTGGCGATGTACGCCCATTTTTTGTTGACACTCTCTTTTTTAAAAAATTCTGTGTTTTTTTGTTTTACAATTCCAGTGCAAATTCCTTTGATTTCTTTTGAGGCTTGGAAAGTATGTTTGGTATAAATTTGGTCTGGTTTAATGCTCAATTCCGAAGTAAAATCGATTTTATCATCGGCCGTTTTCCAACCGTAGTAATTGATTTTTACACTTGACTCATTAGTTTTATTTTGAACTTTAGCAATTGTGGAATCCACGGCATAAAAGTGTAATCTTTCGTTGTTTAGATAACGGTCGATAGAACCTATTCCGATTCCTTTACCCGCTTTTAGAATATCAGAACCCCAATCTTGCATCAAGTGATAAGAATCAAAACCATCTTGTCCTACTTGAGGCAAAATAATAGCATCGGTTTTTTTTCCAAAAATATCAATGGCATTTCTCCAATCAAGATACAATCGGTAACCTACTTTGTTGCTTTCCCACCCTGGTCCTTCGTAGCGAATGTCGAACGAATGATCCGTATGTTCTGGAGCTAATTTGACACTTTGAACATTTTTGAAAGTTCCACCAATGTATTTTCGACCCTCCCATTTACCTCCTTCTTTAACAGATATTTCAGCATAGGTTTTAGAATTTGGGGTTTTGCTTGTTTTGTTTTGTGCTTGGCAAGAAACCAAACTCAAAATCAGTATTGTTGCTGTTAATTTTATTGTTTTCATTTTATAAATTTATTTAAATACAGTTTCTAGAAATCGGGAAGTATAGCGTATAGTTTCATCAAACCAAGGATTGAAAAACCAAAAGGAATGTGGTGAATTTGGAATAGTTTGAACTTCATTGTATATCCCATATTGGTTTAATATTGCTATCATATCATCTCTTCCAGCGTGAAATCTAGGTATGCTACTATTGATAAAGAGTATTGGCGGAGTGTTTCTATCGGTATTGTTTAAAGGTGCAGCTTGTTCCCAAACTATTGGTTTTTCTTCATAACTTCCGCCTAGCCATAAACCCGCCACAATTCCTTCTTTAGATTCAGGATGTTTGAATGCTAATGTACCGTCAATATCAATTATTGCATTCACATTGGATGAAATATCATTGCTTTTTTCGGTTTCTTCAAATTCTTTTTTTCCATTTGTAGTCCCAATCAAAGCGGCCATTTGCCCACCAGAAGAACATCCCAAAATGGCAATTTTTGTGGTATCAACATTAAATTTTAGTGCTTCTTTTTTGATAAATTGGATGGCTTTTTTCACATCAAAAATAGCAGCTGGATATGGAGCCTCTGGCGATAATCGAAATTCAATATTGAAACAAGAATAACCTTTTGAAGCCATTTCTACAGCAAAAGTTTCCATTTGGGACTTGTTCCCTGAACGCCAACCTCCACCGTGAAGGATAACTATGGCTGGGTTTTGCTTTTTCTCTTTTATAAAATAGGCATCAAGATGCAGTTTTCTATCCTCTATTTTTTTATAAACTATATCTTTTTTTTCAATAACATTATCAATCTTCAGAGTTGGTATGTAACTGATGTATGGGTATTCTTTTTTTATTTTATCATAAACACTTTTTACTGTATAAGAAGTATCAACGGGAAATTTGCTTTGTGCAAAAGCAATGGGTGTAAATATTAGAAAGAGAACTATATTTTTCACTATTGGATTTTTAGTACGAATACCTAGTTACAAAAATAAAAAGCTAGGAACTTTTATTGTTACAAGTTCCTAGTTTTTATTTTTAAATCTGTTTGCAATTAATTTGCATATGCAGGATTTTGTGGGAAATTTTTATTTCTATTCAAATCTAAAGTAGATTGAGGTATTGGTCTTAATATTTTCAGAGCATTGTTGTTTCCATTAAAAACACTCGCGTTTGTAATTTTTGGATTATGCAAAACTGTTCTTGTTACTAATGTTCCTGTACGTTTCAAATCGAACCAACGATGGTATTCACCTAGTAATTCTCTTCCTCTTTCGTCTAAAATAACATCAATATTAATAGTGTTTAAAACTGGAATTACTCCAACTACTCCGCCTCCCGCTCTTCTTCTAACTTCATTCAAACGCAATAAGGCTGTTGCAGAATTACCTGCTTTGAAGTGAGCTTCTGCTGCAACCAAATAAGTTTCTCCAAGACGAGAGATAACAAAATCTCGCGTGCTACTTCTGTTAGATGCCGGAGTTATAGGAGTTGTGTTATAATTAGCACTTGAAGCGCCACTGTAAGGCGAGACTGGATCATCAAATTTGCGAACACAAATAAGCTGGAAATCAGCGGTAGCCGTAACTGCTGAAGAATAAGATCCCCAATTGTGGTATCTAAATATCGTTGCTTTTCTTGATGCATTAGCTGTATTCCAATTTGTTCTGTCCGTCAAAGTAAACCATTGAGGTTCATAGAAATCTGATATTTTTAGAGAAGTTTTATCAGCGACGGTATAATATTGATAATAAGAACTATAGATTTCGGTCATAAAAGTACCTTCCCAACGTTTATCTCCTTTTTCATATAAAGATAGTGCATAATTAGTAGGACAAAGGGTATAACTTCTATTAGGATATAAACCGGTGTTAGCTGGGCCTAAGTACGCACCAAACCAGTAGTTTTGAGAGTTCCCTAACGCAGTTACACCAGGAGTATTACTAGCTACAGAAAATTGAACTGAAAATATAGTTTCCGCATTCATCTCGTTACCTGGTCGTACAATGTTGTCAAAACTAACATTTAATGCCTGACCGCCAATTACTGCATCTGCTAAAGTAGCTGCTGTAGTAAAATCAGCAGGGCTTCCAAAAGTTTCATACCCTTTTGTCAAGTATACTTTTGCCAATAAGTTTTGAACAGCTCTTTTGTTTACCCTTCCGTTATATGCTCCAGCACTCACAACAGGAAGCGCTTCGTTAAGATCTTTTACAATTTGAGAATATACTTCTTCTGCGGAATTTCTATCAAAAGAGGTAATTGCTGTGTTAATGTTATCTAAAACAATGGGCACTCCTCCGTAAGTTTGAACTAATAAGAAATAAGCATTTGCTCTCAAAAATTTAAGTTCCCCAACCCTTGTTGGCACGGTGCTTACTTGCTCAGTAATAGTTGAGTAGTAGATGCCTTTATTCGCTTGCTGAATTGCGGCAAAACAAGATCTATACAATTGATCAACTCCTACAGATCCAGCAGTAAGGGCTGCATATCGACTTAAACCCAAAGAAGGTTCTATATTTCTTCCATCAGAATACATATCTGTTCCAGATTCAAATAACCATGGATCACCACCATAAATTTCTTTTAATGACGCATAATTTACATTTACTAATGATTCAAAACCTGCAGCAGTTATGTAATATTCTTCTGCTGAACCATAGGAAAGATTATCTTCTTCTATGTAATTTGAGCATGAATTTAGTGTCGTTACTAATATTCCTATAAATACGATTATTTTTTTCATTTTTTCTTAATTTAAAATTTTAAACTTAATCCCATTTGAACTGTCATTGTCGAAACACGGTTAACTGCTAATGCCGCGGTTGCCCATTCTGGATCATATCCTTCGTAATCAGTAAATACAAACGGATTCAAAACATTTATATAAAAGCGCATGCTTTTAAGTTTTAATTTTTCAAGTAGTGTGGAATCTAACGAATAACCTACTGCTATGTTTTGAATTTTAACAAATGAGGCGTCTTTGTAGAAACTTGCATTTGAAGTGTACAGCGCACCTACACCAAGACTTGATGCTAATGGGTTTGTATTTGAATATTGAGCAGGTATACCAGCTCCATTAGCTGGAACGTAGAAATCATCGACATCTAATTTTTGACGCCCTCTATCTGCCATATCAGCAAAATTATCATGAAAACCGCTAAATACAGTCATTCCCTGACTGGTGATTAATGACAGTGATAAATCAAATTGTTTTACTTTTAAAGATGTAGAAAAACTTCCGGTCCATTTTGGATCCGAGTTTCCAATAACTTGTCTATCATTGATTGGGTCAATTTTACCATCCCCGTTTAAATCTTTTACTTTCATTTCTCCTGGTTTTTGTCCAAAAGGATATTTGATGGTATTTGTAGTAGGATCTAGTACCCCTTCACTTTCTTGCATTACTCCATCAAAAACGTAGTTGTAATAAGAACTAATATTTTCCCCAATAAACAAATTGTTTCCAATATCACTTACCTTATCTTGACCGTTAATTGAAACTAACTCATTAACGTTTTTAGTAAAGATAAAGGTCGTTTCCCAAGAAACATTTTCAGTTTGAATGTTTTTAGTAGTCAATGAAACTTCAATTCCTTTATTGCTAACCGATCCAACATTTGAATTTATTGTTGGAATTCCATTTTCTAGAGGCAATGCCTGTTGGAACAATAAATCTTCAGATAACCTATCGTATACATCCACGCTACCCGAAATCCTGTTTTTGATAAATCCATAATCTAAACCAAAATTTACCTCTCTAGTTTTTTCCCAACCTAAATCTTTATTTCCAAGGTTTAGAGAAGAAGATCCATTTGCTATAGTTCCATTAAAATCATAGTATGTAGTTGAATTTAAAAGACTCAGACTAGAATAAGCTGGTATATTGTCATTTCCGGTATAACCAATACTTGCCCTAAATTTAAGATTTGAAATAGCAGTTGCATTTACTAAAAAATTTTCTTTATGAATATTCCACCCTAAAGCCACTGAAGGGAAAGTCGTCCATTTATTTCCTTCTGCTAAAACTGAAGAACCGTCAGCTCTTATAGATGCAGTTAATAAATAACGTCCTTCGTAAGCATAATTGAACCGAGCTGCAAATGATTCTAAAGTGTTTTTAGAATATGGGAAAAACACCCCAGAAGGAATTATTGAAGGATAATTTCCATTTAAAGGAGTTAAAGTATAAGAAGCTTGAGTACCCGAACCAAGGTTGTAAAATCCTGTTTCAAAAGGATTTTGTCTCGATGCTTGAAAATATGTTTCTGTTGTGTTAGAATACAAACTCATTAATCCTAAGAAGCTGAAAGCATGATTTTCTTTTAAGGTGTAGTTAATGTTAAATTGGTTGTCCCAAGTATAATTAAAGTTTGTCATATTAGTTACATCACCCGATGGTAAATTACCATTTCTACTTCCGAAGTCAGTTCTAGCCCCTAAAGATCGACCTTCTCTACTATTTGTATAACCAGTTGATAATGTTGACTTAAAAGAAAGCCATTTAGTAGCATTGTATTCAGCAAAAACACTAGCTATAGAGGTTAATCTGCTTACCTCATCGCCAGAATTAGCAATTTCCAGAAATGGATTGTAAGATCCAGTTTTGTTAATAGCCAGAGCACCTGATGCAACATTTCCGTATCTTAATGTGCCAGGTTGCGATGCATACGTACCTATGATTTCATTACCAGCAGCATCAATTGCCCAAGGAGAAGTAAATGGATTTTGTCTGAAAGCTTCCTGCATAGCAGTAGCGCTACCTAATTGATCTACTGTCTTAGCAAGTGTAAGATTTACTCCAAAAGAAATTTTATCATTTACCTTATGATTCAATCCTGCTTTAAAACTGTATTTTTCAATACTTTCTTTGTCTATCACTCCGGTTTCTTTTTGCAATCCTAAACCTACATTGTATGCTAATCCGTTATCTGCACGTCCTGAAACGTTCAAATAATTATTTTGTGTCATTCCGCTTCTTAGTACATTATCTTGCCAATCATAAGTTTGATTTCTTGCTACTCTTTGAAATAAAAGAGCATTAGTCCCTCCTGCACCAACAGATGCGGCTAATTCAGTTGCATCTATATCTAAATAGGTAGGATTAGTTGTTGTGTTAATTGTAGTAGCTAAAAATGCTGATTGATGATAATACCACCATTTTTCAGGACTCATAAACTTTGGTAATCTTACTGCTTCTTTGTTTCCATAAGAAGTATCATAACTTACAGTCAAACCTGATTTTGCTGACGAGCCATTTTTTGTAGTAACAATAATAACCCCGCTCCCTCCTCTAGAACCATAAATTGCGGCAGAAGACGCATCTTTCAGAACGTCCATTCTAGCAATATCCTGTGGGTTCAAAAAGTCAATATTATCAGTTGGTACACCATCAACAACAAAAAGAGGCCCAGAGCCATCTTTGTTGATAGAGTTGTTTCCTCTAATAACAACGTTAAAACCATCACCAATACGTCCTGAGTTAGACGTAACTTGCACACCAGCAATACTTCCCTGAATAGCATCCATAGGGTTGGTAACATTTCTTTCCGTTATTTTTGCTGTAGTCAAAGTGTTTACAGCACCAGTAACGTCTGATTTTTTAACGCTACCATAACCTACAACTACAACTTCTTTAAGCGATTGCTCTTCTGATTTCATTGTAATCACAATAGATTTTTTCCCTCCAACAGCCATTGACTGTGTTTGGTAACTAACGAAACTTGCTATCAAAACTGTATTGTCAGTAGATAATTTCAAATTGAAGCTTCCGTCTATACCTGTGCTAGATGAATTTGAAGTTCCTTTTTCGATGATGTTTACACCCGGCATCGTCATCCCTGATTCGTCCTTAACGACACCGCTTACTATGGTGTTTTTTTGAGCTGAAATTTCATTGGAAATGAAAAAGCTAAAAAAAAGGGTTATGACATAAAAATATTTTACGCCATTTTTTAAAATGTGTTTCATTTTTGTTTGGTTTTAGTTTGGTTAGTTAATAATTAGTTGGTTTAATTTTCAATTATTTTTTGCAGGTTCCCCATTGATATATGTGTTTATAAATTTTAAATTTTCTACATTTTCAATAGAAAATTTGGTATCCACTTTTTCAATGATTACATTATTAAATGTTATGTTTTTTATTTTTGAATCCTTATGCCCGATAGCCAAAATGCTATATTTTCCACCATACTTCACTTTAACATTTTCTAAAGAAATGTTTTCAATTCGAGGTATGAATTTACCTTCTTGGTTGCCGTGAACACTATAAAACATGTCTACTTTTAAAACGGCTTCATTTACTTCACCTATTTCTATATTTCTAACATAAAAATTCTCGATTAAACCGCCTCTTTTTGAGTTGGTTTTCAGTCGGATTGCTACATCAAGGTTTGGGCTACTCATAACACAATTCTCAACATATACATTGCTAACACCAGCAGACATTTCGCTGCCAATGGTAACACCACCATGTCCGTCATACATTTTACAATTTTGAACTATAATATTCTCTGTTTTTATCCCAACACGTCTTCCATCTGCGTCTCTACCAGCTTTTATCGCAATACAATCATCTCCTGTATTGAAAGTGCAATTTTTAATGTTTACATTTTTTGAATATTCTGGATCACAACCATCATTGTTCGGGCCATGGCTGTTTATTGAAACACCATCAACAATAACATTTGTCGACTTCATTGGATGCAGCACCCAAAATGGCGCATTAATCACTTTTATATCTTTAATTAGAACATTTGTACATTCAAAAAACTCCACAAAATTGGGTCTCAAATAATGATTCTCACCAAAAATTCTATCCGAAACAGCGATACCCTTTTCCGCCATCGCCATCAAGTTTTCTATGTCTTTTTGCTGTTTTGGCATACCCGCTTTCCAACCATAAGTATCTTTCCCACACCAGGACCACCAATTATCATTATTGGCTTGTCCGTTTATAGTTCCTTTCCCCGTTACTGCTACATTTGTTTTTTTGTAAGCATAAATAAGTGGTGAATAATTCATACATTCTGTTCCTTCGAAAGTCGTATGAACTAGGGGGAGAAAATCTTTTGGATTGGTACTAAACAATAATTCCGCACCTTCTTCAAGATGCAGATTTACATTGCTTTCGAGATGAATAGCAGAAGTTAAATACTTCCCTTTTGGCACAACAACAATTCCACCGCCATCTTTAGCGCACTCTTGAATGGCTTTTTTTATACTTTGAGTATTATCAGAACTACTGTTGGGTTTTGCACCATACTTAATAACATTAAAAGATTTATTTGGAAATGATGGACTTTTCATTGTTTTTAAAACCGAATCCATTTTTTTCCAAGTATCTTTAGTGTCGGATTTTACTTGTGCATTTGTAAAAACGCTACTGAATAAAACCAATACTATAGACAAGAATTTCAGGTTGTTGTTGATAGTATTAGAAAGTAATTTATGCTGTATCATTTTAAAAAATTTGTATAATTTATACTTTAAAAGGGTAATCGATTACGCAAACATACAAAATAGTTTGAAATAAACAATAAAAATGAATAAAAATTTCATTAAATATAATAAATATTGATTTATTTGACAATTAAATAATCCATCCTGTCTCTATTTACTGCTGTTTTTATAAAAAGATTAATTTTAAATGTAATCGATAACCCTTATTGTTGTTGTTTTAAACTTTTTTACTTTATATTTACAGAAATTTAATTTTTTTCAAAAATGACCCGAAGAACCACGATTTATGACATCGCTAAAGAGCTTGATATAACAGCCGCTTCCGTTTCGAGAGCATTAAACAACAATCCTAAAATAAGCGAAGCCACTCGAAAATTAGTAATGGAAACTGCCGCTAAAATGAATTATAGGCAAAACAAGCTTGCCTTAGCGCTTCGGAGTGGAAAAAGTTATAATGTTGGCGTTATCGTTCCTAGAATTGATAGTAATTTTTTTGCTTCTGTAATTCGTGGTATCGAAGAAGAATTGTATGCGCATAAATACAATGTTATCATTTGTCAAACCCATGAAGACGATAAAAGGGAATATGAAAACATCAATACTTTATTGAATGCCCAAGTGGATGGGATTTTGATGTCGGTTTCAAATATCAGTTCAGAAAACACAAGTTCAGAAAATGACAAAATAATTAAAAGAGCCATCGACAAAAATGTTCCATTGATCTTTTTTGATAGAAAGAAAAATATTCCGGGAGTCAGCTCAGTTACTATAAATGACTTTGAAGTGTCTTATTTGGCAACAAAGCATTTAATAAAACAAGGTTGTGCTCGAATTGCTCATTTTAAAGGAAATCAAAATATTGAAATATTCAAACATCGTTTCAACGGCTACAAGCAAGCATTGATTGATAGCGGAATTGAATTTAATGAAAATTATGTGATTCAAACCAAAAGTAATGTTAAAGAAGGAGCGGCCGCTATTAAGACTCTTATGGAATTACAACTTCCGCCCGATTCGTTATTCTCTTCTGGTGATTTTGCTGCGTTGGGTGCCATCCAGTATCTTCAATCCATTGGACTCCGTATTCCTGAAGATTTTTGTGTAATCGGGTTTGGCAATGAGCCATTTACCGACTTTTTAGAACTCCCAATGTCAACCATAGATCAAGTTCCGTTGGAAATGGGCAAAATGACTGCCAAAGTATTTCTAGATCAAATCAATAATACAGGAATAAAAAACGCAAATCACGTAGTTCTTACTTCAGAACTGAACATTAGGAAATCTTCTTTGAGAAAATCCGATTTATAAACAGTTGATTCTGTTGAATATTTTAGTATTTTTTTAAACACTACTATTGGTTTCCAGCAACTTCATAGAAATTATACTTAAAAAAACACTCCGTTCTTCAAGAGATAATTTTCTATTGACTTCAAGTGGTTAAAAAATTGGCAAACATCTGTTTGATAAAGTTCAACCTTTTAAACCTATTGAATCAATAATAAACCGTCGTGTTTTTTGAGATTTTCATTTTTTTTAGCAAAATAATTTTTATATATAGATTTAATTATATAGTTTTGCGTAATCGATTACGCCTAAAAACACTGCTTTATTTTAAATTTACAATTAGAGCCTTTGTATTAAAGCAAATTTCATCGCGTTTCTGAAATAAAAATTAAACGGAACATATACTAAAATCAAATAACTAAAAATTTAAACCATGATTGTAAAAAAAGTATTAAATAAAGGCAAAAAAATAAGTTTTGTCATTTTGCTTTTACTCGGATTATTTGTGAACAGTACTAGTATCGCCCAAACTAAACCAAATACTGTAAGCGGATTAGTTAAAGACGATGCCGGTTTACCTATACCAGGAGCAAACATTGTAGAAAAAGGAACCAAAAATTCTACCAGTTCGGATATGGATGGGAAATTTACGATACGTGTTGCAGGTCCCAAAAGTGAATTAGTATTTTCATTTATTGGATTTGAAACAGCAACCCAAACGGTAGGTCAAAGAAAAACTTTGAATGTGGTTTTAAAAAATGCAGCTTCTAAGCTTGATGAAGTTGTGGTAGTCGGATACGGCACATCCCGTAAGTCGGATTTGACGGGGTCAATTTCTTCTGTTTCGGGAGCTGACCTGAAAAAAGTACCCATTGCAAATGTCGCCGAAACTCTTACTGGTCGTGTTGCAGGTGTTCAAGTTACTTCATCTGAGGGTTCTCCAGATTCTGAAGTAAAAATTAGAATTAGAGGAGGAGGATCTTTGACCCAAGATGCGTCACCATTGATAATAGTTGACGGATTTCCAGTAAATAGTATGAACGATATTTCCCCATCGGATGTTGATAATATTACTGTTTTGAAAGATGCATCATCAACCGCAATTTATGGATCCAGAGGTGCTAATGGAGTTATAATTATCACGACCAAAAGCGGTAGTAAAAATGGCAAAATGTCAGTAAGTTATAATGTTTTTTACGGAGCCAAAACAATAGCAAATTATATAGATGTTCTTAAACCAGAAGATTTTGCAAAATGGCAATATGAATATGCTATGCTATCAAGTTCCCCAAAAGGTTCAACTACCTCTTATGACAAATATTTTGACCCTTGGCAAAGTTATAAAGGGGTGGAAGGAACAAATTGGCAAGAGGAAATTTATGGCCGCCAAGGAAAAGTTGTGAGCCATGACTTTGGAATTCGTGGCGGAAATGAAAAAGTTAATTATAATTTTAATTATGCCCTATATGATGAAAAATCAATCATGATTGGTTCGGACTTCAGAAGAAATAACTTGTCGTTAAATTTAAAAAACAAAGCTAGTGATAAGATAGATCTTTCATTTACGCTACGCTACTCCAATACTGAGATTGGTGGGGCTGGTGCTAATGAGCAAAAAGAGGTTTCCTCTGCAGATTCTCGATTAAAGCATTCTGTGGGGTATTCTCCGATTGAACTGCCAGGTTTAACTACTGATGACACTGACGAAGCAGTTGCTAGTTATCTTGTGAATCCTTTTGTTGCAATAACTGATAATGACCGAAAACAGATTCGAAATAACTACAATATGCTAGGAAGTTTTTCGTGGAAAATTCTTGATAATCTAGTTTTCAAATCAGACTTTGGATTGGACATTTATGACAACTTAGATTATCGTTATTACGGTCGTTCTACCTACTATATAAATAATATACCAGCGGCAACAAATCAAGGTAAGCCAGCACTTATTTTTAGCGATGAAAAAAACAATCGCTTTAGAAATGCAAATACTTTGAATTATGATTTTAAAGAAATATTAGGCAAAAATCATAAATTGAAATTGCTCCTAGGAGAAGAGTCCATAAACTACAAAAGCAATAAAGTAACCAATACTATTCATGGTTATCCAAAGTCATTTACCTTTGAACAAACAATGAATTTAACCACTCAGGGGATTCCTCAATCAGTAGATAATTTTTATGAACCTGATGATAAATTACTGTCCTTTTTTGGTCGCGTTAATTATGATTTTAATAATCGTTATTTATTGACCGCATCTTTCCGCGGAGATGGATCTAGTAAATTTTTAGGAGATAATCAATGGGGGTATTTCCCATCGGCGGCAGTAGCTTGGAAAATATCTGAAGAAAGCTTCATGAAAAATGTTTCTTGGGTAAATTCGCTGAAAGTTAGATTTAGTTATGGAGAAGCTGGGAATAATAATATTCCTACTGGACAAACCGTTCAAACTTTTCAATCGACGGCAACAACTTGGCTAAATAACATTCCTACTTTTTGGGCGGCTTCAAAAACGATGGCCAATCCTGATTTGAAATGGGAAACGACAATCACCCAAGATTTAGGAATTGACTTTAGTATCTTAAAAAACCGTTTAAGTGGTACAGTAGATTTATATAAAAATGTTACCAGTGATTTACTTACAAGATTTCCTGTTGCTGGAACGGGTTATGATGTCCAATATAGAAACATGGGGGAAACACAAAATACAGGTATTGAAACTACCTTAAATTGGATTGCGATAGAAAAAGAAGATTATGGTTTGAGTTTCAATTTTAATGTTGGTTTCAATGAAAATCGCATTAATACTCTAGGAATTATGGATAACTTCGGTCAATCAAGTGGCTGGGCATCTACTTCAATTGGTAATGATTATGCAGTAAATGTTGGACAGCCAATTGGAATAATGATTGGTTACAAAAATGACGGCCGATATGAAGTATCAGATTTTGATTATGCAGCTGGAGTTTATACTCTTAAACCTGGTGTTCCAAACAATGCTACTATTGTTGGCACACCTGTACCTGGCTCAATGAAATTAAAAGATATAAATGGTGATGGAGTTATAAATGTTAACGATATTACAGTAATTGGAAATGCAAATCCTAAAAATACGGGAGGATTGGTGATAAATGCCAATATCCATCATTTCGATTTTCTTGCTGCTTTCAACTGGAGTTATGGCAACGATGTTTATAATGCAAATAAGATTGAATTTACAACCACAGCAAATACTCCAAACGGCCAATACAGAAACCTAAGTACAGAAATGGCTGACGGAAATAGATGGACAAATCTTGACCCTGGCACTGGATTATTAGTGACCGATCCTGCAGCTTTAACAGCGCTAAATGCAACTACTACAATGTGGTCGCCTAAAATGGATCGTTTTGTTTTTTCAGATTGGGCAGTTGAAGATGCTTCATTCTTAAGATTAAACACCTTTACAATTGGATACACCGCTCCTGAAAAACTAGTTTCAAAACTGGGCATTACTAAATTAAGATTTTATCAAACAATGAGTAATGTATTTACAGCTACCAGATATTCAGGACCAGATCCGGAGGTTTCTACAAGAAGAAATACCCCTCTTACACCTGGGGTTGACTATTCTGCCTATCCACGTAGTAGACAAATCGTATTTGGTTTAAACCTTTCTTTTTAATTAAAAATTTATTTTAATATGAAAAAAATAATAATAATTTCAGGCATATTTTTTATTGGATTTTTTACTTCTTGTCAAGATTCGATAAATGAATATTTAGAAGCTCCAGCAAAATCATCAGGCGATGAGTCCGTTATATTTTCTACTCCGGCCCTAGCTTCTGGAGCCATTGATGGCATAAAAGTGCCCTTTGCAGAAACCAATTCCTATAGAGGACGTTGGCTGCCATATTATGGTTTAAATACAGATGTAGAATGGTTTAATGCCTCACAAACCGATGACAATAAATCGCAACTTTGTACTTACAGCGCTACTGCAAATAATACTGAAATGAACACCTCCAATAATGCTTGGGCTATGATGTATTCCGGTATAGAACGTGCCAATATTTGCGTAAGAGGTTTGCGTACTTATGGAAACCCAAAGCCCGGAACAGAACTTGGACAGTTATTAGGCGAAGCGTTAACCTTAAGAGCTATTTATTACGCTGACCTATTAAAATCCTGGGGAGATGTGCCAATGCGTTTTGAGCCAATAACTACAGCGACAATTTATTTGCCAAAAACCAGTCGGGATGAAATTTATAAACAACTGATAAAAGATCTAGGAGAAGCTGCAACTTTGGTAGCTTGGCCTAAAGGAAGCACTGCCACAGCTACGGTTGAAAGAATTAATAAAGCATTTGTAAAAGGCCTACGTGCTCGGTTAGCATTGGCTGCCAGTGGATATCAACAATATACTGATGGAGTAAGAAGAAGTACCGACCCAGAACTTGCTGTAGATAAAATGTACAAATTGGCTCTTACAGAATGTCGAGAAGTAATCACTAGTGGAACAGCAAAATTAGAGCCTTCATTTGAAACTTTATGGAAGAAATACAACCAAGAAGATATAAACGCTGGTGGTGAATCACTATGGGAATTACCATTTTCAGACGGTCGTGGCAGAATGCTATTTTCTTTTGCTGTTCGACACACCACCAATGATCAATTTCACGCCAATGGAAGTAACAGAGGAGGAACTGCTGGCCCATTGCCTTACGTTTTTTATGATTATGATCAATCTGATAGTCGTAGAGATGTAACTTGTGTGCCTTATTTATATGGAGCTGCTGTATCTGGAATTGCTAAACAAGTGATAAATAAAGATAAATTGGACACTTGGTATTTTGGAAAATACCGTTATGAATGGATGAAACGATTTGTAACCTCTACCAATGACGACGGTGTAAATAAAATGTACATGCGTTATGCTGAAATACTTTTGATGGCCGCAGAAACTGCAAACGAAGTCGAAGGTCCAACTGCTGCTGCACCTTATTTAAAAGACATCAGAAAAAGAGCATTCCCTGTTGCCCTTCACCCGGTAAAAGTTGATGCTTATGTTAATGCTTTTACAACCAAGCAAGCCATGTTCAATGCCATTGTCGAAGAACACAAATATGAATTTACTGGCGAAATGGAGCGCAAACAAGCACTCATCCGCTGGAATCTCTTAAAAACAAACCTTGACCTTGCCAAAGATAAAATGGCTCGTTTACAAGCTAGAACAAATGAATATGCCACTGTTCCTTCTACGTTATACTTCAAATACAATACGGATAATGTTTCTCTAATTATTTACGGTTTAAATCGTGGAGAAACTACCGATCCTGGCGCGGGATATACTGCTGTAAGCTGGACTTGGACTGGCACAACTGCTGCAACCAAAGCAAATTCACTTTACAAAGCAGGTGTAAATCCTGACACTAAACAGTTTTGGCCAATATGGCAAGTGTTTATTGAAACCAGTAACGGCAAACTTGTCAATGATTATGGTTACTAATACAGTAATTTTTTAGAAAAAATTTAATGACCACCAATAAATAGGAAAAAAGGGATACTTTATACTTACTAATGTATCTCTTTTTTTATCTAAAAAACCATTCAAATATGAAAGCAAAATTACAATTATTAATAATGGCGGTATTACTTTCAGTATCGTTTGCCCAAGCACAAAAAACCGATGTTTGGGATTTTGGAAGTGCTACTCTAGATATCAATTTGTACAATAACAAATTAACAACTACTGATATTAATGCCTGGTACACAACTGGTGGAGCAGCAGGATCCCAAGCTACTACAAATTTATTGGGTTCTTTTACAGCAACAACTGGTGAGTTAAACTTTGTAGGAATGACAACCCCTTCCGACAGACTTAGAACTACTAATACTAGCCTTACTCGATATGACCAAAATCTTGCAGGTGTTACGGGATATGCAGGAAGATTGTATTGTAATGGTACTGCAGCTGGAGCTCCTGCAATGGCAACAAATAGATATATGAATATGAGTCTTGCCGAAGACGATGAAGTTACTATTATTGCTAGATGCGATGCAGGAACTGGAGCCTTGACTTTTGTTTATGCTGCCGATGCTTCGTTGCAAAAAGATATTGCAGCAACAACTTCAGCAGCCAATACAATTACAGAAGTAAAATTTGTGGCTAAAAATGCAGGTGTCTATCGTATTTATGATCAAACTCAAAAAGCAAGTTTTTATAGAATTCTAAGAAAACCGGCAACTTACACTACAATAAATGGTACTGTTGATGAAACTGCGGCTCCTGGAATCTCGGGTTATTCCGTAGTATTCACCAATCCAGCCGGAAAAACTTGGACAGCTCCAGTAACAGCGGGGAATTACAGTGTCACACTTCCGGCAGGTTATACTTACCAAATGAGTTTATTAAATGCAAATGGCTATCTTATAACCAATGGAAATTCGTTGGCTGTGACTACTTCAACTACAAGTTATGCAGTTACTGTGGCAAAAATTGATTTATTTACAGTAAATGGAGCAATTTCAGGTTTGTCTGACATCACTAAATTAACTGCATTAGTCTATACTCCTATTGCTTCGGCTAATAAAATATTTGTTCCAAAACCAGTTATCAATACAGCAAATTCTACTTATACTGTAGAATTGGAGGCAAGTACGCAATACACAATTACTGCTGTTGGAGTAAACGATTATCAAATTCTATCCAATACTATCACAATTACTGGTGCAACAACTTCGGATGTTATATTTACGGCCAAACCCGTATATCCAATTACAATAAATGTTACAGGATTGAATCCAACGCAATTGGGTAAATTAACTTTGACTTTCACCAATTTGAACGAAAGCGGTTATGTCTATAACTATCCATCTACTTCAGGTATTAGTTTAAGAGATGGCACTTATGCCGTGACCTATGGTGGATTGACTGGTGAACCTGTAGAGTTAAAATTAATCTCCAATTTGAAAGTGAATGGAGCTGCTGTTTCAAAAGACCTTAATTTCAAACCAGTTGCCGACACAAGTCCACTTCCTTATACAGCAATAATCACCGTAGGAGTAGGAAAAAATTACCTTACTATAAACGAAGCTCTTGCTGCAGTTGCCAGAATGACACGCACCACTACAACTACTGATTCAGATCGTGTAACAATAATGATTGATCCAGGGAATTATGAAGAAATGATTGTAATCAACAAGCCTAACATTACTTTGAAAAATGCTTCAACTACTCCAAGTATTGGTCTTTTAAATAGTGGAGTTATTATAGACCCGAATGCTGTTCGAATTACTTCTTATTATGGACTTGGCTATAATTATTTTAGTCAGGGAACAGACAATAAATGGAATGCAGACGCTTTGGCCGTAAATAAAGAAAACGGATATACTAATTATAATAATGTTAGCGGAACCACAAATGCATCCTATTGGAATGCTACGGCAGTAATCAATTCTACTGGATTTGTAGCCGACCAAATTATTTTTGAAAACTCCTATAACCAATACATTTCCAAAAAAGAATCAGAAGATGTATTAGTTTTAGTAGCAGGAAATAAAGGAGTTCGCCCAACAACTAAAGGAAGTGTGGGAGTTCAAAATAAAAGTTTTGTAGAAAGAGCAGCAGCAATCGGAATTCCTAACGGAATTGATAAAGTAGTGCTTAATAAATGTCGTGTTGTAGGGCGTCAAGATTCATTCTTTGGAGGAACAACAGCCCGAGTTGTGGTTTACAAAGGGGTAATGATGGGTGCTACTGATTACATCTTTGGTGGGATGAATGCTGTATTTTATCAAACCGAATTAGCAATGAATACTAGCGAAGATCCCAATGATACTTGTTATATTACAGCAGCACAACAAGCTACTGGCAGAGGGTATTTGATGTATGAATGTAAAATTACATCTGCCATTCCTGGAACAGAAACTGCTTCAGCTTATCGCTCTAAACCGGGTTATTTTGGTCGCCCTTGGTCGGCAACCACTAGTGAAGTTGTTTTTTATAATACCACAATAGAAACTTCTAACAATCCTACTTATCCTGGTCAGTCCTTGATTTTTCCGCTTGGTTGGAATAATTCTTTAGGAGGTTCATCTGCTAAAATGTACGAATACGGAACAATCGAAAATTCTGGAGTAAATAATGCAGCAAGTCGTGCTACTTGGGCTACACTATTAACTGTGCCAACATTAACAGACGGAACAGCCATTACAACTTTCAATTTTACAAAAGGAACCGACAATTGGGATCCAATTCCGGCATTGATTGCAGCAGATCCTGCCCTTGGCATCAATAAATACAATCCTGTTACGTCAGTTTATGTCTATGCTAACAAAAACAACATTGCAATTGCTAATGTGAAATCAAACACGAAAATTCTTGTATATGGAATGAATGGCGCCTTAGTTAAATCTTTCGAAACCAATACGGATACCAACTTTGATCTAAAAGCAGGTGTATGGATTGTGGTTGTAAAAGAAGCTAATGTTCAGAAATCATTCAAATTAATGACTTTTTAAAATAGCAAAGAATAACACCAATTTAAATGTAAAATGGAGCCTAAAGCTCCATTTTGGTTTTAATTATATCGTTGCAAGTTTCAAATCATAATTTTTCTAAATTACAAGAAACTTCTTCTGATATTTTGTATTTTTTTTTATAAAGCATAAAAAATCAGTGATTTAATACTCATTTCCTAAAATAAATGTTAATATTTTTTGTTGGAATTGAATTAAACATTACTTTTATGCAATCGATTACAAATTAAATTAAAAACTTAAAACTTTTTACTATGAAAAAAACTTTACTTTATTTAATTCTTCCTATGTTGTTCACTATTTCATCAATTAGTGCTCAAACCAAAGTTTGGGATTTTGGTGCAAATGCTATGGGAGCTGGATTCACAGATATGATAACTGTCGCAAACCAAACAACTTGTGCACTTTTTACTCAACCAGCTACTCCTTATGGAACAACTCCTGTTTCTACAAGTACAATAGCTGCTAATGCCACTTTTGGTACAATGATTATTAATACAGCTTCTGGAGATAGATTTAGATCTGATAATACTGCTTTAGTACTATATGATACTCAATTAAATAATCTTATTGGTGGAAGTGTTGTTACTCCTGTTTTTACAGGTGCAACAACTTCTGGTAGGTTGGCTTTTAATGGAGGAGGTCATAAAAACAGAAGATACATTATAATTACACTTGCAGCAGGACAATCAATGACATTGTATTGGAAATCTAACCTAACTTCAGCAGGTAATCTTGATGTTAGAGGCCCATCGGGTTCCACTGTAACTTCTATAGCTTATCCTGTTGTAACTGCTACTTCAGATATGAGAACTTCAAAATTTACGGCTGATATAGCAGGTGATTATAAAATAGGTACTAATCTTGATCTAACAACTAGTACAGACCCAATAAAACTAGAATTGTATAGAATTTATGATGCTGATGTGACCGCAGGTATAAATCTCTCGGCTGAAGGTTTTGAAAAAGATGCCTCGTTAGATGTTTTCTCAATCAAAAATCAGGTTCATGTGTCAAATGTTGTTTCAGAAACTCAAATTAATGTATACAGTATTACTGGTTCATTAGTTAAATCTTTAAAAACTTCTGGAAATACTAATTTTGAACTAAGAAATGGTGTATACATCGTAAATGCAAAATCAGCTGATGGTGAAAAATCAGTAAAAGTTATAGTACAGTAATAATAATAGATTAATATTGCTAAAGGAGGGTATTCAAGTTTTGAATACCCTCCTTTTTTTTAATATATAATACTTCCAATTGTATAAAAAAAGGTGGAAGAATAAACTCTTCCACCTTTTAAATAAAACTAATCAATAAAAACAAAAAACTATAATGATACTCCTCGTTTCCAAGGAATAAAGTCGTTTTGGTTCAAAATTGCAGCTTTGGTTTTAATAGTTCCGCTGGCAACATTTATAATAAATTCTAGCATTTCATCAGCCATTTCGTCGATGGATTTTTCTCCAGTAATAATACCTCCAGTATCTATATCAATAATATCAGGCATTTTTTCTGCCAATTGAGTATTAGAAGAAATTTTTACTACGGGAGCAATCGGATTTCCAGTTGGAGTTCCTAACCCAGTTGTAAACAAGACCATATTCGCACCTGAACCTACCATTGCGGTAGTACATTCCACATCATTTCCTGGAGTACATAACAAAGTAAAACCTGGTTCATTGATGTACTCTCCATAATCATAAACTCCCACTATTGGTGATGTCCCTCCTTTTTTAGCAGCACCTGCCGATTTCATTGCATCGGTAATCAATCCGTCTTTGATGTTTCCAGGAGATGGATTCATATCAAATCCTGAACCTGCGTCTACAACCGTTTTCTCATACCATTGCATTAATTCTAAGAAACGTTTTCCGTCTTTATCATCCACACAACGGTTTACTAATTCTTGCTCAACACCGCACAATTCTGGAAATTCAGAAAGAATAGTTGTGCCGCCTAAAGCAGCAAGCAAATCGGACGTTACTCCCAAAGTAGGATTTGCCGAAATTCCAGAAAACCCGTCAGATCCACCACATTCCAAACCAATTTTTAATTTTGATAATGGTGCTGGCGTTCTTTCAAGTTTATTAGCTTCTTTGATAGCTGCAAAAGTATCTTTTACCACGCTACTCAACATAGCCTCGATGGTTCCAATAGATTGTTGGTCGTAAATTAGAACTGGTTTTTTACTATTTGGATTAATCGCATCCAAAGCATCTTTGAAAATCTGAATTTGTAAATTCTGACAACCCAAACTCAAAACCGTTGCTCCAGCTACATTCGGATTGTTAACGTATCCAGCCAGAAGTTTAGCTAAACTATGAGAATCTTGGCGAATTCCTCCACAACCTCCTTGGTGAGTAATGAATTTTACCTCAATATTTTTGAATAAATTACTTTCTGCCGATTTGGCCGCAGCTTCAGCAGAACCATTTTCTGAACTTACTAGCGAACGAAGTAATAATTGGTAATCATTTTCCTTGGGTTTCATTAATTCTTTTTCGAAAATGTCTTTTAAGATTTCGATATTTCTGTTTTCGCAAAAAACTAATGGAAAAAACAACCAAACATTTTCGGTTCCAACTTGTCCGTCTTCTCTATGATACCCTTGAAAAGTTCTATATTTCCATTTGTCAACATTAGGAACAGTCCAACCGATAGATTCTGTTTTTGCAGTTACTTTGGCACTTTCGTGTTTAACATTGGCAGTAGAAAGTAATCCTCCTTTTGCAATTGGAGCACTCGCTTTTCCTACCAAAACGCCATACATAATAATTTTTTCTCCTATTTCAAAAGGATGCATTGCAATTTTATGCTTCATTTTCACATCAGACTCGATGGTGATTGCGTCTCCTTCAAATTGGATTACTTCGCCAGCAACTAGATTTACTAAAGCTACGGCGACATTATCTGATGGATTTACTTTTATTAATTTCTTTTGCATACTTTTATAAAGTGATTGTAAATTCTTTAAATGATTTTTCAAAGTTAATGAAACCTTGTTCAATTCCATTGGTTTCAATTTCGTTTAACGCTAGAACTATAGCTGCTGAAAGCCCTTTTATTTGATTCAAATCTTCACCCCAAAACTCGGTATTTGCTAAAATTGTAGTTACAACCAAATCTAAAGTTCCTAATTGCCAAGCATTTTTAAATGCTTCCACTATTTCTGGAGAATCTTTTACTGGTAAGACTTCGTTATTCCATTTTCCTTTGTAGAATTGAATTAAACAAGCTAATGAAAAAGTTAAATTAGTAGGCAATTTTTTATTAGTGTTATAATATCCTAATAAACTTGGCAAAACTCTTACTTTGAATTTTGAAATTGAATTCAAAGCAATATCAGCCAATGCATGTTTGATATATGGATTTTTAAATCGATCCATTACCTCTTCAGTGTAGGCAATGATTTCATTTTTGTCCATATCAAGAGTTTCACTAATTTCGCCAATAACGCTGTTTACGAATTTTCCAGTAAAACTTCCGTCAACGGTTTCCATTACTAATTTATTACCGTACAAAAGTGAAAAAGGAACCATTGCGGTGTGTGCGCCGTTCAAAATACGAACTTTTATCATTTTAAAAGGCCGAATATCATCCACAATCTTCACATTCAAATTCGTTTTATGAAAAGGCAATTTTTCTTTTAAAGCATCACCTCCTTCAATAGCCCAAAGGAAGAAAGGTTCTGCAGCTACAATTAAATTGTCTTGATACTCTAATTTGTTGTTGTATTCTTCAATTTCAGCTCTTGGATATCCAGGAACAATTCTGTCCACTAAAGTACTGTGATAGGTGCAGGATTCGGATAACCACGTTTTAAAATCAGCTCCTAATTGCCATAAATCGCAATATTGCAAAATATATTTCTTTAAAGTCTCTGAGTTATAATCTATCAATTCGCAAGGAATGATAGTCAACCCTTTAGTAGCATCGCCATTGAAATGTTTGAATCTTTCGTATAATAAAACAGTCAACTTTGCAGGAAATGAAACAGGTGGCTGCATATCTGGCCTGTCACTTTCAATAAATTCAATTCCCGCTTCGGTGGTATTTGAAACAATAAATTGAAGTTCCTCTTCTTTGGCTAAAGCTAGATAATCGGCAAAATCAGTATATGGATTTATCGCTTTTACAATATTAGTAATTAACTCAATATCCTGTATTTTCTCCCCTTTTTTAATGCCATTCATAAACAAAGTATAAAGACCATCTTGGTCATTAATCATGTTTACCATACCGCCTTTTAAAGGCTGCACCATAGCGACTCCTGCATTAAAATCAACTTCTTTATTTAGTCTTTGAAAAGCGTAATCAACAAAAGCCCTTAAGAAATTACCTTCACCAAATTGAACTACTTTGATTGGAAATTTCTTTTCTAATCCTTGGCTTTTTCTATTTAATTTTTCCATTTTATTTTTTATATATTGAAATATTCTTTAGCATTATTATAGCTAATATCTACAACCATTTTCCCTATCCATTCCATATCATTTGGCAATTCTCCTTTTTTGATTTCTTCCCCTAGAAGATTACAAAGTATACGTCTGAAATATTCATGTCTTGGAAAAGACAAGAAACTTCTTGAATCGGTCAACATTCCAACAAAACAGCTAATCAATCCCATGTTTGAAAGGGCATTTAGTTGTTTTGTCATTCCGTCTTTTTGGTCTAAAAACCACCATCCTGAACCAAATTGTACTTTCCCCTTTACGCTTCCGTCGTTGAAATTCCCAATCATAGTAGCCATTACTTCGTTATCGGCTGGATTTAGATTGTAAATGATAGTTTTAGCCAATTTGTCCTTACTATCCAATGAGTTTAATAAAGCTGATAATTTTTGTGCTTGAGAAAAATCTCCTATCGAATCCCATCCGGTATCAGGTCCTAAAATTCTGTGCATACGAGCATTATTATTTCTCAAAGCTCCCAAATGAAGCTGTTGTACCCATCCAAATTCATGATAGGTTTCGAATAAAAAGAATAAAACAGCACTTTGGAATTTTAATGCTTCATCGCTACTTATAAAACCATTTTCTCTTTTCTTTTTGAAAATTATATTTATTTCACTTTCTGTATAATTTTCGAAATAAACTTGATCTAAACCGTGGTCGCATATTTTACAACCATTTTTATCAAAATAATCAATTCTGTTTCTTAACGCTGAACATAAATCAGCATAAGTATTAACTGAAATTCCTGCTGCTTGACCTAATGTGTCTATATATTCATTGTATCCTTCATTCGAAATTAAGATGGCTTTGTCAGGCCTAAATGCAGTACCCACTTTTATTTCAAAATCACTTTTAGCAAGTTGTTGATGAAATTCTAAAGTATCAATTGGATCTTCGGTGGTACATATGTATGTGGCATTGACTTTGCGAAGCAGGTTTTTAGTGCTGTATTCTGGAGAATTTATTTTAGCTGAAGCCTCATTGTAAATTCTTTCGGCAGATTTTTCGTTTAACAATTCTGTAATATCAAAATAACGGGCTAATTCTAAATGCGTCCAATGATATAAAGGGTTACGCATAGTGTAAGGAACTGTTTTTCCCCAATTCAAGAATTTATCTTTATCCGAAGCCTTACCTGTAATAAATTGTTCATTGATTCCTAAAGTACGCATCGCGCGCCATTTGTAGTGATCTCCGTTTATCCAAACTTTGGTGACATTATCAAAAATCACATCATCGGCAATTGCTTTTGGAGATAAGTGATTGTGATAATCAATAATAGGCTGCTGTTTTGAATAGTTGTGATACAATTCTTCAGCATATTTATTTTCTAATAAAAAATTATCATGTATAAATGTCGTACTCATTTTACGTTTGAATTAAAATAATTGCTCCAGTTTGTTAGTTTCCCAATTGCGAACAGAATCATAACCGATTACAACTTGCTGACTAGAAGCTTAATTAATGCTTAAATTTGCAACATTTTAATATAATATGCAATCGATTACGCAAATTTACATTTTATTTTATTATTTCCAACATTTTAAATGTTTTTTTTGTTCTTAGAAAAAGAATTCCGTTGTTGGGCGCAAATTTGAGAATCAATTGTAGAAAAAAATTATGAATGTCAATTATTAAGATTCCCGCTTACCAACAACTAGAATTCTTTATGATAAGGATAGTAAAAACAATTTTTTTGACTCCATTTAAAGATAAAAGCAGCTGTTTTTGTTAAACTTCAAAAATATATTTCCCCAAATTATTTGGATTGTATAAAAATTATAATACATTTACGCAATCGATTACACAATTGCTGCACTGTAATAATTACAATTTTTATTTCTCAGTTTTTAAATATCAAATAGCTGTTTGTCAAACTTAAACAGCCTCTTAATTATTAATATCATGAAAAAAATTTTATTTTGCTTATCAGTTCTAATTTTTTCTGGAAATCTATTTGCGCAAACAATTACTCAATCGTCGGGATGGCTTGAATCTGCTTTTGTAGAATGGACTCCTGTGGCAGGTGCAGATAGTTACAATGTGTACTATACTGGTGGCGGACAAATTGATAAAAAAATTGACACCCAACTCATTCGGAGCTACGGAACCTATTTCAGAGCTGATGTGCTTGGAATTGCTCCTGGAGACTATACCATTTCCATAAAACCTGTAACTGCTAGCATTGAAGGCACTGGAACTACAACGGCTAGTTTAACTGTTTTGGCTCAAGATAGAACCGGCTTTGCTTTCGATGGCGGTAGAGTTCCTGGGGGATACCAAGCGAATGGTATTCCTAAAACTGGAGCTGTTATTTTTTATATTACTCAAAATACCAAAAATACAATTTCAGCCACTATAACAGGCGCTAGTACAAACCCTTGTGTTGGTTTTCAAAATATTTTGTATGCCATAAAAAAAGGGAAAGATACACGTCCATTCATATTCCGTTTAATCGGAAACATTACCGACATGACTGTTATGGAAGGTGGAGACATTACAATTGAAAATGCAAATAACGCTTCAAGTTACTTAACTATAGAAGGAGTTGGTAATGATGCCGTTGTTAACGGAATGGGGATTCGCCTTAAATCTGCATCGAACATTGAAGTACGCAATTTAGGATTTATGAATTGTAATAGCACTGCAGGAGACAATGTTGGTTTGCAACAAGACAACGACCATGTTTGGGTTCATAATTGCGATATGTTTTATGGAGACGCTGGAAGTGATGCAGACCAAATAAAAGGCGATGGAGCATTAGATAATAAAACTTCTACCTATTGCACCTTTTCTTATATTCACTTTTGGGATAGTGGCAAAGCAAGTCTTTTAGGTTTAAGCGAAGGAACTACTGCCGGTTTATACGTTACATATCACCATAACTGGTTTGACCATTCCGATTCTCGCCACCCTCGTGTTCGCTATTATTCAGCACATATATATAACAACTACTTTGATGGAAATGCAAAATATGGCTCAGGTTCGACCTTAGGATCTTCTTTATTTATCGAAGGAAACTATTTCCGTGATTGTAAAAATCCTATATTAACTTCTATGCAAGGCACTGATATATGGAATCAAACAACTCAAGCAAATGACCCAGCTAACATGGGCACTTTCTCTGGGGAAGCAGGTGGCACAATCAAAGCATTTAATAATACTTTCGATGCTTCCAATGGCGCCAACAATATGCGTTTTGTAGCATACGCGGACCCAAATCCAACGTATAATATTGCTAGTAAAATTAATTCAACAACCGATTTTGATGCCTATGTGCCATTATCTAGAGGCGAAACCGTTCCAAATACAGTTAAATCAAAATTAGGCGCAAATACTTACAATAACTTTGATACTGATGCCTCATTTTATGTGAAAAATTTAGTGATTGATGAACCAACAGCAGCAAGAGATAAAGCCATTCTTTATTCGGGCAGAATCTCTGGAGGGGATTTAAAATTCTCTTATAACAATGCTGTTGATGATGCTTCGTATTTGGTAAATACTACTCAAAAAACGGCTTTAACAAATTATGTAACCAAAATGGTTTTTATACAAGGAGAAACCACAACTATTGTTAGTCCACAAACACTAATTACATCGACAGACAATAACCAAACGGTGATTGCTGGGTCTGCAATAACCGACATGGTTTTCACTTGGGGAGGAACAGCAACAGATGCCGTTGTATCAGGATTGCCAGCATCTGGAATTAATTTCGTGAAAGATAATTCGACCAAAACTATTACAGTTTCAGGAACTCCTACTACAGCTGTATCATTTTCAATTACAACTTCTGGAACTTCTGGAACTCCGGTAACAGGATTAGGAACAATTGCCGTAACTTCTCCTGGGAACCAAACCCTTACACTTACTTCTGCCGCAAATAATGACCAAACAGTAACAAATGGAACTGCAATTAGCCCAATAATTTTCACTTGGGGTGGTGATGCAACCGATGCTAGTGTAACTGGATTGCCGGCATCTGGAATTTCATTTGTAAAAGATATTATTGCCAAAACAATTACTATCACTGGAACTCCAACATCAGCAAACATTTATTATTCGATTGCTACTTCTGGAACCGGAGGAACATCAGCTACTGGATCAGGAACCATAACAGTTACAGGAATTGTTTCGAGTGATCAGATACATAATTTCACTACATCAGGAAAAACAAGCACGTTTTACACTATTTCAGGAAATATGAACTCAACTGCTGGATCTGCCTCCTACGATGGTTTGGCATTAACAGCACGTTTGAAAATAGAATCTTTGCCGACAACAACTATTACTTACACGACTACAGCTGTTTCAACTTTAACTTTGGTTTTTGACCCCGCATTTGCAGGGACAATAAAACTTTCTGTCGGAACAACCTCAGGAACTACAACGTCCTACACAGCTGTAGGAGGAATAGTGACTGTCCCATCGCTACCTCCAGGAACTTATGTTATAAACAAAGGAAGTGTGGCAAACCTTTACTATATTAAAACATCATACGCTACATTAGGAGTACCACAAAATACCGAAGCGTCAAAATTGACTTTTTATCCAAATCCAGTTTCAGGAAATTTATACCTTTCTTCCAATCAGAAAATAGAAAAAATTATGATATACAATACAACTGGCGCTTTGGTAAAAAGCATCTCAAATGATATTGAAAGTATCGATCTAAGCAATCTAAATCCTGGAAGTTATTTAGTAAAAGTGACAACTGATCAAGGTTTGTTTTCAAAAATGATTCTAAAAAAATAAACCCTGCTGTTAAAAAATATTAGTTTAAAAGTTTTTACACATTTTTGACAAAACCATAATTTTAAATATCATCAAATACTACAAAAGCCTCTTCTTTCGAGGAGGCTTTTGTAGTATGAGCAAATGACAAACCTGAAAAAGAGCTAACTCTTTACCTACGCTTTGATTTAATATTATTACTTTAACAAAAGTGCAGAATTGAATTCTGTTCATACAATCAAGTGCAAACTAGAAAGGTGCAAAAACATAAAAAACGCATTTTTCGAAGTTGTTTTTGTACCCGGAGGCGAATCAAATTAAATAATTTGACCGTCTTCCAGTAAAAAACAAAAGCCCTTCTTTTCAGAAGAGCTTTTTGTACCCGGAGCCGGAGTCGAACCGGCACGGTTTCCCACAGGTGTTTGAGACCAGCGCGTCTACCAATTCCGCCATCCGGGCTTAGCAGACAGAAATAACAACAGTTACTTCAACGCATTAAAAAGAGATTTTTTTATAAAAAAACAACCCACTTTTCTTTAACACGGTGCAAATGTAAAAAATAATATTAATGTTTCTAATAAAAATACTCTAAATTTTCCTTTCAGAGTTCAATTTTATTCCTAAATTTGCACCTCGATAAAACGAAACACACTAACTAACTACATTCGAGGCTTTTATATTTATCTGAATTTTATTCAGAATGGTGTAAAGCGCCGAGGATAAAAAACAACGAACTAAATGTCCCACTTAGAGCCAGAAGCTAAAATTTTTGCTTGTTCACAAAGTGTTTATCTCGCTGAGCAAATAGCCAAAGAATATGGAATTCCATTAGGCAAAGCTACAATGTCGAGATATAGTGATGGAGAATATCAGCCATCATATGAAGAATCTATACGTGGTTTGCGCGTATTTATTGTTTGTTCAACATTTCCAAGTGCCGATAATTTGATGGAATTGTTACTGATGATTGATGCTGCAAAAAGAGCTTCGGCAAGGCATATAACCGCTGTTATACCTTATTTTGGTTGGGCGAGACAAGATAGAAAAGACAAACCAAGAGTTCCAATTGGAGCTAAATTAGTGGCTAAATTATTAGAAACTGCCGGCGCAACAAGAATTATGACGATGGATTTGCATGCAGACCAAATTCAAGGATTCTTTGAAAAACCAGTAGATCACCTTTTTGCATCGACAATATTTTTGCCATATGTAGAAAGTTTAGGATTAGAAAACTTAACCATAGCATCACCAGATATGGGTGGCTCAAAAAGAGCTTATGCTTATTCTAAGTTTTTAGAATCAGAAGTTGTAATTTGCTACAAACAGCGAAAAGCAGCCAATATAATTGACACTATGGAGCTGATAGGTGAAGTAAAAGGCAAAAATGTGATTTTGGTAGACGATATGATTGACACCGGAGGCACATTGGCGAAAGCCGCAGATTTGATGATCGAAAAAGGAGCATTGAGTGTTAGAGCCATTTGCACACACGCCATTTTATCGGGTGGTGCTTATGAAAAAATAGAAAAATCGAAATTAGTCGAATTAATTGTTACCGATTCCATTCCATTAAAGAAGGAATCAAAAAAAATAAGAGTAGTGAGTTGTGCACCTCTTTTTGCCGAAGTAATGTACATGGTACACCACAACAATTCCATTAGCGGAAAGTTTTTAATGTAATTCGTTACACTATAACCAAAAGCTAATTTAAAACAGAGTTTAATAATTAACTATATAAATTTTTTTAAAATGAAATCGATTACAATTAAAGGATCAGAAAGAGAAAGCGTGGGCAAAGTTGCGACTAAAGCCTTACGTAATGCTGGAGAGGTTCCTTGCGTTATATACGGAGGAAATCAACCAGTGCATTTTTCAGCAGATGAAAGAGCATTCAAATCATTGGTTTACACTCCAAACGCACACACAGTTGTGATTGAACTTGGAGACAAATCATTCCATGCTATTTTACAAGACATTCAGGTACACCCAGTAACTGACAAAATTTTACACATTGACTTCTTCCAGTTGTTTGACGACAAAGAAATCACTATGGAAGTGCCAGTAAGAATTGTAGGAGTTTCTCCTGGAGTACTTTTAGGAGGTGTTTTACGTTTGAACACACGTAGATTAAAAGTAAAAGCATTACCAAAAAATCTTCCTGATTTTATTGACGCTGACATTTCTCCACTTGAAATGGGTAACAAATTGTATGTAACGAAATTGGTTTCGGACAATTACAAATTATTGCACCCAGACAACACAGTTGTAGCTCAAGTAAGAATTTCTCGTGCGGCTATGAAAGCAGCTCAAGAAGCAGCAAAAGCAGCAAAAGCACCTGCAGGAAAAAAGAAAAAATAATATTTTTTCGAAATATTCTCAAGAAAGCATCAGTTGTAAAACTGGTGCTTTTTTCGTTTTAGGGAGCACCACTATTGTGCATCTCAAAAACCATTGCTCCTGCTGTACACTGTATCTTTTGTTCTGAACTCCAGAACAAAAGGATGCCGTTCCCATCAGGTCTAAAGACAGCCCTTCTTTTTCAAAATGAGAATTCCAAAACTTCCTCTAAATCTTCAAACTTTTCGAAGGTTGGAAGCTTTAAAAAAAATTAAAAAATTAAGTTTACTTTTGCATTATGATGAAATGGTTCAACAGCCTGTTTTCAAAAACAAAAACAGAGGACAACACAGCATATATGAAACCGGAGGTTCACGAACACCAAAAAAATATAAAAAGCGTGAGTAAGAAATTTTTAATAGTTGGACTCGGCAACATTGGCGCCGAATATGTAAATACACGACACAATATTGGCTTTAAAGTAGTTGATTTCTTGGCCAGAAAAGAAGGTCTAAACTTCGAAACCGTCAAACTCGGAGCGCTTGCCGAATATAAATTCAAAGGAAGAACTTTTCTGCTATTGAAACCAAACACCTATATGAACTTGAGCGGAAAAGCAGTAAAATATTGGATGGAAAAAGAAAATATTCCATTAGAAAATATTATGGTCATCACAGATGATTTGAACTTGTCTTTTGGAACCATTCGCATCAGAAAAAAAGGGAGTGATGGTGGTCACAACGGACTCAAAAGCATTCAAGCTACTCTGAACACAACCGATTATATTCGCTTTCGTTTTGGCATCAGCGACGAATTCAAAAAAGGAAAGCAAGTAGATTATGTCCTAGGAGAATGGGACGAAGCCGAAAAAACGGCACTCCCGGAGCGATTAGAATTGGCGTCAGAAATTATAAAATCTTTTGGCACTGCAGGAATAGAAAACACCATGTCCACATTTAACGGAAAATAAATCAGCTATTTCGTATAATCAATACTAAATTGATTGTGTTGCACAAAAATGTTTGCAAATTTATTATACATTAGCAAAATTTTTAACTTTATCTAAAAAAAATTAGATTATGAAAATATCCTCTCCCCTTTCTATCAAAATCACCATTATCCTTTTTGGGATAGTAACTCTTGGTAACACCTATAGCCAAAATAAAAAAACAACTGACAAAATCATATTTGGAAAATCGGTTACAACTAAAAACAATAATCCTAATAATGGAATTATTCGTTGTACAACTGTCGAATATGAGCAATTTCTGCAAGAAAAAAACCCAAAGAGAGCCAAAGAAGACCAGTTTGAAAATTGGCTGGCACCTTTAGTAAAAAAACAATTAGCCTCACGGACTAATGCTAAAACAGCTGCAACAATAATAACTATTCCAGTAGTGGTTCACATAATCCATAGCGGTCAGGCTATTGGCACCGCTCCCAACATTACCGATGCTCAAGTAGAATCGCAGATTGCTGTATTAAACCAAGATTATAGAAGAAAAGCTGGCACACCTGGGTTTAATTCAAATCCCGTTGGAGCCGATATCGAAATTGAATTTGTTTTAGCAAAAGTTGACCCAAACGGAAACCCAACTAATGGAATTGAAAGAATCAACTTTGCTCAGCCATCTTGGGAAGATGTAGGCCTTGAATCAACGGTAAAACCGGCCACAATTTGGGACCCCAATTTATATTTAAATATGTGGACTGTCAAATTTACAGATAACACTGTGTTGGGCTATGCCCAATTCCCAAACTCTTCAACATTACCAGGGCTCGATCCTTATGAAGGAGAGGCAAACACGGATGGAGTGGTTGGAAGCTTCGATATTTTTGGCAGCAACGACTTTGGGACGGGCTTTATATTGGCAGCACCTTATAACAAAGGTAGAACAATGTCACATGAAGTGGGACATTTCCTTGGGCTAAGACACATTTGGGGAGATGGCGGTAAGCGTTCTACAAATACAAAGGACTGTACAGCATCAGATTATTGCGCAGACACTCCACAAGCTGGATGGGAAAATTATGATTGCCCAACAACTCCTTATGACTCTTGCCCAACAGATCCAGGAAATGACATGGTAGAAAACTACATGGATTATACTAATGATACCTGTATGAACATTTTTACATTGGACCAAAGAACTAGGATTACCACAGTGATGGCTAATTCTCCCAGAAGAGTTGGTCTTAAAACTTCAACAAAAGGCAATGCCATTCCCTTGTTTGCTAATGATGCCGAAGTAAAAATCGAAACAGATTACTCTTTAGTTAATGTTTCTGATTGCGCTTCATTACCCGCTCCAACCAACAAGAAAGTAACGCTCGCTAATAGAGGCACGGCCATACTTACCGCTGCAACAATAAATTATACTATCGCAGGAGGAGCAAACCAAACACAAGCGTGGACAGGTTCTTTAGCTCCAAATGAAACTATTATGGTGACTTTGCTTAATACCGCTTCTTACGGCATTTTGACGACAAACATAGGGACAACAAATGGCACAACAGACCAAAGAACAAGCAACAATAGTGACACAGAAACATTCTCTCCTGTAAATTATACTTTTACTAATTATGTATTCAATTTACAACAAGATTTTTGGGGAGCTGAAATCACTTGGGATTTAAAAGACAAAGACGGCAACATTGTATATAGCGGCGGACCGTATACAAATAAGCCTAGTGAGGTTTTACCATTGCCTGCTTTAATCAGTCAAAATTGGACCTTAGCCAACAACCAATGTTATACCTTCACAATCAAAGACGAACAAGGTGATGGGATTTGTTGTGGCGGCGGAAATGGTTTTTACAATATAAAATCAGTTGATGGATTAACTACTATAGCTTCGGGAGCCTCTTACGAATTTATTGAGAACCGCCATTTTACAACAAATACTTTAGGAACAGCTTCATTTGATGGTGCCAATGATATTTATTTGTATCCAAATCCTAGCAAAGATTTTATAAATGTAAGCATTCCTAGCGAATATGGTTTGCCAAATAGCTTAACCATCAATAACAGTTTAGGTCAAATCATTAGCCGAAAAGAAGTTTCCACAACAAGCGATTTATCTTTAAATACTTCGTCTTTGAGTAATGGTGTTTATTTTATAACAATTGCCAAAGACACTCAAACAAAAACATTGCAATTCATCAAAGAATAGTTTGAGCACAATATCTTTTGAGAGGGTTGATTTGTATCAATCCTCTTTTTTTTATCTATTTTAAAAGTCTAAATTTGCAGCATTCTAAAAACAATTGCTTTGAAGATTTTCAATTCTATAAATGAGTTCCGTTGCGCAAAAAAAACCATTCTTACATTGGGTACTTTTGATGGCGTACACCTAGGACATAGAAAAATCCTTGAAAAACTAACTCAAAATACCGAAGAAGACAAATACGAAAGTCTTGTTCTTACTTTTTATCCCCATCCCAGAATGGTGTTGCAAGGAGAATCGGAGGTAAAAATCCTCAACACTATTCGCGAAAAAATAGATTTATTAGCATCTATTGGAATTCAAAATTTGGTTATTCATCCTTTTGACGAAACATTTTCGAGGTTGTCTGCCGATGAATTTGTCAAAACAGTACTTGTAGATCGATTCCATATTCAAAAAATAATTATTGGCCACGACCACCGATTTGGCAAAAATAGAACCGCAAATATCGACGACTTAATCGCTTTTGGCAAACTATATGATTTTGAAGTAGAACAAATATCGGTTCAGGAAATTCAGGATGTTTCAATCAGTTCGACCAAAATCAGAAATGCATTGATAGCAGGAAATATTACTTTGGCCAATGACTATTTGGGCTACGAATACTCCCTGACAGGAATTGTAGCTAAAGGAAAACAATTGGGAAGAACCATTGGAATTCCCACAGCCAACCTTCAAATTGAAGAGAATGACAAACTTATTCCGTCTAATGGAGTTTATATTGTAAAAAGTGTCATCAACAACAAAATTGTTTTTGGCATGATGAATATTGGATTCAATCCCACAGTTGAAGGCAAAAAACTATCTATAGAAGTGCATTATTTTGACTTTGAAGAGGATTTGTATAACCAAGAAATAAGAGTTTTTTTCTTAAAACATCTGCGCTCAGAACAAAAATTCGACTCGGTTGAATTGCTAAAAGCACAGTTAGGAAAAGACAAAGAATCCTCTTTAGGTTTTATAAACAATCTGTAAAAAGTGCCCCATCATTAATTTGAATTATACTTATTTAAAGTGTTTTCTTGCGGCTCACTGCACTCTTACATGACTTATATTGCCTTCAAATAATAACTACAACTAATTATAATCAAACACTTTTCAATACGACATCTTTGCTTGATTGGAACTATTTAATTACTTTTGACACACAAAAAAACAAAATCGATGAGTACGACAAGACACGACTGGACCAAAGAAGAAATTATCGCTATATATAACAAACCTTTAATGGAGTTGCTTTACGAAGCAGCAACAATTCATCGGGAACATCACGACCCTAATGTGGTTCAGATATCGACTTTGATATCATTGAAAACTGGCGGTTGCTCAGAAGATTGCGGGTATTGCCCTCAAGCCAAACGTTATCACACCTCAATTGAAACCAATCCTTTTATGACTGTTGAAGATGTAAAAGTCCAAGCCACTAAAGCTAAAGATGGCGGTTCATCTCGCGTTTGTATGGGTGCTGCTTGGCGAAATGTGAAAGATGGCCCTGAATTTGACCAAGTTTTAGAAATGGTTCGTACCATCAACAAAATGGATATGGAAGTATGTTGTACGCTTGGAATGATTACCGAAAATCAGGCACAACGATTGGCCGAAGCTGGTTTGTATGCGTATAATCATAATATTGATAGTTCGGAGGAATATTATAAAGAAGTGATTTCGACACGAGCTTTTGAAGACCGTTTGCAAACCATCGAAAATGTTCGAAAAACCAATATTACAGTTTGTAGTGGCGGAATTATCGGGATGGGGGAAAGCATCGAAGATCGTGCAGGAATGCTTGTAGCCCTTTCTACCCTAGACCCACAGCCAGAATCGGTGCCTATCAATGCTTTAGTTCCTGTAGAAGGAACACCTCTCGAAGATGAAAAATCGGTTGAAATCTGGGAAATGATTCGAATGGTCGCCACCACCCGAATTGTAATGCCGGAGACTCAAGTACGCCTTTCGGCTGGAAGAATCAATTGGAGTCGCGAAGGTCAGGCTATGTGCTTTTTTGCCGGTGCCAATTCGATTTTCTCTGGTGACAAATTGCTAACTACTCCTAATAATGACCTCAACGAGGATATGAGAATGTTCGAGATTTTGGGATTGAAAAACCAAGCCCCATTTGCTAAAGTAAGCCAACGAGAAAGCGTAGAAGCTGCAGATTCTAAATTTGCTCCACTTGGAGAAAAACCAAAATGGTCTCGTCCTGGACATACTATTGAAAGGAATCTAGAAGCCACCGTTAAAGGGAAATAAAACTCACACTATATATCAATACTGGATTATATATCTCTCACAAAAAAACCCATTCTTCATAAGAATGGGTTTTGTACTTTAAAATAGGTTCTTATTTAATTGACCTAAATTCTTCTATTAGAAAACAATTTTATCAGAAACTGTTTTGCCGTTTTGTAAAGTTGTTTTAACAATTAGCAGCTGATTTTTGGCTGTCAAATTTGAAATAATTACTTCTTGGTTGCTAACTTTCTCTTTTTTATAAATTTGTTTTCCCAAAATATCATACACCATTATTTTGTCGATGGTTTCGGATGTTGAATTAATTTTTATTTGTTTGTTTTTAATAGAAACGAGAACCGTACTTTCCTTTGTATTGAAGTTATTTGTACCTAGAGTCCCATCTGTGTAACGCAATACAAAACGATCGTTGAAAGTTCCTGCAGCAGAAGCAAAAACATAAGGATCCGATTTTAAATCATGAATTAGGTTTAATAATTTGTCTTCCAGAAAAACCCCTTGATCATCAAGGAACAATCCATCAACACTATTGATACTGATGGTGACATTGTCAGCAATTTTGGTATAATAGCCCATTGGCACAGTATCCGTATCAGAGAATGGCAATGCTCTTCCTTGAATAGCCACTGGATATGTACTTAGCATACTGTAAATCAACAAAGGTTTTGTGTCATCAAAAAGATAAGTATCAAAGCCTAGATCATAATCATTAGTAGCATTTTCGATATACCCTACCATTGCTTGATTCCCGGTTGTTTTGGCACTATCGGTAATGTCTAGCCAAATTCTGTGGCGTTCCAGTTCTGATATTTTTTTAACGTTTTTGGTTCGATAAAAGTTTGCATTTTCTTTAGGATCTTGTGCAGGAGTGTTTTTTTCACGCATTGAATTTTTGAATTTTAAATCCCCAGCAATTTCATTTTCAACAAAGAATCCTTGACCAGACGCAATATATTTGGTGGGCAAATTATTGTTCCCAGTACCACTTGTAGCGTATCCTACACCACCTGATAGATTACAAGTATAATAATCATCCGAACTAAAATCATTTCCTGTTAAACGGTTATTATGAGACCATATATAATAGGTTCCCGTTAAGGTATTTGTGGGATTTAAAACAGCATCATAAAGGTTTTCGGCAATAAATTCTTCAGCATTTAAAGCCGATGGATAAGGATTACCTATTAAGCTCAATCCAATATCTCCTGATGGTGTATAGAGTGGAATTGTGAAATCTCCGTTATTAGGCACTCCCACAAATTGATGTGGAATAACTGTTGGAACTGTTGATGAAGTCCCATCAGGGCATCGAATAGAATAACCGATTCCTTTTTGAAACACTGCTGTAGTAGCATCTTCATTAACATAAACGTCGTTTACACTATCATAGGTATTATATCGATCCCAATCCGTACCCGGTGAAAATTCGCCTAAGGTTTGAGTTCCTGTTGTTGGTGAAGACCAAAAAGTGGCATCGTATTGAAGAACAGGAGTCGTATTCCTTTTAACTATAACATTTCCTGTATTAGGACCAGTATACGTAGTTTGCAACAAATTAGCACTATCCTCTATCGTCAAAGTTCCAGGACTTACAACTGTAACAGCATCTCCAACCGTAAGATTGAAAAGAGGTTGCAATGTAACTGCTCCATTTGTAACTGTTAAAGTATTGGCCACATCGATATCACTCGACATTGTATAAACACCACCAATTCCGTTAAACAATAAATTATAATAATTTCCAGCCGTTACAGTTTGTAAAGGTCCATAATACTCTACTGTTCCAGATTCAAAAGGCATACCATTTGTGGAACCCGAAAAACGAATCTTACCATCCATAGCGGGAACTGTTGAATACGATAAAGTTCCTTCGCGCATATCTATTATTGCATCGGCCGATAGTAAATTTAATGCATTTGCCGATAAATTATACCCATTCATATCGAAAGTTGGAGTACCTCCATTGTCAATGTTTAGCTGTCCTCCAGTGGTTATATTCCCTGAAGCGGTTTGGGTTCCAGAAATATTTTCTAATTCTATAGAAGGTGAACCATTATAAGTACCAGCAACTACGGTTTGTCCACCTGTTGCACTTGCATAAACAACAGTGCTATTCCAAGTTTTTCCTGTTGGAATAGGAGTGCTAGATGTATTTGTTATGAGGAGGGAACCACTACCAGCATTAGAAAACGACCCTCCGTCTGTTAAAACGAATGTTCCAAGATTAAATACTGATGCGCCACTAATATTTAAACTATTTTTTACTGTTATGTCGTTATTTGCGGTAACAAGAGCCGTAATATTAGTATTACTCAAATCATTGAAAATAGTTGTACTTGTCCCACCAATAGATTGAGGAGAAGTTCCATTAAATATTACCGAGCTCGTATTGGATACAAAGTTTCCATTATTCGTCCAACTCCCTCTTACTGTAAGTGTATTTGAACCTGAAATGGTCAAAGTTGCACCCGTTAAAATTGTAATATTTCGGCAAACCCCACCTGAAGCACCTATAACTGGCTGGTTTGATGTAAATCCAATCGTCACATCGCTTAAGGTCGTTGGAACAGTTCCTCCACACCAATTAGAAGGAGTATTCCAATCGGTACTGGTAATTCCCAACCAAGTTCCTGAGATACAAGCCGTAATTACATTTAAAATCCCTGTTGTAGAAGTCCCAAACCAAGTTGCATTTGCGTTTATTGCTGCGGAGCCTGTTCCACCATAAGAACCTGATACTGTTTGAAGCACTCCATTATAGCTTAATGAGCCAGAAGATGAAGTGGTTCCATTAAGCAATATAGCCACTGCAGTACTACTAATGGCTAGGACTCCTGCAATAGTTGTGGCTCCAACAAATGTTTTATTTCCTGAACCACTCAAAAGCAAGTTGCCATAATTTTGTACAGCCACAGTTTGCGCTGTTCCATTGTAATTTACATTACTGTTTGTTCCCAAAGTTATGGTGGTAAAAACTGGAAAAACACTAGATCCACTTAGCAATAATGTTCCAGTATTGACAACATTCAATGTTGAACTACCAGAAATTGCGAAACCACCGTTGGCCAAAGTTGCTCCACTACCTATATTTAATGTAGCCGTAGCATTGAAAGATTTAATAGCATTGGCAGTAACAACTCCGGTTCCGATAATGCTCACACCTCCTGAGGCTACAAATGGAGTGATCCATTCTGGTCCTGAAGCTTGAGCAGTTGTTCTGTTGTATTGTAAAGCAGCTGAAGTGCCATAAGTAGGCGCTGCCGACACTGTTGCAGTTCCTTCCATAGAAAGAATTCCGTTTACGGTTGGCACTCCTGTAAGTGTTTTAGTCCCCGTACCAGCGAAGGTAAGATTATTGAAAATTGTAGCTGTTGCCAAGGTTTGGGCTGCTCCACCAAATTTTACGGTACTTGATCCCGCCACAAAATTGGATCCAGTTCCTGTCCAAGCTGAACCAGTAAAGTTAACATTCAGTGTACTGAAATTTCCATTCAAAGTTCCGCTGGTTAAAGCCACAGGACCCGTAAAAGTGTGTGTTAAAGAAGTTCCTAAATTCAAAATCCCTCCAGCTCCATTAATTGTTAATCCAGCTCCACCAACATTTCCACCGAAAGTGGCCGTACCACTAGTTTTGGTCATTGATACTAATCCTGTCGTTGTAAAACCAGCAATACTTTGAGTAGTCATTGTATTGGCAATTACAATTGGTCCTGCCGATGTAAATGTTCCTCCGCTATTTATAAAATTTCCACCAAAAGTCAACGATCGTGCTGCTGCAGCTAATTTTCCTATACTTGTTATAGTAAGTGGGATTGACAATCCTAAGACCTTGTCTGCGTTAAGTGTCACAAAATTTGTACTATTAATTACAATTCCTCCTGAAGATGTAAAAGGGGAAACCCACTCTTCAGAAGAAGTATTCCTAATATTGGTTGTTTCGTATTGTAAAGTTGCACTTGGTCCATACGATACAACACCTGTCGTTACTGTTACTGCTGCAGTTCCTGCCAATGTTAATTTTCCATTGACAGTTGGAGTAGTTGCAAAAGTTTTTGTTCCTGACCCAGAAAGTATCAAATTGTTATATATAACAGCTGCTCCTGCCTGATTACCAGCTCTATAATATTCTACCGTTCCTGTTCCTGCGTCAAATACGCTACCAGTTCCCAAAATATCTCGTCCAATTCTTAATAAAGCCGAACCACAATTCAATGTACCGTTTGTTCGAGTCCAATTTCCTGAAAAAGTATAGGTTCCTGAAACCAAATTTAATGTTCCTCCTCCATTAATAGTAAGTCCTCCCCCATTTATTATGCTTGTAGGAATTGCTGTTCCTCCTGTTTTTAGCATACTCACCGTTCCTGTCGTAGTAAATCCTTGAATGGATTGATTGGCTGCTCCTGTAAACTGCACATTTGCAGACCCTAGAGTAAAAGTTCCCGAATAAGTAAAATTCCCTCCAAAAACTAAAAATCCAGCGGCTGTATAGGTAAGTGAACCTGTACTTGAAAAATTACCAGAAGCACTCAATCTACCGGAAGTCAAACTAATAGTTCCAGTATTAGTAAAATTACCACCAGAAGTAGTAACTCTTCCTGTTGTTAGCGTTATAATTCCACTATTAACTACTGCTCCTATGGCGTTGAACTGTCCCGAAGTCCCTGTAAGAGTTCCATTATTAGTAAAAAAACCATTTACGGTTAGTGTCCTATTAGCAATATTTAATGTAGCTCCTGAATTTATAGTGACATTTGTAATAGAAGCATTTCCTGTTAAAGTTACTGTATGACCAGCGGCAATTGTAACATTATCGGTAGCTGACGGAACAACTCCTCCGGGCCATGGCGCATTAACCACCGTTGAATTCCAATTACCACTTCCAGTACTCGTAATATTTGCCGCATTAGCAAACGAAAAAGTCATCACTATTAAAAGCAACGACCCTATTTTTTTATTTATTTTAAGTAGATTTAGATTCATAACCTATTGATTTTTATTATTAATAGAAGACGATAATTGCAAATATAAGAGATTTCAGTAATCATTGTGAAAAAACAGAATTAAAAAAGTATAATTAGGGTCTGATGAAAATCTCTTAAATACACTTTATAGACGCTATTTTGTCATTCCGTAGGAATCGCTTGAAGTATCCCTATATTTAAGAACCAATTTCTTAGGGTTTCTTGCGGAGATTCCTACGGAATGACAATTTTGTGGAAATTAATTATTGAATATTACCAGTTGGGGTGTAATTAGTTTTTGATACTAATTTTTAGTCAGTTCGAATGACAATTTTGTGGAAATTAATTATTGAATATTACCAGTTGGGGTGTAATTAGTTTTTGATACTAATTTTTAGTCAGTTCGAGTGCTTTCGATAGAAAATCGTATCGAGAACAAGAAAATTTGTATTTAAAACGGTTCTCGATACATTTTTTGTTCCGTTTTACTGCACAAAAAACACTACCATTGACGTTTTTATTTAAAACGCTGAATAATAAACACTTTCGAAAACACACCCCCAGCCCCTCTCAAGAGGGGAGTTAGGAGTGCTTCAAAATAATACGTCATTTTATATTGTTTTTTTAGAATAAAAATTATACCTCGAACTGACGGCTGTGCTAATTACACCCAAGAGGTTTAAAATATATATTTGAGAAAGATAAGTGTCTATTTAGGTCAAACGCATTAAAAATAATTAAACACAAATTACACAAATTATCACAAATTTATGAGGATTCAAAAGTTAAATTACACAAATTTCATCTGCCTTTGGCAGATTCGTGGAATTTGAACAAAACCTATTTTGTGTAAATTGGTGTAATTCGTGCGAAAAAGCATAAAATAATTTTAATGCGTTTGACCTGGTATTTATTATCCAATACTTTTACAGGCTTGCATTGACGTTTTTTTGTTTGAAAAGGCTTCGTCCTTCGACTACGCTCAGGATGACAACTCAGCCTTACAAAATGGATGTCATTTGATATTGCTTTTTTTTGTATAAAATTATACCTCGGTGAGACAATAGGGTTTTGAAAATTGTCTAAAAAATCACTTTATTGGTCGCCGTTTTACCGTTTTGCAAAGTTGTTTTGACTATAAAAGTTTCGTGACTCGCTCTGAAATCTGTAATTAGGCATTCGTTGCTGTTAATTTTACCTTTTTGATAGATTTGCCTTCCGAGTAAATCATAAATTGTAACTTTATCAATGGTTTCTGCAAAGGCATCGATTTTGATTTGTTTGTTTTTAACCGAAACAATAATTTTGTTTTTAGCCAGTTCGTTCTCGGTTGTGCCTAGTGTTTTGTTGGTATAACGCAACACAAAACGATCATCGAAAGTTCCTGCAACTGTTTTGAAGGTATAATTTCCACTCTTTAAATCGAAAACTGTATTGGTCAATTTATCTTCAATAAATATAGGTTGGCTTGACAATACTCCATCGGTTTCATCGATGCTGATGGTAAAAGTTCCTTCTACGGCAATTCTAAAGCCTAATGGAATTTCGTCATTTTCGTCGAATGGTAAAGCTCGCCCTTGAATAGTTAATTTCTTTTCGCTGTTGATGCTATAAAAATCAAGGAAATCATTTCCGTCAAAACTTTCGCCATCATACAATTTATCCCAAGTATTTGTAGCACCTGTTATATAGCCCACTAAAGTTTGTTTGAACGCCCCTTCTTTATTCCTCAAATTCAACCAAACACGATTTTTTTCGATAGTTGTATTTACTTTTACTTTAGCACTTTTGGTTTTATAAAAATTGGTGTTTTCCAAAGGAATCCCTGAACCATCCACTCGCATTGCATTGGTAAAGTTAACCATACCTCCTGTAGCAGTACTGGTGGTAAAAAAGCCTTGACCTGCTGCAATCTTTCCTGTTGGTCTGTTTGAAACTTGTTCGACTTCTAAATTCAATATTTTATCTCCATTAGTATCCGTCCATTCCCCTGTATTGAAAACACCGTTACTGTTAGTATCATCTGTCCATTCACCAAAATCTTTTAAACTATTGCCGTTGGTATCTGACCATTCAGTTGGAAGATCTAAAATTCCATCTTTATCAATATCTGTCCACTCACCTGTTTCGGCAATATTATTTTTATTGATATCTGTCCATTCGCCTGTTTCCAATGTACCTATTATACCACTATCCGTCCATTCGGCAGTTTGCATCCCTGAAACCCCATTTTTTTCAGAATATTCTCCAGGTAAATCAACAATTCTGTCAAGGTCTTTATCTACCCATTCTGGAGTCAAATTCCCACTAGTAGCCACGCCTCCCGATAAAGTATAGGTCGCATAATCATTGCCAGAATAGGCATATGTTCCAGTTCCTGGATCTAGTGTGCCAATTGCAATTGGAGTATTGTGTGTCCAGAAATACAATGTTCCATCTAAAGCAGCGGTATTTGCCAATATAAAAGCATCTGCATCTATTGCTGATGGATAGGGGTTGCCTAAAAGATATGAATTCTGACCTCCTCCTACAGATATGGATTTATTGCCATTATTAGGAACGCCGATAAATAAATTAGTATTAAACCCTGGAGGTATTGTTGGTGGTGTTGGTGGTGGAACTCCTCTAATAATATATCCTTTACCAACTGTCATATCAGTTGAAGTTGGATTTTCCCAAATCCAATCCGTTCCGTTAAAAGAATAAAACTTATCTGAGTCTGTCAAAGGAGAAAGAGTTCCCAAATTTTGCAAGGCTACTGGCGATGACCAATAGGTATAATCCATTTCTCCTCCAGTGTAATTGCGTTTGTAAGTTATATTTCCTTCGTTGTCTCCAGTAAATGCTGTAGTCTGCACCAAACTAGCTGAATCTTCGAAGGTGATTGTTCCTCCATTATTGGTTAGTTTGCCTGTAATTTGTAGGGTATTTCCAGTATTTAAAGTCAAACTAGACCCTGAATCTACAATAAGTGTATTAGCTAAGGCTATTTTACTTGTGTCATCAATTATTGGTTTGTTTGGTACATTTGGAATTGTTACATCAGATGAGGCTGTTGGCACACTACCGCAAAACCAATTGGTTGGTGTAAACCACTTGGTATCGGTTGTGCCAGTCCAAGTGTTGGTAGTGTTTACCGACATAGTAATACTATTTATTGACAAAACATTAATTCTGGCACAAGGGGATAGACTTTGAGCATTGCATGATATTACATCACCATTGGTTGGTATATAAGAGTATGTGGAACTGTTAGTGCCAACATCAACCCCATTCACATTCCATTGATATACTATTATTGTTGAACCTATATTTGGTGTTGCGGTAAAAGTAACACTAGTTCCAATACAAACAGGATTTGCACTAGCAGAAACACTTACGTCTATAATAGTCGATGGCGAACTTATAGTAATACTTATTGGATATTGAGTACTAACACAGCCCGTGGTGTTGTTTTTAACCGTTAACATTCCATTATAAGTTCCAGGAGCAACATTCCAACCACCGTTCGGAATAATTAAAGGCAAAGGACTTGTAGTCATTGCATAATTCGAAAAATCAACAAATCCAGCGGCATTTGCTGCAGCATCATAATCTACACTATAATTACCCGGATTTCCAGTTGTAGCTGAGTAAGGCAAATAGGCAGTGCCTACATTTACACAAATTGTAGGATTAGGATCTGTCAGTGTAATGGTTAATTCTGGGTTTACTGTTACATTTACATTTGCTGTTCCTGTACAACCTGTAATTGGATTTGTTGCGGTTACTGTATATGCTGTTGTCACAGTAGGATTTGCTACTATAGTATTGTTTGTAGTAGATGCTGTGCCGGCTCCAGAGGGTAAACCAGCTGTACCAGAAGGAGAAGCAGTCCAACTATAAGTGTAATCAATTGTTTTGTTTCCTGAAACAGTTACATTATCAATCGCCCAAAACCAATCGAATTGGGCATCATATTTAAGACGAATATAAAGTGTTGCTTGGTTTATATAAGAATCTAAATTAACTGTTGTTCTTAAAAAATTATTTTGTGCACCCTGCGTAGTTGTAGTTGTTGACAAAGTTGTCCAACTAGTACCATTTGTTGAAACTTCTACTCTTGCAAAATCTGTACCGTCAAAATCCAGATTATGCTGATAAAACTCTAAAGAAAGACTTGTATATCCAACTGAATTCATTATAGGAGACTGCAAAATAGTAGCTGTTGTTGCATCTCCTTGAGCAGCACTATTGGATAAATAAAATTGACTATTGTCATTAGAATGAAAAACATTTGCAGAATATCCTGGATAAGTATACGAATATCCATCAGGCCTTAAGGTCCATGCGGCATTAGCTGGCGTGCCTCCTGTTGAATTATTCGTTTTTATCCACGAATTTGTTGCTCCATTAAAACCTTCGCTTAACAATACAGTATTTTGAGTAGTTGGTGAAGTTACGGATGCATTTAAAGTTACATTTCCTCCGCTACATATCGTTGTTGGACTAGCGGATCCTGATACTGTAGGTGTTGCATTTACAGTAAAACTACTCCCACTAGTTGCTGTTCCTCCTGATGCTATTACACTTATAGCTCCTGATGAACCTGCTGCTGGTACAGCCGTTATTTGAGTAGCAGAATTAACAACATAAGAAGCTGCATTTGTTCCTCCAAATCTTACAGTACTTACACCTGTAAAATTTGTACCTGTGATGACAACTGAGGTTGAATTGGAACAACCAATCGTTGGTGTAAAACTAGATATAGTTGGAATAGGGTAACCAGTTAATGTAGCGTTATCTATCAATAAAGTTCTGGCATTATTAGCCCCCCCCTGACACCTTAGATATTTCAATCCAGACCACCGCCGAATTATCAGATGTATTTGGGAAAGTTGCGGTAGTAAGTGTAGTATTACTTGTAGTTGGTGTATAAGTTGATAGCACTGTATTCCAAGTTGCTCCTGAATCATTACTAACTCTTACTAAAAAAGTTCCAATTGCTGTATTATCTGTACGATTACAAAATGAAAAAGTCATATTAGCAAAACCTGTAGTATTGACAGTAAATCTGTAATTATTTCCTGGATCCCAATCTGCTGCAGTGTACATACGAGCATTAGCACACGGCGTAGTAGTTGAATATCCCGTTCCTGTAACACCATTAGTAACAAACGAAGGAACCCCTGTTACATTATCAATATTAGGATTAGTAGTGTTTTCAAAATTAAATTGAAAAAGAGTAGTTTGCGCATTAACAACATTCGCAAACAAACCAACCAACAAAACCATCAACAGCAATCCGTTTGCTGTTGATGGTTTTGTTGTCAATGAGTTCGATTTTATGGAACTAAAATATAATGAATTCATATAGGTTAACTTCTATTTTCCGATAGGGGGCTATCGTCATCTTGCTTTTAAAATACTGAATTATATGTTGTTATGCAAAATTTTAATGGCGCAAAAGTACAATTTGTACCTTTATTTTCAAAATTTATTCGTTTAATAGCTAAAAACACCGATTAAACGCCGATTAATATCGGTGAAATACACATGCTCACCGATTATTAGTGTTAAAATTAATACAAATAATTGAATAAAAAACAAGGTGTTCTACATTCAAGAAAAATGGTAATAGATTTTTGCCCTATTCACAAGAATTTAAAAACAATTAGGAAAATAGGAAAATTAAGAGCTGCCGCAATCTTAATAGTTAAAACTAAATATTGAACCTATTGGATGAAATTATTAAAATTGCCCATGGGGTGTAATTATTTTTAATAGTTAATTATTTACAATTTGTCACATTTAGCTAGTTGAAGTGTTATAAAATGATGTCTTCGACAGGCTCAGACTGACATTTCGGTACTATTTGAGTTTCATTTTGTTTTTACAAATCAATATTTGTACAAATTATTAAATTAACTACCAAGGGGTTAAAATTATCGGTTTGGTTATTTTTGGTATAATTACAATCTATCGGAGATGAAAAAATGTATCGAGTAAGTTATTAATAAATTTTTCTTGTTATTGCTATTTTCTATCGAAAATCAATCTGGCTAAAAATATTACTTTATTTTAAGTCCTATGCCGTTTAAAACCTCTTAAGTCAATATCGAAATCAATCGAACAAATTACAGCCCTTTAATTTCCAACTAAAAAAGATCAACCCTGTAAGAGTTTGTAACTCAGACAGGGTTTTCTCTAATAATCCACATTGTTAATTAAAAAAATCAATTTTTTATTTTACTATAATTTTTTTGCTGAATTCTCCTTGGGTTGTTTCGATTTTTACAATATAAATTTCGGCTGGCAAGTTTTTTATTGGAATCTGAATACTGCTTTGTTCTCGTCCTTTTACTTCCCAATTGGCAATTTTTTGTCCTGTAATATTGTAAAGTGTAACCGAATTTACCGTTGTATCTTTCAAATTGTTACGGATAATTAGCGTTTTATAATTATTTGAATACAATGCTATAATTCCATCGTTTGTCTCAAGATCCTCGACACTTAATGTTTTGTCGGTATATTTCAACACAAAACGGTCATCAAAAGTTCCTGCGGTTGTGGTGAATGTGTAGTTTTCTTCTACTAAATTAACTACTGTATTGGTCAACTTATCTTCTATAAAGATTTCTTGATTGCTTAACAGACCGTCCTTTTGTCCAATTTTCATTGTAAATGTTCCACCAACAGCCACTCTATAACCTAAAGGAACTTCATCATTCTCATCGAATGGCAACGCACGACCCTGAATAACTAAATTCTTGTCTTGAAGAATGCTATAAAAATCAAGGAAATCATTTCCGTCATAACTTTCGCCATCAAAACGATCTTCATAACCGTTAGTAGCATCAGTAACATACCCTATTAAGGTTTGTTTGAAAGCGCCTTCGACATTGGTTAAGTCTAGCCAAACGCGGTGTTTTTCGAGTTGGATATTCGTCTTAGCTTTTGGATTCTTCGTTTTGAAAAACTGGGAATTATTTCCAGTAATTCCACCTACTCCTACTCTCATGGCGTTATCGTAAACAATAGAAGTGCCTGAAATAGAACCTTTTGTGCTTCCGAAGAAACCTTGTCCAGCTGCAATTTTTCCAGTTGGAATTTTTCCACCACTTAGTGCTTGGCTAGGGTAAGGCAAACCTGTATTAGGATCTAAATCTGGCGGAGCTGCACCAACCCCTCCCGTAGCATTATAAACCGCATAATCATTTCCGGAATAAGCCCAAATTCCTGAGCCTGGATCGGGTGTGCCGATGGCGATTGGCGTGTTATGCGTCCAAAAATATAGGGTTCCATTTAAAACATCTTTATTTGCAACCAAGAAAGTATCAGCATCCAAAGCAGATGGATATGGATTTCCTAACAGATACGATCTATCAGCAATAACTCCAGTAAGAGAATAGGAACCATTATTTGGTCGTCCAATAAATGTATTGGTGCCAAAACCAACAGGTGGTCCTGGAGGTGGCGGAACACCTCTAATTATGTATCCTTTCCCAGCATCCATTGTTGTTGTTGATGGATCCACTTGCATCCAATCATTTAATGACGAATTAAAGTAGAAAAATTTATCCAACTTGGTATTGGGTGATAGTGTTTGCAGATTTTGTAAAGCTACTGGCGATGACCAATACGTATAATCAAATTCTCCGCCTGTAAAATTTCGAATGTAATTTATATTTCCAATATTTACGGCCGTATTATTTATTTGCACCAGGCTAGAAGTGTCTTCGAAGGTTAAAGTTCCGGGAGAGTTTACTGTAACTCCATTTGTTATTGTTAGTATTTTACCTGACTTAATAATTACATCTCCCGAATTTACGGTACACGAACAGCCAGACAAATCAGTATTCGCTGTAAAACTTGCATTAAATACAAGGTTTTGAGTGCCAATTGTTGTTGGAGGGGTTCCCAATGACCAGGTTCCAGAATAGGTGTTAATTAAAGGTGTTACCGTCACAGTAGCTGAGTAAAGGGATATTAGAGTTGCATTTTTTGCACGAATTCTATAATACAAAGGTCCCGCTGGCATTCCAGTTAAACTATAAGTCAATACATTTCCAACATTTTTAGGATAGCCCGAAACAAAAGTCGCAAAATTACTATCTGTAGAAACATCTAATAAATAGGCCGTTGCTGTAGGTGTTGCGGGCCAATTTGCAGTAAATCCAGTACAGTTTATGTTTGTTGCAGGAGAAACTGCTGGAATATATGGAACAGTTGTTAATGGAGTAGGTGTCGATCTAGGAGAGATACACAATTCAACCACTTCAAATTCATAGCTTCCATTGGATAGACCTGTTAATGTGTAAGGTGAGCCAGTACCACTAATAGTAGTTGTTACACCATCTTTTATTTGATGTCCCACCCAATTTCCCGATGGTAAATTACCTAAGGTTATAGTACCATCATTATCAGCAAAGGACGGTAAGGTGTAGGCGTCAATTGTTGGCACTAATGGAGTTCCTGGCTGAACGTTAATGACCACATTCGCTGGCAATGAAGTACAAGTTCCGTCAAAAACCGTAAAATTGTATGTTCCTGTTGCAAGTCCTGAAATAGTTGTGCTAGTTCCAGTTCCTGTAGTTGTTGCACTTGAAGTACCTGTTCGTGTTAAAGTCCATGTTCCAGATGCAGGCAAACCACTTAATACTACACTTCCTGTTGCTACTGTACAAGAAGGTTGGATGATTGTAGCAACCGGTGCGGTTACTTCTGGCAGGAATGTAATGCTACGTGATCGAGAGGAACTGTTTACATTACAATCAGCTCCGGAAGCGTCGAATGTGATATAAACTCTATATGCTGCCGACTCAGCTGGAGTTCCATTTATAATTTGCAAAGTTTCGGTTTGAGCTCCTAAAAAATGTGTTCCATTGACTACATCATTCCAAACTCCAGAAACTACCGAACTTTTCCATTGATATGAAATCACATTGGCTGGATAAGAAGTGGAAACTGTATAGGAATAATTGGTTCCGTAACATTGTGTCACTGCGGTTGCAATTGGCAAAAGAGTTGTAATTTTATTTATAGAAAGAGTTGCTGCTGCTGAAGTGATACTACACCCGCTACTATTAGTTATAATCACTTGGTATTGTGTTCCATCAGGTGATAATGTACTATCTACATTCGCCAAGCGGATTTCTCCTGGACTCGGATAAGAAACGTTCGATTCTATTGGAATAGTAATAAAACTAGCATCTGTTGGTAATTTTCTTTGCCAAGTATACGTTAGCCCAGTACCTGTGGCAACAACAGAAAAATTAACTATACTTCCTTCGCAATCTAATTGGCTAATAGGTTGCGTGGTTATTGATGGCAGTCCGATTATGTTTACTGCAAATGTACAATTAGAAGTATTACCTATAGTATCGGTAGCCGTCCATGTAACCGTTGTTGTACCTACATTAAACGCAACTCCATCGAGGCTTGTTCCCGAACCAGTTGTACTTCCTGTTAAGGTATAAGTGAGTGAACTAATGGTGCTACAACCATCTGTAGCTGTGGCATTCCAACTTGTTCCTGTTTTAGTATATTTTCCTGTACTATCTGCACATAAAGGAGTAGAATTTGTAGGACAGCTCAAAACAGGAGGTTGATTGTCATTAACCGTTACGGTAAAGGAACAATTTGCTGTATTATTGGCCGAATCTGTAACTGTATATTGAACAGTAGTTATTCCTAAATTAAAAGTATAATTCCCAATAGCATTAATTCCTGTTGCTGTAGTAGCACCAAACATTATCCAAGAAATACTTGCAACACTACAATTATCTGCTGTTGTTGGACTTGGTACGTTCACTAAACGGGTACAACCCCCAACAGCTGTTGTGGTAGTAATATTACTTGGGCAAGCGATAGTTGGAGGAGTTGCATCTGTTACTGTAACTGTTTGTGTACAGCTAGCTGTATTGCCAGCGACATCTGTAACAGTCCAAGTTACAATTGTTGTCCCTATTGGAAAAGCTACCGGAGCATTATTGGTAACCGAAACAACAGAGCAATTATCAGCAGTTGTTGGAGTGCCCAAAGCTACCCCTGTAGCTGTACAAGCAGTGTTTGTCGTTGTATTGATATTGCTTGGACAAGTTATAGTTGGGGGAATAGTATCTGTAACTGTAACTGTAAAACTGCAACTGCTACTTTTTCCTGAATTATCAAACGCAGTATAAGTAATCGTTGTTACTCCTCTATTAAAAGTATAAGTTCCCACATTATTGATTCCTGTTGGAGACGAGTTTGCAACAGTCGCTCCAGTCATTGTCCAAGTAAGTTTTGTCACCCCACAATTATCAGAAGTTGTTGGATTAACAATAGTTATTGAGCGATTACAACCCGTTAAAATAGACTGACTTACATTAGTAGGGCAACTTATAACTGGAAACTGATTGTCTGTAACAGTAACTGTTTGTGTACAATTAGCTGTTAATCCTTTATAATCCGTAACCGTCCAAGTAATAGTATGGACACCTACGGGATATTGTCCAGTAGGAAATAGTGTAAGTGCATTATTGGTAACGCTAGCCACCCCACAATTATCATTACCTGTTGGTGTCGTTCCAAGATTAACCCCAGTAGCATAACACAATCCTGTATTGGCATTGACGGTAACATCTGCAGGACAAGTAATCGTTGGAGGTATTATATCAACAATAGCAACATTTGTACTCACTGTTGAACTACAACCTCCCGAAGCAACTGGATTAGTTACCGTTACACTAACTGTTCCAGTGGCTCCATTACCCCATTTTACTGTTACAAAATTATCTGCCGGATCACCACCTGCAGTAACCGTTCCTCCTGTTACTGTCCAAGAATGTGTAGCAAATGTATTAGTTAATGTATAAGTTTGTGGTGACTGCGGACAGACAGGTGTTGCTATTGGTGTTACAAATGAAGGAGTTGGTAAAGGATTGACGGTAACGTTAAACACATCAACCGAAAAACAGAAACTGCCTAAAAGACTTGGTGTATTTGTTACTGAAACCTTTCCAACACCTGTTGCTCCCCAATTTACCGTAACAGTATTGTTTGAACTTCCACCACCACTAATTATTGTCCCACCGGTTACATCCCAACCATAATTATATGTATATGGAATACCTAAAAATGTTCCCCCAACAGCACTTGATGTATAAGTTATTGTTTGTCCAACGCAAGCAACTACATTTGTGGTTGCAGTTGAGCCATTGAAAGCACCACCATCAAAAGTAAAAGTCTTCGACACTTTACATCCATTGGAATCATTAACTGTTAATGTTGCTGTATGAATTATATTAGTCACGAATCTGTAATAAGGAGACGCACAGTTTGCAGTATTGGAACCAAGACCAAACAAACTACAACTGAAGGGTTTTACGGTCGATGAAGTTACATCCCATAAATAACTATATGTACCACTACCTCCACTAACATTCGCAACAAACCTTGCTCCACAAGTTTCCAAATAAACAGACGAAATAGTCAATGTTGTTTGAACAGTTACAGTTGCAGTACAGGTCGAAGAATTCCCAGAAGCATCTGTCACTGTTAAAGTAACCAATTGAGGAGCTCCATTGGCATCTGTACAGGTAAAATTAGTTTTAGACAAGGTCATACTGGTAATACCACAATTATCTGAACTTCCATTATTAATATTTGCTGGAAGAAGTGTTCCAGTTCCATTTGCAGCCAAAACCAAAGTAAAATTTTTACAGGTAGCTACAGGCGGAGTATTATCGATAACCGTAACTGTGGCTGTGCAGGTCGAAGAATTACCGGCTGTGTCAGTCACTGTAAGGGTTACTGTATTTGTTCCACGATTACTACAATCAAAACTAGTTTTGCTAAGCGAAAGTGTCACTGATCCACAATTATCTGAACTTCCATTGTTCACATCTGCAGTTGTAAGGGTCGCAATACCAGCACTGTTTAAATATATAGTAGCCGCTTTGCAAATAGCAGTTGGAGGAATCAAGTCTTTAATTGTAACGGTAGCTGTACAAGTAGAAGTATTATTACTTGCATCTTTTACAGTAAGTGTTACCGTATTATTACCCACATTGGCGCAAGTAAAACTTGATGGACTTACAGTTCGAGTTGCAATACCACAATTATCGGTTGACCCATTGTCAATATCTGTTGCCAATAAAGTGGCATTTCCAGCCGCATCGAGGTTTAAGATAACGTTTTTGCATTGGGGAACTGGAGCAATAGGATCAACAACCGTTACTGTTGCATTACAAGTTGTAAAGTTTCCACTAGTATCAGTTATAGTTAGTTGAACCGTATTAGTTCCAATATTACTACAGTTGAAACTTGACTTACTAATTGTTCTCGTAAAAGAACAGTTGTCCGATGATCCGTTATCAATATCTGTTGCTAGAAGTGTGGCGTTTCCTGATGCATTAAGATTTAATGTGAAAGATTTGCAAAGTGCTACCGGAAGAGTCACATCAACAATGGTAACTGTTGCTGTACAATAACTTACATTTCCGCTGGTATCTGTAACGGTTAATGTCACAGAATTTGCCCCCAAATTGGTGCAATCAAAACTGGTTTTACTAGCCACCAAACTAGCGATACCACAATTATCCGTTGAATTATCATTGATGTCAGCTGCCGTAATACTAGCTGTTCCAGCCGCATTCAAATTCACAGAAATATTTTTACAGATAGCTGTTGGCAATGTTTGATCAAGAACCGTTACGATTTGTGTACAAGTTGCTTTATTTCCAGATGTGTCTGTAACTGTCCAAGTTACGGTTGTATTTCCTAAAGGAAAAGCAATTGGTGCATCATTGGTTACAGAAGCAACTGAACAATTATCCATTGCTGTTGGTGTAACCAAAACAGTAGTAGCTGTACATCCTGCATTAGCCACAAGCTGCACATTGGCTGGGCAATTTATGGTTGGGTTTTCATTATCGATAACCGTTACGGTTTGGTTGCAAGGTATAGAAACATTTCCATTCTGGTCGGTTGCTGTCCAAACTACAGTTGTATTTCCTATTCCAAATAAATAAGTAGAAGGGTTTATGGTATTACCACCCACTTTAGCGGTTTTAAGTATGTTTCCAACCGAGGTACAATTGTCTGAAACTGTAGGCGTTCCTAATGAAACTATTGTTGTACAATTTCCTGCACCATCGTTGTTTGTGTTAGCTGTTGCTGTTGCTGGACAAGTAATAGTTGGGGGTGTTACATCTTTCAAAGTAATTGTAAAAGATGTTGTTTCAGTATTTCCATTGCCATCATTGGCTGTGATGGTGATGAGTTGGGTAGCGTTATTTCCGCTGATTACAGTTCCTGAAGCAGGCGATTGTGTTTTACTAATACTTCCTACTGCGGTACAATTGTCAGCAGCCGTTGCTAAACTTGTGTAATCTGGAATGGTAAAATTACAAGCGGTAACTATATTTTCGTTTTTATCAGCTATTGCTGTAAGTGTAGGTTTAACCGTATCATCAATAATCACATTTTGATTGACAACTATACTTTGTCCATTGCCATCATTAAATGTCCAATGAATGATATGGGTTCCTTGTGTGGAATAGGTCAACGCATCTGATGTGGTTCCTATTATCGTTCCTGAGCAAGCATCGGTTGTTGTTGGAATTGGTGCTGTTGCTGTGCATTGTCCTGTTATATCGGCTAAGGTTGGGGTTACTGGTGCAACCGTATCATCAATAATCACATTTTGATTGACAACTATACTTTGTCCATTGCCATCATTAAATGTCCAATGAATGATATGGGTTCCTTGTGTGGAATAGGTCAACGCATCCGATGTGGTTCCTATTATCGTTCCTGAGCAAGCATCCGTTGTGGTTGGAGCTGTTGCTGTTGCGGTACATTGTCCTATTATATTGGCTAAGGTTGGAATCACTGGGTCTGTGGTATCATCAATAATCACATTTTGATTGACAACTATACTTTGCCCATTACCATCATTGAAGGTCCAATGAATGATATGTGTTCCTTGTGTGGAATAGGTCAACGCATCCGATGTGGTTCCTATTATCGTTCCTGAGCAAGCATCGGTTGTGGTTGGAATTGGTGCTGTTGCTGTGCATTGTCCTGTTATATCGGCTAAGGTTGGGGTTACTGGTGCAACCGTATCATCAATAATCACATTTTGATTGACAACTATACTTTGTCCATTGCCATCATTGAATGTCCAATGAATGATATGGGTTCCTTGTGTGGAATAGGTCAACGCATCCGATGTGGTTCCTATTATGGTTCCTGCACAAGCATCAGTAGTGGTTGGAGCTGTTGCTGTTGCGGTACATTGTCCTGTTATATTGGCTAAAGTTGGGGTTATTGGTGCAACCGTATCTGTACCTACAACTGTAAAAGTAGCTTTATAATTATTTCCGCCATTATCGGCTTTATGTGTCCCAAATCCAGGCACACCTGTATACGTAAAATCAGCTGTTGTATAAATTTCTAAATAATAATCCCCAGGACACAAACCATTTAAAACATTTATGTTAGCTCCAGATGCCTGCCAATGTTGGCCAGTGCCATTGCAAGGATAAGGTGGAGATGATACTGCATAATCTCCAGGGCCACCGTCTCCAGGGCCCCACCAGAATAGTGGGGTTAAAATAAAAGTTCCTGCTGTTCCTGTTGTTGTATAAATGCGGTAATACAACTTGCCGTCAGTGATATTATCAGTATTACATTTAAATACTTTATTTTGCGCACCATTTAAAATTAAAGAACTACCCGAATTAAAAGTGCCCAAATTTGCTCCATTAAAATCTGTATTTCCTGTATTGGCTTTTAAATCATAATATGTGTTACCGCCGCCATTACTATTCAAAATGGCATAACTTTCGTAAATATTAGACTGGGCATTTATAGTTGTATTTATGCCTATAAAAATAAAAACCATCATCAACAAGCGAAACGCTTTTGAGGATTTTAAAGAAAGGAAACTATTTATTTGCAGGAGTAAGTAGGTTTTTCTCATAACAGCTTTGTACTAATTTGTGGGGGTACTATAATTGCTTTAACTTTAAAGAAAGCTAAAAAGTCAATACTCTGACTTGCTAAGTTATTCAACAAATAAAATACTCCCAAAATTATTCGTTTAACTGCCTATTAAGTCGTTATAAAGCTATTTTACAATTAAATAACTTGTATAAAAACACAAAATCCTTACAGAGGATAGTCCTTGTTTTTAGAGTTTTCAAAACAGAAAGGAGTTACAACTAATTGAGTGCGTTTGCTATTGGTTAGTGGTGAAAGGGTATGAAGATTGCCTGTTTCATGTCGAAATACATACAAATTGTAATGATAACCCGTTGGGTTATTTTAATGATTTTTTGTTCCTGTAGCCATATTGGGAGCTCATTCTTTATTTTTACCATTAAGCGAATTAAGTAATTAGAAATATTTATTGTCCTATTTTATTTAAATTCTATTGTTGCGTATTTAAAACATTATTTCAGTTGCTTTGTCAATTTCGACGAAGGAGAAATCGTATTACTTGCTCTCGTTATGTGATTTCTCCTTCGTCGAAATGACACAAAAGGTATCCTTTAAAAATCACGACATTATTTTGTTCTAATTACTTAAGATAGTTAAGAACAGTAAAATCTTTAAAAACTATTAACTCCCTAGTATCCTACATTATTATAATCCAATCTGGCGAGTCCGTTTGTCAGGTTGTGAAGCTTGTGTAGAGACTCCTATGGAGTGACAATGAGCCTGTTATTTTGGACTATTTTTATGCGTTTTTGGCGTAAGATAGTTACGATTAGTGTAAATCTTAATTTTCTTAATGGTTTATACTATTTATCTTTCACATAAAAAGTTGCAGTACCTTTTTTATTTGGTTCTACTGGAAATGTTGTGATTTTTTTAACCACATAGTTTTTATCGTAGAAACATAGATTGAATTTAGAAAGTTTCACTTTTACATAGTTTACATAGCTACTATGTGCAAAAAGTATTTTCTATGACAATCTTTGTAGCAATTTTAACATTGCTTCTAGCCTGCACTGAGAGAAGTCGAAGTGTGGTTTAAATTTTCGTCCAGATTGTTTCACACAAAACCCAGTAGAACCTTTTATTTGATAATTATTTTTTTGCTGAACTCGCCTTTGGTGGTATTTATTTTTACAATATAAATTTCTGAAGGCAAATTTTTAATCGGTATTTGTATCGTTTTTTGTTCACGGCCTTTCACATCCCAAGAGGCAATTTTTTGTCCTGCTAAATTGAAAAGAGTCACTAGATTAACAGTAGTGTCCATTAGATTGTTTCGGATAATTAGGGTTTTATAATTATTGGAATATAAGGCTATTATACCATCATTTACATCCTCTAATTCCTCTACTCCCAGAGTTTGATTTGTGAAACGCAATGAAAAGCGATTGTCGTAGTTTCCAACGGCTAAAACAGTTTTGTAATCCTTGTTTTTAAGGTCATGATATTGAGCGGTTTGACTGTCGAATAAGTAGATTTCGGTGTTTGTTGAAACGTTTTCTAATTCATCGAGTTTTAGAGTTATTTCGCCCTCATTTGCTACAGCAAGTCCTAGAGGAATAATTCGGTTAGCATTGAAATCTGGCACTCCTTGAATCACAAATTGACTGTTGTTTAAATTCCAAAACATATCATTTTCATTGGTGTCATACATAGGTGCATCGTATCCAATATCGAAACCATCGGTTGTATTCGGGTCGGCTCCCACTAATAATTGTCGGTGTGAGCCTAGGGCAGAGTCGAAACCTAATCTGATTTTTGCTCTAGTTTCAAGGGCTGTTTTTGTTGTTTCTTTCTTTTTCATAAAGATAGAACTTACCGTATTTTCTCTGACAAAGGCACGTTGACTGTTTTTGAAAACCAAGGTTCCACCATCGACAGTTGTCGGAATTCCTGTTCCTGAAACATTTGCGTCTAAATAGCCATCTACAAAGAATCCTTGACCTACAGGAATGTATTGTTTTGGCCTGTTGGTGCCACTTGCTCCATTGTTTAGGGTTAATGCACTATCATTTATCCCCACAACACCACCTATTAAACTATAAGTGGCATAGCCTCCTTGATATTCGGCCAGCAGATGATTGTTTGAATTGCCGAAATGATCCCAAAAATAGAGTGCTCCATTAAAAACATTTTTGCCCTGAGCATTTCGAGCTGCTAAATTATCTTTAATAAATTCATTGGCATCCAATGCTGACGGATACGGATTTCCTACTAAATAACTGCTGTCTTTATTTAAATTAAGCGAAATGGTTCCATTATTGGGTTTCCCCACAAAGACATAATTTTGAGTTGTAGTAATTGGAGCTGTTCCACCTGTTCCTTTCATAGTATAGCCTTCGCCAACTTTCAACAAACCGAGGTTGGCAACATTGTTCCATTGGTAATAATTAGCCCAATCATCGCCTTCGGTTATTATAGAATTATAGCTCCAAATCCAGCGATTACTTATTTTTATTGGATTAGAAAGAGCACTATCGGCAAAGTAAGCACTGTCTCCAAAAGTAATAGTTTTGGGTGTTGATGAGATTGTTCCGTCCTTTAAAACCGCTGATATAGAATAAGGAGCATTATTGGCACCTCCTTGAATACTCACTGGTGATGACCAATAATTATAATTGAAACTGTTTCTTTTTCCTTGTTGATCGCGTTCTATATATCCTGTGCTGGATTCATCTAAAATACTTTCGCTCGATTGGGAAGAGGTATATTGTTTTTGAACCAATTGGGATTCGCCAATGAGATCTATTACTCCATTTAATTTTAGATAATGTGTAACCCACAATCCGATTCCGTTATTTTTTTCGTCTAATGCTTGAGAAGAATCGGCTACCGTTATTTTTCCAGAATCCACAATTAATCCCAATAAAGTAATGTTTTTATTCCCTGATAGAATGGTATGTGTGCTTTTTACAATATTCCAATCTATTGGATCTCCATTGACTCCTAGACTATTTGGATAATCCCAAACTTGATGTTGTGTCCAAGTATTGTCAGTAGTCCATTCTTGATTGTGGACTCCTGTGGTGTATGGCAAAGGGGCAGTTTCAGCTTGGGAATGCGTCATGTTGAGTAATCTTCCGGACACAAAACCTGTTTCATTTAATGTCCCTGCTATAACATCGGATGTACCTTGATTCATCTGATAATACCCTACCAAGTCATTCCATGATAGTCCCGCAATAGGCAAAGGAACAATTGCTCCATAAACTGCAGTTCCATTCATCACAATTTCCTGATTCATCATTTGTCGAATTTGTTCTTTTGATAAATTAACTTTCCAAATACGCAATTCGTCTAGTGAACCATTAAAATAATTTACGGGTTTACTTCCTGATTTATATAAAGCTCCAACTAAAAAATTAGAATTATTTGTCGTTGGAATTGGGCCTGTTTTCGAATCCATTTCGATGCCATCATAATATAATTTGTAGGTGCTTCCGTCAAAGGTTACCGCAACATGATACCATCTATCTGAAGTAATCCCAGAACGAGTTAGCATTTTTGTGTTATTTACATAAAAAGAAATGCTATTGCTTTCTATTCTTAAATCATATCCTGTTGTTTTGTTATTTTCATCTTGTTTAGAAAAAATTGACTTAGGAAATCCATTTATGCTATTAGGTTTCACCCAAATTTCAACGCTAAAAGCAGCGGTTGCGTTAAAATTATTCCTAAAATTCACATTGTCATCTACCCCATCAAAATAGATATTCAAACAATTTGCAATAGTAAAAGTGACCGTGTCTGAAGTATCTGGACAAGGTGAAGCATTTTTTATGGTCCAAGTCAAGGTATAGGTTTGTCCACTTTCGCCTGTAAATGTTGATGTAGGACTAGTTGTATTTGAAAAACTATAGGAACCTACATCTTGTCCTGAAGTCACTGCCCAAAGTCCTACTGTTCCGTTGGCAGCTAAAGTTACGGTAGTATCGGCACAATTTAAGGTGGTAGTTACATTACCTGCATCGGCAACAAATATAGGTGTAATGATAATATTTACCGTATCAGAAACGGCCGGACAAGGACCTGCACTGTCAGGGTCATTAGTAGTATAGGTCAATGTAACGGTTCCCGAATCAGACGCGCCCAATGTATAAACAGCATTTATGGAATTGCTGCTAAAACTACCTGAACCACCGCTCCAAGTTCCACTAGTGGCGCTGCCACCGAGTGAAGCTGCCATAGTCACTGTTGGTGTTGTGGAACAAGTTGTGATATCACTTCCAGCACTGACTATAGCTGCTGAATTAACTGTTATCGAGCCATGAGCTGTTAGGCTTCCGCAAGTTCCTGTTGTAACAATGGTATAGGGATAAGTTCCTGGACCTACAGTAGGTGTTCCCACAAATTTTAGTGTATATCCGTTAAACGAAGAAGTTACACCCGCAGGCAAGCCTGTAACATTAGGCGCGGTATTACCGCTACCCACAGAATAGGTAATTTCTGTAAGTGGGGTGTCTTTACAAAGCGTTTGCGTATCAGTTCCTGGTCCTGATGACAAGATAAGGAAAGGAGAAAGTGTTCCGAAAGAAATATCATCTAAAGCAAAATCATTTCCACCTGCAATAGTATTTAAATTTCTAATTCTAATCACAGCTGTTGTGGCGCCACCTGAATTCCAAGTGGGCGTACTATAAAATCGTATCCAGTTATTTAAATTGACTTGCGCTTCTGTTGTGGGTTTAGGTGCTGTAGTTAAATCGGCAATCGAACCTACTAAAACACCATTTACTTCAAATTGTAATCTTGCAGGAGATACAGGATTCAAATTCATAGCATAGGCGCTAAAATAATAATCGGTATTAGGGGTTACTGTTACAGTTTGTTGCCAAATAATTCTTTGTCTGTCGGGCCCTGGTGGATCAGGTGTGGTTGTGGTACTTCCGTTTACCATCAAGAAATTTCTAGGACCAACGGAATTATTGGTATGATCTTGTCCGTGAAAATTGGGATGATACCCCACACCATTCGAGGGGCTAAAAGCACTAGTATTGACCGCATAATCTCCTTCGGGCCATAATCCAGAAGTATTAACACCCGTATAATACGCTTGGTGTTGTCTGTATTCGGTAGTAAAACTAGGTGCTGAAGGGTTGAAATTTGTAAAATCGCCATCTGTAACCAATTCTTGGGCAACGCTCAATGTGGCCACATAAGTACAACCGTTGGGTGTTGTACCCACCACTTCGACAATTTGAGCTGTATCTACTAATATAGAGCTTCCTGTTTCTCCCGTACTCCAAACAAAATTTCCAATTGGTCCTGTAGCACTAGCCAATAACCTCACTTGATTGGGGCCATAGCAATAATCGGCAGTGATTGTTAATTGAGGATCTGGATATACATTTACTCGAACAATTTTAGTAGCTTGACATCCATCACTATTGGTCACAATCGCAGTATAATCGGTCGTCACTGTCGGCGAAACCGGAATGTTTTTATTCGTAGCCGATGGCACTCCAGCATTGGCTGGAAGCCCTGCCGTTGCAGCTGGAGATGCTGTCCAAGAATATAAATAAGTTGTACCTGACTTAATACCTTGCACTTGGAAATTATCGATACGGATATCATTATTATCAGTCCCAGTCCCATTAATATTTAAAGTGATTTCTAAACTATTAGGGTTACTGGCACCTGATGGCAATGTAAATGAGGCAACCATCCAATTACCATTAGTCATTTGAACAACTGTGCCAGCGGATACTGAAGCACCTCCATCTTTCCGAAATAAAACCTCTATTCTTTTTGTACCTGTAGCCCCTGAATTTTGCCTCTGTGCTTGAAAATAGATATTAAAAGAGGTGTAGTTTGGTAAATCGGTGCCTCCTAAAGTAAAAACCCAAGATCGGTTTTTTCTATCAGCAATAAGATAATCACCAGCAGTAGCGTTATTTGTAAAAGCTGCCGGAGTAGTGGCAACACCAGTATTATTAGTGTTAAATGAAAGATTGGTGCTTGAAATTACACTAGTTATTCCTGTAACTGCATTTGAAACTAAATTCGCATAAGAAGTTCCAGAATTAAAGTCATAATTTACAATGGTTGTCGAGGTACTTGCTGCTCCCTGTACAACAACATCCAAACTGCTTTGATCACCGCTACAAACTGTTCCAGGTGTTGCGGTAGCTGAAATTATAACTGGTAATGCTTTTACAGTAACTGAAGTGGTTGTGCTACTACAACCTGAAGTAGCATCGGTATAAGTAAATGTAGCATTTCCTACTGCAATTCCAGTAATTACTCCTGTGTTATTTACCGTCGCAACGGAAGCGTTGCTAGAAGTCCAAACCCCTCCCGTAGTAGGAGAAAGTACTTTTGTGGCATTAATACAAAGTTCTAAAGGTGCTGTAACAACTGGCAAAGCATAAATAGTGACTAGTGAAGTTGTTTTGCTACAGCCCGTTGTTGCATTTGTGAATGTAAAATTTACTGTTCCTGCAGCTTTTGCGGTTATTATTCCCGCATTTGTAACCGTTGCAATTGTGGTGTTACTACTACTCCAAGTTCCTCCTGTTGTAGGTGATAGATTAGCCGTTGCATTTACACATATTTTGGTAGGCGCAGTTACTGTTGGTAGCGGATTTACAATAGCCGTAATCGTATTGCTGGTTTTAAATGAATTACAAGGACCCGAACTAAGCGTTACATAAATTGTTTCACCATTGGTCAAAGAAGTATCGGTGTATGTCGTGCTATCTGTACCTACAGGTACTCCATTTTTATACCATTGAAAATGCGGATTGATTCCTGCATTTGCCGTTGTAGCCGAAAAAGTAATACTACTGCCTTGGCATATTGGAGTTGAAGGAGCGGCCAAAATACTCACTGTAGCCGTAGCTGCAGGATCGATAACAGTAACTGTAGCATTACACGAATTGGTGTTCCCATTATTATCTTTCACAGTCAAAACGACCGTATTGTTTCCAATATTTCCACAGTTAAACACTAATCTTGAAGCTTCGATAGAAAAAATACCACAATTATCGGTTGAACCATTGTCAATCTGATTTACAGTAATGGTTGCAAACCCAGAAGTGTCTAATGTCACTGATACATTTTTACATTTTGCTATTGGATTTGTATCATCTGAAATTGTAAATAATTGATTTACATTCGTTTTATTTCCGCAATTATCGGTTATCGTATAGGTTCTCGTTATTAACCCTGAGTATGCGTCTCCAATCAAGGCTCCTGTTGTTGATGTTACTATAAGATTAACTGTTGGAGTACAATTATCGGAAGCAGCTGCTCCAAGTAAAGTGTTGAAAGCAGCTATGGTAGTTACTGCAGCTGGAAGATCTCCTGAACATTCCAAATCGACAGTTGTTGGAGCGACAACTATTGGTTTTGTTGTGTCGTTTACAGTAAATATCTGATTGACTGTTTGAAAATTAGCATTAGTATCTGTAATGGTATATGTTCTTGTAATGATACCATTGCAAGAACCTGCCGTGGTTGTTACGGTTGATGATGAAACTACTAGATTGGAGGTCGATGTACAATTGTCATTTGCTGAAGCCCCTGCTAGTAAAATAAATGCCGAGATTGTAGTCACTGGAGAAGGAAGATCTGCAACACACTGAAGAGCGACAGTATTTGGTGCAGTAACCAAAGGCTTTTCGTTATCAGTTATCGTAACCGTTTGATTGCAAGGCAAAGAGACATTCCCATTTTGGTCTGTGGCTGTCCATACAACTGTTGTGGTTCCAATTCCAAATAAATAAGTCGTTGGATTTATGGTAACGCCACCTACTTTAGCAATAAAAGTGAAATTTCCAGCAGTAGTACAGTTGTCTAATGCTGTAGGAGTTCCTAATGAAACTGTTGTTGTGCAATTTCCTGTTCCATCGTTACTTGTGTTTGCAGTAATTGTTGCTGGACAAGAAATTGTTGGAGCTGTTGTATCGGTTACTGTAATGGTTTGACTATAAGTTGCTGTATTCGAATTGGCATCGGTGGCTGTCCAAGTTCTTGTGATGACTTTGTTGTTTCCTATTCCATTTACTACCGAATCTGAATAATTTATGGTTGGGGTTGCACAATTATCCGTAGCTGTTGCAGGACCGTTGGTGTCGACTGGTAAACTGCTAGCCGAACAAGAAATCGTCAGATTGGCTGGTGAATTGGTAAATGTTGGCGCTTGTGTATCGGTTACTGTAATGGTTTGACTATAAGTTGTCGTATTCGAATTGGCATCAGTGGCTGTCCAAGTTCGAGTGATGACTTTGTTGTTTCCAGTTCCATTGACTACCGAATCTGAATAATTTATTGTTGGGGTTGCACAATTATCCGTAGCTGTTGCAGGACCGTTGG
>CAUPRL010000007.1:0-179866 GCA_963513695.1 uncultured Flavobacterium sp.
AGTAGGAAGACCTAATGTAGGGAAATCAACCCTTTTTAATAGGCTGATACAAAGAAGAGAAGCTATTGTAGATTCAGTATCTGGGGTGACCCGAGATAGAAACTATGGTAAAAGCGAGTGGAACGGAAAAGAGTTTTCTGTTATAGATACAGGTGGTTATGTTCGTGGATCGGATGACGTTTTCGAAGGCGAAATCCGCAAACAAGTAGAATTGGCCATTGACGAAGCTGACGTTATTATTTTTGTGGTAGATGTCGAAGAAGGTATTACACCAATGGATGATGTCGTTGCCAGACTATTGCGTAAGGTAAAAAAACCGGTTTTACTAGCTGTAAATAAGGTTGATAATGCTATGCGTGAAAAGGATGCTCTTGAGTTTTACAATCTTGGTTTAGGAGAGTTTTTCACATTTGCCAGTATTTCAGGAAGTGGAACAGGAGATTTATTGGATGCAGTAATTGAAGCATTTCCTGTGAAACCTGAGCCAGTAAAAGAGGAAGTGGTTTTGCCTCGTTTTGCAGTTGTAGGCCGTCCAAATGCCGGAAAATCAAGCTTTATCAACGCATTGATTGGTAAAGAACGATTTATGGTTACTGATATTGCGGGAACCACTCGTGATGCTATCGATACCAAATTCGACCGTTTTGGGTTTGAATTCAATTTAGTTGATACTGCTGGAATTCGTCGTAAAGCAAAAGTGAAAGAAGATTTAGAGTTTTACTCCGTAATGCGTTCAGTTCGTGCAATCGAGCATGCTGATATTTGTATTTTGGTCATCGACGCCACTCGTGGATTTGAAGGGCAGGACCAAAGTATTTTTTGGTTGGCTGAAAAAAACAGAAAAGGAGTTGTGATTTTGGTCAACAAATGGGATTTGGTTGAAAAAGATACGATGTCGACCCGTGATTACGAAGCCAAAATCAGAGAAGAATTGATGCCTTTTACTGATGTGCCCATTCTTTTTGTTTCGGCATTGACAAAACAACGTTTGTTGAAAGCTTTGGAAGCTACGGTTCAAGTTTATGAAAACAGACAACAGCGAATTGCTACTTCAAAATTCAATGAATTTATGTTGAAAGTGATTGAAGCTTATCCACCACCTGCGACAAAAGGGAAATATGTAAAAATCAAATATTGTATGCAGTTGCCAACATTGACGCCTCAGTTTGTGTTTTTTGCTAATTTGCCACAATATGTTAAGGAACCTTACAAACGTTATTTGGAAAACAAGATTAGAGAAAACTGGGACTTCTCAGGAGTGCCAATCGATATCTACATCAGAGAAAAATAAAATGAAATCCCGAGTAATCGGGATTTTTTTATTTTAATGGATGAAAAAATTTATAAGTTTTTTACTTAATGTACGTTTGAATAAATAATATATAATTATTTTTAAACCTTTGAACTTTATACGAGTCAAAGTCTTTTTATAACTTGCTTGCAATATGTCTAAATATTTTTGTTTTTCTTTCCTTCTATTTTTTTTTCTTGCTACAAATGCCCAAAATGAGATTAGCATAAGTGGAGCTGTTTTAGACATTAATACCCAATTACCTATTGAGTCTGCAACCGTTTTTTTTTCGAATGTGAAAGACTCAACAATTATAGAATTTACTGCTACAGATAAAAATGGTTTGTTTAAAATTGTAACCAAAAAATATGAAAATCCTGTTTTTTTTAAAGTAAATCAAACGGGTTATCAGTCATTTGTAGAAGAACATGCTGGTCTTGTAGAGAGCAAAGATTTTGGAAAAGTATATTTGCTAAATAATAAGTATGCTTTAAATGAAGTAGTTATCGTAAAGGATGTACCTATAAAAGTAAAGAAGGATACCTTAGAATTTAATGCTTCTTCTTTCAAGGTTCGCCCAGATTCTAATGTAGAAACTTTGCTAAAAGAGTTGCCCGGATTTGAGGTAGATAGTCAAGGTAAAATAACGGTAAATGGCAAAGAAGTTAGCCAAGTCCTAGTCAATGGAAAAGCCTTTTTTGACAAAGAAGGTTTGATGGTTCTTAAAAATTTACCCGCTGAAATTATCAATAAAATTCAAGTTTCGGATTTTAAAACTAAAAAAGAGGAATTATCCAAGCAAGAATCGACTTCCGATTTTTCAAGCATCAACATTACCATCGACGAAAAGAAAAACAGAGGGGTTTTTGGTAAATTTTTGGGAGGCTATGGAACAGACGAAAGGTACGAGAGTAGTTTTATTTTAAATTTTTTTAAAGATAAACAGAAAATAAGTGTTTTGGCTTCTTCCAACAATATCAATGCTACAGGATTCTCGATGGACGATGTTTTCGATAATATGGGGGGTGGGCGAAATGGCAAAAGAGAAACTACTGCTCCTCCTGGCAAAGGAATTACCCAATCTAATTTGGCTGGAATTAGTTATTCCGACCAATGGACAAAAAAAATTGATGCTGTTGGAAGTTATGATTACAAGAATACTTCAAACGAAAATCAAAGTAAATCAAAGCAAGTCAATTTTTTACCAACCAGCACAAATTTTACCGATGCTGAATCTAAAACGAAAAACGAAAACACAGTTAATAAAGCCAATTTTGAATTAGAATATAAAATAAACCCAAGCATTCGCCTAGTTTTCGAACCGACCATCAATCAGTCACAGTCTATTACTAGTTTACAATCAGCCAGTAAAGCAAAAAATGACAAGGAAGAACCCATAAACGAAAGCGAGACAAAATCAAGCAAAACTACTGATAACTTAACACTAGGCAACACTATCAATTTCAATAAAACATTTGCCAAAAAATCACGTAACTTAAGTTTTGTGTTTAGCAATAATTATACCTCAAATGATGCGGATGGTTTGACGATATCAAAAACATTATTCTTTCAAAACAATAGACCTAATATCGATAGAAATCAGAATATTATAAATAAAAATACATTCACCACCAATTCAGCAGATATAGAATACACAGAACCGATAACCGATTCTTTACGAGTTAGAATTGGAGTAGATTTGGACTGGAATAATGTAGAAACAGAATTAGAGACTTATGATTTTAACGCAAATTCGCAAACCTATTCAGACCTCAATAGCTTGCAGTCCAATTATACAAATTCCAACAGAAATTCTATAAGACCTAAAGCTGGATTGACCTACGAAAAAAACAAATACACCTTCAATATTAATTCAAGTACAGCCATAATTGATTATGATAATTTTTCTTTGTATTTGAATAAAGATACAGAACTGAACCAAAAATATATTCTGCCGTATGCAAATGCACAAATCAGATATAGAATTAATCGTTCGAAATATTTAAGCTTCAAATATGATTATGATAATACGCTACCTACGCCAACTCAATTAATTCCTGTTGCCAATTTATCAAATCCATTAGTGACTATAATCGGGAATCCAAATTTGAAACCTAATGAAACCCATACGGCAACAATTAGTTACAAAAACTATAATTATCGGACACGCTCAGGATATAATATTTACTTGAAGTCCAATTTATTTGTTCAGGAAATTGCGACCACAGCCATTTTTGATGAAAACGGAAAAAAAACAACAACATACACCAATGTAACAGACACTCATTCTTCTTCTTTGGGCGGAAATTGGAATCAAACCATCAAGAATAATGCACACGTTTTTCGATACGGCATTAGTTTTAATGGTAACTACTCATTCGACAAAGGTTTTACTAATGGGGTTATGTTCAGTGCAAAATCAACACGACTCACGCCGGCCGCTTATCTAAGTTATGATTATGGAGAAGTACTTACGATAGCGCCTTCGTATAGATTAACGTACAATGAGACCAATTATGAAAATTCTGCAATAGACGCCAATTCTAATGTCTTACATACTATCAACTTGCAAACTACTTCCTACTGGCCTAAAAACTGGGTTTTCGGAAATGATTTCGGGTACACCTATAATTCAAACATTTCTGGCGATTTTAAAAAAGATTTTTATTTGTGGAATACCAGTTTGTCCTATGGTTTTTTTGATAAAAAAATGATTGCCAAAGTAAAAGTGTATGATATTTTAAACCAAAACCAGAGTGTTACTAGAAACATAAATCCCACTTCTATTCGGGATGAAGAAAATACGGTACTTAAAAGATATGCAATGTTTTCATTAAGTTACAAATTAGGTAAATTCAAAGGGAAAGGAAAAAAAAGCTACAAAAAAGAGGATAATGAATAATTAAGAAAATGATTAAACCATTTTTCAAAAGAATTGTCTAAAAGCTATATTAACTTAAAAAAAACAATCAAAATGAAAAAATTAATTATTGCAGTCCTTATTTTAGTTGGAGTTTCAACTTATTCACAAGAAGCAAATGCTCCTAAAAACAAAAAAGATAAAGGTTCGAAAGAAATGAAATCTCCAGAACAAAGAACCGAGGCTATGTTGACCAAAATGACTGCCGAATTAAATTTAGATGCTAAACAACAAGCTCAAATTAAACCAATTATTGCAGAACAAAGTGTAAAAATGGAGGCGATGCGAGCCCAAATGAAAGCCAATAAAGAGAATAATGTTGAGCTTTCGGATGCGGATAAGAAGGAGATGAGAAAGAAACGTATGGCTGATAAAGAAGCAACAGACAACAAGATGAAATCAATATTGACTTCGGATCAATTTGTGAAATACCAAGCAATGCAAGAAGCCGAAAAAGCTAGAATGCAAGCTCAGCAAAAACAAAAAGCTGAAGAATAAAAAAGACCTTTTTTAATTTTGCTAAAAAGTCCCAACTTATATAATTAAGGAGGGACTTTTTTTATTCTGTTTTTTACAAATTAATTTTGTGAAAAAAAGTAAACCGAATGATATCTCTGTCAAAATAATCAACTCCACTAGCACGTTGCTGGAAACTGCTTAGATATCCTAATTCTAGTGCAATATTTTTGGTAATACCATACTGAAAAGCGCCGTAAATTCGGTTTTGATCAAAGGTGTTTTTTATGACATTTTTACCTCCATTGACCATCAATTCATCATACACGATGGCTTTTAAATACTGATTTTCTTTTTTCCAAAAATCGTATTCTCCTTGTAAACGATAGCGGAATCTCCAAAAAAAAGTAGTTCCTGGAATCAAACCTTCTTTATTGGCATTGTGAAAAAATCGTTCTTCTACTTGAAAGCGGTTTGATACTAATATTTTTCCTAGAGCTTGCTTCCAAGTGATGTCTTGTTGAGCCCGATATTCAGGAATGTCAAAATTGAAGGTCTGTTCGGGAACCTGCGTATCTACAGAGAAATAAACTAGCCCAGCACCTATAACCACATTGCTATTGATTTTGTAGCGGCTTAGCATTCTCACTAAAAAGAGATTGTGTTCAACTGGATTCAAAAAGATTCGATTGTCAAATTCAGAATGTAAGGACCATTTATTATTTAAAGTAAGAATGTTGTAATAGCGTGTCCAAAGTAAACTCTGGTGATCTATATTTTTTTCGGTTTGGGCATTCGACCCAATGCAAAATAGTAGGAAATAAAAAAATACAATGCGGTTCATCGTTTATTGTTTGGACGCAAATATATATTTAATCCTATAAAAATAGTAGAGTTAATAAAACATTTTTTTATTTTTTGGTCAATGAAGCAATTGTAATGCTTTCCATTGCGGCCAAAGTTTTTTCTCTAACGGCTATAAAACCTAGTCTTAATAGGCATTCAGATTCGGTTATACAATCTGAACAAGGTTCGTAAAAATTTAAAGAAGCGCAAGGAAGAAGTGCTATCGCACCATCAAATAAGCGATGAATATCCGCTAATGTTATCGTATTTTTTGATTTTATGAGATAATAACCACCTAATTTTCCCTGTTTGCTGCTCACAAAATGTCCTCTTTTTAATTCCAATAAGATTTGTTCCAAAAACTTTTTGGGAATATTTGCACCTTCGGCAATTTCGATAGTCCTAGCAATGTAACCTTCTTCTTGCTGGGCTAAATAAAGTAGGGCTTTAAGTGCATATTTGGTTTTTTGTGAAAGCATTTATTATAATTTTCAAAATTAAAGAATGATTAAAAAAACGGAACAATATTACTGAACTACCAACTTCCTCCAGAACCACCTCCAGAGAAACCACCTCCGCCAAATCCGCCACCGAAGCCTCCTCCGCCGCCAAATCCACCTCCAGAAGAACCGCCAAATCCACCACCGCCACTGTTTCTTCCTAAACTACTCAAGATAATAACATCAAGTAAACTTGGTCCTCCACCACCTGAATTACCTGAGTTTCCACCATTATTTTTGTTTCTGGATGCTAACACAATTATGATTACGATGATTATTATGAACGGAATAAAAGGAAAGTTTTTGCTCTTTGTTTTGCGTTCTCCTTTGTATTTTCCTTTGAAAACATCAAACAGGGCATCGGCACCTTTGTCCAATCCTCTGTAGTAACTTCCAGCTTTAAATTCGGGAATAATAATGTTTCGGGTAATTTCTCCACCAATTCCCGCTGTTAACTTGTCTTCAAGACCATAGCCAGGAGAGATCCAAATTTTTCTTTCAGCTTTTGCCAATAAAATAATGACACCATTGTCATTTTCTTTGCTTCCGCCAATTCCCCAAGTTTGTCCCCATTTTGGAGTCAAAATCCCAATGTCTTCACCGTTAAGGCTTTCAATAGTGATAACCACAATTTGGGTTGAGGTAGAATCAGAATATCGAATGAGTTTTTCTTCTAATTGTGTTTTTTCTTGAGCGCTCAATACATTGGCATAATCATAAACCGAAGTTTGGAAACTGGGTTTTTCAGGAATTGTAAATTGGGCAAAACTACAATGTAAAGTAAAAAACGCTAGGAGTAAAAAGGTAAATTGAAAAATCCTTTTGGAATTTGGTTTTTTGATTTTGGAAATTTTCATCATTTATCCTTTAGATATTTCGTTTGATAATTCATTCGTGTCACTTTCGTGAAAAGGAAAGTATTTTTGTAACTGTTCTCCGGCTCTTGTAATACCATCAATTAATCCTTGCTTGAAATTCCCGGTTTTGAATTGGGCTGCCATTACCTCTTTGGTACAATCCCAAAAATCCGCAGGAACCACTTCATTAATGCCTTTATCTCCACAAATTACAAAATTATGGTCTTTTACGGCTAGGTAAATCAAAACCCCATTTTTGAGTTCGGTTGCGTCCATTCCCAATTCATGAAAAACTTCCAAAGCCCTATCGAAAGGGTCTTTGGAAGTTGTTTTTTCTATATGAACTCTTATTTCGCCAGAAGTTTCCATTTCAGCCATACGAATAGCTTCAACAATCGCTTGTTCTTCTTCTTTGGTTAAAAAATCTTCAACTTTTGACATTTATTTTTAATTTAGAATTTTACTTCAACAGGTTTTTCAGCACCTTCAACTGCTTTGAAATATGGTTTTTCTTTGTATTTTCCTAAAAAGATACTTTGTGGCATTGCCAAAACATACCCATTGTAATCTTGAACCGATTCGTTGAAACGAGTTCTTGCGGTAAGAATTTGATTTTCTGTACTAGCCAACTCGTCTTGTAATTTCAAGAAGTTTTCATTGGCTTTCAAAGTTGGATATTGCTCCACACTAACCAATAATCTTGATAATGAAGAAGAAACACCAGATTGAGCCGAATTGAATGCAGCCAATTGTTCTGGAGTTACATTTGCAGGGTCAATAGTGATTGAAGTTGCTTTTGCTCTAGCTTCGATTACTGCAGTTAAAGTTCCTTTTTCGAAATCAGCAGCACCTTTTACCGTGTTTACTAAATTACCGATGAGGTCATTTCGTCTTTGGTACGCTGTATTCACATTTCCCCATTCTTTATTCACGGCTTGGTCTTTTTGCAAGCCTGTGTTCATGATTCCCATTACCCAAAAAGCAATGACTAGTATTAATCCAATTCCAACAATCCAAGGTAAAAATTTTTTAAAATCCATTTTTGTTTAATTTAAAGTTTAGTATTTATTTTTTATTTTTAAAATCTACAATCAAAAATCGTTAATCTACAATCAAAAATCTAGAGTTCATTTTTAATATTTGTCAACTGTACTTTTATGCTTTCCAGCTTGCTGATAATGTCAAATTTGTCTAAAGTTTTCTTTTGTCCTTCTTTCAAATGGGTTCTGGCACCTTCGAGCGTAAATCCTCTTTCTTTGACCAAATGATAAATTAGTTGCAGGTTTTTTACATCTTCGGGCGTAAACATGCGATTTCCTTTGGCATTTTTCTTGGGTTTGAGAATGTCAAATTCACTATCCCAAAAACGAATTAGAGAAGCATTTACATCAAATGCTTTGGCAATTTCTCCAATGCTGTAATATCTTTTGTCTGGTGGTAATTCTATATGCATATTCTTTTTGTTTGAATAAAATTTTATATAATTTGCAACCTGTAATTCGTCATTTATAACCTATCAAATTAGTCAAATGATTGGTTTTCCTGATTTGCCAATTGCGCGATAGCAACATATTCCACTGCCGAAATATTTCCGTAATAAAAGTTCAGCGGATTCACTACTTTGCCATTTTTATGTACTTCATAATGCAAATGGGGCCCTTCTGACCTTCCTGTGCTTCCTACATAACCTATAATGTCGCCTCTTTTCACTCTTTGACCTGCTCTACATTTGTATTTGCTAAGATGCGCATATAAAGTTTCATAACCAAACCCGTGTCGAATAACAATATGATTTCCAAAACCCGAAGCCGTATTATCAGCTCTTTCCACAACTCCATCACCTGTGGCATAAATAGGCGTCCCCGTTTTGGATGTAAAATCCATTCCTTCATGCATCTTTCTAGCCTTGGTAAACGGATCGGTTCTATATCCAAAACCCGAAACCATACTTTTTAAATTTTCATTTCGAACAGGCTGAATTGCCGGAATAGCAGCCAATAATTTATCCTTTGATTTTGCCATTTTCAAAATATCATCTAACGATTTCGACTGAATAGCTAGTGCATTTTGAAGAATTTCAACTCTTTTGGTTGTGTAAATAACCAACTGAGAATTGTCAAATCCTTCGAGCTCCTTATATCGATGTGCTCCTTTAAATCCTGCTTTTCTTTCCTCATTAGGAATGGGCGATGCATTAAAATACACTCGATATAAATTATTGTCTCTATCCTCAATATTGTCAACTACATCCTCAACTTGATCCATTTTCTTGTTTAAGATGTCATATCGCAATTTCAAATTCTCTATTTCACGAGCTTGTAATCTATTTTTAGGAGTTTCAAAATAAGGAGTATTTAATAAAAACACCACACTTAAAAAACCAAACAAGGCCGAGGCCACTAAAAACAACAAAACAACGCCAATTTTCTTTCTAGTTTTGGTAATAATCTTTCTATAGGCTAGATTTTCGGAATCGTAATAATATTTTACTTTCGCCATATTTTAAAATACCCTATTTTTGCACATCGAAAAAAGGTTAGTCGAACAAATTTAATAAATGTTTCATTTCTCACACCCTTTTTTTGATAATAAATATTTTAATGTGCCTTTTCCAGCTATTCGTTGCAAGTTCTCGTCTTGAAATCCTTTTTTCTAAATGAGCCAGCAGGAGCTTCCTTTGGTCGCTCTGCCATCTCAAGAAAAAATAGATTTCAAAACTTCAAAGCTTTCCACTGCTATTTGGGGCATAAAAAACAAATTGTCAAATATTAAAATTAGTGCGAATTCATCTAATTCGTGGCAAAAACAATAAAAATGAAATCACAAGACGTACGCAAACAATTTCTAGATTTTTTCGAAAGCAAAGGACATTTGATCGTTCCTTCAGCGCCAATAGTTCTCAAAAATGACCCAACCCTGATGTTCAACAACTCAGGAATGGCCCAGTTCAAGGAATATTTTCTAGGCAACGGAACTCCGAAAAGCAAAAGAATTGCAGATACACAAAAATGTCTTCGGGTTTCAGGAAAACACAACGATTTAGAGGAAGTAGGAATCGATACGTATCACCACACAATGTTCGAAATGTTGGGCAACTGGTCTTTTGGCGATTATTTCAAAAAAGAAGCCATCAACTGGGCGTGGGAATTGTTGACCGAAGTTTATAAAATACCAAAAGATATTCTTTACGTTTCTGTTTTTGAAGGAAATGCTGATGAAAATGTTCCTTTCGACCAAGAAGCCTATGATATTTGGAAAACTTTAATCGATGAAGACCGAATTATTCTTGGAAATAAGAAAGATAATTTCTGGGAAATGGGCGATCAAGGACCTTGCGGACCTTGTTCCGAAATTCACGTAGACATTCGTTCTGCTGAAGAGAAAGCCTTGGTTTCAGGAAAATCATTGGTAAACAATGATCATCCACATGTTGTCGAGATTTGGAACAATGTATTTATGGAATTCAACCGTAAAGCGGATGGTTCACTTGAGAAATTACCAGCACAACACGTTGATACTGGAATGGGATTTGAACGTTTGTGTATGGTGTTGCAAGGCGTTCAATCGAATTATGATACCGATGTTTTTACACCTCTTATTCGAGAAATCGAATTAATTACAGGAGCAAAATATACCATCAAAGCTTCAAATGATGAAGAAGATAAAGTAAATATTGCCATTCGTGTGATTGCCGATCACGTTCGTGCCGTGGCTTTCTCTATTGCCGACGGTCAGTTGCCATCGAATACTGGAGCAGGTTACGTGATTCGAAGAATTTTGCGTCGTGCCATTCGTTATGGTTTTACTTTTTTGAATACTAAAGAGCCTTTTATTTATAAATTGGTCGAAACGTTGAGCATACAAATGGGAAGTTCTTTCCCAGAAATAAAATCACAAAAAATGCTTTGCGCCAATGTGATTCGAGAAGAAGAAAGTTCATTTTTGCGAACACTAGATCAAGGATTGATTTTGTTAGAAAATATAGTGTCAAATTCAAAAGACATTGTTATTTCAGGAAAAAAAGCATTCGAATTGTTTGATACTTACGGTTTTCCAATTGACTTAACAGCCTTAATTCTTTCTGAAAAAGGATTGAGTTTAAATGAAGAAGAATTTGAATCAGAATTGCAAAAACAAAAAGAGCGTTCTCGTGCAGCATCTAAAGTAAAAGCTGGAGATTGGCATATTTTGCTCGATGATGAGGAGCAAGAATTTATTGGTTACGATTACACCGAAGCAAAAGTGAAAATCACTCGCTACAGAAAAGTGGAAAGCGTAAAAGACGGAGAAATTTACCAATTAGTTTTCAATATGACCCCTTTTTATCCAGAAGGTGGAGGACAAGTGGGAGATGTTGGAGTGCTTGAAACTGCCAATGGTGATGTGATTTATATTATTGACACCAAAAAGGAAAACAACCAAATCATTCATTTTACAAAAGAGTTGCCAGCCAATTTGACTGAAATTTTCAAAGTGATTGTTGGGCCAGATCGCAGAAGAAAAACAGCTGCGAATCACTCGGCAACCCATTTGATGCACCAAGCCTTACGTTCCATACTTGGGACTCACGTGGAGCAAAAAGGGTCTTTAGTGAATTCAAATAATTTGCGTTTCGACTTCTCCCATTTCTCTAAAATGACAGACGATGAATTGAATCAAGTAGAAGATTTTGTAAATGCCCGAATTCAAGAGCAGTTGCCTTTAATCGAGAGAAGAAGCATTCCAATTCAACAAGCTTTAGACGAAGGAGCAATGGCTTTGTTTGGAGAAAAGTATGGTGATGCTGTTCGTGCAATCAAATTTGGAGAAAGTATGGAGCTTTGCGGAGGAATTCATGTAAAGAATACAGCCGAAATTTGGTATTTCAAAATTATTTCAGAAGGTGCAGTTGCGGCGGGAATTCGTCGTATCGAAGCCATTACGAGCGATGCGGTGCAAACTTATTTTGAGTCGCAAGAGAAAACTTTAATTGAAGTTAAGGCAGTTTTGAAAAACCCACAAGATGTTATCAAAGCAGTTCACTCAATACAGGATGAGAATATTAAATTGAAAAAACAATTAGAGGTTTTATTGAAAGATAAAGCTAAAAATATGAAAGGCGAATTGGCTCAAGAATTACAAGAAATTAATGGTATTCAGTTCTTGGCAAAACAAGTCGATTTGAGTCCAGAAGGAGCAAAAGATTTGGCCTATGAATTAGGTACTTTAGGAGCAAATATCTTTTTGGTTTTGGCCACAGTCGCAGAAGAAAAACCAATGTTAAGTTGTTACATTTCTAAGGAATTGGTTTCTGAGAAAAACCTGAATGCTGGAACTGTAGTTCGAGAATTGGGTAAATTCATTCAAGGTGGAGGAGGCGGTCAACCGTTTTTTGCAACTGCAGGAGGAAAAAATGCGGCAGGAATACCAGAAGCTTTGGCAAAAGCTGTTGATTTTGTGAAGTAATCAACAGAACATTATAGTAGTAAATATTAAAAAAGGGTTTGACATTGTCAAACCCTTTTTATGGAATATATAGGCTATTTATTATTTAGCTTGTCCAGCAGCTGCTCTTTGTGCTTTTTGAGCATCTTTGAAAGCCTTGTATTTTTCAGTACCTAATTTTTCTTTGAGTTTAGCATCTTCAGTGGTACTAAATTCTTTTGCTTTCGCTTTTCTATCTTCATCACTAAGAGAGGAATCTTCTTTTAACTTTTTGCCAAAAGCAGAGCGATCTGCATAGCTTGTCCGAACTAGTTGCTGTTCGTTTGCGGTAAATCCAGCGGTGTTGAATGCTTCTTGAAGTTCGGCTTCTTTTTTGGCTTTTGCAGCCTGTTTTTCTTCCTTAGACATTGTTTTTTCTTGTGGCGCTTTGTCAGCTGGTTTTTCTTGTGCTACAGCAGCAGTAAAAGAAAGACAAAATACAAATAATGTTGTAAATAAATGTTTCATTTTGAGGGTTATTATGGATTAATGAATAATACTATTTATGGATAGTCTATTACAAATGTAAAAAATAATCTGAGGTGATTTTCTAAATAAAAATTTTTAACACAATATTGTCATTGCCATTTTTCATGTAAAAAAAATGGAGTTATAAAACTGAAAGTACGGTTGTTCCTAGTAGTTTATCCGAAATATTGGATTTGTATCGGCAATAATTGTGGCTTTTGTTTTTTTGAAGTTGATTTGCTATTGAAATCAAAGGGTTGGTTTTTTGATGAAGAAATGGATTATAACAATTATGGAAAAAGTAATAAAAAATATTGGAATTTTAGTTTTGGTTTTAACCACTCTAGTTTCTTGTACAAACGAAACTGTAGAGCAAGATGTTCCAATGTTAAAAAGAATAGTTGAAGTCTCAGCCGATGGTTCATCTACTACAACCACTCTTAATTATAATGGAGCTAATATTGTAAGTATTGATAAAGTTGATGCTTATTTGGAGTTTTATTATACAGGAAGTTTAATCACAAAAATTGTTGAAACAAATAAAACAACTTCACACAAAAACTCTTTGGATTATACTTATGTTGATGGACAATTAGACAAAATCACTTCATCTGATAATTATGTAATAAATTACAAACAGAATAAAGACGGTTCTGTCTCCTATGAAAAATGGACTAAAGATTCAAACAATGTTGCTGTTAAGGTTTATTTTGGAACTTTGTTTTTTCAGAATGAAAATTTAATCAAAGACGAGAAAATAAGCGAAGATACCAAGAAAGGAATTTTAACTACAAAGACTGTAAATGTTGTAAGAGATAACAGGAAAAATGCATTGCACAATATTTTGGGTTTCAATAAACTTTTGGATTTTGCTAAAAACGTCTCGTCTAACAATTGCGTTATCCATACAGAAAGTTGTACTGAAAAACAGTTGGATGTGGATCAGGTTATTTCTTCAATAAAAAGATATGATAGTAAAATTCAGTACAATTCAAATGGTTATCCAACTGAAATTGTTTCTGAAAACATAATCTTTGGAGGTGCTGATTCTAAGCATTTGAAATCTCAATTATTCTACAATTAATTTTTATCTTTGAAAAAAGATTAAATGCATTTTAGAACTAAAATTTCCATTCCTCAGAGTGATTTCAAGATCGATTACAATTCCAAAATTGTGTCTTTAGGTTCTTGTTTTGCCGAAAATATGGCAGTGAAATTGGATTATTTCAAGTTCGAAAATACTTGCAATCCTTTTGGGATTATTTTCAATCCAGTTTCGATAGAAAAAATGATTTATCGTATTGTGAATCAATTTTTTTATACCGAGAAGGACATTTTTTTTCATAATGAACGTTGGCATTGTTACGAGGTTCATTCCGATTGCAGTAATGCGGATAAAGACGAACTTCTTGAAAATTTGAACGTTGTTTTAAAAACTTCAATTGTACAACTATTTCAAGCCTCTCATATTATAATCACTTATGGGACTTCTTGGGTTTATAGAAATAGGCAAACCAAAGAAATTGTTGCCAACTGTCATAAAATACCACAGAAAGAGTTTTCAAAAGAAATATTGTCAATTGGAACAATTGAAAAATCGATTCAATACACAATCGACTTCATCCAAAAAATCAATCCCAACGTCAATTTTATTTTTAACGTTTCGCCTGTTCGTCACCTCAAAGACGGCTTTGCCGAAAATCAATTAAGCAAAGCACATTTAATTGCTGCAATCCATAAAACTATAAACGATAAAACCAAAAACGTAGACTATTTTCCTAGCTACGAGATTATGATGGACGAACTTCGCGACTATCGTTTTTATGCCGAAGATATGATTCATCCTAATTCCGTGGCGATAGATTACATTTGGCAACGATTTTCCGAGACTTCTATTTCTGAGGAAAGTCATTCGATAATGAAAGAAATAGAATCGATTCAAAAAGGATTACAACACCGCCCTTTCAATCCAAATTCCGAAAGTCACCAGCAATTTTTATCGAATCTCCGCGATAAAATGGTAAAAATTCAAAACCAATTCCCTCATATTCAGTTTTAAAAAAATACGTATTTCGTCGTATTGTTCCTGTTTCATATTTGATGCAGATTTGTAAGGTACTAATCAACAAATCAAATCATTATGAAAAAAAACCAATTTATATTTTTTCTTGGACTTTTTCTTTTGTTTGTTTCTTCACCATCTTTTTCTCAAAAAAAGGTTTTAACAGACGAAGAAGAAGTAACCGAAATGGTGACCAAAGAAATCGATGAACTTTTTCGATCTAAAGATTTTTTGAAGCAAAAAGAAAAAAAATTCAAGGATGTCAAAGGCACAATTGTAACAGATATAGGTATAATTCAAAGCGGTAAAGTTGCTACTTTCTTTAAAGTGGATTGTGATATCAAAAATCCAATGTTTACCAACTTCCTCTCGGAATATGTTTTGGATCACAAATTTTATTTCAAACTTCAAAAACAACAGCGATATAAAGTGCGCTACTCCATTACATTTTAAATTTTATTAACTAAAAACGCAAAAGAATGAAAAAATTAGCATTATTTATGTTGGTCATCTGCGTGATGACAACATTGCCGTCTTCGGCACAATTCGGCAAACTATTAGACAAAGCAAAAGCTAAAATAGGAGGTTCAGGAGGGAGTAAAAAATCTGGTAGTTTTGCTACTGTTTGGGAATCAGAATTCGAAAATAAAGCAACAAGATTAGCTGTTTGTGGATATGATGGCGAAATTGTTATTGGCACAGATGATAATTCTGCATCAGTTTTAGACGCAACAGGAAAAGCAATGTGGAACGGAGATTACAAAAAAATCACGACCAATGGGACCAATAAATCAGAATATCAATATACCCAATGGCGAGCAGACAAGGGAGGGTACCTCTTTCTTTTCGATGAACGAAAAATGGGTACGGATAGAGTGGCTTGTTTAGACATACAAACGGGAAAGGAATTGTGGAGTTCAGAATCTTATCAAAACCTGATTCCAAAAGGGACTAAAAGTGAAGATGGAGCGGATCAAGGAGAACTAGAAACCGTAAAATATATTTCGGAATTGGATGCTTTTTTAGTCTCTCAAAAAGGTTCTATCATTCTAGTGAAAACCAATACAGGAGAAAAAATTTGGGAAACCAATAGATTCAAGGGTGGAGTTGGAAAATATATTTACAATAAAGAAAAAAATGAAATCATTTTAGCCAATTTCAAACCAACTGCTTTAGGAGCTTTGTTTGCAGGCTTCAAAAATCAATTGGTTAGGATTAATGCTTCCAATGGCGAAATATTATGGGATGCTACATTCGTAGGAACGGTCGAAAAAGAATTGGTCACTCGTAGAGCCATTTTAGATATGTGGATTAAAGACAACAAAGTTTTCTTATATCTCAACGGACTAATGGTTTATGATTACAATAATGGGCAAAAACTTTGGGAAGCCATTTATGAAAATGATATGGATGGCGGAGGCGGAGGAATGTTCAACAACACCAAAGAAAAAAAATATTACAGAACCATTGCTGAACCTTTATTTACTGATAATGCAGTTTTCATTGTGATGTTAGGAACCAGAGACAGAACAAAATATGTCGAAAAACACGATTTACATTCAGGTAAATTATTATGGGCAACTGAGAAAGTAGCTGGTGCATTTTGTGTGCCAAATATATACAAAACTGGCAATAAAGTTTTGATACAAATAGGTGGAAAAGTACAAGTTCAGGAATATCGAATGGAAAATAGGTCTGATGGTATGGGTGGAACATATAAACAGCGAGTTCCTTATATTTATTGGGATTACAAAAATCAAAAGAACGGATTGGTTTGTTTGGATGATGCAAGCGGTAAATTGGCTTGGCGTTCGGATAAATTCGACAAACGAATTACCGATTTAATTTTATACGAAGATAAAACCGTTTTCGCAGGAGATGGTGACCAATTTTATTGCTACGAAATTGCTTCGGGTAAACAATTATTCGATGTAAAACACGATGATGCCGGCGTAGGAAAAGCAACAGATGTAATCGATTTTGATGACAAAGTTGTCGTGCTTTCAGAGAAAGGTCTTGCAGCTTACAACAAAAAAGACGGTTCAAGAGCCTATGCCACCGAAAAAATAAAAGGGGTAGATTATTTTTATCACATTGGTGAAAATTATTTCTTGAGAGATCAAAGAAATAGCAAAAACATCATCTACGGAATTGACATGACCAATGGCGAGACCAAAGGGTCTGTACAATCTAAAGGAAAAGGAGGAAGTCCAACTTATGGTGATGGAATCGATATCACTTCAGATGGAGAATATATTTTTGCCTTCAAAGGTCGAAAAGTAGAAAAAATTAAGGTAAATAATTAAGCGTTTTTTAGTTAGAATGAAAAGGGTTGTGAATTGATTTTCATAGCCCTTTTCTAAATAATATCAATATGAAAAAAACTATTCTTCTTTGTATGATGCTCTTTTTTCTTTGTTCTGCCAAAGGCCAACAAATTCAATGGGCTAGCAAATTAATAAAATTCTCGACCGATTTAGGAGGAAAACAAAACGGCATCAAACGACTTTTGGGTAAACCCGATGCTTTTCCGCAAGGCGGAAGTTCCGCCAATGCCTGGATGCCAAAAAACGCCCTCGATGGAAGAGAAATAGTTGAAGTAGGTTTCGAAAAACCACAAATGGTAAAACAAGTCGCTGTTTACGAAAACTTAAATTCGGGTTGTGTGGTTAAAATTTCGGTGGACAATGGTTCAGGGAATTATGAAACGGTTTGGACGCGAAAAAGAGATTGGAAAACACCGACTTTCAAATCCACAGCATCAGCGGATCACGCTTATTATTTTGGTCGAAAACGAAGAAAAGTTCAGGAAGTGCCAAGCGTTTTCAATCCAGGAATCGAATATGCTGTTTTAGAACATGCTGTTGCCAATGTGGTTGCGGTAAAAGTGGAGTTCAGCTTTGCACTTGTTCCGGGTCATAAACAAATTGATGCTATAGGAATTTCGGATTCTGAAAAACCAATCGAAGTAAAAATCAACTCCAATCCTGATTTCGAAAATCTGACAAAACCGGAATCTTTGGAGTTCGAGAACAGCGAAGTTTCGAATGTGATGGTTTCGCAAGACGGACAAAAAATCTTCTATTCGGCTTTCGATGGAAAGAAAGACATGGTTTTTTCAAGTGGAAAACAAGTCGACGGAAAATGGGCAAAACCTGTTGCAGAACCCAGTTTGAGTTTGAATGACGATTATAATTATCTCGAATATTGTAGCGATAGCTTTATCCTAAAAGGAGGTTTGGCATATTCTAAAAACACTACCGAAACAGGTTTTGAATTTTTTGAAAACAAAAACGGAAGTTACCAATCCCTAAAGTCTTTAAAAATTACTGCTTATAACAATTATGAAAGAACGGCAGACATCAGCATCACAAACGATGGCAAAATTTTGATAATGGGAATCGAAACCGACTTCACCCAAGGTGGAACCGATTTGTATTTTGCCAACCAAAAAGAAGACGGCACTTATGGTCTTTTGCAAAATATGGGTAAAGTCATCAATTCAGCCGCCGATGAAGGAATGCCACAATTATTATCCGATACTAAAACCTTGCTTTTCAGCAGCATTGGTTTCAGCAGTTACGGCAATTATGACATTTATATTTCTTACAGATTGGATGACACTTGGAAAAAATGGTCGGAACCCATAAATCTGGGAAACAAAATAAACAGCGACAGTTTTGAAGGCTCTCCTTTTTATGACGAAACCACCGAAACGCTTTATTTTACTAGGATATTAGAAGGGAAATCATCTATTAGTAGGGTGAAAATCCCTAAAAGTATAATGATGAAAAACTAAGTTATGAAATCTAAAAAATACGAAGTTTTTCGTATTTTTTTGTTTTTGCCCACTTGCTATTTTTGACTCATAAAATATTAAAACTATTATTATGAAAAGAATTTTTACTTTACTATTGATCGTGTTTTTAAGCACAGTTGCAAACGCACAATGGACTTTGTGTAACAAACCTACAGGAGTTTCTCCTTTTTCATTGATGATTCACAATGATACAATTTATATGGGAACAGTAAGTAATGGTATTTATCGTTCGACAGATGGCGGAACAAATTGGACTCAAATAAACAGTGGTATTACTAGTTTGCAAATTTGGGCAATTAATCAAGTTGGTGCTGCGGTTTTTGCAAGTTCTACTTCCGGAAATGTTTACAAGTCAATTAATGGAGGAGACAGTTGGGTGCTATCAAACACTGGAATAAGTTCTACTGCTATTGTTAGAAAATTCGTATCCTACAACGGTAAAATATTTGCCGCCACCACCAATACTGGAATTCTAATTTCAAACGACAACGGAAGCTCTTGGGCTCAGCACAATGTTGGAATAGTAGGCTTGGTAGCAGGAGAAATAGTTGTTGTTGAGAATGATTTATATGCCGCTGTGAATAATAAAAGGGTTTACAAATATGACCCTACAAATCAGCTATGGATTGAAAAAAGTAATGGACTACCAAACCAGTCTATTGGTTGTATGACGTATATAAAAGATGATTTACAAAATGTTACCTTGTTTGTAGGGAATGGTAATTATAATGAGGTTGCAAAATCAACAAATGGCGGTGATAATTGGACTATTGCCAAAAATGGTCTGCCTCCTGTAGGCGTATATTCGCTTCTTGGAGTGGGGACAACAGTGTATTTAGGTAATGATTATGGGGTCTATCAATCTACTGATAAAGGATTAAATTGGGTTGATATCTCGGGTTTTACTCTTACAAGTCCTGCTAAATTTCTTTCTAAAAGTTCAACTGATTTATATGTTTTGCAAGGTGCTGCTTTATGGAAAAAAAGTTTATCAAACCTTAGTAATATTGACAATAACGATGGTTTAATAAATAAAAAAATAGTAGTATTTCCCAATCCCTCCAACGGTAATTTCAACATCGAAGTGGATGAAAATTTAATTGGTTCAAAAGCCACAGTTTACAATCTTCTGGGTCAAAAAGTAAAAGATTTCGATTTAAAAGCAACGACTACAAACCAAACTTTAAACAAAGGAATCTATCTTTTAGAAATTGAAAAAGACGGAACTAAAACAAGTAAAAAACTGATTGTAAACTAGAATTATAGAAAATCATTTAATCGAAAAATACGACAATTGTCGTATTTTTTTGCTTTTAGAAAAACCACACCTTTGAGTAATAACTTTTTAATAAAATTAAAATGAAAAAAACAGCATTATTATTCGTTTTACTAGCATCAACTTTTTGGGTTAGGGCACAAACAGGCAGATGTACTTCAGGTGATTGCGTAAATGGTTATGGAACTTACGTTTGGGATAGTTATGTTGGTGATAAAACATATACTGGAAATTGGAAAAATGGAAAACAGAACGGAATGGGTAAATACGATTTTATAGAGAAACATCGAAAAGGAGGAGGGCACGATTTTGAATCGTATGAAGGAAACTGGAAAGACAATTTGTATGATGGATTTGGGACTTATAAAAAAGGAAAACTTTACAACAAAACAGGTGATAAATCTTATAATAGAATTGTAATTTATGAAGGGAATTGGTCTAATGGTAGACATAATGGTTTTGGAATATATACTATTCAAGAAGGTTCAAAAAATAACGAAATAATATCAGATGCAACAATATATAAAGGTGATTGGGTAAATGGATACAGAGACGGAAAAGGGAAATCTTATTCTGGCACCCATTTATGGTATGATGGTGATTTTAAAGAAGACGAACGTAGCGGAACAGGTACTTTATATGACAGTAATGGAGATGTTACAAAAGGAAAGTGGAATAAAAGCGTTTTAATAGAAACTTTAGAGTATTCTAATTCTAATGCTGGAAAATTTACAGGCAAATTAAAAGATGGGAAAAAATATGGAAAAGGGCAATATTATCTACAAGATGGGACTATTATCGAAGGAAATTTTGTTGACGACAAACTCGATGGAACAGGGAAAATCACCTATTTGGATGGAAGTATTTATGAAGGAGAAATCAAAGATTATAAAGCTTCAGGATATGGAAAAACGACTCTTTGGGGGAATTATCATAAAGGTAATTATTTAAATGGACTAAAACACGGTACGGGAGCTTATGTTCAAACAAATGGTCAAACTTTTGAAGGAGAATGGAGCAATGGAATACAAATGTCCGGGAAATACTATCAACAGGGAAAATTAATTTTTGAAGGAAACCGAGAAGATTATATAGCCGACATTGGAAAAAACCATGCTGAATTTAAAAAATACCTTACAGAAAGGAGAAATGTAATAAATGCCGAAAATGATACAAAAAAGAAAGCCGAAGAAATCAGACAAAGCAATATGACCGAGGAAGAAAAATTAATAGAAAAATACCCTTGTGCTTTTTGTAGTGCCAAAGGAACTATTCCTTGTCCTGGTGGCGGAAAATCTAAAGATACTAAAGTTGTTGGGACCAATACCTACGGAAATATGACAATCACAGAAGTGGTTGAGACTACCACTACGTCTCCAAGTTTGCAATGTCCTTGCAACTGGTGTAATGGAAAAAAATACCTTAAACTTTGAGCTTAGCAATTGCGAATTAGGTTATTGAAAACAATTTCGCCCAATAAAATGAACAATCAAAATACGACAATTGTCGTATTTTTTTGTGTTTGTAAATGACACACCTTTGGACTATAACTTCTAAAATCTTTAAGATGAAAAAATTAATACTTTTTGCAACAATGTTATTTGTATTATTTCATACAAAAGGGCATACTCAAATCCCACAATTATTCAAAGATATAACGACCATTGGTATTTCAGGTGTCCCAAATTATCAATTTTCTCACGCTCACGCAATTTTAGGCGACAAAATTTATTTTGCAGGGCAAACAGCAAATCACAAACTTCAATTATGGAGTACAGATGGAACGGTTTCAAATACAAACCTTGTTAAAGAAATTAATCCTAATGGAGATGCACAGCCTTCCTGTTTTTTTATTTTTAATAACAATCTGTATTTTGGTGCTGATGATGGTGTGAATGGTTTTCAACTATGGAAATCTGATGGGACAGCAGCTGGAACAAATTTATTTGCCACAACTTTTGCCGGAGCGGTATCACCACCTTTTCCAATAGCGATTATTAATAATAAATTAATTTTTTCTGCTATAATAGATTCAGGTGGCTCAAGACAATTGTTCAGTACAGATGGTACTACTTTTCAAATATTAAATCCAAATTTTGCTGCATCAAACCAATTTGGCGATTTAGATTATGAATATGGGATATTAAACGATAAAATGTATTTTAGTGCTTCATTGACCAGCTCAATATTAGATAGTGAACTTTGGGTAACCGATGGAACAGTTGCTGGAACTTATATGCTAAAAGATATAAATTCTGGTGCCACATTTGGGTCAGCTCCACAAGGATTTTGCAAATTAAACAATAAATTATATTTTACAGCCGTGACAGCCAGCTATGGGGATGAATTATGGGAAACTGACGGCACATCTGGCGGCACGATTTTAGTTAAAGACATAAGAACTGGCACTGCGGGAAGTGGTGCAGCAAGAAAGTTTGTTTGGAATAATAAATTATATTTCAACGCTTCAAATGTTGCTGGACCAGCTAAGATGTTTGTGTCTGATGGTACAGCAGCTGGGACTACTATCTTTGATGCTAATTTATCAATTATGGTTGGAAAGGCGTTTTTAGATAAGGGTAGTAGTATGGTGTTTGCTGCATTTAACGCTACAACCGGTAATGAATGGTACTTAACCGATGGAACAACTACTACACTTTTGACCGATATTTACACAGGAACTCAACACGGAATTTGGGATGCCAATCTTTCATCTTTAATTAATAATAAAATATATTTTACTGGAAATACTGCCGCAACAGGCCCTGAACCATGGGTGACAGACGGAACGGTTACTGGCACCTACATGTTGAAAGATATCCGTTCTGGAAGTGTTGGTTCATTAACGGGTACTAAAAACAAGTTTGTATTATTTGGGAGCAATATTTATTTTACGGCTTCAAGTTCAAATTCGGTAGGTGAGGAATTATGGTATTTCAATCCTTCAGTTCTTTCTACTTCTAAAGTCAGTAGAGATGATAACTTCAAAATTTATCCAAATCCATCAAACGGTAATTTCAACATCGAAATTGATCAAGATTTAATAGGTTCTAAAGCTACTATTTACAATCTTTTAGGGCAAAAAATAAAAGATTTCGATTTGAAATCTACGACTACAAACCAAACTTTAAACAAAGGAATCTATCTTTTAGAAATTGAAAAAGAGGGAAATAAAACCACTAAAAAACTTATTGTGAATTAAAAAAAACGTGAATATGGTTTATATTTTATTACTAATAATAGGAGCACTTTGTTTTGTGATTTTCGGGTTGATTGTAAACTTTAAAATCAGTAATCTAGACTTCCAGAGGCGTGTAATGCTTCTGGAAGATATTATTTTAGAAATGAAATCCAATCTTGAGGATAAAAATCAAAAAATAAAACTCTCCGAAGATTTAAGAGTAAAACTCAAAGCATCCAATGAAACCTTGAGCAATTCTATTTTTAATTTGAATTGCGAAATCTTCGAAGAATTGTATTCAAAAAAATAAGTATGATATATTTTATTATATTTAACATGTAAATTTTTTTTATGAAAAAATATTTCTACTTATTAATTCTTCTAATAGTTTCATTTTCAGCCAATGCTCAAAAGTCTGAGCATATTATTGATAGTTTAAAAAAATCTCTTAATAAAGGAAATAATAGTAAGCAGTTTATGACACTGACAAGCTTGTCAGACGAATATAGTAACAGTGATTTAGACAAGGCTGAATATTATTCGTACAAAGCTTTAAGCAAAGCCATATCAATTAAAAATGACACTTTTGTTGCACTATCCTATAACAATATTGGGAATATTCATCAGTACAAAAGCGAACTTGATTCGGCGTTATATTTTCATAAAAAAGCATTGCAAATTCGACAAAAGAACAAAGATTTTATAGGAATTGCTGACTCTTACAATAATATCGGAATTGTTTTCGACACAAAAGCTCAGTTCCCTGAGGCTTTGACAAATTATTTTAAAGCCCTTCATTATTATGAACTAAATAAGGATTTAGGAAAGCAAGCAATGGTCAATACGAATATTGGTATTGTTTACAAAGCTCAAAAAGAGTACAAGAAAGCACTAGTGTATTATCAAAATGCCTACAACTTATATCGAAAGGCTCAGAATGAGATGGGCATAACAATTTCGTCGGGTAATTTAGGGTCCATTTTGATTAATTTCAAAAAATATAAAGAATCTTTAAAATTTTCTGAAATAGCCAAAAACGGTTATATAAAACTGGGCTATGATCGATATGTTTGTTATCCTATTTTTAATATGGCGGTAGTCTATGATAGTTTGCATCGCTATGAAACGGCAAATAAATACTATGTTGAAACAATTCAATTATACCAAAAGTATAATAATCCTTTCGAAATAGCCGAAGCTTCTATTGCTTATGCAAACTGCTTGATGAAGCAGAAAAAATTTGAAGAAAGTATCCCATTTTCGCTTAAAGGAATTGATTATGCAAAAAAATCTCAAGCTCAATTATTACTAATCGAAGGCTATAAAAATCTTTCTAAGGCTAATGCTTCAATAGGAAAGTATAACGACGCTTATTATTATTCAACTTTATATAACACGGGCAAAGACAGCCTCTTTGCAAATGAAAAAACAAAAGCTGTTTTTGAACTCGAAACAAAATACCAGACCGAAAAGAAAGAAAAACTGCTAGTTCAAAAAGAAGCCGAAGCCAAACAAAAAAATACATTACTCCTTGGAATTTCCCTCTTATCTTTTTTCATCGCTCTAATTGGCTACTTGATTTACCGCCAACAAAAACAAAAAAATATCCAACAAGCTAAAGAATACAAGCTCAAAAAGGCTATCATTAAAATCGAAAATCAAAACAAATTGCAAGAACAACGACTGAATATCTCCAGGGATTTACACGATAATATTGGAGCTCAACTGACTTTCATAATTTCATCGGTCGATAATATAAAATATGCATTCGACATTACAAACGAAAAATTAGACAACAAACTATCCAATATTTCCAGTTTTGCCAAAGACACAATCATAGAACTTCGGGACACGATTTGGGCAATGAATAGCAACGAAATTTCCTTTGAAGATTTAGAAATTAGAATCAATAATTATATCGAAAAAGCCAAAGAAGCCAAAGGCCAAATCAGCTTTTCGTTTGCCGTAGATTCAGTTTTGAAAACTCAAAAATTGACATCGGTACAAGGAATGAATATTTACAGAACCATACAGGAAGCTGTTAATAACGCCATAAAATATGCCAATGCAAGTGTGATTTCCATCAACGCAAAACAATTAGAAAATAACCTAAAAATCATTATTCAGGACAACGGACTTGGTTTTGACGCAGCCACTGTCGAAAAAGGGAATGGATTGAAAAATATGCAAAAACGCATCGAAGAAATAGGAGGAGAATTTCATCTTTCCTCTTCGAATGAAGGAACTAGAATTGAAATATTGCTTAAAAAAGATGTGACATGATAAAAGTAGCTATTGTAGATGACAATTCGTTTTTGATAAAATCGACTCAAGAAAAACTATCTTTTTTTGAGGATTTTTCGTTGAAGTTTACCGCTGTAAATAGTATGGATTTAATCGAAAAATTAGAAAAAAACCACAATATCGATTTGATCTTAATGGATATCGAAATGCCAAAAATGAACGGAATTGATGCTACTTGTTTTGTGAAAAATAAATATCCACAAATAAAAATCATTATGCTAACCGTTTTTGACAACGACGAAAATATTTTCAATGCTATAAAAGCTGGAGCCGATGGCTATTTGCTCAAAGAAGTCAACCCTAAAGATTTGCAACAAGGAATTATTGAAACGATGAATGGGGGAGCCACTATGACACCGTCGATTGCGATGAAAACCTTAAAGTTATTTAGAAATTCAACCGCTTTCGAAAATGTTACAAACCAAGAAGAATACAACTTAACAACTCGCGAAATCGAAGTTTTAGAGCAATTGAGCAAAGGGTTAAAATACAATGCCATTGCCGAAAATCTATTTCTCTCAGCAGGAACCATCCGCAAACATGTTGAAAATATTTACACCAAACTCCAAGTTCACACCAAACTCGAAGCCATTCAAAAGGCAAAGAATAATAAGTTGATATAGTTTCCTATTCCATTAGGATATTTTTTTTACTTTTATAAAAAAAATAAAAAATGCAAAACAGAATCCTTATCGCAATTGTTGCAATTGTCGCAATTTTTCTACTTTTCAAATTCTGCGATTTCAAAAAAGAAGATGATTCTACTCTAGATTACAATACCAATCTTATTCAACAACAAATTGTAAATGTTGGTAAACTAGTCGTTACCGAAGGGCATTTTGCAGAAGTGATTACCTATAAAGATCAAGACAAATATTTTATGGATATGGTTTCTTTCGAAAAGAAAGCCATCGTAATTGTCAATGCCGATGTGACTGTTGCTTATGATTTGCATCAAATGAAATATGACATCGACGAAAAAAACAAAACTATTACCATTATAAATATTCCAAAAGAAGAGATAAAAATCAGTCCAGATATCAAATATTATAATGTAGAACAAAGTTCCATGAACCCTTTTACAGGAGATGATTACAATAAAATTAGCAAAATGGTTCGAGCCAATTTGTCTAAAAAAATAGAAAAATCTTCCTTAAAATCCAATGCCAAAAACAGATTGATTTCAGAACTTTCGAAAATGCTGATTCTAACCAACACAATGGGATGGAAACTTCAATACGAAGGAAAAGTGATTGAAAAAGAAGCCGATTTTAATCAAAAAATAAAAGGATAGCTCCGTTTTTAACTTTCAAACAAATTATCGTTTACCAAATTAGGTAGCGTAACTTTCAACAAAGGTTGTGTTTCCATGGCTCTTTTTATGGCAAAGATAGCACCTTCATTTCGTGCCCAACTTCTTCTAGAAATTCCGTTGTTCACATCCCAAAAAAGCATAGATTCGATGCGTTTTGAAGCTGCTGCAGAACCATCGAGGACCATCCCAAATCCCCCATTGATGACTTCGCCCCAGCCTACACCGCCTCCATTGTGGATAGAAACCCAAGTAGCGCCTCGAAAACTGTCACCAATCACATTCTGAATCGCCATATCGGCAGTAAAACGAGAACCATCATAAATGTTTGAAGTTTCTCTATAAGGAGAATCTGTTCCCGAAACGTCGTGATGGTCGCGACCCAAAACTACGGGACCAATTTCGCCCTTGGAAATAGCTTGATTAAAAGCTTCGGCGATTTTCATTCTTCCTTCGGCATCGGCATACAGAATTCGGGCTTGCGAACCTACAACCAATTTATTTTCCTGTGCGCCTTTTATCCAATGAATATTGTCTGCCATTTGCTGTTGAATTTCGGTTGGAGAATTTTTTTTCATTTCTTTCAAAACTTCGCAAGCAATTGTATCTGTTTTTTGTAAATCTTCCGGTTTTCCCGAGGTGCAAACCCAGCGAAAAGGCCCAAAACCGTAATCAAAACACATTGGACCCATTATATCCTGAACATAACTAGGATATTTGAAATCAATTCCGTTTTCAGCCATAACATTAGCACCAGCTCGGGAAGCTTCCAGAAGAAAAGCATTTCCGTAATCGAAAAAATACGTTCCTTTTGCGGTGTGTTTGTTAATGGCATTGGTATGTCGACGAAGTGTTTCTTGTACTTTTTCCTTGAATAACTCCGGATTATTGGCCATCATTTCGTTAGCATCTTCAAAAGAAATATCCACTGGATAATAACCTCCAGCCCATGGATTATGTAAGGAAGTTTGGTCGGAACCCAAATCAATATAAATATTTTCTTGGTCGAATTTTTCCCAAACATCGACTACATTTCCTAAATAGGCGATGGAAACAATTTCTTTGTTGGCTTTTGCCAAAGTTACTCTTTGTACTAATTCATCAAGATTTTCGATAACTTCATTTATCCAACCTTGATTGTGACGAATTTGTGTAATTTTTGGATTAACTTCAGCACAAACTGTGATGCAACCTGCAATATTTCCTGCTTTGGGTTGTGCTCCAGACATTCCGCCTAGTCCTGATGTTACAAATAATCCACCTTTGGGATTGGTTTTTATTTTTCTAAAACCATTTAAAACCGTAATTGTGGTTCCGTGGACAATGCCTTGTGGGCCAATGTACATATAACTTCCGGCTGTCATTTGTCCGTATTGCGAAACACCAAGCGCATTGAATTTTTCCCAATCATCGGGTTTGGAATAGTTGGGAATTACCATTCCGTTAGTCACCACAACTCTTGGAGCATCTTTATGAGATGGAAATAATCCCATTGGATGACCCGAATAAATAGTAAGAGTTTGTTCCTCTGTCATTTCAGATAAATACTGCATCGTCAGTAAATATTGTGCCCAGTTTTGAAAAACCGCTCCATTTCCTCCATAAGTTATCAGTTCGTGAGGATGTTGCGCTACGGCATAATCCAGATTGTTCTGAATCATGAGCATAATGGCTTTTGCTTGCTCACATTTACCAGGATAGTCAGATATTGGTCGAGCATACATTTTATAATTAGGACGAAAACGATACATATAAATTCGGCCATAACTTTCTAATTCTTCTGCAAATTCTTTGATTAATTCAGCGTGATGTTTCGGTTCGAAATAGCGGAGGGCATTGCGAAGGGCTAATTTTTTTTCTTCATCCGAAAGAATTTCTTTTCGTTTTGGTGCGTGATTTATTTCAGCTTCAAACGGTTTTGGAAGCGGTAATATAGTTGGAATTCCTTTTTGGATTTGTTCTTTGAAAGTCATTTCTTTATTATTTATAGTTTGTCAAACTGTAAACAGTAACTGAATACAAAATTTTGATTACTTTTTAATTTTTCCTGTTTTTTTATCGAATCCATACGGGCAATGACGACAACCATTTTTGCAGCAATACCCCTTTTTTAAATGGTATTTCTCGGTAAAACATTTGTAGCCTTCGGGCGTGAAATAAAAATCTTCGCCTTCGATTAATAATTTTTCATTCCTTTGTTCTTTCATGCAGGCAAATTTATACACTTTATAGCGAATGTTTCTAATTGTTACCAAATATTTAATACCTAAAGGCTATCGGGGATTGACGGTTTTTCCGTTTGTGTTTGTAAAACATCGAGTCGATAAAGAGAATGTTGTTTTTATCAATCATGAACGAATTCATTTAAGGCAACAACTGGAATTACTGATTTTTCCTTTTATGCTGTGGTATTTTATAGAGTTTATAATTCGATTTATACAATTTAAAAAATGGACTTTAGCCTATCGGAATATTAGTTTTGAAAGGGAGGCTTATGCCAAAGAAAAAGACCTTGACTATTTAAAGGGAAGGTCTTTTTGGAAGTTTATAAAATATTTTTAAGGATACCAAAGTATTTGATTTACTCTGGATTTTCAGCAAAAGGATTTCTGAGAGAGACATTGAAATCCATTGTTAAACCGCCTGCATCACCAGTATACGTATCTGTACCTATGCTGGAATCTCTCCAAATACGACAAATTAAAATGCTGGAATATGATTTGCCTGTTCCTTCTAGTCCTGTTCCTATATTTGTTAAAAGATGATTGTCTTTTGTAAATGGACCAGTTGCAATACCTGAAATTGTTGTAGTCGCAGAAAAAGTCCCGTCTATATCAACCCAAGTGTAATCTAAGTTCCATTGTACATTGCCTGTTCCATTTGCTCTGGGAATCCAGTGAATGTGAGGGTAAATTGTCGTACCTTCTTTCCAATTGTGAGGTAATTGAACTGTAAAAGACATTTCTTCTACTGAAGCGTTATTTCTGAAAACCCAAATTTGCGGCCCAGTTGAACCTGAAAAATATTCAAATGAGGCCGCACTTGACCCTTTGTCGAGAGGCACTCGTAAGTCATCTTTAAAATTATAAGCAGTATTTTCGGCTGGAATTCTTAACCAAATACTTCCGTTCCAGAAATAAAAGCCAGGGGAAACTTCATTCGGGTAGGTACCAGCAGTTGCTGTATTGTATACTATGGTCCCAGTTAGTGGCGCTTCGGCTGTTTGTGGGTTTACCACAGGAGCAGATTCGGTGACCGAAGATAAAGCCACACGGGGTGTTACAAATCCATTTGTGCTAGAGTAAATTTCGAGTGCGCCTCTTGGAGTGGTTGTTCCAATGCCTACTTGTGCAGATGACCCCATAGTGGTCAAGAACATTAATAGACAATAAGACATTTGGATACTAGTTTTCATGATTGGTAAGTTATTGATTAGATATAGAATAACAAAAACCCTTAAAAGGTCTATTAAAGGTAAAACATTTTTTTTATAGTATGATATTTTTTGATAGATAATTGGCATTTTTCATCGACAAAGAGCATATTATTAGTTTATTTTAAGTATATGTCTTACAAGAATATGTTGTTTTTTCGGTGACGTATTTGTTTCAAATAGAAAATTTGACCGCTTTGCAATCAATAGTTTTTTGTTAGAATCTTTTTTATGAAATTGAATATTCAGAAGTAATATTGGATTGATAATGAATGTATTTTAATAATCTGTTGCTTATGAATTGTTTACTAATTTGTTTCTTCTCTTTTTGTTTTTTATTAATAGCCATATCCTCTTTTTTAGGGTTGAATATTTTAATCTATGTTGCTTTTGATGTGATGATTTCATTTATCACTTTTTTTAAACTAATTTTTTTGATTTTATAATGATAAATAGCAAATATTATTTTGTAAATTATTACGTATAAATTTATTTATTTTTGCATTTAATCGATAATATTTGTATTTATATCGTGTTTGTAACAAAAAATAAGTAAATTTAATGGTGATTTCTAAGGGGATTAAGTGATATGAACTTTGGGAAATTCTAAAGGATTTTTAAATTAAATACATCAGATTATGAACTCAAATAACCTAAAAAAAATAGTGCTACTTGCTACTGTATTTTTATTACAGGGTAAAGCAAGTTCACAAGATATGTATGTTGGAAATAATACATTTGTTTATGCTAGCGATCAATATGTTTATTTAAAAAAAGACCTTGAGCTGAAGGCTTCTTCTAGTAATTTTTATTTAAGAAATGATGGTCAACTGATACAAGGTACTTCGGGTAGGGGAGCAAATAAAGGAGTAGGTAGCTTGTCTGTTTTTCAGGAGGGAAGTGTCAATAATTACCAATATAATTACTGGTGTTCTCCTATAGGTAATGTTGCAACTTCGACATCAACAAATAATACATTTGGTGTTGGGCTATTGGGAAGGCCTACATCAATAACAGCTACAACAGCAGCTACTGTATTAGGGTCAAATTGCTATGATGGCACAGCGTCTCCTTTGAGTATTTCCCCTTATTGGATCTATAAATTCATCAATAATAGTTTGTATTCCGATTGGATTTCTGTTGGTGCAGCAACAACAATTGCAGCAGGCGAAGGTTTTACAATGAAAGGAACTTCCGGAACTGATGCTATAACAGTTAATGGAACTCCAAATAATTCAGGCAGCAAACAACGTTACGATTTTAGAGGAAAACCCAATGATGGCACTATTGACATTTCTGTTTTACCAGGGGAATTGACATTGACCGGAAATCCTTACCCTTCGGCAATCAACCTACAAGCATTTTTGCTAGATAGCGATAATATCAAATGTACAGGGATTGCTTATTTTTGGGAACATGACAAAATGGTAAACTCGCATTATATAACCGATTATAAAGGAGGTTATGGCACCTATTCGCCTGTTGATGTATATGCGCCTGCAATATTCTACACCTATGATGGGTCAGGAAATGAAGTATTAAATTTAGGCTCTTCAGGACATTCCTATGAAAGAAGATTCGCTCCTATAGGGCAAGGCTTTATGATTGAAGGTGATGTCAATCAAACTGGTGGGAATGTTCAAATGAAAAATAGTTATAGGGTTTTTGTTAAAGAGGGAGGCAGTAATAGTTCACAGTTTGAAAAACGAGCAAATAATAAATCAGTTGCCACCATCACCACAAGACCTAAAATTAGGTTTAATACGTTATTGAATAATGGACCAATTAGTCAAATGATATTGGTTTTTGATCCATCATCTACTGATGGAGTGGATCGTGCTATGGATGCAGCTTCACCCAATGATGGTCCAGCAAATAATTATTTTGTAATAGATAATGAAGAGTATGTTATAGAAGTTATGCCCTTTGATATTGATAAAAAAATCCCAATTGGATTTAGAAATTATGCCGAAGCCAATTATAAAATCACGGTAAATGAAATGTTAAACATTCCTGAAGTGACAGAGGTATACTTGCACGACAAAACGACAAATTCTTATTACGACATTAAAAATAGTTTTTACGACTTGACTTTGCCGGCAGGAACTTATGATACAAGATATGAAATAACATTTAAGAATGGAACTTTGGGGTTGGATGAAAAAGAAAATCAAAAATTTGCGGTAAGACAGGACAATACAAATAAAAATTTAATCGTTACAAATCCTTTACAATTAGAATTGAGTAATTGTAGCTTATATGATGTAGTGGGCAGGTTAATTTTTACTAAAAGCCAGCTGGGAATCGATTCAACATATTCATTTTCAACATCTAATCTAAGCAAGGGTATTTATATTGTAAAATTATCTACAACTGACAAAACTGAAATGGGTCAAAAAATAATTGTTGAAAACTAGCTGCAGTACGAAATTGATGCTCAAAAGCTACTAGCTACCTTATTGCAATGAGCCACAATAGACAATAAAATCATATTGTATTGTATATTTGTACCAAATCGCATTTGTTTTGCAAGAAATTCTTACCCAAAAAATAAAATTATTCCATGGCAATATCTCCGTTTTTATAAGACGCGAAGACTTAATCCATCCCTTTATTTCAGGGAATAAATTCCGAAAACTCAAATATAATTTGATTCAAGCAAAAGCGGAAGAAGAAGATACGCTACTTACTTTTGGGGGGGCATTTTCAAATCATATTGCCGCTGCCGCTTATGCTGGAAAAGAATATGGATTCAAAACTATAGGAATTATTCGTGGTGACGAATTAGAAAGTAAAATTTTAGAAAATCCAACCTTAAAATTTGCTCAGGAATGCGGCATGAAGTTTAAATTTATCACCCGTGAAAAGTATCGCCACAAAACCGAAGCAGAATTTATAGAAAACTTAAAGCACGAGTTCGGTAATTTTTATTATGTTCCAGAAGGTGGAACCAATGAATTTGCAGTCAAAGGCTGTCAAGAAATTCTGTCTGAGGAAGATTCTCAATATGATTATGTATGTTCTGCCGTTGGAACCGGCGGCACTATTAGTGGTTTAATCAATAGCAGTTTGCCACATCAGAAAGTTTTAGGCTTTCCAGCATTGAAAGGTGATTTTTTAAAAGATGAAATTTGTAAATTTGTACACAAAGAAAACTGGGAATTAATAACGGATTATCATTTTGGAGGATATGGTAAAGTAAATCCAGAATTAATTGCTTTTATTAATCAGTTTTATGTAGAAAATCAGATTCCTTTGGATCCCATTTATACAGGAAAGATGGTTTTTGGCGTTATGGATTTGATAAGCAAGAATTATTTTCCGAATGGTTCAAAAATCCTTATCATTCATACTGGTGGACTGCAAGGAATCTCAGGAATGAATTTGAAACTCAAAGCAAAAAAATTACCAATTATAGATTTTTATGAATAGAATATATGCGTTTTTATTTTTGGCTCTATTTTTCGTAAGTTGTAATACGAACAAATCGGTAATTCAAACCACTAAGAAAGGTTCGAATTCGAAAACGACTATTGTCGATGCCAATAAAAAACCCGCTGTAAAAGGTTCGGTTGAAAATAGTTCCACTACAAAACCAGATAAAAATTATAATCGGAATACCCAAATTCTGGAAGCTACATCTCGGGTAAAAGTGACCAATGATATGATTTTGGATTATATCGAAACATATAAAGATGTTGCACAATCTAATATGAAAAAGTATGGTATTCCAGCAAGTATTGTTTTGGGTCAAGCAATCCTTGAATCTGGTGCTGGTACCGGTTCATTAAGCGTTCAGGCTAACAACCATTTCGGTATAAAATGCCACAAAGATTGGCTGGGCGAAAGTGTGAGTTATGATGATGATACCATTGCAGAATGTTTTAGAAAATATGATAAAGCAGCTGATTCCTTCCGAGATCACGCACTTTTTTTGACAGGGAGACCTAGATATGCTTCGCTTTTTAATTTAGAAAAAACTGATTATAAGGCTTGGGCCAAAGGGTTGAAAGCTGCAGGCTACGCAACAGATGTTCAATATCCAACAAAATTAATTGCTATTATAGAGCGATTTCAGTTATATAAATACGATGATGTAGCCATTGATAAAAAAGAAAGGACTGTAATAAATGACACTCAAATTCCTCGTGCGACAGAACGTTATGTGGTTACAAAAGGAGATACATTATATTCTATTTCAAAAAAATATAATATTCCTATTGAAGAATTAAAAAAACAAAATAATATTTTTGACAATGCCATTTCAATAGGACAATCGATACTAATACAAAAATAATACAAATGTTATATCAAAGAAGTAGTCAGCTTTTTGCTGAAGCAGAAAAAGTAATTCCTGGCGGAGTAAATTCGCCAGTTCGTGCCTTTAAAGCAGTAGGAGGAACGCCAATTTTTGTCAAAAGCGCCAAAGGAGCTTATCTATTTGACGAGGACGGAAATAAATTAATTGATTTTATTAATTCTTGGGGACCCATGATTTTGGGACATGCTTTTCAGCCCGTTGTCGATGCTGTAATCGAGAAAGCCAAACTAGGAACTTCGTTCGGAATGCCTACTGAAATCGAAACTAAAATTGCTGAATTGGCAGTTTCGATGGTGCCAAATATCGATAAAATACGTTTCGTAAATTCAGGAACCGAAGCTTGTATGAGCGCCATTCGTTTGGCTCGTGGATTTACCAAAAGAGATAAAATCATCAAATTTGCGGGGTGTTATCACGGTCATTCCGATTCATTTTTGATTCAAGCAGGAAGCGGAGCCATAACTTTTGGTTCACCTAATAGTCCCGGAGTTACATCGGGAACGGCAAAAGATACTTTACTTGCAAAATATAATGATTTAGACAATGTCAAAGCTCTAATTGAAGCAAATAAAAACGAAATTGCCGCTATAATTGTAGAACCAGTTGCAGGAAATATGGGTTGTATTCCTCCAAACAAAGGATTTTTGGAAGGCTTACGCCAACTGTGTACAGACAATAGAATACTCCTAATTTTTGATGAGGTAATGACTGGATTTAGATTGGCCAGAGGCGGAGTTCAGGAATTATTCAACATTAAAGCTGATATTGTTTGCTTTGGAAAAGTAATTGGAGGCGGTTTGCCAGTGGGAGCTTTTGCCGCCAGAAACGAAATAATGAATCATTTAGCGCCACTTGGGCCTGTATATCAAGCAGGAACTTTATCAGGAAATCCGCTAGCTATGGCTGCAGGATTGGCAATGCTTCAGGCATTGGATTCTGACCGTGAAATATTCAAAAGATTGGAAGATAAAACAGCTTATTTGGCCGCTGGAATTGACAAAGTTTTAAAAGCAAATAAAGTAGATTTCACCATCAATAGAGTAGGATCGATGATTTCTGTTCATTTTGATGCTGCTCCGGTTTATGATTTTCAAACTGCAGCAAAAGGAGATAATGAAACCTTTAAGAAATTTTTTCACGGCTTGCTAAAGGAAGGAATTTATATTGCACCGTCAGCTTATGAAACTTGGTTCATCACTGACGCACTTACATACGAAGACTTGGATTATACCATTCAGGCAATAGATAAAGTTTCAAAAATATTTTAGTAAATTTTAAAAATAAAAAAACTTCCGGTAACCAGCCGGAAGTTTAACAAACTAACCAATTCTACTAACTATTAAAATTTAACCTTGTCTTTGTCTTTGATTTTTACCTTGTTGGTTTCCCCTGTTATTACCAGGTCGATTTCCTTTATGATTTTCTTTTAAAGTACTCCATTTTTCGAATTGCTTCGCATTTAGAATTTTTTCTACTCTTTTTTTAGTTGCAATTTGTTCGTCAAGCATTTTCATATGCATGGCAAATCGTTCATCATTTGTAGGTTTTACTCCTTTTTCTTTTTTCGCTTTCATCTCGGCCTTCATCGCTTCTTTTTTAGCAACGTTATCTGAAATAATGGCGCTCATTTCCTTTTGTTGAGAATCATTCAAATCCAGTTCTAACGTCATTTTTTTTAGCATCAATTGGCTTTGTTGTACAGGAGTAAATTGCTCCATTTCATTTCCTTGATGTTTTCTGTTTCTTTCCTGCGCAAAAATCGTTGTCCCAACCATTAATAATGCGATAACAAATAATTTTTTCATTTTGTAGGGTGTTTTTTGAAGTTATAGTGATAAGACTATGTAAAGTTTTAAAGGTTTAATTTTTTTAACAAAACAATAACATTTAAGTTTTGAAAATCAAATAGATAATAATAAGCAAGTATGATTGCAATCATAATTATTAGGCAAAACAATTCGCAAATTTGTATTAGAAATTTAAAAACTATTATTTATGTACAAATTATCATTATTTATTGTTACAATGGCATTATTCACTTCCTGTGGAAAGAAGGAAAATGCAACCGAAGACTTTTCGACTGGTGCAGCAACTACAGAAGCTACCGCTGATCCTTCTTCTTATGATCCAAACAGAGGCCTTGGAAAATATACAACTGTAGAATTTGGAGCCAATTTGGATGCTGCTATGGCAGCTGAGGGCGAAAAAATACAAGGGGTCAAATGTTCTGCTTGTCATAAACTGACCGACGAAAAATTAGTAGGACCAGGGTGGAAAGGGGTTACAGAACGTAACAAACCTGAATGGATTATGAATTTTATTACCAATCCAGATCCAATGATTGACAAAGACCCTAAACTTCAAGCGCAACTAGAGCTTTGTTTGTTGCGTATGCCAAATCAGTCTCTTTCTGATACTGATGCAAGAAATGTTCTTGAGTTTATGCGTAAAAATGACGGAGTAAAGTAAATAACCAAAAAACTAATTAATAACTAATATATTATGAACAATAAATTTTTAAAAGCGAGTTTAGCCATCGTATTGGTAGCCGCATTTTTTAGTTCCTGTAAACCTAAAAATTCAGGAGATGTTGTAAGCGGTGATGCTGCTCAAAAAGCGTATGTAGCTCCTGGAAAATATGACGAATTTTATAATTTCGTTTCAGGTGGTTTTAGCGGTCAAGTGAGCGTTTATGGTTTGCCAAGCGGAAGACTTTTTAGAGTAATTCCTGTTTTTTCTGCTGATCCTCAGAGTGGTTATGGCTACAATGAAGAAACAAAACCAATGTTGAATACCTCACACGGTTTCGTGCCTTGGGATGACCAACATCATACGGAATTGTCACAGACAAATGGGGAAGTTGATGGTCGTTGGCTTTTTGCCAATGCCAACAATACGCCTCGTATTGCTCGTGTAGATTTAAAAACATTCACTACAAAAGAAATTATCGAATTGCCTAATAGCGCCGGAAATCACTCTTCTCCTTTCATTACAGAAAACACAGAGTATGTTGTTGCCGGAACTCGTTTTAGCGTTCCACCTGATAATGTAAACGGTGATGTGCCAATAAATACCTATAAACAAAACTTCAAAGGCTATTTGAGTTTTGTAAAAGTGGGCAAAGCAGGTGAAATGGATATTGCATTCCAAATAGAAGCTCCCGGTGTAAACTTCGATTTAAGTCACGCTGGTAAAGGCAAATCTCACGGATGGTTTTTCTTCTCTTGCTACAATACGGAACAAGCCAATACTTTACTTGAAGTGAATGCTTCTCAAAAAGACAAAGACTTTATTATGGCGGTAAACTGGAAAAAAGCCGAGGAATATGTGAAAGCTGGTAAAGCCAAAAAAGTGGCTACAAAGTATGTTCATAATATTTATGACGAGAAAACGCATACTGCAAAATCTGAAATGAGAAATGAAGTTTTAGTTTTAAATGCTAAAGAATTGAAAGACATTTGCTATATGATTCCTTGTCCCAAATCGCCTCACGGTTGCGATGTCGATCCAACAGGAGAATACATAGTAGGTTCAGGAAAACTTGCAGCTTTGATTCCTGTGTTTAGTTTTGACAAAATGCAAAATGCAATCAAAAACAAACAATTTGATGGAGAATATGACGGAATTCCAGTAATTAAATACGAAGCTGCCTTGCACGGTGAAGTTCAAAAACCAGGACTTGGACCATTACACACTGAATTTGATGGAAAAGGAAATGCGTATACTACTTTCTTCGTTTCTTCTGAAGTGGTAAAATGGGACATCAAATCTTTGAAAGTTTTAGACAGAGTTCCTACTTATTATTCTGTGGGTCATTTGTGTATTCCTGGAGGAGATAGTAAAAAACCTTTCGGAAAATACTTGGTTGCTTACAACAAAATTACCAAAGACAGGTATTTGCCAACAGGTCCTGAATTGGCTCAAAGTGCTCAGATATTTGACATTAGCGGTGATAAAATGCAATTGATTTTAGATTTTCCAACCATTGGAGAACCGCATTATGCACAAGCCGCTCCTGCTGATTTGATTCGAAATAATGGTCAGTTGAAATTCTATAAAATAGAGGACAACAATCATCCTTTTGTAACCAAAGGCGAAAAAGAATCAAAAGTAGTCAGAAAAGGAAATAGAGTAGATGTCTATATGACTTCTATCCGTTCTCATTTTGCATCAGATAATATCGAAGGAATAAAAGTAGGAGATGAAGTGTATTTCCATGTGACTAACTTAGAGCAAGATTGGGATGTGCCTCACGGATTTGCCATAAAAGGAGCTGATAACGGAGAACTTCTTATTATGCCAGGAGAAACCTGTACGCTAAAATGGCTCCCTAAAAAAGTAGGTATAGTTCCTTTCTATTGCACCGATTTCTGTAGTGCTTTGCACCAAGAAATGCAAGGTTATGTAAGAGTTTCTCCAGCAGGAAGTAATATTCCGTTAACGTTTAGTTTGGGTACAAATGTGCCAGCAAGTAAATAATTAATTCAAGGTTAAAATTATTTTTTTGAACCATTAAGAAATTAAAGATATTAAGTTATTCACATCTTAATTTGACTTAATTACTTAATGGTTCTATTTTTTTTAAGAATATTTTTTTTATTACTATAAGTTATGAAAACTACAAAAATATCTTTATTTTCAAAAGTGATTCTTTTGATAGTAAGTGCGTTATTCTTTGGCTCTTTGTTGTTCCCAATGTGGAGAATTGAACTCGAAGCACCTCAATATCCCGAAGGATTGGTGCTACAATTACACGCTAATAAAATTGGCGGAGATGTAGATGTTATCAATGGATTAAACCATTATATCGGAATGAAAACCTTGCATACTGAGGATTTTCCTGAATTTACTATATTGCCTTATATCTTTGGCTTTTTCGGATTGTTAGCCTTAGCAATGGTTCTTGTAGCCAAAAGAAGAGGAGTCATTATTCTTTTTTTTTCATTTTTGCTTTTCGGAATTTTAGCAGGTATCGATTTTTATAGATGGAATTATGAGTACGGACACAATCTCGATCCAAGTGCCGCAATAGTAGTGCCCGGAATGGCGTATCAACCACCATTAATCGGGTACAAACAACTGCTTAATTTTGGAGCTTATTCTATTCCGGACGTTGGCGGATGGATGTTAGTTGCTGCTGGATTATTGCTTTTTATTATCGTAGTCAAAGAAACAAATTTTTTAAATAAATTCAAAAAGCAAAATATTCAACCTGCGTTATTTTTAATTTTATCCTTTACCCTTTTTTCTTGTGCCAACGACAAAGCAGTTCCGATAAAATTGAATGCTGACAATTGTGATTTTTGCGGAATGAGCATTGCCGATGGAAAATTTGCTGCCGAAGTGATTACTGAAAAAGGTAGAGCATACAAATTTGATGATATTTCATGTATGATGAATTATTGCAAAGAAAATTCCACTACCAAAATGGGTGCTTACTTTGTAAATGATTTTGCCCAAGACAACATATTGATTTCGACAAATACCGCGTTTTTCCTTTCAGGAGGATCGATTCAAAGTCCTATGCGGGGAGGTATTATTGCCTTTTCTAAAGAAGCCGATGCAAAGGAAATGGCAACAAAACTTAACGCAGAACCTATTACTTGGGAAGCAATTTTATCAAAATAATTTTTTGTTAAGCTTTAAACTTTTCAAAAGATAGTTATTACAAAAATGAAAAAAATAATCTTTCTATTTCTTCTTTTTTCTTCTTTTCTTCAAGCTAATGTGATTGAAGTTGGAGCCAATAAACCCTTCAAATCAATCAAGAAAGCTATTGCTATGGCAAATGTTGCTGATACTATTTTGGTTTATAAAGGAATTTATAAGGAAGGAAATGTAGTAATTAATAAAAAAATTATTTTCATCGGCAAAGGGTTTCCCACTTTAGACGGTCAAAAAAAATATGAAGTTTTGTCTATCAAAGCGGATGGTGTCACTGTAAGGGGCTTTAAAGTAATAAATTCAGGATATGGAACGCTAGAAGATCCTTGCGGAATAAAAGTCTATAACCGAAAAAATATTGTGATTCAAAACAATATTCTCGACAACAATTTCTTCGGTATTTATATTCAAAACGGAACCAATTGTATTGTTAAAAACAACAAGATAAATGCATTCGGGAAGCAGGAACAACTAATAGGCAATGGAATTCATTGCTGGAAAAGTGACAGTCTTCAAATTACCGCCAATACTGTTTCTGGTCATCGCGACGGGATTTATTTCGAGTTTGTTACTAATTCAGTCATCTGGAGAAATATTTCTACTCATAATGTTCGCTACGGTTTGCATTTTATGTTTTCGAATGATGATGCCTATATTTCGAATGTTTTTAAAAATAATGGAGCTGGTGTTGCGGTAATGTTTACCCAAAGAGTAAAAATGTTCAATAATTTTTTCGAAGAAAATTGGGGTGATGCCGCCTACGGTTTGTTCCTAAAAGAGATTTCGGACAGTTATATCATGGGCAACAAATTTGATAGAAATACTTCGGGAATTCATATGGAAGGTACCAGTAGGATTCTTGTAGAAAAAAATACTTTCGAGGCCAATGGTTGGGGAATGAAAATTCAGGCGAGTTGTATGGATAATGTCATCAAAAACAACAATTTTGTTGGGAATACTTTTGATATAAGTACCAACGGAAGTCTTGTTTTAAATACTTTTGACAGCAATTATTGGGACAAATACGAAGGCTACGATTTAGACAAAAACGGAATTGGCGACGTGCCTTTTCGACCCTTGAGTTTGTTTGCAGTGCTTACTGAAAATAATCCTTCAGCGATGTTGCTGTTCCGAAGTTTTATGATTACGCTTTTAGATAAATCCGAGAAAATTTTGCCTAGCATAACTCCTGACAATTTTATAGATAAAACACCATTAATGTATTCTTTGTCTTTATGATAGCAATTAAAAATATATATAAAAAATTTGGGAAATTAGAAGTTTTAAACGATGTCAATCTTACTTTCAACAAAGGGGAATGCATTGCGCTAATTGGTCCAAATGGTTGTGGAAAAACCACTTTGATAAAAAGTATTTTGGGTATGGTGATTCCTACCAAAGGCGATGTTTTGTTTGACCAAAAATCGATACTCAATAAATATAAATATCGAGAACAAATAGGATATATGCCGCAAATAGGGCGTTATCCCGATTATATGTCAGTGGGCCAAATCATTGAAATGATTAAAAAAGTCCGAAATTCAGATGCTGTTTTGGACGAAGATTTAATAAAAGCTTTCGAAATCGAAAAAATATTCGACAAGCAAATGCGAACACTTTCTGGCGGAACAACCCAAAAAGTGAGTGCCATTTTAGCTTTTTTATTCAATCCCGATGTGTTGATTTTAGATGAACCAACTGCGGGTTTAGATCCATTGGCTTCGGAAATATTGAAGGAAAAAATAATCAAGGAGCGAGAAAAAGGAAAACTCATCCTGATTACTTCCCATCTTTTGAGCGAATTAGATGATATGATTAGCCAGATTATTTTTATGCAAGATGGCAAAGTCCATTTTCATAAAACCATCGCCGATTTATTGGAATCAACAGGAGAACAAAAAATTTCAAAAGCAATTGCCAAAATTTTAAAAAGCGAAAGTAATGAACAGAATCATTAAAATCATATTTCTCGACATTCTAAAAAACAAGATTGTATTGGCTTACACCTTAATTTTAGCCTTGCTTTCCTGGAGTTCTTTTGGATTAGAAGACAATTCTGCCAAAGGATTGCTCACCATTTTGAACGTGATTTTATTCACAGTTCCATTAGTATCCATCCTTTTTGCAACGATTTATTTGTATAATTCTTCCGAATTTATCGAACTTTTACTAAGCCAGCCTGTAAAACGGAAAAAGATTTGGTTGAGTTTATTCCTAGGATTGTCATTGTCTATGGTTGCTGCATTCTTTATTGGTGCTGGAATTCCCTTATTAATCAATGCTCCCGATAGTGTAGGAATAATGATGATTGTAGTAGGCTGTTTGATTTCGGTAATATTTGTGGCTTTGGCTTTTTTGAGTTCGATTCTAACAAGAGACAAAGCCAAAGGAATTGGAATTGCAATAATGACTTGGTTGTATTTTGCCTTGCTTTTTGACGGAATGGTTTTATTCTTATTGTTCCAATTATCGGACTATCCTATTGAAAAAGCAATGGTGGCAGTTACAGCTTTGAGTCCAATAGATTTGGCACGAATTCAAATTTTGTTGCAGCTTGATGTTTCGGCGATGATGGGTTATACCGGAGCCATTTTCAAAGATTTCTTTGGCACCACAATCGGATTGACAGTTTCCTTTGCGTTATTGTGTTTGTGGACAATTATTCCGTTTTATATTTCGCTTAAAAAGTTTAAGAACAAAGATTTGTAATTCAAACAAACCATTAAGGTTTAATAAATAAAAAAATGAAAACAGATATCAAGAACAGGGCAGATATTGAAAAGTTGGCAACTATTTTTTACGACAAAGTAAAAAAAGATGTAACAATCGGTTATTTTTTTAATGATGTGGCCAAAGTGAATTGGGAAAATCATTTGCCTAAAATGTGTGATTTTTTTGAAAACATTTTGCTGTCTTCAGGGAATTATGATGGAAATCCAATGGTGGCTCACGAAGAATTGCAGAAAAAAAGTGAGGTAAAAGTAATTCATTTTCAACATTGGAAAACCTTGTTTGATGCCACAGTCGATGAATTGTTTGTAGGGACAAAAGCGGACGAAATCAAACAAAGAACCACTAATATTGCTGCAGCAATGATGCATAAAACATTGGGCTAATTTAATAAATAGGGCTAAATAAAAAGCGTGTGTTACTGTTAACACACGCTTTTTTCAACAAAGGTAAGATGAATTAGTAATTTTATTTAGGAAGTAATACATCGCCAATCACGTGAATTATTCCGTTAGATGTTGGTATTGAAGTCACAATTTCTGAACCGTTGACATAAGTTTTATCCCCTTTTTTAGTGATTTTTACTTTTCCGCCAAAGACCATATCAAATTCTTGACCGTCATTCATATATTCCGTTTTCAGGGTGCCTACATAAGTATGATACCCAAGAATATTTTCTAAATCCCCTTTTTTCTCTGGTTTCAATAAGCCTTCTACAGTTCCGGCAGGTAGCTTGTCGAAAGCAGCATTTGTTGGGGCAAAAACAGTGAATGGTCCGGCATTACTCAATGATCTGACGAGGTCAGCAGCCTTCACTGCGGCCACTAAGGTAGTGTGATCTTTGCTTCCAGAAGCAACTTGAACAATGTTTGGAGCAGAATTTTCATCTACCACTCCTTCTTGACCAGTTGATGTGGCCTCGGTGTTTTCGGTTGTGGTTTCTGATGTTGCTTCACTATTTTGCTTGCATCCAATGGCAGTAAACAGAAAAGCGGCTAATAACAAGTGAATTGTTTTTTTCATAATGGTTGTTCTTTAGTTTTATAAGACAAAGCACTTGAATTTCAAACATTTATTTTATGAGTATAATCATAAAGAAGGATTATTTTTCACTTTTTTTATGGAGAAATAGGCAGTCACTGCAATACCAATGAATAAAATTATTGCAATTCCAAAAAGCATTTCATTTACATAAGGAATGAGTGTATAACTAAAAGCAGCAATACCTTGAATAGCCAAAACAATTTCGTTTAATAAAACTCCAATAGTGAATAGTATTACACCGTATTTTATATTTTTTGAGATAATAATCAAGTGATTGGCATAGATATAAAACAATATAAACAAAGTAATGATTCCCAATAAAATGAGATGCAAATAAGCAATTACGATAGGTCTGAATCCAAAAGCAAGCTGACTAATGATGGGTACGGTTGAGCCCAATTGAAGCAATAATTTTACACTCAAAGCAAAACCAACAAACAAAAGAATATAACGCAAAACGGGAGCATAATTTTCTAAAATATTTTTTCGTGTTTTTAATAGAACTGCAATAAATTTAAACCAAGCAAAAACCTGAATAACGGCTGCTATCACCGTAATTGTGTATATCCAAAGGGGTAAATTCAACCAAAGTGTTGATAAAAAATAAGCAGGAACACAAGCTATTGCAAACAACCTGAATGAAGTTTCATAAAAGTAATGTTCTGATTTTCGGAGGTTCATAAATCCAAATGCCAAACCCATACACGCAAAGAAAAACCATCCGTTGTACTGAAAATGCAAATAATAATAAATTGACGAAAGATACCAATCCTGTACAACATTTTTGCTCGCCATCATATAAGCTAAATAAAAGGTGCCCAAAGAGGAGATTACATTAAAAAAAAGCGCTGTTTTAAAATAACTTTTCGCTAACAAATCATTATCCAATAATTTTAAATCCTTGCTGAATCGATAGGCAAAAATATAGGAAACTACTATCGAAGCTGTAGAAAGCGCTATTGAAACCAAGCCATACCCTTCGATAATAAAGGAAATAAGCATTCCGTAAGAACAAATTAAGTTAGCAACAATGATTTTTTTGTATTTATTTCCTTTGAATTCAGTGATTTTTGTTTGAATGAAATACACCATCAATGCCATTAAAGTATGGCCTAACCAACCAGTAAAAGCAAAATGAGAGTGGGAGTGTTGCAAATGTTTTTGGTCTAAATATGGAAATTCGAATCCAATTTTATACCGCATCAAAAGTCCTAAAGAAGCAACGATGCACAGGTTTAGCAACGAAATTTTTAGCCAAAATTTGATGTTCAACATTAATAATATATTTTGTGATTGATAATCTCTACTTTGTTATTCTTATTCATTTGTGTGAAAACCCGAATAACCGTTTCCACCCTCAAACCGGTATAATTGGCAATTTCTTGTCGAGTATACGGAATCAAGATTTTTTCACTTGAATTTCCTGTTTTTTTCTTGAACGAGTTTAAAAATGCGATAACCCTAAACTCAGGTTTTTGATTGATAATTTCTTTTGAAGTTTTTGATTTTGAATGAATTTTCTGCGCCAATAAAACTAAAAAGTATTTCTGGATGGACGGATATTCATCCAAAATTTTGAAAAATTTATCCTTAGATAATTTCAGGATGGTACTGTCTTGAATCGTTATTGCTTTAGCAGGATAGGTTTCATTGATAAATAGTGGAGGTTCGCCAAAACCATCTCCTTTGCAAAAAATCCCTTGGGTAAATTCCTTGCCTTCATCATTCGAATTGAACAATCGCACACTGCCATCAAGGATTTGATAGTAAAAATTGGCTAGTTCATCTTCGTCGAAAATGATTTCGTTTTTCTTATATTTTTTGGCAACGGCGCCCCACGAATAAAGTAAATCTATATCTATTTGCATAATTGATGTGGAGTAATTTTATCTTTATTTTTGCAATTTTTGTGGCAAATACGAAAGATGCCACAAATTTAAGTTGCATAAAGTTAAATATATTATGACTAGAATCATAAGAATATTTTTAATTGAAAGCATATATTTGCATCGTGAAAAAGATACTATTCCTATTAGCGCTATTTATGTTACTAAAACCGGTTCTTCCGGTTATGGACTATGTCGTTAATTATGAATACATTACAAAGGTGCTTTGTGTCAATAAAGCCAAGCCCAAATTGCAGTGTAATGGTAAATGTCATTTGATGAAAGAATTGGCCAAAGCCTCCGAAAGCGAAAAACCTATTTCTTCAAACAAAAAAATAGTCACTCAAGAATTGGAAGTGCTGTTTTTTGAGGAAATCAAATCATTCAAAATCACATCCCTTTATTTTGAGGTAAAACAAAAAATAATCAGCAACTATTCTAACTCATACTCCTATTTGAATAGTGTTTCGGTCTTTCGTCCTCCCATTTTCATTTCATAATTTTTCCGGTTTTTACAATTAATATTTTCGATATATAAAGATGTATCGAGAGGATGTTTATTATCAAATTTAAAAAATAAAAAAATGAAATTTTTAAGAATACTACCATTGGTTTTAGTAACCATTTTTGCTTCATGTACTTCAGATAATGATGATACTACAGTTGACGAATTAGACGGATTGACTCAATTTAAAGAAATCTCAAATTCAACTCACACCATAGAATTATACAAACACATGGGTGGTTTAGAGCAAGGATTCAATGAGATTTCTCTGAAAATAAAAGACAAAACAACCAATCAATACATAAAAAACGCAACGGTTACTTGGATGCCTGTGATGCACATGGCTATGATGAACCATTCTTGTCCTAAATCACCAGTAACGAAAGTCTCCACAGACGGATTAGTTTACGAAGGTTATATTGTTTTTCAAATGGCTCAAAATGCTACGGAATATTGGGATTTAAAGATAGATTATACCATCAATGGAACGGCCTATTCTATGACCTCGGTTATTGATGTTCCCGCATCGACAAAACAAAAAGTGACCACATTTACGGGTTCTGATAATGTACGATATATTGTAGCTTATGTAGATCCACATCATCCAAAAGTTGGAATCAACGAGATGGTAGCTGGTGTTTGGAAAATGCAGGATATGATGACTTTTCCAGCGGTTGATAATTTTAAATTAAAAATTGACCCAAGAATGCCAAGCATGGGAAATCACAGTTCTCCTAATAATGTCGATGCAACACAAACACTTGCAGGGAATTTATACAACGGAAAACTATCGCTGACTATGACGGGTTATTGGAAAATTAATTTACAATTACTCAATGCTTCGGGAACTGTTCTTAAAGGCGAAACTATCACTGATGCCGTTCCAGCAAGCAGTATTTATTTCGAAATAGAGTTTTAATTAAAAACAAATCTTTGCCAAAGGGTTCAACTTTGGCAAAGATAATTTTACATTTTTTATGAAAAACTTTATACTTTTTATTGGGATTTTTTTTCTAATTCCTACAGTAATTATCGCCCAAGAAAAACCCGTTGATACAATTACTCCAAAGGATTTAAAAGAAGTAATTGTCATTGGAAAAAAAACACAATTGTATCAAAACCAAGCCAAACCATTGGCTACTATTGATGAATATTTGCAACAATCGACCAAAGTGGATATGATTCGTCGAGGCAGTTACGCTTGGGAACCTATGATTAATAATATGACCACCGAGAGAACTTTAGTAACCATTGATGGGATGCGTGTTTTTGGAGCTTGCACTGACAAAATGGATCCAATAACTTCTTATGTTGAGGTTTCTAATTTGTCTGAAGCGACTATAAAATCGGGTCAACAAGGAGCTTGTCACGGGTCAACCATTGGTGGTTCTATTTATTTGCAACGAAATCGCAGTGGGTTTTCCAATTTGGGTTGGGACACTTCTTTGAATACTGGTTTTGAATCCAATAGTAAGCAAAAAATTATTGGCTCAGCTGTAAATTATGCCGAAAAATCGTTTTATGTAGATACCGATTTTATGTTTCGCGATGCCGAGAATTATACCGATGGAAAGGGACAGGAAGTTTTATTTTCGCAGTTTCGGAAATTCAACATTTCAGCAACTTCAGGATTTACATTTGATAAAAACAAATTGCTAGAAGGTTCTATAATCTATGATAAAGCGACAAACGTGGGTTATCCGGCTTTGCCAATGGATGTTTCTTTAGCCGAAGCAGTAATCACTTCGCTGAAATTTGAATATGTTCCTGAATCAAAAGGGATTGCTTCGGGACTCGCAATGACCAACTGGGAAACAAAAATGTATTACAATACTATTACTCATAAAATGGACGATACCAAGCGACCTTCTGTGCCTATTCATATGGATATGCCGGGTTGGAGCGACACTTTTGGGTTTTATTCTAAAGCAAAAGGAGTTCTCAATAGCCATCAATTTATTGCCGATTTGAACTCATTTTACAATCGTTCAGTGGCCGAAATGACAATGTATCCAGCCGATTCTAACGAAAAATTGATGTTTATGTATACTTGGCCAGATGTGAAAACGTTTTATACAGCCTTGTTTTTAGAAGATAATATCGCTCTGAATTGTCATTCTAGTTTGAAATTTTCAACCAGTTTAGCCAATCATTATAATCAGGTTGCTAGCCAATTAGGTTTAGAAAGTTTGCAAATTTTTTATCCCAATATGAAGGACAGCAAAAACCGAATTTTACCAAGCATATCTTCTAATTATTTGTATGATGAAAATGGTTTTTCGTATGGTTTCGGATTGGGATATGGCGAACGAGCACCATCAGTGTCTGAAGGTTACGGATTTTATTTGTTCAATAGTTTTGATATGTTTGATTACATCGGAAACCCAGAATTAAAGAATGAAAATTCCATAGAAGGAAGTGTCTCTGTTGGGTATAAAACTAATAAATTTAGTTCAAAAATCTCATCTTACTATTTCCATATTTCCAATTATATCGTAGGCAAACCCGATGATTCTTTAATTCCAATGACCATTGGAGCTAGTGGCGTGAAAATTTACACGGCTTTGGATTATGCAACGATTTTCAACACCGATTTGAATTTAGAATATAAGTTTTTAGAAAATTTCAAATGGAAAGGACAATTGGTTTATAGCTACGGAAAAGACTTCGAAAGCAGGAATCTGCCTTTTATTAGTCCGTTGCGCTATTTTTCTTCTTTGAATTTCAATAAGGAAAAATTCTCTGCAGAAATTACGGTTCAGGGAAATGCAACCCAAACCCAATACAACCCTTTTTATGGAGAAGATAGAACGCCGTCTTATGCTATTTTGAATTTTGATGCGGGATATTCTTTTGCTTTCGAAAAAGTAAAATGCAATATGAAGATTGGAATCGAAAATATTTTCGACACCTTTTATTCCACTTTTTCAGATTGGAATAACATTCCAAGAAAGGGAAGGAATTTCTTTTTGAATTTAGCTTTTGGCTTTTAATAAGGTTAAAAAACCTCACCAATTTTTAGATAAAGGTTGGTATAATCCTTGCTAAATCCTATATCAAAGGCAACATTTACTTTGGTGTATTTGTTGAATTTCAATCGAATTCCAGCTCCAGCTGCAGGTTGCCAATGTATAAAGTGCTGGGTGTCATATTGTGATGCGGAGGTAGTGTTTGCAAAAACTACCCCACCCAAAAAACCGTTACGTGTAATATTAAATCGATATTCTGATTCAAGAAAAAAGATTGCATTGCTTCGGTATCGGTCTTTTTGAATTCCTCTTGAAGAACTTGCTGTTCCTGGTTCTGAACGGGTTGAAGGCAAATCGAAATAAGGAACTTCGCCCGATAGGACGGTCCAATAATAGGAGCGTAAAGCGAGAACGCTTCGAGCATAGTGAATTGGAAAATATTTTCGAACATCAAAAAAAAGGGATTGCCATTTTGTATCACTTCCTAAGCCCGGGTCGTTGTACAAATAGGTCACACTCGAATACATTCCTTCTTGGGGATTGTTTATGTTTTTTCTGTTGTCATAAACTATCGGAACTGAAATACCAGATGAAATTGATTTGTATTTCTTACCCTGAGGAAATTCGGGATTATTTTTAATAAATTCACTGCTTAAGATTTCCAGATCATAATGTTCGTCAAACTGATATCCTAATCCGACGGCTAAATTAGGCATGATTCCTCTCAATACGTTTTGGTGGAATCTAACTTGTTTGCCGTCAACCAATGTTTCGTTGCTGTTTGGGCTATTTCCTCCCAAGCCCCAAGTATTTTGAGGGTAGTTTAAAATAAAATATTCCCCCACAAAATTCCAACTATTGTTTTTGAGCCAAATAGTGGGGTATAATTCTACTCCATATTGATTATTGAATGAAATATAGGGAATTAAATATACGGTTGAATTATTGGTCGTGGATATGTCTCCCAGTAAAAAAGAGGCATTGAAAGAGGAAACAAGAACTCTTCCGCCGGCGTTTTTAGTTTCTGTAGGGAAAAATGAAAAATGGACTTTCTTGTTTTCTATTTTTTCCTGACTTTTATTGATCTTGAATAATCGAATTAGATAATCAATACCGTCTACTTGCTCAATTGAATCACCGTTTTTATAAACATAATAGGTGTCTTTATCTTGGGCATTGCTATTGGAAACAGCAAAAAAGACATATAGTGCTATTATGAATTTTCTTGTCATTTAATAAAATTAATGCATTCAAAAAAATAGTAAGTAACAAAACCAACTTTAGTAAAGATAAATAACAAAAACTCAAATTCAGCAATTAGAAGAAAATATTAGGTCTTTATAAAGCCACCACAATTTTCATCTCGCTCTAATGATTGTTGTACTATCAAGATTCCAATAGTGATTAAATTTTGCAACTCACACAAGTCGGCATTAATTTGATAATTATTTATGTTTTCTTCTATTTCAGTTTTCCAATGAGTGAGTTTTTCTTTTGCTTTAAGTAAATCAATATCATTGCGTACAATTCCAGCATTTTGACGCATCAAAAGTTGTAATTCGGCTTTTCTTTTGGCAACATAATCTTGATTGATAGCTGGTTTTGGAACCGGTTTCCAGTCCGTAACAATGCCTGCGAATTGACTTTTTTCGAATGAAGTAGTCGCCAAATAATTAAAGATTTTATCCGAATAGACCAAAGCTTCTAATAAAGAATTTGACGCCAGTCTATTCGCTCCGTGCAAACCAGTTCTAGAACATTCGCCGCAAGCAAATAAATTTTCAACAGAAGTTTTCCCTGTTTTATCAACCACAATTCCACCACAAAGATAATGTTGGGCAGGAACTACAGGAATCCAATCTTTTGCTAAATCTATTCCTTTCTTTTTACAATGGTTGTAAATCATCGGAAAATGTTTGATGAAAGCTTCCATATCTAAATGGGAGCAGTCAAGGTAAACACATTCATCACCAGATTTTTTGAGTTCTATGTCGATGCATTGCGAAACAATATCACGCGAAGCTAAATCGCCTCGGGAATCATAATCGGGCATAAAACGATGACCGTTTTTCGTTCGCAAATAGGCGCCAAAACCACGAACTGCCTCCGAAATCAAGAAAGAAGTTCCAGTAGAAGCATCGTATAATGCAGTGGGGTGAAACTGAATAAATTCCATTTCTTTTATTGCTGCTTTGGCTCTGTAAGCCATTGCAATTCCATCACCAGTGGCAATCACAGGATTGGTAGTATGACCATAAAGATGACCAATTCCGCCAGTGGCCAGTAAAGTAAAATCGGATTTGAAAGTCAGGATTTCGTTTGTTTTTTCATCCAAAACATAAGCTCCTAAACAGCGATTGTTTTCAGTAATTAAATCGATGGCTAAGTGATAGTCTAGAACTAATATATTTTCTTTTTGATGTACTTGGTGCGAAATGGCACGCTGAATTTCTTGACCGGTTTGGTCTTTATGATGCACCACTCTATTTTCAGAGTGACCGCCTTCTTTTCCTAAATTTAAGGTGCCAGCAGCATTTTTATCAAATTTTGCGCCCCATTCAATCAATTCTTTTAGTCGTTTCGGGCCTTCAGTAATCACCATTCTTACTACTTCCTCATCACACAATCCGTCACCACAAATAATAGTGTCTTCGATGTGTTTTTCATAGGAATCCACTATTTTGTCTGTAACAATAGCGATGCCTCCTTGAGCATATTTAGTATTGGATTCATCCGCATTGGCTTTGGTTACAATCGTAACTTTTTTTTCTGGAAATTCCTCTGCTATTTTTAAAGCAAAGGTTAATCCAGCAACGCCAGAACCAATAATTAAGTAGTTTGTTTGGATCATTATTTTGATAATTCAAGCATTCGTTCAATTGGAACTAATGCTTTTTTCATAATATCATCGGGTACCGAAATTTCAGGTGTTTCATTGAGTAAACAGTCATACACTTTTTGCAAAGTGTTCATTTTCATATAACCACATTCGCTGCAAGCACAGGTGTTGTCTTCTTCTGACGGTGCAGGAATCAATATTTTATGAGGTACTTCTTGTTTCATTTTATGAAGAATCCCAGCTTCGGTAGCGACAATAAATTTGTTGTTGGGGTCTTTTTTTACAAAATCAATCATTCCAGCAGTGGAGCCTATGTAGTTGGCCGTTTTTAGAATGTGTGTTTCTGACTCAGGATGGGCAATGATTTTTGCGTCTGGATTTTCTTTATAAAGCGCAATCAATTTGTCTAATGAAAAAGCTTCGTGCACCACGCAAGAACCATCCCAAAGCAGCATGTCTCTACCTGTTTTTTGAATAATATATTTACCTAAATTTTTATCTGGAGCAAAGATGATTGGTGTTTCTTTTGGAATAGACTCTACAATTTTCACAGCATTAGAAGATGTGCAAACAATATCGGTCAAGGCCTTCACCTCGGCAGAACAATTTACATAAGTGATGACAACGTGACCAGGGTGCTCCTCGATGAATTTTTGGAATGTATCAGCTGGACAAGATTCAGCTAGGGAACAACCCGCTTTTAAATCGGGAAGAATTACTTTTTTGGTAGGATTCAAAATCTTTGCAGTTTCGGCCATAAAATGCACACCCGCAAAGAGGATGATGTCGGCATCCACTTTCATCGCTTCTTGGGATAGACCTAAGCTATCACCCACATAATCTGCAATATCCTGAATATCGGCTTCTTGATAATAATGCGCTAAAATAACTGCATTTTTCTCTTTTTTTAGTTCTAATATTCGTTCTTTAAGATTTTTCATTTCTTAATAAATTTTAGTATTCCCAATGTATTTACATTATTTTACAAATATACACTTATTTAAAAAACAAAAAACTCAAATTATGTCATGTAATTATCGATTATTTATAAGAATTTTAATATTTATAACTTCAATCTTATTCGAAAGAACCTTAAACTATGATAATTATCAGGTATTGTATTAATTGCTTTTACGACATTTGCATCTTATACCTCAAACAAAATAGTTAAGTACAAGATGACAAATAAACAATTACATACTTTTCATATTCCGGTGATGGGATTGGCTTTTACAATTGATAGTCCAATTCGTGTGGCGAAGTACGGAATATCATCGGTTATAGCACTTGCTGATGATGAACTTATTGAGAAAATGAGAGCTTTTTACAGCGAAAAATTCGACGTTCCCTATCAAGAGATAACCAAAAAGTTTCAGGATTATCGTGCTGAACGAATTACTTCCTATTTGAATTTAGTTGATACAATCGTAAAAGAAAAATTCGAAAATTTCAAAACTGAATTGTCAGAAAGCAAACATGCATTAGAAAATTATATTGCAATGTTGCCTAATAAATCCAAAATCAAAGAAGGCTTAGAACACTTTTTAGAAGATGGAATTGCTTTGAAAGAAAACGTGTCAAAATATCTCGAAGAGCATATTTATCCAGGTCAAATAGATGTCAATATTATGACTAAACTTGACAAAGACAATTTTCATAATCACGAACAATTGCCTGTAGAATTCAATGACGCTCACGCAGCACTTCGAGGATTTGCAAACAGCAATTTATCGTCTTCCATTATTTTGTCGGCAGGAATGAATCCTAGACTATTTACTTATTTCGAAAGTTTCCCTTGTTTTTTCCCAGACGCAAACAACCATTTGAAAAAGAAAATTATTCTAAAAGTCAGTGATTATCGTTCGGCAATGATTCAAGGTAATTTCTTGGCCAAAAAAGGACTTTGGGTTTCGGAATACCGTATTGAATCAGGGTTGAATTGTGGTGGACACGCTTTTGCTACTGATGGGGTTTTATTGGGGCCAATTATGGAAGAATTCAAGCATAAAAAAGAGCAATTGGTTCAATCTGCCCATGATATTATGGTGAAAGCCTTAGCGCAAAAGGGAATGCAGATTCCTGAAACGCCATTAGATTTGAAAATAACCGTTCAAGGAGGCGTAGGAACTGCCGAAGAACACGATTTTATGTTGGATTATTATAATGTGGATGCTGTGGGTTGGGGAACACCGTTTTTACTAGTTCCAGAAGCAACATCTGTAGATGCTGAAACTCGCGAATTATTGAGAAATGCCAAAGAAAAAGATTTGTATTTGAGCCATATTTCGCCACTGGGCGTTCCATTTAATACAGTAAGAGGAACGTCAAACGAAATGTTCAAACAAAAACGTATTGATGATGATAAAGCAGGAAGCTCTTGCCCGAAAAAGTTTTTGGCTTTGAGTAAAGAGTTTGGTCCTGAAGGAATTTGTACATCGTCTAAGAAATATCAAGAAGTAAAATTGGACGAATTAAATAAAGTAAAAGAAACTTTGACTCAGGAAAGTTTTGATAAAATGAAATTTGATATTACCGAAAAAGCCTGTCTTTGTGTAGGCCTTGCTAATGCTTCTTATCTTGAAAATGACATTAAGATCACCGGACAATCTCAAGGAGTTATAGTTTGTCCTGGACCTAATTTAGCTTATTTTGACAAAGAAGTTTCGCTTTCTGAAATGGTACGACATATTTATGGCAATTTTAATGTAATGACCGATCCAAACAGACCGAATTTGTTTATCAAAGAACTAAAAATGTATATCGATTATTTGAAAAATGATATCAAAAACATTTCGAATGAGATTAATGCGTCGCAATTGAAGAAATTGAAAGTCTTTAAAAGTAATTTATTGGAAGGCATTGCCTTTTATCAAAACTTTTTTGCCAACACCCATTATTTCGAGAATAGTATTAAAGAAATTCAAAGCCAATTGGAATATTATGCCAAAGAATTGGTTGGAGTAGAAGTGCCAGAATTAGTGGTAGCTTAAGGGTTTTTAATTAAAGTTTTTAATACAAAATTGTTTTTTATAAATTTGACCTCAAAGGTTTTTTTATATCCTTTGAGGTCTTTTTTTATAATTTACATCAAATAAGAATCGCCAGAATTAATATCCAAGGCAAGTTCTTCTAGGGAGGTGTTTTCTAGCATTTTTGCAAGATCTTCTCGAATGGTTCGGAACCTTTTATTCAGTGGGCAAGGCCGTTCCTTTGAGCAATGATGTAGGCCTAAACCACATCCTGTAAAAATAATATCACCATCTATTGCTGTTACAATTTGAGAAAGACTTATTTTTTTTATCTGGTCTTTTGGAATTTCAAAACCACCCCCAATTCCTTTGATGGAATGCACCACGCCTTTTTTTGCCAAAATCTGTAAAATTTTCGCAGTAAAAGATTTTGGTGAATCAATATTTTCGGAGATGTCTTTAATAGTAACCCTTTTGTCAATATAAGATTGGCTTGCTATATAAATAGAAGCACGAATAGCGTATTCACAGGTTTTTGAAAACATACATTTTTTATAAAGTTAGTCAATAATAGTTTATTCTCTTAAAATTATTTGAATTGTTTTTGTTGAAAGTTTTTCGCAATCAATTCTATTAATAGATCGTTCGAGTTTTGAAAGTGTTTCCGCATTGTTTTTGAAAAATTGGATATAATAATTGCCTGAATAGTTTTTATTTTCCAAAAAACGAATCATTTCCATTAATTCATCTTCTGTTAACAAATCAGAATGGTAGGTGGTTCTGACTTCAAAAGGGATTTTGCCTTTTAAAATTATATCTAATGTTTTTTCAAAAGGTTTATATAAATCCGATTGAGTAATCGCTTGAAATTTAGATTTTGGGGCTTTATAGTCTAGGGCAATGTAATCTATAATTTCCTTATTTATTAGCTCCTGAATGACTTCTGGAGAACTGCCGTTGGTGTCAATTTTTATCAAATAGCCCATTTTTTTGACTTCAGAAATCAACGGAATAATATTTTTATGCAAGACACATTCTCCACCACTAAAAACGACTGCGTCTAACAAATTTTTTCGTGAATGTAAAAATGTAAGTATTTTTTCGAAAGAAAGACTCCCTTTTCCGAGTACAATCTCTGGGTTGTAACAATACACACACCGCATATTACAGCCTGCAAACCAAAGAATGCAGGCGGATTTATGTGGATAATCTAATAAAGTGAAAGGTGTTAAGCTGTAAATGGGCGTACTAACATTTTCCTTCAGTGAAATGAGTTCGTTGTTTGTGTTCACCTTTTTTGCCAATATTAAAACTTTCTACGGGTCTGTGATAGCCCATTACGCGTGTATAAACAAGGCATTTGGTTCTCAAATGCTGGTTTTCTTCCAAAATCGGATTGGTTTTAGTTTCAGTTTTCATATTTTTCAGTTTTTTGTTTTTCAATTAGGGCATCATCACATTTTGGGCAGTATTCGTGTTCTCCGTTCAAATAGCCGTGAACTGGGCACACGCTGAACACTGGAGTTACAGTGATATAAGGCAATCTAAAGCTAGACACTACTTTTTTGACAAATTGTTTACAGGCTTCTGGCGAACTCATTTTTTCGCTCATATACAAGTGTAAAACGGTACCGCCAGTATATTTGCATTGTAACTCATCTTGTAAGAGCAGGGCTTCAAAAGGGTCTTCGGTATGATCTACCGGAATTTGTGAACTGTTTGTGTAATAAATATTATCTTCTTGTCCTGCTTGGATTATATTTGGAAAACGTTTTTTGTCTTCTTTGGCAAAACGATAAGTTGTTCCTTCGGCAGGTGTGGCTTCAAGATTGTATAAATTACCTGTTTCTTCCTGAAATTCTTTCATTCTGCCACGAATATGATCTAGGATTTCCGAAGCAAAATCAATTCCTGTTGATGAAGTTACAGTGTCTTTTTGACCGGTAAAATTCACAATCATTTCGTTGATTCCGTTTACCCCAATGGTCGAAAAGTGGTTTCTGAAATGTTGCAAATAGCGTTTAGTATATGGATACAAACCGCGGTCGTACATTTCCTGAATGAACACCCGTTTTTTCTCTAAAGTCGATTTAGAGATATATAATAATTTGTCTAGTTGTTTGAATAATTCTTCTTTGTTTCCTCGATATAAATAACCCAATCGAGCCATATTTATGGTCACAACTCCAATGCTTCCGGTCATTTCGGCACTTCCAAAAAGGCCATTTCCACGTTTCAATAATTCGCGCAAATCCAATTGTAAACGACAGCACATACTGCGAACTGCATTAGGTTTATAAGCATTTTCGTTTTCTATTTTTTGGCCATTTTCGTCTAATTTATATTGGCTTCCTATGAAATTTTGGAAATAAGAAGAACCTATTTTGGCGGTATTTTCGAAAAGCAATTCGGTGTTTTCTCCATCCCAATCAAATTCTTCGGTGATATTTACCGTTGGAATTGGGAAAGTAAATGGTTGTCCGTTTGCATCGCCTTCGGTCATTACAGTATAATAGGCTTTGTTGATGAGGTTCATTTCTTTTTGGAAATGCTCGTAGCGCAAGTCGGTCACTTTTGCAACGCCACGTTCTTGTGCTCTTACCAAAAGGTCGTGATTGAAATTATTTTCAAAGAAATGGAAGTCGTTTTTTGTTGGGATTTGAGTTTTCAAATCTTCAGGAACGACCCAATCCAAAGTGATATTGGTGAAAGGCGATTGTCCCCAACGCGCAGGAACATTCAAATTATATACAAAACTACGAATGGCTTTCAATACATCGTCAAACGATAAATCGTCCTTAAAAACGTAAGGAGCTAAATAAGTGTCAAACGAACTGAACGCTTGTGCGCCAGCCCATTCGCTTTGTAAAATTCCAAGAAAATTGGCCATTTGTCCTAAAGCTTCTCTAAAATGAGATGGCGCTTTGCTTTCGACACGACCTCGAACTCCGTTGAACCCTTCGTTAAGCAAAACGCGCAAACTCCAACCTGCGCAATAGCCTGTAAGACAATCTAAATCGTGAATATGAACATCACCATTTCTGTGGGCATAACCTTCTTCCTTGGTGTATACCTTGTCTAACCAATAATTAGCAATAATTTTTCCGGCTACATTATTGACCAAACCTGCATTGGAATAGGAAGTATTTGCATTAGCATTGATGCGCCAATCCGTTTGTTCTATATATTCGGAGATGGTTTGCGAGCTGTCAACGTAAGTTGTGTCGTCATTAATCCCTTCGATGTGTTCCCGCTGTAATTTTCGGGTGTGACGGTACAACATAAAAGAGCGCATTACTTCAAAGTACTGTTTCTCAAAAAGACTTTTTTCGATTAAATCTTGAATTTCTTCGACTGCCCAAGTTTCTTTGGATTGCAATCCTTTTATTACCTCTTCAAAAACACTTTCGTCAAAGGCTATGGTAGCACTTTTGAAACTTTTTGCGATGGCATCTTCAATTTTGAAACTTTCAAACGGTTTGTAATCTCCGTTCCTTTTGATAACGTACTTTTCCATAGTTTTTACTGTTTTGGGTTTATGATGGTTGGTTGTTTTTTTATTCTTCGGATGAGAAAAATTTTTCTAAAGCTTTTGCTTTTGGAAAAAGAATATTGCTTTCTAAATGTATGTGTTTGTGCAAATCTTGTTCGAATTCCTGTAACATTGCATAAGTTACTTTATAGGTATTGCAAGCGTCTTCTGGCGGTGTGTAATTATTGGTCAAAGCCGAGATGGTTCTAAAACGTTCTCCTTCGGTCTCGTGTTCAGTCATCATGGCTGAGATTGGATTTTTTACTGTTTCGAAAAAAGGTTTTCCGATGGTTCCGTGACTTTTTGTTGCGTTTATCATTTCTTTGACAAATGGAAAGAGAATCATTTCTTCCTTTTTCATGTGTGATTCTAATTCTTTTGCACTGTCATTGAAAAGGGTATTGATTTCGAATAATTCATGATGATTGCTTCCGTGAACGCTACATAATTTTTCTAAAAATGGAATCAGAATTTGCGTTTTTTCTTCGACATAACGGTGGTGTTTTTTTTCGATATAATCTATCAGCAAATCCAAAGACCAAGAGTTGAAATCTACTCCTGAGTCATTTTTTGCGTCTAAAACTGCGTTTAAATCGCGTAACAAATGGGCCTCGTTGATGTTCTTTTTACTGCATACTTCATCGATGGTTCTTTGTCCTTTGCAGCAAAAATCGATTCCGTATTTCGAGAAGACAGCTGCTGTTCTATAATCTTTAGCTACAAAATCTCCAATCGTTGTTATTTCTTGTAAACTCATGATTTTTTATTTAATAGGGTGTTTAATATCAGTTTGTTGTAAAAAAAGACTGGTGTTTTTTTTCGAGTATAATGCTATGAATTATTATAGTTTTATCATATGATTTTAATCATATTCTATTTTTTTTATCATTTATTTATTAACATAGGGTTGATAAACCACAAATCAGATTTCAAATTCATTTGTGTATTTTTTGTTTTAAATTTTACCAAAATAATTCTGCATTTATTATGATTGGAATCATATCCTACAAAATATTTCTAAACGTACTTTGCATAAAATAAATAATGGATGAATTTATCCGTTATTTAAACAAATAAATTTATTAACTAACAAAAACTGATAATTATGCTTTCAAAATCACAGGCAAGAGCATTTTTTCTGGGAGGAACATTGGTCACCTTTTTAATCTTTATAGGGTTGACTATTTATTCTTTTATGCCAAGAAATGATCAAACTAATTACGCTTCAATCGACAAGAATGTGGTGAGAGGTAAAGAAATCTGGGAATCCAACAATTGTATGGGTTGTCATACCATTCTGGGGGAAGGTGCTTATTATGCCCCGGAATTAACCAAAGTCATCGACCGTCGAGGCGATGCTTATGTGAAAATTGTATTAATGTCTAAAGAACCTTGGCAACCACGTGGTCGAAAAATGGTGGCTTACGGAATGAACGAAGCTGATGCTGATGCTGTTGTTGCTTACTTCAAATGGATTGGTAAAATCGACTTAAATGGTTTTGACCGAGTGGTTTCTCCTTTATCTAAAGTTAAAAATTAAAAATAGTATTATGAAATCGCCACTATTTAGAAGTTTGCTTAAGCAAACACAAACAAAAAATGGCGATAACATTTTTGACATATTAACAAATAAAATTTACAAAAATGAAATATAAATCACAAAAAGTAGCCTATTGGTTTTTTGCATTGTGTATGCTTTTGTTCTCCTTGCAAATTATCTACGGCTTTATTATGGGCTTCGATCGTATCGGAATTCAAGGATTGCACGAAATTATTCCGTTTAACGTGGCTCGTGCAGTTCATACTAATTTATTGGTAGTTTGGTTGTTAACTGGTTTTATGGGAGCAGCTTATTATATCATTCCCGAAGAAGCACAACGCGAATTAATCAGCATAAAATGGGCTTATATTCAGCTTATTTCCCTGGCGGTTGTTGGAGTTGTAGCCGTTGTCGGTTTTCACCTAAACCATTGGGAAGGTAGAAAATTCCTTGAAATCCCAAGAGAATTAGACTTTTTAGTAGTAATCAATGTTTTGCTTTTTCTAGGATTAATTCTAGGAACGCTATTCAAAGGAAAACGTCAAACCACGACAGCTTTAGTGTTGTCTATGGGATTATTGTTTGCTGCCTTGCTTTATTTACCCGGAATGATTTGGTTTGACAGTCAGGTTATGGATTCCTTCTTCCGTTGGTGGGTAGTTCACTTGTGGGTTGAAGGTGTTTGGGAATTAATTATGGGAGGTATTCTTTCGTTCTTATTAATCAAATTGACTGGAGTCGACAGAGAAGTAATCGAAAAATGGTTGTATGTTATCGTTGGTTTGACTTTTCTTTCGGGAGTTTTGGGAACAGGACATCACTATTATTATATAGGAGTAAACAAAATTTGGTTGATTGTAGGCGGAATATTCTCTGCTTTGGAGCCTTTGGCTTTCTTGGCAATGGCATTATTTGCTATGAATATGTATCGAAAAGGCGAAAAAAGTCATCCCAACAAAATCGCTTTATTCTGGACTATTGGTTCGGCCATCGTTTCTTTTATTGGAGCTGGATTGCTTGGTTTTGCACACACCTTGCCACAAGTAAATCTTTATACTCACGGAACTTTAGTGACAGCAATGCACGGTCACTACGCATTTTGGGGTGCTTATGCGATGATTGTTTTTGCGATAATTAGTTATGCACTTCCTAATCTAACGGGTCGAAAACGTTACGATTCAACTCAAGGTCATTTGGCTTTTTGGTTGTCCAATATAGGAATTCTGGGAATGACCGTAGCCTTTGGTGTTGCTGGCGTTGCACAAGTATATTTGGAGCGAAAAATGAAAATGGAGTTTGGGGATGTTCAAAAGGAAATCGCCGTTCATTTTGTGGTACTACTTATTTGTGGTACCTTGTTTACAGTGGGAATCGGTATGTTCATCTATGATTTTATCAAGTACGGCAGACCCACAGATGAAGCTTTAGAAGAAACTAAATAAAACTGAATACTAACTAATTCAATTATTGCCCACCAGAATCCTTTAACCACCCTTTTTTAGAATTGCATTTCCAAAGAAAAAGACGGTTAATGGGTTCTGGTTTTTTTTTAAATAAAAAAATAAAATGTTAGAAAACACACCTTATTATCACGCTGTGGGGAAAGAAATTGAAGTCTTTAACCAAGCTTATAAAAACAAAATCCCTTTTCTGTTAAAAGGACCAACTGGAACAGGTAAATCTCGTTTTGTGGAATACATGGCGCACCAATTGGATAAAAAAATCATCACGATTAGCTGCCACGAAGAAACCTCTTCAACCGATTTGATTGGGAGATTTATCATCAAAGGTGCCGAAACGATTTGGCTCGACGGACCATTAACCACTGCGGTAAAAGAAGGCGCCATTATTTATTTGGACGAAGTTGCCGAAGCCCGTCCTGATGTAATTGTTGCGATTCACTCCTTGACGGATCACAGACGCGAACTTTTCATCGATAAATTGGGCGAAACGGTAAAAGCACACAACGATTTTATGTTGGTTGCTTCCTTTAATCCGGGGTATCAAAGAGGTTTTAAAGAATTGAAACCTTCCACACGCCAACGATTTATTGCGGTTTCTTTTGATTATCCAGAACCAAAAATTGAGATTGAAATTCTGATTAATGAAACCGATATTGACCAAGATACGGCTAAAAAACTGGTTGCCATTGGAAACAAAATCAGAAACTTGACCGAATTAGGGTTGACCGAAACGGTTTCGACACGACTTTTGGTCGATGCGGCGAAAATCATTCACAGCGGATTACCCAAAAGATTATCTGTTCACGTCGCCATCGTAGAACCATTGACCGATGATTTGCAAACCGTGGAAGCATTAAAAGATTTGTGCAATTTGATGATATAATGCGTTGGGACAACGCTTGTAGGGACAACTCGCGAGTTGTCCGTACTTGTGAATATAAAAATTGAAAAATGGGTTTCGAAATAGACGAATATATAGTTGGAAAGTTTTTCAAGCATTTAAAAAGGATAAAAAAAGTAAGTCCTGAAATAAGTGCCAGAACAATTTCTTTGAATGACATCAAGCCACGATTGACTATTTTGGCTCGAGCATTTACTGGAAAGCCAATCGAAATTTTCCCTGCAGAACGAGAAGGAGGTTATAAAAACAATAATTTTTTCCTTCCCATTTCCTTTGCCGAATTTTCAACTATTGAAGAAAATCGAAATTTTTACCTTTTTAGAATTTTATATTTAACCATTCAGCAACGTTTGGATTTGAATTGGAAATCATCCGAAACAGAACAATCATTATCACTTTCGCAACAAAAAGCAGAAGAAACATCCAATCAAATTCTGTCTGTTTTATTCGAAGAATTTCCGATTACAAAAGAAATTTACAACAACGCAAAACGGCATTTTGAACAAAAAATTGATTCAAAAACCGCTGTTGACTATTCGTGGATTTTCGGAAAATGGATGCGAAATGAAATAGAACAAAAAACAGATTCCAAACTCGAAAATTTCTCTGATAAAACCAAAAAAGCGAACGAAAATCAAGCTTTAACCACCCTAAAAGCAAAAGCGGTGGAAGAAGTCATTACCGTTGAATTGGATAAAAAACAACAAGAAGATTATGTGTTGTTGCACAATTTTGAAAAAGCAGAAACCGCCGAAGAATTCAATGGAACCTGGCGCGATTTTGACGGCTCGGACGAACTCGAAGACCATCAGGAAGCCTTAGAGGAATTGAATATGAAATTTACCGTTCGGGTGGATGACACTTCGCATTCGGTGTATCAAGCTGATTTTATCGAAAACACCAGCATTTCAGAAAGTGCCGAAATGGATGACAAAGGTTTTCATTTGACTTATGACGAATGGGATTTTAGCAAACGCGTTTACAAAGAGAATTTCTGTAAAGTCTATCCCAAATCACAGCAAAAAACAGATAGCAATTATTATAAAAACACGATAACGAAAAACGCTTCCACGCTAATGGGTTTGCGCAAAATGTTGACCAATGTAAACAACAAAATGCAGCAGCAAAGACGCCAAACACAAGGTGATGAATTCGACATTGACGCCATCACGGATTTGTATGTTGACGTGCATTCGCAACGAACTCCTTCGGAAAAAATATACATTTCGAATCGGAAAAAAGAGAAAGATTTATCCATTTTAATTCTGTTGGACATCAGTCTTTCAAGCGATGGTTATGCGGCAGGAAACCGAGTGATTGATGTGGAGAAAGACGTTTCGATTCTTTTTGGGGAAATCCTGAATGAATTCAATATCGATTTTTCGATTGATAGTTTTTATTCGAAAACCAGGAATTTTTCTACCTATTTGACTTTGAAAGATTTTGACGAAAGTTGGACTATTGCCAAACATAAAATAGGAGCAGTAGAGCCCAATGGCTATACTAGAATTGGAGCTGCTTTGCGTCACGCTGGAGCAAGATTGGACAAAAGAAGCACTAAAAATAAATGGGTTATCCTGATATCGGACGGAAAACCAAACGATTACGATAAATACGAAGGCAAGTACGGCATAAACGACGTGAAACAGGCACTCAGAGAGCTCAATGGGAGAAATATCAATTCCTACGCTTTGGCGATAGAAGCCGAAGCTAAATATTATTTACCCCAAATGTTTGGGCAAAATCACTACCAAATCCTGACAACACCAGTCGAATTGTTGCAGTCGTTAGTGAAATTATACGAGAAAATTAAACATCAAAAATAAACACAAAATGTACGATAACGCAAATACAGCAACGCTTCCTGAAGGACATCCAGTGAGTGTTTACTACCAGGAAAGAGAAATAATAATTGGGCTTTTAGAAGAAATAACAACAGTAGATTCAAAAGAGGAATTTCAGAAATACACGAATATTTTCAACCAACTTCAAACCATCGAAAAGCGATTTGCAAGAAAAGAAAACCAACTTTTTCCGTTTTTGGAAAAGAAAGGATGGAATGGACCTTCGCAAGGAATGTGGTCGTTTCACGATAATTTGAGAGAACAATTCAGATTGTTGCGCAAAAATATGGATGCCGCAGCATTTGACAAGCTTCAAACGAATACGCCTTTTTTGGTTGAAGGGATTTCTAGATTGATGATTACGGAAGACAATGTTTTGTTTCCAAATGCTTTGGATTTGCTTACCGAAAAAGACTGGATTTCTATGCGCAAAGGCGAAGAAGAAATTGGCTGGATGTTGCCTGAAACTCCAGCGCCTTTTCCAAATGTGGAATACATTCATCCGAGTGAGGATTTCACCAAAAGAGAAATGACATTTTCGCTAGAAAACACTTCACATTATGATGAAGGTTATATGACCGTGGAGCAAGTGAATCTGCTTTTAAAAACGATGCCTTTGGATTTGACTTTTGTGGATGAAAACGACAAAGTAATTTTTTACAATCGAGGAGAAGAACGTGTTTTTCCTAGAAGTGCCGGAATCATTGGCCGTGAAGTGAAGTTTTGCCATCCACCCAAAAGTGTGGGAACGGTGCTAAAGATCATTGAAAGTTTTAAAAATGGTACTCAAAACGAAGCTTCTTTTTGGATTAATTTCAAAGAAAGACTGATTTACATCCGCTATTTTGCGGTTCGCGATGCCGATAAAAAGTACAAAGGTGTGATTGAATTATCGCAAGACATTACAGATATCAAGAAAATTGAAGGAGAACAACGATTGTTAGATTGGGAATAAACCGAAAATGAACACCTTAAAAATCAATTACAAAAGCATCTACTATCCACCGGGAGGGATTTTGATGTGGATTATTATTTTCTTGGAACTTTTCACTTTTGGGATGGCGCTGGTGGCTTTCGTGTATTACGGCAATCAAGAACCCGAAGTGTTTCATCAATCTAGGTTGCAACTCAACACCAGTTTTGGAGCGATAAACACGTTTTTTTTGTTGACGAGCGGTTTGTTTATGGCCGCTGCGGTTCACGAATTCAAGGAAAATAATATTCGAAAATCGTCTTTTTATTTCAAATTGGCGATGTTGGGAGGATTGTTATTTATTGTTTTAAAAAGCATTGAATATTATCACAAAATCGAAGCTGGAATTTCATTGGAAACCAATATGTTTTTCAGTTTTTATTGGATTTTAACTGCATTTCACTTGATTCACGTTTTGGTGGGATTGGTAATTTTGGCTTGGACGAACAAAGGAATGACCAAGAAAAACTCTGATACTGTCATTGAAGATGTTGAGGCTTGTGCTGCTTTCTGGCATATGTGCGACTTGATTTGGCTGTTGCTCTTCCCAGTTTTATATCTAATTTTCTAACAATGAAAAAATCTTTTATTTTCACCTACTTTTTACTGTTGATTCTTACGGTATCGACTGCATTAATATCTTCTTCGTGCACAATTTCTAAAGGGTTGGTTTTTCTAATTATGGGGATTTCGGCAATCAAATTTTTGTTGGTTGCGTTCCAATTTATGGAATTGAAAAAAGCGAATTCTTTTTGGAAAGTTAGCCTAAGTCTTGTTTTGGGAATTATTGTTTTGACAATTGTTTTGCTTTAATATTCTTTTTTTTATCAAAATATGACTTTTGTCATAATAATGGAGTTTTTTGTCTTTTATTTTTGCCCAACTATTACGACCAATATGACATTAATTTCACCATGTTTTTATTACCTTCGAGTAGTTTGAAAAAAAAATTAAATACTATTTTATTTATGAAATCCCCAAAATCAATCGGTTTGTTATTATTCTCAATAATAACTTTTAGTGCTTATGCTCAAGAATTCAACTCAGATATTCAAATTCGACCTCGTTATGAATATACAAATGGGTTTGGAACCCTTTTGACGCCAACTACTGAACATACATCGTTCATAGGGAATCGTGCAAGAATTAATTTTAATTATAATGACACCAAATTAAAAATTAAACTTTCATTACAAAACATACATACTTGGGGTGATGCTCCTACCACAACGGTTTCTAGCAAAAATGGAGTAGCCGCATTCGAAGCTTGGGCAGAATACAGTTTTACGGATAAATGGAGCTCCAAAATAGGGCGTCAGTCTTTGTCCTATGACAATCAAAGGATTATAGGAGGCTTGGATTGGGCAAATCAAGGACGTAGTTTTGATGCTGCTGTGATCAAATATAAAGGTAAAAACAGTCAATTGGATTTAGGTTTTGCTCTCAATGCAGATTCTGAAGCAAAAGTAGCTCCAGCAACACCTTATTCAACAGATGTCTTTAAAGATATGCAAATTGCTTGGTATCATACTACCGTCAAAAATCTTGGTGTTAGTGTATTAGCTATGAATGTTGGTAAAGAATACTTAAAAACACCGACAGAAGTTGGTTTGAGCTATTTCCAGACTTTTGGAACCTATGGAAAATATGCTGGTGCAAAATTGGGAATTGAGTACAATTTGTACGGTCAAACCGGGAAAATAGGAAACAACATTGTTTCGGCTTGGGAAGCGGCTTTGAATGTAGGCTATGCTTTTTCTCCAAAATTTAAAGCTACGGCGGGTTATGAATTTTTATCCGGAAAAGATCAAGGATCTACTGCTACAATGGTAAAATCTTTTGCTCCAATTTTCGGAACTAACCACGCTTTCAATGGTTTTATGGATTATTTCTATGTGGGAAATCACGCCAATTCTGTGGGGTTGAATGATATTTCATTAAAATTGGATTTCCCAATCCAAAAAGTAAATGTGTCCCTAGCACCCCACTTTTTCTCAGCTCCAAACAAAATCATTTCTGGTGGAATTGAGCAAGATTCTTACTTAGGAACAGAAATCGATTTGACAGCATCTTACAAATTATATAAAGATATTTTGCTTACGGCTGGTTATTCTCAAATGTTTGCTACCGATTCTATGGTGGCCTTAAAAGGAGGAACAGGATTAAACGATACAACAAATAACTGGGCTTATTTGATGGTAAATATTAATCCGCAAATATTTTCGACTAAAAAATAAATTGTAGAAATTCAACTAAAAAAGGCTGTGATAGCAAGGTTTGCAGCCTTTTTTATTTTCTTTTAAAAAAAAGACATTTTCATCTCTTTTTTGATGTAAATTAGTAACCCATTAAAAACATATAATTTAAAATCTCAAGTATGAGTAATTTATTGCAGTCCCATAAAATATTATTTCTGAACACCTTAGCTTTTACAATTTGTTTTGCTTGCTGGACTTTGAATGGTGTTTTAGTTACATTCTTGGTCGACAAAGGAATTTTTAATTGGTCTGTGGTCGAAATAGGATGGTTATTAGGAATTCCTATTTTATCAGGATCTATTTTTAGATTGCCTATTGGAATTTTCACAGATAAATTTGGAGGTAAAATAGTGTTTTCTGCTTTATTATTGCTATGCTCGATTCCTCTTTTTCTGTTGCCTTTCGCTGATACTTTTTGGAGTTTCGCCGTATTGAGTTTTCTTTTCGGATTGGTAGGAACCAGTTTTGCGGTTGGAATAGGATATACCTCAGTTTGGTATCCTCAAAACTGGCAAGGAAGAGCTTTGGGGATTTTCGGAATGGGAAATGCAGGTGCGGCTATCACCACTTTTGTTGCGCCAACATTGTTAAATTATTTTTCAAAAAATGACCCAATCAATGGTTGGAAAATGTTACCCATTACCTATGCTGTTGTGTTGGTCATCATAGGCTTTATCTTTATTTTTTTTGCTAAGAACAAAAAACCATTAGGAGATTCTAAAAACATCAAAACACTTTTAACCCCATTAAAATCAGTTCGAGTTTGGCGTTTTGGTGTCTACTATTTCTTGGTATTTGGTTGTTTTGTAGCCTACTCGCAATGGTTGTTGCCTAACTTTATGAATGTGTATCAAACCTCACTCGTTATGGGTGGACTTTTCGCCACAATGTTCAGTTTGCCTTCTGGTGTCATTAGAGCTTTTGGCGGTTATTTATCGGATAAATATGGGGCTCGAAAAGTAATGTATTGGGTGCTCGGTTCCTCGATAGTTATCAGCTTTTTATTGATGTTCCCTAAAATGGAAGTGTTTACTGCCGGACCGGGAGTGCTTGCAACTAAAAGTGGTATGGTAACCGAAATTTCAGCTTCAGAAATAAAAATTGATGGAGAAGCACAAAAGGTAAATACAAAAGCGGAATTAGACGATGAAAACACGTCGATGCTTCCCGTTAGAAAATCGTGGCAAGAAGTTGTTGTGCAACAAAATCAAGAAGTAAAAAAGAAAGAATTGCTTGCACGAGGAATCACTCAAATTAAGTTCGAGGCCAATATGTGGGTGTATTTGGTATTGGTAATTTTAATCGGGATTTCTTGGGGAATCGGAAAAGCAGCCGTTTTCAAACACATTCCAGAATATTTCCCGAATGAAGTAGGAGTTGTGGGTGGAATGGTTGGATTGATTGGTGGATTAGGCGGATTTGTAGGGCCAATTATCTTTGGGTATTTATTAAATTCTACAGGTCTTTGGACGAGTTCTTGGATTTTTATTTTTGTAATTTCGGTACTTTGTTTGCTTTGGATGCACCGTACAATCATCAAAATTTTAAGAGTAAAATCGCCGAGTTTTACCAAGGATATAGAGCACAATCATTAAAATAATAGCAATTGCAATATCAATCGTAATATCAATAAAAAATAATTTAAACTTAACAGTATGAAAACTTGGCTAGACAAATGGGAACCTGAAAACGAAGAATTTTGGGAACAAACAGGAAGTAAAATTGCTTGGAAGACATTGACAATTACGACTTTGTCATTAATTCTGTCCTTTGCTTCTTGGTTTTTGATGAGTGTAATTGCGGTAAAATTACCGGGGCTTGGTTTTTCGTTTTCTAAAGACGAGCTTTTTTGGTTGGTGGCAATACCTGGTTTGGCTGCGGGTTTTCTTAGAATTATTCACACCTTTATTCTGCCTATTTTTGGAACGAGACACGTGGTGGCTTGGGCCACGTTGATTAAATTAATTCCAGTTATAGGGATTGGTTTTGCTGTTATGGATACCAATACGCCGTTTTGGGTTTTTGCTGTTTTGGCTTTTACCTGTGGTTTTGGTGGAGGCGATTTCTCATCCTATATGCCAAGTACCAGCTTGTTTTTTCCAAAAAGATTGAAAGGAACGGCTCTGGGAATTCAAGCAGGAATTGGGAATTTTGGGGTTTCATTAGCACAGTTTGTTACGCCTCTTATTTTGAGTGTTAGTATTTATGGTGCCGCTTCGGTTTTTACAAGTATTGATGCCAAAGAAACATTGGCTGTTTTTCAAAATTCCACAGTGGAAAAACAAACAGAAGTTTTTGCAGCATTGGATGCTGAAGTGCAAACCAAAATACTTTCTAATGTGAAGAAACCTATATTGGATTCGGTAACAACTGCGGTGAATTCATCTGATAAAGCGCGTATTTTTGCCGCCTTGCCTTTGAAAGCAAAATCAAAAGCAATTGCTAATGCTAATCCCAAGTTAGCCGAAAAAATTCTAAATAAACTAAGTCCAGAAAACACAGCGGTAAAAAACAAAGAAATTTACATTCAATCTGCCGCTTTTTGGTACATTCCCTTCCTTTTAATTTTGTCCATAATAAGTTGGTTTTATTTAAAAAGTATTCCAATGCATTCTTCTGTCAAAGAACAAATGGTTATTTTTAAAAACAAACATACTTGGTACTGTACCATTACTTATTTGATGACTTTTGGGACTTTTGCTGGTTTATCTGCGGCCTTTCCTTTGATGATTAAATTTTTATACGGTGATTTTCCTGAAGCACCAGACCCATTAGTGTATGCTTTTTATGGGCCCTTGATTGGTTCGGCTAGCAGAATTATTTTTGGTTTTGTTGCCGATAGAGTAGGAGGAGCAATTTTGACTACCCTAACCGGAATCGGAATTTTGGCAGGGGCCACCATTCTGGTTACACAAGGTTTAGTTTCGCCAACGAGTATAGATCAATTTCCAATGTTTGTCGGGGTAATTTTAGCGATGTTCTTCTTTACAGGAATTGGAAATGCAGGCACGTTCCGTCAATATCCAATAATCTTTGCTCATAATCAGCTTCAAGCTGCGGGTGTTATTGGCTGGACAGCAGCGATTGCCGCTTTTGGACCTTTTATTTTTTCAAAATTAATTGGAAATAATATCACGGCAAACGGAACTGTAAATCAATTTTTCGTTGGTTTGATTGTTTTTACTATCTTAGCAACAGTTATAAATTGGTGGTTTTACAATCGTAAAGGCTGTGAGAAACCGAGTTAGGAAACCCGATTTTTGTTCAATACAATTAAGTGATATTATAACAAATGAAAAACAAAACATACAACACCAAAGCACTGCTGATTGCAACTGGACTCTCGATTTTTATGATTGTCTTGGTTTTCTTTGGTTCCAGAAAATTACAAAACTTTGATGCAGCGCTAATCACTTATTTATTCGGAACCGTTTTTGCCTTCTTCGGAATTGTATATCGGTATTCGGTATGGTTGCAAAGACCGCCCACTTGGATTTATTTCAAGCGAGGAATTACTTATTTAGTAACTGGAAAAGTGTTTTCGCATTTTTGGTTTGCCACCAAAGAATCTGTGGAGAATATTGCGTTTCAAAAATTTATTTATCCAAGAGGAAAATACCGTTGGGTGGCACATTTTATGATTGCGGTGGGTTGTACTTCAGCATTTTTGATAACAATTCCACTTACTTTTGGATGGATTCACTTTGCAATGGCTCCCAATACAATTTCTACTTACCAAGCGTATTTTTTTGGATTTAGAGTAATGGACTTTGAACTGGGTTCGATAATGGCGTTTCTAACTTTTCACGCCTTGAATTGGTCTTCCTATCTAGTTATTTTTGGTTCGCTCTATTATTTAAGACGTCGTTTGACCAATCCAGGATTGATTGCCACACAATCTTTCGAAGGGGATTTGTTGCCATTAATATTGTTGATAGCCATTTCCGTAACAGGTTTGGGATTAACGTATTCCTATCAGTTTATGAAAGGATTTGCCTTTGATTTCTTGGCGGTTTTACACGCCGTTACCGTAATTATGTTTTTGATTTGGATTCCTTTCGGTAAGTTCTTCCATATCATTCAGCGACCTGCTCAAATTGGAGCGCATATCTACAAAAAGCAAGGAATGAAAATGGGAATGGCAGTTTGTCCGCACACAGGAGAAGAGTTTGCCACTAAATTGCACATTCAAGATTTGAAAACTGTATCCGAAGAATTGGGTTTTAATTTTACCCACGAAGATGGAACATCGCATTTGGATTTGAGCCCTGAAGGAAAAAGATCCCGATTGGCACAAGCGCATTTGAAAGCGAGATTGCAAGGCGGGAATTTGTTTGGATAAAAGCCCCCCTCAACCCCCGAAGGGGCAGTTGTTGTAGCTAAATAGTAATAAAAAAAGCAAAAATCCCCAATACTAATTCCCCCTTCGGGGGTTAAGGGGCTAAAAAATATAAAAATGGCAAAATTACCAGTAGCAGAAGAAAATATAGTAAATAAATTTGGTCCTACGCTGAATTATGCGCCAAAGGACGGATATGTGGGCAGAGACGAACCAGATGAGTTGGTAAAAACACATTGTTGTTTTTGCGGAATGCAATGTGGAATTCAATTGTCGGTCAAAGATAATAAAGTAGTGGGTTTTGAGCCTTGGATGGAATTTCCTTTTAATGAGGGGAGATTGTGTCCAAAAGGCGTGCAACGCTATTTGCAAAATAACCATCCAGACCGATTGATGTCTCCTTTGAAAAGAGTCGAAGGACAAGGATTTGTGCCTACTTCTTGGGAAGATGCGATGAGTAAAACCGTTTCGGAAATCAAAAGGATTCAAGAGAAATATGGCAATGATGCCTTTTCAATGCTTTCCGGTGTTTCGTTGACGAATGAAAAAAGTTATTTGGTTGGAAAATTTGCCCGTGTGGCCTTGAAAACCAAAAACTTGGATTATAACGGTCGTTTGTGTATGGTGTCTGCAGGAGCAGGAAACAAAAAAGCGTTTGGACTAGACAGAGCTTCCAATAATTATTCGGATTTAGAATATGCCGAAGTGATTATTGTGGCTGGTGCCAACATCAGTGAGACATTTCCAACATTGACGCATTGGATTTGGAAAGCCCGTGATCGCGGTGCCAAAATTATAGTTGTTGATCCAAGGATGATTCCGTTGGCAAGAACTGCCGATATTCATTTGGATGTGCGACCAGGAACTGACTCGGCCTTGTATGGTGCGATGCTAAAACATTTGGTCGATAATGATATGCTAGACCAGGATTTTATAGATAATTATACTTCAGGTTTTCAGGAAACTATTGATGTCGTTAAGGATTACACCCTAGAATGGGCAGAGGAAGTAACCGGAATCGACAAAAATAAAATACGCGAATCCGCCGAATTGTGGGGCAAAGCCAAAACGAGTTTCTTGCTTCACGCCCGTGGAATCGAACACCATTCCAAAGGAGTGGATAATGTTTTAGGATGTATCAATTTGGTACTCGCAACAGGAAGAATAGGGAAACCCTACTGCGGATATGGAACCATTACGGGTCAAGGAAACGGTCAAGGCGGTAGAGAACACGGCCATAAATGCGATCAATTGCCAGGAAATAGAGATATTGAAAATCCGGAACACCGCAAGTATATTTCGGAAGTTTGGGGAATCAACGAGAAAGATTTACCCGGAAAAGGACTTTCAGCCTACGAAATCATCGAAGCCATTCATCGTGGTGAAATTAAAGGACTGATTTCAATTTGTTTCAATCCATTGGTGTCTTTACCGAACAGCAATTATGTTCGCGAAGCTTTGGAAAAACTGGAATATTATGTTTGTATTGACTTTTTCTTGAACGAAACCGCACGCCACGCCGATATTGTGCTCGCCGGTTCGTTGCAGGAAGAAGAAGAAGGAACCACAACATCTGCCGAAGGAAGAGTAATACGCATTCGTCAAGCAGTTACACCTCCAGGAGATGCCAGAACGGATACTTCTATTATCTTGGAAATAGCCAAACGTTTGGGTGTTGAAGATAAATTTACGTATGATAACAGCGAAGCCATTTTCAACGAATTGCGAGTGGCTTCAAAAGGAGGAACCGCAGATTATTATGGAATCACCTATAAACGAATTGAAGACGAAATGGGCGTTTTTTGGCCTTGTCCAACAATAGGTCATCCTGGAACACCTCGTTTATGGGAAGATAAAAAGTTTAAAACCCCAGACGGAAAAGCTCATTTTAATCCAGCACCGTACAAGCTTCCGGGCGAAGTTACCGATGCTGATTATCCAGTGATTTTGACAACGGGTCGTGTGGTTTCACAGTATTTGAGTGGAACGCAAACCCGAAGAATTGGCAAATTAGTCGATCAGTATCCAGAGCCTTTATTGGAAATTCATCCCAAACTAGCGCAGCATTACGGAATCAAACAAAGAGAATTAATAAAAGTTTCGACACGACGTGGCGAAGGAATTTTTCCGGCGAATATTGTGGAAACCATTCGTGAGGACACGGTTTTTATACCCTATCATTGGTCTGGGAAAAAATCGGCCAATCAGTTAACACCGGGAACATTAGACCCAATTTCAAAAATACCAGAGTTCAAAGTTTGTGCTTGTCATTTGGAACCGCTCAAGGAAATTGCGGCGCCTTCCAAAGAATCAACAGCGTATGCAAGTGTTTAATAATCTATAAAAAGTAAATATGAATTACACCAGTTTCAATAAAAACGAGGAATTTTTTGTAGATATGCAACGTTGCATTGGCTGCAAAGCTTGCGAAATGGCTTGCGCCGAATGTGAGACGAACGGACAAGAAACACTCATTCACGTAAATTATGTCGATCGTGCCTCGACCATACAAACTACAGTTCAAGTGTGTATGCACTGTGATGATCCCGTTTGTGCCAATGTATGTCCCGCCGATGCGATATCGAAAGACGAAAACGGAATTGTACATACTGCCAACACCGAAAGATGTATTGGTTGCTCGAATTGTGTAATGGCGTGTCCGTTTGGCGTGCCCAAAAAAGAAGAGTCTTACGATCTGATGATGAAATGTACGATGTGTTTTGACCGAACTAGTGTTGGAAAAAAACCAATGTGTGCCACCGTTTGTCCGAGTGGAGCTTTGTTCTACGGAACAAGAGCCGAAATCCAAGAAATGCGTCCGAACAGTACACCTATCAACACCTTTATATTTGGTCAAGAAGTGGTCAACACCAAAGTGAATATTATGATGCCAAAAGGAAGTACGGAGTTGGTTATTTATTAGTCAGCCCCCTAACCCCCGAAGGAGCAACTTCGGAAGGATTTGAAACCTGAAACATTAAACTTGAAACAAAACTTTTTAACATAAAAAAATGTCAAAAGAAGATAATTTAAATAAAAATTGGAAAAAAGACTTTCCAATCCTAAAACAACAAGCGACCAATGTAAGCCGTCGTGATTTTGCCAAATTCCTAACTCTAGTTTCTGGAGGTTTGATGGTAGGAAGTGGACTCGTGGCTGCCAAAGCCTATTTGATTCCCAAAGAAGAAGTAGAAGGAGAGCATTTTGTGTGCAAAAAAGAGGAGGTGCCTGTAGGAGGAACCAGAGCTTTTGTCATCGAAGGTAGCAAAATTCCCTATATTTTGATTCACCTTGAAAGTGGAGATTTCAAGGCTTATGAGCAAAAATGTACTCATTTATCGTGTTCTGTATTTTACAAACCCGGAACAGGAATTATTCATTGTCCGTGCCACGAAGGCTCATTTGATGCGAAAACCGGAGACGTTTTAGCCGGTCCACCACCAAGAGCTTTGCCAAATCTAGATGTGTTTTTTAAGGAAAACGATATCTATGTTAGAGCGTCTCGCCAAGAAGAACAAGCTGTATAAATCTAAAATAATAAGCTATGAGTACTTTTAGAACCAGTCAAAACCAAGCGAATCCCAACAAGCTGAACAACATCCTTTCGACCTTGATATTCATATTAATTTTGAATGTTACCATCCAAATTTGGTTGTTGTATGCTTCGTTGAACAACGCTTTAGAAAACAACCGCGAAATATTGATACCAGCCTTTATTGCCTCTTTAATTTTGTTTTTAATAGGTTTCGGATGGTTGTATTATTTGCCAACTGGGAATAAGCAACAAAAATAATTTCATAAATTTTATTAATAGTGGATATATACATCCACTATTAAAATAAATTATCTATCTTTGTAATCAAATAGGAGAAAAATGTTTTCAAAAGCTTGTGAATACGGTATAAGGGCAACAATATTTATTGCTGAGCAATCGCTCTTGGATCATAAAGTAAGCTTAAAGGATATAGCAAAAGCCATTGATTCGCCTGAGGCTTATACTTCGAAAATATTGCAACAACTTTCTCGAAACGATATTATCAATTCAGACAAAGGGCCAACAGGCGGTTTTTCGATGAACAAACAGGAACTGGATGTGGTAAAACTAAGTACCATAGTAACCGCTATTGATGGTGACGCAATTTATAATGGTTGTGGACTTGGATTAAAAAATTGTAGCGAGGACAAGCCCTGTCCTGTGCATAACCAATTTAAAATCGTGAGAGATGAACTAAAAAAAATGCTTGAAACCACTTTGGTTAAGTCCTTAACGATGGATTTCAAAGACGGATTAACATTTTTGAAACGATAAAAAAAATTTATTTTAATAACGGACATTTTTGTCCAATAATTATAAACAAACTTAAATAGTAATATAAATGAACATTCAAGAAAATCAAATTATCGGTGAATTGGTAGCAAAAGACTACCGTACCGCATCAGTATTTAAAAAATACGGAATAGACTTTTGTTGTCAAGGAAACAGAACTATTAACCAAGCTTGTGAAAAGAAAAACATTGATTCAAAATCAGTAGTAAATGATTTGGACGCTGTAATTCAAGCGCAAGGAGATAATACTACGGATTATAAATCTTGGACTTTGGATTTATTGGCAGATTATATTGAAAAAAAACACCATCGTTATGTAGTTGAAAAAACGGCGGAGATTTTGCCTTATTTGGACAAAATTTGTAGAGTACACGGAGAGCGTCATCCCGAATTATTTCAAATCAATGAACATTTCAACAAAACGGCTGGCGAATTGGCAATGCACATGAAAAAAGAAGAATTAATTTTATTTCCATTTGTTAGAAAATTAGCCACAGCAAAACACGAAGGTTCAAAAGTGATTGCGCCACCTTTTGGAACAGTACAAAATCCAATCGAAGCAATGATGCAAGAACACACCAATGAAGGCGAGCGTTTTAGGCTTATAGAAGAATTGACTAATAATTATACTGCTCCACAAGATGCTTGCAATACCTACGCTGTAACCTTTGGTTTACTTAAAGAATTTGAACAAGATTTACACTTGCACATTCATTTAGAAAATAATATTCTATTCCCTAAAGCCATAGAGTTGGAGAAGGAATTGTCATAAAAAGGCCAACATAGAATAGTCGAAAATTCACCACAACAAACCAGTTAAATCTATTAAAATCAGTCGTTAAAATAAAAAATTTGTACTCAACTTGACGAATTTATTTCTGGGAATATGTGATTTGGATCGTTTATTCTTAAAATTAATTGTAACTATTCTGCATCCAATAATTTTCAATTGCCTCCAACTTTGGTTGGAGGGATAGGAATGAGATGTAAATTGGCTTTAGCCAAAAATCTGATTTTTTTTGCTAAAGCCATTAAAAACTTGCAAATTTAACCCCTCTAAAGTTGGAGGCAATTGACACTTTGAAGATAAACAGCTGAAGTGTTATAATTAATTTAAAGTCTAATTTGAAATTATAAATATTGAATTGGCTACTTTTGTACGCTAAAACAAAACGATATGTTCATCAAATCTAAAAGGTTCTTTCTTAGCTTATTTTTACTGGTTTTCTTCAACAGCTTTGCCCAACAAAAAGAATACCTATTGCAATTCAAAAGCACTAAACAGTTGCATCGGTTTTTGAGTTATTCTGAAAAATCTATGCCTTTAGTGAGCGCTCATCGGGGTGGACCCGTAACTGGTTTTCCTGAAAATTGTACGGCAACATTCGCCAATTCCATAAAATACAATCCTACTATCGTGGAAACCGATATTGCTTTGAGTAAAGATTCGGTTTTGGTAATGATGCACGACAATACATTAGACAGAACCACAACCGGAACCGGTAAAATAGAAGATTACACCTATCAAGAATTACAACAATTATTTTTGGAAGATAATGAAGGCAATCAAACTACCTATAAAATTGAGACTTTGGATGAAGTTTTGAAATGGGGAAAAGGCAAAGTAATTTATACGCTCGATGTAAAAAAGGGGGTTCCAATGCGAATGATTGTAGATGCAGTTCGAAGAAACAAAGCAGAGGCCTATTCAGTTATTATTACTTACAATGCCAATCAGGCTGCCGAAGTAGCAAAATTGGCTCCAGATTTAATGATTTCAGTTTCAGCTCGTGGAAAAGAAGATGTAGAACGTATGGAAGATCTAGGGGTCAAAGCAGATAAAATGATTGCTTTTGTGGGGACTTCAGAGCCTAAATCAGAAGTGTACCAGTATTTGCACAGCCGAAAAATTGCTTGTATTCTTGGAACTATGGGGAATATTGATAAAAGTGCTGCCGCCAAAGGAGATGCTTTGTATTATAAACTGATAGAAAACGGAGCCAATATACTTTCTTCCGACAGGCACATAGAAGCGGGTATGCAATTATTGAAATTTACCGATGACAAAAAGCTGAAATCGAAGCATATAAAAATTCAGAAAATACAATAAACAAATAAAGGAGTTTCAAATCGAAACTCCTTTATTATAGTATAAAATCAGTAGATTAAAAATTAATTCACCAAAAACAAAGCATTACTAAATAATAAGATTCCATTTTCCCAGAAACCTCTAAATAATGGATTGTCAACCATATAAATAACAGATCCCTCGCCTTTTTTGTCAACAGCATAACTTACTGTTTCTGTTAGTTTTTTCTTCATCTCGTGACCAACAAATCCATAGCTTAAATAATCCTTAGGTATATAAGCCACATTGATAGCTTTTTTCAGCAAAGGATAACACTTTTCATTGTTTTTTAGGCTGTAATACGAATCACCAAGTCCAAAAGCCATAGGATAGGTTTTGTCTATTTTGTTTTCCATTATTGCTCCCGGAATGGAACCCGAAATGGCTCGTCGCTCCGAACCCTCAAAATCTAGGAAACGTTTTTTCAATTCCAATTCCTTTTCGTCTTTTTCTGATTTTTCTTTGTCTTCTTTACTGGCAAATGGACTTAAAGCATAGCCTTCTCTATCTTCAAATAACGAAATTGCCGCGTTCATTGCAATTACTTTTCCTCCATTTTTAATCCAAGCATCAATTTGTGTTTTTTGGTCATTCGAAAGATCGTAATAACCATCGGCCAAAATCAATGTGTTGTAATTGTATAATTTAACCCGACTGAAATTGGCAGTTTCTACAATACTTACGGGATAATTGATGGTTTCATCGAGGTAAAACCAAGTAGCGCCAAACTCAGTTGAATTCACTCCTTTTCCTGACAATAAAAGTATTTTTGGTGCTTTTAACAATTCGAAGTTTTCTCCACCCAAATCTTTCGAATTGGTCGAGAATCCAGTTGAAATACAATTATAATCTTTTTTGATTTTTACAATTTCGTTGACAGTTTTTTCAAAATCGACTACTTTCGGATTATCGGCCTTACTCACAATCAATCCTCCGGGTGCAATAGTAATATCGCCAAAAACAGCTTTTTTCATTGCCGATCTTACTTTGAGGCCTGCTTGATGTAATGCAGAAACAACTTGGGCTGAAGTTCTATTATTCCAAGGAATATGAAAAGCATAAACGGTTTCAGGAACCTTTATTGTTGCCACTTCAATAGTTGCTTTGGTCTTGATTTTTACATTGTTTTTCACTGCATAAGCCTCTACCCCATAGGCAAGCGGTATAGCCCATGCGGTAATGTCATATGATAAACTGTCATTCAATTTTTGATTGGGTTCAAAAAGAACTTGGGTCAAAACCGCTCTGGGTTGATCTGTTTTTATAATCAAATCGTTGGGCTCAATTTTGAAACTTTTATTCTTTTTCGATTGATAATGAAAACCAGATTCATTGGCAGAAGCATCAGCATAAGCATATTCGATATTGTTTTTCTTCAATAAATCTGCCATTTGCTCTAATTTCGGGTTGCTCTTCATTATATAGGTGTTGTAAGTTCCTTTAGCAGTCTTACGGGCATTGTTGTTGAAATCTCTAAACCCTTTAACCAGCGCCTCTTTTTGTGCTGACGTACTTTCTACAATTGTTAATACGGCTGTAGCATGATGAGTCAAGCGGTCTTTAATAGTTACACTGGCACCATTTTTCATAGTGATTTCTCTACCAGCTCCTATTCCTCCTTGTTCCAATGTCATTCCAACTGCTCCATTGTAAGTGGGGTAGGTGTCGCCATAACTTGGGTAAAATAAATCGAATCGTTCACGAGTATTGTACATCCAGTTTTGTTTGTCAAATTTGGCTGAAATGTTTTTTCCCAAAGTCGTATGAAAATCTTTTTGGTATTGCTCAATATATTCGTGCAATGGTTCAGCCGATGGAGGAAAAAAATAAGGGGAGTCATAACCCATTTCGTGAACATCAGTGTGTACTTGCGGCATCCATTGGTAATACATAGCGATACGTTGTTGCGTTTCGGCTTGTGTTTGCCAAGCCCAATCTCTGTTTAAATCAAATATATAATGGTTGTATCTTCCGCCTGGCCAAACTTCCATGTGTTCTCTGTCGTACAAGCCGGGATGCGTTTTTTTACCTGAAATCTCGCGCAACCAGTTTCCGTATCGGGAATATCCATCTGGGTTGATGCATGGATCTAAGATAACGACAGTATTTTTTAACCAAGTTTTTGTTGCTTCATTGGTTGGGTTCAAAAGCTCATAAGCTACAGTCATAGCACTTTCGGTGCCTGCAAATTCATTTCCGTGAACATTGAAACTCAACCAAACGATGGCTTTGTCTTCAACATTGGCTGTTTTAGCATTTGACATTCCGATAGCTGCTAGATTGTTGTTTCGGATTTGTTCCAAATTGGCTAAGTTCTCTGGAGTCGAGATGAAGAATAAATTCAAATCTCTTTGCTCGGCAGTAATGCCATATTTTTGCTTTTTTATCAGTTTGGATTCAGCAACTAAATAATTGAAATAATCTTCAACTTGATGATAATAAGAGATTTGTTTGCCGTAATTGGGAATAAAATCCGATGGGCTTTTAAGTTGTGCGGTTAGGGTATTAAGTAAGGATACTAAAAACAGTAACGAGAAGCAATATTTTTTCATAGTGGGGTTTGAGTTAGGTATGTGCCAAAAATACTTATTAACTTTAAAATGACCTAAAAAACATAAAAAATAGTAGAAAATATCAAGAAATATTTATTTCATCCGATATTATTCTATTAATAAGTGAAAATTAAACGGGCGAATTAAACCATAAATAAATTGTCTCTTGTTTTGAGACGGCTTTTTTTTTATTATCATGACAAAAATTTACCCTGCTATTGCTACAATTTTACTTTCGTCAACCAAACTCACTTTCGTTAATCCAAGATCTAGTATTGCAATCCTACAAAGGCAAAGTGCTTATAATTTTTTTTTGTTAGTCGTGGAATTTTTTGAAACAAAAAAAGTGAATGTATTCAATGTTATTTGTAGTATTATAATTATATAAAAATAGTATTTATGTATTTAAGCGGTTATTTTATGCATTTAATCGTATGTTTTTGTCAAACCTAAGGTTTTTTAAATTATATTTGAATTGCGATTAGAATACGGGTCTGTTAACGGACTGAAACAATATTCTGGTTTTTTATAATTTGCAGATTACTTAATTGTTGATATAATGCCATTGAAGAGCTGCAAGTTTGCTAACAAAAGAATTTGAATCTGTAAAAGAGAATTTGAAACCGCTTGGTCTAAAGGATTTTGTGCTTCCCAAAACAGAAAAAGTACAACAAAAGAATTTGACCATCAGTCAGTACAGTTTTACCAAAATTAAAGAAGAAACCAAATTGAAATAAATATAAAATAATCGATCTCCCTAGTAGCGAAGTCTCCCTTCGCAACAAACGGGAATCAAACAACCCAAACCTACAAAAAAGACAACGCTAATGTTATTTATAAACGTATACCTCGTAATTACATATATCGTATCATTTGAAATCGCCAATAAAAAAGCAAATAATGGTGACGGCTGGGACGTCGAACTATTTATTACATTTTCACTGTTCCCTTTGGTTATGCCCATTCTGGTACTATTGGAGATTTACGCTTATTTTGCTAAAAAATCGTTGTTCTAGTGATTCCTAATTCGGTAGATTGCACACCTTGCAAGTGACTAATCGATCCTAAAAACTGTGATGGACTATAAATTTAGGTGCAGTACTACTGATAGGAATAAAAAAAGGAGCTTCAACAGAAACTCCTTAAATTAGTATTAATTTGAGAATAAATTTATTCCACCAATTCCATAATTTTACTTTCACCAACAACACTTACTTTAATCAAATTGTTTTTGGCTAAACCTTTGGTAGCAGTATCCCATTTTTTGCCACTTAAATCCGATTTGATTTTCAATAATCCCAAATCCATTTTGTTTTCATTGGTTTTTAGCAAATCGAGAATCAATTTTTCCTCATTGGTTAATTCAATGACAACTTGTTTTTTCTCTGGACGCATCTGTGGGAAAAACAACACTTCTTGAATCGACGCATTATTGGTCAAGAACATCATCAAACGATCCATTCCAATTCCTAAACCAGAAGTTGGAGGCATACCGTATTCTAATGCTCTCAAGAAATCTTCGTCAATCGTTCCGGTTGCTTCGTCATCTCCTTTTTCGGACAAGCGCATTTGGTCTTCAAAACGTTCTCTTTGGTCAATGGGGTCATTCAATTCGGAGTATGCATTCGCCACTTCTTTACCACAAACCATTAATTCGAAACGTTCTGTCAGGTCTGGATTGTCGCGGTGTTGTTTGCACAAAGGTGACATTTCCTTTGGATAATCGGTAATGAATGTGGGTTGAATATAATTTCCTTCACATTTCGCACCGAAAATCTCATCAATCAATTTTCCTTTACCCATAGTTTCATCCACTTCGATTCCCATTCCTTTCGCAGCATCAAAAAGTTCGGCTTCGGTTTTACCAGAAATATCAAAACCAGTAAAATGTTTGATAGAATCGGTCATTGTAACACGAGCATAAGGCGCTTTGAAGTTGATTTTATGTTCTCCAAAAACAGCTTCGCTAGTTCCATTAACACCAATAGCGCAATGTTCTAGCAAGTTTTCGGTAAATTCCATCATCCAGTTGTAGTCTTTGTAGGCTACATATATTTCCATAGCGGTAAATTCTGGGTTGTGCGTTCGGTCCATTCCTTCGTTACGGAAGTTTTTCGAAAACTCATAAACCCCATCAAATCCACCAACGATTAATCTTTTCAAATACAATTCGTTTGCAATACGCATATACAACGGAATATCAAGCGAATTGTGATGCGTGATAAACGGTCTCGCCGCAGCACCACCAGGAATCGATTGTAAAACGGGAGTTTCAACCTCTAAATATCCTGCATCGTTAAAGAAACCACGCATCGAGTTGAACAATTTAGTTCTTTTGATAAACGTCTCTTTTACATTGTGGTTCACCGTCAAATCCACATAACGCATTCTGTAACGCAATTCAGCATCGTTGAAAGCATCGTGAACTTTTCCATCTTCATCGACTTTAGGCAATGGCAACGGACGCAAGGTTTTACTCAAAAAAGTAAATTGATCCACACGAATACATTGTGCACCTACTTTGGTGGTAAACAATTCACCTTCAATGCCAATAAAATCGCCCAAATCGGTCAATTTTTTGAACACTTGGTTGTACAAAGTTTTATCGTCACCCTCACACAAAACATCGCGATTCACGTACAATTGAATACGTCCTTCGCTATCCTGCAATTCGGCAAAACAAGCTTTTCCTTGGTCTCTCACACTCATCAAACGTCCGGCAACAATCACCTTCTTGCCTTCCTCAAAGTTTTCTTTTATTTGTTTTGAAGTATGATTTACAGGAAAAAGATCGGCTGGATAAGGGTTAATGCCCAAATTGCGCAAGCCTTGTAGTTTTTCTCTTCGGATAATTTCTTGTTCGGATAATGCCATTAGGTTCTGATTTTTAAGAGTGCAAAGATAACAAAAGTTCCGATAGCTATTGGAAGCAGATTTAAGATTTTTTTGTAGCAGATATACAGGGTTATTAATCAACAGTCGTCCCGCTATTCGTTGCAATCTTTTTGGGCGAACCCCGCCCAAAAAGGATTTCCACTGCTATCGGGGCTAAGCAATAACTTTTTGTTTTTCATAAAACCTTTTCAAAAAGTAAAAACAATAAAAATCCGTTTTTATCTGCGTTTTGCTTTAGCAATCCGTTTTTGTCATCCTGAGCTTGACGAAGGACCTGTACCATTTTTCAGTCAATTTTGCCAATAAAAACTTCGTAACTTTGCAGTTCAAAATAAGGCAATGAACAAAACCATCCAACTACAAGATTTAGGACTCCAAGATTACAAAACTACTTGGGAATACCAAGAAGAAATTTTCAAAAGTGTAGTCGATTTGAAAATCCAGAATAGGAGAGAAGAAACGAACTTGGAAACTCCAAATTATTTCCTTTTTGTCGAGCATCCGCACGTTTATACTTTAGGAAAAAGTGGTGATTTGGAAAATTTATTGCTCAACGAAAAACAACTCGAAGCCAAAGGAGCGGCTTTCTACAAAATCAATCGTGGCGGCGATATTACCTATCACGGTCCTGGGCAAATCGTGGGTTATCCTATTTTGGACTTGGAAAATTTCTTTACCGATATTCATAAATACTTGCGTTTTCTAGAAGAATCCATCATTCTTACTTTACAAGAATACGGACTAGAATGCGGACGAAGCGAAGGCGAAACAGGCGTTTGGCTCGGAGCTGGAACACCATTTGCGAGAAAAATTTGTGCGCTTGGCGTTCGCGCTTCCCGTTGGGTTACGATGCACGGTTTTGCATTAAATGTCAATGTCGATTTGGGTTATTTTGACAACATTATTCCTTGTGGAATTCGCGGTAAAGCTGTTACTTCTTTAAATGTAGAACTCGGTGTCGAAAAAGTAGATGAAGCTGAAGTGAAAGCAAAAATTCTGAAGCATTTTAGGCAATTGTTTGAAGCAGAGTTTGTGACTTTTTAATTGGCCACGGATACCAAAGATACCACGGATAGGAAAGATTCTCACTGATTTCTTTCAGTATTTGTTAAATTGTATTGAATTATTCTACCATCAGTTTTATAAATTATTGCATTAAGTTCATACAGTTTTTTTGAAACTGAATCCCCAATGTTTAACTGATTATAAAACTCTTTATCAACATAATGCTTTTTTGCATCTACCAAAATTTGCTTTGCTTCAGAAATTGTATCAGTATATTTATTTTGAATAATTCCCGAGAATTTTTGACGAGCTATAAATTCTGTATGATGATTTTCTGGAGTTTCAAACAAGTTTTTTAAGGCAACAAAACTTACAGCCAAAAAGATTAAGCCGATTAGAACTATTCTTATTTTACTTTTTTTCATTCGTGCATTTTTCGATTATGATCTTTTAAATTTTCGTACCACTCGTTTATGGGTCTGTTAACTGTTGAGCTTTATTTATTTCTCAAATATATAAATAATTCATTACAAATTATCAAAAAAACAACAGCCTAAATATCTAATTTCAACTGTTCTGGTAACAATCTGAAACTCATTCTGTGGTATTTTGTAGTGCCATATTTTCGGATGGCTTCACGGTGTTCTATCGTTGGATAACCTTTGTTTTTCTTCCAATTGTACATTGGGAATTCTTCGTGAATGGCGTTCATATAATCATCGCGATAGGTTTTTGCCAAAACAGAAGCCGCAGCAATACTCAAATATTTCGAATCTCCTTTTATGATACTTTGGTTGGGAATCGATTTCAATAATTCGATTTCTTCTTTTGTAAATCGTTTTCCAAAAGTGGTTTTTAAACCCAACTTGGCGTTCAATGCGCGATTACCATCTACAATAATGAATTCGGGAGTTGGGTTTAATTTCAAGATACATTCCTGCATTCCTTTCATCGAAGCATTCAGGATGTTGATTTCGTCAATTTCTTTCGGATGCAAATGGGTTACGGCAAATGAAACAGCGTATTCTTCGATAATGGGGCGGAGTTTTTCTCTGGTTTTTTCGGATAATTGTTTGCTGTCGTTCAAAATTATATTCTCAAAATCAGGTGGGAGAATAACAGCTGCAGCTGTTACTGGACCAGCAAGACAGCCACGACCGGCTTCGTCGGTGCCCGTTTCTAGTATAAAAGTTGAAAAATTGGTGAGCAGCATTTATTGATTATTTTTAGACAAAGATTGTAATTTTTTCGAAATAGTAAAGTTAATTTCTTGGAATTACATTTTTTCAAAAAATGGTTAGAGGTTTAAAATTTGAATTGATCTGCTTGTACCGTATAATTTGGCAAGTCATTTGCATTTACTAGGCTTACCACAGATTCACAGATTAGTAATCTATCAATAATTAATTGTACAGTGCTAATTGGATTGAATTTATGAACCTGTGGAATAAATCCATCACTTTTATTTTTAAAATCTGTGAATCTGTGGCGTTTGTTTTTTTTAGTTCTATTTTTAGATGTGATTGCCCTGATAATTTGGAGTGTTTTTTCATTTATAGGTTTTTTCATTTACCTTTGCCTTTGATAAAAAATAGCAGTTACTTTTAATTATATCTTTTCTCGATGAGAATTTCTTTTCTGGTTGTTTTATTGTGTGGCTCCTCTTTGCTTTTTTCTCAAGAGAAAAACAGTAATAAACCGAATTTATTGGACAATTTAATTGGTAAAGATTCGCTAAATCCCAAACAGCCAGTAGCGACTATTGATATGTATCGGGCGATTACTTTGGAGCGCGACACCACTTATATCGACACTTCGCTTACCATACAAAAAAAATACAGCCACAATTATTTGCGTAAAGATCTTTTTGGGCTTTTGCCTTTTCCTAACGAAGGGCAAACCTACAATACCTTGCAATACAGTTTGACTTCCTTTGCTCCGCTACCTGAGTTTGGATTCAAAGCCAAGCATTTTAATTTTCTGGAAGCGAATCAAATTCGGTATTATTCGGTGGCGACTCCGGTGACGGAGTTTTATTTTAAGTCGGTGATGAAGAAAGGGCAAAATGTAGATGCTTTTTTTAGCGTAAACACCTCTAAAAGATTCAATTTTTCGCTGGCGTATAAAGGATTACGTTCCGAGGGAAAATACGTAAATCAACTGGCTAGTACAGGGAATTTTAGGTTTACAACGAGTTATAATACCAAAAATAAACGCTATTTTGCCAATGCTCATTTTACAGGACAAGATCTTATGAATGAGGAAAACGGCGGAATTACTACAGCAGAAGATTTCGAAAGTGGTAATACAGCCTATTTGCAAAGAGATAGATTAGAAGTTTTTTTGACTGATGCGAGGTCGTTTCTGAAAGGGAAAAGAGTGTTTTTGGATCATATGTTCCGAATAAATCCAGTGAAGGGAAGTAATAACTTGTATGTGGCGCACCAGTTTAACTATGAAAACAAGTTTTTTGAATACAGTCAGCCTACGGTACCTTCGACTGTCGGCGGAGCTACGGTTTTTCGATTTGGGGAATCGTACAAAACCAGCAACATCAATGACCAAACGCATTATAATAAGACCTACAATAAAGTGGGATTGACTTATGAAAATACAACTTTGGGTACATTTAATTTTTATTTGGATGATTTCTTTAGCAATTATTATTACAATCAGATATTAGTACTGGATCAGGAAACGGTTCCAGCGTCCTTGAGCCGAAGAATTGATTGTTTTGGCGGACAATATGAGTATAGAAAGGATAAATGGACTGGTAAATTTTTGCTTTCAAGGTCGTTTACAAACCAATCACTGTCGAATTTGGATGCCAAAATGCAGTACGAGTTGAATGACGAAACTTTGCTTTCGTTCCAATATCAAAACATGAACAAGTTGCCTAATGACAACTATAATTTGTATCAAAGTAGTTATGTGAATTACAATTGGTCGAACGATTTTAAGAACGAAAAAATAAATTCTATTAGTGCCAATGCCAATTCGCCTTGGGTAAATGTATCGGTACAGTATTCTACTTTTAATGATCATTTGTATTTTGCTGATGTTTCTACTGCAGCGCAAATTGCGGAGAGACAACAGATTATTGCGCCTGCTCAATATGCCAATACCATCAATTATTTGTCGGTAAAGGCGAGCAATGAGTTTAAATTTGGAAAGTTTGCTTTAGAAAATACGCTTCTCTATCAAAAAGTAGATCAATCGGATTTGATACTGAATGTTCCGGAATTCCTAACTCGAAACACGTTTTATTTCTCACAAAATTTGTTTCGAAAAGCCTTGTTTTTTCAAACAGGAATCACCTTGAATTATTTTACAAATTATTATGGGAACGAATACAACCCTGTAATAGGCGAATTTTTTGTTCAAAACCAAAAGGAAATTGGGAATTATGCTAATTTGGATTTTTTCTTCAATGCGCGAATTCAAAGAACCCGAATTTATTTTACACTAGAACATTTCAATTCTTCGCTTTCGGGTTATAATTTTTATTCTTCTCCTAATAATCCGACGGGTGACTTTATAATCCGTTTCGGATTGGTTTGGAATTTTTTCCAGTAAAGAGGAGTTTTTGTTAGTTTAGCAAACAAAAAAAATGCAATAGCAATGACAATGATAATTTCAAAAACCACAAACTTCAAACCACTATGACTTTCACCGCCATTGATTTTGAAACCGCAACCGCCTATCATCCTTGTTCAGTTGGGATTGTTACTGTCGAAAACGGAATTATTGTCGATGAATTTGTAACCTTAATCAAACCGCCAAGAAACGAATACAATCCATTCACTATTGCCGTTCACGGAATTTATCCACGTGATACTGTGAACGCAAAAACATTCTTGCAGGTCTTTCCTGAGATTCAAAAGCGACTGCAAAACCGAGTGGTTGTGGCGCATAACGAAAGTTTTGACCGAAATGTATTGGCCAAATCGATGGCACTTTATGGCTTGAATTATGAAGATTTGAATATTGGATCCCGATGGGAATGCACTGTAAAAATCTACAAAGCCAAAGGGCTAAAACCAACAAAATTAAGCGATTGCTGTCGCGAAATGAGGATAGAACTCAATCATCATGAAGCCTTATCTGATGCACGAGCCTGTGCCAAATTGTATTTGATGCGATAAAAACTACTAGTGATGCCTATTGAATTTTTTAAAAAAAATAGACCTTTGAGGTTTTTGAAACCTCAAAGGTCTGATCGTTTAGAAAAAGCGTTTTTTTAATACTTGGTTCAACTCTAGTTTTTCAGATATTTTTCTAAAAACTGGTCTTGTTCCCAAAGCAAATGTAAAATATTATCTTTTGCAGCATATCCATGTGCTTCTTTTGGTAATAAAACCAATCGAACTGGAGCTCCAAGTCCTTTCAAAGCTTGGTAATAGCGTTCGGATTGTAAGGTAAATGTTCCCGGATTATTGTCGGCATCACCATGAACCAATAAAAGTGGCGTTTTCATTTTATCGGCAGTCATAAAGGGAGACATTTCATTATATACATTGGGAACATCCCAATAATTGCGTTGTTCCATTTGGAATCCAAACGGAGTTAAAGTACGGTTATAAGCACCACTTCTAGCAATTCCGCAAGCAAATAAATTGCAATGCGATAATAAATTGGCAGTCATAAAAGCACCGTAAGAATGACCTCCGATAGCTACTTTCTTGCGATTGATGTAACCTAAATTATCTACAGCATTTATGGCAGCTTCAGCATCGTCTACCAATTGTGTCATAAAAGTATCATTAGGTTCAGTAGTTCCTTCACCTATAATAGGGAAGGATGCATCGTCCAAAACAGCGTATCCTTTTGTTACCCAATAAACAAACGAACCATAATTGGGAAATGTAAATTCATTTGGATTTTTATCGCTTTGCCCTGCTGAATTTTTATCTTTAAATTCAGCTGGATATGCCCAAATTAATAATGGTAGTTTTTCTTTTTTTGCTCGGTCATATCCAACAGGCAAATACAAAGTTCCCGACAAGTCAACGCCATCTTTACGTTTGTATTTAATTACTTCTTTATACACATTTTTAATGCTTTCGAATGGATTTTTAAAAGATGTAATTTGGGTTAACTTATCTTTCGATTTGATGTTTCTAAAATAGTAATTTGGATAGTCATTTTTGGATTGAATTAGAACCAAAACTTCTCCTTTTTTGAAGTCTTCTATCGATAATAAATCTTCTTTTTTGTCTTTTATTTTAGAAGTATAAAGGCGTTTTGATTGTAATGTTTTTAAATTGTATTCGTCAATAAATGGAAACTGTCCGTCCTTGGTGTTTCCGTCCCCAATCAAATAGGCATTGTCATTTTCAATAGCCAAGACATAACGGTTAAACTGATTCTTTTTCATTTCGAAATTTCCTGGATCCGAATACATATCTTGAGAATTTCTGTCAAAAATAATTTTTGGAGTTTGATTGGGATTAGAAGGATTTATCAAATAGGTCTTAGTATTTCGAGTGTCATACCAATTGTCTGTAATCATTGCTGTTGTTTCATTACCCCATATAATTCCTCCATAACGTTGTTGCGTTTTCACTAAAGATGTTGCTTCAGACGAAAATGGGGCGTTCCATTGAAAAACTTCGTCTCTGTTCTCCACTTTAACGGCTTGATCTCCTTGATCGAGAGCAACAACAAAGGTTAGAGTCGCTGGTTTGTCAGCACGCCAACTCATGTTTCGTTTTCCTTTTCTAACCGATGAAAATCCTTTAGGCATAATTTCAGTTAAAGGCACTTCGTTAACCACTTTTACCTCTTTTCCAGACGCATCATAAATTGTCGTAGTTTGCGGAAAACGACTTAATGGTACTATATAAGAAAAAGGTCGTTGAATTGTTGTCAGCATCAAGTAATTTCCGTCTGGCGAAAAACTTTCTCCAGCATAGATAGCTCCCGATTTGAACAACTCTGATTTTCCTGAAAGCGAAATCTTATACAATTCAGAAGTAACTAAAGTTTCGAAATTTTGTTCGTCTTGTTTGTTTTTTAATAAATCTGGATAAGTTCTGTTTTGTGATTTTGCACCGTCCGAAACCGATACTGTTGGGCCTTTTGGTAAATCTTTTTTAGAATCAATCAATGCAGGGCGGTTTGAGGGCAAAACTTTTACCAATAAAGTTTCGTTGTCTTTCATCCAATTATATGGACTTCCAAGATTGGCATTCAAATTGTCTTTAGTGATTTTTTTTGCTGCTGCATTCGCTACATCAATAACCCACAATTCAACTCCTGAGTTGGTGGTGTTTGTAAAGGCTATTTTTTTCTCATCAGGCGACCAAGATACATTGGTGATTTTGGGGTTTTCAGGCAATCCACTTACTTGAATTTCATTTTTATCACTGATTTTTCTAATTTTTAAATTATTGACATAATTTACCGAGCTGGAAATATTGGTTATCGGATTGATACGCAATCCACCCAACCGCATTTCTTCTTGATTCAATTCGTCAAGAGTTTTGTAGGTATTTCTATAACTCAAAAGCATATATTGCTTTTTTGTATCCATATTTACAGAGGGAGCTCTTTGAAAATCCGCAAGGGCCAAAATTTCTGCAGAAGGTTTTTGGAAATTGATGTTCTCTTGAGCGATTCCAATGTGGTAAAATCCAAATGATAATAGTAGGGAAAGAAAAATTGATTTCATAGCATTTAGTTTGAGTTAAAACTTGTTGGCAAGTTATGAAAATCAAAGAAATTATTGTTAATGGTTTAAAAATAAATTTACTACTTTAGTATGCATCCAAAAACAGCAACGATGAAAGAAGATTTTCTTCATTATCTCTGGAAATTCAAGAAATTCGACACTTTGAATTTAAAAACTTTCAATGGAGAACTGATTACAATTATTCAGGTCGGACAGTATCTGGAACTTGCAGGGCCTGATTTTTTTAATGCTCAGCTGATTATTGGTGATCAGAAATGGGCTGGCAATGTAGAAATTCATTTGAAATCTTCAGATTGGTATGTGCATCATCACGAAAGAGACGAAGCCTATGAAAATGTAATTCTTCATGTGGTTTGGGAACACGATACCGAAATTTTCAGAAGCAACAATTCCGAAATTCCAGTTTTGGAACTTAGAAAATATGTTAACCCAGAAACAATAAACAGTTATCAAGCATTGGTAGCTCCAAAATCGTGGATTTATTGCGAGAAACAACTTAAAGATGTTGACGAATTTCTATTAAAAAATTGGCAAGAGCGTTTGTTTTTCGACCGTTTGGAAAGAAAATCAAAGTCCATTTTTGAGTTTTTAAATCAAACCAATAATGACTGGGAAGCGGTTTTGTTTCATCTTTTGGCTAAGAATTTTGGTTTGAATACTAATGGAGAAGTTTTTTTAAAGATTGCTCAATCCATTCCGTTCTCTATCATACGAAAAGAAAGTTTCGAGGTCGAAAACTTAGAAGCTTTATTGCTAGGAAATGCGGGTTTATTAGATGCTGAAAAAGAGGATAATTATTTCAAGGATTTGAAATTCAGGTATTTTTATTTGTTGCACAAATACCAAATTGAGAAAAAGCTCGTCGAGCCGGTTCAGTTTTTCAAACATCGTCCGGACAATTTCCCAACCATTCGGTTATCACAATTGGCTAATTTGTACCACATTCATCAAAATTTATTTTCCATAATCAGTTCTTCAAACTCAGTTAAAAGAATTTATGAAACTTTAGATGTTTCGACTGCTGCTTATTGGGAAAACCATTATCAGTTTGATAAAGAAAGTCCGAAAAAGAAGAAGAAGCTTTCCAAATCATTCGTCGATTTAATTATCATCAATACCATAATCCCGCTTCAATTTACATATGCAAAAAGTCAAGGTAAGGAAATTTCGGATGATTTAATTCAATTGATTAATGAAGTTCCTTCTGAGAAAAATGCAATTGTAGATAAGTTTAGTTCCTTTGGAATTAAATCAAAAAGTGCCTTAGAATCACAATCGTTACTGCAACTCAAAAACGAATATTGCAACAAAAGCAGATGTTTAGAATGTGCTATTGGAATGGAATTGTTGAAAAACAATTAGAAAATTAGTACTTTTGGTTTCAATTAACGCCAATCTTAGCTCAATTCATCTCGAGTTTAAAGAGGTAAAGCGCAACACAAAAAAATGAAAGCAGTATTACAACTTAAATATTTTTTCGAAAAACATGGTTTTCATGTATCATCTCGTTTGGCCGATAAGATGGGAATGCGTGTTTCTGATGTGAGATTATTTTTTATCTATATCAGTTTTGTGACTGCTGGTTTGTGGTTTGGTGTATATTTAACCTTAGCCTTCTGGATTCGGTTGAAGGATTTAATTCGTGGAAAACGCAGTTCAGTTTTTGATTTGTAATAAAACAACTCATATATGAAAAAGGGATTATAAAGTTGAAGAACTCTATAATCCCTTTTCTTTTTTATTTTAAAGGATTCTTATTTTTTTGAAGCTAAAGGCATATATGAATGCGTGTAGCGCTGCAAAAAACAGAGAAAAATAGAACAAGAAATGATCATCAATTGATTCATCACTATGATGAATAAAAGCAATTACAATTAATGCTAATACCATTCCTAAGCCTGAACTGGCAACTGTTTTATAACTTCTTAAGCTAAAATGACCTTTGTTTAATTTACTATGCTTCATACCGTAAAACAAGTACAAATCGAAACCAATCATCATCCAAACTATTAGTCGAATCCACGTGTCTAATGGCAAAAATACCATCATAAACAAGCAAACTGCAACACCGGCGATAGGGACAAATGGCACAAGTGGAGTTCTAAAAGCTCTCGGAGCTTCGGGCATTTTTTTACGCATAATCAATACGCCTATACAAACTAAAATAAAGGCAAATAAGGTTCCAATACTTGTCATTTCTCCAACGACTCTTGCTGGAATAAATGCTGCAAAAAGACTCACAATTATCATAAACAATAAATTATTTTTGGCTGGAGTTCTAAATTTCGGATGAACCTCGGAGAATATTTTCGGCATTAAACCATCTTGACTCATTGAGAAAAACACTCTACTTTGGCCCATTAACATTACTAAAATTACCGAAGAATAGCCTCCCAAAATAGCTAATAAAATAGCGTTGTTTAACCAGGGATATGCTGGAGTAATCATTCCATCGGGACCAACATTACCCATTGCTTCAACCGCAATTGCAACAGGAGCAATCCCATCTTTACCTGCAAAAGCTTGATAATTTACAACCCCTGTCATTACGTGAGCAAAAAGAATATAAAGAATTGTGCAAATACCTAATGATAATAATATTCCAATTGGCATATCTCTTTTGGGGTTTTTGGCTTCTTGTGCGGCTGTTGAAACTGCGTCAAAACCAATATAAGCAAAGAATACAATTGCAGCAGCTCTGATGATTCCAGAAAATCCAAATTCTCCAAATTTCCCTGTATTTTCAGGAATATATGGCGTGAAATTTTCAGGTCTGATGTATTGCCAACCTACTGTGATAAAAACCAATACAACCGAAACTTTAAGTAAAACAATTATTCCATTGAAAAATGAAGACTCTTTTGTTCCACGAATTAAGATAAGTGATATAATCATCACAATCAATACGGCAGGAAGATTTATGATGCCTCCTTCAAAAGGGGAAAGCATATAGGCTTCATTGATATGTATGCCGTAGCCGTCTAAAAATTTACCAAAATACCGCGACCAACTTATCGAAACCGTCGCAGCCCCCACTGCATATTCTAACACTAAATCCCAACCAATAATCCAAGCAATAAATTCGCCCATGGTTGCAAATGAATAGGTATAAGCACTACCTGCAACAGGTATCATTGATGAAAATTCGGCATAACACAATCCTGCAAAAACACACCCAAATGCCGCTACAAGAAAAGAAATGGTGATGGCTGGTCCAGCATTTGCAGATGCGGCTAAACCCGTTATTGAAAATAATCCTGCGCCAATTATGGCTCCAATTCCAAGCGCAACGAGACCTGGCGCAGTTAGTGTTTTCTTTAATCCTTTTTCAGAATCAGCAGCTTCGTTTAAAAGCTGGGATAATGGTTTTCTTTTCCAAATTGACATAAACTCACTTTTATTGTTAATAGGTTTCAAATATATTGTTTTTTTAATCGTATGAAGACATAGATATCTGTATTTTTTTATTTTGAATATTCATTTTTAACTTTTTGATATATTATTTGTAGGAAAGCGATGGATTGTAAAATATTTCGTATTTTTAGACTTTGAAAAATAGTTTTTTTATGGTTTTCGAAACAATTAAATCCTTTTTTAAGTTTTCAAGACAGCAGCGTACAGGTATTTTTTTATTGTTTACTGTCATAATTGTACTTCAGTTACTGTATTTTTTTGTAGATTTCTCTTCTATTTCTAAGAATTCTCCTCAAAAGGAAAAATGGCTATCTCTGCAATCACAAATTGATTCATTGAAACACGGCGAGCTTGATTATGTTCAAAAAATATACCCATTTAATCCTAATTTTATAACAGATTATAAAGGATACAAACTCGGAATGTCTGTCGTAGAAATTGACAGATTGCTTGTTTTTCGAAAACAAAACAAATATGTGAATTCGCCGCAAGAATTTCAAGCTGTTACTAAAGTTTCGGATTCTTTGTTGAATGCCATCTCGCCCTATTTCAAATTTCCGGATTGGGTCAACAACAAAAAGAAATTCGAAGCCTATAAAAAATATGACAATGCGGCTTTCGCCAAAAAAGAGAAATTGGTCATCATTGACATCAATCAAGCTACTCAAGAGGATTTGATTAAAATATATGGTATAGGTGAGGCGATTTCTCTCCGAATTCTGAAATTCAAGGAAAGTCTTGGTGGTTTTGTTTCAATGGAACAAATGAAAGATGTTTGGGGATTGTCGCCTGAAGTGATCGAAAATTTGAATACTCATTTTAAGGTTTCGGCTACGCCAACAGTCAAAAAGATTGATATCAACAACGCTTCTATCAAGGAGCTTTCTTTGTTTCCCTATTTTAAATATCCGATTTCTAAAAATATAGTGACCTTTAGGAGTATGAATGGCGATATAAAAAATATTGAAGATTTAACAAAAATTAATGGATTGTCTATTGAAAAGGCAAAAATTATAGCCTTATATTTGGACTTTTAAAATTCATACCCTTTACAATGAACTTTGACTATAGCGAAACGCAAAAAATGATAGCTGAATCCGCACGAGATTTTGCAGAAAAATATATTAGACCACATATTATGGAGTGGGATGAATCTCAGAAATTCCCAATTCCTTTGTTCAAAAAAATGGGAAAAATGGGTTTTATGGGTGTTTTAGTCCCAGAAGAACTCGGAGGGTCAGGCCTAGGATATCACGAATATATTGCAGTTGTCGAAGAAATTTCAAAAGTAGATCCGTCAATTGGATTGTCAGTGGCGGCGCATAATTCTTTATGTACCAATCACATTTTGACTTTTGGAAATGAAGAACAAAAGAATAAATGGATTCCAAAATTAGCTTCAGGAGACCATATTGGTGCTTGGGGACTAACTGAACATGGTACTGGTTCGGATGCTGGTGGAATGAATACAACCGCTGTAAAAGACGGTGAAGAATGGATAGTAAACGGTTCTAAAAATTTTATAACACACGGAATTTCTGGTGATATTGCAGTGGTTATTGTGCGCACGGGAGACAAAGGCGATTCCAGAGGAATGACTGCATTTGTTTTCGAAAAAGGCATGCCGGGATTTACTTCAGGAAAAAAAGCTAATAAATTAGGAATGCGCGCCAGTGAAACTGCCGAATTATTCTTTGATGATTGTAGAGTTCCCGATGCCAATAGGCTGGGTGAAGTAGGTGAAGGCTTTATTCAATCGATGAAAATATTGGATGGAGGAAGGATTTCCATTGGAGCTTTGTCCTTAGGAATAGCGAAAGGTGCTTATGAAGCTTCCTTGAAATATTCGAAAGAAAGACATCAGTTTGGTAAAGCGATCAGTGAATTCCAAGCAATAGCTTTTAAATTGGCTGATATGGCCACAGAAATTGAAGCTTCGGAATTGTTGTTGCACAAAGCGGCTTTCTTGAAAAATAAAAGCCGAAATATGACCACGCTCGGCGCAATGAGTAAAATGTATTCCTCTGAAGTATGTGTAAAAATCTCTACTGATGCTATTCAAATTCACGGAGGGTATGGTTATACGAAAGATTATCCAGTAGAGAAATTCTACAGAGATTCTAAGTTGTGTACCATTGGAGAAGGAACTACCGAGATTCAAAAATTAGTGATTTCGAGGAATATTTTGAAGGAGTAAATCAATAGTCGGCAGGTGATTAATTGATGAAAAAAGAGGTGAAATTAGTAGGTTTCTGTTTTTTTTTTTGATATTTGTCTGAATTTTAAATAATGAATTTTGAAAAAATTAGCTTTAGTTTATAGTGTTTTTTTATTGATTTTGAGCTCATGTTCAAAAAGTGACACGCCACCAGTAGATCAATCATCCATAATTTTGCCAAAAAAAATGGTTAGCACAGAGAATGGGAATGCTATAACAGACGTTCTAAGTTATGTTGGCAACAAGCTTATAACTAAAACCTCTGATGATGGAAGTAAAATGATTTACACTTACACTGGAAATTTGATAACTAAAATTGAGTTTTCTAATTCAAGTAATGTTATTAATGAAACGTCAAATTATTCATATAGTAACGGTAGGTTAGCTTTAGAGACTTTTGTTTATGGTAGTATTGTAGAAACAATTAATTATACTTATAATTCTGATGGCACCGTATCTTTTGTAAAAACATCACTAGATAGTACGACGAACATTACTACAACATTTTATTCAGGTAAATATACTTATTTAAAAGGTAATCTTGTAAAGAAAGAAGTTGCGACTAATAGTGGAGATTCAAGTATTACGATTTATGAATATGATGTTAAGAATAGTTTCGGTAAAAACATCGAAGGGTTTAGTTTGTTGCTGGGTTATGAGGAAACTATGTGCGTAAATAACTGTATTAAATTCACCAAAAATTATGTTGGAAATGCAACTCCATATATTCAAACAAATCAATATACATATAATTCAGATAATTATCCTATCTCAGTCGTTGCAGTTGCGCCGTATTTTTCTCATACTGTCCAATATTCATATTAAAATAATTTATAATTTATAACTCATAATCCAAAATAAATAATTACTTTTGCGCCCTTAACGAGAGGAGGTGTCTATATTATGTTAATTATACCAATTAAAGACGGAGAAAATATCGATAGAGCATTAAAGCGCTATAAAAGAAAATTTGACAAAACAGGAACTGTTCGTCAACTAAGAGCACGTACTGCTTTTATAAAACCATCAGTTACCAACAGAGCCAAAATTCAAAAAGCGGCTTATATCCAGAATATGAGAGACAACATAGAGAATAGTTAATTATTTTCTATGAAAATAAAATGCCGTTAGTCATTAAAGTTTAATACCTTTGATACTAACGGTTTTTTTATGACTAATAATAAGGACGCATTCAGGGATTATCTGCAATTGGAGAAAAAATACTCTCCACATACCGTGAATGCGTATTTGAATGATATTATTTTCTTCGAGTCATTCAATAAGAATCAATTCGATCAAGAAAACATTGACCGCGCCAACTACAGCCAGATTAGGTCTTGGATAGTTTCACTTGTGGATGATGCTATTTCTAATGTTTCTATTAATAGGAAGATGCAATCTTTGAAAGCCTATTATAAGTTTCTATTAAAGACTAAACAAATAGAGGTTAATCCGCTCCTTAAACATAAAGCGTTAAAAACACCTAAAATACTTCAAATTCCATTTTCAGAAAATGAAGTTGCCGATGTCTTGAACCAAATGCCAAATCCAATAGGCTTTGAAGAAATTAGAGATAAACTCATAATCGACTTGTTTTACACCACAGGGATTCGAAGAACAGAATTAATTCACTTGAAAATTGGTAATGTAAACACATCAAATCGTACTATAAAGGTATTGGGAAAAAGAAATAAAGAAAGAATTCTTCCGCTTTTACCAATTGTTTGTCAGGAATTGACAGCATATTTTAATGAAAGAACACGTTTAGAGAAAGTTACCGATGTGGACTATTTTTTTCTCACAAAAAAAGGGTTAAAGTTGAATGATTCGTTTGTTTATCGATTAATAAATACTTACTTTAGTAAAGTCTCTGAGAAGGTAAAAAGAAGTCCACATATATTAAGGCATTCATTTGCGACTCACCTTTTAAATAATGGAGCCGATTTAAATTCAGTAAAAGAATTATTAGGACATTCAAGTTTGGCATCGACACAAATATATACTCATAGTAGTTTATCAGAACTCAAGAAAGTGTACAACGATGCCCATCCTAGAAATCAAAGATAGTTCGGGAAATGTTTAACCACCTAAAAAATTAGATTATGAAGGTAGATGTTCACGCAGTTAACTTTACAGTTGACAGAAAGTTGGTAGATTTTGTTCAAGAAAGAATGGTCAAATTAGGAAAATATTACGACAAAGTAGTGGCTTCTGACGTTTATTTGAAAGTTGAAAAGACAAGTGACAAGGAAAATAAAATTGTTGAAATGAAAATTATAGTTCCAGGAGACGATTTTTTAGTAAAAAAGCAATGCAAAACATTTGAAGAAGCAGTAGAGCTTGCGGCAGAATCTATAGAAAGATTACTAGTAAAAAGAAAAGAGAAAATCAATACACATATTTAATTTAAATTTTTTATTAAATTGTTTTGATTAAAAAACAAAAAGATATACATTTGCAGTCCGTTAGAAATAGCGGACTTTTTTTATTGAAATTGCCAGCGTAGCTCAGTTGGCTAGAGCAGCTGATTTGTAATCAGCAGGTCGTGGGTTCGAGTCCCTCCGCCGGCTCTAAAATTGTTAAGGCATAAATAAAAAAAGTAGGGGAGATACTCAAGCGGCCAACGAGGGCAGACTGTAAATCTGCTGTGTGAACTTCGCAGGTTCGAATCCTGCTCTCCCCACAAACTTTCAAATAAGGATTTGTCCGAAAGTTTATTTTCGAGTAAATTCGTTTTGAAAGATTGCGTAAGGCACAGCCTTACAGGATCACCGAGCGAAAGCGAGGTAATCCACAAAATGAAGTTTAAAGTTTTGAGGTTTAAATGGTTTAATAAAGCAATTTTAAACTTTTAAACAGTATTAAACAAAATTTCTCTGCCGACTTAGCTCAGGGGTAGAGTGCTTCCTTGGTAAGGAAGAGGTCACGGGTTCAATTCCCGTAGTTGGCTCAAAGTAGTATAAAATTGAACACTAATAATAACTAAGATTAAAAATTAAGTAAAATGGCAAAAGAAAACTTTAACCGTAGCAAGCCCCACTTAAACATTGGAACAATTGGGCACGTGGATCACGGAAAAACAACTTTAACTGCAGCAATAACTAAAGTGTTATCTGATGCTGGTTACTGTCAAGCAAAATCATTTGATCAAATTGATAATGCTCCTGAAGAAAAAGAAAGAGGTATTACAATTAATACATCTCACGTTGAGTATGAAACTGCAAAACGTCACTACGCACACGTTGACTGTCCAGGTCACGCGGATTACGTAAAAAACATGGTAACAGGTGCTGCTCAAATGGATGGTGCTATTCTTGTTGTAGCTGCTACAGACGGACCAATGCCACAAACACGTGAGCACATCCTATTAGGTCGTCAGGTAGGTATTCCTAGAATGGTTGTATTCATGAATAAAGTGGATATGGTTGATGATGAGGAATTGTTAGAGCTTGTTGAAATGGAAATTAGAGACTTATTGTCTTTCTACGAATATGATGGAGACAACTGTCCAGTAATTCAAGGTTCTGCATTAGGTGGATTGAACAACGATCCAGCTTGGGTACCAAAAATTATTGAATTGATGGAAGCTGTTGATATGTGGATTGAAGAGCCACTTCGTGATACTGCAAAACCATTCTTGATGCCAGTTGAGGATGTATTTACAATTACTGGTCGTGGAACTGTTGCTACAGGTCGTATTGAAACTGGTATTGCAAATACAGGAGATCCAGTTGAAATTATTGGTATGGGAGCTGAGAAATTGACTTCTACAATTACTGGAGTTGAGATGTTCCGTAAAATCCTTGATAGAGGTGAAGCTGGAGATAATGTTGGATTACTTTTAAGAGGTATCGATAAAGCGGATATCAAAAGAGGTATGGTTATCATCAAACCAGGATCTGTAAAACCACACAACCACTTCAAAGCTGAGGTGTATATCTTGAAAAAAGAAGAAGGTGGTCGTCACACACCATTCCACAATAACTACCGTCCACAGTTCTACGTACGTACAACTGACGTAACAGGAGTTATTACTTTGCCTGCTGGTGTAGAAATGGTTATGCCTGGAGATAACTTAACAATTGAAGTTTCTTTGTTAAGCCCAATCGCAATGAATGTAGGTTTACGTTTTGCTATCCGTGAAGGTGGTAGAACTGTAGGTGCAGGTCAGGTAACTGAAATACTATAGTAATATTTATAATGTTTACAAAACCAGTAACGCCTATGGGCGTTACTGGTTTTTAACGAACGGGCGTAGTTCAAGGGTAGAATAGCGGTCTCCAAAACCGTTGATGGGGGTTCGAATCCCTCCGCCCGTGCAAAAAAAATAAATCATAATGACAAAAGTTGTTAATTATATATCAGAAGCATTTGAAGAATTAAAATCAAATGTGACTTGGCCAGTTTGGGCTGAAGTACAACGTCTGACGATTGTTGTTGCTCTTTTCTCCGTAATATTTGCTTTGGCAACTTGGGGAGTAGATGAAATGTTTGCAAATTTATTAGAGAATTTTTTCACCTGGATAAAAGCGTAATTTTTTTGTTATGACAGATAATAATTTGAAAAAATGGTACGTTGTTCGAGCAGTAAGTGGACAAGAGAATAAAGTGAAGGCATATATCGAGACCGAAATCGCAAGATTAGGTATGGCTGATTATGTTTCTCAAGTTCTTGTTCCCACAGAAAAGATAGTTACTGTAAAAGAGGGAAAAAAATTAATCAAGGATAAAGTATATTTTCCTGGTTATGTAATGATTGAAGCGAACCTTATCGGAGAAATTCCGCATATTATTAAGTCAATAACAAGTGTAATTGGATTTTTAGGTGAGACAAAAGGTGGAGAGCCTGTGCCTCTTCGTCTTTCTGAAGTGAATAGAATGTTAGGAAAAGTAGATGAATTGGCAGTAAATACCGATACACGTGCTATTCCATTCACCTTGGGTGAAACAATAAAGGTAATTGATGGTCCTTTCAATGGGTTCAATGGAACTGTTGAGAAAATCAATGAAGAAAAGCGTAAACTTGAGGTAATGGTGAAAATTTTCGGAAGAAAAACACCATTAGAATTAGGGTTTTTGCAAGTTGAAAAAGTATAATTTTTGTTACATATATAATAAACCACATTTTCGCTTCCATTGTTAATGTGTTAAATTTTAAAAAAAATGGCTAAAGAGATTAGTAAAGTAGTTAAACTACAAGTTAAGGGAGGTGCTGCGAACCCGTCGCCACCGGTTGGACCTGCTTTAGGTGCTGCTGGTGTTAATATCATGGAGTTCTGTAAGCAATTTAATGCTAGAACACAAGATAAACCAGGTAAAGTTTGCCCAGTGCAAATTACAGTGTATAAAGACAAATCTTTCGATTTTGTTGTAAAAACACCACCTGCTGCTGTTCAATTAATGGATGCAGCAAAGCTTAAATCTGGTTCTGGAGAACCAAATCGTAAGAAAGTAGCTAGCGTTACTTGGGATGTTATCAAAACAATTGCGGAAGACAAGATGGTTGATTTAAATGCATTCACAATCGAGTCTGCTATGAGCATGATCGCAGGAACGGCTAGATCTATGGGTATAACTGTAACTGGAGATTCTCCTCTAAAACAAGCGTAAGACATGGCAAAATTGACAAAAAAGCAAAAAGAGGCTGCTTCAAAAATTGAAAAGAACAAACTATACACTTTGAAAGATGCAGCTGCATTAATAAAAGTTGTTGCTTCTGCAAAATTTGATGAGTCTGTTGATATCGCAGTACGTTTGGGTGTAGATCCAAGAAAAGCGAATCAAATGGTTAGAGGTGTTGTAACATTGCCTCACGGAACAGGTAAAGACGTAAAAGTATTAGCATTGGTTACTCCAGATAAAGAAGCGGAAGCTAAAGAAGCAGGAGCAGACTATGTAGGTCTTGACGAATATTTACAAAAAATTAAAGACGGTTGGACAGATGTTGATGTAATCATCACCATGCCAAGTGTGATGGGTAAATTAGGTCCATTAGGTCGTATTTTAGGACCTAGAGGTTTAATGCCAAACCCTAAAACTGGTACTGTAACTATGGATATTGCAAAAGCAGTAGCTGAAGTTAAAGCTGGTAAAATCGACTTTAAAGTGGACAAAACAGGTATCATACATGCAGGAATTGGAAGAATCTCTTTCGAAGCTGATAAAATTGTAGATAACGCTCACGAAATTATTCAAACATTAATCAAACTTAAACCAACTGCGGCTAAAGGAACTTACATCAAAAGTATTTACCTAACTAGCACGATGAGTCCAGCAATTGCTTTGGACCCTAAAGCAGTATAATTGGTAGTTAAAAATTTTTAGTATGACTAGAGAAGAAAAATCAATCGCGATTGAAGATTTAACTGCACAGTTAGCTGGTACAAATATTATTTATGTATCTGATATTTCTGGGCTAAACGCAGAAACAACTTCAAACTTAAGAAGAGCTTGCTTTAAAGCAGGTATAAAAATCGAGGTAGTTAAAAATACTTTGCTTGCAAAAGCAATGGAAGCTTCAGATAATGATTATGGTGACTTGCCATCTGTATTGACAGGTAACAGTGCTATTTTCATTGCTGACGTAGCTAACGCACCTGGAAAAATCATCAAAGATTTCCGCAAAAAGAATGCTAAGCCAATTTTGAAAGGGGCTTACATCAATGCAGAAGTTTACATTGGAGACGATCAATTAGATGCTTTGGCAACTATCAAATCGAAAGAAGAACTTATTGGCGAAATCATTGGATTACTTCAATCACCAGCCCAAAGAGTTATTTCTGCTCTTCAAAACCAATTCTCAAAAGAAGAAGAGGTTGCTTAATTAATGGTTTAGAATCTAAATCAAATAATTAATTAAGTGCACTAAAAACGCGCACAATAAACAATAATATTTTACAAATCATTTTAAAACGATAGAAAAAATGGCAGATTTGAAACAATTCGCAGAACAATTAGTTAACCTAACAGTAAAAGAAGTTAACGAATTAGCAACAATATTAAAAGATGAGTACGGAATCGAACCAGCTGCTGCAGCTGTAGTAGTATCTGCAGGTGGTGGTGAAGCTGCTGCTGAAGAAGCTCAAACAGAATTTACAGTTGTATTGAAAGAAGCTGGAGCTTCTAAACTTGCAGTTGTTAAAGCGGTAAAAGAATTAACTGGTTTAGGTCTTAAAGAAGCAAAAGATTTAGTGGATTCAGCACCATCAAACATTAAAGAAGGTGTTTCTAAAGATGAGGCTGAAGGTCTTAAAAAATCATTAGAAGAAGCTGGAGCTGTTGTTGAATTAAAATAATTCAACTCGCTTTAGAGAATTAGGTTTAGGTCTTGGATACGAATCCAATGGCCTAAACCATTTTTCGTATAATAAATTACACTCTTAATTTTATCTTAAAGAGCGTATAATATGAAAAAACTTTTGATCAATACGAAGACAGAAATGAGCGAACTTGGTTCATTTTTAAGAGGTGTTGATTATAAAAAGAAAGTATAGATTACCCCGTGTTTTTACACACAAAAATTACTTTTTTTTAATCAAAATTTTGTCCATTGATGATAACAAATCAGACTGAAAGATTGAATTTTGCCTCAACAAAAAACATCCCTCAATATCCAGATTTTCTAGATGTTCAGGTAAAATCGTTTAAAGATTTCTTCCAATTGGAAACCAAATCTGACGAAAGAGGCGACGAAGGTTTATACAACACCTTCATGGAAAACTTCCCAATTACAGATACAAGGAATAACTTTGTATTAGAATTTCTTGATTACTTTGTAGATCCACCGCGTTATACTATTCAAGAATGTATTGAAAGAGGGCTTACGTATAGCGTGCCTTTAAAAGCTAGATTAAAACTATATTGTACAGATCCAGAGCACGAAGATTTTGAAACAATTGTTCAAGATGTATATCTAGGAACAATACCTTACATGACTCCTTCGGGTACTTTTGTAATCAATGGCGCTGAGCGCGTTGTTGTTTCTCAATTGCACCGTTCTCCTGGGGTTTTCTTTGGACAATCATTCCATGCCAATGGAACAAAACTCTATTCTGCCAGAGTAATTCCTTTCAAAGGATCTTGGATAGAATTTTCAACCGATATCAACAGCGTAATGTATGCTTATATCGATAGAAAGAAAAAATTACCTGTAACAACTTTATTCCGTGCCATAGGTTTCGAAAGAGATAAGGACATCCTTGAGATTTTTGACCTTGCGGAGGAAATTAAAGTATCTAAAACAGGACTTAAAAAATATATTGGTAGAAGATTAGCTGCTCGTGTGTTAAACACTTGGCACGAAGATTTCGTGGATGAAGATACCGGCGAAGTTGTTTCTATCGAACGTAACGAAATAATCCTTGACAGAGATACCATTATCGACAAAGATAATGTGGAAGAAATCATCGATTCTAACGTTAAATCTATTTTGTTGCACAAAGAAGATAGCAATGCAGTTGATTATTCTATCATTCACAACACGCTTCAAAAAGATCCAACCAATTCTGAAAAAGAAGCCGTTGAGCACATCTACAGACAATTGCGTAACGCAGAACCGCCTGATGAAGAAACTGCTCGTGGTATTATAGATAAATTGTTTTTCTCTGACCAACGTTACAACTTAGGTGAAGTAGGTCGTTATAGAATTAACAAAAAACTGGGTCTTGATACTCCAATGGAAAAGCAAGTGCTTACCAAAGAAGACATCATTACCATAGTAAAATATTTGATCGAATTAATCAATGCGAAAGCTGATATTGATGATATCGATCACTTGTCAAACCGTCGTGTTAGAACAGTTGGAGAACAGCTTTCTCAACAATTTGGTGTTGGTTTGGCTCGTATGGCAAGAACCATTCGTGAGAGAATGAACGTTAGAGATAACGAGGTGTTTACACCAATCGATTTGATTAATGCTAAAACATTATCGTCGGTTATCAACTCTTTCTTTGGAACAAACCAGTTGTCACAGTTTATGGATCAAACGAATCCATTGGCTGAGATTACACACAAAAGAAGATTATCTGCACTTGGTCCAGGTGGACTTTCTCGTGAAAGAGCTGGATTTGAGGTTCGTGACGTTCACTATACGCACTACGGACGTTTATGTCCAATTGAAACTCCTGAGGGACCAAACATTGGTTTGATATCCTCGCTTGGTGTTTATGCTAAAGTTAACGGAATGGGTTTCATCGAAACACCGTATCGTAAAGTGACAAAAGGAGTGGTAGACTTAGTTTCTACTCCAGTTTACTTGAGCGCAGAAGAAGAAGAAGGTATGATGATTTCTCAGGCAAACATCGAAATGGATGCTACAGGAAAAATTCTTGCTGATAACGTAATTGCCCGTCAAGAAGGTGATTTCCCAGTGATTGATCCATCAAAAGTGGATTATGCTGACGTTGCTCCAAACCAAATTGCTTCGATTTCAGCTTCATTAATTCCTTTCTTGGAACATGATGATGCGAATAGAGCGTTGATGGGATCAAACATGATGCGTCAAGCCGTACCATTGTTACGTCCAGAAGCTCCTATTGTTGGAACAGGTTTAGAGCGTCAAGTAGCTTCAGATTCTAGAGTATTGATTAATGCTGAAGGACCTGGAACTGTTGAGTACGTAGATGCTAATATCATCACTATCAAATACGATCGTTCTGAAGAAGAAAGAATGGTAAGTTTTGAGCCTGATGAAAAAACATACAATCTAATTAAATTTAGAAAAACCAATCAAAGTACCAGTATCAACTTGAAACCTATCGTAAGAAAAGGAGACAGAGTGGTTCTAGGACAAGTATTATCAGAAGGATATGCTACCCAAAATGGTGAATTGGCTTTAGGTCGTAACCTAAAAGTAGCGTTCATGCCTTGGAAAGGTTATAACTTTGAGGATGCGATTGTGATTTCTGAAAAAGTGGTTCGTGACGATATTTTTACTTCTATTCACGTTGATGATTATTCATTAGAAGTGAGAGATACTAAATTAGGTAACGAAGAACTTACAAATGATATTCCTAACGTTTCTGAAGAAGCTACTAAAGATTTAGATGAAAACGGAATGATTAGAATTGGTGCCGAAGTAAAACCTGGCGATATTCTTATCGGAAAAATTACACCAAAAGGGGAATCAGATCCTACTCCAGAAGAGAAATTGCTTCGTGCTATCTTCGGTGATAAAGCAGGTGATGTGAAAGATGCTTCATTGAAAGCTTCTCCATCTTTACACGGTGTGGTTTTAGACAAAAAATTGTTTGCAAGAGCAGTAAAAGATAAACGTAAGAGAACACAAGACAAAGATGCTTTAGGTGCTTTGGAAATGGAATTCGAAACTAAATTTGTTGAATTGAAAGATAAATTGGTTGAGAAATTGTTCTTAATTGTAAACGGAAAAACCTCTCAGGGTGTAATGAATGATTTGGGTGAGGAAGTATTACCAAAAGGTAAAAAATACACTCAAAAAATGCTTTATGCTGTTGAAGATTTTGCTCACTTGAGCACGGGTCAATGGGTTGCCGATGATACAACTAATACTATGGTGAATGATTTAATTCATAACTATAAAATTAAGTTGAACGATTTACAAGGATCATTGCGTAGAGAAAAATTCACTATTACTGTTGGAGATGAATTGCCATCAGGAATATTGAAATTGGCTAAAGTATATGTTGCCAAAAAACGTAAACTGAAAGTTGGGGATAAAATGGCGGGACGTCACGGTAACAAAGGTATTGTTGCTCGTATTGTTCGTCACGAAGATATGCCTTTCTTAGAAGATGGAACACCAGTTGATATTGTGTTGAATCCACTTGGAGTACCTTCACGTATGAACATTGGTCAGATTTATGAAACGGTTTTAGGTTGGGCTGGACAGAATTTGGGTAGAAAATTTGCTACTCCAATTTTTGATGGTGCTTCTTTAGAAGAGATAAATGCTTTGACTGATGAAGCGGGAGTGCCAAGATTCGGACATACCTATTTATATGATGGTGGAACTGGTGAGCGTTTTGCACAAAAAGCAACTGTCGGAGTTGTATATATGCTGAAACTAGGTCACATGGTCGATGATAAAATGCACGCACGTTCTATTGGACCTTATTCATTGATTACGCAACAACCATTGGGTGGTAAAGCTCAATTTGGAGGTCAGCGTTTTGGAGAGATGGAGGTTTGGGCACTTGAAGCTTATGGAGCATCAAGTACACTTCGTGAAATATTGACTGTGAAATCGGATGACGTAATTGGTAGAGCCAAAACTTACGAAGCAATCGTTAAGGGAGAATCTATGCCAGAACCTGGATTGCCAGAATCATTCAATGTATTGATGCACGAATTGAAAGGTCTTGGACTTGATATTCGTTTAGAAGAATAATAAAATTTGCAACTGTAGAGACGCGATTCATCACGTCTCTACTTTGGCATTTAAAAGAGTTTTTAGGATTTATACCCGTAACCCGTTCCGATTTTTTATATAGTCTGTATAATTAGCACTTCAAAATTTGTTGAAGTTTAGAGAAGTAATTCGCGGTGGTAGAAGCGTTGCAGCGCAACGTCTGTACAAAATCAATTTTTAATTGCAAATAAATCAATAGTAAAAACTATGATGAACAATAGAAATAATAATAAAGATAAGAATCCTGTAAAAAGATTCAACAAAATTTCGATAGGACTAGCTTCTCCTGAATCTATCTTGAAAGAGTCAAGAGGTGAAGTGTTGAAACCAGAAACTATCAATTATAGAACTCACAAACCAGAGCGTGACGGACTTTTCTGCGAAAGAATCTTCGGACCAGTAAAAGATTTTGAATGTGCTTGTGGTAAGTATAAAAGAATTCGCTACAAAGGAATCATTTGTGATCGTTGTGGTGTTGAAGTAACTGAGAAAAAAGTACGTAGAGATAGAGTAGGACACATCAACCTTGTTGTGCCAATTGCTCATATCTGGTATTTCCGTTCACTTCCAAATAAAATTGGTTACATTTTAGGTCTTCCGTCTAAGAAATTAGATATGATTATCTATTACGAAAGATATGTTGTTATCCAACCGGGTATTGCTAAAACTCCAGAAGGAGAGTCAGTTCAAAGACTGGATTTCTTGACGGAAGAAGAATATTTGAATATATTAGATACGCTTCCAACTGAAAATCAATATTTAGACGATTTTGATCCAAATAAATTTGTTGCCAAAATGGGAGCAGAATGTATTATGGACTTATTGGCTCGTATCGACCTAGATGCTTTATCATATGAATTGCGTCACAGTGCCAATAACGAAACCTCTAAACAACGTAAAACAGAAGCATTAAAAAGATTACAAGTTGTCGAGTCGTTCCGTGAGTATAACTTGAACATTGAGAATAGTCCTGAATTGATGATTTTGAAAGTGGTTCCTGTTATTACTACAGAATTTCTTCCTTTGGTGCCGCTGGATGGAGGTCGTTTTGCAACTTCAGATTTAAATGATTTATATCGTCGTGTAATTATACGTAACAACCGTTTGAAAAGATTGATGGAAATCAAAGCTCCAGAAGTGATCTTGAGAAACGAAAAACGTATGTTGCAAGAATCAGTAGATTCACTTTTCGATAATACTCGTAAAGCATCTGCTGTAAAAACAGAATCAAACCGTCCGTTGAAATCGCTTTCAGATTCCCTTAAAGGAAAACAAGGTCGTTTCCGTCAAAACTTACTTGGAAAACGTGTGGATTATTCTGCTCGTTCGGTAATTATTGTTGGACCTGAATTGAAATTGTTCGAATGTGGTATTCCTAAAGATATGGCAGCCGAACTTTACAAACCTTTTGTTATCCGTAAATTGATAGAAAGAGGAATTGTAAAAACAGTTAAATCTGCTAAGAAAATAATCGACAAAAAAGAGCCAGTAGTATGGGATATCCTTGAAAATGTAATCAAAGGACATCCAGTAATGCTGAATCGTGCTCCTACTTTGCACAGATTAGGTATTCAAGCATTCCAACCAAAACTAATCGAAGGAAAAGCAATCCAATTGCACCCTTTAGTTTGTACGGCGTTCAACGCGGATTTTGATGGGGATCAGATGGCGGTTCACCTGCCATTAGGACCAGAAGCAATTTTGGAAGCTCAATTGTTATTGTTGGCTTCACACAATATTCTGAATCCTGCTAATGGTGCTCCAATTACAGTACCTTCTCAGGACATGGTTTTGGGTCTTTATTATATGACTAAAGAGCGTTTGTCAACTCCAGAACATAAAATTTTAGGTGAAGGCTTAACTTTTTATTCTGCTGAGGAAACTAATATAGCCTTGAATGAAGGTCGTTTAGAATTGAATGCTCGAGTGAAAATTCGTGCCAAAGATTTTAATGAAAATGGAGACTTAGTTTACAAAATTATTCAAACCACCGCAGGTCGTGTTTTGTTTAATGAAGTAGTGCCAGAAGCTGCAGGTTATATCAATGAGGTTTTGACAAAGAAAAACTTGAGAGATATTATCGGACATGTTTTAAGCGTGACTAATGTTCCTACAACGGCTGCCTTCTTGGATAGTATGAAAGATATGGGATACAAGTTTGCCTTCAAAGGTGGATTGTCTTTCTCATTGGGAGATATTAGAATTCCAGAACAAAAAACTAAATTGATTGCAGATGCTAGAGAGCAAGTTGAAGGTATTTCTGCCAATTATAATATGGGTCTTATCACCAATAACGAACGTTACAACCAAGTTATTGACGTATGGACTTCAACAAATGCACAGCTTACAGAAGCAGCAATGAAAAACATTAGAGAAGACCAACAAGGTTTCAACTCTGTGTATATGATGCTTGACTCTGGAGCGAGGGGTTCCAAAGAACAAATTCGTCAGTTGACCGGTATGCGTGGTTTGATGGCTAAGCCAAAAAAATCTACTGCTGGTGGTGGTGAAATTATTGAAAACCCGATTCTTTCTAACTTTAAGGAGGGACTTTCGATTCTTGAGTACTTTATCTCTACTCACGGTGCTCGTAAAGGTCTTGCGGATACGGCTTTGAAAACGGCTGATGCTGGTTACTTGACAAGAAGATTGCATGACGTTTCTCAAGATGTAATTGTAAACACAGTAGATTGTGGTACTTTAAGAGGTGTTGAAGTTTCAGCATTGAAAAAGAATGAAGAAATTGTAGAAACTTTAGGCGAGAGAATCTTAGGACGTGTGGCATTGCAAGATGTAATCAATCCTTTGACTAATGAGCTTATCGTTGAAGCTGGTGAAGAAATTACTGAAGCATTCATGAAAGCAATTGAAGCATCTCCAATTGAAAAATTAGAGGTTCGTTCTGCATTAACCTGCGAAGCTACGAAAGGTATTTGTGCTAAATGTTACGGTAGAAACTTGGCAACAGGAAAAATGACCCAAAAAGGAGAAGCAGTTGGTGTAATTGCTGCTCAATCTATTGGAGAGCCAGGTACTCAGCTTACATTGCGTACATTCCACGTTGGTGGGGTTGCGGGAGGTATTTCTGAAGAGTCTGGAATTGTTACAAGATTTGCTGGTAAACTTGAAATCGAAGATTTAAAAACAGTTAAAGGAGAAGACAACGATGGAAATGTTGTTGATATTGTAGTTTCTCGTTCTACTGAATTGAAATTAATTGACGAGAAAACAGGCATTCTATTAAGCACTAATAACATTCCTTACGGTTCTAGTATCTTTGTTAAAGACGGAGAATCAGTAGCCAAAGGAACTACTATTTGTAAATGGGATCCTTATAATGGTGTTATTGTTTCGGAATTTACAGGAAAAATTGCTTACGAAGATTTAGAGCAAGGACAATCGTTTATGGTTGAAATTGATGAGCAAACTGGTTTCCAAGAAAAAGTAATTTCGGAGTCTAGAAATAAAAAATTAATTCCTACTTTATTGGTTTACGGTAAAGATGGTGAATTGATTCGTTCTTATAACTTGCCAGTTGGTGCCCACTTGATGGTTGACAATGGCGAGAAAATTAAAGCAGGTAAAGTATTGGTAAAAATTCCACGTCGTTCTTCTAAATCAGGAGATATCACAGGAGGTTTACCAAGAATTACCGAGTTGCTTGAGGCTCGTAATCCATCAAACCCAGCTGTAGTTTCTGAAATCGACGGTGTGGTTACTTTTGGAAAAATCAAAAGAGGAAACCGTGAGATTGTAATCGAATCTAAATTTGGAGAGGTTAAGAAATACTTAGTAAAACTTTCTAGCCAAATCTTGGTACAAGAAAATGACTTCGTAAGAGCGGGAGTACCATTGTCTGATGGTGCCATCACTCCAGAAGATATCTTGAGAATTCAAGGTCCAGCTGCTGTTCAACAGTATTTGGTAAACGAAATTCAGGAGGTGTACCGTTTGCAAGGGGTAAAAATTAACGACAAACACTTTGAAGTAGTAATACGTCAAATGATGCGTAAAGTTAGAGTTCAAGATCCAGGAGACACATTATTCCTAGAAGAACAATTGATTCATACCAAAGATTTTATCGTTGAAAATGATAAGTTATATGGAATGAAAGTGGTTGAAGATGCCGGAGATTCTGCAGTATTGAAACCAGGACAGATTGTTTCTCCTCGTGAATTACGTGACGAAAACTCACTTTTGAAACGTACAGATAGCAATCTAGTAGTTGCACGTGATGTTATCACTGCAACAGCTACACCAGTTTTGCAAGGTATCACAAGAGCTTCGCTTCAAACCAAATCGTTTATCTCGGCTGCATCGTTCCAAGAAACCACTAAAGTATTGAATGAAGCTGCAGTAGCAGGTAAAATCGATTACTTAGAAGGATTGAAAGAAAATGTAATCGTAGGTCATAGAATCCCTGCTGGAACTGGTATGAGAGAATATGATAATACCATTGTAGGTTCAAATGAAGATTACAATGAAATGATGGCAAGTAAAGAAGAATATATTTATTAATTGAATAATTCAAGATTTTAATAATTCAAAGATTATTGAAAGATAATCTTTGAATTTTAGAATCATTACATCTTTAAATATGAACAAACAACAACAACAAGGACAACTCGATATCGAGTTAGATGAAAAAACTGCCGAAGGAATTTATTCCAACCTGGCAATTATCAATCATTCATCATCAGAGTTTGTATTGGATTTTGTAAGTATCATGCCTGGCATTCCTAAGGCCAAAGTTAAATCAAGAATTGTCTTGACACCGCAACACGCCAAAAGATTATTGAACGCCATTGGAGAAAACATTCACCGTTTTGAACTCGCTCATGGCGAAATAAAAGACACAGAACAACCTCCAATTCCACTCAATTTTGGTCCTGCGGGACAAGCATAAGTATAGTAAAGGCTCCAGAAATGGAGCCTTTTATTTTTTTAATGCATTATAAAATATAAATAATGGCGATAATAGAGCTCACTACTCACAACTCTTATCTTATCATTCTGAGCCTGTGGAAGGGCTGCTTCCCTCTCCTAAACAACCTCATTTTGTGCTTTTAACGAGTTTTGAGGTGCTTTATCGAAAATATTTTTTAGTAGAATAGGTTTGAATTAGTTTTGACCTCAGATAAATGAAACAATTTATTTTAAAACTCGAACTATGAATCTATTTTCTAAACAATACAGTAATAAAAACAATAGCAACCTTCTTATGATGGTCATGGCTTTCGTATTGTTTTCTGTTGGAACGGCTTTCGGACAGACTGCTGCTGAGAATAAAGTAGAGTTAACAACTCCTGAAAATAATCTTGTAAAACAAGAGGATGCATCTACAAATTCTAATATGAATTTTGTAATTTGGTTTATGGGTTCTAAACAAGATCCAAACGCAAAAGTTTCTCCAACTGGTGAGAATACCAAAAAACAATTTATGACTTCAGGAACAGCGCCAAACCGTTTGTTAATCAAAGCTTTTTTGAAAAAAGCCGTTAACTTTGAAGTAGCTACCGTTTAAACTTATTATTTCTATACAGATACAACTCCTGCTTCGGCGGGAGTTTTTTTTGTGGTATATTTATTTTTTCTTTCTTAGAAATGCTCTTTCAATGCATTTTTCAATAAAAAAATCATAAAAAAAACTCCAACATTTCTGTTGAAGTTTTTGTGGGCGATGAGGGGTTCGAACCCCCGACCCCCTCGGTGTAAACGAGGTGCTCTGAACCAGCTGAGCTAATCGCCCTTTCGGGTTGCAATTTCTTGCGTTATTGCGAGTGCAAATATACACCTCTTTTTTATATTCACAAGCAAAATATGGAAAAACTATAAAATTTCTGCAACTACAAAAGTACTTCCTCCTATATATATGAAGTCAGAATTTGTGGCGTTTTGTAGTGCCTTTTTATAAGATTCTGAAACAGAATTGTGTACGTCTCCATTTAGATTGAATTTCGCCGCTTTATCTTTCAGAATTCTGGCATCTAACCCGCGTGGAATATTGGGCTTACAGAAATAATAAATGGCGTCAGTAGGAAATAGGGGTAAAACTTCATCCAAATCTTTGTCGTTTACCACTCCTAAAACGATATGCAAAGTATCAAATTTTTCTTTTAGGATTTGCTTCATCACAATTTCCAAACCATTTTTGTTGTGTGCCGTGTCGCAAATAATTTTAGGTGATTCGCTTAATTGTTGCCATCTGCCTAAAAGTCCAGTGTTTCTAACAACATTTATTAAGCCCGATTTAATTTGGTTTTCAGAAATTTTGAATTCTTTTTGAGCATTAAGGACTTTGATAGTTTGTATAACCGTTTTTATGTTGTGAATTTGATAGTCTCCCACCAAATCTGAGGGATAGGCTTCTGCAATCAAATCTGATGCAAAATAGATTATGGAATTATTTTCTTCAGCTTTTGCCAAAAAAACAGGCTGGGTTTCAGGAGTATATTCTCCTATGACAACTGGAATTCCCGATTTGATGATTCCAGCTTTTTCAAAAGCAATAGCTGCAAGTGTGTTCCCCAGAAATTGAGTATGGTCGAGTCCAATATTTGTAATAACTGAAACCAGAGGCGAAATGATGTTGGTTGCGTCTAATCGTCCTCCCATTCCCACTTCGATAATGGCGATGTCTACTTTTTCATTGGCAAAATATTCGAATGCCAAACCCACGGTCATTTCGAAGAAACTCATATCGTTGGCTTCAAAAAAGGCCTTATTTTTAGTGATAAAATCACAAACAAAATCTTCCGAAATTTCCGCACCGTTTATTTTAATACGTTCCCTATAATCTCTTAAATGTGGCGATGTATACAAGCCCACTTTGTATCCCGCTTCTTGAAGGATCGAAGCTAGCATGTGTGAAGTGGAACCTTTACCGTTGGTTCCTGCTACGTGAATGCATTTAAGATTTTTCTGTGGATTGTCAAGATGATTGGCCAATAAATAGGCATTGGTCAAATCTTTTTTATAAGCTGAAGCTCCTTGAAGTTGGTACATCGGGAGTTGGTTAAACATCCAGTTTATCGTTTCTTGATAGTTCATTTTTCTAATAAAATAAGGGGTGTTTAAAATATTTATCGATTTTTTTAGTTTAATAGTAGATCGAAAAGTATCTTTAGTGCAAATTTGAAATATTTTTTAGAATTAATGAGTAAAATAATAATATATGTTTAGTTTAATACAATTACAAGCCGATACCATCGCAAATGCCGCATCAAATGTTGTCATCGAAAACATCGCAACAACCAATGAAATCTCAGTTTTAGAATTTATTTTTAAAGGTGGATTTTTCTTGATTCCGATTTCAATATTGTTATTTTACACTTTTTATTTGATTATAGAGCGCTATTTGTACATTCAAAAAGCATCAAAAACCGATGCTCTTTTGATGAGAGATGTTCGAGACAATCTTCATTCGGGTAAGCTAGATATGGCGCGATCCATTGCTGAACGAAGCAACACTGCTTCTGGGAATATAATTAAAGAGGGGATTCTTGTCATTGGAAGGCCAATTATTGAAATTGAATCGAATATGGATCGAGCGGCAGATATAGAAATTGGCGAAATGGAAAAGCATTTAGGTCAACTCGGACTTATTGCGGGAATTGCACCAACATTAGGATTTATTGGAACCATTTCGGGAGTTATCAAAATATTTTACAGCATTTCGGTTACGGAGAACATCAGTATTGGTAATATTTCTGGTGGATTGTACGAAAAGATGATTAGTAGTGGGGCTGGATTATTGGTTGGTATTATAGCGTATAGCGCCTATCATTTACTTAATGGAAAGATTGATAATTTTGCTTTAAAAATTCAGAAGCAAATTTTGGAGTTTATTAATATTATTCAAAAATCATAGTGCGATGTCGATAAAACGAAAAAGAAGATTTCACGCCGAAGTCGCCACATCATCCTTGAGTGATATTATGTTTTTCTTGTTGTTGTTTTTCCTGATTATATCCACTTTAGCCAACCCAAATGTCATCAAAATGACATTGCCAAAGGCTAAATCCAACGAGAAAACTAACAAACAATACATTAGTTTATCCGTTACGGAAGACAAGAAATTCTACATAGACAAACAATCGGTTGCTTTCGAAGAGTTAGAAACTACACTAATGTCGAAAATGAACAAAGAGAAAGATCAAACGGTAATTGTAAGAATCCCATTCAATCTTCAAGTTCAGGATTTAGTTGATGTGTTGCAAATTGGAGTTAGAAATAATTTGAAGTTTGTGATTGCCACGAGTCCTAAATAATATTAATTTTCTATAAAACTTTCAATTAAAAATGCCTCGATTTTAAATTCCGAGGCATTTTTAATTTAATTCTGTGTCAATCCGTTCAATTGGCGTCCCAATTTTTAATTTAAATTGAAATTATAAACAATCTTGCCCACTTGTTTTTCAGGAGCATCACTGCTGGCATCCCATCTAGTATTCATAGCAGCAATTTGTGCTTGATCTAGTAAACATTTTGCTGTGTTTGTGGAGCCTTTTATTCCAGCAATGGCACTTATTGTCCTTCCATTTCTGTCAACTGAAACTTCTACAACCACTTTTCCAGCTTCATTGCAAGTGTATTTTGGAGCAGGCTTCGAAATAGCTTTTCGGTTTCCTAAAGAATAACCTGTTCCGCCACCCGAGCCACCGCCACTTCCACCGCCATAACCGCTTCCCGTGCCAATTCCGTTTCCAGTTCCATTTCCTCCACCTGTTCCGCCTCCAGAACCTCCGGTTCCATAATAGCTATTAGAGCTTAAACTCCCGTTGGCTTTTCCTTTGTTTCCAGCCGTTTTATCATCGCCATCGCCGCCTTTGTTCGAACCTTTAATAATACTAGACAAAGCATCGTTGGTATTGTTGGAAACCTTTGGTTTTATCACTGCAGGTTTTGGCTCTTCCTTCAAAACAGGAGTTGGTTTTAATGGTTTTACTTTCTGCGGAATTACCACACTTTCTTCTGTGGAATTTTCTTGGGATAAAATAGATTCTTCTGGTGCAGCTTTTGTTGGTGTTTGTTTGGCTTGATTTTTCACATCCAAAACTTCACTTTTATAATTGGCTCCTGATCCTAAATCGCTATCGCCAAAATTTACAGTAACGCCACCACCACCTCCGCCAGCACCAATCAATTCTTCTAAATTTGAGGGAGGCCAAAAGCGGATAAAGAATAAAATCGATAATAGGATGGCATAAAATAAAGTAGCTACTACTATTGATTTCTTTTGGTCAGATGAAGTGTTGAAACTCATTTAAGTTTTAAATTTAGAATACTTTAGTAAAACGTTGAAAATTACTAAAAATTATTAGATGTAAAAAACAATAGATTTTAGAATTTATAAATAATTCCAGAACTATGATCCATTTTGGCGCCAGTAACACTACATAAAGTGTTGATCTCGCCTCGTAATTTCAAAACACCAAGTAAGGCAAATATTAACGCTTCCTTGAATTCCAATATTTTAGCCGCAGGAATGACGATCTTCATTTCAGGTAAATAAAATTGAATACGTTCAATGATAAAATCATTGTATGCGCCACCGCCGGTTATAAATAGGCTGCCTTTTTGATTGGGCAAAGCCAATGCAGTTTGAATGGCAATGTGTTCTGTAAATGTGTTTAATTTGTCTTCAATTCGAATTTCGTATTTTTCGATTAGGGGTAAAACTACGCCTTTTACAAATTCGAAACCCAAAGATTTTGGAAAGGGTTTCTTGTAAAATTCTAATGAATTTAATTCGCTAAGTAAAGTTTCATTTAAAGTTCCAGTTCGAGAAATTTGTCCTTTGTCATCATAATTCAATCCCAATTGATTGGCATAAAAATTCAAAACGGTATTTACCGGTGAAATGTCGAAAGCTATTCGTTTGCCATTTTGTTCGAAAGAAACATTCGAAAAACCACCCAAATTCATACAATAATCATAATCCGAAAATAATATTCGGTCACCAATAGGAACCAAAGGAGCACCTTGGCCTCCTAATTTTACATCTTGAACCCTAAAATCACAGACCACAGTTTGATGAGTCAAAGTAGCTATTTCGGGTAAATTGCCAATTTGTAGTGTTAATCCATTTTGGGGTTGGTGTAAAATAGTATGTCCGTGAGAGCAAACAGCATCCAGATTTTCAATTGTATGCTTTTCGATAAATGTCGAAATAATTGAAGCTAGAAGTTGAGTGTATTCTTTATTTAATTTCTCTAGCTCCGCAGCTGAATAATCAACCGCTACTTTCAGCTGATTAATCCAACTATGGCTGTAGCTTATGGTTTCACTTTCAAGAATTTCAAATGACCATTTTTTATTGTCTAAATGGAACTTTATATGTGTTAAATCGACCCCATCAAGTGAAGTTCCTGACATAAGTCCGATAACGTTGTAGTTATTTTTTTTCATTAGCCAAATTTACAGAATTAATATTTTATCTTTGACGAAATTATTCCAAAAATCACAACTTTTATTTCGAATATTTATGGACTTTAATCTTACCGAAGAACAATTAATGGTGCAACAGGCTGCAAGAGATTTTGCTCAAAACGAACTTTTGCCAGGTGTAATTGAAAGAGATGAAAACCAAATTTTTCCAACCGAGCAAATCAAAAAAATGGGTGAGCTTGGTTTTATGGGAATGATGGTAGATCCGAAATATGGAGGAAGCGGACTCGATACCATATCCTATGTTTTGGCAATGGAGGAAATTTCGAAAATTGATGCCTCTGCTTCGGTGGTGATGTCGGTCAATAATTCCCTTGTTTGTTGGGGATTGCAGGCTTTTGGAACCGAAGAGCAAAAACAAAAATGGTTGCCACTTTTGGCATCGGGTCAAATTCATGGTGCTTTTTGTCTGAGCGAACCTGAAGCGGGTAGTGATGCCACTTCTCAAAAAACAACTGCCATCGATATGGGAGATCATTATTTAGTAAACGGAACAAAAAACTGGATCACTAATGGAAATACGGCTTCGTTTTATATTGTTATCGCTCAAACCGACGTCGAGAAAAAAAGCAAGGGTATCAATGCCTTAATTATGACCAAAGATATGCCCGGTTTTGCTGTTGGTCCCAAAGAGCAAAAAATGGGAATCCGTGGTTCGGATACTCATTCTTTGCTATTTACAGATGTGAAAGTTCCAAAAGAAAACAGGATTGGTGAGGATGGTTTTGGTTTCAAATTTGCAATGAAAACTCTAGCTGGAGGAAGAATCGGAATCGCTTCACAAGCTTTAGGAATTGCTTCTGGAGCTTATGAATTGGCGTTAAAATATTCAAAAGAACGCAAAGCCTTTGGAAAAGAAATTTGCAATCATCAAGCGATTGCTTTCAAACTCGCCGATATGGCAGTAAATATTGAAGCGTCTCGTCATCTTTGTTTGAAAGCGGCTTGGGACAAGGATAATCATCAAAATTATGATATCAGTGGTGCGATGGCCAAACTTTTTGCGTCACAAACCGCAATGGATACAGCTGTTGAAGCAGTTCAAATTCACGGCGGAAACGGTTATGTTCGCGAATATCATGTAGAAAGAATGATGCGTGACGCCAAGATTACTCAAATCTATGAAGGTACTTCGGAAATTCAGAAAATCGTAATTTCTAGAAGTATTATTGCAGGGTAATTGAAGGTCTTATTTTATAAAAAAACCTGTCGGAGTTTCAAGCTCAGATAGGTTTTTTTGTTTGGATTTATTGAGTTTTAAAATCTTTTTTTAAAGATTTTGCTTATTTTCGCTAAATGAAAAACATCATCATCACAGGAACTTCTAGAGGTATTGGTTATGAATTGGCTTTACAGTTTGCCAATGCGGGGCATAATGTATTAGCCATTTCGAGAAAAACACCGCAAGCCCTTATCGAAAACCCAAATATCAGTTGCCTTTCCGTTGATTTATCCGATGAAAAAGAAATGCAAAAAGTAGAAAACTTTCTTTCTCATTCGTGGAAAAACGTAGATATAATAATTCATAACGCAGGAAGTTTATTGCTGAAGCCTTTTTTGGAAACTTCTCAAAAAGATTTCGAAAACATCTATAAAGTTAACGTTTTTGGTGTGGCCAATTTGACACGTGTTTGCGTACCGTATTTGCAAAAAGGAAGTCATGTGGTTACCATAAGTTCGATGGGCGGAATTCAAGGAAGTCTTAAATTCGCCGGATTGGCGGCTTATAGTTCGAGTAAAGGAGCAGTTATTACTTTGTCGGAATTACTGGCAGAGGAATACAAAGAAAGAGGAATTTCGTTCAATGTTTTGGCTCTTGGAGCGGTTCAAACCGAAATGTTGCAAGAAGCATTTCCGGGATATGAAGCCTCAATTTCAGCAAAAGGAATGGCCGATTATATTTTCGATTTTGCTTTGACTGGCAATAAATATTATAACGGAAAAGTATTGCAAGTATCATCGACAAATCCGTGAATATGAAATTATTTTTGTAATTTGTACTTTAATAAAAAGATGTAAAAATGACAAAGGTAAACGCCATTCAATTATTTGAAAACAAAAAAGTTAGAGCCATTTGGGATTCTGAACAAGAAAAATGGTATGTCTCTATTGTTGATGTAGTTGCTGCTTTGACTGAAAGTATGGATGCGAATGCGTATTGGAGAAAGTTAAAACAGCGACTAAAACAAGAAGGAAATGAAACCGTGACGAATTGTCACGGTTTGAAAATGGAAGCCGCTGACGGAAAAATGCGATTAACCGATGTTGCAGATACCGAACAACTTTTTAGATTAGTTCAGTCTATTCCTTCACCAAAAGCGGAACCATTTAAACTTTGGTTGGCACAAATTGCATCCGAAAGATTAGACGAATTGCAAGATCCAGAACTCTCAATTGACAGAGCTTTAGAACAATATTTGCAGCTAGGATATTCGCAAAACTGGATCAATCAGCGTTTGAAAAGTATCGAGGTTCGCAAAGAACTTACTGATGAATGGAAAAGTAGGGGTTTGAAAGAAGGACAACAATTTGCGACTTTAACCGATATTATTTCTAAATCTTGGTCTGGAAAAACAACCAAAGAATATAAAGTTTTGAAAGGCTTAAAGAAAGAAAACCTGCGGGACAATATGACAAATACCGAATTGATTTTGAATATGCTTGCCGAAGCATCGACTAAAGATATATCACAAGCCGTAAATCCAACAACTTTTGATGAAAATAAAAAAGTAGCCAAACAAGGTGGTAATGTTGCCAAAGTTGCTTTAAAAGAACTCGAAGCGAAAACAGGCAAGAAAGTAGTTACAGTATTAAACGCCAAATCTTTATTGGAAGCAAATAAGAAAATTGAGAATTGAGCGATACCCTATCAAAATACTTGCCTGAACACGCTGTGAAACCAGTTTTTGAGTTGATTGTAGTCAATCAAGTGCATCTTAAAATTGTGAACGAACGCGTAACTCGTCATGGCGATTATCGAAAAGGACCTAGTGGAAAACATGAAATTACGGTGAACGCCAGTCTTAATAAATACAAGTTTTTGATTACGCTGATTCACGAAATTTCACATTTGGTGGCATTCGAAAAATTTGGTAGAAATATAAAACCACACGGTAACGAGTGGAAATATTCTTTTCAGCGATTGATGATTCCGTTTATTCGTCCCGAGATTTTCCCCAATCATTTGTTACCATTATTGGCTCGACATTTCAAAAATCCTACTGCCAGTAGCGATACGGATGCCTCATTATCATTGGCACTCAAACAGTTTGATGTTCAAAACGATAAAAACCATATTTTCGAAATTCCCTACGGCAGTATTTTTAGAATTCACAACGGAAAGATTTTCAAAAAAGGAGCTTTAAGAACCAAACGGTATGAATGTGTTGAGGTAAGTTCAGGAAGAACTTATCTTTTTAATCCCAATGCTGAGGTGGAATTATTACCAAGTTGATTATATTTGCATCAATATTAAAAAAATGAGATTGCTTAAATCTCTCTACGATTATGAACAAAAATTATTACGCAATCTTGATGGCTGGTGGAGTTGGATCTCGATTTTGGCCAGTAAGCACGTCTGAATTCCCAAAACAATTTCACGATATGTTGGGTGCTGGAGATACTTTAATTCAAAAGACTTTTAGTAGATTATCAAAATTAATTCCAGTAGAAAATATTTTGATTTTAACTAATGAAAAATACAATTCTATTGTTTTAGAGCAATTGCCAATGGTGAAGCAAGAACAAGTTTTGCTTGAACCTGCAATGCGAAATACAGCTCCTTGTATTTTATATGCGGCTCTTAAAATTCAAAAGCAAAATCCTGATGCCGTTATGGTTGTTGCACCAAGCGATCATTGGATAGAAGACGAAACTACTTTTACAGCCAACTTACAGCAATGTTTCGATTTTTGTTCCAAAGAAAATGCGTTGATGACACTCGGAATTCAACCCACTTTTCCAAATACTGGTTTTGGGTATATTGAATATGACAAAGCAGATGCCAATCCAATTAAAAAAGTATCTCAATTTCGTGAAAAACCAGATTATGAAACGGCAAAATCGTTCTTGAAAAGCGGTAATTTCTTATGGAACGGAGGAATTTTTATTTGGAGTGCCAAATCAATCACCGAAGCTTTTGAAAAGTTTCAGCCGAAAATGAATGACTTATTTCTTAAAGGTGTAGAAAGTTACAACACTACTGGAGAAAAATCTTTTATAGAAGAAAATTACGCCTTATCCGAAAATGTTTCTATTGATTATGCCGTGATGGAAAAAGCTAAGAATGTCTATGTTCTTCCTGCTACATTCGATTGGAACGACCTAGGAACTTGGGGTTCTTTACACGAAAAATTAGATAAAGACGAAAACAATAATGCGGTGGTAAATGCGACTGTTTTATTGCAAAATTCTTCGAGTAATATTATCAGTACAGCCAAAGATAAATTGGTGATTATTGATGGTTTGGAAGATTTTATCATTGTTGATAAAGACAATGTTTTGCTAATTTATCCAAAAAGCAAAGAACAGGAAATAAAAGGAATAGTAAATGGCTTAAAAAATTAAGCCATTTTTTTTTGCTTAAAATAGAATAAGCAATTATTTGATTTAATCTTTCAGATAGGCTTCTCTAACTTTTTTGAACAAATTTGAAGAATAGACAAAATCAACTACAGCTTCATTATCAGTCCTGAAAATCTCTTCTTTTGTACCTTCCCAGGCTTTTAAACCATTTTTTAAAAAAAGAATATTTTCTCCAATTTCCATCACAGAGTTCATGTCGTGGGTGTTGATTACCGTCGTAATATTATATTCTTCGGTAATTTCCTTGATAAGATTATCAATCAAGGTTGCCGTATTGGGGTCTAAACCTGAATTGGGCTCATCGCAAAAAAGATATTTGGGATTGTTAACTATGGCGCGGGCAATAGCAACGCGCTTTTGCATTCCACCCGAAATTTCAGAAGGTAATTTATGATGCGCATTGACAAGTGCTACTCTGTTTAGAACAAAATCTACGCGTTCCTGAATTTTATGTTTATCGTCATTAGTAAACATTCGTAACGGAAATGCCACATTTTCGGATACTGTCATCGAGTCAAATAGGGCACTTCCTTGAAAAAGCATCCCGATTTCGGTTCTTAATTCTCGTTTTTCATCAGAGTCAAGGTCGGAATAAATCCTACCATCAAATGAAATAGTTCCTACTTCTGGCGTGTGAATTCCAAGCAATGATTTTAACAATACGGTTTTCCCTGAACCACTTTGACCAATAATCAAATTCGTTTTTCCAGCTTCGAATACGGTAGAAACTCCTTTTAGAATTTTGGTGTCACCAAATGATTTTTCGATATTTTTTATTGCTATCATTAGGCTAAAAGTAATTGTGTTAGAATATAATTCACCAAAATAATCATTACCGATGTCCAAACAAAAGCGACGGTACTTGCTTTGCCAACTTCCAGCGCACCGCCTTTCATATAATAGCCGTGAAAGGAAGGAATTGAAGCAAGCAATAAGCCAAAAATAAATGTTTTGATAAAAGCATAGGTAACGTGAAACGGAATAAAATTGATTTGCAAACCTTCTATAAAATCGGTGCTATCTCCAAATCCTCCATATACAGCCGCAACATAACCTCCAAAAACCCCTAAAAACATGCTAATTCCAATGACAAATGGATATAACAAAATGGCAATTAGTTTAGGAAAAACAAGATAATTTAAGGAGTTTACTCCCATAACTTCCAAGGCGTCGATTTGCTCTGTAACTCGCATAGAACCTATACTAGAGGTAATAAATGAACCCATTTTACCCGCCATAATAACTGAAATAAAAGTGGGTGCAAATTCTAGAATTACGGATTCCCTGGTGGCATAACCAATAAGGTTTTTTGGAATCAGGGGATTATTCAAATTCAATGCCGTTTGAATCGCTACAACACCGCCGACAAAGAAGGAAATGAACGCCACAATACCTAGCGAGCCAATTATTAAATCGTCTATTTCTTTGAAGATAAGTCCTTTCATGACAGACCATTTTGTCTGTTTGCTGAAAATTTCTTTCCACATCAAAAAGTATTTCCCAATTTGTGACAGATAGCGAAGAAGCATCATTTTTTAAGTATTCAGTTAACAGTTCCCAATATTCAGTTGCGAGTACATGTATGCAAAAATACTGTATTTAGTTGGAATTTTAGATTTTGTTTTTAATTACAAAAGGACAAAATTTTAAAACAATTTCTCTTTCATTTTCTGCAAACGATAGCTTCTGATGAATTTTGCTTGTTCGGCGTTGACTAACATTGGTTTTTTTGACGCTTTTGCTTTCCAAAAACCCTGAATGTAATCGAAAAATAAGAGGGGTTTTTTCTTCATCATCGACAATTTGGCCGACGCAATTGCGGTAATCCAAAATCCATAGCCCAAGGTGTAAAAAGCTTCCCCTTGCTTGTATCGAGCGGTTTTGTTGTAATTAGCTCCCGTTGGTTTGAGATGTTTAACGTGTAAACTTTCGTCGGTAACCACTTTCCAATTGTAGAATTTGCAAAGCAATTCGTCCACGGTATCCCAACCCATAGCTGGTTTTAAGCCGCCAATTTGTTGGAACGTTTCTTTTCTATAGGCTTTGAGTGCGCCTCGAATATGATCTTTGTCGGTGAGATTTTCCAGGACCCAATTTCCATTTTTTTCGATATAGCAAAAGCCGCCTGCCATTCCAATTTTTGAATCGGAATTGAAATGTTTGATCACGGTTTCGAAATAATTGGGTGGAAAAATCAAATCGGCATCCAGTTTCACAATGATGTCATAATCGTTATCCAAAGTTTCGAATCCTTTTTGAAAGGCTTGAATCACTTTGCTTCCTGGTAAATGGATGTTTTCAGATGTTTTGTTTACTAAAGTAATGAATGGATATTCTTTAGCATAATCCAATACGACTTCGGCAGTTTTGTCTGTAGAATTGTCGTTAACCACTACAATTTTTGATGGCAAAACGGTTTGCGAAATCAAAGATTGCAAGGTCAAAGCGATAAGAGCTTCTTCGTTGTAGGACGGAATGACGATGTAGTATTTCATTTAAAATAGTGCTTTTAACTTTTGGAGTTATGACTTTTCATTTTTAAAATACCACTCAAGTTAATAAAACCAAATATTAAAAAAATTACAAAAAGGCGAAAACAACTATGCTGAATTTCTGCTGTTTCAAAAATTGCTTGATTTTGAGCTTTGATTATTTGTAATAAATATTTTTTATTTTCTAGTCTTTGAATATTTTCAGGAGTGTACCATATATCTAAACTTCTATATCTTGAAGATTTTAAGCTTAAAATGGTCATTGCTATTACAAGTGCGAACATTGAATATTTTATTCCAAACAAATGGAATTCTAATTTTGTTTTAAATTTATTTTCGAATATTTTGATTAAAACAAACCCAAAAAGAGTTAAGAATAATAATATATAGAATAAATCCTTAATATCAGTATTTCGTATGAATTCAGACATTTTATAAAGTTGGTTTAGTTATTTTTTTTTCTCAGCATAAACAATATAATATCTGGGCGTGAAAAATCGCAATAAAGGTCTAAATCCAAATTTCTTTACAGGATGTGTGAATTTTTCTCTGTCAATAATTTTCCAGCCTGTTTTTTCTAAAAGCCAGTCTAATTGCCAATCTTCGAATTCGTGATAATGTCTGTCCCACATATCGGTTTTGCTGCGATAGGCTGGGGAAAACCACAAACGCAATGGAATTGAAAGCAGTAATTTATCGCATTTTACATTTTCTAAGACTGTGTAAGGATTCAATAAATGTTCGAAAATCTCAAAAGCGGTAAAAACTGTATAGTTTTCGTTTTGCAATGCGGTTTGATTGTTGTCGATGTCTTCGCCTGTTGTGTTTTTTACAGTGTAACCGTTTTCGACCATTATTTTGGAAAAAGGATTTGGAACCCCTAAATCGAAAATGGTTTCAGAAGTTGTAATGTGTTTTTGTAAAAATTCTAAAGTGTGTTTGAATCTTTTATTGGGAAATGTTTTTTCGTACATAAACTGTTGTTTGTAGTCTGTAGTTTATGGTTCGTAGTTATGTTAAAACCACAAACTATAAACCACTGACTTTTTAATATCGATAAACAAAGGCGTTGACATTCATTCCTGCCCCAACAGAGGCGAAAATAACAATGTCTCCTTTATTGATTTCGTGATTTTCTAATTTGCCTTGTAAAATAAGATCATACAGCGTGGGAACAGTGGCTACACTGCTATTTCCTAGATCGTGAATACTCATTGGCATAATGTCTTTTGGAGGAGTTTTGCCATATAATTTGTAAAAACGGTGAATAATGGCTTCGTCCATTTTTTCGTTGGCTTGGTGTATGAGAATTTTTTTCACTTCGTCAATAGAAACCCCGCTTTTGTCTAAACAACTTTTCATTGCTGCTGGAACATTACTCAAGGCGAATTCATAAATTTTACGTCCAAACATTTTGATGTATTTAATGTCGGGGTTTAAATCAGGATTGTATGATTTCCCGAAAAATAAATATCCGGCTTCGTCATTTGCAAAGGTCGCACTTTCGTAGGATAGCATTCCTGTTTCATCGTCAGACGCTTCAATTATTGTTGCTCCGGCACCATCTGAGTATATCATAGAATCTCTGTCGTGATCATCAACCACTCTCGAAAGGGTTTCGGCACCAATGACTAAGCATCGTTTTGCCATACCGGAAAGGATAAATGCATTGGCTTGAAGAACGCCCTCTACCCATCCTGGACAACCAAAAAGTATGTCGTAAGCCACACATTTTGGGTTTTTTATTTGCAATTTATGTTTGACGCGAGTTGCCAAACTTGGAATGATATCCGATTGAATAGTTCCAGCTTTGACATCACCAAAATTATGAGCAAAAATGATATAATCTATTGTTTCGGGATCAATTCCGGCGCTTGCAATTGCTTTTTGCGAAGCTAAAAAAGCTAAATCTGAAGAACATTGATCTGGATCGGCATAACGCCTTTGATCAATTCCTGTAATACTTTTAAATTTTCCGATCACCACTTCATTTGGATATCCAAAAGGACTGCCGTCTTCATTTAAAAATGTGTGGTTGCCAAAATCAGTATTGGCAACTTTTATTTCGGGAATATAACTCCCAACACCTGATATTTTAATTTTCATTTGGAAATAAATAAATAATAATATGCTAAATTATAGATAAAAAATGAGAAAATCACATAAAATATACTATGCGTGCATATAATTATGAAATAGTATCAATTTTCGATTAATAACGGATTAATTAGCATTAAAAAGAGAAAGTATTACATTTTTATTTTCATCACTGTCGCTATCGAAAGCGCTCTGGTTTTCATGTTTTCGGCAGTTTGTCCCGCAAAATTTTCGTCAATTGTAGTATTTAAATAATTGAGCCAAATGGTGAAATGCTCTTCTGAAAGTTTGGATTGTTGGTTTAGGTCCGTGTGAATTTGCAATACATTTTTTCGATAACTGCCCTTTTCAAATAGGATTTGCTCCCAAAAATCGACCAATTCTAATAAATGAGGAGCCAAATCTATTTTTGCTACTTTAATAAAAAGATAGCTGATTTTGCTGTCGGCGAGTAGTTTCAAATAGAATTCACTCATCAATAAGTGCAAATCTTCGCGGGTTTGAATGTCTCTCATAATTTTGATTAAAAAAATGTCCCGATTTCTCGAGACATTTATAGTTTAAATTTAGTTCTCCATGTAAGCTTCAATTGGAGCACAACTGCAGACCAAGTTTCGGTCTCCATAAGCATCATCTGCTCGTCGAACGGTTGGCCAGAATTTGTTCTCAGCAATATATTCTAATGGGAAAGCGGCTTGCTCTCTTGTGTATGGAAAATTCCAAACATCTGCAGTTAGCATCGCTAAAGTATGAGGAGAATTCTTCAAAACATTGTTTTTGTCTTCCAATGTTGAAGCTTTAATTTCTTTTCTAATGGAAATCATTGCGTCACAAAAACGGTCTAATTCTTCTAAGTTTTCACTTTCAGTTGGTTCAATCATCAAAGTTCCAGCTACTGGGAAAGATACAGTTGGTGCGTGAAAACCATAATCCATTAAACGTTTAGCGATATCTGTTACTTCAATACCTTTTTGTTTGAAAGGGCGACATTCCAAAATCATTTCGTGAGCGGCTCGACCCATTTCACCAGAATATAAGGTGTCGTAATGACCGTTCAATTTTTCTTTGATGTAATTGGCATTCAAAATAGCGTGTTCAGTAGAGCTTTTTAAGCCCTCTGCGCCAAGCATTGAAATATAACCGTAAGAAATCAAACAAACCAATGCAGAACCCCAAGGTGCAGCAGAAATGGCTGAAATTGCATTTTCTCCACCAGTTGAAATTACTGGATTTGTTGGTAAAAACGGAACTAAATGTTTTGCCACGCAAATTGGTCCAACACCTGGTCCACCGCCTCCGTGAGGAATGGCAAACGTTTTATGTAAATTCAAGTGACAAACGTCAGCGCCAATAGTTGCTGGATTGGTCAAACCAACTTGAGCATTCATATTTGCACCATCCATATACACTTGTCCACCGTTTTCGTGGATGATTTTTGTAATTTCTTGAATGGCACTTTCAAAAACACCGTGAGTCGAAGGGTAAGTTACCATCAAACACGACAAATCATCTTTGTGTTCAATAGCTTTTTCACGCAAATCTTCCACGTCGATATTCCCGTTTTCTAGTGTTTTAGTTACAATTATTTTCATTCCTGCCATAGCTGCCGAAGCAGGATTGGTTCCGTGTGCTGATGAAGGAATAAGGGCAACATTTCTATGATGATCGCCACGAGATTGATGATAGGCGCGAATCACCATAAGACCTGCGTATTCGCCTTGTGCACCAGAATTTGGTTGCAAAGTTGTTCCTGCAAAACCAGTAATCACGTTTAATTGTTGTTCGAGTTTTGATAACATTTCTTGATACCCTTGCACTTGATCTAATGGCGCAAATGGGTGAATGTTGTTCCAATTGGCATAACTTAAAGGCAACATTTCTGCTGCTGCGTTTAACTTCATTGTACAAGAACCTAACGAAATCATCGAATGATTTAGTGACAAATCTTTACGCTCTAATTTTTTGATATAACGCATCAAATCCGTTTCCGAATGGTGTTTGTTGAAAACATCATATTCCAAAAAGCTTGAAGTTCTTGCTAAATGTGAAGGAAAATGATTGGTTTCCGTTAAAGTTTCTATTGCAATTGCCTGAGTATTATTTGCAGAAGCGAAAACAGAAATAATTTTATTCAAATCAGCAATACTTGTAGTTTCGTTCAAAGAAATGGAAACTGTATTTTCATCAATATAATAGAAATTGATTTCGTTTTGTTCAGCGATTGTTTTTACTTTTTTGGCATCGGCTTTTACAACAATGGTGTCGAAAAAAGCAGAATTGGTTTGTTTGAATCCTAATTTTTCTAATTCATTTGCTAAAGTTGCCGCTAATGAATGGATTTTAGTAGCAATATATTTCAAGCCTTTAGGTCCGTGATACACTACATACATTCCAGCCATTACAGCTAATAAAACCTGAGCTGTACAGATATTTGAAGTTGCTTTTTCTCGTTTTATGTGTTGTTCACGAGTTCCTAAAGCCATACGAAGGGCACGATTTCCGTCGGTATCTATCGTAACGCCAATAATTCTTCCTGGCATACTTCTTTTGAATTCGTCTTTTGTGGCAAAATAAGCAGCGTGTGGCCCACCATAACCTAACGGAATTCCGAAACGTTGAGTGGTTCCAAGAACAACGGCAGCTCCCATTTCACCTGGAGGTGTAAGTTTGGCTAAACTTAAAATATCGGCTGCAACCGCTACTTTTATTTCATTATCTTTTGCTTTGGCAATAAAATCGGCATAATCGTAAACTTGACCGAATTTACCAGGATATTGAAGAATCGCTCCAAAAAACTCAGCCGAAAAATCAAAATTTTCGTGATTTCCAATAACCAATTCAACTCCGATTGGTGCAGAGCGAGTTTCTAAAACGGATAAAGTTTGTGGTAAAATTTCTTCCGAAACAAAGAATTTATTTACGTTGTTTTTCTTTTGATCACGAGTACGCACATCAAACAATAACGCCATTGCTTCGGCAGCAGCGGTTCCTTCGTCTAATAAAGAAGCATTGGCTATCTCCATTCCAGTCAATTCGATAACCATAGTTTGAAAATTCAAAATGGCTTCTAAACGACCTTGAGCAATTTCGGCTTGGTAAGGGGTGTAAGCCGTGTACCAACCTGGATTTTCGAAAATATTTCTTTGAATTACAGCAGGAACAATCGCTTGGTTATATCCCAAACCGATGTAGGATTGAAATACTTTGTTTTTGCTTCCTAACGCTGCGATATGATTCGCATATTCGTATTCGGTCATAGCCGGGTCCAAAACTAGCGGAGCTTTTAAACGAATATCGTCAGGAAGTGTTTCGTAAACAAGTCGTTCGATAGAATCAACTCCAATGGTTTTTAGCATATGTTGCAAGTCAGTTTCTCTCGGACCAATGTGTCTTAAAGCAAAAGCATCTGTTTTCATGTAATTATAAATAGTTTTGTTTTTTTGAGCCGCAAATTTATGGATTATTATCAAAAAAAGCGGTTCTCAAGCTATTGATTTTTAGGAATTTTTCAACTAAATTCAGGTCTTGTTAACAGTTTCGCTATTTTTGCATGATGAAGATATTTATAAGAATAATCGATTTTTATATAAAATGCAGTATTCACGTGGCTTTTGCAGTGTATTCTTTGCTTGAAATTACTGTTTTATCAAATCGGTTGAAGCCTATTGATAATTTTTCTATTTGTGTTTTCTTTGGAACTGTTTTAGGCTATAATTTCTTAAAATATTACGATGTTTTTAGAAACCGAGTTTTTAGATTCAAAAAACATTTTGCAATTATTGCTACTAGTATCTTGTCAGGGATTGGTTTTTTATTTTCTTTTTATAAATTAAATGATAGCACTCAAAAGCTAATTTTGATTGCAGGAATTTTAGTTTTAGTGTATCCTATTTTGAGAAAATTTGGTTGGATAAAGATTTTTTTGGTGAGTTTTGTGGTCACTTTTATCACGGTTTACATTCCATTTCAAACGGAAAAATGGTTGCCTCTAGAGTTTTATATTAGTCTAATCCAAAGGTTTATTATTCTCATAAGTTTACTTATTCCATTCGAAATAATGGACAGTAAAAGCGATGACGAAACGCTCGGCACTTTGCCTCAAATATTTGGGGTCAATAGCTCGAAAATGCTTGGAATTTTATTGGTAATTCCTTTTATTCTTTTAGAATTTCTAAAATTACATCCCAGCTATCTAGTATTGCCAATTGGGATTATTACGGTCATATTTATAGATTTTACCGAGTTAAAAAGGAATAAATACTACACAACTTTTTGGGTCGAAAGTGTTCCAATTTTTTGGTGGTTGCTTTTGGTTTTATTCTAATAAAAAAAACCAAAGCATCAAAACTATGGTTTCTAAATATCTAAACAGTCTAAATAATCTATATCAATCCAGCTCTCTTCAACAAAGCATCCGGTTTTGGTTCTTGACCTCTAAAGCGTTTGTACAATTCCATTGGCAATTCCGTTCCGCCTTTCGAAAGTACATTGTCTTTAAATTTGGTAGCCACTTCTTTATTGAAAATGCCATTTTCTTGGAAATAAGCAAAAGCATCTGCATCGAGGACTTCTGCCCATTTGTAGCTGTAATATCCAGAAGAATAGCCACCAGCAAAAATATGAGAGAAGGAAACCGACATACAATTTTCGGCTACATCAGGATACAAAGTGGTGCCTTCAAAAGCAGTTTTTTCGAAAGCTTTTACGTTAGTAATTTCGGTTGGATTGTTGCTGTGGAAAGCCATATCCAATAATCCAAAACTCAATTGGCGCAAAGTGGCCATTCCTTCCTGAAAACTCGCACTTTCTTTGATTTTTTCTACATATTCCTGCGGAATAATTTCGCCCGTTTCGTAATGTTTAGCGAACAAAGCCAAAGCTTCTGGCTCATAGCACCAGTTTTCCATTACCTGACTTGGCAATTCTACGAAGTCCCAATACACCGAGGTTCCAGACAAACTTGGGTAAGTGGTATTGGCCAACATTCCGTGTAAACCGTGACCGAATTCGTGAAATAAGGTAGTTACTTCGTTAAAAGTTAACAAAGATGGTTTGGCTTCCGACTTCTCGGAAGCGACAATTGGTGGTGTAAAGTTACAAACGTTCGAAATATGAGGTCTTTCGTTTACACCATCCTTGATAGATTGTGATTTGAACGAAGTCATCCAGGCTCCATTTCGTTTGCCTTTTCTAGGGAAGAAGTCAGCGTAGAAAATAGCCACTAGTTCGCCAAATTCATCTTTGACTTCATAAGTGGTTACTTCTTCGTGGTATTTATCAATGTCGAATATTTCGGTAAAAGTCAATCCATATAATTTTCCAGCAATAGTAAAAGCGCCGTGCAAAACGTTTTCTAATTGAAAATAAGGTTTGAGTTTTTCATCGTCCAAATTGAATAATTTTTGCTTCAATTTTTCAGAATAATAAGCACCATCCCATTTTTCTAGTTGCTCAATTCCGTCTAGTTCTTTGGCGAAAGCCGTTAATTCAGCAAATTCCCTTTGGGCTGCAGGTTTGGCTTTGGCTAATAAATCATTCAAAAACGATTTTACTTTATTAGGATTTTGTGCCATTCTTTCTTCTAAAACAAAATGCGAATGGGTTTCGTAGCCTAATAAATTGGCTCTTTCGAAACGTAAATTGGCAATCTTTAAAGTGATTTCCTGATTGTCGAATTCGTTATTTTGAAAGGCTTTTTTACCAGCTGCAATAGCCATTTCTTTTCGTAGTTCGCGGTTGTCAGCATAGGTCACAAACGGAATATAACTTGGAAAATCCAACGTAAAAATCCAACCTTCCAACTCTTTGCTTTTTGCCAATGATTTTGCGGCTTCAATCGTTCCTTCGGGAAGTCCTTTTAAGTCACTTTCGTTGGTAATGTGCAATTGATAAGCATTGGTTTCTGCCAAAACATTTTCACCGTAAGTCAGTTTTAGTTTCGCCAATTCCGTGTCGATTTCACGGAGTTTCAACTTTTTATCTTCTGAAAGTAAGGCCCCGTTTCTAGAGAAACTTTTGAATTTTTTATCTAATAAAGTCGCTTTTTCTGGCGTTAAATTCAAACTGTCTTTTTGCTCATAAACAGTTTTTATTCTTTTGAATAAATCTTCGTTTAAGGTAATATCATTGCTGAATTCTGTTAATAATGGCGAAACTTCCTGTGCGATTTTTTGCATTTCTTCGCAAGTTTCAGCCGAATTCAGATTAAAGAAAATAGACGATAACCGGTCTAAAGCATTGCCAGAAAAATCCATAGCTTCGATAGTGTTTTCGAAAGTTGGAGCTTCTGGATTATTAATTATGGCATCAATTTCGGCTTTTGCAGCAGCGATATTTTCGATAAAAGCAGGTTTGTAATCGTCTAGTTTTATCTGCGAAAAGGGCGCAGTGTTGTGTTTGGTATTGAATGTTGAAGTTAAGATGCTCATTTTGTAATTTAAAAAGTTATTTCGCCAAGATTCACGAAGTTAAAACACAGAGAGTCACAAATTTTTTAATAAAGCAAAGTAAAAGATTCTTGGCGTATCTTCGTGTTGACTTTGTGAATCTTTGTGAAATAGCCTTATTTTTTCAATCCTTCTGCTGCTTTATTTACAGCGTCTTTCAAACCTTCTTTGTAAAGAATAATTTTATCCAAAACACATTTATCAGAAGTGCCAATAATTTGTGCCGCAAGAATTCCGGCATTTTTAGATCCGTTCAAAGCAACTGTCGCCACAGGAACTCCGCCCGGCATTTGCAAAATCGACAAAACCGAATCCCAGCCATCGATAGAATTGCTAGATTTCACAGGAACGCCAATTACAGGAAGTGGCGACATCGAAGCAACCATTCCAGGTAAATGTGCTGCTCCGCCAGCTCCGGCAATAATTACCGAAATGCCACGAGTGTGTGCATTTTTGCTAAAATCAAATAATTTTTCGGGTGTTCTGTGTGCCGAAACAATATCAACTTCGGTTTCTATATCAAATCCTTTCAGGATGTCAATCGCTTCTTGCATTACGGGCATATCGGATATGCTTCCCATTATTACGGCTACTTTGCTCATGGTTTTATATTTAAAGATTTAAAAATTAAATAATTTAAAGTTTTTTTCAAAGATAGAAGTTTATGGTTTTAGCAATTTTTCAATCTTTAAATCATTTAATCTTTTAATTATTTTGAAATCACTCTAATACTGTTCTTAACTTCTTCAGCAATTTTTCTCGCTTCAACCATATTCTCATTCACAATCGTAACGTGTCCCATTTTGCGGAATGGTCTAGTTTCTTTTTTACCGTAAATATGTGGGGTTACGCCATCTATCGCCATTATTTTTTCTATGTTTTCGTAAACTACACTTCCTGAAAAACCTTCTGCTCCAACCAAATTAACCATAATGCCGGCTACTTTACTGTCAGTATTTCCTAAAGGTAAATCCAAAATAGCGCGCAAATGGTTTTCGAATTGAGAGGTATAACTAGCTTCGATGCTATAATGACCGGAATTGTGTGGGCGAGGAGCGACTTCGTTTACCAAGATTTCATCATCTTCGGTTTGGAACATTTCTACTGCTAAAAGTCCCACGTGATTGAATTTTTCAGAAACATCGAGTGCAATCGCTCTGGCTTTTGCGGCAACTTTGTCGTCAATTCGAGCCGGACAAATCACATATTCTACTTGGTTGGCTTCAGGATGAAATTCCATTTCTACCACTGGATAGGTTTTTATTTCAGCCGAAGGATTGCGGCAAACGATAACGGCCAATTCGTTTTTGAACGGAACCATTTCTTCGGCAATACACTCAACGTTGGGTAAGTTTTCTAAATCCTGTAATGTTCTAATTATTTTCACGCCATTGCCGTCATACCCAAATTCGGTACATTTCCATACGAAAGGCAATTGGATGGCAGATTGTTGATTAACGATTTCTGCTTTTAGATTTTCCAAATTGGAAAACTTTTCAAAAGGAGCTGTTGGGATTGTATGTTTAGCGTAAAATTCTTTTTGAATTCCCTTGTTTTGAATAAGTTTTAAGGTTTTTGGCGAAGGATATACTTTTTTACCTTCGTTTTCGAGTTTTTCCAAAGCTTCAAGGTTGACCAATTCAATTTCGAAAGTTAAAACATCAACTTTTTTACCAAAATTATAAACGGTTTCAAAATCCATTAAATCGCCTTGAAAGAATTTATTACAGGCAATTTTACAAGGAGCTTCATCACTTGGATCTAAAACATAGGTTTGAATATCAAATTTTCTGGTGTCAAACAATAGCATTTTGCCGAGTTGTCCGCCACCAAGAATTCCTAATTTAAAATCGGAAGAGAAATAGTTCATTGTGTTGTTGTTTAAAAAGAGCAAAGATACTTTATAATGCTCGAATAGGAAAATGCTATTTTATTTTCTTCAAAATTTCTCTTCCAACGGCTTTGTAGGCTGGAGAATGGTTGGTATAATCCTTTTCTAAAATAATTTTCAATTCAGGGTGAATCCAATCGAAATGGCTTCCTAATAGATGTAAAGTCCGAATGCAATAACATTTCGAAGCGACTTTTGTGTTTTTAATTAACCAGTCAAAACAAGTTTCGGTAAGCTGTTGCAGTTGTATTTCCGAAAGGATAATTTCCTTTTTCTTGAAATGGGAAAGGGCCAATAACAGACAAATTTTTGATGCAGGACGAATGGCACTGTCATTTTTTAGATGCTTGATATTCGAACAAAAGAAATCCAAATGCGGAAGGAGCCATAGTATTTTTTCATAGCAAACCAATTCTAAAATCCAAAATGCTTTAGGAGCGTTTTTATTGGAAAATTGAAAACATAGCTGAACTAGTTCGTTGAAAAGGCTTTGATTTTCAATTATTTCTGTCGCGTATTCATTTCTAACTGCCCTGTGGCCAGTTACTGAATGTAATTTTTTTTCGAATTCAGCTGGCATTTTTATCAAATTTGATTTAAAAGTACAAATCAATTGTCAAATGTCAACGCTGAAATCCCTATCTTTGCAAATTATTTTTAAATCTAAAAAAGTGATACAACTACATGATAAACAATTTGTTCCGTTTATTTCTGCTACAGAAATAGACTTTGCTATTGCAAAAATAGCCGCATTGGTTGAAGATGATTTTGCTGAGGAAACACCTATATTTATTGGTGTTTTGAATGGTGCTTTTATGGTGGTTTCTGATTTTATGAAACATTATAAATCACCTTGTGAAGTGAGTTTCATAAAAATGGCCTCATATGAAGGGATGTCTTCGACAAATGAAGTTAAACAATTGATCGGTTTGGATAGAGATTTGACAGGACGAACTGTAGTTGTCATTGAAGATATAGTTGACACCGGAAATACTATGGTTGTTTTGAAAGAACTATTCAAACAACAAAATGTAAAGCACTTTAAAATTGCAACACTTTTCTTCAAGCCTGAAGCCTTAGTAAATGACATCAAAATTGACTATGTTGGAATCAGAATCCCAAATAAATTTATTGTTGGATTCGGATTGGACTATGACGGATTAGGTAGAAATTTACCTGAAGTATATAAATTAAAAGAATAAAAATATAACACAACTACCATATACAATTTAATAATGATTAACATAGTTTTATTTGGGAAACCAGGAGCGGGAAAAGGAACTCAAGCGGAGTTTTTAAAAGAAAAATACAATTTGATGCATCTTTCTACGGGAGATATTTTTAGATTTAATATTAAAAACGAAACAGCATTAGGGAAGTTAGCCAAAACATATATAGATAAAGGCGATTTGGTACCCGATGAAGTTACTATACAAATGTTAGAAGATACTGTAAATAAAAATCTTGATGTTGCGGGATTTTTATTTGATGGTTTTCCAAGAACATTAGCCCAAGCGATTGAATTAGACACTTTTTTAGATTCGAAAAATTGGAAAATAACGGCTACTATCGCACTTGAAGCAAACGATGAAGTCTTAGTTCAACGTATACTTGAAAGAGGAAAAACAAGTGGAAGATCTGATGATCAAGATGAAGAAAAAATCAGACATCGTTACCAAGAATACAACGAAAAAACAGCTCCCTTGATCGAGTATTACAAAAATCAAAATAAATTTTATCCTGTAGATGGGATTGGTTCAATTGCCGAAATTACCGAGCGATTAAGCAAAGTGATTGATCATTTTTAAAAAAGTTTTAGTTTATGGATTAGGAGTTGGTGGTTGCCAATTCAACAACTAGCTATAAGCAAAAAAACAGTAAACATACCAATGGAAATTCTAATAATTCTTTTTTTAATCATTCTGAACGGAATATTTTCAATGTCTGAAATAGCATTGATTTCTGCGCGAAAAAATCGGTTGGAAACAGCGGCTAAAAAAGGGAGTAAAAATGCACAAATTGCATTAGATTTAGCGAATTCGCCCAATAAGTTTCTGTCAACAGTTCAAATTGGCATTACGTTAATCGGAATTCTTACGGGTATTTATTCTGGAGATAAAATCACTCATGATGTTCAAACTTTTGTATCTGGTTTCGCAATACTAAAACCCTTTTCCGATTCGATTGGAGTAGGAATAGTTGTAGTGATTTTGACTTTTTTCTCCCTGGTTTTAGGTGAATTACTGCCCAAAAGAATTGGCTTGAATCATCCAGAATCCATTGCGAAAGCTGTTGCGTTGCCTATGAAAATTATTTCGATTATTACAGCTCCATTCATTTGGTTGTTGACGCATTCGACAGAGTTTTTATTAGATATTCTGCAAATAAAACCAACAGCCGACGGTAAAGTTACCGAAGAAGAAATTAAAGCAATTATCAAAGAAGGAACCGAAGGTGGGGAAGTTCAGGAAATAGAACAAGATATCGTAGAACGTGTTTTTCATATTGGTGATCGAAAAATAAACTCTTTGATGACACACAGAAAATCGGTAGTAATACTTCCTTTGCATTCAAACAAGGAGCAAGTTAAGGAATTTATGCTCAAAGAATTGCATTCTATTTATCCGGTTTATGGTGAAAATCACGATGATATTCTAGGAGTTGTCAATTTGAAAAATATATTTGCGCATTTTGAAAACGAGAATTTCAATCTGTCCGAAATTATGACGGAAGCTCCTTTTATGATGGAACAAACCACTGCTTATAAAGCCTTGGAAGAGTTTAAAAATACAGGCATACATTATGCTTTAGTTTCAGATGAATACGGTGTTTTTCAAGGGGTTATTACTTTGAATGATATTTTAGAAGCCTTGGTAGGAAATGCATCAGATTTTTATAAAGATGATTTCCAATTGATCGAAAGACAAGATGGGACTTGGTTGGTTGACGGGCATTATTCGTTGCACGATTTCTTGACCTATTTCGAATTAGATGAATTAATCAATGATTATGAAGTGACTACTGTAAGTGGATTAATAATGACTGAACTTTCACACATACCCAAAGAAGGAGAAAAGTTGGTTTGGCAAAAATTTGAGATGGAAGTCATTGATATGGATGGCGTGAAGATTGATAAAGTGTTGGTGAAAGCCTTAAAGCCTTAAAGGGTTAATTTGGTTTAGGGTTTAAGTGTTTAATGTTGTTGGTTTTTCAGAACAAATTTAAACTTTTAAACTTTTAAACTTTTAAACTTTTAAACAAGAAAAAATGACTGAAGGAAATTTTGTAGATTACGTAAAAATATTTGTTTCTTCCGGAAAAGGAGGAAAGGGATCTACGCACTTACATAGAGAAAAGTTTATTCAATACGGAGGTCCCGATGGTGGGGATGGTGGTCGTGGAGGTCATGTTTATTTAGTTGGAAACAAAGGACTTTGGACTTTATTTCATCTTAAATTCGCCCGTCATATCAAAGCGGGTCACGGTGGCGATGGAGGAGGAGACCGAAGCACAGGAGCCGATGGTGAAGATAAATATATTGAAGTTCCTCTAGGAACTGTCGTAAAAGACAAAGAAACAGGTGAAACTTTATTCGAAATTACGGAAGATGGCGAAAGACAAATCCTTTGTCAAGGTGGTAAAGGAGGCTTAGGGAACTGGCATTTTAGAAGTTCGACTAATCAGACACCAAGATATGCACAACCCGGTTTGCCAGGTTTAGAAATGGATGTGATTTTGGAGCTGAAAGTTTTGGCAGATGTTGGCTTGGTAGGTTTTCCCAATGCAGGGAAATCCACTTTATTGTCGGTTTTGACTTCAGCTAAACCAAAAATTGCCGATTATCCTTTTACAACTTTAAAACCCAATTTGGGGATTGTAGCCTATAGAGATTTTCAATCGTTTGTAATTGCCGATATTCCTGGGATTATTGAAGGTGCAGCTGAGGGAAAAGGACTTGGGCATTATTTCTTGAGACATATCGAAAGAAATTCAACTTTACTTTTCTTGGTTCCTGTAGATACGCCAAACATCAAAGCAGAATATGATATTTTGGTCAACGAATTGACAAAATACAATCCAGAAATGCTTGATAAGGAACGTTTATTGGTCATCTCAAAATGTGATATGCTCGATGATGAGCTTAAAGCCGAATTGAAAATTCAATTGGACAAAGAGTTCAAAGGCATTCCGTATTTATTTATTTCATCAGTGGCACAACAAGGCTTGTCGGACTTGAAAGATAAGCTTTGGAAAATGCTGAATGAGTAAATTGTAGTAAACTAATAAATTGTAACCACTAATGAATTTATTTAGTATTTATTTTTTGGTTTGAAATTTTAGTAGTATTTTTACTAGCGTAATTTTACATGATTTTATTATTTTTTGATAAAAAGTGTCAAGGTAATTATGAAAAATATCTGCTCACTATTTTGCATTTTATTTTCATTATCTGTTTATAGTCAATCATTTTCAGCAGATTATAGTATATATACTCAAAGTGTTGGCAAGATAGCTAATGCTACTACTAAGTCGGCAATTTCGCCTTTTGAATTTTGTGATGCAGATTCAGATGGGATTATTGCATTAAATATAGACGAAATAAAAAATCGTGTATTAGATTCTAGCCCTTTACAAATAATTGACGAATCAGGCATTTATATTGGTACCAGTGCAGGTACTATACAATTAGTTAAAAATTTAACTACAAATCCTACTATCGAGACGGTATGCACTAATTTGCCAGTGCCATTATTTGACATTGCCCATAATAAGAACGGCGATACTTACGGATGTTATGGGTACAAAATTTTCAAAATTAATACAGCAAATTGCACAGTTGAAGCAGAGTATTCTTTTGATGTGTTAAAAGGGATTAATTCACTTTCGTTTGATAGACAGTCAAGTATGTATTTTGGTGGTCCTAGTTCAAAAGTATATCGTCTCGATAGTGGGAGTTATAATCAAACATATATATGGCATGATTTTGGGCAGGGTCAACCTGGAGGTGATTTTGTAATGTATGGAGATAAAATGTATGTCGCCTGGAATTTGAATGAGACTTATTTGCTTTATGAAGTGAGTGTTGATTTTAATATGAATTATATTTCGCATAGAGTTCTAGGAGATTTACCATTTCCTACTTACGGTTTAGCAAGCGAATTAGGTAGTTTGTACGCTGTTACACCAACCAAGTTGTTTAGGATTAAAATCAATTCAAATTCAATTAGTAATGAATTAATTTTACAGGGAGGTAATACCGGCGCATGGTATGGAGCAGCAGGAAAAAATGAAGCTGTAGCTTTTGATTTAATGGCTTATGAAACCGCTACCGATGCCCAAAGTCAAGTTAATTCATTACCGTCAATCTGGAATAATACAATTCCAGGCGGACAAACAATCTATGTAGCAATAAAAAACTTATCTAATCAGCAATCTCAAATTGTACCAGTTAAAATCAAGATAGATGTCGCCCCCTCTTATACAAAGCCGAAAAATATTGAACGTTGTGCATTAGATGTTAATGCTTTTGTTTTTGATCTGAATCAATCTGTTTCTGAAATTATTGGTTCACAAACTAATTTGACAGTTAGTTTTCATGAATCCGAAATCGATGCAACAAATAATAGCAATCCAATACAAGGTCTATATACAATCAATGGGAAATTTAAAAAAGTATATTTTAGAGTTGCAGCTTCATTATCAAGTTGTTTTTCTATTTCCAGTTTTGATTTAATCATAAATGATACGCCAATTTATATCCAACCAAAAGATCTTTCAATTTGTGATATGTTTCCTTTAAAATTTAATCTAAGAGCTGTTGAACTTCAGGTGGTAGGAAATCAATCTAATTTAGAAGTGACTTTTTATGAATCTGAAGTAGATGCTATAAATAGCAGTAGTTCATTACCACTTTTATCTACATTTAATAGTAATCCTAATTATATTTATTTTAGAGTAACAAATAAGTTAACAGGCTGTTTTGCTGTGTCTAAATTTGGTGTTAGTATGGATTTAAAAACTAATTTTTCTGACCCGAAAGATATTGTTATTTGTCAAAATAAAGATTTAAAGTATAAATTAAACAATTTTGACACTACAATTAATGAGATTTTAAATGGACAAAAAAATGATTTTGCTGGTTTTTATAAGTCCTATAATGATGCTCTCAATAAAATGAATGAAATAATTTTCCCTTACCAGGTGGAGAAAAATGATAATGAAATTTTTTTTAGAATTGAAAATTCATCAATCAATAGTTGTTTCGAAGTAGGTTCCTTTTTTGTCTATTTGAAAGCAGAAAATCAAAATTCAAATATTCCGTTTACAGTGAAAACTAGCGGTTGGAAAAGTGTAGGAAATGATATAGAAATTTTGGCATCTGGAAATTATGAATATTCATTGGATGGTTTAACATATCAAGATGTACCTATTTTTAAAAATTTATTGGCTGGAGAATATCAAATTTTCATCAGGGATAAAGATTCTTGTTCTATAACCAGTGATGAGGTTTTTTTAATGATGTACCGGAATTTTTTCACACCTAACGGAGATGGAATAAATGATTTTTGGAATATTATTGCTTCTTCAGGCGCCGCTAATGTAGAGATTGTGATCTATGATAGATATGGTAAGCTTATTAAGAATATGAAAGGCGATAGCAAGGGATGGGACGGTAATTATAATAATAATCCAATGCCATCTTCGGATTATTGGTTTGAATTGACTACAGAAAAAGGAAAGAAACTTAAAGGGCACTTTTCTTTGAAAAGATAAGCTTTGGAAAATGTTGAATGATTAAACAAGTGAAATTTTATAGTATAAAGGTGTTCTAGAAATAGAGCGCCTTTTTTTATGCTATTAAGGATAACTTTAATTTTTTTTGTTGATTATATGTTATGAATAGTTTATCAAATCCTTAATTATCATTACTTTTGCAAGGCTGTTTTTAGTAAATAATCTGTTTTTTGCACAAGAAATCGGTTTTTTACTCTATAGCTTAGTATTTATTCAATCTTTATATTTTAAAAAATGAAAAAATTTATTTTTGCCCTTATAGCTGGGGTAATGCTATTGCCAATTTCTGTTAAAGCAGATGAAGGAATGTGGTTTTTAATGTTTATTGAACGTTTGAATCACCGTGATATGGAAAAAATGGGATTGCAACTAACAGCTGAAGAAATTTACAGCATTAACCACAGTAGTCTGAAAGATGCTGTAGTACAATTTAATGGTGGATGTACTGCCGAAATCGTTTCGAAAGAAGGATTAGTTTTAACCAATCATCACTGCGGTTATAGCGCTATCGCCGAGCTTTCTACTGCAGAGCAAAACTATTTGAAAGATGGTTTTTGGGCAAAAGACAAAAGTGCCGAAATGAAACCAAAATCTTTATACGTTCGTTTCTTCGTTCGGATGGACGACGTTTCTCAAAGAATTTTATCAAAAGTAAATGATAAAATGACCGAAACAGAACGAAATAAAACCATTCAACAAGAAATTGCTTTGATTGAAAAAGAGAATAGCGAAGGTGGAAAATACACGGTTTCGGTTCGTCCTTTTTTTCAAGGAAATGAATATTACTATTTTGTATATCAAGATTACAAAGATGTTCGTTTGGTAGGAACACCTCCAGAAAGTTTAGGAAAATTTGGTAAAGATACCGACAACTGGGAGTGGCCACGTCACACAGCCGATTTTTCTATGTTTAGAGTGTATGCCGACAAAGACGGAAACCCTGCTGAATATTCTAAAAACAATGTGCCTTTACAACCCAAACATTATTTGCCTATAAGTTTGAATGGGGTAAAAGAAAATGATTTTGCCATGATTTTAGGCTATCCTGGCAGAACCAATCGCTGGATGCCAGCCAATGGAATTGAGCAAAATATAAAATATGCCTATCCGGCTTGGGTTGAAGGAGCAAAAATGGGAATGGATAGAATGAAAGTCTATATGGATAAGGATGCAACTGTAAATTTGCAATATGCATCAAAATATGCTTCGACAGCCAATTATTGGAAAAACCGTCAAGGAATGATTGACGCTTTGACTAAATCAGGAACTGTAAAAACTAAAACTTTAGAAGAAGCTAAATTTAATACTTGGGCCAATAAACCTGAAAATAAAGCTAAATATGGTAACGTAATTGCAGTGATTAATGAGTATTATGCCAAAACAAATTTGAAAGCGCGTCACGATAATTACCTTACACAATTAATGAGAACCACTTCATATGGGCCTTCTCCTGCAAATGTTGGGAATGCGCTTTTAGGGTATTACAAAGAAAATGAAGCAAAAAGAGCTGAGATGCTGCCCAAAATAAACGCATTAATTGAAACGGTTTATGGAAAATTTTATGCTCCATTAGAGAAAGATGTTTATGCAGCTCAGTTAAATTTATATACAGCCAAAGGATATGAATATGGTCTTTCTCCATTGGTGTCAAAATTGAAACAAGAAAATAAAGGTGATTTTACAAGCGTAGTTAACGATGCAGTTTCTAAAAGTATTTTTGCCTCCAAAGAAACGGTTTTGAACTTTATGAAAGATCCCAAACCAGAAAACATTAGTACGGATCCTTTGTATGTAATCTCAAATGAATTGGCGCTAAAATCACGTGCAAAATCGGAAGAGCAACAAAAATTAGACGATAGTTTTGAAAAAGCGTTCCGCAATTTAGTAGAAGGTTTGCGCGAGTCTAAAATTAACACTATTCAATATCCAGATGCCAATTCGACTTTGAGATTGTCTTACGGTAAAGTAAATGCCTTGCCAGCCGACAAGCGCAATGATGCAAAAATCAATAATTACACTACAATGACTGGCTTGGTTAAGAAGTACAAAGCAGGAGATTATGAGTTTGATTTGCCCGCTCGATTATTAGAAATGAATAAAGCAAAAGATTTCGGAAAATATGCTGACAAAGCAGGATATATGCCTGTCAATTTTTTAACAGACAATGATATCACAGGTGGAAATTCAGGTTCTCCAGTTTTAAATGGAAAAGGGGAATTGATAGGAATAGCTTTTGATGGTAACATCGAAGGGATCGCAGGAGATGTTATTTTTGACAAAAAACAACAAAGAACAATCAACGTTGATATTCGTTATGTCCTTTGGTTAATTGATAAATACGCAGGTGCAAAACATATTGTCGACGAAATGACTATTGCTAATTAAGCAAGTTTTTAATTAATATTTCAACCCATCTTAATTTTTTGAGATGGGTTTTTTAATTTGTTTCATTATAAGTATCAAACAAATATTGCAAAGTTTCTGAGATATTATTGGCTTGCATTTTTGGATAAATAACAATGGAGTTGAGCCAATTTACGATAATTTCATCAAAATTGTCTCCTACTTCATAAACCACAGGAACCCCCATTTTCTTTAAAGCTGCCGCATTACATTCTTGCTCATAATGATCCCGTATGGGGATACTTAACACTTTTTTTCTAAGATATAAAGCTTCGGCAGGAGTTTCAAATCCGCCGCCGGTAATGATGCCATGACAATTGATTAAACTTTCATTAAATAGTTTTTGATTGACTGGAAAGTAAGTAATGTTCCCTACAGTGTGTTTTGTCTGAACATCATTCAAAAACCAATGAAATTGCACATCCGATACTGAATGGAACGCTTTTTCTAAACAATCTTTTTGGAAAGACGGTAAATAAACTGTGATATGATTTAGGTTTTTGGGTTCCGCATGCACAATTTCATCCTTTATGATTGGAGGATGAATAAAGGAATCGTATTTCTCAAAATGCAATCCAATGTGCTTTGGTGAAGGTGCATAATGTTTGAGAATCATTTCGCCCATAACACTTCTTTTTTCTGGTCTTGGTGTATTTTCAGAAACAAAACTGGCTTGATGACCAAACTGCACCGAATGTACTTTCTGCATTTTGCACGCCAATGAAGTAATAGAATCAAAATCATTGATAACAACATCATAATCTTTCAAAGGCAATGATTTGGCGTCTTTATACATTTGAAGCGGTTGAATATTTTTGGCAATATCCCAGTAATTCAAACCGCCACATTTACTGTAATGCAAACTACAGCCAGCGCTTCTGAATTTTATGGGCAAATTAATATCTAGACTTGCGTTATTGCCGCTCAAAAAGAAATCTACTTCGCCAAATTTTTGCAAATAAGGATACAATTGCGTAGCTCTACTGATGTGTCCGTTGCCCGTGGCTTGTATGGCATAAAATATTTTCATTGATTTGGTTTTAGAAAGTAATTGGATTAAAAAAGTACTTTTTAATTCGATAATATTTTGGCAACAATATCATTGACCATTTTATCCTCTTGATTCTCTTCATTGATAAAATCAGATTTTTTGTAATGAAAAATTTTCCATTTTTCTTTTTTATATTCCAATGCCGTGAGGTTCTCTACCCAATCGCCACTGTTCAAATACATCACTTTTCCGTGTTTGGTCTTAACCATTTTTTTTTGAGGCATATGAATGTGGCCGCAAACCACATAACTGTATTTTTTTTCGATGGCAATTTCGGCTGCTGTGGTTTCAAAATTGGATACAAAGGCAACAGCTTTCTTCACACTATTTTTAATAACTTTCGAAAAACTTCTTTTTTCTCTGCCAAGTGAAACTAAAATCCAATTGACAAGACTGTTAATCAAAATCAATAAATCGTATCCTTTTCCACCCAATTTGGCCAAGATTTTAGCGTATCCTTTTGTTGAAGAATCGAAAACATCACCGTGAAAAATCCAGCTTTTTTTGCCGTCTAATTCTAAAACTAATTTGTCTACCAATTCTAAATTCCCTAAGATAAAATCGGAGTATTTTCGTAAGGCTTCGTCGTGATTTCCAGTAATGTAAACTACGCGGGTTCCTGTGTTAGACATTTTTATAATGTATCTTAAAACCTCCATATGTGCAGCAGGGAAGTAGCGTTTGCTAAAACTCCACATATCAATAATATCTCCGTTGAGGACTAAAGTTTTGGGCTGAATTGATTTTAAATACTGTAATAATTCTTTGGCGTGGCAGCCGTAAGTACCTAAGTGGACATCACTTATAACCACTAAGGGTATTTTTCTTTTACGATTCATAAAAAGTTTTTACGAAAGTAGGTGGACAATGTTAGGCGAATGTTGGTTTAATATTAAGATTGAGTTTGTTTTTAAGCAAAAAATCGTCAAGGTTTTTGAGAAAACAAGACGGTTTTTTTATAGAATGAAGCTGCTATTATTTCTTCACATTCACTCGAATTCCTTTGGTATGACTAGTGTATTCTGGTGCATACATACTTTCGATGGTTGTAATTCCGTTGGAGAAATTCCCAAGATTATTTACTCGAATGTCGTATTCCAAGACATAAGTTCCTTTGTTGATTGAGTCAAAAAAGAAATGAGTCGCAGCATCTTTGGTACTCATATAAAATCCCAGTCCACCTTTGTATTGGTATTCCGAAAGTACATTTACGGGTTCAAAACACGAAGCTCGCATATCTTTTAAATGCACAAATTCCATTGCTTCTTTGGCAGAAATGACTAGTCGAACGGTCACTAAATCGCCAAGTTGAAGTGGGTTATTAGACGTAATTCGTTCCAGTTTTTCACCTTTGTCGGTGTTTTTCTTTAAATACAATTCTTTGGAAACTGATAAGGAAGCTCCAGTATTGGTTTTGATTTTATCCAAATCCTCAAAATATTGCCAATAAGCTCCTCCAAAACCCGGAACTTTCGATTTGTTTTCGACCGAAATCGTTGCCATTTCTTTTTTGATTTCGTCCGTTTTCCAGTTGAGTTTTACATAACCCGTTTCGGCTTCTTTTTCGTTTTCGGATAGTTTTTTGGTTAGGATTTTTTGTTCTCCAATTTTGATAATCGTGTTGTCCTTTACACTCAACCAATCTGTTCCTTGCATCAACAAAGCATAAACAGCTTCAGTGGTCGATTTTGTTGTCGGCCAATTTTTAGTTTGTTTGTTTTTCAATAACCAAACTTTCATTGCATCCACTGATTTGGTATCTTTCGTCACTTCGGCGAAAGCCTCAATCAGTAAGGCTTGGGTTTCTATGGGTGCTTGATGCCAATACCAGCCCGATTTGTTGGCTATCCAATACATTCCCCAATCTTCGTTGTTGGACGCAGTTTCTTTCAAACTTTCAATGATTTTTTTGGCAGTTGCCGCCTCGCCAAAACGATCTAAAGTCAAGGCTGCCAATCCTTTTTCGTATAAAGAATAGGTCAGCCAATCTTTTTTGGCAGTTTCGAGATATAATTTAGAAGTTTTTTTCAAAGTATCCGAAAGTGGAAAATTGTCCAGATAAAAACTTCGAGTATATAAATAATGCAAATCAGAATAGGGATTAATCCAAATCAATTTATCAGTAGATTTTAAGTTTTTAGTTCTATTTTTATGATATTGCAAAAACTTTTGGTCTAAAAACGGAATTCCCGTTGTGGCAATTTGTTTGATTTTGGCAGCGTTGTTTTCGTCCTTGCTCAACTTTGAAAGATGTCCCAAACCAGCCAAAATATGTCTGGTAATATATTCGTTTTCCTCGCTTCCATCAAACCAAGCAAAGCCTCCAGAAGATTTTTGTTTTTGTTTTAGTTTATCGAAAGTCACTTCTTGGGAAGTTTTCATTTTTTCTAAATCGAATAACAAAGCTAAATTTTTCTTTTTTTGGTCTTCGTTTTGAGCATCATTGAGCCAAGGTGTTTCGGCCAAAATCATCGATTTAAGTTCTTCATTTTCTTCGAGTTTCGAATTTAATTTTCCGTTTTTTCTCCAAGTTTCGAATAGGCTGGCGATTTTCGGATTACTCGAAATAATCTCCGAAGCCAAAGAATTGGCATAAAAACGTGCAAATGTTTGTTCCGCACATTCGTGTTCGTATTCCATCAAATAAGGTAAAGATTGAATAGCAATCCAAGTCGGATTCGAAGTGTATTCCAACGTAAATTGATGGTTTTTTAAAGTGGTTGAATTATTGTTTTTCAAATTCTCGAAAGTGTATTCTTTCTTCGAATTTTCTCGAACCCAAATCGGAATGCTTTCGGTAACCAGCATATTGTTAGTCAAAACAGGAAGGATGTTTTCTTCGCCATCCGAAAAGTTGCCTGCTTTTGCCAATACTTTATACTGAACGCCTTGCAATCCTTCGGGAATGTAGATTTTCCAACTTACTGTAGTATTACCGTAAGCAGCAATATTGAAGTTTTTAATTGTATTGGTATTCGCCATTTTTGCGTCCACAGTCTGCATTGAACTAGCGTCAAAAAGTTGTAAAACAGCGATTCCTGTTTTGGCATCATTTGTCACATTCGCCACTTTTGCAGTAATTACAATGCTGTCTTTTTCTCTAAAAAATCTCGGGAAATTGGGCGTCAACATTAGCTCTTTTTGGGTAATGACACTTTTTTCTAAGTAACCTGTAACCGCCTCTTTGTTGTGTGCTAACAATCTTAATTTCCAAGCGGTCAAAGCTTCTGGCGAAGTAAAACTGAAACTCAATTTTCCTTTAGAATCTGTTTTTAAAATAGGATAAAAGAAAGCCGTTTCCGATAGATTTTTTCGAGCTTTTACTTGGGTTAGGGCTTCTAGGGATTTTTTGGTCGTGATGATGATGACACCGTTTGCTCCTTTAGCTCCATAAATTGCTGTTGCTGTGGCATCTTTTAGAACATCGATGGAAATAATATCTGTAGGAGAAATTAATTTGAATTGTTCTTCTGGTATTGTTATTCCATCTACCACATAAAGGGGGTTGTTTTCAGACACAGAATTAACTCCACGGATTAAAATATTTGAACTATTTCCAGGTTTGCCGTTAGTAGTTATGCTAACCCCAGAAATTTTGCCTTGTAAAACATCATCCATTGTTATTTTTTCAGATCCAATATTTTTGACTTTCATAACAGCTCCAGTTAAATCTGATTTTTTCTGCGTTCCATAACCTACAACCACTATTTCCTGTAAACTGTTTGTGGTTTCTTTTAATTGTACATCAATCACTTTAGTTTTTATTGAGATTTTTTTAGATTCAAATCCAATAAAAGAGAATGTTAATTCTTCTCCTAGAGCAGCTTCTATTTCATAGTAACCATCAAAATCTGCAGATGTACTACGTTGAGTTCCATCTACAGTTACATTTACTCCAGGAATATGAAGTCTGTAACTATCCGAAACAAAACCCGAAATTAATTTGGTGTTCAGTGGTTTTTTAGCTTTCTTGGTTAATGATCTTTTATACTGATTTTGTAAATCTGTGGAGTATTGATCAATAAAATTAAAACCAAACCAAAGTAATTTAGTACTCTCGTCATTATACTCTATTTTGTTTGCAAAGGAATTCAAATTCCGAATTGGGCTGTATATTTTATCAAATCCTAAATTTGACTTGAAGTCAACGTTATTGTCTTCATTTTCGTAGAATCGTAAACCATTCCAGTCTCGTCTTGTAAATTGATCTAAAGAACCGTCGTACATCGACGCTAAAACTTCGGCTTCTTTTTTTGTGTTTGAAGTGTTTAACTGAAACGACCAGTTTTCGCTACTTCCGGGTTGGATTTTGTTTCTAAAACTTTCTACACTAAAGTCTAATTTGGGTTCTTCTTCTTTAAGAACGACTTCTAATTCTTCTTGAAAATTCTGATTTTCAAAAATGCTTTGAAAACCTATTTTCATTGTTTTTTCGAATTCCTTTTGCAACGGAATTTTCACAAGAGCTTGGTTGTTTTTTAATGGAATGTTTTCTTCAAAAAAAACGTCGCTTTTATAATTCCCAGTGATTGCGATGTAAAGTTCTGGAATAGTACTGCTTATTTTTAGCATGGCAAAACCATCTTTTTTGGCATCTTCATTGACTTGTTCAATGGTAAATAGTTGACTGGTATTTAGAAGATCTTTGCTTTGAGTGAGCTCAAAATCTGCAGTAGTTTCAATTGGATTTTCATACCTGTCTTTGGCCGAAAACACGATTTTATAGCGCCCTGATTTGTAATTCGAAATAAAATCTAAAATCAATTTTTTATCGGTTGAAGTGTCGATTTTTCTCGAAAAAACCAATGTCCCCAATTCTTTAGCGTCAATAGGTTTTTTGTTATCTTCATAAGGAAATAATCGCTCAAAATCAGATTTGGAAATGGATTCGATTTCGGGTCTTTGAAAAACTCTGTTCTTAAATTTATTCGAAAGAGGACTAACAAAATACCATTTTATTTCGCCTTTGGTTGCCAAAAATTCACCATTAAGATTGGTGCTTTTTAGGGTAATTTCATTGTTGTTTTTGGTTTCAATCTTACTCGGAATAGTTGCATTCAGAATCAAATCGTGATAACCTACTTTTACATTAGTTTCTGCCGAATGTGTTTCGCCATTAAGGTCTGTTACTGAGGTTTTAATTCGATAATTAAAAACAGGTAATTGCTCTTTGTTGGCATTCTCGGTGGGTTTTGCCATAAAATCGATGCTAAAATTTCCTGAAGCATCGGTTTTGGTTTCACCAGTAACCATCACTTCGCTTTCTTCATTGCCGTAGAAATTTCGATAATAATTTACAAATCTCGTAACGGTGTAGGTTACTTTGGCATCTGAAATAGTGCTTCCCGCAAAAGCTTTGGCAGTTCCTTTTGCTTTAACGGCTTGATTGATTTGAAACGTTTCTTTTTTTGGTTCGAAAACTACTTCGAATTTTGGACGTTTGTATTCTTCGACTTTAAAACTAATTTCAGAATCATCAAAATCTACTTTATCCCAAAACGGATGTTCGTCTTCAATTTTGTCATAAACAATGTCTTTTTCATAATCATCGGGTTCATCGGCTTCAATTCTAAATTCACCAGTCAACCCGGTTTTTGGTAAAATAAATTCGCCCGAAAACGAACCAAATTCATTGGTCGTAACATCAAATTCTTTAAACGATTGATAATTGGCATCTTTCAACGTAATTTTGAAAGACGTTTTAGGAACAATACTGTTTTTGTTATGAATTTTTTGATACGCAATTCCTTTATAATACACCGTTTGTCCTGGACGATAAATGGCTCTGTCTAAGTAAAACTGTACTTTTCCAGTTAACTCATCATTGTCTTTTGCGTAATCAGAATAAGAATTTATGTAATTTTTGTTGATTTGTAACGAATCGCCTTCGGAAGATAATTTTAGGGTTTCATATCTGTAGTTGTAGTCGTTTTTACTATCGGGTCTTTTATAAATGGCTATACCATTTTTTAGCGTTTTTATAGAAAATGTAGGCGATTGTATGGATACATTTTCTATTGGTTTTCCTGTTTTACGATTTACAACTTGATAGTATTCTTCTTTGTCTTTTTGCCAAGCCAAAACCGCAAAATTGGAAACTGTAATGGTTTCATACGCAAATGATTTGTTGTCTGTTGCGTCTGAATTACTTTCAAAATACACCAAATAACTGCCTGTGGCTAATTGTGGCAAAGCAATTTCTGTAGTATATTCGAAATAATCATTTTTGTTGGTCAATTGATGTTCAAACGACGAGATTGCTTTGTTTTTAGTGGCAATGGCATTGGCAATGCTGTCGTTTGTCGTCAAGTTATGCACAAAGGAAACGGCTGTTTTTTGACTGATTTTATAGAACGAAACTTTGAGATTTTCAACATTTCGATAACTAATAAAAGCTCGAGAATTCTCTTTATTGTACAGTTGTTTTTGAAGTTGCACCGTTAACGATTTTGCCCTGATTTCTTGCTTTCTTTGCAATGCCAATTTATAGGTATTGGAATTATTATTGAAATTGGTAATACTGTCTAAAATTGAAATGGCTTTTATGTTATAGTCAGGATGATTTTCTTTAGAAGCTAATTTGGAATAAATTGTAGCTTTCTCGAATTGGATTTTTTGAGTAATAATCTCTTCTTTGCTTTCTTTTTGAATTCTATTTAAAGATTTTAAAAAGTCATCATCGAATTTTAGAATATTGTTAGAGCAAAATTTTATGCGTTCCAATTGGTTTTCGGCTGTTGGAGAATAAACTTCTGTTTTTTTGTACAAGTCAAGCGTTTTCTTCAAGTTTTCTTCTTTTACAAAATCGAAATTCAATTGGATAAAATCTGCCGATTTTCCTAAAAGTTGTTTTTCGTATAGGGTAAATTCCTTTTTTTTAATTTTCCAAAAACTAATTTTTGCAGAAGAAGCGAGTATGTTTTCTTTTAACAAATAATCCAACAGACTCATTTTTTGAAATTTTTCTAATGTCAAAAAATCAAAAATAGCTTCGTAGTTTGCCAAGGATGTTTTTGATAAAACTGCTTCGTTTTTCAAAGATTTGGCATATGTGATTTGAATTTGTTTTTCAAAATCAGGTTTGGTCCAAGTTAAGAAATCGATGTTTGTTGAATCTATTGGAGTTCTTTTTTGTATAGAATATTGGTTTTTATTGTAATAATCACTCAAACACTTTGCATAAACCAAATTCAAAATCGCTTTCGATGAAATGGAAGCTTTATTTATTTCTGCTTTTAAATTGTTAATGATTTTGGTTTGTGCATTTTCATCAACCACCTGCAAATATTTCGATTCATAAAAAAAACACTTGATGATTTGCACTTCGTTTTTGTCGGCAACTGCTTTTTTGTGAATTTTGGCAACGATGGCATTAGCCGATTTAATTTTGCCGTTATTTTCATTTTCGATGACGTTATTCCAGTTTTTCTCATAATTTTGAGCATAGAATGCCGTTGAAAGCAGCACGAACGCAAACACGATTTTTTTCATTGTAGGTTTTCTTTATTGGGGTTCAATAACAGTCAATATTTTCTGTCACAATTTACTAAAATTTACTTAAATACTAACGAAAATTCCTGTATTTTCTTATTTTTGAACAATGAAAAAAATACTAATTGTCTTTTTGGTTTTCCCTATATTAATTTTGGCTCAAACCAGTTTTGATAAAGGCGAAAAATTATTCAAAGAAGGGAAATACGAACAGGCAAAACCTATTTTTGAGAGTTTTCTGAAAGAAAATCCAAATCATTTGAAAACTATTGAATACCTAGGAGACATTGCTGGTCACGCCAAATCTTGGGACAAAGCCATTGTATATTATAAAAAGCTAAAACAATTGAAACCTTCTGAAGCTAATTATTATTTCAAATATGGTGGCGTGCTTGGGATGAAAGCCAAGGAATCCAATAAATTCAAGGCTCTAGGAATGATTGGAGAAGTGAAAGGATCTTTCGAAAAAGCGATTGAATTGAATCCAAAACATATCGAAGCACGTTGGGCTTTGGTGATGATATACATTCAATTACCTGGAATTGTGGGTGGAAGCGAAACAAAAGCGATTAAATATTCGAATGAATTGCTTAAATTGTCGCCTGTTGACGGGTTTTTGTCCAGAGGCCAAATTGAAGAACATTTCGAAAGATATCCTTCGGCAGAAACACAATATAAGAAGGCAATTGCAGCAGGAAGTACAAAAGTAGGCGGACAAATGTTAGCCAATTTGTATAAAAACAAGATGAATCAGCCTGAAAAAGCGGCTAAAATTAAAATATAAAGAACTAAGAAATTATGAGAACTCATTTTATCGCCATTGGCGGAAGCGCGATGCACAATCTGGCTTTGGCTTTACACAACAAAGGATATCAAGTTACAGGAAGCGATGATGCCATTTTTGAACCATCAAAAACGCGTTTGGCCAAAAAAGGAATTTTGCCTGCAGAAATGGGTTGGTTCCCTGAAAAAATAACAAAAGATATTGAAGCCGTAATTCTCGGAATGCACGCCAAAGCCGACAATCCCGAATTGCTAAAAGCTCAGGAATTGGGTTTGAAAATTTATTCCTATCCAGAATTTTTATACGAACAATCCAAAAACAAAACCCGCGTGGTTGTTGGTGGTTCACACGGAAAAACGACTATAACTTCAATGATTTTGCACGTGATGCATTATCATAATATCGAAGTGGATTATATGGTGGGCGCACAATTGGAAGGTTTTGACACAATGGTTCATTTGACTGAAGAAAATGATTTCATAGTTCTCGAAGGGGACGAATATTTGTCTTCCCCAATAGATCGCAGACCAAAATTTCATTTGTATCAACCCAATATTGCCTTGATTTCTGGAATCGCCTGGGATCATATCAATGTTTTTCCAACCTATGATTTTTATGTAGAACAGTTTGAGACCTTCATTGCCAAAATTACAAACGGAGGAATCTTGGTATATAACGAAGAAGATCCAGAAGTAAAACGTGTTGCGGAAGCCGCATTGAATCCTATTCGAAAAATACCTTATACCACACCAAAATACGAAGTTAAAGACGGAGTTACGCTTCTGGAAACCCCAGAGGGTGCAATGCCAATCGAAGTTTTTGGAGCACATAACTTGAATAATTTAGCTGGAGCGAAATGGATTTGCCAAAATATGGGCGTCGATGAAGCCGATTTTTATGAAGCGATTGCCAGTTTCAAAGGTGCTTCAAAACGGTTAGAAAAAATTGCCGAAGGAAAAGGAAAAGTAGCTTATAAAGATTTTGCCCATTCACCAAGCAAAGTGGCTGCGACTACAAAAGCTGTGAAAGAACAATATCCAAATAGAACTTTGGTAGCTTGTTTGGAATTGCACACCTATAGCAGTTTGAATGCCGAATTCCTTAAAGAATACGAAGGAGCATTAGAATATGCCGATGTTGCGGTGGTTTTCTATTCGCCAGATGCAGTAAAAATCAAGCAACTGGAAGAAGTGACCTATGAGCAAATTGCCAAAGCATTCAATAGAGAAGATTTGATTATTTATACGAATCCTGCAGAATTTAAAACCTTTCTATTCAATCGAAATTTTGAAAATTCTGCCTTGTTATTGATGAGTTCCGGAAATTATGGCGGATTAAATTTTGATGAGGTAAAAGAGTTGATTGAATAATGTAATGCACTCTTTGTCATTCCGTAGGAATCTTTTACATAACAAAAATCTCTAGCAAGATGATATAGAACTGTTTGTCATTCCGTAGGAATCTCTTTAATTGCAATTTAAACCATTGTCATGATTGAATACACTGAAGGAATTTATACTTATTATGTTTGTATTTTAACGTATAAAGCAGAACTGTTTTACAGAAAGTTATATGATAGAACCCTTTGTCATTCCGTAGGAATCTCTTTAATTGTAATTTAAACCGTTGTCATGATTGAATACACCGAAGGAATTTATACTTATTATGTTTATATTTTAACTAATAAAAACAGAACCGTTTTATACACTGGTGTAACCAATAATTTAAAGCTGCGATTGCAACAACACGAAATGAAGTTAAATCCAAATAGTTTTACAACAAGATATAATACACACTTTTTAATATATTATGAAAAATTTACTTGGATTCAGTTGGCAATTGAAAGAGAAAAAGACATCAAAAACCTTTCAAGAGAAAGAAAATTAAATTTAATCAAGGAAACAAATCCTAATTTAGAATTTTGGAATGATCATTTTAAATAAAAGATTCCTACGGAATTACAAATTTGTAAATAGTATACTTGGTTAAAGAGTTAAATTCAGGTTTTTTATTCCTTGCGAATATAGACTAGTTTGTCATTCCGTAGGAATCTCATTTTTTATTGTTAGAACAAAAATTGTATAGCATAGACCAAAAAATAGAAATCCTTTCATTACTTTTATTTTTTTTAATTCAATATTAATTATCCCATTTCCGCACAATAATGGAACAAACTAATTTCCCAATAACGAATTGGTCTGAGGACGACAAACCTCGCGAAAAGCTGATGCTGAAAGGCAAAAGTGCTTTGAGCGATGCCGAATTGATTGCCATTTTGATTGGTTCTGGAAGTCGGAACGAATCGGCGGTGGGATTGAGCAAAAGGATTTTGGCGAGTGTTGAGAACAATTTGAATGCTTTGGGAAAATTAACGCTTTCACAATTGATGAATTTCAAGGGAATAGGAGAGGCCAAAGCCATTTCGATTTTAGCCGCAATGGAATTGGGAAGACGCAGGAGGGCAGAAGAGGCAGTCGAATTGAAGAAAATTACTTCGAGTAAAATGATTTTCGAATTGATGCAACCTATCATTGGCGAACTACCGCACGAAGAATTTTGGATTTTGTATTTAAACAATTCGAATAAAATACTTTCTAAATCGCAACAAGGAAAAGGGGGAATCACAGGAACTTTAGTCGATGTGCGTTTGGTTTTTAAAATGGCTCTCGAATTGGGAGCAACAGCATTAATTTTGTGCCACAATCATCCTTCGGGAACCTTGATTCCAAGCGATGCTGACAAGCAAATCACCCGAAAATTAAAATCGGCAGGTCAAAACTTAGATATTCAGGTTTTGGATCATATTATTGTTACTGAGAATGGCTATTTTAGCTTTAATGATGAAGGAATTTTTTAGAAAATGAAAACAACGAACACAACTATAACGGATGTTTTTTTTGATTTGGATCACACACTTTGGGATTTCGAAAAAAACTCGGCATTGGCATTTGAAACGGTTTTTAAATTGCAGGATTTAGAAGTGAATATGACTGAATTTCTTCAGTTTTATGTGCCAATAAATCGGGAATATTGGGAACGCTATCGCAAAGATGAAATTACCCAAAAACAACTGCGTTATGGCAGATTGAAAGATACTTTTGACTTAATTAATTTTGCTGTTTCAGATGATGTAATCGACATACTATCAGTTGAATACATTCATTATTTGCCTAAATTCAACCATTTGTTCGATGGAACCATTGAAATATTGGATTATTTAAAGCCAAAATACCATTTGCATATTATCACCAATGGTTTTGCAGAAATTCAAGGGAATAAATTAGATAATTCGTATATTTCGCATTATTTCAAAACTATGACCAATTCAGAAATGGCAGGAGTTAAAAAACCCAATCAAAAGATTTTTGACTATGCTTTGAATTTGGCCAAAGCCAAAAAAGAGAATAGCATAATGATTGGAGATTGCATTGAAGCTGATGTACAAGGCGCTTTGGATGCTGGTTTGGATGCTATTTTTTTTAATGAAAATAATATTCCAGTGCCTCAAAACATTAAACAGATTAACCATTTATTAGAACTCAAAAAACACCTATAATTATGAAAAAGAATATTTTGTTACTCTTGCTTTTGGTTGCCAACTATAGTTTTTCGCAATCAGTTAACGATTATATAGGGGTGATCATCCCTTTGAAATATGATTTTCAAAAAACGGATAACCAATTCCGACTTCAGACCATTACAAAAATGAATCTGCAAAAAGCTGGATTTAAAGCTTTTTATGCTACCGAAACTATCCCAAGCGATATTACGGATCGATGCAGTCTTTTGTATATTGATGTCGAAAAGGACAATGCTTTTTTAGTGACCAAACTTTCTATTTCATTTAAAGATTGTTATGGTACAGTGGTTTATAAATCACCTATTGGAAAAAGTAGAGAAAAAGAGTTCGAAGCTGCTTATGGAGATGCTTTGAATTTAGCATTTGCCAATGTGTATGCTTTGAATTATGCTTACAATGGGAATACTAATTTTAGTTCTAAAGCAGGTATAACTGCCCAGGCTGTTCCTGTGATGGCCGCTCCTGCCATTGCTGCCCCAACTTCGGCGGTTCCTTCAGTGACAATGACTCCAGCGGCTGCGGCCGTTGCTTTGCCAGTTGTAGCTGCTCCTGCTGTTGCTGTTCCAGCTGCAACTAAAGAATCTAAAACTGTTGATAAAAAATCAGACGGTTTGCTTTATGCCCAAGCTACTTCATACGGTTATCAATTGATCGATAGTGAGCCAAAAGTGGTGATGAAAGTGTATAAAACTTCAAACGCGAATAGTTATATGGCTAAAAAAGGCGATATTCAAGGAGCCTTAGTTTCTAAAGGCAATGAGTGGTTTTTTGAATATTATCAAAATGACCAATTAATTTCCGAAAAAATAGACGTTAAGTTTTAGTAGTATAAAACAAATTTTATAATCTAAAAATAAAGTTATGAATCTAACACAACAACGCAACAATATTGTTCATAGAATTTTAGATATTTCGGATATAAAATTGCTAAATCAAATTGAAGAATTGCTTGACAAGGATGTTTTTACTTATACAACTTCAGGGAAACCACTCTCAGTAAAAGAATATAAAAATCATTTAGAAAAAATCATGACAGCTTCTGATTCTGGAGCTGTTGGTTACTCAACTGAGCAAGCTAAAAGCAAACTAAAACGCAAATGAAATTGGTTGAATGGTCAGAAGATGCTGTATTTTCTATACAATCCATTTATGATTATATTTTTGAAGAAAGCCCTCAAAATGCGGATTTAGTTGTAGATACTTTGTTTGATTTGGGAGAAAAACTGAATGTTTTTCCTGAAAAAAATCCGAAAGAACCGCTATTTAATTCTGAAAAAATTAGATTTTTTCCAAAATGGAATTACAAAATAGTGTATAGAATTGAAGAAAATAGAATTTTCATATTGGATGTTTTTTCAACTTTGCAGGATTGCAGGAAAGTAAAAATTTAATTTTTTAGCTAACCACTAACCACTAACTTCTAACTTCCCACTTCTAACTTTCACTAATACCCATATTTATCCTTCCACCGATTTTTTAAAAACTCTCTTGTAGCATTTTCTCTTGAATTGTTTCCAGGATTATATAGAACTGTTTCTGAAATTTCTTTGGGTAGAAATTCCTGTTCAGCAAAATTATTGGCATAATCGTGTGAATATTTATACGCATCTCCATAACCCAATTCTTTCATTAATTTGGTTGGCGCATTGCGCAAATGAATGGGAACAGGTAAATCGCCAGTTTGTTTGACCAATTGCTGTGCGGTTCCAATAGCCAAATAAGAAGCATTGCTTTTGGGCGAAGTTGCCAAATAAACTGCACATTGACTCAGGATAATTCTGCTTTCAGGATAGCCAATTGTGGCAACAGCTTGAAAAGTATTATTAGCCATAATAAAAGCCGTTGGATTGGCATTTCCTATGTCTTCACTCGATAAAATAAGCATTCGTCGGGCGATAAATTTTACATCTTCGCCACCTTCAATCATTCGGGCCAACCAATAAACCGCTCCATTGGGATCACTCCCTCGAATCGATTTTATAAATGCCGAAACAATGTCATAATGTTGTTCACCACTTTTATCATATAAAACGGTATTTTGTTGCACGAGTTCAAATACTCGGTCATTTGTGATTTCAATTTCGTCGTCACCAGAGGCATTTACGACCAATTCAAAAATATTCAATAGTTTGCGTCCATCGCCACCCGAAAGTCGCAGCAGCGCTTCTGTTTCGGTTAATTTGATATTTTTGGTTGCCAAAAAAGTGTCGGTTTTCAAGGCTCGGTCTAACAAAGTTTCCAAATCTTCTTTGGTAAATGCATTCAGAATATATACTTGGCAACGAGAGAGTAGAGCAGGAATGACTTCAAAACTTGGATTTTCGGTTGTGGCCCCAATCAAAGTTATCCAACCTTTTTCAACGGCTGCCAATAAGGAATCTTGTTGTGATTTGCTAAAACGATGAATCTCATCAATAAAAAGAATTGGGTTTTTTGCGGTGAAAAGGCCGCCACTTTGTTTGGCTTTTTCAATCACATCGCGAATATCCTTTACACCTGAATTGATAGCACTCAAGATGTAAAAAGGTCTCTTAGATTCCTGTGCAATGATTTGTGCCAAAGTTGTTTTCCCCGTTCCCGGAGGTCCCCAAAAAATCAACGACGGAATGATTCCTTTCGCAATTTGCTGTGTCAACGAACCATTTGGACCTACCAAATGAGATTGACTAATATAATCTTCTAATTTTTGTGGGCGAAGGCGTTCTGCTAAAGGTGCTTCCATTTCTTTTTTTAAATCTGAAATCAAAAATCTTTATTCTTAAATCTGAAATCAAAAAATATCTTCTGTAAAATTACTATTTTTATTTGAAGCAATATAATATTCCCTTTGCCTAACAATATGACAAAATAGCACTAAATTGCTTTTGGATACATTTTTGAGTAAATTCAGCTAACAAAACAATAAATTCAAAACAACAAACGGTCTTTATGAACGATAACCATTTCAAATATTCGAGTTCGGTAATAGCACTTCCGCTATTTTTTGTGTTGTTTTTGTGGTTTGTGTATTGGTTGCAAATCAAATTTGATTTTGATTTTTTTGAAAATGGGATTTATCCAAGATCCCTTTCGGGATTGCAAGGTGTTATTTGCAGTCCTTTTATCCATTCTGATTTGCAACATCTTTACAATAATTCCATCCCATTATTGATTTTGTTGGCAGCACTAAAGTATTTTTATCATAGACAGGCTACTGAAGTTATTGTATACGGAATTGTGTTTTCGGGATTAATCACTTGGGTGATAGGCAGAGCCAATTACCACATTGGAGCCAGTAGTTTGATTTATGTTTTGGTCAGTTTTATTTTTTTCAAAGGGATTCAGACCAAGTATTATCGATTAGTGGCTTTATCTTTAGCGGTTGTATTGGTGTATGGCGGATTGGTTTGGTATATTTTTCCTAAAGTTGATGAGCAAATTTCTTGGGAAGGGCATTTGGCGGGGTTGATTACGGGCTTTGTCCTTTCTTTGTTGTACAAAACTCCCGAGTACAAAAAAATCATAAAATACGATTGGGAACATCCCGATTACAATCCTATGAATGACAAATTTATGCAGCGTTTTGACGAAAGCGGAAATTTTGTCAATCTTCCTGTTATTGAAATGGAAGAAGAGATTCCTCCCTATTTTTCTTCCAGTCCGCAAGTGGATTACACTATAGTTGAAAATAAAAAAAATGAATCAAAACCGGAGTCTTAATTCATTTCTAATTTATTTTTGAATCTGCAATCTAGCTTCTCTGTCTTACCGCTTCATATAAAAAAGCACCACAAGCGACAGAAACATTCAGCGAACCTATTGTTCCAAACATAGGGAGTTTCGCCTTTTCGTCCACGATTTTTAGAACCGAAGGATTGATTCCTCTGTCTTCTGAACCCATAATGATAGCAACGGGTTCGTTTAGTTCTATATCATATATGTTTTGGTCTGTTTTTTCAGTGGCTGCAACAGTTTTGATACCTGAACCTTGCAAGTAGAAAATAGCGTCTTTAATATGTTCCACTTTGCAAATTGGCACATTGAATACAGCGCCAGCCGAAGTTTTTACGGTATCTCCATTTACTGGAGCAGAACCTGCTTTTTGAACTATTATTCCGTTTACACCAGTGCATTCGGCAGTTCGTATGATGGCTCCAAAATTTCTTGCATCTGATATTTGATCTAAAATCAAAAACAATGGCACTTTTCCAGAGGCAACAGTGGCGTCAACTAGATGCTCTAAATCAATAAAGCCTATTGGTGAAATAGAAGCCACGGCACCTTGATGATTATTGGGTGTTAATCGATTCAGTTTTTCGATAGGAACATAAGAGAAATTCACGTTGGCACGTTTCATCACTTTCATCAAGTCTTTCATCAATTCGCCCGATATTTCTTTTTGTATAAATACTTTGTCGACTTCTTTGCCTGCTTGAATAGCTTCAATAATAGCTCTTATCCCGAATATTAAATGTTCTTTTTCCATAGTGCAAAGGTATAAAAATAACTTCCTATTTTTGATTTCAGTTTCTTTTGTTTTTTGTGAAGATAATTTGTTATATTACTTTTTGATGTAAATAAGATATCAATCTCTTTTTCTGATTGAATGACTTCGATTATTGCCGTTTTTTATGTACTTGAATCATTTTACAGAGATAGGAAATAGTTTCTAAAAAAAAAACCATCACGTACATCGTGATGGTTTTAAATTTAAACAGTTATTATTTTATTGTAAATAATAAGGAGTTTTTGTGTTCACACTGAATAAATCTGCATTTGAAACTACAGGAGTATTCGTGCTATTAGAAGAATATTCCGAACTTGGATAAATTAATCTATTAGGTCTTTTTGTTTCAGTTACGCCAAATGGCAAAGGTAATACAGGATAACCAGTTCTCAAGTGGTCAATGTAAAGTTCAATTCCATTCCATTGTGCTAAAGCAAGATACTTTTGAGTCATAATGGCACTGATTTTATCAGTAGAACCTGTCCAACCCAATCCGTTTTTAGCATCAATCGCAGCTAAGTATGCTACTGGATCTAGTGGAGTAGCGATTACTATAGTCCCAAAGCCTGTACTGTAGAAATTAAAAGAAGCTTTTACTCCATTCTCAAATGCAGTTTTTGCAGTTCCAGTCAAGTATCCTCTTTGCATAGCTTCAGCTTGTAGAAAATAACTTTCAGCAGCTAGCAGTAAAAAGGCATTTCTTTCACCACCATTTTTGTTGGCAATATCAACACTTGCACCAGTTCGCCCGGTATAGAAGCTTGCGTATTTAGAAATAGCAGTAAGCGGGAAAATACCTTGTACGTTTCCAACAACGGAAGTACCTATAAGAGTGAACATTCTAGCTCTTCTTGGGTCAACCAATCCAGAGGTAATGTTTGCGTCATTAATTGTACCATTTACTAATCTTCCAGCATAATCACCGGCTGCATTGGCTGCATTAGCAGAGGTAGGGGCACTAAATGATTCATTTTGACCGTTAACTCTAAAGATAGGGTTTCTTGAGTTAAGTGTTCCATTGTTGTATCCAGGATTTACAGTAACATCTTCAGTAACGAAATTTTGACTTGCATTTAATGCTGCAAAACGAGCTGTCCTTAAGGTTAAAAGAGTAGCATCTGTGGTTTTAGACAAACGCAACAATAGTTTTAATTCTATTGTGTTTACAAACTTAAGCCATTTTGCTTTGTCTCCGCTAAAAACACAATCTTCTGCACCCATTGGAGCTGCACCAGATGCTGCAAAAAAGGCTCTGGCTTCATCCAATTCTTTGAATAGTCCCGGAATGATTTTTTTATCATCCTCATATTTAGGAGTAATGATATCATTGTTAAAAGCTTCAGTATAGGGTGCGTCTCCATAAAGGGCAGTCACATAATCCATACACATAACTTTCATCACTTTTGCAACTCCAAAATGAAGAGTATAAGTAGGGAAGCTAGCTTTTTTGTCAAGAATATCTTGAAAATTATCCCCAATTAAGTAGGCACTTTCAAAACAAGCTGTATAACTGCTACTATCGTATTTATAAGTATAAGCAGGGTCAGTAGAGGTAAAACCACTGTTCAAACCCCAAACATAAGCAAGTCTATTTCCATAAGTTGATAAGGTTGTTACTTGATAACTAGTGTAATTAGTAAGTGCTCCTGATAACATTTGACTTGGTGTAAGCGCATCAAAATCGGGTCTATTTGTCTGTTTTTCATTTACATCAAGGTAATTGTCGCAAGATGAAAATAAAAGTAACATCATAATGCTACTGTATAATATTTTTTTCATAATATAATTTATTTTAATTATTAAAAAGTAGTGTTGATGGTAAAACCAAATGTGCGAGTTGATGGATATTGTGCATCTCCAATAAAACCAATACCATTTCTTGATGTATTTGCAACAGTTCCAGCGGGGTTTTTAGCCGCAGATGATGTTGAATTATTGTACTGGCTCGAAACTTCTGAATCAGCATATCCTCTATTTCCGTCAGCAAGAATGATAAATGGGTTTCTTGCATTTAAACTGAATTTCAATGATTCAATTCCTGTTCTATCCAACACTTTTTTAGACAATGAATAACTCAAAGATATTTCTCTTACTTTAAATTGTGTTGCATCGATAAGGTTGAAAGAACCCAAATTTGAAGCTTGTCCAAAATAAGCTTGCGTTCTGTTAGCTGCTCCTGTTAAGGTATTGAAACCTCCTGTTAGAACACTTGTGTTAGGAATATAATCTCCTACAGTTGCTGTTGCAGGATTGTCTATTACAGAACCTGGATAAAGGAAACCTACATTTCGATCAAATTCTGCGGTTTCTACAATATGACCGGTCCAAGTAAGGTTGTATTTCGTTTGTGAAATAAAATAACCTCCACTACGGTAATCTAAAGTAAACGATAAACCAAATCCTTTATATTCAAAATTATTAGTTAATCCTAAAACATAATCTGGTTGCACTTTTCCTAAATTTTTAAATACAGCAGATGGTGTAGGTCTTCCCTGAGAATCAACAATAACATTTCCAGCGGTATCTCTTGTCCAATCTGTACCTGTAATGTATGGGAATGATTTTCCTTCTACCGCAGAAATATCAGCTACAATTTGAGAATTCCCAGCATCAGTCAATACTACTTTAGTGGATTCTCCAGCATCTATTACTTTAGTGTCAGCATGCGAATATCCGATATGTCCATTCCATTTGAAAGTTGGAGTGTTGAATGCTCTAAAACCTAAATCAATTTCATATCCTTTTCCTTCCAATTCTCCTGAGTTAGTTTTTTTACCAACCAAACCGGTAGTTGTACTTAGCGAAGCTTGTGTAATCAAGTCAGTTGTTTTAGTCATATAACCAGCAATGTCTAAGGTCAATGCATCATTGAAGAAGCCAAAATTAATACCACCTTCATAAGTGGTGTACGTTTCTGGTTTGATGTTTGGATCGGTAATGCTAGTTTGGTTGTTGTATGAATTACCTGAATTCATTGGGAAACCAGCAGCATAATTAGCTGTGTTAAGAATTTCATAAGCACTTACTGGATCTAATGAACCTACTACAGTGTAATTGGCATAAGCCTTTAAATTACTTAAAGTTGATTTGTTTCTTAGGCCTTCAAATGCTTTGGTAGCAACAAATGACAAACCTGCTGATGGATAAAAATAGAATTGATTGCCTGATGCAGCCACACTATTTCCTTCATATCGTCCGGTTAAATTTAAGAATAAGTAGTCTTTATAATTTAAATCGGCATTCGCGAATGTTGCAGTAATTCTGCTGTCAAAAGTTCCGTTTTGAAGCGATGAAGGATTTGCTGGTTTTAATACATTGGCAATGTTATATAATCCAGGAATATCTAAATTAGTTCCTCCTTGAGAAACTCTCTTAGAAGCATTGTACTGCATGTTTTGTCCAATGTTAAATTTCAATCCAACATTTTCTGACAATTCGTAATTAAAGTTAGCCATTATGTCTCCATAATAGTAAGTACTAGAAAATACAGATTGATAAAATTCAGAGCCAGTAGAAAAATTCGAATCTGCTGTTGCTGGAGCTTCTCCTGCATTTGCATAAGCGATTTGATTGTTGTTTCTTAACTGAACAGAGCCATTGTACGATAAATTAATGTGTTTGTTGATTTCGTAAGCTGCATTGACACCAAAATTGATGAAATTTTTTGTCTCGTTAAGTCTGTTGTTGTCTTTTGCCCAAAAAGGATTTTGATAATAACCATTATATCCATAAAGACCTCTATCTTTAAATTCCTTAACAGGAATAGTGGTGCCTGCTTGAAGCAAGTTGGTCAACAATGTGTAATCTGCTCTAGAGGTTTGTGCATTTACGTTGGCTTGTTTGGTGTTTAAATTGGTAAAAGTCATATTACCACCCAAAGTCAATTTGTTTAATTTTTTTTGTGCAGTTAACACAAAATTGTTTCTGCTCAAGTGATCTCCTTCTACAACGAAGTTGCGTGTGACATTTCCTAAATTAAAATTAACAAATGAATCAGCGCCTCCAACATTGATATTCAAGTTGTTTTGATAAATAGTACCAGCTTGATAAAATTCTTTAATATTATCTTTACCTTTAGAAGAATATGTAGATTCCACATTTCCTTGTGGGCTACCTGGAATACCTACATTGTATGGTGCATCGTCAAACAATTCACCCCAACCACCATTTTCTTGCGGGTCACGACCACCGTACCATCCTTGGCCGTATTTAGTTTGTCTTTCCGGGATAAAGCTGATGTTTTCTGTATCGATTCCAGAGGTAAAAGTTACAATCATTTGTTCTGCTTTAGCACCTTTTTTAGTTTGTACCAAAACAACTCCTTGTTTACCCTGTGATCCATAAAGAGCAGCGCCTTGTGCTCCTTTCAATACAGTTACGCTTTCGATAATTTCGGCAGGCAAGGTAGCTAAGACATCTGCTGTCGAAATGATGTTGTCAATTACAACAAGAGCCTCAGTGTTACCAGTAAATGACAACATAGAACGAACTCTGATAGAGTTTTGTCCACTTACACCGTTTGTAGTTGCATTGATAGTTAAACCAGAAACTTTGCCAGTTAATGATCGTACTACGTCAGGATTGTAAGCTGCAGTTAATTCTTGGTTGTTAATCGAAGCATAAGAAGAGGTTACAGCCGCTTTCTTTTTCTTGATACCAACTGCTCCAGATACTACAACTTCTTCAAGAACTTGTGAATCGTCCTGCATTTTTACATTAATTTTAGCTGAACTAGCAGCTACTTGTTGGGTTTTCATTCCCACAAAGCTAAATATCAAGGTTTGGCTTGATGTTGCTTTGATGGAATATTTTCCATCAAAATCTGTTTGTATTCCAGATTGTGTTCCTTTAACTAATACACTCACGCCTGGTAACGGCATTCCTGTTTTGTCAGAAACAACACCTGAAACAACTCTTTCTTGCGCAAAAGTAATTTGCGCCACAAGTACTAGTAGTAGTACTAGGATTCCATTGAACTTTAGTTTCATTTTTAAATATTTTGAATTAGTGTGACAAAAATCATAATAATTTGTTAACATTCCTAACATATTTTATCTTTTTTTATGAATGCATATAAATTTTAACGATTTAACATAAATATTGTCTATTGTTATGTATTATGTTTATTTTAAGTCTTTAGTTGACTTTTTTCTTTTTTGTTCTGCACTTTTTATTTTGTTGTTGGAACTTGTTGTTGAGTTTATTTGAAAAGTAATCGTTCATTTGAAAAAAATTAATTTTTTTAATTCAAAAGGAGATATGTTGTTCTAAACCTTATAATATAGGTGATTGCTATGTTTAGTTACAGTCTGATGGAGTTATGGTTTTCTATTTTGTAAACTTGTTGCTAGTGGTTCAGTTAAATAGAATTTGATATAGAACTTCCAGTTATTCCATAGAATTTTTATGGGTTCAGAAGTAAATTATTTTCATTAAGACAGCAGATTTTTTTAAAATAATTGAGTTGTAAAGTAGTAAATAAGCCATTTGTACTTTAGTTTCATTTTTAAAATTTTTTGAATTAGTGCGACAAACATCTTAATAATTTGTTAACATTCCAAACATATATAACCTTTTTTTATGCATGCATACAAATTTTAACGTTTAACATAAATAATGTTTATTGTGATAATAATAACTTTTTATGCATAACAAAAAAACCGCCTCAAATTATGTTTTGAGACGGCTTTTTTAAAAGATTTAGATCTTAAATGGTTTCTTTCTTATCTATTGTCATTAACTGATTCATCGATAAAATCATTAGCATCAATTTCTGATATAGGTATTTTCAAGAAGAATTTTTTGTCATCTACCGCAAGATTCGCAGCTGATCCAATTCTGTGGTTACCAGTTCTGGTGATACCTCTTCTAAGTCTTTTGGCGTCAAACCATTCTACTCCAATCTCTGCATACAATTCTTTTCTTCTTTCAACCAAGATTTCTTCTAACAAAGCATTTCCTGTGTTGGTAGATTTAACAGCATTGACATCTCTGTTTTTTTGCAAAGTGTACAATAGGTTGTGAGCATCTGTACTGTTGCCAAGTCTGTATTTTGCTTCAGCCTCAATTAGAATCATTTCTGGAGTTCTAATGATTGGGTGATCTGCATCAAAGGTGAATTTAAACTTATTAGTAATCCAATAGCGATAGTCGCTTGTATTTGAAATGGAAGCGCTTTTTCTTTGGAATATAGCTCTAACATCTGTAGCTGAAAACAACTTAACAAATTCTGTGTTGATATAAGTTGCAGAATACGAAGTGGTCAAATGATCTGTTCCGGCATGAGGCCATCCCCAGTAGTAGTTACTTTGGTCAGCTGTTTGAGCACTTCCCCAAATCCATTCTACATTGCTATAGTCATTGAATCCTGAGCGATAAGTTGACGCACTTAATACAGCAGTAGGATTGCCACCATAAGCCGCTTTTGCTGCAGTTTCAGCACCAGCCCAATTGCCAGTTACCTGATATACCTGAGCTAATATTCCGTTGGCCACACTCTTATTAATGTAAGACTTACCCAAACGAGATTCTTTTAATCCTGAAACTGCTTTGGTCAAATCACTAACAATTAAGGCATACACCTCTTTTACAGTTGACATAGGGTTTCCCGTTTTTGATCCAGTAGTATAAATAGGTGGTGCTGGATAATTTTGATCAAAGGAATAGGTAGGACAAAATTCCATTACCAGTTGATGATAGAAAAAGCCTCTTAAGGCATATCCGTAAGCAGCCAATTCTGTTTTATCCGAAGGAGCCAAATCGCTTGCTTCAACACCATTTATTAATGCGTTTGCTTGGTTGATCATATAGAAACAGTAGTTCCAAGTAAAAGTTGTTCTTCTATAAGTCGGCTCACGATTATCATTGGCATAGTCAAAAGTAAACCAAGTTGGAGAATTCATTATGTCTGTACCTTTTACAGTTCTTGCATAAAACAAGGAATTTACTCCAGCGGCATCCACGTTAGTAAATTGTCCTCTAAATCGTCGCATTATACCTGAAATGAAGGCTTCAACTCCTTCTCGTGAGGTAAAAACTACTTCTGAAGTAACTCCATCTGTTGGTTTTGGCTCGTCAAGAAACTCTTCACTACATCCTGCCATTATAGCTATCGCTAGAAAGGCTATTACAATTTTTGAAAATCTATTTTTCATAATATCTGTTTTTTAAAAGTCTAAATTAATACCAAAAGAAACTAGTCGTTGGTTGTATGATCTACTGTCAGTAGCGCCATTTATGTCTTGTTCAGGATCAATCCCTTCGTGAGATTGGTAAGTCCATAAATTGTCTCCTTGCAAATACAATCTTAGTCTTGAAACGTTCATTTTGTTGACCAAATCCTTAGGAAGATTGTATCCAATATTCAATGCTTTCAATCTGATGTAATCATTTTTGAATAAAAATCGAGTAGATTGACCGTTGAAATCATTGTTTCCTCCCAATAATAATGGAACATCCGTAACATCACCAGGTTTTTGCCAACGGTTTGCTAAATCTTGATGCATTGTTCTTCCTGGATTTTTACCTCCGTCAACCAAACCAGCATAAGTGCTATCGTAAATATAAGAACCGTAGCTAAAATTAAATAAGATATTCAAATCAAAATTTTTGTATTTAAAGTAGTTGGTAAGACCACCAATGACATCTGGTAAAGAGGATTTGTCTACATAATATCTAGTTGCTTCAGCATAAGTTTTAGTAGTTTGTCTCTCACCTGTTGGCTTTCCGTCTGTTCCCAAAACATCTTTGTACCAAAGCCCGTATCCAGTCGCAGGATCTACACCGGCCCATTCTTGAACAAAAAATTCATACAATGAGCGGCCAACCTCCCATTTCTTATTACCGTTGGTAAAACTTGCTTGACTTAGTTCAGTGATTTCATTTTTATCCATAGAGAAAACCAAACTCGACGTCCACAAGAAATTAGTATTCGCTATATTTCTAGTATTTAACGAAAATTCCCAACCGTAATTTCTAAGCGATCCAACATTAGTAAGAACACCAGTGTTACCAGTAGAGCCTGGCAGAGGTTTTCTGTAAGCTAAATCTACAGATTCTTTGTTGTAATAATCAACGGTTAAGAATATTCTGTTTTTCAACAATCCAATATCGATACCAAAATCAGTAGAGGCTGTTTTTTCCCATTTAATAGTTGGATCTACCCCTTCGCCTAAAACCACACCAGCGTTGTCTAATTCAGGGTATCCAGTTTCGAATTGCTGGATATATGGAAAAAATCTATCAGTTAATCTGTTGTTCCCTAGTTCTCCATAAGAAGCTCTTAATTTCAATTCGCTGATAGTATTACTGTCTTTCAAAAAGTTCTCTTGTGAAACCAACCAAGAGCCACCTACTGCATAAAAATCACCCCATCGTGTTTCGCTGCTATAACGAGATGAGCCATCCTTACGGTAGGATCCTTCAATAAAATATTTTTCGTCATAGTTGTAGGTCGCACGTCCAAGGTAGCTTGAAATTCTTTCTTCTGTAGTAGACCCAGAAACGTTTGATGGAGTAGTACTACCAGTCAAAACATATACTCCTGGTAAAAATCCTTCTCCTTGTGCTCCCAATTCATCGATTTCATATTTGTAGGCTTCTTGAATTAAATCGGCACCAATATTATGTTTTCCAAATGTTTTTCTGTAGCTCAAAGTATTGATGAAATTGCTGGAAGTAGTGATGTCTCTATTTTGAGTTACCCTTCCCCCTACACTTGAGGCATAACCCACTTCATTACTGGCATAGTTATAATCGTCAAATAGGTATTTGTCGTAAGCAAGATTTGTTTTGAATGTTAAATCTTTTGTAATGTTGAACAATAAATACGCATTGGCGGTAAAATTGTCTCTTTTATACTTAATCTTATAATTATACAATGAACCATAGGCATTTTCATTTTGTAATTGCGGACGAGTGGCATTTAAGGCTTGTCCTGGAGTAGCTCCATAATCAAAAATATTCTGTCCTAGACCATCTTTTACTAAATTTCCTTGAACATCTCGCCTGTATTCCGGATAAATAGAAGGAATGGTGTAAATCCATTGAATCGCACTTTGGAAACTACTACCACTTTGAGTTGGGTAATTCTGTTTTGAAGTGGAATAAAAAGTAGTTATACCTGCAGTAAGCCAATTGTTTATTTTGGAGTCTATACTTAATCTTGTAGTGGCACGGTCAAATTTTGAAGTAACTACATTTCCCTCTTGCGATAAGTAATTTGTAGAAAAGGCATAGGTTGTATTTTCACTTCCCCCCGTTACTCCAAAAGTGTATTCTGTTCTAAGGGCTGCGTTATTCAACATTAAATCTTCCCAATCGGTGTTCCATTTTTTATTGGTTGTTACAAGATTTCCACTGGCATCCACTGGAGTAGCTGCAGTATAAGGATTATAACCAAGGGTCGATACTAAATTATTTGAGGCGTTTAAAGCCGCAGTAGCCGGAGCTTGATTACTAATATACTGATTGTTGTTTCTAATCGCCTCCCAACTGTATTTCATATAATCGTCAGCGCCAACCAACTTGTGCAATTCAACCGCGTTGCTTGAAAATCCTGTCATAGCGGAAAAATTCACTTTTGGTGCAGTATCCAGTTTTCCTCTTTTGGTAGTGATAACAATTACACCGTTTGAACCCCTAGATCCATATAAGGCTGTAGATGAGGCATCTTTCAAGACACTCATAGATTGAATTTGATCTTGGCTGATGGTATTCAAATTGCCATTAAAAGGAGAACCATCTAATATAATTAGTGGGCCTGCTTCAGAACTAATGGAGCTAATACCTCTAATTCTAATCGTTGGATTATCACCCGGTTGACCACCAGCAGCAATAATGTTTACCCCAGCTACACTTCCTTGCAAGCTCGTAAGCACACTGGTAGCAACTTGTTTTTCTAATACTTCTTTGCCTAATACGGCTACAGAACCAACAATAGCTTTCGATTTTTGAGTACCATAAGCTACCACCACCACTTCTTCGAGTGTTTTTGATTCTGATTCTAAAATCACGTTAATAGAAGAAGAAGAACCAACTTTTACAGATTTGTCAGCCATACCTATAAAAGAAAAATTCAAAAACTCTCCCGTTTTTGCTTTGATAGAATATTTTCCATCAAAATCTGTCTGGACTCCCTTAGGAGATCCTTTTACAGAAACATTTACCCCTGGTAATGGACCTGAAAGATCCGAAACTTTACCTGTAATAGTTCTCTCTTGGGCAAAAGAAAACTGTAAAAAAAACGCTAATAAAAGCGTAAAAATCCATTTGTAATTTAGTTTCATTTTTAATTATTTTGAATTAGTGTGACAAAAATCATAATAATTTGTTAACATTCCTAACAATTATAATTTTTTTTTATGCTAGCATACAAAATTTAACGTTTTGACAGATATAATGTTTATTGTTACAAAAAATGTTTTTTTTATGGCTTAAAATTCAATATTGTAATTTAATGTAACGTTAGTGTTTGAAGTTAAAACCTTTTGTCCGTCATTGCTGCCATTTGAAAAATTCAATTTAAGTACACCGTTTTTAGTGCGCAAGCCAATGCCTAGGCCGAATCCTAGTAGATTTGCTTTGTAATTTGATGTTTTATCTTCGTAGTAGCTGTAGTCTAAAATGGTATGAAGGTAAAATTCAGGAGTAAATATATATCGGTACTCTGTAATAATAGCATTCATAAAATTAGCTTGTAAACTATTTTCGGCAAATCCTCGTATTGATTTTGTTCCTCCGAAACGGTATAATTCATTAATTATATAGGTATCACTTTTTAAGAAATAATTCTGATAATTAATGTTAATACAGTTTTTTGGGTTCAAATAGAAGTTGTGCATAGCATTAATATTAATATAAGTCTGTTTATTATTGCCTACAGTTTCGACAAAGTCGGACGTTTCTCTATTTCCAATCCCCATTTGAATGAATAAGCTTGTTTTTTTTGGGAAAGTGAAATTTTTATGATCCAATCGGGTATATTCTAGATTTGTTGTGATAAATGAATTTTTAAAATCGCTAATGGTACTATTGTTCGTGTTTTGAATATCGCTAGATTCTGTAGCTTGATATCCTAAATAGATTCGGGTTTTGTAATTTATGAAATAGCCTAAGTCTAAAGACGTTTTGGTGTTTTGAAAAATGCTGTCTTGTTTGAAAATATATATTTGTGCTTTAAGTCCTATTGGTGTTTTAAATATGTATGGCAAATCGATACTGGCTTTAAATGTTTTTTGATTATTTCCGTCGCTTTTCCAATAGAGCGAAAATTGCTCTCCTGCATGGATTGTATTTTCTAATGAAAGATCTAAATAGCCATTAAATGTTAATTTGTCGTTTTCGTTATTAGCAAAGCCTATAAATCCATCGAAAATATTAGATTTCCTTTTTTCGAGATATACATACACTTTGGTGGTGTCTTTTGTAAATAAAATTTCGGGTGCTTTAATTTGGTTAACGAATCCAAATTTTTCAAAGTCACTTTGAATTTTTCTGACCACATCTTGGTTAAACGAACTATTTTGGTATTTTTTGTTGATTTGTTTGAGATGACCTTCGGGGAATTTATTTTTTCTATCGTCATCATTAAATTTTACTACTATTGAATTTAATTGTCTTTGTTGGCCAGATTCAAATTGCAATTCTGCATATAAAGAATTATTTTTCTTTTTGATGTTGATTAATTTAAGTTTTGCAAAAGCAAATCCATTTTGTTCTAATTTATGTAAAGTGTTGTTTAAAAATGATTCTGTTTCGTTGTAGGGCATTACAAGAGTGTCCTTTTTATTATCCATTAATGCTAAATCGTTTATTTCACGATTTTTACCTATATATATATGTATCAATTTAATTCTTTCATTTAAGCTAAATTTTGCAATATAACTCGAGTCGTTCTCCTTGATGTTTTCCAGAACTTGATTCTCAATATACCCTATTTTGGAAAGTTTTTCCGACATGGCATTCACTTCATCGCTAAGTTCTTGGGCATTGGGGTGAATGGAGTTGTATTTTAAAGAGTCAATAACTTTATTTTCAAGAGGGGAACTTCCAATTATTTTCAATTGAAATGTTTGGGAAAAACAATTGCTCCCAAAGGTGAAAAACAAGACAAAGAAGGTTAAGGATTTCAAATGAATTAAAATTTTGATAAAAGTAATGTAAATATCTATAGTTTGCATTCCTGTTATTGGTATAAAATGCTTTAACGATGGAGAATCGAAAGTATTGTTTGGTGTGCGTTAGGTGCTGTGTTCTTCCATCTATTGTAGTATGTTCAAGTAGGTTTATAGTAACTATATAGTAAGTATATAGTAACTGTATAGTAACTATATAGTAACTTTAGGGTATACTTTAGATTATATTTATTCTATAACCCTCCTGATACAGTAATGAAAAGCAACTAGTATGAAGTTTAGTGCAGTGGAATCTAAGGTAGTTTTATGAGCAGAGCATAGATCGCAAGTGTAAAGAGATTTAGCAAGGTTTTCTTGTTTCTTTTTCTTCTATGTTTTTATCTTCAAAAGGTCAATTGCGAAGGGTCTTTTGTTTTTTATAAAGTATTTTTATTAGCAATTCTGTATTTCATTAATAAACAAATAATTACTTCTTGGAAAAATTAATTAATTAAGGTTTGTTTAGAAAAAAATAATTACTACATTTGCAACCCCGTAAAAAGCGGGAATTTTATAAACAAGTAATTTTTAGTATTTAATTATGCCAACTATTCAACAATTAGTAAGAACAGGAAGAACTCAAATCACTAAGAAGAGTAAATCGGTTGCTTTAGATTCTTGTCCTCAAAGAAGAGGTGTTTGTACGCGTGTTTACACTACAACTCCAAAAAAACCAAACTCTGCAATGCGTAAAGTAGCGCGTGTACGTTTGACAAATGGAAATGAAGTAAATGCCTACATCCCTGGAGAAGGACACAATCTACAAGAGCACTCGATAGTATTAGTGCGAGGCGGAAGAGTAAAAGATTTACCAGGAGTTAGATACCACATCGTTCGTGGTGCGCTTGATACCTCAGGTGTAGCAGGAAGAACGCAAAGAAGATCTAAGTATGGTGCAAAACGTCCAAAAGAGGCGAAAAAGTAATTTTTAAAACTCAAAAAGAAAAGAAATGAGAAAAAGAGCGGCAAAGAAAAGACCACTTTTACCAGATCCAAGGTTTAACGACCAATTGGTAACCCGTTTTGTAAACAACTTAATGTGGGACGGTAAGAAATCAACAGCTTTCAAAGTATTTTATGATGCCATTGACATTATAGAAACTAAAAAGCAAGATGCAGAAAAACCATCATTAGAAATTTGGAAAGATGCTTTAACAAACGTTATGCCTCACGTAGAAGTACGTAGTCGTAGAGTAGGTGGAGCTACATTTCAAATTCCTATGCAAATTAGACCAGACAGAAAAATCTCTATGGCCATGAAATGGTTGATTCTTTATTCAAGAAGAAGAAACGAAAAATCTATGGCTCAAAGATTGGCTTCAGAATGTTTAGCTGCGGCTAAAGAAGAAGGAGCAGCTGTTAAGAAAAGAATGGATACTCACAAAATGGCAGAAGCTAACAAAGCTTTCTCTCACTTTAGATTTTAATTCTTAAGAAATGGCTAGAGATCTTAAATATACAAGAAACATAGGAATTGCTGCTCATATTGATGCTGGTAAAACAACAACAACAGAGCGTATTTTATTCTATACAGGAAAATCACACAAAATTGGTGAAGTACACGATGGTGCTGCAACAATGGACTGGATGGCACAAGAGCAAGAAAGAGGTATTACTATTACTTCTGCTGCTACAACTTGTGAATGGAATTTTCCTTCAGAACAAGGTAGAATTATACCTGAATCTAAACCTTATCACTTTAATATTATCGATACCCCAGGTCACGTAGATTTTACTGTTGAAGTAAATCGTTCTTTACGTGTTCTTGATGGGTTGGTTTTCTTATTTAGTGCTGTTGATGGTGTTGAGCCTCAATCTGAAACTAACTGGAGACTTGCAGATCAATATAGAGTGCCAAGAATTGGATTCGTAAACAAAATGGACCGTCAAGGTTCTAACTTTTTGATGGTTTGTCAACAAGTTAGAGACATGTTGAAATCAAACGCTGTGGCGATTACTTTGCCAATTGGTGAAGAAAATGATTTCAAAGGTGTGGTTGATTTAGTAAAAAATCAAGCTATTGTATGGCATGAAGAAGGTTTAGGGGCTACTTATGATATTGTGCCTATTCCAGAAGATATGCTTGCAGAAGTTAAAGAATACAGATCGATTCTTATTGAAGCAGTAGCTGATTATGATGAGAATTTGTTAGAAAAGTTCATGGAAGATGAAGATTCTATTACAGAAGAAGAAATCAACATTGCGTTGAGAGCTGCTGTTATGGATATGGCTATCATTCCTATGATTGCAGGTTCTTCTTTCAAAAACAAAGGAGTTCAATTCATGTTAGATGCGGTATGTAAATATTTGCCATCTCCAATGGATAAAGAAGGTATTACTGGAATTCATCCAGATGATGCTGAATTGCTTGAAGAAGATCAAACTAAAATTTTACGTAAACCAGATGTAAAAGAGCCATTCGCTGCTTTAGCATTTAAGATTGCAACTGACCCATTCGTAGGTCGTTTGGCTTTCTTCCGTGCTTATTCAGGAAGATTGGATGCTGGTTCTTACGTTTTGAATACTCGTTCTGGTAACAAAGAAAGAATTTCTCGTATCTACCAAATGCACGCTAACAAACAAAATCCAATCGAATATATTGAGGCTGGAGATATTGGAGCTGCTGTTGGATTTAAAGATATCAAAACTGGAGATACATTGTGTGATGAAAAACACCCAATCATTCTTGAGTCAATGAAATTCCCTGCGCCAGTAATTGGTATTGCAATTGAGCCTAAAACTAAAGCTGACGTAGATAAAATGGGTATGGCTTTGGCTAAATTAGCTGAAGAAGATCCAACTTTTACAGTTAGAACTGATGAAGCTTCAGGACAAACTATTATTTCAGGTATGGGTGAGCTTCACTTAGATATCCTTGTTGATAGAATGCGTCGTGAATTCAAAGTTGAAGTAAACCAAGGTGAGCCTCAAGTAGAATACAAAGAAGCTTTTACAAAATCAGCTCAACACAGAGAAACTTACAAAAAACAATCTGGAGGTCGTGGTAAATTCGGTGATATCGTATTTTTATTGGAGCCAGCAGATGAAGTTGATGGTAAAGTTCCTGTTGGATTGCAATTTATAAATTCAGTAAAAGGTGGTAACGTTCCTAAAGAATATATTCCATCTGTAGAAAAAGGTTTCCGTGAAGCTATGAAAACTGGTCCTTTAGCAGGATACCAAGTAGATAGTTTGAAAGTTACTTTATTGGACGGATCTTTCCACCCTGTCGATTCTGACGCACTTTCGTTTGAACTTGCTGCAAGAATGGGTTACAGAGAGGTAGCAAAAGCTGCTGGTGCAATTATTCTTGAGCCAATTATGAAAATGGAAGTTATTACACCTGAAGAAAACATGGGAGATATCGTAGGTGATATTAACCGTCGTAGAGGTCAAGTAAATGACATGGGTGATAGAGCAGGTGCTAAAACCATCAAAGCTGATGTGCCATTATCAGAAATGTTCGGATATGTTACAACATTAAGAACACTTTCATCTGGTAGAGCGACATCTACAATGGAATTTTCACACTACGCAGAAACGCCTTCCAATATTTCGGAAGCAGTTATCAAAAAAGCAAAAGGAAACGCTTAATCTTTAAGAAAATGAGTCAAAAAATCAGAATAAAATTAAAATCTTACGATTATATGTTGGTAGATAAGTCTGCCGAGAAAATTGTAAAAACAGTAAAAAGCACTGGAGCAGTAGTAACAGGACCAATTCCGTTGCCAACTCACAAAAAACTTTTTACAGTGCTACGTTCTCCCCACGTTAACAAAAAAGCGAGAGAGCAATTTGAAGTAATGTCATACAAAAGATTGATCGACATTTATTCATCTTCATCAAAAACAATTGATGCCTTGATGAAACTTGAATTGCCTAGCGGAGTTGAAGTAGAGATCAAAGTTTAAATAGCTTTCTAGTAAGAAAAGAACGCTGTTTTTAAACGGAAAATATTTTTTGGTTTGTGTGTAAATATTTTATACTTTTGCACCACTTTAAAAAATAGGGTTCGCTTAAAAGCTGCGTTCTATATTTGTATTTAATAATTAATAATTAATATTTATGTCTGGGTTAATCGGAAGAAAAATTGGCATGACAAGCATCTTTGACGAGAACGGGAAAAACATTCCTTGTACTGTTATTGAAGCTGGACCATGTGTAGTTACCCAAGTCAGAACCAAAGGTGTTGACGGGTATGAAGCGTTGCAACTAGGTTTCGATGACAAAAACGAGAAACATTCCACTAAAGCGGCCGTTGGTCACTTTGCGAAAGCAGGAACTGTAGCTAAGAAAAAAGTCGTTGAATTCCAAGATTTTGCAACAGAACAAAAATTAGGTGACGTGATAAACGTATCTATTTTTGAAGAAGGAGAATTTGTAGATGTACAAGGTGTATCTAAAGGTAAAGGTTTTCAAGGGGTTGTGAAACGTCACGGTTTTGGTGGTGTTGGACAAGCAACTCACGGTCAACACAACCGTTTAAGAGCGCCAGGTTCTGTAGGAGCTTCTTCTTATCCATCTAGAGTATTCAAAGGAATGCGTATGGCTGGAAGAAT
>CAUPRL010000008.1:0-140175 GCA_963513695.1 uncultured Flavobacterium sp.
AAAATAGTTTTTTTTCATATATTTTTTTTTACATCTTTTGTATTGAAGACAATCTTTCGGCAGGCTATTTATATTTCCCGTTTTAGTTTTTCAAACGGTTTATTTACAGATTTTGCTCGGCGGCAGTTAGGAATAAAAAAACACTTACTACATTAGAAATAAAATGCAATACCTATTAACAACATCAAAATTAGTGATGTGCTAGTAGTAAGAATTAGGTTGATGGGTAACTTTAACAAAATGTACAGTTTAACTGTATATTATGTTAAATTTTTGCACAAGAAATCATTTTGGCATAATACTTTTTATGCCAGAAATTAAATAAAGAGGGAGAGAGAAAACCTGAATTTTGAATGTAAATGGAAAAAGAATCCCATAAATGGGTTTTTAGTTGTACCTGTTATTGCAGAATGAAATACAACAAATCCAAAGTACCGTCGTAAAAATGGTATATAATAGTTTAAATAAACCCCTGTTTCATGGCTTCTTTCAACAAGCCAGTATTATCAGTAACATTAAAAGCATTTTTCATTTGGATGACACGTTTTTGTATGGCACTATCGCCAAGACACACAACGCCATCAAGTTCTTTTAATTTGAACCCTTTGGATAGATAATAAAGAATTTGACGATTGAAATCATCAAATAGTAATTCCTTTTTCAGCATTTCTTGCATACAAGCTTTCACCATTGGGCTGTGGTATTGATTCCCTTGCAATACTTCGGTTACTATAAACTGTAAATTATCAGGACGAATATCATTCTTAATGATAAGACCATCAGGATTTACCTTCTGTAGAATATCATAAATAATAATCACTTCAATATGGGCAGTGATCATAATAATTTTACAATTGGGTTGATGTTCTCGTATCAACAATGCCAAATCACTACCCGATTCAATACATTGTTCAGCATAACCTGGCAAACCTTGATCTAAAATAGCTAAATCAAAGGCTTTCGAATTAGTTGTAATCGTGTCATAACCATCTTTACAATTGTGTAGTTTGGTAAAGTTAGCTTTTTCTTTGGAGATGTTTACTTGCAAAAGGGCATTCATAAAACCCTCAACTGTCATAGGATGGTCATCTACTAAAAGGATGTTCATAAAACGATAGTATTAAATTTTAACATAATGTGCAGTTTTACTGCATCAAAATAATTTGGTTCTTGTTTAGCTTGCATCCTACTTATTTAAGTACAATTGTATGCGTTTTTCATTTCTTATAATTGACGATAACGAAACCACAAATAGGGAAATTTTAGAGCTATTCGAAAATTTTCCCAACTATTTTTGTGCTGGCATTGTCAAAGATAGTCAAAATGTAATAAATCAAATTATAAAAGTAAAACCACAATTAATTATAGTACAAATTCCTATCAAAACGAAGGATACGAATTTGTTTTTTGAAACTATAAAAGAATCTTTTCAGTACATAGATACAATGCCCTATTTTATTGTATTGGCTCCAACACCAGATTATGCGCTTACAGCAATACAGTCGGGATTCTCTGATTATATTCTGATGCCTTTACAGATACATGAGCTCGGAAAAAGTCTATTTAGATTCGAAAAAAGAAATCAAGTCCCTATGGTTACAACTATTTGTATTAAATCGTATAGCGATTATAAAGTGGTTCCGCTAAACGATATTATTTACTTAAAAGCAGACAATAACACTACCGATATTAAGTTGTTGACCAGCCGTGGTAACAATGGTAAAAGTGCCAACATGAGTGATCCTAATAATAGTAAAACAAGTTATGATACTATCGTCAATAGTAACAACAACAATATTGTGAATGCCTTTAAAACTTTAAAGCATTTTGAAAGTATCTTACCTTATTATTTTTTAAGAATCCACAAAAGCTATATTGTTAACATGAATTTTGTTTCACGGATTCATCTCCAAAAATCAATATGTTACCTCAATCACCACGAAATATTGCCATTTTCACTAACGTATAGAGAAAATGTAGATACCATAATTCGGAAGATCAGCATTTAATATTCTGTAACAATCTCCCTTAGTTTAGCTTTACTAATAGCAACTTCTTTCTTATTTCCTTATTCTCCATAAGGGGGTAGGAGGAGGTTTTTAGTTCCCACTCTTAAATGACCTTAATCTTCTTAAACGGTCTTTAAAAAAATAAATCAAACCATTTTAGAAATCCGAATAGCATAATCGTCATTTTTTTTCTCGGTTTTGGCTTCCAATCCTTTAGAAAGGGTCTAGGAGTGGATTTAAAACACACCCTTTCACCATGCAGATATACCCTTAAACTACTGTAATGAACAAGGTCACAATAAGCACCTCAAATTATAAAAATTAACACTTTTTTAACTGTTAATTTGCCTTGATTCTGATGCAGAAATCAACCGGAGCTTCAAAATAAAAAGTATCGAGAATGGGGAAAAATCGGCCTCTAAGGCAGTGTCATTCTCGATAGTACAGAACAGCTATTTCCCAGTTTTTCTTAAAAAACGCTACTCCATAATGGATAGTGCCAAGCTAAATTATTTTCTAATTTTTAAATCATTTTTTATGAAAAATCTATTGATTGCTATGGGCTTTTTTGCCGCTATTCTTTTAACTTCTTCCTGCACTGCAGACAGTCCTGTAGAGACTAAAACCGAAAATCAAATTACTTCAACTAAGTCTTCAGGAACTGTTATTTATGCTGATGACGGAAAAGACGAGCCTATTCCTCCTAAACCATAATTCTTTTTATAACTAAAACCAGATAATAAAAATATTATCTGGTTTTAAATTTTTATTTTTGGTGATTATATAAATAAATTGTCAAATATTGAAAACAAAATTGAAAATAGCTTGGTTGTTTTGTTGTTTCATTCTAATCATCTCCTGTCAAAAAAAAAGAGACGCTATAGAATATAAAAATAATGTCATCATTCTTTTAAAAGATATGGATAGATCAAGTTCAAAACCGGCTGGCAAAGAAAAAACATTAGATTCTTTGAGTCAATTTTTACTGACATCTGATAACGATTCAATCAACAGAAATTTAATTTTTAAAGTAGCTAACAAGTATTATTTTCTAAATAAACATGACAAATATTTAAAATTAGTAAATAAGATGTATAAGTTATCAATCGAGAAAAAGGATACTGCTCATATTGCAAGGTCATTATGCTACATGGGAGATTATCATAATGTAAAATCTAATTTTGACAGTGCCTTTAGTTATTACAATAAGTCAGAAAAATTATATAGAAAGCTAAATGATAGTCTAATGTTGGGCACTTTGTCTCTCTTGAAAGGTGGAATTTTTTTTGAAAGTGGAAATTTTTTGGAAAGTGAAACGGAGACTGTAAAAGCTTTGCGGTTGCTATTAAAAGTAAAAAATAAGAATATGATTTTCAATTGCTACAACGTGATTGCCATATCATTGAAAGAATTAAACAACTATAAAAAATCATTGGAATATTTTGATTTGGCTTTGCTTCAATTAGATAAAATGGAAAATGAAAATTATTCAAAAGAAACTATAATTAATTATAGAGTTAATTGCTACAGTAACATAGGGAGAGTTTATGAGAAAATGAAAAAGTTCAAAGATGCAATACACTTTTACAATAAAGGATTGCAAACAAATAATATAAAACAAGATTATCCAAAATCATATGCAACACTACTAAACAATCTTGGGTATTCGAAAATGAAAGCTGGTGGTTATAAAGATGTAGGTAAATTACTTTTCGAATCATTAAAAATAAGAGACAGTCTCGGTATTGAATTAGGAAGTGTTTCTAGTAAAATTGATATTGGGGAATATTATCTGCTACAAAATGATACAGCTAAAGGATTCACCTTTTTAAAAGAAGGTTTTTTAGGGTCGAGGAAATTAAAAAGTAGCCAACATACCATTGACGCTTTAAAATTATTGATGGAATATGACTCGAAAAACAAGACGTATTATACAAGTCAATACCTTAAAATTAGCGACAGCGTGCAACAAGTTGAAAGACAAACAAGAAATAAATTTGCCCGGATTGCTTACGAAACAGATGTGATAGAAGAGAAGAATGTCGTTTTATCTAAAACCATCATAAATATTGCTATTGGTTCCGGAATCATTATTTTTCTTTTAGGAGGTTTTTTGGTCATATACCGCCTGAAATCCAAAAATAAAGAATTACTTTTTATAAAGGAACAGCAAGAAGCAAATGAAAAAATATACCAATTGATGCTGCAACAAAAATCAGAAACGGAACAAGCCCGCAACGAGGAAAGGAACCGCATTGCAATGGAATTGCACGATGGTATTATAAATAGCATATTCACTACACGTTTTAGTTTAATGCAACTGGAATCTCAAGCAGTAGATAAAAAACAGGAACTAGTGCAAGAATTGGAAAAAGCAGAAAGTGAAATTAGAAGGGTTTCTCACGACTTAAAACAAAATCTTCTTACTGAAGACAAAACGTTACCCGAGATTCTGGCAAATTTAATTGAGTCCCAACAAAATGAATTTGGCACTAAGTTTGATCTGTCTGTAGATAAATACATTGATTGGTCATTGGTTTCAAGTGAAGCTAAAATTCATGTGTATCGAATCATACAGGAAGCTTTGCAAAACAGCAGTAAATATTCAAAAGCAAAAAGATGTTGCGTGTTTCTATTGAAAACCGGAGATAAAACAACCATCCGTATTTGGGACAACGGAATCGGTTTTAACCCTGAAAAAGCAAAACAAGGCATTGGATTAAAAAACATCAAAGAAAGAACCAAATCTATTAACGGAACCTTGAAAATAAACTCAGACGAAGAAAAAGGAACAACAATAGAAATTATCTTTTAAAGATAATGCCACGCCGATTAGGTAATGATGTCACCTAAATTAATTCAGATTTATGGTGTGATGAAAAAATGTAATCACGAATTCTTCTTAACAGTAGCACATCATCTTGACCTTGTCGATGTGCAGCTTCAAATCTCCCTGTCCTTGCTAAAAATGAAGCAATCTATAGTGGTTGGGGGAATGTTCTTCATCGTTTAGCTTTACTATTTGAACTTCTAATTAAATTCCTTACTGAACTTATTCAGTCTATAGTACCGATTGAATTTGCGTCTTCGCACTAGAACACCAAACCCTAAACCCCACAACCGACAACCCATAACCGACAACTGATAACCGACAACCCATAACCCATAACCGACAACCCATAACCGACAACTGATAACCGACAACCCATAACCCATAACCGACAACCCATAACCGACAACCCATAACCGACAACTGATAACCGACAACCCATAACCGACAACCCATAACCGACAACTGATAACCGACAACCGATAACCGACAACCGATAATCTACCCCATGAAATCAAAAACTAACCAACTATTAACAGACCTTAACGAACAACTTAATTACATAAATTTAGAAATTGACGATACTTTGATCCGATGCGAAAAAGCAATAGAAATAATCATAAAATCAATAAATAAACTCAAGATAGTATTCTTAAATGAAAATTGCAAAAGCCTAGAACATGAAATTGAATTTTTCAAAAATGTAAAACCAAAATTTACTTCAAAACTCATTTACTACAATATCATTTACAAAATTGAAGCTAGATTACCCAATGGTGGGGAAAAGGTTGTGAAAGATTACATAAAGAATGAACTTGATAAAATAAAAAACTATTTTTTTAACAATCACGAATTCAACAAATACCGCCGAACTGGAAGTAATTATCTGGATAACAAATATTATGTTCGAGGTGCTGTCGATATAAAATTGGCAATTGATAGCTTTTATTTTGAAGCGGATCAAAACTTTGCCACTTCCCATGACTTCAAACTGGCAAAAATTATGGCTCACGATTTGGTACAAGTGTATTTGGAAGATAAATTAAGAACGATAGAATACAAAGCCCTAAAAGAAAAATCACAACTCAATCACAACACAAAACTGACTTGGACAGCCTCAAAAGTCGCTTTAATTGAATTATTATATGCTTTACAATCTGAAGGCGCTTTTAATAACGGTAGAGCCGATTTAAAAGAAATAATGGACCATTTCGAAAGAACATTCAATATAGATTTAGGACAATACCGTCGTACTTTCCTTGAAATTCGGGCAAGAAAATCCGAAAGGACCAAATTCATAAATGCCCTAAAAGTGACCCTAAAAAAGAGAATGGACGATTCCGATGAAGCAATGTAAATAGCGATTGCCTCATTTTTAAACAAAATCGTTCACAACGCGTTCCCCGTTGTGATTGTAATAAAATCAAAACCAACAATTTTGTACCATAACAATTTAAAATTAAAGTTATGGCTATCGAAGTAATTACCCGCGAAGATTTGAACGAGTTTCGTGAACTTCTTCTTTCAGAATTAAACAGCTTATTTAATTCAAAACCCCAACAACAAAAACAATGGCTCAAATCCAATGAAGTCCGTAAGTTGTTAAACATTTCCCCAGGCACCCTGCAAAACCTTCGAATCAACGGAACACTTTCCTATACTAAAATAGGGAGTATTCTCTATTATCCTTACCAAGACATTCAAAAATTGCTAGAACACAACAAAGTACCAGCAACCCCTAATTTATTCAAATAAATCGTTATTGCGAGTTCCAACAACTTTCGGCACGAAGAAAGTTAAAATTGTTACTGTGAATTTGTTGATATACAGTTAAAATTCCCCTCTTAAGAGGGGCTAGGGGTGTGTTTATTGTCTTTAACATCAGCGCTTATTTAATCACAAGCTTGCCTAATATTAAAAAAAGTGAACCAAGAACCATGATCCACAACCCAAAACTGATAACCAATAACCAATAACCAATAACCAATAACCGATGACCTCTAACCTCTAACCCAACTATGAACTACATCAAACACCTTTCAGGTTTTTTCGATAAAGTGGCAAATGATAAAACCCTCAATCCAACTCACGTTAGTTTATATATGTCATTGTTCCAATTCTGGAATTGCAATCGCTTCAAAAATCCAATCAGTATTTCTCGTAATGAGGTAATGCGAATTAGTAAAATAAGTTCAAAGGCAACCTATCACAAATGCTTGAAAAATTTGCATTCGCTGGGCTATATCAATTATGAACCTTCCCACAATCCATTCAAAGGAAGCCATGTCTTTTTGCTGAATTTTTCAGAGGAACTGAAACCAATGCTAAAAAAGAACAGGAATTTAAGTTCAAATTCTGAACCCGTTTTTGGTCTTGCTACCGAACAACTAATGAACAACTCTTATACTAGTACTGAGACTAGTACTGAACAAGTCTTAGTACCTTATATAAACAATACAAACAATACAAACAATACAAACAATTTAAACATTTTAAACTTGGAAGCGCAAGCAAAAAAAAATGAAAATGATGATGGTTTTTTAAAAAACGAGGCTACACAAAAAAAAGAAAAAAGTTCCGCTAAAAAAGAAAAAAAAGAAATGACGAAAGAACTACTTCTCGGAAATTCAAAAATAGCAGTTCCTGCATTCGCCGACACCAATGCAAATAAAACTGAAAAAAGTCGGCAAAAAGGAATTGCACCAAAAATGGAAGAGGTCAAATCTTATTTTCTAAATCAGAACTTTCCTAAGCTCGAAGCCAATAAATTTTTCAATTACTTCTCCAGTGTCGGCTGGCTAGTCGGAGGCAAAACCCCGATGGTCGATTGGCAAGCCGCCGCTCAAAACTGGATACTAAACGCACCTAAATTCAAACACAACACCAACACAACACCGATAGACCGGGCTAAACACCTCAACACAGAAAACGACAAAGACTATGGTGAACCCCTATAACCTAAACCGGTTTAACGATCGATGCCAAGTTCCCCCTTTAGGGGGTTAGGGGGCAACCGACAACCGAAAACCGAAAACCAACAACCGAAAACCGAAAACCGAAAACCGAAAACTGACAACCCAACAACCTATGTCCCAATACAACTACAAAGATATTACTATTTGGCTCGAACACAAAGGCCTCGAACTCTATGGAAATTCTTTCAAAATCCTTGAAAGCGATTATCCCATAATTTACAAACTGTTAGCGTACTTCCTCAAAGATGAGCCAACCTGTTTCCAATATAACCTTGACCTCAAGAAGGGAATTCTGCTTTCTGGCCCTGTGGGTTGTGGCAAAACCACACTAATGAACTTGATGAAATATTTAACACCAACCGAGCATAAATTCTACCTTAAACCCTGTCGAGATATCAGCTTCGAATTTATTCAGGAGGGCTACGAGGTAATCCACAAATACAGCAAAGGCAAACTCTACCAATCCGATCCCAAAACAATTTGTTTTGATGACTTGGGAACCGAAAACAACCTTAAATATTTTGGTAACGAATGCAATGTAATGGCAGAAATTTTATTAAGTCGCTACGATATTTTTATCAGTAAACACGTCCAGACCCACATAACCACAAACCTCTCTGCATCTGAAATCGAAACGCAATACGGCAACCGAGTCCGTAGCCGTATGAGAGCAATGTTCAATCTCATCGCTTATGACAAAACCATAGTCGATAAACGATAACCTTTGTCACGCTGAGCCTGTCGAAGCTATTCCAAACTACTATTGCAAATTTGTCACCCCAACAAAGGAGGACCCTCAACAATTAACCGATTAGCCAATTAACCTTTTTTTCTATGTATCCCTATCCAAAAGCAAAGCGCCTTTTCATCTCTATAAAAACCTATGAATCTATGCGTTTAAAAAAATCACAATCATCATCCACCAACAATTAACCAATTAACCCCCTAACCGCTTAACCGATAACCGATAACCGATAACCGATAACCGATAACCGATAACTGATAACTGATAACCGATAACTGACAACCGATAACTGATAACCGATAACCCTATGAACTCAACAATAGCAAATTTCTGGAACCACTTCAAAGAAAATAATTTTGTTTTTCTCTTAATGACCGAAATCCCAAAAGAAGAACTAGAAAAACACTTTTCAAAATTAAACAACCTGCTGCGCTTGTACAACAAAGATCTCGATGTCATTATAAAAAGCGGTAAAAACAAATCCGAATTAATCATTACGGCCAATGGCAATCCTTATCTTTTCAAAGAAGTGGAGCTATTGATTCATTATGCCCCAGCCATAGAACGATGGAAAATAACAGCCTTTCTCCAACCGGAACAAAATATCGATAAATACCAAAATGGTACCGATAAACCATTGGAGTATTACGGTATCAGTTTAAAAATAAGTGAAATGTATTTTTTACCACTTGAAAACACGGAAAACCCACATATTTTGGGGATTAGAGTATTCCTCAAGAATTACATCCTTCACAAATACAATCCAAGATTAAGAGAAGCGGTCTACACCCATATCGAACACCTCATCGGAGAAAAAGCTTTTGCAAACGACATAAACTTTATTGAGATTGTCCAATTAACAGCCGATACCACTGAACCTCAGCCCATAGAACTATACTTTTTAAACGATTACACAAGAGAATTTAAAAAGGAAACCAAAATATAACTTTGGCAAAAATCATGTCTTTCTGCCAAAATGATACTAATTCTATCCCAGTTAACTTAATCATTGAAATACCACAGACAATCGTATCGCGTCATAATACTTTGTACTTAATACTAAATGTCCAACCCTAAAACTTTAACATAATATGCAGTTAAACTGCATATTGTGTTAAAAATAAAAATTAAATTTTTTCTTACTTATTTTTTCTTTTACGTTTACAATGGTTAACCGAAAAATATTTATAAATTTAAACCATTAAAAAAATGAAAAAATTATTATTTACAGCTATCGCGGTGATAGCATTTAGCGGAGTTGCAATGGCTGAAACGGCAGGAGTAAAGATCGTTGAAAATTATGGAATGATTGTTGCTGAAAGTGGTGACTGCGAGACATTCGCTATGGATTTTATAGATGAATATGATTCTAATCATCCTGGAGCAGAAATGGAGATATCATATGCACAAGTAGTTTATCAACAACTTTTAGATGTGTGTTATAACGAAATGCGTTAACATAATCTTAGTAACAATAAGCAAGCTAAATCATTTTTGTTTAGCTTGCTTTTTAATTTATTTTTTTTAGCTATGAATAGAACTTTTATTTTTGTTTTAATAACTATTTTACTTACGTTAAGTAGTTCTAGCCAAGTAGTATCAGGTAAAATAATATATAATATTCAACCTATTGAGATTGAATTAAATTCAAAATCAGATAAAATTAACAGTTTGAATGAAAAAATATACCAAGTCGCACACAAACAATCATTTACTTTGGAGTTCAATGCAATTAAATCTAGTTTTATTTTAAATAATTTTTTAGAGTCAAGTAATATCGACGAACAATACAGCAAAAAAATTAGTAATTTGGCTTCAATGTTGATAACATCTGGCTACAACTATTATTTAAATCTTAATACCAAAACTGTTGTGCTTCAAAATGCAGATGGGCTTTTAATAGAAGAAAAATATGATAAAAAAAATTGGGAAATAACATCAGAAAGTAAAAAAATAGCAGATTATTTATGTTATAAAGCAATATACATTAAAAATTATACGGGCAGAAACGGTAAAAATATAAGCATTCCAATAACTGCTTGGTTTGCTCCAAGCTTACCCTATGGGTATGGGCCAAAAGATTATAATGGTTTACCAGGTCTAATTCTTGAATTACAGGAGCGTAAAACGATCTACTATGCATCTTTGATAACTCTATCGAAAGACAAAGAACTAGAAATAGAGTTCCCAAAAGGGAAAACCGTTACAAAAGAAGAATACGATAAAAAAATGAAAGCACAAATTGGAATGTAATAAAATGATTTATATTTATAATTTTTATAAGTTCGACAGCACTGCCCTCTGCGTGTAAATAATAGTTTAAATTTAAAATAAATAATGTGTAGCAAACACCTCAATTTAATCACAATGACCTTATTTATTTATAATCAATAAATGAAACAAAAATTACTTTTCCTTATTATTTTATTGACTACTTTGGGATATTCTCAATCCAAAAATATTTATATAGAATACAGTTTAGTTATTCAAAATGAACCCGAATTATTTAAGACTAATGCACTTTTGAGGAACTCTTTTGAAAATGCAATGCGGGAAAGTGACAAAATAACATTCGAATTAATTGTTACAAAAAATGGCTCTAAATTTTTTGATAAAAAAAAATTAGAGACCGATATTAACGTTGGCTCCATTTCATTTGCGATCGCTATGGCTGGATATATAGGTGTTGTTTATGATTTAAAAGATAAAATAGTATCTCAAAACGCTCTTTTAGGGGAGAATATGTATTCAGAAAGCGATTTGAAGAGTAATTGGGAGTTAACAAATGAGACTAAATTAATAGACAATTATCTTTGTTATAAAGCGACCAATACATATAAAGTCATTAACAACACGAAAACCTTTTTGCATCCCGTGACAGCATGGTACTGTCCAAAACTACCTTATCGTTATGGACCAAATGGGTATAGTAATTTACCAGGTTTAATTTTAGAACTTCAAGTCCGAAATGTAGTTTTTGGAGCAAAAACTATAAAATTGGATAGTGAATTGGATTTCGATTTGAAATTTTTAAATAAAATTAAAATATTAAGTGATAAAGAATTGGTAGAAGCTTATGCTAAATTTAATGGTTTTTGAAGATCAAGGTTTAATTTTAACATAATATGCAGTTTAACTGTACATTTTGTTAAAACTGTAATCTTTTTTATTTGCGGTATTTTTATAGTAATACATTTACAATGGTTAACCGAAAAATATTTATAAATTTAAACCATTAAAAAAATGAAAAAATTAGTATTTACAGCTATCGCGGTGATAGCATTTAGCGGAGTTTCAATAGCCAGTAATATCGTCAAAGACAATCTAGCTAAAAGTAATCTTGAAAAAGTAACTAAGAAAAAAGTAAAACTCTCAACAGATTGTACTCTCGCAAAATTCACAGCCTATAATGATGCCATAGCTGCTGGGTTCAGCAGAGAAGATGCTCTAGATATATCATATTCTGTATATTTTACTTGTATGGGACTTGAAGAGCCCTTACCGCAGTAATTAAATTGTATAAAGAAATAAATGCACATCCAAAGAGGCTGTCTAAAAAGTCAAAAAAAGTAATTTTTACAAAATTAATATCTAGATTTTTAATTATTTACAAACTGAAAAATCTTAAAAATTAGACTTTTAGGACAGCCTCTTTTTAATTTAAAAATGAAAAATGAAATATATAATACTGACCTTTGCACTTTTATTTGTTACAATAGGGTCTGCTCAAGGAAAAAAAAACATTTATGTAGAATATAGTCTAGTTATTCAAAATGAACCCGAATTATTCAAGACTAATGCCCTTTTGAGGAGTTCGTTTGAAAATGCTATGCGGGATAGTCATAAATTTACATTTGAGTTAATTGCTACTAAAAACGGTTCTAAATTTTTTGATAAGAAGAAATTAGAAACGGATAGCAATTTGGGGGTTAATAGATTTGCGTGGGCTTTCTCTGGCTATCACGGTGTTATCTATGAATTAAAAGATAAAATAGTATCTCAAAAAGCTCTTTTAGGCGAGAATATTTATTCAGAAAGCGATTTGAAGAGTAATTGGGTGTTGACTAATGAGACTAAACTAATAGACAATTATTTGTGCTACAAAGCAACTAATGTAAATAAAGTTACCAATGATACAAAAACTTTCTTACATCCAATTACTGCTTGGTACTGTCCACAAATACCTTATCCATATGGCCCAAATGGGTATAGTAATTTACCTGGTTTAATTTTAGAACTTCAAGTCCGAAATGTAGTTTTTGGTGCAAAAACCATAAAATTGGATAGTGAATTGGATTTTGATTTGAAATTTTTAGATAAAATAAAAATATTAAGTCAGAAAGAAATAGAGGAAGCGTATGAGAAAATGTAGTGATATGAAGATTATTTTAGAATTTCTTTTATACAAAAACTATTTTTATCGATAATTCAACTTTCAGGTTGAAAACCATAATAAAGCTAATTATATGTTCCTCAAAAGTTGCATTTATTAGTTGAATTTAAGCAATGTAAAAGACTTATGTTTAAAGTTTCAGTAAAGCAAACAATGTGCTATTTGATTTTGTTTGCTTCTTTTATTTCATATTCCCAAACACGCACCCTAACAGGTGTTGTCTCTGACGATGCAAACCTTCCGCTAGAAAATGCTAATGTTATTGCCAAACCACTACAAGAAAAGGCAAGCCTTAAATTTGCCATCGCAGATAACAAAGGACGATATCGATTGGAACTCGACAATGAAGTAAAATATGAAATTACGGTTTCATACATTAGTTTTCTTGAAGAAGTGCTTGTTATTGAAGCCAACTCCACTAGCTCAACCCATAATTTTAAGCTAAAATCATCTGGAGAAAATCTCAAAGAAATTGTAATCAAGTACGATTTTAAACCCCTAGTCATCAAAAAAGATACTTTAATTTATGATGTCAAAGCATTCGCCAACGGCAACGAACGCAAAATGAAAGAAATTCTGGAGAAGCTTCCGGGGGTCGAGGTGGATAAAAAAGGAAATGTCACTGTTCAGGGCAAAAGAGTGACCCAAATGCAGGTGGAAGGCAAATCTTTTTTTGGCGGAGGTTCAAAATTGGCGGTAGAGAATATACCTGCAGATGCACTCGATAAAATTGAAGTGATAGACCACTTCAACGAAGTTGGATTTATGAAACAAGTTTCAGATAGCGATGATTTGGCTATGAACATTAAACTAAAAGCAGACAAAAAGAAATTTGTTTTTGGGGATATAGAAGCGGGTTTTGGAAACGAAAAATACCATTTAGCACACGCAGCTTTGTTTTATTATGCCCCAAAAATCAATGTAAGTTTCATTGGAGATATCAATAATATTGGCAAAAGCACTTTTACATTCGACGATTTGATCCGCTTTGGGGGTGGGTTTAGTAATTTTATTTCAGGACGAAAATCTTTTACAAACTTATATTCTTATACCAATGACAATCACGATGTCGTTCAAAATAAATCGCGTTTTGGAGCTTTAAATTTTAGCTACGATGCATCGCCCAAATTGTCAGTATCAGGATTTGGTATTTTTTCGAATGTGCTTACTAACACCAAAAAAGAAAGCCAAATAGATTATTTGCAAAATAGCAGCACTACTTTTGAAAACAAATTACAAAAAGGAGACAATAGTTCGCTTTTGGGTATAGGCAACATCAAATTGGATTATTCACCAAACAAAAAAGAAAAATGGTATTACAATGCACAATATCAATCGAGTACCAACGACTTGATGAATACCATAAATTCTGTCACCAATTTGAATTCCAGTCTTTTTGAAACCATTAGTACTGCAGACAATAATTCGGTAAAACAGTATATGGAATGGCACAAAAGCTATACTTCCAATCATACTACAACTCTAGTTGTCAATCAGGCGTATGAGCACAACAAACCAATAAACCAATGGCTTACTAACGAGCCGTTTTTCACAGAACTAATTCCGCTGCAAGAGGACAAAATTTACACAATTGAACAGGTTAAAAAGTCCAAAAACAATAGTATCGATGCCTTGTTCAAGCATTATTGGATTATCAATAATTCGAATCATTTATACACAAACATTGGAAATAATTACGGCACCTCCAATTTTACTACTTCTGAAAAACAATTGCTAACCAATGGAACTATCAATGATTTTGCCTCCTCGGGTTATGGAAACGATATAAAATACCAGTTAAATGATGCTTACATAGGTTTAGAATACAAATTTAGAATAGGGAAATGGACTAATAAGCCGGGTTTATATCTGCATTGGTATCACTTGATCACCAATCAGCAATCAGATAATTATTCTTTGTCAAAAACGCTTTTGCAACCCCAGTGGAATAGTGATTATGAATTTAATAAATCAGAATCGTTGAATTTTACTTATAAATTGGTCAATGATTTCCCCGAAGCAAACCAGATGGCGAATCGCTATACTTTGCAATATTACAATTTGGTTTTCAAAGGAAATGCCCTGCTGAATAACGAAAGGTATCATTCAGCCAATTTGCGATATTCAAAAATGAATACTTACCAAGGGATAATCTGGAATGCTATGTTCAATTTCAACAAAAAAGAAATAACGATTAGAAATGAAATTCAAATGGAAGGAATTAATCAATTAACTACTCCAATTTTAAGTGATAATCCTGAAAAAAATTATAGTTTTAATGGTTCTGTCACTAAAAAAATCTACCGTTTTAATTTAAAATTAAATACAAACTTAAATTGGTTTAACTATTCTCAAACTCTAAATAATGTCCCGACCGTAAATCAAAGAAACAATCAAGAACTGGGAATCTCCTTGAAAACAGCTTATAAAAAATGGCCCGATTTCAGTATTGGTTACACAAAAGGATTTGGGCAATTCTCAGGATTAACCCAATCTACTTTCCAAACCGATGCCATAAAGTCAGACTTTGAAGTGTCTTTTCTTAAATTTTGGACTTATACATTGGAATATGAAAATCTCAAAAATTCTAATGATAACAATCAAAGCAATTTCTATGAAATTGCCAATACTTCATTAGCCTATCAAAAGAAAAATAATCCTTTTAGATTTGAATTTTCTGTGAATAATGTATTCAATATCCAAAAAAAGAATGTGTATTCGTTTTCAGATTATATGATTAGTAACCAATCAACCTATATTCTTCCTAGAGTTTTTATGCTTTCGGTCAGTTATAAATTATAATCAATTAAAAACTCTCAATACATTCCCCGCTGCCGCCCGAAATCGAAGATTCGACGAAGTCAATCCTTTCGGGTGGTTTAACGTATTTCCCAAATCCAATTTACTAAAACTTCCCTCGCTGTACATAGTCAACTGAATTTTCAGTAACTTTACACTATGAATTTGGAAAACACCATAGCAACTATTGCTTCCTTATTAGGCATTTATTCGTTTGTAAAAAACGACACCTCGTTATTTTCCCTTTTAAAAATAACTTTTTTGGTATAAATTTTACCCACCAACTTTTTGTGTGGCGCAGAAAACCCATACACAGCAAACGATTAGTCCATAAAAAGGTTCGAACCTTTGACCCCTTGGCCGCCTAAATCCTTTCTGGTGGTTAGAATCCATTCTCTATGATTATTTTAGATATTCCTTAATAATTACATCCTGCATAAAAGTAATACTAGAGTAAGAGAAGCGGTCTACACCCATTTCGTACACCTCATAGGAGAAAATGCTTTTGCAAACGACATCAATTTTATTGAGGTTGTTCAATTGTCAGTCAATACCACTGAACCTCAACCCATAGAACTATACTTTTTAAACGATTACATAAGAGAATTTAAAAGGGAAACCAAAATATAACTTTGGCAAAAATCTTGTTTTTCTGCCAAAATGATACTAACTATTTCCCAGTTAACTTAATCCCTGAAATCCCAAAGACAATAGCACTTGTCTTAATACTTAATTCTTTGTACTTAATACTTAATGTCCAAACCTAAAACTTTAACATAATATGCAGTTAAACTGCATATTATGTTAAAACTTGATGTCTTTATTCCCATACTTATTAGAAGTTAAACTAATCCCAAAAAGCATTTAAAATTAATGTCAAGAATAATATTAAGAAACAAATAGTATTCTTACATTTGAAAAAAAATACTTTAAAAACTATAACAAACAATCATAAAATACACTTAAAAGTGTATTTTTGTTTGCAAACAAATAATAAAGTGAATATATTTGCTCTAGAAATATGGGATGATGAAGGTGCAAAATGCACTTTTTACACCGTAAAATATGAAGATGTTGAAACAAATGAAACTGATTTATTCTTCGAAAAATATGATGCAATCGCAGAATACAAAGAGGCAAATCAAGAATTATTATCACATATTATATATGCAATCGGTGATGACCATGGAGCAATTGATGAATTATTCAATAGAGATGAAAACGAAGTTAAAGGATTACCAGTTCAAGGAAAAAGAACAATCGAAAATATTACCTACCATTTTCCAGAATTTCCATTAAGATTATACGCTTTAAAAATCACAAACAACATAGTTATCCTTTTCAATGGAGGTATTAAAGATGGTCCAACAAATCAAAAAAGTTCATTGCATTTAGAATGGAGAGCAGCTTGTGAATTCGCAAAACGGATTGATAAAGCAATTCGTGATGGCTCCATTATTGTAGATGAAAAAAACAGAAAATTAACTAATTATGATGGTTCAAATGAAATCATCCTCTAAAAATACAAAGCAATGAGAAGCAAAGTAGCCCAAAGAATTCTAGCAGAAACACCAGCAGAAACAAAAATCTTCGCAAGGTTGTATGCAGATATTGTGGTACGAGTAAATCAGCTATTGAAAGCAAAGGGATTTAGTCAAAAAGATCTAGCAGATAAGTTAGAAAAAAGACCTTCGGAAATCAACAAATGGCTAGTAGGAGAACATAATTTTACATTGCGTTCTCTAGCAAAATTAGAAGCAGAACTAGGAGAAACAATTATCAATGTGCCTCATAGAAAACCTATATCTTCTTCCGTAGGAACTAAAACGTATGTAACCGTTTATAAAAACCCACACATTAATACAGATGTTGAATATACAAATGTTTGGAAAAAGGCTAATGCAAAATCAAAAACACATTTAGCAAATGTCAGCTAATATGTTACAACCAGATAAAATAGAAATTGTAGATTTTAAAATTATTAAAGGACAAATAAACAGTCCATTTGATTTTGAGATTGAAAAAGTAGAGGGGCACACATTCAATGTAGATTTTGAATTGGGATTTAATTTAGATGATAAATTAGTAAAAGCTGATTTCTCGGTAAATGTTGAAACCAAAAGCAAAGAAGAAGATATTGAAGAAGCAATTGGAGCTTTCAGTTTTGTTTATGTTTTTTATGTAGATAACATCGAGGAATTGACAACACTGGAAAAAGACCAAACCGTCACATTGCATCCATCACTTGGAAATGCTTTGGCATCGATTACCTATTCAACATCAAGAGGAATTTTAATGAGTCGATTTCAAGGAACGGCGTTAAGTGATTTCATTTTACCAGTAATTAACCCTAACAATTTGTTAGAAAAAGGAACTAATTAATAGCCCAAAAAGGTAACATTATTTGTCCCATTTATTGTGAATATTTGGGACACTTTTTTTAAACCCATTATCTCATTCAGCTGCACAAAACTTTCGTTTAGTCCAAGTATTCCTAAACTTAAGTTTTAGTTTGCTTAATTTCTTTAATTACGTTAGTGGTGGAGATAACGATTTTTTTTCGTTCGCGGTGAAAAGGACGTTTTACCCTTCGATTACCACTCCTGGCCAACGCTCCTAAAAAAATTTCTGTCACGGTTTTTGAAATAGTTTTGCAAAAACTATTCTTCCTTCCTTTCAGAATCAAATAACCATTTCGGGAAAAACAAAAACACGTACACTGCGTGACTCGCGCCAGAAATTTTTCCCCCCAAGCTGTGTTACATAAGTGAGTATTATTATTCATAGCAAAGCTTTTATATTGTTTTTTTGGTTTTTGCTACGAAGTAATAATATCACTTATGTAAAACAGCCGCTCTGCCAACGCGCTAGCCAGTGGCTCTAGGATAGCTATTTATATTGCTTCCTCGCACCGGCCTGCAACAAAAATAGCTATCCTTCGCCACTGTCTTTGAAAACCTTCGCATTTTCATAACAAATTATACGATACTTGCTACTTTACAGAACTCTCTCGGTGACTGTTTTTAGCAACTTAATAGCGAAATCGGAAGTCTTTGCATTGATTTTGTGAGTGCAGCCCATCGCTCACAACGTCGATTGGTAAATTAAATATTTCAATAAAGCAATGGCCAGCACCCACAAAATCAAAGGGGCCAGCAAGAGTATCGTTTTTTCATTTGCCACAACATCCCCTCTAATTGCATTTGCGAAAAAGCGGATGCCATGAAGGTCCATAACACCTCTTTGATTAGTTTCAAGTATCATCTTTGATTAAAGCCAATGGCATCCACTTTTTCACAAACGCAATCAAAAACACCCCGTAAACAAATAAAAAAACGATACACTTGCTTCGAGCTACTGCCACCACCACTAGGAATGATAATGCATTGTTTTTGTGAGTGCAGCCCATCACTTACAACTTTAATTACTGAACTTCAAAATTTCAATAAAGCAATGGCCTGCACCCACAAAATCAAACGGGATGAAAGAGTATGAATTTTCAAAACAGAAAAAAATTGGAATGGAAGTTTTTAGTGTTTTCTGTTTTAAAAATTCATACCCTTTCCACAACCATCCGACTATAAAAGAGCATTCTCTAATAGGTAAGATATAGGAAGTATTTGCATTGTTTTTGTGAGTGCAGAACATCGCTCACAACCTTGATTCCTGAAAGACACCATTCCTATAAAGCAATGATCTGCACCCACAAAATCAAACGGAATGAAAGAGTATGGATTTTCAAAACAGAAAAAAATTGGAATGGAAGTTATTGTGTTTTTCTGTTTTAAAAATCCATACCCTTTCCACAACCATCCGACTATAAAATAACATTTTGGAATTAGGTAATTAAGGAAACTACAATGTTGATTGAAAAATAAAAAAAATAAAAAAAAAAGAAACTAAAGGTAAGCTCCAGTTTCAAGAAAGTAAAGTTCAAGCCTCCGGTTTTTATAAAAAAATCTCCACCCTCATAATTTCAAAACAGCTGGTGATTAATGAATAACGCTTCCAATTCTACTAACGAGTTGGGTAGTATTTTTTTATAAAAAAACTTGACTTTCTTGAAACCTCCGCTAATAAAACCACTTTCTTTTTTTTTCTTTTTTTTCTTTTGAAAAATTTTATGGGCGAAGCGTAGCGAAGCACACTGGTAGTTCATCGGAAAATCAGCAAAAATTGAAAAGCTAATCAATTTTAAATCCTATGCTATGACCAATTTCATCATCAAGACCCACCGAAAAGGCACCCTGTACAACAAACCCCATTTATTCATACTTAACAAGGGGATGAACAGCGGCAAGCCCCAGAAAGAGCCATTCACAAACAGTTTTGTAATCATTTTTTCAAACGAAGAAGACCTAGAAAATATCTTTCTCGTCGCTTACAGCTTGTGGCAAACCAAATTCTGGCACCCATTTTTAATCGGTTCCGTAATACCCTTTTTACGCCTCCCGGACTTTATTAAGGAGTTCAATCCCCAATCTAGTTTGATGCTGGTCGAACACGAGCAGCACCTAAAAAATGTGGCAGCTCTAAAACTTTTAGAACAAAAAGAAAATCAACGCAGGGAAGAAATAATGCTCATAAACGACCTTCGTAAGGCCATTTTATACCGCTACTGCAGAAAGTAATATATTTTATCAACCTACACTCGTAAACTATGAAACTCTACATTCTTTACCAAACCGACATTTGGAAAACCAAAATCTCCAGAGTCTTTTTTGGAATTTTCGACAGCCGAATAAAAGCCCTGGATTGTGCCAAATACAATGGATTATATTGCAGAAATGCAAAAGTGGTTATTGAGGAAGTAACTTTGAATATTTTCGAAGAAATCTAAAATCAAAAAAGCCCAAACCTCCGCGGTTTGGGCTCTTTGTGTCTAATCCAAAGGTCACCACAACTAGAATTAGACTATTTATTGTGCTTCTTGATGAGGTATTTGAGTAGCATTGATATTACAAAACTGACAATCGCTCCAAGAGCAGCTAATATAATCGTTTTTAAAACATCCTCCGAATGCAAATTCGGCAAAACACTCAAAAAGGTACCTCCGGCTGTCCCCATCAGGGTATGGTCACTGTGGTTCATCCTCGTTTGGCGGCAATTCCGCTTCCCCTGTGGTCAGCTGGCTCACCGCCGATACCACTCCGCCCGCAACAGCCATATAACCACCAACAGTAGTCAAAACAACTGGCAAAGCTACAGGAGCTGCCAGGATGGTTCCACCAATGGCAGCCATAGCCAATCCAATATTTCGAAGCACTTTAAAAAATTTAGGCGTTGGAGCTTTCGCTCGTTTTATAATATTCATCTTTTCTCTTTTTTTGTCTTTCCCACTTGTCTTTCCCTCGAAGGAGGGAACGGGAACTGTCATCCTTCCAAATTGTCATTCCCGCGAAGGCGGGAACACAATCAATTCAACACTTTCTTTCTGATCCAAAGCTTGATAAACCAAATCTTTCAACTTGGTAAAAGCTTTTCGAGACATCAAACCCAAACCGGGTCCTGAAAGCTTCGTTACGGGAGCAATACAACCATTCAATTCTCTTTGTGCATTATTGGCTGGGTGAAACAGAATCAAACTTCTGTTTTTTACATCTACTATTTCCAAATGCCATTGGAACTTCTTGCTGTACCGCTTTTTAATAAAATATTTCCCCTCCGGAATGCAGGAAACCTTCGTTTCGTTATTCTTCCAAGGCAATTCAATAGTATGGCAGACTAATTTGCCCTCGCATTCGAGTTTACCATTACACCCTTCAGGGAAATAAGTTCTAGTTAAAAATAATATCATTATCTAACTATTTAAGTCACTAATCGTAACTTATTGATGTTCATTAAACACCTCCATCAACTTTCACCAACGCCAATGGGTTGTAAGCACCATTTTTCAATGGGTACATTTGTCCATTCACTTCTTGGTAAAACTCAATTCCCAAAGCCAAAAACAACGGTTTTGTGCTTGCTGGAGTAACAGTATTCACCTGATTGATCGCTGCTGTTGCAGTAGCATCCCAAGGTAGAATAGCACTCTCTGAATGAGCTTCTACGAAAGTTTCATTCTCAAAATCAATTTCTGCACCTGCAGAAATGATTTTAAAGTGAGTGGTTCCAGTCGGTGCTGCAAGCATATTCGCTGGAATAAACGAATCTAAATCAACAGTGATGTCTCCAGATACACGGTCAATTCCCGCCACAAATGGCGCAAACAAACTAGTTCCCAATTTCCCTCTGATATTGAATTCGAAGCCAGTAAGCAATTCCGATTCACCATCAATCACATTTCGCAATCCTCTAACGCTAGTTACGTCAGCTTGGATTACTTTAACCATTGCTTGAGTCAATCGGCTCACCATTCTGCCATCAGCAGAATTCAAGAGCAATGCTCTCAAAGCCGTTCTCAAAATCTTGCCGGCTACCCCGGCTCGCCCAAATTCAGACCCGTTCTCACGAGTTCTCTGAAACGCAGGATCACTTTTGATTCTGCTAGCGTCGATACCCCCTTTTTCGCGAGCCAAATGCCCGTCCTGGGTTTTGTAAAAGGTAATATCCCCGATAGTACCTTTCAACTTAATTATGCCTTTTTGCCTTGCCATAATTTCTAAAATTTAGATTATTAAATCATTTAAAACTCCCTCAATCATCATCCGTTGCAACATCTTTCAATTGATTTCGATAACAAATTTTAGCTTATTTATCAGAATATAAAAGCTAGCACAGTTCCATATGTCCAAAAACGACACAAATGACTTAAAACCACACAAATGCGCATAAAAAAACACCCCGGAGAGGTGTAACTTGCAGCAATAAATAGTATCTTAGAAAATATTAATTTTGTATAGCTATTTTAGGATTAAAATGAAAAAAATATAGACTTTCCAACTAGCACTTTAATGCTAGTCAAAGCCTAGTCAAAGGTATAGATAGTGTATGAAAAATGAAAAACAGAGGGTTTGCATTTATCCGAAAGACATACAGCGAATAACAGGCAAAAGTTATCGCCAAAGTACTAGATTAATGCAAAAAGTAAAAAGTGATCTCAACAAGCTCGAAAATGAGTTCTTAACGATAGATGAGTTCTGTTTGTATACAGGAATAAAATATGAACAAGTAGCTCATTTGATTTTTGGTTAGAAAAAAAATGATTTCAACCAATTGAAAAAGTGTTGTTTAAAGAAACAAGTTCAATTTTTGGTACACTTTTCATAAAAAAATTTGCTTTATGCATACAAATTAATTACTTTTGCACCGCACAAATTTTAAGAATATCATCACGGTATGTTAAAAGGGGTCAAAATCGGTTACCTGATTTTTATTTTGATTATAATTTGTTCATTGTCAGACTGTAAGAAGGTTTAATAAAATCCCTTACTCTCCGCTTTTTTTGCACTTCGGGGTGTAGCGTAGCTCGGTTATCGCGCCTGCTTTGGGAGCAGGAGGCCGCAGGTTCGAATCCTGCCACCCCGACTGATTGTTAAATTTTTCCTTTAGGAGTAATTTTAATCATCAATGGACGCATAGCTCAGCTGGATAGAGCACCTGCCTTCTAAGCAGGCGGTCGAAGGTTCGAATCCTTCTGCGTTCACAGAAACCACTCAATCGAGTGGTTTTTTTGTTTAGTTTTATTTTGTTATTACTTTTTAACGAAAATATTCCAGCTTGATTACCAGCTAATTGCCATTCACACTAAATACTTTCCATTAGTTAAAAGTAAAGATTCTTATTTTAATACAAATAGTTTGTAAATTTGAAGGAATAATTATGAAATCATCTTTGATGTTACTAGGTAAAATTCAGGTTTGCCGTTTATAATTTTTAAATTTAAGGCTATTATGAAAAGAATTATAACTTCTTTTTTATTGAAAATAACACTTTTGATGTTATCGATTTTTACCCTGCAGATTGAAGCTCAAACTCCATTGCAAAAACAAACAATAACAAAAGCTTTTGCCTTTTCGAAGGGAGCAGATGTAGGCTGGTTGTCGCAAATGGAAGCTACAGGCTATCGATTTTATGATACTGATGGGACTCAAAAAGATTGTTTGCAACTACTCAAAGACCGTGGCATGAATACTATTCGACTTCGGGTTTGGGTCAATCCTTCCAACGATAAAACCAATGGGCATTGCAGTCCAGCCGAAACGGTTGCTATGGCAGTTCGTGCTCAAAATATGGGAATGCGAGTGATGATTGACTTTCATTATAGTGATTCGTGGGCCGATCCAGCCAAACAAACCAAACCCGCTGCTTGGGCAACACATACTTTTGCACAATTATTAGATGATGTTTACAATCACACCTATGATGTATTGAATGCGCTAAAAACAGCAGGAGTAACACCGGAATGGGTTCAGATTGGCAACGAAATTCCAGGTGGCATGTTGTGGCCAGAAGGAAGTAATTCGACTAGTTTTATTCAACTTGCACAACTTTTGAACAAAGGTTATGATGCTACAAAATCCATAAATGCCGCTATCAAAGTGGTGGTTCATATTGACAAAGGAAATGATAACGCCAGATTCAGATGGTTTTTTGATAATCTTACTACAAACAATGTGAAATACGATGTCATTGGTATGTCTTATTATCCATATTGGTTGGGAAGTGATTATTCCGCTACGATTGCTGCCTTAGGAGCTAATCTAAAGGATATGGTAACCCGATATGGAAAAGAAGTGATGGTTGTTGAAGTTGGTGGCGATTTTACTTTGGTTCAAAACACAAAAGATATGATTTTAGCGGTCATTTCAGCTGTAAAAAGTGTACCAAATAATATGGGACTTGGTGTGATTTATTGGGAACCCGAAGGCGAAAAAACGTGGAGTGGGTATCAATTGAATGCTTGGCAATCTAATGGGCAACCTTCACCAGCCCTAGATGCATTCAAAGATGGTGCTGTTTCAGAAGCAGAGCAAGTTACCGTAAACGGATTTGCTGCTAATCCTGTGGAACAAGGTAAAAAGGTAACTACCAATTTGACTTATACTGCGAATACTGCCAGCGATTATTTTTATGTTGGATTGTTTAGAAGAAATTCAAGTGGTGGATGGTTGCAAACTATTGTTGAAAGTTCAGGAAATCAATTTTTGATTCCATCTACAGGAATAAATGTTCTGGCTCAAGTTTCTTTGAACATTCCTATGAGTACAACTCCTAGTGCAAATTTAAGCAACGGAGAATATTATGAAGTTGAAGTACAGCTTTGGACAGCCAGTTGGGGAGCAAAATTGGGAACCAGTTTATCTCCAAAATTGACTATAGCTCCAGCAGGTACATTAGTTATTGAAAAAAAAAACATTGAAAATGGATTAACGTTTTATCCCAATCCAGTTTCGACTGTATTGAATATTATAAATTCTGATAGAAAAGAAATTCAATCAGTAATTATAACTAACATTTTAGGAGAAACGGTTTATTCGAAAGAGAATGTGTTAAATCAAAATACAATTGATGTTTCTAATTTGAGTCCAGGTATTTACATTTTATGGTTACAATCAAAAGAAGGAGTGCAAAGTTTTAAATTTCAAAAAAAGTAGTAATGAGAATCATCGATTTATTAGATTCTTAACGAAGTAGCCTGATAACAGCCTTTTTATATTGTATTTTCCGATTATCGTGACTTAATTTTTTCTATTTTTATCCAAGATATAAGCTATGATGTATTTCAAACCTATTTTTCTTTTCTTCGCACTATTAAGTTTGTTTTCTTGTAGATCACAAACTGCAATTATTGATTTAAAGCAATCTGCAGTCAATGACACTGTGTTTGTGAATTTAAAGGAATACAGTAAAGATTTTGTGTATGATATGAAATATGCTTCTTCGGATAATTTCTTGAAAGCTAAAGTGTATGATTGCGCCGAATGTTTTTTGCGATTTAAAACTGTAAAAGCCATGATTGCAGCCAATTCTGATTTTATGAAAATGGGGTACAAAATCAAAATATTCGATTGTTATCGTCCATTGGACATTCAAAAAAGAATGTGGAAAATTGTTTCAAATCCTTCTTATGTTGCCGATCCGAGCAAAGGCTCTATTCACAATCGCGGAGGAGCGGTCGATATAACCTTAGTCGATAGCAACGGAAAGGAACTTGATATGGGAACCTCTTTTGATTTTTTCGGTATTGAAGCGAGTCACAATTATCAAAATCTTTCTCAGGAAATAAAAAATAACAGAGAATTATTGAAAAAGATAATGATTGAAAATGGATTCAATCCATTCGATTCGGAATGGTGGCATTATAATTTAAGATCGGCTTTAAATGATAAAGTTTCGAATACCAAATGGAAATGTGATTAGTTTTGGATGCAATGCAAATAATTGATAAAGTAAGTTTCTGGTTGATATATCTGATTGTCCATTTCTGATGTAAATTCTTTTCTAAAAACATAATCCTCAATATCGGTCAAATATTTTATCCGCATTAAACTGACAGGTGAACTTTTTAAATCTTCAAAAGAGCCTTTCATGAACATAAAATTCCCGGTTAAAATCCTATTGTCAAATCCTTCATTGTCGCGAACTGAAGTGCCGCAATCTGTTTGATCAATATGAAGTAATGTTACAATTTTTCCATTGTTTAACTGAAAGAAAATTTTAGAATTTTTATCAAAACAATTCGCTTTCAAGAATTCTTTACTTTTCTGGATAAACTGTATATTCAAGCTTGGCGTACCATCGGTCAAAGTCAATGAGAAAAATATATAATTTTTATTTCCAGCGAAATTTTTTTCATATATCATATATTCTTTAGTCGATTTATAAGTACCAATAGAATCCTTAACGTTGGCACTGTATTCGCAGTTTTTTTGAGCAAAAAGGGAGCTACTTATTAAGACAATAAATAGGCAGATGGAATGTTTCATTGATTATTTAATTTTTTTGCAAATTAAAACTATTTTATTGTCATTTTCATCAGTTGTAAAAAAACAATATTGATTTCCTCCCTCTTTAATTTTCCATTTTTTTCGAATGGCTTCCACCGTTTCCGGAAAATTACGAGTAGTAACGTTAACTTTTTTTCCTTCAATAAAATTTTTCATTTCTGTTTTGTGATATTTTATGGTGTTTTCAATTTCGAAAATTCGACCAGGAAAATCAATGATTTCAGCATTGGTATATAGATGGGAATGCTTGTGTAATTTTTTGAGTTGGTAAAAAGATCCCACTTCGTCAAATCCTCCAGATTTCATAATGGCACTATTGGGTTCGTAGATGTATTTTTCTGGCAAACCATATTCTGCACTTTCTTTATTTTCATCCAAAACAAATTCGAAAATGTCTCTTTTTTCTTTTGTAAGATTCACCGTTTTGATTTCAGTTTTTCCCACATACTCGTTTTGAATTTCCCACAACAATTCCTTGACTTCATTTTCGAGTGCCACAATATGAACGGTTTTGACATTAGTCAATTCAGATAATCCAGCAGTAATATCGAGCAGCGGTGCTGTTTTTATTAAAATGCTATTCGAAAAATTAAATAATAAACCTAGATTGTCAGGGACATTAGGCAGACAATCTTTCAACATAAAAACTTTTCCTTTAGCATCATTTCTTCTGGAAGGGTCAATGTAAATCCAATCCCAATTCGAATTTAATGCTGCTAAGATTTCTAAACTATCTCCCGAATAGAAATGGATGTTTTTGACACTTAATTGTTCAAAGTTATGCCGGACTATTGTTGAAAGGGCTGTGTTTATTTCACAATGTGCTATTGTTTTTATTTTTTTGGAAAAATAAAAATCATCCACTCCAAAACCGCCTGTCAAATCGATTAGACTTTCACCAAAAACCAGCTCAGATTTGTAAGATGCGGTTTTTTCGGATGAAGTTTGTTCTATCGATATTTTACTTGGATACAAAATGTTTTTGGTAGTAAACCAAGTCGGTAATTTATCTTTTGCTTTGGTTTTGGCTTCAATTTGATTCAGGATTGAAATCCAATCTACTGCCGGAAAAGGATTTTTTTGCAACGCTAATTTTGCAATATTGGCATCAATATTAGTGTTGATAAATTGTTGGATTTCAGGATTTAAAAGTTTAAAATCCAAAACTAAATGTTTTTAGTAAGTAATTGAATTACTTTGTTTTCTGGAAAAAATTCCTTCCCGATAACTTTCAAAATTGTATAGATAGGGACTGCAACTACCATTCCTAAAATTCCAGAAAGAAAACCTGCAACTAAAATTACAAGGAAAATCTCTAAGGGATGCGAACTAACACTTTTAGAAAAAATCAAAGGTTGCGATAGGTTGTTGTCGATTACTTGAACAATCCAAAAACCAATTAGTACATAAATGGTTGTGGGTAGCATCACGGTTTGGAAATCCGAACCTAAATTGCTGAGCATTGTCAAAACAGCAGCTAAAATCGAGGCAATCAAGGGGCCAATGTACGGTACGATGTTAAGAATTGCACATAAAAAGGCAATGATAAACAGATTTGGAATGTCGAAAATAAAAAGCACTATTACATATAAAATGAAAACAATAAATAATTGAAGCAACAATCCAATGAAATAGCGAGAAAGCAAATGATTTATTTTATGAACTGAATTCAAAATTTGTTCTTCGTGTGTGTCGGGAATTAATTTTTTCGCCCCAGAAACAAAAAGTAAACTGTCTTTTAAAAAGAAAAAAGTGATAAACAAGACCGATGCTAATCCTATTCCAAAATTGCTAATCGTTCCTAATACTGAATTTAAAAAATCAGGAATAAAATTTAAATTTATTTTGGAGGCAAGATTGGCTTCTTTAATCATTTGTGAAGTATCAATATTATGACTTTCTAAAAAACGCATAGTTTGGGCAGTCAATTGGGTAATATCTTCTTCAATTTCTGCGGTTTTTAGTAAGGATAAATTTTGCCCTTGAGATGCTATTAATGGAATAAACATCAAAATAAGTCCGGCAATACACATTACAAAAAGAATTAAAGTTGTAATTGTGGCTAAGGTATGTTTGAATTTTAATCTTTTTTTCAGGAAATGCATAATAGGGTTTCCGATTAATGTTAAAATCAATGCCGAGACAAGATAGATCAAAACAGACTGAATCAAATAAATAAAATACAGTGACAAAACTATCAATGCCAGATATACAATGGCTCTTACTATTCCACTTGCAATAATTTTTGATGTAATCATTTTATTTAGTTTTGAGGATAAAGGTAAAAAAAACTCGCTAAAATTAGCGAGTTAATTATTTTTAAGATAAGAAAAGAATTACTGTCCAATGGCAGCTCTTGGTCCACCAGAAGTGAAAATGGCAGCCATTCTTGCTTTTTGTCCATTAGTAAACATATACATACCTCTATCATCTGTATAGTCCATATAATTCATTGTCATTTCGTTGTGAGCTGGCAAGCATGTGCTTACATACGGATATGTTGGAACTCCATAATTTGCAGTTTTAGCTACCGGAGTATCTGCTACAAGGTCATTACCGCAAGAGGCATCACCCCAAATATGACGTAAATTCATCCAGTGACCGACTTCGTGAGTACCTGTTCTTCCCAAATTGTATGGAGCACTTGCAGCACTAGACAGACCAAAATACTTAGAATCGATTACAACTCCATCAGTTGCTGTTGAACCACCAGGGAATTGTGCATAACCCAAAATTCCACCTCCAATAGTACAAGCCCAAAGGTTTAGAGTTGTAGTAGGCGTGGTTGGGTCTAGGCCTCCTTTTTTGCTGCTTTTCATAGCATCTCTAGTTCCCCAAGAAGTTTTGGTAGTTGCTTTTCTATTAATTCCTGCTAATTCAAAAGTGATTCCAATATTTGCAGCAATGCCTGACCATTCTGCAGGAACACTTCCAAAATCAGCATTTGTAGCTGTAAAGTCTTTGTTTAATACATCGATTTGTGATTGAATTTGGGCATTAGATATATTTTCGGCTGTAGTTCTATATAATACATTTACTACAACTGGAATTACAATTTTACCATTAACTAATCTGTAATTTGAAGTAAGTCTCGAAATTCTAGCTTGAGTAAAAGTTTCAATTTCATTCATTCTAATAGCTAGAGTTGGATCGGCTTCTAATTGAGCTTCGAGAACATCTTGTGCCGCGCACATTCGACGTCCAGTCACACTATTTGTGGAGTCTGTTGCATCGATTGCTTCGTTTTGACACGAAAATAACATCAAGATTGCAGCTGCGGATAAAAGGATTTTTTTCATAGTGGCAAGGGTTTTAAGTTAATGGGTTTGGTTAAAATTTTAACAATTTTATGAATAAATTATTAAAAAAACAAATACTTTTTAAATAAATACATTCGGAATAAAAATAATTATTAAATTATTGTATTTAATTGAGTAAATTAATTTTTTGAAAAAAAAATCAATTATTAAAAATGTAGTTCATAATATTAGCTCCCATTTTCAAAGCTTTCCCCCTAACTTCGGTGGGGTCGTTGTGTACTTCGGCATCTTCCCAGCCATCGCCTAAATCACATTCGAAAGTGTACAATAAAACTAATCGATTTGCTGCGAAAATTCCAAAAGCTTGAGGGCCTTTTCCATCGTGCTCGTGAATTTTTGGTAATCCATTAGCAAATAAAAAGGGTTTTTGAAAAACGGGATGATTAGCTGGTATTTCCACCAAATCCGTATTGGGAAAAATTTTCTTGATTTCTTTTCTAATGTATTGATCCATACCAAAATTGTCATCGATATGAAGAAAACCACCCGAATTCAAATAATTCCTGAGATTACTCACATCAGCATCACTAAAAACTACGTTTCCGTGTCCGGTCATATGCACAAATGGATAGGAAAACAAATCGGGACTGCTCGGTACCACCGTTGCTGGTTTGGATTTTATTTTGGTATTGATGTTGGCATTGCAATATTTTATTAAATTGGGCAAAGAAGTTGGATTGGCATACCAATCACCTCCACCGCTGTATTTTAGCAAGGCAATTTCCTGGGAAAAGCAAGTACAAGAAGTTAATAATATAATGTAAAATATTCTTTTCATTAAATTGGAAATTATTCTTTATTTCCCCACAATAGGGTTAGTGGGTTTCATTTATAAAAACAACGCTATGACAAGCCACAATTGCAGCGGTTTCTGTTCGCAATCTAGTATTTCCCAATGATACAGGAACATAATCATTTTCTAGTGCCAATGCAATTTCTTTTTCCGAGAAATCGCCTTCTGGACCTATGAGCAAAGTAACATTTTCGTTGGGTTTCAAAACTGATTTCAAAGATTTTTTATCGCTTTCTTCGCAATGCGCAACGAGTTGTAAACCTTTATTTTTGTGTTTTATGAATTCCTTGAAAGTAATTGCCTCATTTAATTTTGGAAGAAACAACACATTGGATTGCTTCATTGCGGTCAGCAAAATTTTTTCGAAACGTTCTCTATTTATTACTTTTCGTTCCGAACGGTCGCAGATAATAGGTGTGATTTCGTGAATGCCAATTTCGGTGGCTTTTTCTAAAAACCATTCGTAACGGTCGTTCATTTTTGTAGGCGCAACAGCCAAATGCAATTGAAATTTTGATGGCGCTGCTTTTTCCACAGTAAGAATCTGAACGGTACATTTATTGTCGGAAGCCAATGTGATTTCGGTTTTGAATAACAACCCCAAACCATTAGTTACATATAAAATATCGGTATCTTTCTTGCGTAAAACTTTTACAATATGTTTGCTTTCTTCTTTGTCGAAAGAAAAGTTTTGGGTGGTTTCGTCAATCGTTGGATTATAAAATAATTGCATAATTAGAATTGGATTCGAGCTTTGGAAACTACAGAGGAAGTTTCGAAATTTTCAGATAAGAACTTTTGATAACCTACAATTCCAATCATTGCAGCATTATCGGTGGTATATTCAAATTTTGGAATGTAGGTTTTCCATCCGTATTTGCCTTCGGCTTCCTTGAGTGTGGTTCTAATGCCTGAATTAGCCGAAACTCCGCCGCCAATAGCAATTTGTTTGATGCCAGTTTCTTTGACAGCCTTTTTCAGTTTGTCCATCAAGATTTCTATTATGGTATGCTGAATAGAGGCGCAAATATCATTTATGTTTTCGTCTATAAAATTGGGGTTTTCTATTTTTTTCTTTTGGATGAAATACAAAATGGCTGTTTTCAATCCTGAAAAACTAAAATCTAATCCAGGAACTTGCGGTTTTGTAAAAGCAAAGGCTTTCGGATTTCCTAATCTAGCATTTTTATCGACCAATGGACCTCCTGGATAAGGAAGACCAAGGATTTTGGCACTCTTGTCGAAAGCTTCTCCCACAGCATCATCGGTAGTTTCTCCAATGATTTCCATATCGAAAAAATCGCTTACTCGTACAATTTGTGTATGGCCGCCCGAAATGGTTAAAGCCAAAAACGGAAATGTAGGCTTGTCATACCCTTCCTCGTCAATAAAATGTGCCAAAATATGCGCTTGCATATGATTTACTGCAATCAGAGGAATATTTAAGGCCAATGATAATGATTTTGCAAACGAACTTCCAACAAGCAATGAACCCATTAATCCTGGACCTTGAGTAAATGCAATTGCAGATAATTGGTCTTTTGTTATATTTGCTTTGCGCAAAGCCGCATCAATAACAGGGACAATATTTTGTTGATGAGCGCGCGAGGCAAGTTCAGGTACGACTCCTCCGTACTGATTGTGAATCAGTTGGTTAGCTACGACATTTGATAATACTTTGTCGTTTTTTAAAACTGCTGCAGCAGTATCATCACAGGAACTTTCGATAGCTAGAATAAAAACCTCGGGATTTTGCATAAAAAGGCACAAATTTTGAATTATATTTGACAATCCGTTTGAAATTTTATACGGAAAAGCCAAAATTAAAGAATTTTTATTTAAGGTGCTGCCGTTTGAGTGCTCAAAATAAAATTTAGAAATAAATTAAAAAATAAATAGGTATCAAAAAAATTAAAAAAATAGTATTTCGTTCGGTTCTTGGACTAATCCTACTATTATTGCTACTTGGTATCGCACTGGCTTTGCCTTATGTTCAAACCAAAATAGGTCATTATACCACCGATGTGCTCAACGAAAAGTACAAAATAAGTATCAATGTGGAGCAGGTTTCATTGACTGTTTTTGGTAGTGTAAAGCTAAAAGAAGTGATTATTCTTGACCATCACAAAGATACCTTAATTTATGCCAAACGCATTAAAACCAATATTTTAGACTTTGAAAAATTATTGAACGTTGATCTCATTTTTGGCGATATAGAAGCCGATAAACTGTATTTCAATATGAAAACCTATAAAGGGGAAAAATATTCTAACCTCGATAAATTTGTTGCCGCATTTGATTCAGGAGCGCCTCCATCGAAAGAACATTTTTTGATGACGGCATCAAAGGTTAAAATCACCAACGGGCGGTATAGTCTTATCGACGAAAACAGGGAAGATCCTACGGATGTAGATTTTACAAAAATCAACTTAGCCGCCACAGCGCTAAGGATTTATGGTGCAGAAGTTAGCACAACTATCAATGCATTGTCATTTCAGGATCATCGCGGCATTTTTGTAGAAGATTTAAGTACAAAATTTAGTTATAACTCAAAGCATATCAAACTTGAGAATCTTGATTTATTGACCAAGGAATCCAACTTGAAAGGTTCTGTGGTTATGAATTATGATATAGAGGATTTTGCTCATTTTACGGATAAAGTAGAATTCGATATTAAATTAGAAAAAGCCAATTTGGGAACCAATGACATTCGCGGGTTTTATGATGAATTGGGAAAAAACCAAAGGTTTAAAGTCAAAGGAAGAATAAAAGGTCCTTTGAATAATTTGGTCTTATCTAATATAGATTTAAATGACACCAAAAGCTCCCAAATAATAGGTACTATAAATTTCAAAAATCTTTTCCCAAGTAAAGGAAAAGAATTTTATATGAACGGAAAGTTCGACAAGCTTTCGGCCAATTATGATGATTTGGTTTCAATTTTGCCCAATGTATTGGGTACAAGATTACCTGTTATTTTAAAGAAATTAGGAACAATCAATTTAGTTGGCGATGCCCAAGTGACGACCACTTCCTTAGTTTCCAATTTTAAAATGAAAACTCAGTTGGGAAATGTAAATTCAGACCTGAGTATTGACAATATGGATTTGACCGATAAAGCAGCTTATGTAGGAAATGTTGTTTTTGATAATTTTGATATTGGAGCTTTTATTGATAGAAAAGACTTGGGAAAAGCAAGTTTTAATCTCGAGGTTGATGGCAAAGGGTTTTCTGAGAAGTATTTGAATACCAGCTTGAAAGGGAATGTTTCTCAAATAAATTATAATAATTATACCTATAAAAATATTGACCTAAGCGGACATTTGGAAAAAGGCCTTTACAAAGGAGTAATTAAAGTCAATGATCCTAACCTGAAATTGAATTATGATGGTCTGGTTGATTTAAGCAAGAAAGAGAGTAGGTATGATTTTCATATTAATGTGGAAAATGCCGACCTGAAAAAATTAAATTTCAAAAAAGATTTGATTTCAAAATTCAAAGGAGATGTAATCGTAAAATTATCCGGGAATTCTATTGATAATCTCAGAGGAGATGTTTTGATTAATAAAACCACTTATCAAAATGCGAAATCAACCTATTATTTTGATGATTTTTATATCAATTCTTCTTTTGATCAAAATGGCGTGCGAACCATACAACTGAAATCTACAGATATTGTTGAAGGTGATGTTGTTGGGAAATTTCAATTCAACCAATTGCAAAAATTGGTCGAGAATTCATTAGGAAGTCTTTATGAGAATTACCGCCCGGTGAAAGTCAAGAAAGGACAGTTTCTGAAATTTGATTTCACTATTTATAATAAAATAATTGAAATTTTTTATCCTGAAATTTCGATTGCCACAAATACCACTTTAAAAGGAAATTTAGGTTCTGATAATCTGGAATTTAAACTCAATTTCAATTCACCAAAAATATCTTTTTCAACCAATACTTTAGATAATGTTAGGATAAATGTAGATAATAAAAACCCCCTTTATAGTTCATTTATTGAAGTTGATAGTATCAAAACAAAACAATATAATATTAGGGATTTTAGTTTGATAAACGTGATTGTTAAAGATACGATGCACATTCGGTCTGAGTTTAAAGGAGGTACAAAAGGACAAGATTATTTCAATTTGAATTTGTATCACACTTTTAATGCAGCAAATAAGAATGTAGTTGGAATACAAAAATCAGAGGTAAAACTAAAAGATTATTTGTGGTATTTAAATGAAAAAGAGGAAAATAACAATCAAATAGTTTTTGATAAATCCTTCAAAAATTTCTCTTTCGAAAATATAATTTTAACTCATAACGAGCAAGAAATTACCTTTATGGGCGAAATAAAAGGGGATAATTACAAAGATTTGAAGCTTAATGTCAAAAACGTTGATTTGAATCAAATTACGCCAGCCGATCCTAGTTTTGATATCAAAGGAAACTTGAATGCACTTGTCAATTATAGGCAAGATAAGAACGTATTTAAACCCACGGCTTCGATTCAGATTGATGATTTAAATATTAATAAAGTAGCATTGGGTTATGTGAATTTTGAGATTTCGGGAGACGAAAATTTCAAAAAATTCAAGGTAAAATCATCGATCGAAAATGATAATGTGACCTCTTTAGACCTCGACGGTAGTTTTGAGATAGTGGATAAAAATACCGTTTTGGATTTGCAATTAAAGCTAGATCAATTTAATCTAGGTTTCTTAAGCCCTCTTGGAGGAGAAGTAATTTCCAATATTAGAGGATTTGCATCTGGAAGCGCAACTATTGAAGGCAATCTGAATAAACCCAATATCAACGGAAGACTTTATGTAGATGAAGCGGGCTTGAAAGTACCTTATTTAAACACAGATTATTCATTAGATGGCAGATCGGTTGTTGATTTATCGGATGAGAAGTTTTTGTTTAAAAATAATATACTAACAGATACCAAATTTGGTACAAAAGGGTATTTGAATGGAGTGGTAGAACATCGAAATTTTTCGGATTGGAAGTTGGATTTGAAAATTAATTCGAAAAACTTACTCGTATTAGATACACAAGATTCTGAAGATGCAGCATATTTCGGAATTGCTTTTATAGACGGAGTTGCAACAATTAAAGGACCAACAAATTCTTTATTTATAAAGGTTGATGCAAAATCCGAAAAAGGATCCTCCTTAAAAATTCCTATCAACGATTCAGAAAGTGTAAGTTCAAATGATTTTTTACATTTTTTGACTTCAAAAGAAAAGTTCAATATAAAGAATGGTATTGTTGATAATTCAAGAAATTATAATGGGCTTGAACTGGAATTTGATATTGATATTACTCCCGATGCTGAAGTTGAGGTAATTCTTGATCGTAATACGGGACATGGAATGAAGGGTAGAGGTAATGGAACTTTGTTGTTGAAAATCAATACCTTAGGAAAGTTTAATATGTGGGGAGATTTTCAAGCCTATGAAGGTTTTTATAACTTTAAATACGGTGGAATTATTGATAAGAAATTCACGGTCAAAAAAGGAGGTTACATTTCGTGGGAAGGAGATCCGATGAAAGCCAGATTAAATTTAGAAGCTATTTATAAAACTTCAGCAAATCCTTCTGTTTTACTAGAGAATTCTTCCTTTAATCAAAAGGTAGATGTCAATGTGGTTATTGGACTTCGAGGGGATTTAACAAAGCCTGAGCCTGACTTTAATTTTGAGTTTCCACGAGTTAGCAATGTGCTGAAATCAGAGATAGAATACAAATTAACGGACAAAGATGTGCGGCAAACTCAAGCGTTGTATTTGTTATCTACCGGTAGTTTTTTGAGCTCAGAAGGTGTCAATCAATCCGCCTTTTCTCAAAGTGCTTTCGAAACGGCTTCAAGTTTGTTGACCAGTATGATTCATTCAAATGACGAAAAATTTCAAGTAACTCTCGATATTATTGGAGCTGATAAAACTAATGGGCAAGAAATTGATGGTAAATTCGAAGCGTCAATTTCATCAAAAATTAATGAAAGAGTAACCATCAATGGAAAGGTTGGGGTTCCTTTTGGTGGTGTGTCACAAACTGCGGTGGTAGGCAATGTCGAAGTTTTGTATAGAGTAAACGATGACGGAACCGTAAACTTACGCTTTTTTAACAGGGAAAATGACATTACCTACGTAGGTGAAGGAATTGGCTATACACAAGGAGTTGGGGTTTCCTATGAGGTTGAATTTAATACATTCAAAGAATTAGCCAATAAGTTTTTCAAAAAAGTTAAAATAGAAAAAGCAAAGAACTCCGATGCTATTGATTATGATTCTAATTTTGTTCCAGATACTGAACACTCAAAATCAAACAAACCCAAGACCAAAGAAGTAAACCCAAATTTCGAAGGACGAGTGCCAGAAGAGGACTAAGCTCATCCGAAAAAAGTCTTGTTTTACTAATCAAAAATAAATTTCATTAGTTGTCAAATAGTCATTTCTAGGGGTAAATATTATTTTTATTACAATATTTACGCAACTTATTAACGATAACGTTTGAATTTAGCTTGTTTTACTAAATTATTAAAAACATACCTGCTAAATTGCCGAATGTTTATTAAATTTACACTTTTAATACTTAAATAATGTCAAAAACAATAAAAAAAATAGCTGTACTTACCTCAGGAGGAGACTCGCCAGGTATGAATGCAGCTATCAGATCAGTAGTTAGAACGTGTGCTTATCATAAAATAGAATGTGTTGGAATTTATAGAGGTTACCAAGGAATGATTGAAGGGGACTTTATTCCAATGGGGCCAAGATCAGTACATAATATTATCAATAAAGGAGGAACAATTCTTAAATCAGCTCGTTCAAAAGAGTTTATGACTGCAGAAGGTCGTAAAAAAGCATACGAACAATTGCAGAAAGCAGAAGTAGATGGTTTTGTAGTAATTGGAGGAGATGGTAGTTTTACGGGAGCTGAAATTTTTAATAAGGAATTTAATTTTCCTGTAATGGGAATTCCAGGAACAATAGATAATGATATTTTTGGAACAAGTCATACTTTAGGATACGATACTGCGCTTAATACAGTTATAGATTGTATCGATAAAATTCGTGACACTGCAAGTTCGCACAATAGATTGTTCTTTGTTGAGGTTATGGGACGTGATGCAGGTCATATTGCCTTGAATGCTGGAATCGGAGGAGGAGCAGAGGAAATTTTGATTCCTGAGGAAGAATTAGGATTAGAAAGATTGCTGGAGTCTCTTAAGAAAAGCAAAGCAGCAGGAAAATCGTCGAGTATTGTTGTTATTGCAGAAGGGGATAAAATTGGTAAAAACGTATTTGAATTAAAAGACTATGTCGAAGCCAATTTACCAGAATACGAAATTCGTGTTTCGGTTCTAGGTCATATGCAACGTGGCGGTGCGCCATCTTGTTACGATAGAGTTCTTGCCTCTAGATTGGGTGTAAAAGCAGTCGAATGCTTGTTGGAAGGAAAATCAAATTATATGGTTGGTATGTTGAATGACAAAGTAACCATTACTCCATTGCTACAAGCTATCAAAGGTGAATCGGAAATTGATAGAGAATTACTTCGAGTTGCCGAAATAATGTCAGTATAAAATAGGCTTCGGCCAAACGATAATAAATTAAATTAATAATAATCTGCTTGAAGCACGAGCTTTGAGCCAAAACAATCAAAAAAATGTCAAAAGTAAAATTAGGAATCAATGGATTCGGAAGAATTGGAAGAATCGTTTTTAGAGAATCTTTTAACAGAGATAATGTAGAAGTAGTAGCAATCAACGATTTGTTAGACGTAGATCACTTAGCTTATTTATTGAAATATGATTCAGTTCACGGACGTTTCAACGGAACTGTTGAAGTAAAAGAAGGAAAATTGTATGTAAACGGAAAAAACATTCGTATCACTGCTGAAAGAAATCCTGCTGATTTAAAATGGAATGAACTTGATGTTGATGTAGTAGCTGAATGTACAGGTATTTTCACTACAATTGAAACAGCAAGTGCACATATTAAAGGTGGTGCCAAAAAAGTAATCATTTCTGCTCCGTCTGCAGATGCTCCAATGTTTGTAATGGGAGTGAACCATGAAACAGCAAAAGCTTCAGACCTTGTTGTTTCTAATGCATCTTGTACTACAAACTGTTTAGCTCCTTTAGCTAAAGTTGTAAATGATAATTTTGGAATTGTTGAAGCTTTGATGACAACAGTTCACGCTACAACTTCAACTCAAATGACTGCTGATGGTCCTTCAAGAAAAGACTGGAGAGGTGGACGTGCTGCTGCTATAAACATTATTCCATCATCAACAGGTGCTGCAAAAGCAGTTGGAAAAGTTATCCCAGCATTGAATGGAAAATTAACTGGTATGGCTTTCCGTGTTCCTACTGCTGACGTTTCTGTAGTAGATTTAACTGTAAAAGTGGCTAAAGAAACTACTTACGAAGAAATTATGGCTGCTTTGAAATTAGCTTCTGAAACTACAATGAAAGGAATTATGGGATATACTGAAGATGCTGTTGTATCACAAGATTTTATCTCTGACAAAAGAACTTCAATCGTTGATGCTGCTGCAGGAATTGGATTGAGTTCTACTTTCTTCAAATTAGTATCTTGGTACGATAATGAATATGGATATTCAAGTAAATTAATTGATTTATCTGTTCATATCGCAGGTTTAAAATAATTTTATTTGCCAAATGAAAATCCCGTTAGATTTATTTTAGCGGGATTTTTTTTCTTCAAATTTTACTGAAAATTTGTACTTTTGGCAGATACAAAAACGCAGCATCTTCGGATGTAATTATTAATAGGGAATTATATTTTAAATCTTTAATCGTAATTCCAAAATCCTAAATTAAAATGAGATTATTAGTTGATAGTGGCTCTACAAAAGCCGATTGGATTGCAATTGATGAGGATGGAAAAATATTATTTACTACCAGAACTTTAGGTTTGAATCCCGAAATCCTTGATGAAGATGAAATCATCGAGCGATTAAATGACAAATTCGATATTTTACAAAATAAAGAGAAAGCCACACATCTTTTCTTTTATGGTGCCGGTTGTGGAACTGATAGAATGAAAATAATGCTTTCACAAGCGTTTCAAAAATATTTTCCAAACGCAATTGTTGATGTTCAGGAAGATACCTATGCAGCAGTATTTGCTACAACGCCTAGGGGAGAACAAGCTATTGTGAGTATTTTAGGAACAGGTTCAAATTGTAGTTTTTTTGATGGAAAAATCTTGCATCAAAAAGTTCAATCTTTGGGCTATATCGTTATGGATGATTGCAGTGGGAATGTATTCGGGAAAGAATTAATTCGCAAATATTATTTCAATAAAATGCCAAAGGAATTGGCAGTCGAATTTGAGAAAGAATATGATTTAGACCCTGATTTTATCAAAAGTAAATTATACAAAGAACCTAACCCAAATGCATATTTGGCTACTTTCGCCAAATTCCTTATTCAAAATAAAGAACATGAATTCTGTCGAAAAATTATTTTCAAAGGAATGAAATCTTTTATCAAAAATTATATCAAACAATACGATAACCACAAAGAAGTACCAGTTCATTTTGTAGGTTCGATTGCTTTTTATCTTAAAGATGAATTACAAATTATGTTCGACAAATATGAAATGCAATTAGGAAACGTTTTAAGACGTCCAATAGATGGTTTAATAGCTTATCATATTTCAAACAAATAGCATACAAAACCTGATATATTTATCAGGTTTTTTTAAAATATATATTATGGAAATAGCAATTATTGCTCACGATGGAAAAAAAGCAGATATGGTTCAGTTTTTGAATAAAAACAAAACCATTTTGTTGCGAGATGATATTAAACTTATTGCTACAGGAACAACAGGTTCCAAAGCGGAAAGTGCAGGTTTTAAAGTAAAAAAAATGCTCTCCGGACCACAAGGAGGCGATGCTCAAATTGCGGGTAGAGTAGCCGAGGGAAAAACAAAAATGGTCTTATTTTTTAAAGATCCTTTGTCGAGTCATGCACACGAATCGGATGTGAATATGTTATTGCGTGTTTGTGATGTTCACAATATTCCATTAGCGACAAATGAATCGGCAGCCCAATTGTTTTTAGATGCTATCGCTATAGAACAGCAATCATAGATATTTCGACATTTACATTTTTTGGCAAACAAGCCACTTGAACCGTTTCACGAGCTGGAGCGGTTTTTTCGTTGAAATAAGAACCATAAACGGCATTTATTGCTCCAAAATCGCCCATATTCATAATAAATATCGTTGATTTTACTACGTTTTCAAAAGTCATTCCAGCTGCTTCCAGTACAGCATTCATGTTATCCATTACTTGCTTGGTTTCGGCTTCGATGTTTGAAGTGATGATCTCGCCATTTGCAGGATTTATGGCAATCTGCCCTGAAGTATAAAGTGTATTTCCTATAAGAACCGCTTGGTTGTATGGGCCAATCGGTGCTGGTGCTTTTTCGGTAAAAATTATTTTTTTCATATAGACTGGATTTTATGATTATTTTAAAAAATGAAGTGAATTATCTATTGCTAACGCTTCGTTTGTCGTATTTTATATCGCTCAAGATACCCGATTTTATCCCGATAAAGAAACTCCAGTTAGCTTGATCGCCAAAGGGTTGCCAGTTGAAATCCATTCGCCAACTCAATAAATCTCTTTCAAAACGAAGTTGGGTGTAGGTGACTCCATTTTGGACAAAATCATATCCTGTAGAAACTCCGACTTTCCATTTTGGTGTTAAATCTCCATTGGCCGAAACCATCAAGGAATTTCCTGTAATTTTGCTTTCTCGATTGATGTTGCTATAAGTAAGCGAATAGGCAAAGGTCATATCCCAAGGCAATTTTGAGGCAAAAAACTCCCCGATTTTGTCGGTCTCATCTTCATCTTCGTCTTCAAATTGGCTTCTGCCCCTGACGTTATCAATTGTATTTCGTCCGAACAAATCATCATCTCGACCACCATTTCTTTGGCCTTCTTTGTTTTTGCCTTCTTTATCTTTTTTATCTGAATCTTTGCTAGAAATAGAATAATTCAAAGTCATATTGGCGCTTGTCATTCGAAACAAGCTACCACCATTATTGATATTATATACATTTATTCTATTGCCCCCATTGTCAATTGCATAAGGATCTAAAGTAGCTCCAAAGTTCATATTCAATTTGTCCTTAAAAAGCATTGTTCCCCCACTTACTCTTACTGGAGCCCACGCCAGCGTAGTTTTTCCGTTGGCATTGATGTCGTAACTAGTAGAAAAATTTAAATTATTCAGCAACATAATTTTTTTAGGTTCCACTTTAGTACTATCTGGGTCGGTTACTTTTGCTTCAAAAGTATTACTCAAATCAAATCCAAGTATGTTGGAGTTGCTATTTGCAGGTGCTCCAAATACTCCGCCTTCAAATCGAGTATATTCTTTGGTCATTTTTCCGCTAGCATCTGTAGCATAGGTGTCATAATATTTTTCGAAACTAGGGGTATAGCCATAGGAAAGTGACGGCCGCATTACGTGTCGAATGGATTTTATTTTATTCTCAGGTTTGAAGTTGAACGTACCGTAGATTGTAGTTCCCAAACTACTCGAAAAATTATAGGTTCTAAAGGCATCAAATCCATTAATGGTTTTATCTACCACTTGGCTTTGGTCTTTATCATAATACCTATTGATAGTTTTTATGGTCCAAACTTCATTATAATTCATTGCCGTAGAAGCACTAAAATGTTTAAATATTTTGAAATTGGTGCTTATTGGAATCGATTGTTGCATTCCTAATTTTGCACTATCGAACATTTCTTTTGAAAAGAATAATGAATCGGTAGTGACAAAACTGTTTTTTCCGACTAGATTATACAGTAAGTTTATGTTTTTGAAAAAACCTTTTTTAACGCCATCTTTACCCACAAAAGGATAGATTCTATCAACACTATATTGCAAATCTGGCAATGTCATATTGATTTCTGAAGTTTGAGTATTTTGCGAATGTGTAGCGCTCAATGACAGTCGTGAACCCACGGTGCCCGGAAACGTTTTGCTATAGGAAACCGACGATGTTAAAGTGTTATTCAAATTTGATCCTATATTCGATTGATTTATCGACTGTTGGTAATATTTGCTACTTCCCATATTGACCGATGCCGAAAAACTAGAATTGGGGCTTCCTTTCGAATCTTTCGAATGCGACCATTGCAGATTGTAAATGTTTTGTTTTGAATAATCGGGATAACCACGTTCGCTATTGATTAGATTTTCGAATCGAAAGTTCAGATTTCCTCTATAACTGTATCTTTTAGCATAACTGGATTCAAAGCGCATGGCATAACTTCCGTTGGTGTAATAATCCCCTAGGACTGTTAAATCATAATGGTCGCTCAGGGCAAAGTAGTACCCCCCATTTTGCAAAGAAAATCCTCTGTTATTTGAATCATTATAACTTGGCAGAAGGATTCCCGAAACGCTTGTTTCTTTACTCATCGGAAAAAAAGCAAAGGGCAAAGCAATGGGAGTAGGCACATTGGCAATTACCATATTAGTCAATCCGGTGACTACTTTTTTTCCTGGAATGATTTTTACTTTATTGGTTTGAAAATAATATTCAGGATTATCAACATCTTTTGAGGTAGTGAATCGAGCTCCTTTTAAAAAGTAAACTGAATCATTTTCTTTTTTGGTTAAAACTGCTTTGACTTTGAATTCTCCTTGGTCCGTTCTTGAATTCCAAATTAAAGCTTTTTTGGATTTAAAATTAAATCGAATGGAATCGGGCTCGATGACATTCTCAGCTTGTTTGAAGTTCGGAAATTGAGAAGGTTTTCCGAGTGAATCTTTGATTTTCCCTGCGAGCACTTCATTTGTTTCATAATTCAAAACGATGATGCCTGATTTTAGTTCAGTATCCTTATGATAAATTTCCGCCTTGTTGTAGAGTGTAATCAGTTTCTTCTTTTGCTCTATTTTGACATAATCAGTCGCATTGTATTTTATTTTTGCTTCAAGAAGAACTTTGGGTTTAAGACTGTCTTTTTTAATCGTGTCAGCTGTAATTTGTGCAGTTGCATTCGATTTATTTTTGTTTTCGGCAGCTGTATCTGATTTTTTTTTTGCTTTTTTGGCTGGTATTGAAGTCGTTTTTGGGGATATATCTTGAGAATATATTTTACAAGTCCCTATTGTTAGGAAAAATGATAATAAAACGATATTAAATAAGTTTGTATTCAAAGGTTTTAATGCTATTTTTGTAAAAATATGGCTTGTTTTTTGACGTGTCAAACTTACATATAAATTTTTTGCAAAAATAATCAAATATTATATTTATAGCCTTTGTGTTTTAATTAAAATTAACTTTTAGATTTATGAATATTTTAAAAAAATTCAAATTACAATTTGCTTTCCTTTTTGTTTTGCTTTCAGTTTTTACTTATGGACAATCTACTGTTTTCAGAGTCGCCTTAGACGCAGGTCACGGAGCGCATGATTTTGGAGCTAATTATAGTGGACGAATCGAAAAAAACATCAATTTAGCTCTGGTACTAAAAGTGGGCAAATTATTAGAACAAAACCCCAAGATTGATGTCATTTATACTCGAAAAACCGATGTTTTTATAGATTTAATAGAAAGAGCCAATATAGCAAATCGTGCCGATGCCAATATTTTTGTGTCCATTCATTGCAATGCCAATAAGAATACCGCAGCTTCTGGAACGGAAACCTATGTAATGGGTATGAGTAAAGTGGCTTCAAATCTTGAAGCTGCCAAAAAGGAAAACTCAGTTATTACTTTGGAGAAAGATTACAAACAAAAATATGAAGGTTTTGACCCAAATTCTCCTGAAACCATGATTGGGATGACTTTGATGCAAGAAGAATATTTAGACAATAGTATTTCTTTGGCAAGTAAAATTGAAGATCGATTCGCCGATTTAGGCAGAGATGTGCGACATGGCGGAGTAAAACAAGCTCCGTTTATGGTACTTCATAAAGCTTATATGCCTAGAGTTTTAATTGAAACAGGATTTATTTCTAATACGAATGAAGGTAATTTTTTAAACTCTGAAGAAGGTCAAAATGATATGGCACGTGCCATTGCAGATGCTATAATTAGCTACAAAAGAGAATATTTCGGAACAGATGCTACCGATAATGTTTCGGAAAGAGCTTCTCAAAAAGATATTGAAAAGCCGGTAAAAGATACTTCCGCTACAACTTCTAAAAAAACAGTGGTTACTAAAGATCCTGCAGCACCCATTTTCAAAGTTCAATTGTCCTCAAGTAAAAAGAAAGTCGAATTGATACCAAGTAACTTCAAAGGTTTGAATGGCATTACTGTTGCAGTTGATGGGAAGTACAATAAGTATATGTATGGAGAAACTTCTAACTATAATGACGCCAAAAAATTATTGGAGGAAGCAAAGTCTAAAGGATATGATTCAGCGTATTTGATTGCTTTTAAAAACGGTGTAATGATAAGCGTGCAAGATGCAATCAAATAATTATTAACTTCAATTTTAATTTATTTACATTAAATTTGTCCAAAATTCATATATTTTGAAACTAACTAGAGAATTAAAAACAGGCATTCTTGCCATTACTACTATTGTTCTATTTATTTGGGGGTATAGTTTTCTGAAAGGGAAAGATCTTTTAGATAAATACCGTACCTTTTATGTTCAATATGACAATGTCGAAGGTTTATCTCCCTCAGCATCAGTTACTATTAACGGTTTGGTTGTTGGAAAAGTCACTAAGATTTCTTTAGACAAAACGACTGGAAAACTGATGGTCCAGTTGCAACTTAAAACTGATTTTCCAATTTCAAAGACAAGTACGGCAGTTATTTACAAACCTGGTTTTATCGATGGGAAACAAATTGCAATTCATCCTAATCTTGCTGATAAGTCTGAGTGTGCTGAAGGTCAAATATTGACAGGTACTTCTGAATTAGATTTAACCGAAGCATTGAAACAACAATTGGTGCCGCTTCAAGCAAAATTTGAAAAGGTAATGAAGAATGCTGACAATTTATTGACAGGAATCAATAATGTTTTAGATAATAAGGGACAACAAGATTTAAAGAACAGTTTGGCCGAATTGAGTCAAACTATGGAGCAATTTCATAAAGCATCTTCAAGCATTAATACCATTCTAGACGACAACAAAGGTCAAATCAATGGAGTGGTTACCAATTTAAATAAAGTGTCAACTGATTTTTCTAAAATATCCGATTCTTTAAACAAAGCCGATTTAGGCAAAACTGCCAAAAACCTCCAAAAAACTTTAGAAAGTTTGGATAAAATGATGGCAGATATTCAATCAGGTAAAGGGTCAATGGGCAAATTAGTCAAAGACGAAGCTTTGTACAATAATCTAGAGAAAACATCGAAAGAATTGGAATTATTGCTAGAAGATGTTAGGCTTCATCCTACTCGTTACGTAAATGTGTCTGTTTTCGGAAAGAAAAATAAGCCGTATGTAGCTCCAGTAAAAGATACAGTTTCAAAACAATAAATTGGAAGTTATGGGGTACTTAAGTTCAATTTTATTTGCAATTCTATTAGTGATAGGATTCGGTTATTTTTATTTAAATATAAAAAAAATCGTCAGAAATATAAAGCTTGGTTCGGCTATAAACCGAAACGACAATCCAAAAGCCCGTTGGAAAAACATGGCAATGATTGCTCTAGGCCAATCAAAAATGGTAAAAAGACCTGTATCTGGAATTCTTCACATCATTGTATATGCTGGATTTATCATCATCAATATCGAATTGCTTGAAATTATTATTGATGGATTATTTGGAACCCATAGAATTTTTTCTTTTTTAGGAACCTTTTATGATGTATTAATTGGTTCATTCGACATATTGGCATTGCTTGTTTTGGTTGCCGTATTTACTTTTTGGACCAGAAGAAACATCATCAGATTGAAACGATTTGCCAATAAAGATTTAGCTGGTTTTCCCAAAAATGACGCCAATTATATTCTCTATTTTGAGGTCGTTTTGATGTCTTTGTTTCTATTGATGAACGCTTCCGATTTGCATTTGCAAAACATTCCTGGAGGTTTTTCGCATTATATCAAAGCCGGAAGTTATCCAATCAGTCAGTTTATAGCTCCTTTATTTAATGGTGTTTCCAGCGAATTGGTGATGTTACTCAACGAATTGTTTTGGTGGTTGCATATCATTGGTATTTTGATTTTTATGAATTATTTGTATTTCTCAAAGCACCTTCATATTCTGTTGGCTTTCCCAAATACCTATTTCGCAGATTTGAATGCAAAAGGACAACTCAATAATTTAGAATCCGTTACTAACGAAGTAAAACTGATGCTGGATCCCAATGCCGATCCTTATGCAACGCCTGTAATTGATGAAAACGCTGTACCAAGTAAGTTTGGAGCCAGTGATATTCAGGATTTAAATTGGGTGCAACTATTAAATGCCTATACCTGTACAGAGTGCGGGCGATGCACTTCTTCTTGTCCGGCAAATCTTACCGGAAAGAAATTATCGCCTCGTAAAATTATGATGGATACGAGAGACCGAATTGAAGAAGTAGGTAGAAACATCGATGCCAATAAAGGTGTTTTCGTCCCAGATAACAAAACATTACTCAACGATTACATTACAGCCGAAGAATTATGGGCTTGTACATCTTGCAATGCTTGTGTCGAAGAATGTCCTGTAAATATTAGTCCACTTTCAATTATTATCGATTTACGTCGCTATCTCGTAATGGAACAAAGTGCAGCCCCTATGTCATTGAATGCTATGATGACCAATATCGAGAATAATGGAGCACCTTGGCAATACAACCAGCAAGATAGATTGAATTGGAAAAATGAAATATAGTTTAAAAGTTTAAATGATTAAACTTTTAGCCAATCAACTGATTAAACAAAAAAGAAATGCAAGAAGTTTTAATAGTACCAACAATGGCCGAAATGCTATCTCAAGGCAAGCAACCTGAAGTGTTGTTTTGGGTAGGTTGTGCAGGAAGTTTTGATGATAGAGCCAAAAAAATCACAAAGGCATTTGTTCGAATTTTGAATCGTGCCAATGTTTCCTTTGCAGTTCTCGGAACCGAGGAAAGTTGTTCGGGCGACCCAGCAAAAAGAGCTGGAAATGAGTTTTTGTTTCAAATGCAGGCAATGACTAACATAGAGGTTTTGAATGCCTACGAAGTAAAAAAAATCGTAACTGCCTGTCCGCATTGTTTCAATACTTTGAAAAATGAATATCCTGAATTAGGCGGAACATACGAAGTATTTCATCATACAGAATTCCTAAAATCCTTGCTCGATGACGGAAGATTGACCATCGAAGGAGGACAATTCAAAGGCAAACGAATCACTTTTCACGACCCTTGTTATTTAGGAAGAGCCAATAATATTTATGAAGCTCCCCGCGATTTAATTCAAAAACTAGATGCTGAATTAGTCGAAATGAAACGTTCACGTGCCAACGGATTATGTTGTGGCGCCGGTGGAGCCCAAATGTTTAAAGATGCTGAACCCGGAAACAAAGAGATTAACATCGAAAGAACCGAAGATGCGCTCGAAACCAAACCCGATATCATTGCCGCTGGTTGTCCGTTTTGCAATACCATGATGACCGACGGTATTAAAAATAAAGAAAAAGAAGGTGAAGTAAAAGTGATAGACATCGCCGAGTTAATTGCCAATGCAATGGATTTGTAAATTAATCTATAACCTGCAATCTAAAATCTGCAATCTAAAATCAAAAATCAAATGCTAATTCCTTTCGAAAATTTACCATTAGAATCCAAAATCTGGATTTATCAATCCAACCGAAAATTCTCGGACGCTGAATTTACTGAAATTGAAGCTGATGTAATTTCTTTTCTTGAAAAATGGGAAGCTCACAGCGTTAGCCTTGAATCATCTTATCAACTCAAATACAACCGATTTATAATAATAGCGGTAAATCAGGAAGTACAAGCCGCCACAGGTTGTTCTATAGATTCTTCGGTTCAATTTATTCAAAAATTGGAACAAAAATACAATGTCGATTTACTCGATAAAATGAACGTTACTTTCAAAAATGGTGAGCATATTGCCCATAAAACCTTGATTGATTTCAAAAAAATGGCTAAAGAAAAGGCCGTAACCGAAAATACTATCGTTTTCAACAACCTAGTAAATACTATCGAAGAGTACAATGAGTCTTGGGAAGTTCCAGCTATGGATAGTTGGCACAGTCGGTTTTTTTAAATCCAAAGTTTATGCAAACTTTCTTGACCCGAATTGGATACTGCTTCGTTCTCTTGTTTTTGCTTACCAATTGTGCAAGTAAGAAACCGAATGCTCCATTCAAAAAACCTGAGATTACTGAGAATGAGGAGATTTATATCCCGCATCTGAAATCAGAAAGGAAAAACTTTTTCAAAGATACTGATGCACAGAAACTTTGGGTAGATAGCCTATATAATACCATGACTTTAGATGAAAAACTGGGTCAACTTTTTATGGTTCAGGCCTATTCAAATAAAGATTCATTGCATGTAAGTTCAGTCGAAAAATTGATTAAGGAGAACAAAGTGGGAGGAGTTATTTTCTTCCAAGGTGGCCCCGTTCGTCAAGCCAATTTGACCAATCGTTTTCAATCCCAATCGAAGATTCCTTTATTTATTTCAATTGATGCTGAATGGGGATTGAGTATGCGCCTTGATTCTACTTTTATACATCCTTGGAATATGACACTTGGTGCTGTTCAGGATTTGAATTTAATAGAAAAAGTAGGGGAGAGCATGGGCAAAGAAAGCAAACGCATTGGTGTTCATTTTAACTTTGCTCCCGTTTTAGACATCAATACCAATCCCAAAAATCCAGTCATTGGATTTCGATCTTTTGGCGAAAGCAAAGTCAATGTTAGCGAAAGAGCCATTGCCCTGATGAAAGGTTTTCAGAGTCAGGGTGTTTTTTCTACAGGAAAACATTTTCCAGGTCACGGAAACACCGCGGTCGATTCGCACAAAGCCCTGCCTTTAGTGACTTATTCACGAGATCATATTGATTTAGTAGAGTTGTATCCTTACAAGCGAATGTTCGATGAAGGTTTGGTTTCTGTAATGGTTGGACATTTGAATATTCCAAGTTTAGATCCAAGACCCAATTATCCAACTTCTATTTCCAAGACTATTGTGACCGAATTACTTCAGAATGAAATGCAATTTGATGGTCTGGTTTTTACAGATGCTCTTAATATGAAAGGAGTAAGTAATTACCGAGAAATTAGTGATGTTCCATCAATGCCTGGAGATATCGATTTGAAAGCGTTTCTAGCTGGAAATGATATTTTGCTTTGTTCAGATAATGTTCCTGCAGCAATAGAAAAAATACGTTCAGCCTATCTGGCGAATGTCATTTCAGAGGAACGCTTGGCTATTTCCGTAAAAAAGATTCTTCAATATAAATTCAAAGCGGGTCTAAATCATTTCAAACCTATCGAGACTTTAAACTTAAACCAGGATATTAACCCTGCTTCAAACAAGGCTTTAAACTATCAATTGTTCGAAAATGCAATTACTGTTTTGCAAAACAAAGGCAATATTCTACCTATAAAAAACTTAAAAAACAACAGAATAGCTTATGTAAAAATAGGCGATGGGCAAAATTCTGACTTTGTTTCTACTTTAAAAAAATATACCGAAATCACTGAAGTAGCCAGCCAAAATATAGATAGTTTAAATCAAAAATTAAAAAATTTCGATACGGTTATCATTGGTTTTCACAAATCGGATAAAGCGTGGAAGAACCAAGATTTGACCCAAACAGAATCGCTTTGGTTGCAAGAAATTGCCAAAAACAATACTGTAATTCTGGATGTTTTAGCCAAACCGTATTCGTTATTGCCGATTACAAATTTTGACAATATAAAAGGATTAGTAGTTTCTTACCAAAATTCGGATGTTGCTCAAATTGTTTCAGCTGAACTTCTTTTTGGAGCTATCGAGGCCAAAGGGAAATTACCTGTTTCTATCAATTCCAACTTCAAGGTTAATGATGGTTTACCGACCGAAAAACTGAATCGTTTAGGATTCGCGTCACCAGAAAATGTCGATATGGATACTGATAAATTATTAGAAATAGAAAAAATTGCCAATAAAGCTATCGATGACAAAATTGCCCCGGGGATTGTTGTGCTAGTGGCCAGAAAAGGGAAAGTGGTTTATCAAAAAGCATTTGGATATCAAACTTATGACAAAGGGAAAATGGTTTCCACAACCGATTTGTACGATGTCGCTTCTCTAACCAAAATGATTGCTACTTTACCCAACGTGATGCAACAATACGATAAAGGGAAAGTTAGTTTAGAAACAAATCTAGGCGATATGGTTCCAATGTTTAAAGGTTCTAATAAAGCAAGTATCAATTTCAAAGATTTATTGTTGCATAATGCACAGCTGACACCTTTTATTCCATTTTATAAAAATACGCTTGATAGTTCAGGCAAACCTTTGGAGAAATACTACAGAAAAACGCCGGATGAATTCTTTTCGAAGCAAGTAGCCGATAGTATGTTTGTTAGAAATGATTTTCATGACACTATAATGAAAACTATGGTTGATAGTAAATTATTGCCAGAGAAAAAATACAAATACAGCGATTTAACGTTTATGATTTTAAAAGAATATCTTGAAGATGCAACGTCTAAAAAGCTAGATGTTTTGGTTCAGGATAATTTTTTCCAATCTTTAGGAATGAATAATTCACTTTTTAATCCTTTACAAAAAAAGAATAAATCTGATATTGCGCCAACTGAAATAGACAACTATTATCGATATCAAACTTTGCAAGGCTATGTTCACGATCAAGGAGCTGCTATCGAAGGTGGTGTTCAGGGTCATGCAGGATTGTTTTCGAATGCCATGGATATAGCCAAAATGATGCAAATGTATTTGCAAAAAGGAAACTATGGTGGTATTCAATATTTTTCTTCCAAAACATTTGACGATTTTAATTCCTGTTATTTATGTGCTGATGGAAATGTAAGAGGATTGGGGTTTAATAAACCTCGAGGAACCGACAATCCAGCATCAAAATCGGCTTCAGACAGCAGTTTTGGGCATACCGGATTTACAGGGACAATGACTTGGGCAGATCCAATTACAGAGACCGTTTATGTTTTTCTTTCCAACAGAACCTATCCTGGAGTTGTAGAAAATAAATTGGCCAAAGGCAAAATCAGAGAACAAATTCAAGAAGTTATTTACGAATCCATAGTAAAGTAAATTAGAATTATTTAATTCAAATTTGGCCAAATCCAATTCATTTTTCCCTAAATTCGTCATAATAAAATTCATATATGAAAATAGCAATTGTTTGTTATCCAACCTTTGGAGGAAGCGGTGTTGTCGCAACAGAATTGGGGCTTGAATTGGCTCGTCGAGGTCACGAAATTCACTTTATCACCTACAGTCAACCCGTTCGTTTGGCATTGTTAAATCCCAATGTGCATTATCACGAAGTGAATGTTCCTGAATATCCATTGTTCCATTTCCAACCGTATGAACTGGCTTTGTCGAGCAAATTAGTCGATATGGTAAAGCTGTATAAAATAGAATTATTGCACGTGCATTACGCCATTCCGCATGCTTATGCAGGGTATATGGCCAAACAAATGCTTAAAGATGAAGGTATAAATCTGCCAATGATTACGACACTTCACGGCACCGATATTACTTTGGTAGGGAATCATCCTTTCTATAAAACTGCGGTCACTTTTAGCATTAACAAATCTGATTTTGTGACTTCGGTTTCTGAGAGTTTAAAGTCTGATACACTGAAGTTGTTCAATATAAAAAATGAAATTCAGGTGATTCCTAATTTTATTGAATTGGATAAAAACACTATTGATCCAAGTATTTCTTGTCGTCGTTCGGTGATGGCTTCTGAAAATGAGCGAATTATCACTCACATCAGTAATTTTAGAAAGGTAAAACGAATACCGGATGTGATTCAAATATTTTTTAAAATTCAGCAACAAATTCCTGCCAAATTGATGATGGTAGGGGATGGCCCCGAGAAAGAGAAAGCCGAATATTTATGTCAGGAATTGGGTATTTTAGATAAAGTTATTTTCTTTGGAAACAGTAATGAAATCGATAAAATATTGAGTTATACCGATTTGTTTTTGTTACCCTCTGAAACCGAAAGTTTTGGACTTGCAGCTTTGGAGGCAATGGCTTGGAGTGTTCCAGTAATTTCCAGTAATTCTGGTGGTTTGCCTGAAGTGAATTTTGATGGGGTTTCCGGTTATCTGAGCAAAATGGGAAATACTGACGAAATGGCTGAAAATGCTTTGAAAATTTTAAGAGATACTTCCACTTTAAATAAATTCAAAGAAAATGCGTTATCAGTGGCAAAGCAATTTGATATCGAAAAAATCCTACCATTATATGAGGAACTTTATCATAAAGCAATAAATAAATTTTCATGAAAAAAATACCTTTAGTTTTACTCACGCTGATTCTGGTTTCTTGTGGTGCATCCACTTCAAAGAGCTCTGGAGCAAATTCTTTGTATGAAGTTTTGACACAACAAGATAATGGTGGTGCGAGTATTCGTTTTTTTGAAATTTTAAGTGACGAAAAAGAAATCGCAATGTTGCAAAATGATGAAAAATTAAAAAATAAAATTAATCCCAACGATGTTCAAACCTCCAATTTTATTGTTTTGAATCTGGGCGAAAAAACTTCTGGGGGCTATAGTATTGGGATTGAAAGCGCTGTAGAAACCGAAAAAAATATTATTATCACAATTAAAGAAACTGTACCTAAATCGGCTTCAATGGTTTCCCAAGAAATTACCACACCCTATTCGGTAGTGAAAATTAATTCTAAAAAAGAAATTATCATTAAATAAATAGAGGGTTTCAGAAGTTTTCTGAAACCTTTTTTACAATGAATACAATCTTTAATTCTATATTGTTATAAAATATTCTAAAAATCAACTAGTTGTGAATTGATTTTTAAATCTTCATCATTTAAAGTTTTGAACTTTGAACTAAAATATTATATTTGTTCAAAACTAATTATAATGGCAGGAAATAGCTACGGAACCCTATTTAAAATAACAACTTTTGGCGAATCGCATGGAGAGGCATTGGGCGGAATAATTGATGGATGTCCTTCAGGAATTGAATTGGATTTTGATGCTATTCAATTGGAAATGTCACGAAGAAAACCGGGTCAATCTGCTATTGTAACGCAACGAAAAGAGCCAGATGACGTGCAATTTTTGTCTGGAATATTCGAAGGAAAAACCACAGGAACGCCCATTGGATTTATTATCCCAAATACCAATCAAAAATCGGATGATTATTCGCATATCAAAGATAATTACAGACCAAGTCATGCTGATTATGTCTATGAGAAAAAATATGGCGTTCGTGATTATCGCGGAGGAGGTCGGAGTTCTGCTCGTGAAACTGCAAGTAGAGTTGTCGCTGGAGCAATTGCAAAGCAAATGTTGCCAGAAATAAAAATCAATGCTTTTGTTTCTTCAGTTGGACCGATTTTTTTAGAAAAACCTTACCAAGAATTAGATTTTTCAAAAATTGAAAACAATCCTGTTCGTTGCCCTGATGAAGAATCGGCCGTCAAAATGGAAGAATACATTCGGGTTATAAAAAAGCAAGGAGACACTGTAGGAGGTACTGTAACTTGTGTGATTCAGAATGTTCCTATCGGTTTGGGTGAACCGGTTTTCGATAAATTACACGCTGAATTGGGCAAGGCAATGCTATCGATCAATGCCGTAAAAGGATTCGAATTTGGAAGCGGATTTTGTGGAGCACAAATGAAAGGAAGCGAACACAATGATTTATACAATCCAGACGGAACCACTAAAACCAATCTATCAGGTGGAATTCAAGGAGGGATTAGCAACGGAATGGATATTTATTTTCGAGTGGCTTTCAAACCAGTAGCGACCATTATGCAAAAACAAGAATCTCTTGACAATACGGGAAATATTACCGAAATGACAGGTAAAGGACGTCACGATCCATGTGTTGTTCCTCGTGCAGTTCCTATTGTTGAGGCTATGGCTGCAATTGTTCTAGCCGATTTTTATTTGATAAACAAAACGTATTATAAATAGTATTTTGTATTTCGTTTGTGAGGTTAATAAAAACTTCAATCTAAATACTAATCACTGAACACTTTAAAAATGACTGAAATCAAAAAACCATCTTTTTTAGGAAACCTTACCGTTCAAATTGTTATAGCAATGTTGTTAGGAGCCTTTTTAGGTATTTATATTCATAACAATTTTGATGCGACATTTGCCAAAGAGTTTAGTGACAAGATAAAAATATTAGCTACAGTTTTTATCCGTTTAGTCCAAATGATAATTGCTTTATTGGTGTTTAGTACCTTGGTGCCTGGCATTGCTAAATTAGGTGACGTTAAAACCGTAGGAAGAGTGGGAGGTAAAGCCTTGGCTTGGTTTTTTAGTGCTTCTTTTATTTCACTTTTAATTGGATTGTTTTGGGTCAATATTTTAGAGCCAGGCGTAGGACTGAATCTATCTAATATCGATTTATCTACTGCTGCTGAAGTCACAGGCAATACGAAAAGTTTTTCTACTCAAAATTTCATTGAGCATATTATTCCGAAAAGCATTGTTGAAGCAATGGCAAATAATGAAATTATCCAAATTGTAATTTTCTCCATCTTTTTTGGATTAGCTGCTGCTTCAATCGGAAGTTATGCAAAACCAGTGACCAATTTTATTGAAGTTTTATCTCATATTGTCCTTAAAATGGTGAATTATGTGATGAAGTTTGCTCCAATGGGAGTTTTTGGGGCCATTGCAGGAGTTTTTGCAATTAAAGATTTAAACGATTTAGTATTTACCTATATAAAATTCTTCGGATCCTTTTTGGTTGGAATTTCATCCTTATGGATTTTTCTACTTGTTGTAGGTTTTGTTTTCCTTGGAAAAAGAATGAAATCTTTATTAAATCATATTGTTGGTCCGCTGATTATTGCCTTTAGCACAACCAGTAGCGAAGCTGTTTTTCCCAAACTTACTGAGGAATTGGAACGTTTTGGAATAAAAAATAAAATTGTGGCATTTATGCTTCCTTTGGGTTATTCATTCAATTTAGATGGAAGTATGATGTACATGACTTTTGCCAGTATGTTCATTGCACAAGCCTATGGAATTCATTTAGACATGGGAACACAAATGACTATGCTTTTGGTTTTAATGCTGACCAGCAAAGGAATTGCAGGAGTTCCCAGAGCCAGTTTAGTAATTGTAGCAGCCACTTGTGGGATGTTTGATATACCTATTGAAGGAATCGCCTTGATTCTACCTATCGATCATTTCTGTGATATGTTTAGGAGCGCAACCAATGTATTAGGGAATGCTTTAGCTACATCGGTCGTAGGAAAATGGGAAGGTGAGGATTCAGTTTCATGATAAAATCTACTCGGTATTAATACATTTAAACCTGTTCGAATAAACGAACGGGTTTTTTTATAGTTCTTTAAAGGGATAGCCTTCCTGTTTTAAATGTTATATATTAGGGAATAACTTATAAAAACCTCATTTTATATTGTTTAAATAAATATTTTTAGTGTATATTTGAAATGATTTTTTTCAAATATGTACAAAATTTGTTTCGCTTTAGTACTATTTATTTTACTGAATTCGTTCAGTACTTCTTTATGTGCGCAAACTAAAATCCCTTCCAAAGTAGAAATTCGTAAATCATTAAAACTTGCTGTAAAATATTTGAATTCTGAAAAATTTGAAAAATCATTAGAAACTGCAAGGCAAAGTTTGCAATATGCTACAATAATAAAAGACGATTATCTTATTGCAGCTTCTTATAATATAATAGGAGCCAATTTCGATGAATTATCAGAACTGGACAAAGCAGTTTACTTTTATAAAAAAGGACTGAATTATACCAATAAAATCGATAATGATACTATTAAAAATTATTTGAATAATAATTTGGGTAATGTGTATTGTTTTGAGAAAAAGCAATATGAGAACGGTATTAAATATTATAAAAAATCTTTAGAATACAGTGAAAAAACTTCAGACACAAGTCAAATTGTTTTCACCAAGCTAAATATTGCCTGGGCCTATTTTGATATTAATCAATTTGAAAATGGATTGCCTTATTTGAAGTATGTTAATAAATACTATTCAAAATTTGGGGATGAATCAACACTTGTTGTTTATAACATGCTTAATGGGATGTATTCTAGTCACGTCGGTGCAAATAAAAATGCAGAAAGCTTTTTTTTGAAGGCAATAGGTGTAGGAAATAAAGTCGAGGATAAAAATGATTTGTCTTTTTCTCATCAAGAATATTCCAAGTTTTTACTCAAAAAAGGAGATTATAAAAAAGCATATGAGCACTTAGCCATTTACAATACAATTACAGATGATATTTACAATGCCGAGTTACTAAAAAAAGCCAATGTTGCCGGAATAAACCTCGAATTGGATGAATACAAAAGAGAAATTGACAGAATTGAAGTTGAAAAGAATTTACAATCCCAAAGCTTAAAAAAATCCCGAATTATCGTTGTCCTGTTTATAGCTGTTTTTCTGGTATTATTGCTGTTATTGTATTCGCTTTTTAAAAACTATAATTTTAAGAAAAAGGCAAATCAAGACCTTACAATTGCCAATGAAGAATTGATTATCGCAAAAGATAAAGCTGAAAAAGCATCCCTAGCAAAAACACAATTTGTATCGACTATCAGTCACGAATTAAGAACACCTTTATATGGTGTTATAGGAATAACTAATTTATTGTTAGACGAGCATAAAGAACTAGCCAAAAGTCCTCACTTGAATTCCCTTAAGTTTTCTGCCCGTTATTTATTATCACTAGTAAACGATATTCTTCAAATCAATAAAATTGAAGAAAACAAAATAAAACTAGAAAACTTAACTTTCAATATTTCAGATGAGATTAATTTAGTCAAAAACGCACTCTCATTTATAGCGCAAAGTCATAATGATAAAATTATTGTAGAGGTTGATAAAGCCATTCCTGAATATTTGATTGGTGATAAACTGCGTCTTGCACAAGTGTTAATGAATTTAATAAGCAATGCATTAAAATTTACTAAAAACGGTGAAGTGATTGTTCGTGCCAATTTGGTGAAAGTAGAGAATAATTCTCATTTTATTGAGTTTCAAATTTCGGATAATGGAGTAGGTATAGATGCTGCCGATCAAGTCAAAATCTTTGAGAAATTTGTTCAAATTGGAAGGAATGAAAATGATTATCAAGGAACGGGGTTAGGCCTAGCTATTGTGAAAAGATTATTAGGCCTATTCAATAGTGAAATTACTCTCGAAAGTCAGGTAGGCGTAGGTACCACATTTATTTTTACCATTGCATTTGATTATAATCCTGAAAAAACAAACGAAATTATCAATAATATTAAAGTAGATTTAAGTTCTGGACAAATATTTAAAATATTGGTGGTTGAGGATAATAAAATCAATCAGACAATTACCAAGAAAATAATCGAAAAAAACAATTGCAGTTGTTTTATTGTAGATGATGGATTTCAAGCCATCGATGTTTTAGAAAAAGAAGATTTCGATATTATTTTGATGGACATCAATATGCCTTTAATCAGTGGTTTTGAAACGACAAGGAAAATTCGCAACAAAGGAATTCAAACTCCCATTATCGCTTTGACAGCTTTTGCCAAAGACGAAATTACTGAAGAAGCCATTGAAGCAGGAATGAATGATATAATGATAAAACCTTTTGAGCCAATAAAATTGTTTCAAGTAATTAATGATCAAATCCAAAAAACAAAAAACGCCGTCTATTGACAGCGTTTTTTTTGGCTATAATTTCAAGTACCTATTTAATAGGAATAGATTTTAGAGTTCTTTTTTGAATACCCTCTTTTTTTCCAACAACTACATGAAGAATACCATCTTTATAAATAGCTTCTATTTTATTTTCATCTATAGTTTCAGGTAAACTAAAAGTTCTGCTAAAAGTTTTGTAGTTAAATTCTCTTCGGATGTAGTTTTCTTTTTTGTTAACTTCTTCTTTATTGTCTTCTTTTTCAGAAGAAATCATAAGAATGTCATTGTCGATTTCTACTTTGAAGTCTTCTCTTTTCATTCCAGGAGCGGCTAATTCTACTTCAATTTTAGTATCGGTTTCTTTCAAATTTACAGAAGGTAGATTACTGCCCAAAGCTGCAAAATTTCGGTCGGTCCAATCAAATAAATCTTTTGTTATAAAATCATCAAAAAAATTATTGATTGATTTGTTTTCAAGTGACGGAAATAAACCGTCTTTTTTAACTAAAGTTTTCATAATATTGAATATTTAATTGTTAATTATTGCCCATATTAAAGTTAGTCAATATTTGAATAAAATATTTTCATGATAACAAAAAATTAACACTTAAACATCTGATAATAAGAAGATTACTAATAATAATTTTATAAACAAAAACACCTTTTAGTGTAATGCTAAAAGGTGCTTTTTATTAATTTTCAAAGGGATTAATACCAGCGTTTTTTATTTTGTTTAGAAACGTTCGATTTTCTTGATTTGTGAGCTCCACCACTGCGATTCGAATTTTTCTGAGCGGCTGCGGGTGCCGATTCAGGACTTCCAGAATGCCAAGGATAGGGATGGTCACTTATTGTTTTTACATCGACTTTTATTAATTTTTGAATGTCTTTCCAATATTGATGCTCGTCTTTGCCACAAAATGAGATTGCAATCCCTTCATTTCCTGCTCGACCAGTACGACCAATTCTATGCACGTAGGTTTCGGGAATATTGGGCAAATCGAAATTAATAACATAAGGTAATTGATCAATATCGATGCCTCGAGCAGCTATGTCTGTTGCAACCAAAACTCCAACTTCTTTGTTTTTGAAAGCATCTAAAACGCGCTGTCTTGCATTTTGTGATTTATCACCGTGAATAGCTTCAGCAGGGATATCTTTTTTTCGCAATGCTTTTACCACATTATCAGCACCGTGTTTGGTTCTCGAAAACACCAATACGTCCGATAAATTTTGATTTTTTATCAAATGGTACAACAAGTTTCTTTTCTCTCCTTTTTCGACAAAATATACGTGTTGTTCTACATTTTCGGCAGTAGATGAAACGGGAGAAACTTCTACTTTTTCGGGGTCTTTCAAGAACATTTCGGCCAATTCACGAATGGCAATTGGCATTGTAGCAGAAAACAATAAAGTTTGTCTGTTTTTTGGCGTAAGCTTTACTATTTTTTTTACATCATTTATAAAGCCCATATCCAGCATTTGATCGGCTTCGTCAAGGACTAAAGTGTGCAAATGGTCAAAAGTTATAAAACCTTGTTTGTGTAAATCGAGCAACCTTCCGGGAGTGGCAATAAGGATATCAACCCCTTTTCGAAGCGACTCAACTTGAGGTACTTGCGAAACACCACCAAAAATAGTAAGTTGCACAAGGTTAGTATACTTGCCATAAGTGTCAAAACTTTGTCCAATTTGAACAGCTAATTCCCGAGTGGGAGTAACAATTAGTGCACGTATTTCCTTGGCTTTTTTTGAGGACCCTACAATTCGATGCAATTGATGAATGATTGGAATTGCAAATGCGGCTGTTTTTCCGGTACCAGTCTGCGCGCAACCTATTAAATCTCTTCCAGCTAAAACTAGCGGAATAGCTTGTTCTTGAATTGGCGTTGGATTGGTATAGCCTTCTTCAAATACAGCTCTTTGAATACTTTTTGAAAGTGATAAATCTTCGAATAACATATTTATGGAATTAAATATCAAGTAATTTGTGTCTAAATAATGTCGCAAAGATAGGTTTATTATTTTTGATGGAAATTTGCTCTTAATTTAATCCCTATAAGTTGAATTTCTGGAAGGGTTCCTTCGATTATTTTGCCACAGATTAGAAATAATTTTTGAAAATCTGTAAATCTGCGGCTATTATTAAGCTAATATCGCTGGGATTGCTCTGGATCAGTTTATTTGAATATCACTATAGAATTTTGGGTTAAATGGGTAACAAACTATTTTTAGATTTAATAAAATCAGTTACCAAATACCCTATTAGTTTACCAATTAAGTGGTTGTTTTTTTCAAAACATAACTCAGGCGCTCCTTCACAAATATGCAAATAAGTTGCATTTTTACTTTTTCCGAAGAAGGTAACAAACTGCCTTAATTCTTCTATAGAAAAACCGCTTAAAGTCATTGCGCTACTGGCAACGTTTGGAATGGCATCTAAATCTATTTCAACACCGTAAAAGTCATTTTTAATAAATTCTAAGGCCTGAACGAGTTCTTGATTAAAATCTTTTTCTTTTCGAATATTAATACTGTCATAAGTATTGTACCGTACCCTATCAGCTATTTTTTTAAGAATATCGAGGACATTTTTCGAAGTGTAATTTTCGTGCAAACCAAAAATGAAATATTTTTTAAGAAACCCTTCTTCATAAGCATACGAAAAACCATTTCCGCTATGTCGACCTTCTAGAATTCTAAAATCGGAATGAGCATCAAAATTCACAGCATTGATGGGCTTCCCTTTGGCAAGTGCCGTTCCTTTTATATTTCCGTAGGAATTATTGTGTCCACCTCCAATAACGATAGGAATTTTACCCGCTTTTATGATATTGAAAATAATGTGCGAAACATCTTTATCTATTTTTTCAACTAGTTGATTCAATTTTGACCGATCATCAATATCGTGGAAATCTAAATGCTCCACTTCTTTCATTTCTTCACTGACATTCAATCTTCCTAAAACTAATATTTGATTGCCTTTGCAAAAACGGTTGTGTTGAATATTGGCAATACTTGCTATTGCGCATTCCCAGGCAGAAGCAGCTCCTGGCCTTCCGAAATTGGCTCTTACTCCAATGTCTTCAGGAATTCCAAATAACACATATTTTGCCTCGCAAGTTGGTAAGAAAATCTTAGGATCAACTCCTTTGGGAATCGTCAACATTTTTTCTCCAAATTTTATTTCGCCACAGCGGTGGTTCGTAACTTTTGCAAGGTCGTTTATCGTAAAAGGGATTAGTTTTTCCATATCAAAATATAATTCCCAAATATAATATAATTGTTTAGAATCCGTTGTTAAGTCATATAATATTATTAAATTTGTATAAAATAAACACTAGAAATAATGGAAGATCAACAAAACAATTCGCATTCAAGTTTAAAGATAATTATAGGAGTTTTAGCATTCCTATTGATTGGCAGTTTAGCTTATATTTATAAAATCTCAACAGAGGCCAAGCAAGTGCAAACTGTTCTCACGACAACGCTAACTGAAAAGGAATCGGTGATGAAAGATTTGCAAGAATTAAAGGCTACCTATGATGCTGCTATTGCAGAAAACACCTCTATGTCTGAGGAATTAGTTAAAGAAAGAGACAAAGTAGTTCAATTGATGAATGATGTAGAAAAATCGAAAGGTGATGCATCAAAATACAGAAGTCAGTACCTGAAATTAGAAAGCAACATGAAGGTGTTAATGGCTGAAAACGAAGGATTAAAAAAACAAAACAAAACTTTAACCAATGAACGTGATAGTACTGTGGTTGTTTTGGGTGAAGCCAAAAAATACAACGAAGTATTGGTAGGTCAAAACGAAGATTTGTCAAAAACAGTTGAAAAAGGCTCGAAATTGTCTGTGCTTAATATGCAAACTGCTGCTTACAAATTAAGAAGTTCCGGAAAACAAATCGAGACTGATAAAGCAAGTAGAGCAGATGTTCTTAAAATAAGCTTCACGATTGCTGAAAACCAAATTGCTAAATCGGGTGATAAAGAATATTATGTTCAAGTTATCGATAGCAAAAACAATGTTCTCGGAGAAAAACAAACTGTAAGTTTTGGTGAAAAATCGTTAACTTATAGTTTTATTTCTAAAGTAAAATATGAAAATAAAACTGTAAATGTTTCTGAAGATTTGCCAGGTAAAGACTTTGCCAAAGGAACTTATTTTGTAAATGTTTTTGACAAAAGCGAATTGGTTTCTAAAACAAGTTTCACTTTGAAATAATAGTTTCAAGATTACTATAGAAAGAGGAGCAGAGATGTTCCTCTTTTTTTATGCCAAAAATTCACCTTCAATAATTACAGATTCAATCAAATTACTGCCAAAGGCATAAGGAAGTTGATAATAAGAAGAAACAGGTTTTGTAATGATGAGATTGGCTTTCTTGCCAATAGTAATGCTTCCGTGGGTTTCAGAAATTCCCATAGCATAAGCTCCGTTTAGGGTGGAAGCATTTATGGCTTCTTCGGGAGTCATTTTCATTTGGATACAGGCTGTAGAAACTACAAAATTCATATTACCTGATGGAGTAGAACCAGGATTGAAATCAGTGGCGAGTGCCACTGGCAATCCTTTAGCCATCATTTCACGAGCCGGAGTATAAGGAATTCCAAGGAAAAAGGAGCAAGAAGGCAAAGCAACGGGCATTGTTTCTGTGTTTTTCAAAGCGTCAATATCTGTGGGATTCATCACTTCTAGATGATCGACAGAAAGTGCAATGTATTTTATTCCAGCTTGAATTCCACCAATAGAATTGAATTGATTTACGTGAATTTTTGGCTTTAAACCAAAACGAAATCCAGCTTCCATAATTTGTTCGGTTTCGGCAACAGTGAAATAACCCGTTTCGCAAAATACATCTATAAATTCGGCCAAATTATTTTTGGCTATTTCAGGAAGCATTTCGTTAATTATCAAATCAATATAACCTTTTCTATTTGCCTTATATTCTATTGGAAAAGCATGTGCTCCAAGGAAAGTTGCTTTTATGGTTATGGGATAATTTTGGGACAATCTTTTGATTACTCGAAGCATTTTAAGTTCACCGTCCAAAGTAAGTCCATATCCTGATTTTATTTCGACAGCTCCAGTGCCCAATCGCATTATTTCTTCGAGTCGAAGTTTGGATTGGCTGTAAATTTCTTCTTCAGAAGTTGCGTTGAGTTTTCGTGCTGAGTTTAAAATTCCGCCTCCACGATTGGCGATTTCTTCATAGGAAAGTCCATTGATTCTATCGACAAATTCTTGCTCCCGATTGCCAGCATAAACAATATGAGTATGTGAATCACACCAACTAGGAAGCACTATTTTTCCATCAACATCAATACATTTTTCAGGATATAAATTTTCGGGCAAATCTTCCATAGTACCAAAATCCGCAATTAAATCATTTTCAATGACCAAATAAGCGTTTTTGATGGTGGGAAGCACCGCCATTTCTGCACCGGAAACCTTCAAAATCGAGGAATCTCGAACTTGAAGCAATTCCTTGATGTTGATGAGTAGCGTTTTCATTTAGCCTGAAAATTATTCCGAAACTTTGATTTCAAACATTTTGTCCCATTGTTTGCCTGTTACAAAAATGGTTTTGGTTTTGGGGTTGTAGGCAATTCCGTTGAGCACTTCGGCTTGAGAAAACTTTATTGATTTTCTTAAACCTGACAAGTCCAAAACGCCTTCAACAGCACCATTTTCAGGGTTTACCAAAGCAATAGCATCTTTTTGGTAAATATTGGCATAGATTTTCCCATTAATCCATTCGAGTTCATTTATTGACTTAATTTTAGATTCAGCCGAATACACATTGACATAACCCATCATTTTTTGGTTTGTTGGATTCATAGTCCAAATTTTTTCGGTGCCATCCGATTGATAAATGTTTTTTCCGTCGTTAGTTATTCCCCAACCCTCAATATCCTTGTCATAAGTAAATGTTTTTTCTAGTTTCCATGTATTGGCATTATAGATAAAACCTGTTTTATTTTGCCAAGTCAATTGGAAAATTTGGTTGTTGACAATAGTTATTCCTTCGCCAAAATACATAGGATCGAGATCTGTTTGTTTGAATATTTTCCCTGTTTTATAATTGTATTTCCTTAAAAATGACTTGCAATTGTTTCCAGAGCCTGTACTTTCATACAAAGTATCTTTACAAAACTCCAGTCCCTGAGTATAGGCTTCAGTATCGTGTGGATACGTATTTACAATAGTATATTTTAATAATTTTGGTGTAATATTCGAAACTAACTCGATTCTTGTGGTGGCAATGGAGTTTTCGCCTTCGAAATAAACTACCGCTTTCAGATTTTGGTACCCTAATTTTTGGTCCTTTAAACTGAAAACTAGTTTCTCGAGCCCTTTTTTGGAACCTATTTTTTTGTCGTTATTAAAGTAAACAACACTATCTACATTTTTTGCATTTTTGTTTAAAATTCCTAAATTCAATGATTCTTGAGATAGGTATTTGCCTTTATATTTCGAATCATCGAAAGAAAATATAGAATTTTCACCTTTTTTTGTGCCGCCACAATTTGCTAATGTGATTCCTAATAAAATGATAAATAGGAAGTTATATTTTTTCATAAATTAAAATTTTGATAATGCAATATACAACGTTATTTTATAGGAGCAAAGTCCTTGCAAAAATATAAAAAGAGTGTATATTTGCACCGGCAAGTCCTACACGACCAGCTCCTGCAAAATCCCCCAGGATGGGAACATAGCAAGGGTAAGTGGTTGAGCGGTGCGATGTAGGTCGCTTGCCATTTTTTATTTCTTACAAAAGTAGTCTTCCTTTGGGAAGATTTTTTTATTTTTACCCATAACTAATTTCAAAAAATGAACAAAGTAGTTCTAATTACAGGTGGTTCTTCGGGAATAGGAAAATCTATAGGCGAATTTTTGCACCACAAAGGATTTGTCGTTTATGGAACAAGTAGAAATCCAGAACGAGTGTTAAATTCGGTTTTTCCTTTGGTTTCCTTAGACGTTCGAAATATAGATTCTATTCAAGCGGCCGTAGCCAAAATTATTGCTATTTCCGGGAGACTTGATATTGTTATTAATAATGCTGGTGTAGGGATTACTGGGCCTTTGGAAGAAATTCCAATGGAAGAAATTAAGAATAATTTTGAAACTAATTTCTTTGGCCCCATCGAAGTGATGAAAGCAGTCTTGCCTCAAATGCGTTCCCAAAAATCAGGTTTGATAATCAATATTACTTCTATTGCGGGTTACATGGGTTTGCCGTATCGCAGCGTTTACTCAGCTTCAAAAGGAGCATTGGAGTTAATTACAGAATCCTTGCGAATGGAAGTTAAATCTATGGGAATTCAGATTACAAATGTGGCCCCTGGTGATTTTGCCACCAATATTGCTTCGGGACGTTTTCACGCGCCTTTATTCAAGGATTCCGCTTATGAAATTCCGTATGGAAACACTTTGAAATTAATGGACGAACACGTAGATAGTGGTAGTAATCCCAATGAAATGGCAGAAGCGGTGTATCAAATTATCCAAAATCCAAATCCACGAATACATTATAAAGTAGGTGCTTTTATGCAGAAATTCTCGATTGTTTTGAAGCGATTATTACCAGATAGAGTATACGAAAAAATGCTGATGAATCATTATAAGTTGTAAAATTATGGAAAAGATAACAGAATTTATGCCTATTGTTTTTGCGTTTTTGATTATTATTGTTATTTGGTTTATTATTCGTAGAATATTAAATTCATTAAGCTACAGGATAAATAATAGTGAACTTTATAAGGAAGATATGCTAAATGTCCTTGAAGAAATTAGAGATGAACTTAAAGAATTGAACAAAACCAATTCGACTAAGTAATTATTAAGTGTAAATTGGCAACGATTTCTCTTTGAAGAACAACCTCCTTAATTTTATTTTAAAAGGAGTTCTGTGAACTCGTTTGTAGTCAAAAAACGACAGTAAAGTACAGTGATAGTGCAAGCTTGCGAGGACATGGAGCGAATAGCCTATTCCTAGGGGTAAGCCCAAAAAGTAAACACACAATTAAATATAAATTATGAAATTTTTTATCGACACGGCAAATTTAGCCCAAATTAAAGAAGCGCAAGCATTAGGCGTTTTAGATGGTGTAACTACTAATCCGTCCTTGATGGCGAAAGAAGGTATTACTGGTAAAAACAACATTCTGAAACATTATGTTGACATTTGCAACTTGGTAGATGGCGATGTGAGTGCCGAGGTAAATGCTTTGGACTTTGATGGAATGGTGCGAGAAGGTGAGGAGCTAGTTGATTTGCACGAGCAAATCGTGGTGAAATTACCTATGACCAAAGAAGGAGTTATGGCGGCTAAATATTTTTCGGATAGAGGAATCAGAACTAATGTTACGCTTGTATTTTCTGCTGGTCAGGCTTTATTAGCTGCCAAAGCCGGAGCGACTTATGTTTCACCCTTTATTGGCCGTTTAGACGACATTTCTACTGATGGATTAGCTTTGATTGAAGAAATCAGAGAAATTTATGATAATTACGGGTATGAAACACAAATTCTGGCTGCTTCGGTTCGTCATACAATGCACATTGTAAACTGTGCCAAAATAGGTGCTGATGTAATAACTGGACCACTATCGGCTATTGCAGGATTATTGAAACACCCATTGACTGATATTGGATTGGCACAATTTATCGCAGATTTTGAAAAAGGTAATAAATAAACTCCTATAACTATGAAAAAAATCGCTTTATCAATACTTTTTATTTTGTCAAGTATTGTAACCAATGCACAAGTTGCAAAAATTATAACAAGGGTTGACGAATCTGGCGATGTAGCCAGTTTCGAATTGGATTGTTCGGTACAATTTCCAACTTTAGCCAAAGGATTAAAATATAATATTACACGTCATGAATTTAAAGGACCAGATTTGAAAAACACCTACCATTTAATGTTGGTAATGGACGGTTTCTATACTAAGACTTTGAATAGTAAAATGAAAGTTTCGGCTGTTTTTGTTGATGGTACGGTTACATCTGAAGAGGAAACCATTGAAAATGATGGATATTTTGATGGAGCTTGTACTTTATTGTTGAACAATCCTCCTGAACGTGGTTTGAATATGAATATCAAACAAATTATCGTTAATATCGGAACTAAGGAAGTTGTTTATCCGATATCAGCACAAAAAAGTGAAGAGTTTAAAAAGAATTTAAAGAATATTGTGAATGCAAAATAATCTTTAAATGATTTGAATCACGCTATTTTAATGGCTTAAAAATATAACCTACTGAATACTGTTTTCAGTGGGTTTTTTATTGCAATTTTTTTGTCACTTTTTAGGTATTGAAATCTGCTTAATATGATATTTATCATTTTTATTGCAATAGACAAGTCGTACATTTGAGAATAATTAAATTATGATGTGTTATTCATCCATAAAATTATTGATATGGCAAAAGTAAAAGGAGCTATAGTCGTAAATACTCAAATTTGTAAAGGCTGCGAAGTTTGTATTCCTGTTTGTCAGGAGAACGTCATTGCCATGTCAAATGAAGTCAACAGAAAAGGCTATCATTATGCCTATATGAAAAACCCTGAAGCTTGCAATGGCTGCACCAATTGTGGAATAGTATGTCCTGATAGGGCCATTACAGTATATAGAGTAAAAGTTGCCACATAACCTTTATACCCTTAGAAAGATGTCAGAATTAAAATTGATGAAAGGTAACGAAGCATTGGCTGAAGCGGCGATTAGAGCCGGAGTTGATGCTTATTTTGGTTATCCAATTACTCCACAAACAGAAATTATCGAATACTTAATGACCGAACGTCCTGAAAAACGGACAGGAATGGTTGTTTTGCAAGCCGAAAGCGAAATTGCAGCTATAAATATGGTTTATGGCGCGGCAAGTACTGGTAAAAAAGCCTTAACATCGTCATCAAGTCCTGGAATATCTTTAAAATTGGAAGGTATATCCTATTTGGCTGGAGCCGAATTACCTGCCGTAATCGTAAATGTAGTTCGTGGAGGTCCTGGTTTAGGAACGATTCAGCCTTCGCAAGCCGATTATTTTCAATCCGTAAAAGGGGGAGGTCATGGTGATTACAAATTATATGTTTTAGCCCCAGCATCGGTTCAGGAAATGGCCGATTTTGTTGAAGATGCGTTTGATATTGCCTTTAAATATCGTGCGCCGGTTTTGATTCTTTCCGATGGATTAATTGGTCAGATGATGGAGAAAGTAATTCTAAAAGATCAAAAGCCGAGATTAACGGATGCGGAACTGATAGAAAAAAACGGCAATTGGGCAGTGACCGGTAAAAAAGGAAGAGAACGCAATATCATCACTTCTCTTGATTTACAATCTGAAAAAATGGAAGCCAGAGTGCATAGGTTACAAAAGAAATATGCGCAAATGGAAAAAGAAGATTTACGGTTTGAAAAAATACATTGCGAAGATGCTGAATACCTTATTGTTGCATATGGTTCAAGTGCCAGAATTTCACAAAAGGCAGTCGAATTGGCGAGAGCCAAAGGAATAAAAGTTGGTTTGTTAAGACCCATCACTTTGTTCCCATTCCCAAAACAACAATTATTTGAATTGGCTGACCAAGTCAAAGGAATTTTAAGTGTAGAACTGAATGCAGGTCAAATGGTAGAAGATGTGAGACTTTCTGTAAAACACAAGGTTCCTGTAGAACACTTTGGAAGAACGGGAGGAATTATTCACACTCCAGAAGAAATTGTAGCCGCTTTAGAACAAAAAATCACCAAAAATGGAAGTTTTAGACATCATAAAACCAGAGAATCAAGTATTCTGTAAATCACAATTAATGACGGGTAATGCCTTGTCATATTGCCCAGGCTGCGGTCACGGTACAGTGAATAATTTAATTATGGAAGTCATTGATGAAATGGGTGTTTCAGAAAATACTATCGGTGTTGCGCCAGTGGGTTGTTCTGTTTTGGCTTATGATTTTATGAATATCGATATGGTACAAGCCGCTCATGGTCGTGCTCCCGCAGTTGCAACAGCCATTGTTAGGACTTGGCCAGAAAAATATGTTTTTACCTATCAAGGTGATGGCGATTTGGCCGCTATTGGAACTGCCGAAACTATTCATGCTTGCAATAGAGGGGAGAATATGGTTATCTTTTTTGTTAATAATGGCATTTACGGAATGACAGGTGGTCAGATGGCACCAACTACTTTAGAAGGTATGAAGTCTTCGACTTCGCCTTACGGAAGGGAAATCGCTTCTATGGGTTCGCCTTTAAAAATTACAGAGTTAATTGCAAATCTTCCAGGAGTTTATTCGGTTAGCAGACATGCTATACATACGCATAAACACGCACGAAAAGCTAAAATGGCAATTCGACAAGCTTTTGAAGATACTCGATTAAAAAAAGGGCTTTCCTTTATCGAAATCCTTTCTAATTGTAATTCTGGTTGGAAAATGACTCCCAATGATGCCAACATTTGGATGGAAGAAAATATGTTTCCTTACTTTCCACTTGGAGATATAAAAGTTGCGGGTAAATTAAAAGTATAAATCATGACTGAAGAAATAATTATCGCTGGTTTTGGTGGGCAAGGCGTATTATCTATGGGAAAAATATTGGCCTATTCCGGAATAATGCAAGATCAGGAAGTAAGTTGGATGCCTTCTTATGGACCTGAAATGCGAGGCGGGACAGCAAATGTTACCGTAATTTTAAGCGACGAAAGAATTAGTTCTCCATACCTCAAAATTGTGGATACAGCTATTATTTTGAACCAACAATCTATGGATAAATTTGAAGAGTTTGTTAAACCTGGCGGGATTTTAATCTATGATCCTAACGGAATTACCTCTCATCCTACTAGAAAAGACATCAAAATTTTTCAGATTGAAGGAACAAGATTGGCAACAGAAATGGGGAATAAGAAAATTTTCAATATGGTGATTCTAGGAGGTTATCTAAAAGAAAAACCCGTAATAAAAATAGAAAATGTAATTGAAGGTTTGAAAAAATCCATATCTGAAAGATACCATCATTTAATCCCTTTAAATCTAGAAGCAATTACAATGGGAATGAATAGTATCGTTCCTTATCAAGTTGTTGAACCCATTTTGCAACATTAAAATAGTATTAAAAATCATTTTGAATTAGTAACCCATTGATTTTTCAAACAAGACCTTTGAAGTTTTTATAATTTCAAAGGTCTTGATATTTAATACCTTACTGTTTATTCGGCATTAATATTCATCTAGAATATCTTTGACGCTATCCAGCGTAACTCTGCCATACACTTTATCACCTACTAAAACGACCGGAGCTAATCCGCAGGCTCCAATACATCTGAGGCTGCTCAATGAAAATTTTTCGTCAGGGCTCGTTTCCCCGAGATTAACAGCCAAAATACTTCTAAATTCATTTATTATCTTGTCGGCACCTCTTACATAACAAGCAGTTCCTTTGCATACATTAATAGGATGTTCTCCTTTTGGAGTCATATTAAAAAAGGAGTAGAAAGAAACAACTCCATATACTTGTGCCAAAGAAGTGTTGAGGTTTTCTGCAATTATTCCCTGTACCTCTTCTGGCAAATAACCAAAGGTGCTTTGAGTTTTGTGGAGTACGTTGATCAATTCTCCTTTATCATGATTGTATTCCTTGCAGATTTCTCTTATTTTGGAGACCTTATTTTCGCATATAGTCATCATTGCTTTACTATTTTAATTGTCGAATACTAAATTAATCTTTGCTTATTTCTACGTGGGTACTTCTGTCAAAATAATGAGTGTGTAACAATTGATGTGCCTTATCGCTCATTGGTCTTTCTAAAAAGTCTGCGTATAATTTTTGAAGGGAAGGATTTTCGTGAGATTTCCGAATCACTTTTGATTTATCATCAGAATAGAGTGCTTTTTGTCTTGCTAATAAAATATTGGAATCTCCGTGGTGCAAAGGTTGACCTCCGCCACCAATACATCCTCCTGGACAAGCCATAATTTCGATGGCGTGGTATTGTGACTTTCCTTCTCTGATTTCCTGTAGCAATTTGCGGGCATTTCCCAATCCGTGTGCAATACCAATTTTGATTGGAATTCCATTAAAATCAATAGTCGATTCTCTAATCCAATTCATTCCTCTTAGTTGTTTGAAATCGACTTTGTGTAATTTTTGTTTTGTAAAAGTTTCGTAAGCAGTTCTTACCGCAGCTTCAATTACACCTCCAGTTGTGCCAAAAATTACTGCAGCTCCGGTAGATTCTCCTAATGGATGGTCAAAATCAACAGGTGTTAAACTATCAAAGTCGATACTGGCTTGTTTGATTAATCGGCCTAATTCTCTAGTGGACAAAACATAATCTACATCGGGATTTCCATTGGTTTTGAATTCATCACGGCTGCATTCGTATTTTTTTGCCAAACAAGGCATAATAGAAACTACCACCATATTTTCTCGTTTGATGCCTAATTTATCAGCAAAATAAGTTTTGGCAATGGCTCCAAACATTTGTTGAGGAGAACGAGCTGTTGAAGGAATGTCTTTCATCTCAGGAAACTGATGTTCAAAGAAATTAACCCAAGCCGGACAACAAGAAGTTAGCAAAGGCAATTTAACAGTAGTGTCACCATTGATATGTCTTGTCAATCTGTCGAGAAGTTCCGTTGCTTCTTCCATAATGGTAAGGTCAGCGGCAAAATCGGTATCGAAAACATAATTAAATCCCATGTCTTTAAGAGCTGCCGTCATTTTTCCGGTAACAATTGTGCCTGGTTCAAAACCGAATTCTTCACCTAAAGCCACTCTTACAGCCGGTGCGGTTTGTACAACAACGGTTTTGGTAGGGTCAGCCAACGCTCTAATTACTAAACTGGTATGATCAACTTCGGTCAGAGCAGCCGTTGGGCAAACCGCCACACATTGGCCGCAATACGTACAAACACTATCTTCTAAATTCATTTGAAAAGCAGGAGCAACAACCGACATAAATCCTCTGTTAATGGCAGATAATGCACCAACAGTCTGAACTTCGTTGCACATGGTCAAGCATCTTCTACAGCCGATGCATTTGTCCATATCCCTTTTGATGGCAGGCGAGGAGTCTTTGATATAATGCGATTGTTCGCCTTTATAGTGAATTTCTCGAATACCCATTTGTTGTGCCATACTTTGAAGATCACAATCTCCATTTTTGGCACAAATCAAACAATCGGTGGGGTGATCACTTAGGATAAGTTCTAAAATAGTTTTCCGACTGTTTAATACTCTGATGCTTTGGTTTTTTATTTCCATTCCGGGCAGGCATTCTGTTGCACAAGCAGGTACTAAATTTTTGCGACCTACGACTTCCACGACACAAATTCGGCATCCTGAGGGATTGTGTGTGGTGTTTAAATCGTGTAAATGCATATGACACAAGGTTGGAATATTAATCCCCACACTTTTGGCGGCATCCAATATTGTGGTGCCTTTTTCAACCTGAAAATTCTTATTGTCGATTTTTATGCTAATAGTATCCATAAATTTTTAGTATAGAATTAATTTAAATACACCGCGTGAAACTTGCATTTTTCCATGCAGATTCCACATTTGGTACAAATTTCCTGATTGATAACATGTAATTTCTTTTTCTCACCTGATATGGCACCTACAGGACATTTTCTTAAACACACTAGACATCCAATGCAATTTTCTTCGCTAATATAATATCTCATAAAAGATTTACATTGACCACTCGGACAGCGATGTTCAGCAACGTGAGCGTAATATTCGTCATAGAAATTATTCATTGTGGAAAGAATTGGATTTGGTGAAGTTTGCCCCAATCCGCACAAAGAAGTGTCTTTGACCACAACGCTTAAATTGCGAAGCAAATCCAAATCTTGCATCGTTCCATTCCCATCGCACAATTTTTCAAGCATTTCGTGCAATCGTTTATTTCCTATTCGGCAAGGTGCACATTTGCCACAAGATTCTTCCACAATAAATTCCAGATAAAAGCGAGCCATCGAAACCATGCAATCGTCTTCGTCCATAATAATCATACCCCCTGAACCCATCATTGAACCAGCGGCGGTAAGAGAATCAAAATCTATAGGTAAATCCAAATGTTTTTCAGTCAAACATCCGCCAGAGGGGCCACCAGTTTGTGCGGCTTTGAATTTTTTTCCATCAACAATTCCACCTCCAATATCATAGATTATTTCTCTCAAAGTGATTCCCATTGGCACTTCAATTAAACCTACATTGTTTATTTTTCCTGCCAAAGCAAAAACCTTTGTTCCTTTGGATTTTTCTGTTCCAATACTCGCAAACCAATCCGCTCCTTTGTTGATAATGGCTGGAATATTGGCAAAAGTTTCTACATTATTTACATTAGTTGGTTTTTTCAAATAGCCAGAAACACTGGGAAACGGAGGTTTTAAAGTTGGTTCGCCCCTAAGTCCTTCCATCGAGTGGATGAGTGCTGTTTCTTCTCCGCACACAAAAGCTCCCGCGCCATATTTAATATCTATCGTAAATTCAAAATTGGTTCCAAAGATATTTTTACCCAATAATCCGTATTCTATGGCTTGTTCTAAAGCAATTTTTAATCTTTTGATGGCCAAAGGATATTCAGCTCTTACATAAATTATTCCTTTATTTGCACCAATGCAATAGCCACAAATAGCCATCGCTTCAATAACAGAATGTGGATCGCCTTCGAGTACGGAACGATCCATGAAAGCTCCTGGATCACCTTCGTCGGCATTGCAAACTACATATTTTTGGTCGGAAACGCTTTTACTGGTTATATCCCATTTTAAACCAGTTGGAAAGCCACCGCCACCACGGCCTCGAAGTCCGCTTTTTATGATTTCTTGAGTTACTTCTTGTGGAGTATATTCCGTTAGACATTTTGCCAAAGCATTATATCCGTCTTTTTCAATGTAATCTTTGATTTCTTCCGGATCGATAAATCCACAATTGCGAAGCGCAATTCTATATTGTTTTTTGGGGGCAACACCAATGCCGTTTTCTTTATCAAAAACAAGCCGTTTTACAATTCTGTCATTCAACAAATGTTCAATTATGATGTCGTCAATATCTGATTTGGTCACTTTTGAATATTCCACATTATCTGGATACACAATCATATTTGGCCCAATGGAACATTTATTGGAACAAACCGATTGCACTACTTTGATTTCGTCCTCAAGGTTGTATTCTTTTAATTTGAAATTGATAAAAGCTATTAAATCAAAATCCGAAGCTTGCTGGCACGAACTACCATTGCATACCAGTAAATTTTTCCTGTACCTATTACTCATTTTGAAATTATTTTGAGTTTGTATTATACTTTTTGATTAATTGGCTAATTCATAATTTATGGGAATAATTCCATCGACCAATTCCCCTTTTTTGATGAATTTCTCAATGATTTCATCCGCTTTTTTAATATCTACATAACCAAAAACGACTGGTTTTTCATCTTGAATAGTGATTTCCAAAGTAGGTTCGGCATAGCAATATCCCATACACCCAGTTTGTTTTACATTGGCAACAATATTTCTTTTTGGCAATTCTTCAATTAAGAAATCCATCACTTCTTTTGCTCCAGAAGCAATACCACAAGTAGCCATTGCAACTTTAATTTCGACCAATTTTTTATTGTCATTTTCGACGATTTGTTTCTGATTAGCTTCTTGAATAGAAGCTCTAATTTTCTTCAAATCGGCTATTGATTTTATGGTTTCCATTGTAAAATGTTTTAATATTTTAAACTTTTGATTTTGTAAAATGTCTTGAATCGCCCCATTCATTATAACCAATTTGGCTTCCTATCACACTCATTCTGGCATCAATGCAGGTATTGCAATCTGTAGCATTCTCATCAGTGCAAGGTTTATCTTGATAGAGTTTGTAATTGTTTCTAAAATTTCCCGGCGTAATATTTGGCATTAAGATATTGGCTCCGTATTGAATTGCTTTTTCACGACCCATTTTGTCAATGGCTTGCAAAGCTGTAGCGGCAACAATGTTGATGTCTTTCATTAAAATTCGCAAAGAGGCAATCATTTTGAAGGTCAAATCCAATCGTTCCTGGCGAGATTTTAATAAATGATGTGTTTCAGATAAAGGAGTTTCAAAATGTTCGATATAAGGTCCCATTCCCACCATATCCACATCCAAAGCTTTCAAAAACAACAAATCATCGGCCAAATTTTCTATCGTTTGATGCGGTAAACCAATCATAACTCCAGTTCCCAATTGAAAACCTGCTTTTCGGATATTTTGCAAGGCTTCTAGCCGTTTGTCAAAATTATGCAAGTCATTATTGGGGTGAATTTTTGAATACAGTTCTCTGTTTGAAGTTTCAATTCGCAACAAATACCGATGCGCTCCTGCATTAAACCATTCTTTGTAGGTTTCTAAAGTTTGTTCGCCCAAGGAGAGTGTAATTCCCAATTTTCCATTGCTAATTTTCTTTATTTCTTTGAGTAAACTGGTAATTTTTGAGATGAAAAGTTTGTCAGTTCTTTCCCCAGATTGAATGGCAATACTTCCATAATTATTTTTCACAGCATACAGAGCACATTGAATAACATCTTCATTTGAAAGCGTATAGCGTTGCGTGTTTTTATTTGATCTTCGAATACCACAATACAAACAGTCTTTGATGCAAACATTTGAATATTCAATTAAACCTCTCAAATGCACCTTATTTCCAAATAAGTAATCTGTGATTTTTCTCGATTTTTTGAACAACATAATTCGTTCCTTCTCGTCAGCATTGAGCATCGTGATGAGGTCTTGTTTGTTGAAAGAATCTTGGTTCACTATTTTTGAAAAAGCATTCAATGGTTTGAATTTATAGGTTCTTTTAAAAACGGTTCTACAACTCTATCTAAAATTCCGTTCATATACGCTATAGCTAAACCATAATTGGTCACTGGAATTCTAGCTTCTAAAGCAGGTTTTAGTCTGTTGAATAATTGTTTTCGGGTAATCATACAGCCACCACATTGAATAACTAATTGATAGTCTTTAATCGGTCTTTGAATTGCTGAAAGTCCCGCTGCAACATCAAATTCCAATGTTTTTCCACTGAATTTTCTAATCCAATTAGGGATTTTGAATCGTCCAATATCTTCGCAACTTACTTGATGAACGCAGGATTCCAAAATCAGAATTCTGTCTCCATTTTCCAATTCCGAAAGTTTATGAGCGCCTTTTACATATTCTTCAAAAGGACCTCGCATATGAGCATAAACAATACTGAAACTAGTCAACGGGATTTCTTTTGGGATAATTTTATTCACATATCCAAATGCCTGACTGTCCGTGATGACTAGGTCTGGTTGGACTGAAGTTTTTTCGAGAAAAGCTTCAACTTCGGTTTCTCGGAGTACAATATTTACTGCATTATTGTCCAAAACATCTCGGATTGCCATTGCTTGAGGTAAAATCATTCTGCCATCGGGAGCTTCTGAATCTACTGGGGTGATGAGCATAACGATGGAATCTTTTTGGATAATATCACCCAATAAAGAGGTTTTTTGATAAGAAGTTTCGGGAATAGTGATTTTTAATAATTCGATGACTTCACTAATATTTTGAGACTTCTTGATACTGCAAATTTCAATCGGTGCTTTAGAAAATTGTTGGATTTGCAAAGCGGTTTCATCCCTCAGTTTTTCTAGGTCTTCCTTGTTGTGAACGATGATGTATTCTATTTCAAAATTGTTGAATTCCTCGATTAATTTTTTTTCAAACGAACCAAACACATTTTCGGAAATCAATAATATCGCCGCGTCAATATGTTCAAGGGTTTGGATGGTTTTTTGAATTCGTTTCGCTCCTAAATCGCCAAAATCGTCGATCCCAGCCGTATCAACCAATATGGCTGGTCCAATTCCGAAAATTTCAATAGATTTTTTAACGGGATCTGTTGTGGTTCCGGCTATTTCAGAAACGATGGCCACATCAATTCCTGTCAGTGCATTGATAAACGAACTTTTGCCTACGTTGCGCCTTCCGTAGATTCCAATGTGAGGTTTATTGTCTTTACCTTTATCCATAAGGCAATTATTTACTTATTGTAATGTGCAAAACTTCAATAAATTATATCTCGCTCACCAGCTTTTACTTTTTCAATTCTTTCTGTCAGCGATTTTTTTAGTTTTTTGTTTTCGGTTTCATCCACCGTTTTTTGAATCAGTTTCCAACCTTTTTTGGCTGTAGTTTCGTCTGCATAATCAATCAAATATTCAGCTAATGTTAAAGTTGCATTTGGGGTACAACATTTTTTGATAAATCCAGGAACTGAAAATTCCATAAAATGTTCGCCCGTTCTGCCTAGTCTATAACAAGCGGTACAAAAGGATGGAATCATTTCTTTATCTAATAATTCATTGACGATTTCGTTTAACGAACGTTCATCATTGACTTTAAACTGGCCTTTATTTAGATTTTGTTCTGAATTTAGCGTTTTCGAATAGGCTCCCAATTCAATTTTTGTGCCACCATCGATTTGAGAAACACCATATTGAATAATTTCATCTCGAAGTTCAGCTGGTTCTCTTGCGGTGAGAATCATTCCTGTGTAAGGAACGGCCAATCTTAAAATAGCAATGAGTTTGTTAAAATCTTCATCGGAAACTAAATATTTTGGATTAATTTCAAATCCTGAAGCTTCTTTGATTCGTGGAAACGAAATAGTATGAGGACCTACATTATAACAAGCTTCTAAGTGATTCGTGTGACGAACCAAAGCTAAAACTTCATACCGCCAGTCATACAAGCCAAACAAAACTCCAATTCCCACATCGTCAATTCCAGCTTCCTGAGCTCGGTCTAAGGCGGTCAATCGGTTTTCGAAGTTGGCTTTTTTTCCACCTAAATGGTAGCTTTTGTAGGCTTCTGGATGATAGGTTTCCTGAAAAATTTGGAAAGTTCCAATTCCGGCTTCTTTTACAGTTTTGAAACCTTCAATATCCATTGGTGCTGCGTTGATGTTGACTCTGCGAATTTCCCCATTCCCTTTTTTTACACTATAAGCTAATTTTACAGCATTAGCGATGTGTTCTGGGGTGTAATCTTTGTGTTCACCATAAACTAAAACCAGTCTTTTTTGTCCATTATCTTCAAGCGCTTCAATTTCGTTGATGATTTCCTGATCGTCGAGCGTTTTGCGAATAGCATCTTTATTTGAAGTTCGAAAACCACAATAAGAGCAGTTATTTTGGCATTTATTACCAATGTATAAAGGAGCAAAAAGTACAATTCTATTGCCATATACATTCTTTTTCAAGGTTTTGGCACCTTCTTTTATGGCTTGTACAGATTCAGAATCGGTTGCATTTACTAGAATAGCAACTTCGGATAAACTCAGTCTTTGTTTGGATAATGATTTGGCAATTATTTTTTCAACTTCTGCTTTTGAAGAGGCAGTATTTTTCAAAATATTCCATATTTCATTTGTATCAATAAAAGGGTACATTGAAATGTCTGGTATAGAATATTTCTGAGGTAAAAATTTCATTAATGTTTTCTTAATGATTTTTTATTCGATTGAGACTTCTGCAATAATATCGAATTTAATCAGGTGTTTTTTAACAATATCATAATATTAGACTCATTTTCTAAGTAAAGTTAAAAATTTTAATATAATTTTATGTTAATAAAGTCATAAAATTATTGATTTAAAAGGGATGAAATGGTCTCTTTTGAATATTTTTTTTAATAGATTGAAGGTGATTTCAATGCAGAGAAAATTTTTTCGATTAGAATATGATATTTTAGTATCATAATAAAGAATGATATTTTTATATTTTTACAAATCACTTCAAGAGAAACTCTAATGAACTTCAATACAATTTTTACCGTACTGCTTTTTACTTTTTCTGTATTTGCTACAGCACAAAATTTAGAAGAGAAAAAGAATCTTTTTTCAAATTCAGGTAGAGTTGAACTTCTCGACGAAAATAAAGTGATTTTGATTGGACCTGCTTCTTCAGTTTCGTTTGATTTCAAAGGAAATTCTTGTTCCATCTCATTGCAAAGTGTGGAAGATCATCAAAATTATGTTTCCCTAGAACTTGATGGCAAATACATAGGAAGAATCCGAATCGAAAAAGGTGAAATGCAATCCTTTCCAATAGTGGTTTCCGAAAAGAAAAATACACATCATCTTTCTATTTACAAAGCTACCGAAGCAACCAACGGAGGTGTTTTATTTGCAGGAACAACAGCCAAATTAGTTGATAGTCCAGCTCCAAAATCCAAAAAGAAAATCGAACTTATAGGCGATTCGATTACAAGTGGTTTTGGTAATGATGATTCAACAATTCCTTGTGGAACGGGAGATTGGTATGATCAACACAATGCCTATTGGGCTTATGGGCCAGTGCTTTCTAGAGCTTTGGATATTGATTATGTTTTGAGTTCTGTTTCCGGTTACGGAATGTATCGCAACTGGAATGATGAACATCTCGAAGAGCCAATTATTCCAGAGGTTTATGAAAATTTATATCTAAATAAAGACAGTTCTAAACCGTATGATTTTAAATTTCAACCCGATTTAGTGAGCATTTGTGTAGGAACCAATGACCTTTCTGAAGGAGATGGCAAAAAGCCAAGATTGCCTTTTAACGAAGAAAAATTCATTTCAAATTATATTGATTTCATTAAAACCGTTTACAAACACGCTCCAAATACGCGAATTGTTTTACTCAACAGCCCAATGGTTTCGGGCGATAGAAATGTGACTTTTATAAAATGTTTGAAACAAGTCATTCAAGCATTCGACAAAGATAAAACTCATAAAAAAATTGAATTATTCGAATTCCAATCCATGACACCAAAAGGGTGCGGTTATCATCCTAATATTGCTGATGATAAAGTAATGGCTAACCAATTAATTCCTTATTTTAAAAAATTGCTAAATGAAAAATAATTTAATTGCATTTGTTCTTTTCCTAATATTTTATAATTCGGCTTTCGCTAATATTACGCTTCCAAACGTATTTTCGGATAATATGGTTTTGCAACGCAACACCGAAATCAACATTTGGGGTTGGGCGAATCCGAAAGAAGAAGTCAAAATTACTCCAAGTTGGAACAATCAAGAATATAAAGTTGTCGCTAACAATCATGCGTATTGGACAATTTCAATTCCAACTCCAAAAGAAGGTGGACCCTATACAATTTTACTAAAAGGGTATAATGAAATATCCCTAAAAAATATTTTAATCGGTGAGGTTTGGTTATGTTCTGGTCAATCTAATATGGAAATGAATGCCAATTGGGGAATTATTAATGGGGAAGAAGAAGCTAAAAAAGCAATAAATTCAAATATCCGTTTTTTCTCTGTTGAAAAAGCCTCGGCAGAAACACCACAAAATAATCTATCGGGAAACTGGGTGGAATGTTCTCCTGAAACAATGAAAAAGAATAGTGCCGTAGCTTATTTTTTTTCACAACGAATTACCGAAGATTTAAGAAATGTTCCTATTGGAATGATTATTTCAGCTTGGGGAGCAACACCTGCAGAAGTCTGGATTCCTGAAAATGTGATTCAAAATAATAAGGAATTATTGGAGGCATCCAAAAAATTAAATCCTAATGAATATAGTCCTATTGAAGTGGCAAGAACATACAATTCTATGATAAATCCATTAATAGGATTCAAAATAGCTGGAGTACTATGGTATCAAGGCGAAAGCAATGTAGGTTCATCTGTTTATGACAAAACATTTGCTTCATTGATAACTTCTTGGAGAACACTTTGGAAGCAAGATTTTCCGTTTTACTTTGTCCAAATTGCACCTTATAAAAATGGTGAAGATCTTTATAGCAGTGTTAAAATTAGAGATTTGCAAAGAAAAACATTGCAACTTCCAAATACAGCAATGGTGGTGACTAGCGATATTTCAACTACAGATGATATCCATCCAAAAGACAAAAAATCAGTTGGAGTTCGTTTGGCTAATTTGGCTTTGGCCAATATCTATAAGACAAATACCAATTTAGTAAATGGGCCACTTTATAAAGGGATTACCATTCAAAAGAATAAAATTACAGTAGCTTTTGACTATTCCGATGGCTTATATTTTAAGGATAAAAAAGCCAATCAATTTGAAATTGCAGGAGCAGATAACGTTTTTTATGAAGCGACTGCTGTCATCAAAAATAACGATGTGGTGCTGCAATCAGATAAAGTCAAAGAGCCTTTAAAAGTGAGATTTGCATGGAAAAATACTGACCAATCAACTCTTTTTAATAAAGCCAATTTACCCGCTTCTTCATTCATTACCGAATAATTACTAATTTTACAAGAACGAATACAATACTTTAATATGATTAATAAAAATTTAATTTACGCAGGAATTTTTGGTTTAATAGCCTTTGGAACTCTAAACGCACAAAATAAATCCCATTTAGATAAAACAAAACCTACTGAAGAACGCATTGATTTGTTGATGAAACAAATGACACTCGAAGAAAAAGTAGGGCAAATGAACCAATACAATGGTTTTTGGGAAGTAACAGGTCCAGCGCCAAAAGGAGGAAATGCCGAATTAAAATACAAACATTTACGTGATGGCTGGGTGGGCTCTATGCTTTCGGTTCGTGGTGTAAAACAAGTGCGAGCCGTACAAAAAATCGCCGTAGAGGAAACCCGTTTGGGAATTCCATTAATAATAGGTTTCGATGTAATCCACGGATATAAAACTTTAAGTCCGATTCCCTTGGCTGAGGCTGCAAGTTGGGATTTGGAGGCCATAAAAAAATCAGCACAAATAGCTGCTGACGAGGCATCGGCATCAGGAATAAACTGGACTTTTGCTCCAATGGTCGATATTTATAGAGATGCCCGTTGGGGAAGAGTGATGGAAGGTGCTGGTGAAGATCCATATCTTGGCAGCAAAATTGCAACTGCCAGAGTTAAAGGTTTTCAAGGCGATACAAAAGCCGATTTATCCAAAGTAAATACGATTGCGGCTTGCGCCAAACATTTTGCGGCCTATGGTTTTGCCGAAGCGGGAAGAGATTATAATACGGTTGATATGAGTATTTCGACACTTTTTAATATCGTTTTACCTCCATTTCAGGCGGCTGAGGACGCAGGAATTCGTACGTTTATGAACTCCTTTAATATTTTAAACGGTGTTCCTGCAACCGGAAGTAGCCTTTTGCAAAGAGATATTCTAAAAGGAAAATGGCAATTTGATGGATTTGTAGTGACCGATTGGGGTTCTATTAAAGAAATGGTTACACATGGTTATGCCAAAGACGGAAAAGAAGCTACTGAAAAAGCGGTAAAAGCGGGCTCGGATATGGATATGGAGTCTTATAATTATGTCAATGATTTGGTTCAACTGGTTAAGGACGGAACAGTAAATGAGTCTTTGATTGATGATGCTGCTCGTAGAATTCTCAGAGTAAAATTCGAATTGGGTTTATTTGACGACCCGTACAAATACTGTGACGAAGCCAGAGAAAAAGCTATTATAGGTAGCAAAGCCAATATCGATGGAGTTTTGGATATGGCCAAAAAATCGATTGTTTTGTTGAAGAATGATAAGAATTTACTTCCGCTAAAAAAATCAGGACAAAAAATTGCCTTGATTGGAGCTTTGGCCAATGACAAAAACAGTCCATTGGGAAGCTGGAGATTAGCAGCAGCAGACAACTCAGCCGTTTCGGTTTTAGAAGGAATGCAACAATACAAAGACAACAAATTGACTTATGAAAAGGGAGCAGATTTGACTACCGAAAAAGCAACTTTCCTTTATGAAGTAGCTTATAATACAACTGACAAAAGTGGTTTTGACGCTGCCAAAAAAGTAGCTGCCAATGCGGATGTCGTGGTCATGGTTTTAGGAGAAAATGGATATCACTCAGGAGAAGCTAGAAGCAGAACTAACCTTGATTTACCTGGATTACAACAAGAATTATTAGAAGAAGTTTATAAAGTAAATCCCAATATTGTATTAGTTCTAAACAACGGACGACCATTGGCTTTACCTTGGGCAGCAAAAAATATTCCTGCTATCGTTGAAGCTTGGCAACTAGGAACTCAAGCAGGAAATGCTGTAGCTCAGGTGTTGTATGGAGATTATAATCCAAGCGGAAAATTACCAGTGTCTTTCCCGAGAAATGTTGGGCAATGTCCCATTTATTACAACAATTATAGTACAGGAAGACCAGTTATGACCGATAATAATGTGTTTTGGTCGCATTATTCAGACGTGGAGAATACACCACAATTCCCTTTTGGGTTCGGATTAAGTTATACTACTTTCGATTATAAAAATTTAAAAATGAACAAAACGGCTTTCGCCAAAGGTGAGGCTGTAAAAGTTACGGTTGAGGTAACCAATTCCGGAAATTATGATGGAAAAGAAGTGGTTCAGTTATACCTTCAGGATGTGGCAGCGAGTTTGGCAAGACCTGTAAAAGAGTTGAAAGGTTTTGAATTAATTGAATTGAAAAAAGGAGAAACCAAAACAGTTACATTGACTTTGACAGAAAAAGAGCTAGGTTTCTATGACAATGAAGGGAATTATTTAGTTGAGCCAGGCACTTTCAAAATTAGGGTAGGAGGAAGCTCCGACAAAGGTTTGGAAAGTGGTTTTGAGTTGAAATAAAAAAAAGGATACACGAATTTCAAGGATGGGCACTAATTAATTGGTAAAAATTCGTGAAATTCGTGTTTTATATTTAAACCTTATAAATTATACAAATGGAATACAATAGATGTGGAAAAAGTGGTTTGAAATTGCCACAAATTTCCTTAGGATTATGGCATAATTTTGGTTCAGTAGATTCATTCGAAAATGCCGAAAGTATAGCTAAAACGGCTTTTGACAAAGGAATTACTCATTTTGATTTGGCTAATAATTACGGGCCAGTTCCGGGTTCGGCGGAGACCAATTTTGGTAAAATCCTTAAAAATAATTTTCAAGGCAATCTGCGTGATGAAATCGTAATTTCGACCAAAGCAGGTTACACAATGTGGGATGGTCCTTATGGAGATTGGGGTTCCCGAAAATATTTATTATCGAGTTTGGATCAAAGTTTAAAACGAATGGATTTGGACTATGTGGATATTTTTTATTCGCATCGTTTTGACCCAGAAACGCCTTTGGAAGAAACGATGATGGCTTTGGATTATGCGGTTCGAAGAGGGAAAGCCTTGTACGCAGGAATTTCCAATTACCCTCCAGACCAAACAGCTGAAGCAGCTACAATTCTTAAACAATTGGGTACGCCTTGTTTGATTCATCAAGTGAAATATTCGATGTTTGTTCGCACACCGGAAGAAGGTTTATTGGATGTTTTAGGAGAAAAAGGAATAGGATGTATCGCCTTTTCGCCTTTGGCACAAGGACTTTTAACGGATAAATACCTAAAAGGAATACCTCAAAACTCTAGAGCTTCAAACCCAAATGGATTTTTGAAAGCTGATGATATTACGGAAGAAAAAATTAAGGTAATCGTTGCTTTGAATGACATCGCTCAAAGTAGAAACCAATCTTTAGCACAAATGGCGTTGGCTTGGTTGCTGAAAGACAATAGAATTACCTCGGTTTTGATTGGAGCCAGTTCGGTGGGACAATTGCAAAACAATATTGATGCGCTAGTGAACATCGATTTTACGCAAGCGGAATTGGATAAGATTGAAGGGATTTTGGCATCGGTGTGAAATTGGAAATAACGCGTCAGTTTATTGAAATTGGTATGAAAAATAGAATCTTAATCGTTGCTTTCGTTATGTTTTCTGTTTTTGCAAATGCACAAGATTTATTACCTAGAAAGTTTTTAAAAATTACATCAGTAATAAAACCTCAAAGTTTGAATGAAGTTAAACTTACTAAGGGATTTTCGTTAAATAAAGATGCAAAATGTCTTACTTATATATGTGATAATAATGTAAACCTTTCCTATTGCAACGACAAATCTGACAAGAATTATGTTGAATTTCAAGAACTAGGTAAAATTGAAAAAACAGATCTTATTGTCATAAACAAGTTCACATATAACGATGAGTTTTATATTTTTTTAAATACACAAAATTGTAAATCAATCACATTAGAAGGATTTCCTTTAAGAATTGAAAAAACTGATCAATACATTGTTTATAATAATCCTTCAACAGATAAAGTTTGGAAAATACAAATTCTTAAAATAGAAAATGGAAGTATAAGTTTACTAGATGAAATCATTTTTCCAGATGAAATACTCCCTAAAAAAGTGTTGCGGTTGGAACAAAATGAAATTTTTATTTTAGATAATATCAGCCAAATTTGGAAAACTGTTGTGAGGATATAAAATGTTTCAAAGAAATTAGCGTTAATAAAAAAGGGAGCAAATTTAATTTAGCTCCCTTTTTTTATTTCAACTGTAGTTCCAATTCTCAAATAAATTAATGTATTTAATTCACTTTAAATTCTAATGTCTGAACATTGGCCGAATTAGGACCAATCATCACTTTAAAATCTCCAGATTCCAATACTTTTTCAAGTTTGTAGTTATAAAACATTAATTTTTCAGGAGTGATAGTAAAGCTGATGTTTTTGGTTTCTCCAGCATTCAACTTTACTTTAGTAAAATCTTTCAATTCCATAATAGGTCTTGACCCGGAACTGATTACATCTCTAATGTACAATTGTACCGTTTCTTCTCCAGCTACTTTTCCTGTATTGCTTATTGGAATCGTAACAGTAATATTTTCGGTTTTGCCAATTGTAGTTTTGTCTAATAAAGGTTTTCCGTAGCTATAATTGGTGTAGGATAATCCGAAACCAAAAGGATATAAAGGTTGGCTATCTACATTTACATAACTACGCATTCTGCTGGGTTGACGGTTATAATAGGCTGGTAATTCTCCCACAGATTTTGGCATTGTGATGGCTAGCTTGCCCGAAGGATTCACTTTTCCGAACAAAACATTGGCTAAAGCATGACCGCCTTCTTGTCCTAAGTAAAAGGCTTGGAGTAGGGCAGGAACATTCTTTTTAACATCATTTATTGCCAAAGGTCTTCCGCCAAAAAGCACTGCAACGATAGGTTTGCCCGTTGAGAGTAATTCGGTAACCAATTCGTTTTGAAGGCCAAGAAGTTCTAAACTATTTCTGTCTCCCAAATGGTTTTCACCCCAAGCTTCTCTGCAAAAAGCGACAGTTTCTCCAATTGCTAAAACGATGACATCACTTTTTTTGGCAACTTCCACAGCTTCTTTGATTAGTCGTTTGTCATCTTCTATCGTATTTGGGGTATGTATCAAGTTTCCTGAAAAGGACGATTCTTCTAATGCGAGTTTGCATCCTTCTGCATAAATCACTTTAAAATCTTTGCTTGCAAATGAGGATAAACCATCCAAAACATCAATTCCTGTTCTGGGTTCGGAAGTATATCCGCCATAATGAACTCCTTTTGCTAATGGACCAATTACAGCCAATGTTTTTATTTTTTTAGCATCAAGTGGCAAAAGATTGTTTTCGTTTTTTAGTAATACAAGCGCTTTTTCGGCTGCTTCTAATGCCAGTTTTTTGTTTTCAGACGTGTTGGTTACAGCTTTCATTTTGGTAACATCGGCAAAGGGATTATCAAAAAGACCCATTTCGAATTTGAATTTCAAAAATTTTCTCATAGATTCATTTATATATTTTTCGTCCAATTGTCCGGTTTCTACCAATTTATCTAATGAATTAAAAGCCCCAGAATTGAATTGTAAATCTAAATCGATGTTGTTTTCAATCGCAATTTTTGCAGCCTCAGTTTCAGATTTTGCAAAGTAATGTAACACATGAATTTGTTCAATGGCGCTTTGATCAGAAGTAATAAAACCTTTAAAACCCAATTGATTTCTTAATACATCTTTAATTAACCAAGGATTAGCATGATTCGGAATTCCGCCAATTTCGTTGTAAGACGGCATTATACTTACTGGATTTGCATGTTTAATGATATATTCAAAAGGAAATATATCGTTGTTCATTAAGTCGTAATTCGAAATATTGATAGGAGCAGTATTCCTTCCGCCTTCGGGTTGTCCGTGGCCAACAAAATGTTTTAAAGTGGTAGCAACGTGATTTCGGTCGGGTTTGGCACTACGACCTTGAAAGCCGTTTACGCCAGCATTTCCCATCATAGCAACCAAATAAGGGTCTTCTGAAAACATTTCTTCAGTTCTGCCAAAACGTGGTTCTCTGGCCAAATCTAAATTTGGTGAATACAGTTGAATAATGCCACGACTGCTAGCTTCAAGAGCTGCTACAGTATAAATACGTTCTGCTAATTCGGGATCCCAAGTACTTCCCAATGCAATGGCTTGCGGGAAAACTGTAGCTCCTTTTGCCATATAACCGTGAAGTCCTTCGCCAACGAATTCAATTGGAATTTTTTGTCCTCTGGATGTACTCCATTTTTGAAATGAGTTCAAAACTTTGACAAAAATTTCTGGTTCTAAATTGGAGTCTAGACCAATTCCTCCAATGCCATTTGGATAATATTTGGTCAAACTATCGGAATTCATTTCTCCATTTTCTTTCAAAAATTTCTTGAATCCATCAAAAGAGCGAATTTGCAATTGCATCTTTTTTTCTTGCAAGGACATTTTGCTGATTATTGCATCAACTTTGGAATCGATATCCGATTTTTTTTGGGCTTGAGCCAAAGCAGAAATACTTATCAAAAAGCTAAGTAATATGGTTAATTGTAGTTTCATGTTTGTTGTTTTTTTTAACCTATTTATATAAAAAATGCCGCTATAATTAAACGGCATTAAGAATTATTTTTTCAATTCTAAATTATACTTTTTCACAATATCCAAAGTGGATTTATCTGAAGAAAAAACGCTGTTCAACCCCTGTGGTTCTTGAGGTGGATCGGTAGTTAATGGATCTCCGGGTTTCCATTTTCCATCAGCGGTAACGGCTTTTCCTTCGCCACCAAAACCCCAGAAATTAGCGGCTTGTAACACATCATTATTTTTATGACTTTCTAAAACTCTATTAAAAATGAAATTGTAAAATACATCTCGATTAGCAACAGAGGAACTGGAAACTAAACTTTCGTTTTCTCTTGGTAAACCAAATTCTTCAATGATAATGGGTCTTTTGAGATTTTGTGCCACTTTGATGTGAGCATCTATGTATTTCCCCGCATATTCTAATGTGGTTGGCAGCGTTTTTTCGGCATCGTCAGCTTTGAACCAATTCCAGTTTTTAGGCCAAATGTGCATCGATAAATAATCAATATTAGGATTTTGATGGGTTCTTTCGAAAATTTCTATCTTGTCATTCGAGCTATTCAACCCTTCAGAACCGGTAGAAATCAAATGATTTTTGTCTAAACTGTCCATTAAATTGACAATATTATTCAACCAAGTCGTGAATTTCACTTCATTTTCCTCTGTAAAAAGTCTCGGTTCATTGCCTACTTGCCAAGCCATAATGGTATTGTCTTCGGTGTATTTTATTTTGGTGTAGGCATTTGTTCTTGTCATTATGAACTTCACGTGATTATTCAAAGCTTCTATACACGGTTCGCAACTATGAAATTTTTCGGTGTACGACATATATTGCGGCCAAGTATTTGGTGGAATGGCTGGTACAGGAATAGGGCCTTTTCCATTCCATTCCAAGTATTGCGACATTCCGCCTGACCATTCCCAGTTGTTGGTTAAAAATAAAACGGCGTACATCTTGCGTTTACCCATTTCGGAAATTAAGAAATCCAAACCATCGAGTAAATCTTGATCGTATTTTCCTTGTGCATATTGCAAAGCGGGACGAACGGTATAATCGTATGTTCCGCCATCGCCACCTACTAAAATCCTCAAATTGTCGATGCCGTTTTTTTGCATTAAATCCAGTTCTCGAATGAGTCTTTTTCGGTCTCCCACTTTTTTAGATGCCAACAAACTTCCGTACCAATAATTGGTTCCAATATAGGAATACGGTTTATCTCCTTTAAAGAATTGGGTTCCTTTTACTGTGATTCTGGGTTGTTGTTTTTGGGCAAAACCAATTGTTGTTACAAAGAAAACTAGCAAAAAAGCTAAGATGAAATGTTTCATTTATTTCTAATTATGATACTATAAAAAAATCAAATTTTTGATTCGATGAATCAATTCGACGCAAACTCGGCTATTGTGGTAAGGACATTTCCAGAAGCCAGCTTTGTCTTTTTCGATTAACGAATAATCGGCATTTACACCCCAAATCCATTCTCCATTTTTTTTATCGAGAATATATTGTTTTACAAATTCCCAGTTTTTGAGTACTACATTTAGGTATTTTTCATCATTGGTAAGTTGGTACGCATTGAAAAAACCAATCATCAGTTCGGATTGTGGCCACCAATGTTTTTCGGCCATCAATTTGTTTTCTTCGGGTTCTAATTCGTACCAAAGTCCACCGTCCATTGGGTCGATGCCTTCGAATGTAGCGTCGGTCATTAGGATGGCGTATTTTTTATAGCGTTCAATTAAAGCTTCGTTTTCTGTTATTTCGGCACATTGCAATAATAACCACGCGGCTTCAATGTCGTGCCCATACGAAATCACGTCCGGTTTTTCGACCCAATTTTCATTGAAAAATAATCGTAAATGACCTGTTTCTTTATTAATGAAATAGGTTTCGATAACTTCGAGCAATTCAACAATGTCTTTTTTTAAGCTTTCGTTATTCCAAACTTTGTACAAATTGGCATAGCCTTCAACGATATGCAAATGGGTATTCATTGTTTTTTTTTCGTTGGCATCCTTGTCGCTCAAACGTAAATCATCGATGGGTTGCCAATCGCGTGTAAAAGCTTCGAAATAGCCTTTGTTTATAGGGTCGTAACTGTGTTTTTGTATTCTATTATACAGCAATATAGAAAATGCCAGTGCTCTTTCATCATTAGAAATGGCATAATATTCACTCATTCCATAAATCGTAAACGCCAAAGCATAAACTTGATTTTTGGTGTCTTTGGGCGTTTTATCAGGATTGATACTCCAAAAAATTCCTCCAAATTCAATATCATAAAAATGATTTATGATGAACTCAAAAGCTTCTTTTGCAAGGCGTTTATGGTCTTCATTTTTTGTAATGGAATAGGCTGCAGAAAAGGACCAAAGTATTCGAGCATTAAGAACGGAACCTTTTTCAGATTCAAAATTTTTAAATTCGTTGCAATCTATTTGACCAATAAAACCGCCATTTTTTGGGTCAATAGAATTTTTTGACCAATACTCCAAAATGTTGTCGAGTTCGGCACTGAGTTCAGTTTTTAGATTTAATATTGGTGTTGACACAGTTATAGAATTGCTTTGTTTTTATTCACTTGTTCGATAATCGTATTCACAGAACCTGCTGATATAAAAGTATCTTCGGGGGTATTCATCACATAATCCACTAGTTTTTCGACAGAGGAAACCGCCACGTGCATTCTTGTATCAGAAGATGCATAATAGATAAATACTGTTCCGTCTTCGTCGGCAATCCAGCCACTCGAAAACAAAACATTCGAAACATCACCAACTCTTTCTGAACCTTCTGGAGCCATAAAATGTCCTGCAGGAACGTGAGTTACTTTGGCAATATCGTTCAAATCGGTCATAAACATATACAGTGTGTAGCGCAATCCTGCAGCAGTGTTTCGTACTCCGTGTGCCAAATGCAACCAACCTTTTTCTGTTTTAATAGGAGCTGGACCCAAACCATTTTTGAGTTCAAAAACAGTGTGATATTGTTTACCGAAGATAATTTTCTCCTCTTGTACAACAGGGTTTAGCATATCATCAATATAGCCCAAACCAATTCCGCCTCCACTTCCCACATCGATAAAACCGTCTTGTGGTCTTGTGTATAAAGCGTATTTTCCGTTGACAAATTCTGGATGTAAGACCACGTTTCTTTGTTGGCCTGTGTTAGAAATCAAATCAGGAAGTCTTTCCCAGTTGATTAAATCTTTGGTACGTACAATTCCTGCATTGGCAACAGCCGAACTCGTATCGCCTTTTGGAGCGTTTGGATCTTTTCTTTCCGTGCAAAATATGCTGTAAATCCATCCGTCTTCGTGATGTGTTAACCGCATATCATATACATTAGTATCTGGTTCATCGGTTTGTGGAATTACGCAGGGCTTATCCCAAAACTGGAAATTATCAACTCCATTTGGACTTTCGGCGATGGCGAAAAACGATTTTCTATCCACGCCTTCTACACGAACGGCAAGGATGTATTTATCACCCCATTTCATTGCACCTGCATTGAAAGTAGCGTTGATGCCAATGCGTTCCATAAAGAATGGATTGGTAGCTTCATTCAAATCATAGCGCCATTCGATAGGAGCGTGATTTCGGGTTACAACAGGATTTTTATACCTGTCGAATATTCCATTTCCTACAGTTGAAAGAGGTTCGTTTTTTTTGGTAATCAATTGTTGGAATTCTTTTTCTATGGCTGTTTTTCGTTGATCGAAAATGGTGTTTGTTGTGGTGTTCATAAGTGATATTACTTTAAATCAAAAATTAATTTGTTGAATTTCTTTGGTTGGCTAATTCCTGTTCGATGGTTTCTAATTTTTCTTCGGTTAAAGGATATAGTAGGATAAACAATACCGAAATTCCTGCTGCTATAGCTGGTAAAATACTCAGCATTAATTGAATTCCGTTTTGGGTTACAGCAGTTTGTTCTACATTGGCTTGAAAACCATAATATCCTAAAAGCCATCCTGTAGCGGCTCCACCAATGGTCCATCCAAATTTTTGTGACATTGAAGAAGCCGAAAAGATGAGTCCAGTGGCTCTTCTTCCTTGTTTCCATTCCGAATAATCAGCGCTATCGGCATACATAGACCAGATTAATGGGAAAATGCAACCGGCACAAATACTTATCAATATTTGGAAAACCATAATTAATAATACATCTTCTTTTCCGAAGAAATAGAAAATGACACTCAAAATGGCCGCCATTGCCATTGCTCCAAAAAAGGTATTCTTTTTACCAATTTTATTCGCAATTGGTGTGGCTGCAATAACTCCAATAATATTAGCGGCTTGCCCTAAAACGAAATATAATGAGGTTGGCGTCATTGCGAAATTTTCTCCAAAAGCATTGAAACTGTAACTTACAGTACTACTCACATAATATTTAAAATAATAGACAGCGGCTCCATCTCGAATTGAATTGAAAATCAAAGCACCAATTCCTGCTCCCAAAAGAATCCACCAAGGACGGTTTTTTAAGAGATCATTTAAATCTTCTTTCAGATTTGGTTTTTCGTCATTGATAGGTTCTACTCTTTCTTTGGTAAGAAAAAAGCAACCCCAAAAGAAAATGGTTGTAATGATTCCGAAAACAATTATAGTGTATAACCAACCTGTTTTAGAATTTAAACTTCCTCCAAAATGATTGACTAATGGTTCGATTAACCAAAGCGCTAATAAGCTTCCGCCAAAGGCAAAAACCATGCGATAGGAGGAAAGAGTTGTTCTTTCTTTTCTATCGGAGGACATCACACCAAGTAGAGAAGCATATGGAACGTTGATTACCGAATACACCATCATCATCAATGAATAAGTTACATAAGCATAAATTATTTTCCCTTTTTCGTCGAAATCCGGAGTGTAAAATGTTAAGATTCCTATGATGGCAAACGGTATGGCAGTCCAAAGAAGATAGGGTCTAAATTTCCCCCATCGGGTTTTGGTTCGGTCGGCCATAATTCCTACGAATGGATCAAAACAAGAATCCCAAATTCTGGTTATTAAAAACATTGTTCCAACTACGGCTGGAGCTATACCGAATACATCGGTGTAAAAAAACATCAGATACATACTGAATATTTTCCAAAACATTGAGGAAGCGGCATCTCCTAAGCCATAACCTATTTTTTCTTTTAATTTAATTTTTTCGTGCATTTGGTTGGTGGTTAATTTTAATTAGTTTGGTTAATAATTATTTTTTGTATAGATTTTCTTTTGCAACCTCTTTCTCGAATAAAATTTTGTTGAGATTATAAAAATCTATAAAATCTTGTTCGCTTGTTTGACCTTTGAATGGGGCATAATAATGCATTTTTTTCTCGCTTTCTTGCCAACCCTGATTTCTCCAAACCAAAACATAGGAAATTTTATAGTCACCAATGGCTTTTATCAAAGTATTGGTCCACCATTTGTCATACGGAATGGCTTCGTAACCTGTTTCGGCAAAGGCCATAATTTTGCTTTGTTCGCGGGCTACTTCATCCATTATTTTGAATTGTCTTTGGCAATTTTCAATGAACAAGTTGTCTTTTGTCGGGTCATTGGATTGATAGTTGTCAAAACTCAAAACATCAACATAATTTGCTCCGGGATAATATTCTAAATAGTCCTCTTTAGATTTAAAATCGGCTGTATTGTAAACATAAATTAAACTATGGATGCCTTTTGCTTGAAGATAATCGACTGTAAATTTCCATAGCGTTTTGAATTCAGTGGGTGTTCCATTGTTTTTGCACCACCAAAACCAGTTTCCGGTGAGTTCGTGAAAGGGTCGAAATAATATTGGAATAGGTTTTCCTTTCTTGTCTGTTAATGTTAAAATATATTTTGCAGTTTCATCTAAAGCTTGTTTAAGTTTTTCGTGACTATCACCTCCTGGCAATGCTGATGCCAATGATTTTGGAGTGGTATCCCACGCATTTCCTCCAGTTAATGGGTTGTCAAGATGCCAGCTAAGAGTTATAACTCCACCACGTGAATGGCCATCAATGATGTATTGCCTCATTTTGTCAAAAGGTATTCCATCAATATTTTTGTCTGATTTTTTTTCCAAGCCCGCAAGGTCCCAGCCATAGACTGCAGGATAGTCGCCCGTAACGTCTTTTACATCGCTTCTTCCAGCTTCATATTTCCAATTTACACCATAGGCCAAATCATCTTGATGACCAAATAGTATTGCTTTATTGGATAAATCGGTCAAGTTTTTATACAGAATTTTGGTTTTAGAAGTCGCCTGTGTATCAGAAAGCGAGTGTTTTGCATTCCTTGTTTGGGCAAGTAAAGGAAAAATTACGCAAAAAAAGTTGAGTATGAGTAATGTGATAAAAGATTTTTTCATTGAATGTTTTTATACTTTTTCGAATAGCACTACTGACTTATTTTATAATCAGAAGTATTGTTTTTATTAGTCTACTTTATAGTTATGTAATTGATGCATGTTAGAACATTTTTCAAACTTCAATAATTAATATTTTGATTATTGTATTTATTTATACCTAAATTTAATAAAAATGTAATTCATATTTCAAAGATAGTTGTATGAATCCAAGAGAAATGGTATTATTTTATCATTTAAATATCATATTATTGCAAACAAAAACGGGTTATGAGTAATTTGAAGAAATTTTACCGAGAAATTCCTCCACTTTCACCCCTTGATAGCTTTTTGGTTTTCGATAGAGTCAAGGATACTTTTGATTTTCCAGTGCACTATCACCCTGAATTCGAGATCAATTTTATTTTAAATGGTAAAGGAGTGAAAAGGGTAGTGGGTGATAATATCGAAGAAATTGATGAAGTAGAATTAGTTTTGATTGGCCCTAATTTGTATCACGGTTGGGAATTGAATAAGTGTACCAGCAAAAAAATACATGAAATCACCATCCAATTTGATAATAATTTATTTCCTGATTCTTTGCTTTCCCGACGGATAATGAATCCCATCAAGGAGATGTTTAACCGTTCTATTCACGGTATTTTGTTTTCAAAAAAAATTACGAAGGAGCTTACTCCTAGGCTAACAAAATTATCGAAATTAGATGGTATGGATTATTTTCTTGAGATAACTTCGATATTATTTGATCTTGCAAACTCACGAAAACAAAGACTTCTTTCGACTTACACTGTCGAATATGCCACTTTTGATGATGATGATAAAATGAAATTAGTATATGAATATATTCAGAAAAACTTTGCCGAAAAGATAACACTAGATGAGGTTTCAAAAGCAAGTAATATGACCAGTATTTCATTTAATCGCTTTATTAAAAAACGTACCGGAAAAACCTTTGTCAATTACATCAACGACATTAGAATAGGATATGCAGCGAGATGGTTGCTTGAAAAAGATATGAGCGTATCGGAAATTGCTTATAAGTCTGGCTTTACAAACATCGCGAATTTTAATAGAAGCTTTAAAGCTATAAAAAACCGCACTCCAACACAGTATCGAGAAGACTTTTCGGGATTAAAACGTATTCTATAAATCGGCTTTTACCTTTCGTATCCTCCCGCTTCACTTTTTTGTCAAGTTTTGATTGTATTTTGACAATAAAGTATTATTCTTTTTTTAGAAATATATTTATCATTGTATGTTTTGTAGTCCATAATTTGGTTAAAAATCAGTCAATGAAAAAATCGCTTAAAAAACTATTTTTGTTTCTTTTTTTCTTTTGTCTTAGTTTTTCTATTTCCTCTCAATCAACACTCAATAGCAAGAATCGGGAACATATTTCCATCGATAAAAATTGGCAATTCGCCTTTGGTCATCCTTTTGATACTAGTAAAGATTTTAATACGGGAATAGGATATTTCTCCTATTTAGCCAAAACCACTTATGGAGATGGAGCTGCAGCTGCCGACTTTGATGACCGCTCTTGGCGAAAAGTAGATTTGCCTCACGATTGGGCAGTCGAACAAGGTTTTAGCGAAAAAGCAAGTTACAGTCACGGATTCAAAAAAATTGGAAAAGCTTTTCCAGAAGCTAGCATTGGTTGGTATCGCAAAAAAATAAGCATTCCTGAGGAAGATTTGGGACGCAGAATCCACATCGCTTTTGATGGTGTTTTTCGCAATTCGATTGTTTGGTTCAACGGGCATTATTTAGGGATTCAACCCTCGGGTTATTTGGGTTTCGAATATGATGTTACCGATTATGTCAATTATGGTGGAGAAAATACAATCGCCGTTCGAGTGGATGCAATGATGGAAGAAGGCTGGTTTTACGAAGGAGCTGGAATATACAGACACGTTTGGTTGAACAAAACTAATCCCTTACACGTACCTGCTGACGGAACTTTTGTAAGTACGACTAAACTCAATAACAATACTGCCGAACTCGCTTCAAAAGTTTCAGTAATCAATGAAGGAGGTAAAATTCAAAATTTCAAAATCGTTCAAACTATTTTAGATGCAGCTGGAAAATCAATCGCCACTGTAACTATTGATAATCTGAATTTACGACCAATGGAAACCAAAGAATTTGAAACCAAATTATCTGTTGCCAATCCTAATTTATGGTCAGTCGATAATCCGTATTTGCACCATATGCTGACCAATATTTATGCAGGAACCGAATTAGTTGACACCCAAACCACCACTTTTGGAATTCGAACATTGCATTTTGATGCCATTAAAGGATTTTTCTTGAACGGAAAACATCTTAAAATAAAAGGAACTAATAACCACCAAGACCACGCTGGAGTTGGAGCGGCAATGCCCGATGGTTTACAGGATTTTAGAATTGCAGCTTTAAAATCATTTGGTTCCAATGCCTATCGCTGTTCACACAATCCACCAACACCAGAATTATTGGATGCTTGTGACCGATTGGGAATGGTAGTCATAGACGAAACCCGATTGATGGGAATTACAACCACTCAATTGAGCGAATTAAAACGAATGATGCTTCGCGACCGTAATCATCCAAGTATCATTAGTTGGTCTATTGCCAATGAAGAATGGGGAATTGAAGGCGACATCAAAGGGGCTCGAATGACTAGAACCATTCAAGATTATGCCAAAACCATCGACACCACAAGAGGAATTACGGCAGGAATTAGCGGCAATTGGGACAACGGAATTGCGACTGCAGTTGATGTTGTGGGCTATAATTACATCAAACATGGAGGAAAAGAAACTACGGACAAACACCATCGTGAATTCCCGAATTTGGCTAGTTGGGGAACCGAGGAAGGTTCGACTTTTGCCACAAGAGGAATCTATTTTGAAGACAACGAAAAGCAATACAAACCCGCCTACGATTTGCCGCAATCGGCCAATGCTCACAGCATCGAACAAGGTTGGAAACATTATGATTCTCGCGATTATCTCGCCGGAATGTACATTTGGACAGGCTTCGATTATCGTGGCGAACCCACGCCTTACGTTTGGCCGGCAACAGGCTCTTATTTTGGAATGTTGGACCAATGCGGTTTTTACAAAGACGATGCTTGGTACTTGAAATCCTGGTGGGGAAGCGAACCAGTTTTGCATCTTTTGCCACATTGGAACTGGAAAGGAAAAGAAGGACAACCCATAGATGTTTGGGCGTACAGCAATTGCGATGAAGTAGAATTGTTTCTCAACAAAAAAAGTTTGGGCAAAAAAGCAATGGAAAAAAATGGTCATTTGGAATGGAAAATAAATTATCAACCCGGAACATTGGAAGCCATTGGTTATAAAAACGGCAAGAAATTCCTAACTGAAACCGTAAAAACCACTTCCGATGCCGTGGCTCTTGGTTTGAAATCTAATGTTAAAACTATACAAGCCAATACCACCGATATTGCAATGATTACAGTAGATACCAAAGACAAATCAGGTTTGTTTGTACCTACTTCCGAAAATGAAGTAGCCTTCACTATTTCGGGTCCAGGGAAAATTATTGGCGTTGGAAACGGGAAACCAACTTCGGTTGAACCTGATCAATTTTTGGAAAACAACACGGTTATCAATATTTCGAACCTAAAAGAAAAAATAGTCAATTCTATTTCGGAAACTGCCGAAACAGTAGATAATTTGGATATTTCCAATTGGGATAATGCTTTCAAAGACAGCCGGGACACCCTTTTTGGAAAGAAAGTCAAAGCCGTGGTGTATCGCACCGCTTTTGACTTGCCCGAAAATTTCAAGGAAACTAAAATCAATCTGTTTTACAACAGTATTGGTAAATCGCAGTCCATTTATATCAATGGAAAACAAATTGCAAACGCCATTCCCGAAAACAAAAAAGGAGACACTTTCATATTGGACAAAGCCAATCTTCGAGCAGGAAAAAATACAATTGCGATTGTTGCAGAACCTTTAATTTACCAATACAAATGGGGAACTGTTAACACTAATCCGGGAACAATACAAATCCTGACACCGGCGCCAACTTGGAAACGCACTTTATTTAGCGGTTTGGCGCAAGTTATTGTGCAATCCACCGGTGAAGTAGGTGAAATCACGTTGACGGCAACCAGCAAAGGACTCAAAAAAGCGGAAATAAAAATACCATCAATAAAATAAAAACATAAAATGAAAAAATTACTCCTTACTTTGCTTTTAAGCGGAACAACATTATTAGGTTTCTCGCAAGGAAATACTAGAAAACTAGAATTAGGAAAATACAAAGGTTTGGCAATGACGCCACCAATGGGTTGGAATTCTTGGAATACTTTTGCCACCAATATTGACGAAAAATTAGTCAAAGAAACCGCCGATATTATGGTTTCGTCTGGAATGGCAGCAGCAGGTTATACTTATATTGTTCTCGATGACGGTTGGATGTCTAAAGAACGAGATGAAAATGGAAATTTAATTCCAGATCCCATAAAATTCCCAAGCGGAATGAAATCCATAATCGATTATGTGCATTCCAAAGGATTGAAATTTGGCTTGTACAATTGCGCTGGAACGCAAACCTGTGCGGGTTATCCAGGAACTCGTGGTTATGAGTATCAAGATGCACGATTTTATGCCAATTTAGGAATCGATTTCTTGAAATACGATTGGTGCAACACAGCAGGAATCACTGCCAAAGAAGCCTATAACACAATGAGCAATGCGCTAAAAATGGCGGGAAGACCAATCGTTTTCAGCCTCTGCGAATGGGGGGACAATCAGCCATGGGAATGGGGCGAACCCGTTGGGAACCTTTGGAGAATTTCGGGCGATATTTATCCTTGTTTCGATTGCGAATTCAAGCATCCCGAAAATTGGTCGTCTTGGGGATTTATGAAAATTGTCGAAATGCGAAAAAACATTCGTAAATATTCCGGCCCAGACCATTGGAACGATTTCGACATGATGGAAGTTGGCAACGAAATGACCACCATCGAAGACCGATCTCATTTTGCGATGTGGTGTATGATGGCATCGCCTTTAATCGCTGGAAATGATTTCCGAAAAATGAAACCAGAAACCTTGACTATTTTGACCAACAAAAATTTAATAGCTGTTAACCAAGACAAATTAGGAATTCAAGGATTCAAATTGACGGTTGAGGAAGGAGTAGAAGTTTGGGTAAAACCTTTGTCAGATGGCGCTTGGGCAATCACTTTCTTGAATAGAACTGAAGTTCCAAAGAAAATCAATTTCGATTGGAAGAAAAACCCAATCAAGGATGCTGATTTTGGTTATGAAGCCGATTTTAACAAAACTATTTTCAAAATCAAAGACCTTTGGAAAAACAAAGAAGCAGGAACAACCAAAAAGAATTTCACTGCCGATATTATTGCTCACGATGTAATTACTTTGAAATTAACGCTTTAAATTTAGAAAATATGAACTTCAAATCTAAAATTATCGTACTTTTTATTGCATTTAGTTGTAGTATTTTAAACGCACAATTCGTCAAAACACACGGGCAACTCAGTGTGAAAGGAACGCAGTTAGTAGATAAAAACCAAAATCCAATTGTATTAAGAGGGGTGAGTTTTGGTTGGCATAATTGGTGGGGAAAATTTTATAATAAAGAGGTAGTCAAAACGCTTCATAAAGATTGGAACGCTACTGTTTTGAGGGCAGCAATGGGAGTAGATGCTGACGAAAATTGCTACATAAAAAGTCCTGATGATTCCAAAACAAAGATGGAAGCAGTGATAAATGAAGCTATTAAACAGGATATTTATGTGATAATTGATTTTCACAGCCACAACATTCATCTTAAAGAAGCCAAAGTTTTCTTTGATGAAATGTCCAAAAAGTACGGGAAATATCCACATATAATTTACGAAGTATTTAATGAACCTGATAATGAAAGTTGGGCCGAAGTAAAAGTATATTCGGAAGAAGTTATCAAAGTGATAAGAGCAAATGATCCTAAAAATATAATTCTAGTGGGTAGTCCACATTGGGATCAAGACATTCATTTAGCAGCCAAAGACCCCATTTTAGGTTTCGATAATTTAATGTACACTATGCATTTTTATGCTGGTACCCACAAAAAATGGTTGAGAGATCGAACCGATGAAGCTATAAAAAGTGGTTTGCCTATTTTTGTTTCAGAATCAGCTGGAATGGAAGCTTCGGGCGATGGTCCATTAGATTATAAGTCTTGGCAAGAATATATTGATTGGATGGAAGAAAGAAAAATAAGTTGGATTACTTGGTCGGTTTCTGATAAAGTTGAAACCTGCTCGTTTCTTAAACCCAATGCAAATTCAAACGGAAAATGGAAAGACACCGACATACAAGAATCAGGTTTGAAAACACGAGACTATTTACAAAAGTATAACGAAAAACAATAATAAAAGGTAAATTGTATCCCATAATTTTATAATCTTTGTGATTCGTATATTTATTCAAAAAACTGTTAATGAAAAATAAAGTAATTGGAATTATGGGCGCAATGCCCGAAGAAATAGATGGAGTGGTGGCTTTGCTATCGAATTGCGTTGCCGTTTCAATGGGGAAACGAACCTATTTTTCGGGTCAAATCAATGGAATAGAAACGGTTGTGGTATTTTCGAGATGGGGCAAAGTAGCAGCTGCAACCACTGCAACCACATTGATTCACGAGTTTAAAATAACTGAATTGCTGTTTACAGGAGTTGCAGGAGCCATAAGTTCCGAACTAAAAATTGGTGACATCGTATTGGGAAAAAGATTGATTCAGCACGATATGGATGCAAGGCCATTGATGAAGCAATATGAAATTCCGTTACTCTCTAAGACTTATTTTGAAACGGATTCGACCCATTTAATTACTGCATCAAAAGCAATTAATACTGTATTTGAAAATAAAAGTTTGCATTCGGTTATTGGTGAACAGGATTTGATAGAATTCAATATTTCACAACCAAAATTAGTCATAGGAGATATTGCGAGTGGTGACCAGTTTTTCTCCACTAATGAACAAAAACATAACCTAAATTCACAATTACCAAATGTACTTTGCGTGGAAATGGAAGGAGCTGCTGTAGCTCAGGTTTGTTATGAATATGAAATTCCTTTCAGTATTATTCGAACCATTTCAGACGTTGCCGATGAGACTGCACACATAGATTTTCCATCATTTATAAAGAAAATATCCAGTAAATACGCTGCTGAGATTATTAAAAATATTTACAATCAGCTGTAAAATGGCTTGGGCTTTTTAAACAGAAATTGACTTAAAAATTTATCCCAAAACGTGCGACGCCAAAACCATATGAACGTCATACACATTAACCGATTTATTAAATTGTTTCACAATACTTGGATGAGTTTCACTTGAAACCCAAATTTTAAGTTCTGCTTCCAAGTCGAAAGTTCCTGCTGTTTCGATGCTAAATCTAGAGATACTTTTATAAGTAATGGATTTGTATTCTATTTTACTGGCCGTCAAACCTTGCTTTTCTATCAAAATCAAACGCTTGGTGGTGAAGATGAATACATCACGAATGAGTTTAAAGCCTAATTCAATTTCTTCGCCTTCGATTAATAACTTACCATAATCCTTGATTAAACTTTCTTGGCTTACCGCTCCTGCGTTGCCTATTAATGCTGAAAAAAATCCCATGTTTTTATTTTTATAAAAATATTAAACTTAAAAGTAGCACAAAAATACTATAAAAAATTGTTCAATACTCGAAAATAGGTTCTGATTTTAAATGTATTTTGATGTTGGAATTTCTAAATAAAGTGTCCAAAACGAGCCGAATTTCAAATGATGGATGTACTCCATTTGTAGCATAAATTTAAAAAATTAGGATATTTTTTTGAGTTTTTAATAATTTGATAAAGAATCAATAAATTAATATCATTTAGATAGTTTATCTTTCAATTTTTGCCAATTCAATAGTTGTTTTTAATCTTGTTTTTATAAATTGCGACTTGGAATTAATTAAAAATAGGTATGTCAGAAAGAGACGTTGAAACGAATGCTGAAAGAGCAAGATTAAAAAAAAGGACCGATAATAAAGGATGGAAAAAATGGGGACCTTATTTGACAGATCGACAATGGGGCACCGTTAGAGAAGATTATTCTCAAAGTGGCTATGCTTGGGGAAGTACCACTCACGATATGGCTCGTTCTAAAGCCTATCGTTGGGGAGAAGAAGGTATAGGAGGAATTTCGGATAATAAGCAACATATTTGTTTCGCTTTTTCGTTTTGGAACCATAAAGATCGTATCTTGAAAGAACGTTATTTTGGTTTAACTCCAGCCGAGTCCAATCACGGTGAGGATGTTAAAGAAATATATTATTATTTAGATTCCACTCCAACTCATTCCTATCAAAAGATGCTTTATAAGTATCCACATGCAGCTTTTCCTTATGAGAAAATTATTGCTGAAAGTCAAAAACGTTCCCGCCTTGAATCTGAATATGAATTAATTGACACGGGTGTTTTTGATAATGACGAGTATTTTGATATTACTATCGAATATGCCAAAGCCGATGAGCAGGATATTTTAATCAAAGTAACTGTTGAAAATCGTTCTAAAGTCGCTGCTCCGATAACAGTACTTCCAACGATTTGGTTCAGGAATACTTGGAGTTGGGGCTATGAAAAATACAAGGAAAAACCTAGCTTAAAGGGAGTTGGGAAATCTCTAATCGAAGTCGAACACAAAATCGTCGGCAAATTCAATTTATATGCTGAAAAAGCAAAAAATCTTTTGTTTTGCGAAAACAAAACTAATTTTGAAAGATTGTACGGGTCACCAAATAAAACACTTTTTCCGAAAGATGGTATAAATGATTATATTGTAAATAAGAAAAAGAAAGTTGTAAATCCCGATGCTATTGGTACTAAAGCTTCAGTTCATTATGATGATATTATTCCAGCATTTGGCAAAAAAGAATACCGTCTTCGGTTTACAAATTCTACTCCTGAAGATGCTTTTGTAGATTTTGATCAAATTTTCAAACAACGAATAGTTGAAGCTGATGAATTTTATGCTCCAATTCAAAAAGGACTAACTGACGAAAAACTGAAATCCATTCAGCGGCAAGCTTATGCAGGAATGCTTTGGACCAAACAATGGTATTATTATAATGTTTATGAATGGCTAAAAGGAGATCCATCGACACCAAAGCCAGAAAGAGGGCGAAACGAAGGTAGAAACAGCACCTGGAAACATCTTTATACTTCCAATATTCTTTCTATGCCCGATAAATGGGAGTATCCTTGGTTTGCTGCTTGGGATTTGGCTTTTCACACCTTGCCATTAGCTAGATTGGACCCCGATTTTGCCAAAAGACAATTATTGGTCATCCTTAGGGAATATTATATGCATCCCAACGGGCAAATTCCAGCTTATGAATGGTCGTTTTCAGATGTAAATCCACCAGTTCATGCCTGGGCAACTTGGAAAGTGTATGAGATTGACAAAGAAGCCAATGGAGGAGTAGGAGATACGGTTTTCTTAGAACGAATTTTCCATAAATTACTACTCAATTTTACATGGTGGGTTAATTTGAAAGACGAAAACGGGAACAATATCTTTGGTGGTGGATTCCTCGGAATGGATAATATTGGAGTTTTCGATAGATCCTATGATTTACCTACAGGAGGTCATCTAGAACAAGCCGATGGAACCGGTTGGATGGCGATGTATTGTCTGAATATGTTGCGCATTGCTTGTGAAATATCGCTAAATAACCCTGTTTATCAGGACATGGCATCCAAGTTTTTTGAGCATTTCCTTCATATTTCTGGAGCCATGCAATCTTTGGGCGAAAACCACATAAGTCTTTGGGACGAAGAAGATGAGTTTTACTATGATATGCTTCATAAACCAAATGGTGATGCCGAATTGCTGAAAATTCGTTCGATGGTCGGCTTAATACCATTATTTGCGGTCGAAGTATTGACACCAGAATTGCTTGAAAAACTGCCTTTATTCAAGCGTCGTGTAGAGTGGGTTTTGAAAAACAGACCTGATTTGGCTAGTTTAGTGTCCAGTTGGTTTGTACATGGAAAGGGAGAAACACGATTACTATCAACTTTGCGAGGACATAGGATGAAAATGATTCTCAAGCGAATGTTTGACGAGAAAGAATTTTTATCCGATTTTGGCGTTCGATCCATGTCAAAATACCACAAGGATCACCCTTATAAATTCATGCACCACGGAGGAGTTATTCAAGTAGATTATACACCAGCCGAGGCAACGGGTGATATGTTTGGAGGAAACTCGAATTGGAGGGGACCTATTTGGTTTCCAATGAATTATCTGATTTTAGACTCGTTAGAAAAATTCCATAACTATTATGGAAAAGCGTTTAAAGTTGAATTTCCAACCGATTCCGGTAATGAGATAAATCTAAAAGAGGCATCAAAAGGAGTAGCACGAAGATTATTAGCCTTATTTCTTAAAGACGCGGATGATAAAATTCCGATGTATGGAGAATATGAAAAATTTCAAGAAGACCCTTTGTTTAATAAAAATAACTTGTTTTTTGAATATTTCGATGGTGATACAGGAAAAGGGTTAGGTGCGAATCATCAAACAGGATGGACTGGTCTTATAGCTGAAATTATCTGGCATTTGAACAAAGAAGAGGAGTAAATTTTACTTTAATAGTGAGTTTATCAGCGAGGCTTTTCTTATGTCGCTAAGAGATTTGAGGCTATGCTATTTTTTTTGCTATTAAATCAATAGAGTAGGGATAAGCAAAATTCAGGATTGGTTCCTTTTGTAACCATCTTGCTTCATCGTCTTTTTTTAGGATTATAGGCATTCTTTTTTTTGTGTTATGTATCTCTGCTAAAAAAGGATTGGCTTCCGTGGTGACGATGGTAAATGTGTTTTTTATTTCACCAGTATCTTTATTTACCCAATGAGAATAGAGTCCAGCGAAGGCAAATAGTTCTTCGTTTGGCAATCCTATCTCATATTTTTGTTTGATTTTTCCCTTTGGGTCTAGCCATTCCCATTCGAAATAGCCGTTGGCAATAACAAGACATCTTTTGTTGACTGAGTTTTTGAATGAGGGTTTTTCGCTAACTGTTTCTACTCTAGCGTTCAAGTTGTGTTTTTGAATAGCAGGTTCTTTCGCCCAAGTTGGAATCAATCCCCAATTAAAGTGAGTAATAATCTCAGGTGTCTGGTCAATTATTATTGGGATTGACGGAAAATCAAACCCATTGATGCTTTGTTGTGGCTGGAACAAAGAAATAGTAGCGAATTTGGCCTTAAACCGGTTTTCGATCTCTTTAGCTACTTTGGTTTGTTTTGTATGGTAGCACATTGAAAGTGAATTTTTCTTATTTTAGATCTAGTATTTTACTTAAGTTAAAATCATTAGTTTAGTTAGGAGGCTTATGGTGCCAAAAAGAAAATGCCAGATATTTTTTCCTTACAATTGTGTTTTTGCGCAATTTTCTTCAACAATAATTTCGAGTGGCATGTAGTGTAATTCATTTACAGCTTCTTTTAAAACAATTTTTTTATACAAATGAATAATTCCCATGTAACCTTGTTCTTCTGGCTTTTGGTGGATTAAAAAGTCGACAAAACCGTCATTCAGGTATTCTAAGTTTTGTTTTAATAATTCGTAACCTACGACTCGAATCCCTTTTATAAGGTTTGCTTTTAAAAATTCAGCGACAATATAAACTCTTGAATTGGGCACAAAAACACAATCGATACCTGAAAACATATTGGTAGTTAATTGGTTTTCAATATCATATTTAATGCTAATCTCCGTGAAATTGAATTTTGGAAGATTTGTTTTGTCTTTGAAAAAAGCATAAAAACCTTTGATTCTTTGCAAGAAGACATTCGTTCTCGAAGTGCTTTCTACGTTTCTTATAATTTTTAAAATCAAAACGTTACTGTCATTTTTTATGCCGTAACTAATAAGTTTTCCTCCAAGGTAGCCGCTTTGAAAAGAATCCTGACCAATATAGGCAACGCCATCAAGCTCAGGAAGGTTGGAGTCAATCATCACAATTGGAGTGTTTTTTTTCTTGTATTCTGTCAGAAAGGAAACAGATTCCTCATAGAAAATCGGTGCAAAAAGCAGGCCGTCGTAATCAAGTTGTAAAATTTTTTTGGCTGTTTTTTTGAAAGAATTAATGTTGTAATCAAAGTAGAGATAATCAATGGAGATGCCAAAGTTCGCCAACTCTTCCGCTGCTTTTGAAACACCTATTATTGGTGCTCGCCAATATTCTACATTTTTATTTTTTGGTAAAAAAACAGCAAACTTGTACTTCTTATTGAAAGCTAGGTTACTAGCAAAAATATTTTTCTTATAGCCATATTCTTTGATAATCGCGTTTACTTTTTCGATGTTTTCTTCAGTAACTTGTCCACGATTATGGATAATTCTATCCACTGTACCGACAGATACATTGGCAATTTCGGCTATTTTCTTAATTGTAATGATGAGCTTGAGTATTAGTTTTTAAGAATGTAAATTTATAATTTTTTTATAACAAACTCTTTTTTTAATTTTTTTTTAAATTGGTTGTGCGGCTTGCTTTTTTTTATATATTTGCATTGCTCGTGTGCGGACACGAAAATTCAAAACGGTATGACTAAAAGAATTGTAACTTTTGGAGAAATATTACTAAGGCTATCGCCGCCTAGTCATTTGAGATTGACTCAGGCCACTTCGTTTGATTTGTATTATGGCTGTGCCGAAGCTAATGTTGCTGCTTCTTTAGCTAAGTTTGGACTTCCGGTTAAATTTATTACTGCAGTACCGCCAAACGAGTTGGGGGAATCTTCATTAAGCATGTTAAGGTCATTTGGTGTTGAGCCGATAGCTTTTACTCAAGGAAAACGACTTGGTATCTATTATTTTGAACAAGGTGCTTCAGAACGCCCGGGGAAAGTGGTTTATGATCGTGAGGATTCTTCTTTTTCAACTTTAAGAAAAGGAATAATTGATTGGAAATCAATATTCAAAGATGCCGATTGGTTTCATTGGTCAGGAATTACGCCTTCTCTTTCAATAGAATTGGCCGAACTATGTAAGGAAGCATTGGTAGTTGCTGAGGATATGGGGTTAACCATTTCTGCAGATTTAAACTATAGGCCCACTTTGTGGAAATATGGCAAAAATGCGAATGAAGTAATGCCAAATCTTGTTAAACATTGCGATTTACTACTTGGTGGTATGGATGAGTCTGAAAAAGTTTTAGGTATTCATAAAAATGAGTTTGATACCGAAGAAATTGTATTTAGTAATTGGATGACAGTATTTCCTAAGCTTAAAAATATTACTTCTACACATCGAATTCATGCGAATGCTTCCTCTAATGGGGTGAGCGCATCCATTTGGAACGGTGAAGAATTGTTGCATTCGAGAGAATATAATGTATCACATATTATTGATAGAATTGGTGCTGGTGATGCTTTTATGGCCGGTATAATCTACGGCTTGATAACTTGGCCAGACGATCATCAAATGGCATTAGAGTTTGCCGTTGCTGCAACTTGTTTGAAACATTCTATTTCGGGAGATATTAATTTAGCTACTGTTAGTGAAATTAAGGCGCTGATGAGTGGTTTTGGAGGAGGGCGAGTTTCTAGATAATTGTAAATACAACGTGTGCGAACACATTAAAAAAAATAGTAACACATAGAATATAATTAAATAATTAAAACAAAAAAAATGGGAAAAAGAGTAGTAACATTTGGAGAGATAATGTTAAGGTTAGCACCTCAAGGATTTTTAAGATTTTCACAAGCAGACAATTTTGATGTTGTTTATGGAGGTGGTGAATCTAATGTAGCTGTTTCATTAGCAAATTTTGGAATTCCAGTTGATTTTGTAACTCGTTTGCCAAAAAATGATATTGGTGAATGTGCTATGATGGAAATGCGTAAAAGAGGTGTTGGTGTAGATAATATTGTTTGGGGTGGAGAGCGTTTAGGAATTTATTTTCTTGAAACAGGAGCTGTAAGTAGAGGAAGTAAAGTAGTTTATGATAGATCTCATTCTTCAATGTCTGAAATCCAACCAGGAATGATTAATTGGGAAAAAGTTTTTGAAGGAGTAGAGTGGTTTCACTGGACAGGTATCACTCCGGCAATTTCTCAAAGTTCTGCAGATGCTTGTTTAGATGCAGTCAAAGCAGCAAGTAAATTAGGAATTACAATTTCAACGGATTTGAATTACCGTGCTAAGCTATGGAAATACGGTGGTGATCGTGAAGCGATTATGACTGAGTTGACCTCATATTGCGATGTGATTTTAGGAAATGAAGAAGATGCTGAAATGCATTTTGGAATTAAGCCTGATGGAGCTGCCGTGCAAACACACGGACATGATGTAAAAGCAGAAGCTTTCTTGTCAGTTTGTCAACAAATGATGGCAAAATTCCCTAAAGCCAAAAAAGTAATTACTACTTTAAGAGGTTCTATTTCTGCTTCTCATAATACTTGGGCTGGAGTTTTGTATGATGGAAAACAAATGTTGCAAACACGTCAATATCAAATTACTGATATCGTGGATAGAGTGGGTGGAGGTGATTCCTTTATGGGAGGGTTGATCTACGGATTACTTACTTATCCAGATAACGATCAAAATGCTTTAGATTTTGCCGTAGCCGCTTCTTGCTTGAAACACACTATTAAAGGTGATGCTAATTTAGTAACTGTAGATGAAGTTTCTAAACTTATGGGTGGTGATGCTTCTGGTAGAGTTGCACGATAATTAAGAAATTATGATAATAGATACATTAACCAACGCACCGAAATATATTAGTTTGCATCCTTTATTTGCAAAAGCTTTTGACTATATCAATCAAAACGATATAGCCAATCTTCCTGACGGTGTTTCCGAAATTTCGGAGGGTCTCAAACTAATCGTTAATACTGCTAACGGAAAATCCGCAGAAGCAAGTTTAGCCAAATTTGAATGCCACGATAAAAATATTGACATCCAGTTTTGCGTAAAAGGATTAGAAACTATCGCTTGGAAACCAAGAGAGAAATGTTTCACACCAAACGGGGAATACAATCCAGAAAAAGATGTTCGTTTTTTTAGTGATGCTCCAGATATGTCTTTTCAGTTAACAGATGGTCAGTTTGCGATTTTTTATCCAGAAGACGTTCACGCTCCAATGATTGGAGGTGGTGAAATCAAAAAATTAGTATTTAAAGTAAAAATTTAATAAAATGAGTAATATTCAAAAAGTAACTGACGCAATTGTTGCTCAAGGGATGCTTCCTTTGTACTTCAATGCCGATGAAAATGTAACCATAGAAGTCTTAAGAGCCATTTACAAAGCTGGAATTAAAGCAATAGAATATACTAGCCGTGGTGAAACTGCTTTAAGCAATTTTACCAAAATGGTGGAAGTTCGAAATGCTGAAATGCCTGATTTATTATTAGGAATTGGAACCATCAAAAATCTTCAACAAGCAGAAGACTATTTAAAGGTGGGAGCTGATTTTTTCATCAGTCCAGGTTTTGTACCTGAAGTTGCCGCTTTTTTAATACCAAAAGATATTTTATATAGCCCAGGTTGTATGACTCCAACTGAAATTATTGCTGCCGAAAATGCAGGAGTAAAATTCATCAAATTGTTCCCAGGAAATATGTTAGGGCCAGATTTCTTGAGTGGAATCAAAGATATATTTCCAAATCTAAGATTTATGCCTACAGGTGGCGTGGACACTACGAGAGCAAACATCGAAGGTTGGTTCAAAGCTGGAGTTTCTGCTGTAGGAATGGGAAGTAAATTGATTAGCAAACAATTAATGGCTGACAAAGATTATAAAACTATTGAGGCCGAAACCAAAACTGTTTTAGAATTAATTCAATCTATAATAAAAAAATAAATAGATGAAAACAGTAGTTATAACAGGGGCTGGAGGAGTTTTATGTAGCACATTGGCAAAAGCTTTGGCTCAACAAGGGCATCAAATAGCAGTTTTGGACTTAAAAAAAGAAGCTGCAGATAAAATTGCAAACGAAATTAATGCAGCTGGCGGAAAAGCTATTGGCGTTGCTGCAAATGTATTGGAAAGAGATTCACTAGAAGCTGCCAAAATAGAGGTCAATGAAAAATTGGGAAGTTGTGATATTTTGATTAACGGTGCAGGAGGAAACCATCCTTTGGGAACTACATCAAATCCTTTTTTATTGGAGGAGGATTTGCTAAATACAACCGAAGGTTTCAAAACTTTTTTTGATTTGGATGCCGAAGGAATTAAGTTTGTTTTCAATTTAAATTTTATCGGAACTTTATTGCCAACACAAGTTTTTTCAAAAGATATGATAGGCAAAAAAGGCTGCAGCATTTTGAATATTTCTTCGATGAATGCCTTTACACCTTTGACAAAAATACCTGCATATAGTGGTGCAAAAGCTGCGGTATCTAACTTTACGCAATGGCTGGCAGTACATTTTTCTAAAGTGGGAATTCGTGTAAATGCTTTGGCTCCTGGTTTTTTCTTAACCGATCAAAACCGTGCTTTATTGACAACGGAAAATGGTGAATTGACAGCTAGAGGAAATACCATCATTGGACAAACACCTATGGGAAGATTTGGAGAACCTGAAGATTTAATCAGCACTACTCTTTATTTATGCGATGACGCATCTTCTTTTGTAACTGGTGTAGTTATTCCTATTGATGGAGGTTTTAGCGCGTTTAGCGGAGTTTAAAATAGAACTTAAAATAATACATACATAAAGTTATGGAACAAACATGGAGATGGTACGGGCCAAATGACCCAGTAAAATTATCTGATGCCAAACAAGCCGGAGCCACCGGAATTGTGACTGCATTACACCATATTAAGAATGGTCAGGTGTGGGAAGTTGATGAGATAATGAAGCGAAAAAATGAGGTCGAAGCCGCAGGATTGACACTTTCGGTTATCGAAAGTATTCCGGTGCACGAAGATATCAAAAAACAAACAGGAGATTATTTGAAATATATTGAAAACTACAAGCAAAGCATCAAAAACTTGGCAGCTTGTGGAATCAATATTGTTTGCTATAACTTCATGCCAGTTTTGGATTGGTCCAGAACCGATTTGTCTTATGAAATGCCGGATGGTTCTAAAGCTTTGCGTTTTGATGTTAATGAATTTGCTGCTTTTGAATTATTTATTCTAAAAAGACCCGGAGCAGAAAACACTTATACCGAAGCTCAAAAAGCAAAAGCAAAAGCCACTTTCGAAAAGTTGACTGATGCCGATAAAATAAAATTGCAACAAAATATAATTGCAGGTTTACCAGGTGCCGAAGAATCGTATACTGTTGAAGATTTCCTAAAAGTGCTTCAAGCCTATGATGGAATTGATGCCAATAAATTAAAAGAAAATCTGTACTATTTCTTGAGCGAAATTATTCCTGTGGCTCAAAGTGTAGGTGTTTTGATGGCGATTCACCCTGATGATCCTCCTTATCCAATTTTAGGTTTGCCAAGAGTGGTAAGTACAGAAGCTGATTTGATTCAGTTATTAAATTCAATTGATTCACCATCAAATGGATTTTGTATGTGTACAGGCTCTTATGGAGTGATTGCCGAAAATGATTTGCCAGGAATTATAGATCGTCACGGAGATAAAATGAATTTTATTCATTTAAGAAGCACCCAACGCGATGCAGAAGGTAATTTCTATGAAGCGAATCATCTCGAAGGTGATGTGGATATGTATGAAGTGGTAAAATCTATTCTTAAAAAGCAAAAAGAAACGAAAAGAATCATCCCAATGCGTCCAGACCATGGCCACCAAATGTTAGACGATTTGAATAAAAAAACCAACCCAGGATATTCTGGAATTGGACGTTTGCGTGGTTTAGCTGAATTGCGTGGTTTGGAAATGGGAATAGAAAAAAGTTTATTTTAAAAAAGATGTCAGAAAAAATATTTATTTCGGATGATTTTTTGCTTCACAATGAAGCTGCAAGAACACTTTATCATGATTTTGCAAAAAAACAACCTATTTTTGATTACCATTGCCATTTATCTCCAAAAGACATAGCCGAAGACCGCCAATTCGAAAATTTATACCAAATTTGGATTGATGGAGATCACTATAAATACAGAGCAATGCGTGCCAATGGTGTGGACGAAAAATACATAACTGGTGATGCAAGCGATTATGAAAAGTTTAAGAAATGGGCAGAAACGGTTCCTACAACTTTGAGAAACCCGCTCTACCATTGGACTCATTTAGAACTCAAGAATTATTTTGGAATAACTACCTTGTTGAATTCAGATTCAGCCGAATCTATTTACAATCAATGTACTGAATTGTTGAAAAAACCTGAGTATAGTATACGAAATATTCTCAGAAAAATGAACGTCAAGGTGGTAGGAACAACAGATGATCCTACTGATGATTTGTGGTATCACAAACAATTACGAGACGAAAATTTTGAAATTAAAGTACTCCCTTCTTTCCGACCAGACAAAGCTACAGAAATTGAGAAAGGTCAGGCATTTGTGGATTGGATCAAAAAACTGGAAAAAGTTGTAGGGTATTCTATTGGTAATTTTGAGTTACTTGTCAAAGCTTTAAAAGAGCGTCATACTTATTTTCATGAAGTGGGTTGTCGAATTTCGGATCACGGTCACAACACTTTTTATGGGAAGGAGTATACTTCGACAGAAGTGAATGTAATTTTTAAAAGAGGTTTAAAAGGAGAAAAGGTTTCTAATTTTGAGATTAATAAATACAAATCAGCTGTCTTGTATGAATTAGCCTTGATGAACAAATCCAGATCTTGGGCACAACAATTTCACGTAGGTGCCATACGAAACAACAATGTAAAAATGCTCCAAACTATAGGTCCAGATCAAGGATATGATTCAATTGGTGATTTGAATATGGCTGAAAGTATGAGTAAATTTTTCGGTAGATTGAGTGAATGCGATGGGTTAGCCAATACAATAGTCTACAATTTAAATCCAAGGGACAGCGAAATGTTTGCCTCAATGGCGGCCAATTTCAATGATGGAATTGTAGTAGGGAAAATGCAATACGGTGCTGCTTGGTGGTTTTTAGACCAGAAAGATGGTATGGAAAAACAATTGAACGTATTATCCAATTTTGGTTTATTGAGTAAATTTGTTGGAATGGTAACCGATTCAAGAAGTTTTCTTTCTTTCCCAAGACATGAATATTTTAGACGTATCTTGTGCAATGTATTAGGTGATGAAATCGAAAAAGGAGAATTGCCTAGTGATATGAAACTTATAGGGAATATGGTCGAAGACATTTGTTTTAATAACGCCAAAAATTATTTTAATATCAAGTTTTAAATCACAACTGGAATAGAGAAAAAAAAACATATTTAAAAAAAACAACTAATAAAAACCAATCAATGAGCGAGACCAATAAATCGATAGGAAAATACAGATGGACCATTTGTGGTTTACTCTTTTTTGCAACAACTATTAATTATCTTGACAGGCAAGTTCTGTCTTTGACTTGGAAAGATTTTATAGCGCCCGAATTTCATTGGACCAATAATGACTACGGAAACATCACCGCTTTATTTTCTATTTTTTATGCAATTTCAATGCTGTTTGCAGGAAGATTTGTAGACTGGATGGACACCAAAAAAGGATTTCTTTGGGCTATTGGAATATGGTCACTTGGGGCCTGTTTGCATGCTTTTTGTGGTATAGCAACTTCAGGCATTATAACTGGAGAATGGTTTGTAGGTTTTGAAGGTGCAAAATCTATTATCAGTACGGTTAATGATACCGGAATGGTAATCAATGTAAGTGTGACACTTTTTATATTTGCTCGTTTTGTTTTAGCTGTGGGAGAAGCAGGGAACTTTCCTGCCGCAATTAAAACTACCGCAGAATATTTTCCTAAAAAAGATAGAGCATTGGCTACAAGTATTTTTAATGCTGGCGCGACTGTTGGTGCTTTGGCCGCACCAATTTCTATTCCTTTTATAGCCGACGCTTTTGGTTGGGAAGCAGCCTTTATTATTATTGGTGCTTTAGGTTTTATATGGATGGGCTTTTGGATTTTTATGTACGACAAACCAGAAAAGCATATAAGAGTATCTGCTGAAGAACTAGAGTACATCCATCAAGATATTACAGCCGACAGTAAGATTGTTGGTTACGTAGCTGAAAACACAGATAAAATAGCCTTTATGGATTGTTTTAAATACAAGCAAACCTGGGCTTTTGCCATAGGCAAATTTATGACAGATGGAGTTTGGTGGTTCTTTTTATTCTGGGCACCTGCCTACTTAAGTTCGGTTTATGGAATGGACTCAACTCAAGCTGCTTTACCGTTATTTGTTTTGTATATGATCACTTTACTTTCAATTATTGGAGGTTGGTTGCCAACCTATTTTGTAGAAAGGAAGGGAATGAATCCCTATGAAGGCAGAATGCGTGCAATGTTGATATTTGCTTTTTTCCCATTATTGGCTTTGATAGCGCAACCTTTAGGTCATATTTCCTATTGGCTACCCGTTATAATAATAGGGATTTCTGGAGCTGCGCATCAGGCGTGGTCAGCCAATATTTTTACCACTGTTGGTGATATGTTTCCTAAGAAAGCAATTGCTACAATAACTGGAATAGGTGGATTAGCAGGAGGTTTAGGATCAACCTTAATCAATAAAAGTTCTGGATTGTTGTTCGATTACACCAAAGAAACCAATATGCTTTTTATGGGCTTTGAAGGAATTGAAGCAGGATACTTTATCATTTTCTCCATTTGCTCGGTTTGTTATTTGACGGGTTGGATAATAATGAAATCATTAGTTCCTAAATACAGTCCTATTACCGATTTGTAGATTTATATTATTTTATATTTTTTGTTAGTAAATAGCCCTGAAGTACTGCTTTAGGGTTATTTTTTTATTTTTAAGTGGACTAATATATTCTTGCAATAGCTTCTTTCAGTATTTTTTATCTATTGTTATAACTCCTTATTGTCTCAACTTGAGTTTGTTATGGTCCAATAATGTATTTTCTTTTCAGATGGAAGTTGCCAGGGCTAGATGACCAGAATAATCCATCTTTTCAGACGGGATCCGAGTACCCTTAATCATTTTTGTTTTGATTCAACACATTGCAATCGCTATGATTTATATTCTAATTTATTTACGCACTCGTAGCAGGCGAACCCTCAGATTTACGTGTAAACCAGGGCCAGAAATAGTATTTTTTCTACTCACATAATCAATGCAAAGATTTTCTATTTCACTAGTAAGTTGCTAAGACCATTATAGTTTATAAGCGAGTGAAGACAAAACAAGAACTAAATCAAATGGCTGATGAATAAATTTATAAAACCCCATTGAATTAAATTCTTTAACATAACATGGTGGGGATAATAAAAAAAATAAAAAACCCTAACGAATTGAATTTCAATTGTTAGGGTTTTATTGTTGCGGAGAAAGAGGGATTCGAACCCCCGGACCTGTTACAGTCAACAGTTTTCAAGACTGCCGCAATCGACCACTCTGCCATTTCTCCAATAAGTCGGGCATCAATTTCTCAATGCGGTTGCAAATATAAGAACCTTTTTTTGTTTTACAAAAACTATTTTTATAAAAATAAACTCCTTTTTTAATCCTTATTTTTAATCGTTTCATTTCCTTGTGGTTAATTCAAAAATATAACCAAAAAATGAATGGAGATACTGCTAATAAGGTACGTATTCTTTGATTTCAAGACCATATCCAATCATTCCTACCCGCTTTGTTTGCTCGGTATTCGATAGTAATCTTATCCTGGAAATGTCAATATCATGTAATATTTGAGCACCTATACCAAAATCCCGATTGTCCATTTTGATTTGTGGAGCTTTAAAAATGCCCTTGCTTTGCAATTCTTTCAATTCGACAATTCGATTCAACAAATCTCCTGATTGGGATTCCTGATTAATAAATAGAACGGCTCCTTTACCTTCGGCATTAATTAACTCGAAAAGATCGCATAATTTTTTGTTGGCATCATTAGTTAATGTTCCTAAAATATCATTGTTGATCAGCGTGGCATTGATTCGAGTCAATACGGCTTCGCCAATATTCCAAGTGCCTTTAGTAAGTGCAATATGGACACGATTATTGGTGGTTTGTAAATAGGCCCGCAGTCTAAAGGTGCCAAAACGGGTATCAATGTCAAAATCTTCTTTCTTTACAATCAGACTGTCATGCTGCATTCGATACGCAACCAGATCTTCAATAGAAACCAATTTTAAATTAAACTTTTTAGCAACTTTGTATAATTCTGGCAAACGTGCCATCGAACCATCTTCATTCATTATTTCGACAATAATACCTGCGGGTTTGAAGCCTGCTAATCGAGCGAAATCGATGGCAGCCTCAGTATGCCCTGTACGTCTTAAAACCCCTCCCTGTTTGGCTATTAACGGAAAAATATGACCAGGACGTGCTAATTCATAAGGTTTTGTATTAGGGTCAACTAACGATAAAACAGTTTTGGCTCTATCAGCTGCAGAAATACCAGTTGTAACTCCATTGCCTCTTAAGTCTACCGAAACGGTAAATGCAGTTTCCATCGGGTCAGTATTGTTTTGAACCATAGAATTCAAACCTAATTCTTTGCATCTGTTTTCGGTCAAAGGGGTGCATATAAGACCGCGACCGTGTGTTGCCATAAAATTGATCATCTCTGGAGTAACCTTTTCAGCAGCAGCAAGAAAATCCCCCTCGTTTTCGCGACCTTCATCATCGACTACAATAATAACTTTCCCTTGACGAATGTCTTCGATTGCCTCTTCTATAGTGTTGAGTTTTATTTTGCTTGTGACCATTTATTAATTATTTTGGTGGTGGAAATATTTTTTGAAATAATTTTTGAAATGGAGCCATTATGATGTCCATATTGATTAATCCTATATCATTGGTTGCCCTATAGGTCAATAAGATGGCCAAGGGAGACAAGATTAATGACGACATCCAAGCTCCTAAAACGGGCGACAGTCCATTTTCTTGTGAAATTCGTTTACCAAAAGTATTGATGAAATGGAACGTGATAAATATTAATACGGCGAAAACTATAGGGAGTCCAAGGCCGCCTTTTCGAATAATTGCTCCTAATGGTGCACCAATAAAGAACATTAAAAAACAAGCAAATGCAATGACAAATTTATCATAGAATGCTAAAATATGTCCGTTGATGTTTTTCTGTTTGAATAATAATTCAGTATTGGTTCCTGTTATTGAAAGTAAATTGTTATCTACATTACTGCTGGCATAACCTAGAATGGTCAATTTTTGATCGTTGGAATACGTTGATAACAAATCGTTTGCTAGTGTTTTTTTTCTTTTAGTTTGAGCTGATACTTTTGGACTTCTTTGAATTCCAATACGCTGGTTAATGTTTTCCGAAAAGGAAATAATCTCGGTATTCATATTTTTATGTAAGGAATCTAAAGTGTAGTTTAGTTCGCTTACATTTAGCATTGTATTGGTGTTGGCAACACTTACATCATTGACATCTACTTTGTTTAATTTTGATAAATCGATGTTGATATTGTATTTCTTGAAAGAACTTTTTGCAAAAGGGAATTTGCTGCGGTCTTCATATTTTTTAGGAATAACATCTTCATAATAATAGCCGTCGTTCAAAACCATCTGGAGCGTGTTCGATTGTTCGCTGCTTATGAGTAAACCGTTTTTGGCCTTGATAACCGTTTTATTGCCTTCTCCCATTGCCGATTTCTTGTGAATGGTTATTCCTGTCAAAGTATTTCCGTTAACTCCTGATTTTTTATTAACCTTGATAGAATAGAGTCCAACATTACTAAACTGACCTTCTGCAATGGCCAATGCAGGCTTTAATTGTGCAATATTTCGACGGAAATTGATAAACTTATATTCTGCATAGGGAATGACATTATTGGCAAACAAAAAGGCTATTATGCTTAAAATTGAAATAAAAACAATTAGACTTTTCATGGCTCTTTGAAGTGATATACCTGCCGATTTCATTGCTGCGAATTCATAGTTTTCGGCCAAATTACCAAAAGTCATAATCGAAGCCAATAAAACAGATAATGGCAAAACCAACGGTATTATACGGGGCATGGCAAATAATAGAAATTTGAGCACCATCGATAAATCCAAGTCTTTACCTGCTAATTCAGCAATAAATAACCAAACAGATTGTAGTATGAATATGAAAAACAAGATAATAAATACCGTGAAAAAGGTACTCAGAAAAGTCTTTAGTAAGTATTTGTCGAGAATTTTCACCTAGAATTAATCTATTTTATTGATGTAGTAATTGGGATATTTACTCGCAACAAAGGTAAATTGATTTTTCGACAAAGGTTGGTTGGTTTTAAAAGAATTAACAATCAAGGTAGTTTTTGTCCCATTTTTCCCAGTTTCAATAAGATTATAAATGTGATTTGTTTTCACATCAATACCTAATAATATTTCTTTTCTTTGATCTTTAGTGTTTATAGGTATAAGCTTAACATATTGGATTTTCCTTCCCTTGATGTCTTCTATTTTGTCCATGGAACATTTATATCCAGAATTAAAAAAAGTCAACATCTTCGATGGAGTTACTGCATTATTGTCATTGTCTTTTAAGGAAGAAATGGTAACTTCTTCATCTTCGGGTACGATTGTATAGGATTTTTTACCGTCAAATATTTTGGTTACACCCATAAAATTCAAAACATATTGATTTCCTTTCATCGTCACATTTCCTTTACTGTCTTGCTGAATATTTTCTTTGGTATTATTCAGGCTGTATTTAAAATCAATTACAATATTATCATAACTTTTTATGATAGAAGTAACTTTGTTCAAAAGGTCTTTAGCTTTGTTGTCCTGGGCTTGAAGAGAAAAACATAATAAAAGGATGGTAATTTGAAAAAACTTGGTACCCAAACTTATAATATTTTTTTTGGGGAATTCGTGCCCCGAGCCTTTTGGACTTGCGGATGAAATAATCTTCGATTTCATTGATTTTTTAATTTTGTTCATTAGTGAAAAATTGTTCTAGAGCACTCATATCCAAAATGTTTACATTTCTGGCTTTACTACCTTCGAATGGGCCGACAATTCCAGCAGCCTCCAATTGATCGATCAATCTTCCGGCTCTGTTGTAACCCAATTTAAGTTTTCTTTGTAGCAAAGAGGCAGAACCTTGTTGCGCCATCACAATAATTTCGGCAGCTTCTCTGAATAAAGTATCTCTTTCAGAAATATCCATATCAAGATTAATGCCACTTTCTTCTCCGACAAACTCTGGAAGTAAATAGGCAGTTGGATACGCTTTTTGTGAACCTATAAAATCAACAATTTTTTCTACTTCTGGGGTGTCCACAAAAGCACATTGAACTCGAACAACGTCATTTCCGTTGTGATATAACATATCTCCACGTCCAATCAATTGGTCCGCACCTTGGGAATCTAAAATAGTTCTAGAATCAATTTTTGAGGATACTCTAAAAGCTATTCTGGCAGGGAAATTGGCTTTGATTAAACCTGTGATTACATTTACCGAAGGTCTTTGTGTGGCAATAATCAAATGAATGCCAATGGCCCTCGCCAATTGTGCCAATCGTGCAATGGGAACTTCTACTTCTTTTCCCGCCGTCATAATCAAATCGGCGAACTCATCGACTACCAAAACGATATAAGGCAAAAAGCGATGGCCGTTTTCTGGATTTAACTTTCTTGATTTGAATTTTTCGTTGTATTCCTTGATGTTTCGAACCATCGCATCTTTCAATAAGGAATAACGATTGTCCATTTCTACACAAAGTGAGTTCAAAGTATTGACCACTTTGGCATTATCGGTAATGATAGCATCATCAGAATCAGGCAACATAGCCAAGTAATGTCTTTCAATCTTGTTGAAAAGTGTTAATTCAACTTTCTTGGGATCGACCAAAACAAACTTGATTTCAGCAGGATGTTTTTTGTATAATAATGAAGTGATCACTGCATTCAATCCAACCGATTTCCCTTGTCCTGTTGCTCCAGCCATCAATAAGTGAGGCATTTTAGCCAAATCTACCACAAAAGTTTCGTTCGAAATGGTTTTTCCTAAGGCAATAGGCAATTCCATTTCAGCTTCTTGAAATTTAGCGGAACCAATCACACTTTTCATTGAAACCATAGTGGGATTCTTGTTCGGAACTTCGATGCCTATTGTCCCTTTGCCAGGAATTGGTGCAATAATACGAATGCCCAAAGCCGCAAGAGACAAAGCGATATCGTCTTCTAAACTCTTGATTTTCGATATACGGATGCCCGCTTCAGGTACGATTTCATAGAGTGTAACCGAGGGGCCAACTGTCGCTTTTATCTGTGCAATTTCTATTTTGTAATTGCGTAGTGTTTCAACAATTTTATTTTTATTTTCTTCTAATTCTTCCTGGTTAATCGTAATTCCGCCAGTAGAATACTCTTTTAATAATTCGATTGTTGGGTACTTATAATTGGATAAGTCCAAAGTAGGATCGAATAATCCAAAATCAGCCACGAGTTTTGAAGCCAAATTCTCTTCGATGATATCTTCTTCAGGCGCTTTTTCAATAACAAAATGATCATCATCCGTATGAATAATTTCGGGAGCATTATAGGGCGGAGGAATAACCTCTTTCGGAAGTGGTTTTAACGTAATTTCAGAAGGATTACTGATGGTTGGTTTTAAGGCTTCTTTGTTGAGTTCGAATTGCGAACCGGGAACGGTTTTCAAATGAATTCCATCGAGTTCTTCATCTTCTTCTGGCTCATCGATGGCGTACTCTTCAAGATTATAGGCGTTGTCAGTAACATTAGTAGCTGTTGTATTCAAATCACTTTTAATTTCTTTTTTAGTGCTTTCGAAAAAGGATTTAATTTTTTCGGGAGAGACTTTAATTTTAAAAATTAAATAGATAATAAGTCCGAAGATTAAAACTAATAATGTTCCAGTTTTGCCAATATAATCCTGAGAGAATAAATTTAATTCATACCCAATAATTCCGCCCAATTCGGGTAGGGAAGTGGCAAAAAAACCAAATAGGACCGACAAGATAATAATCACGAATAAATCCCAAAACCAGATTCTTTTGAGCTTTTTTAAAGAAATACCGAGCACTAAAAAAACACCAGTTAGAAAAAATAAACGAACAAATAGAAAGGAAGCGATACCAAAACCTCGGTAAATCATTAAATCAGCTAAATAAGCTCCAAATTTACCCAACCAATTCTGAACTGTTTCGTTTCGGTCAGTGAATTGATCAACGGCACTTTGATCTACTTGGCCATTGGCAATGGAAGAATCGCTTACAAAATAGGAAATAAAAGCTAGTAATAAAGCAATGGAAAATAATACCAAAAGCGAGCCCAAAACAATTTTGTGTTGTTTTGTGAATGCCCATGATTTTTTTTCTTCAGAATTGGAATTAGATTTCTTGTCTGGAGTAACTGCTTTTACTGTTTTTGCCATTCTTGATGAGCTATTTTCTATAAAAATTTGGGTACATATATAATTAATCCAATTGCAATTGCTGTAAGTGCGGCAAAGAATACGGCACCAGCGGCAATATCTTTGATAAATCCTATTTTCTCGTGAAAATTGGGATGAATAAAATCAGCTATTTTTTCAACTGCAGTATTAATTCCTTCTATGCTCATTACTAATCCAATAGCTAATGTTTGAAAAAGCCATTCGGTTGTTGAGAGATGCATAAAAAAACCTGCGATTGTCATTAGTATGCCAATACAAAACTGAACCATAATACTGTGTTCTGTCGTAATTAATTTTACAGCACCTTTCACAGCAAATGAAACGCTTTTTAATCTTCCGCTAAAGAAAGAATTGTCTTTCTGAAATTCCATTCAGTTAAAGTGCCGCTAGGGCAGCTTCATAATTAGGCTCGTTAGCAATTTCCGGAACTTGTTCGGTATAAATAACAGACCCATTGCCATCAACAACAATGATACATCTGGAATGTAAACCGGCTAATACACCATCAGCGATTTCTAAACCGTTTGTTTTACCAAAACTTCCGTCTTTGAAATCAGATAAATTGACCACATTTTCAATTCCTTCAGCGCCACAAAAACGTTTTTGAGCAAACGGCAAATCTCTTGAAATGCACAATACTTTTGTGTTTTCTAATTGAGCAGCAGTAGCATTAAAAGTTCTTACCGATGTTGCACAAGTTCCAGTATCAATACTTGGAAAAATATTTAGGACTAATTTAGAACCAGCGAAATCACTCAATGAAGCGATAGAAAGGTCGTTTTTTACTAATTTAAAATCAGCTAGTTTTGTGCCAACTTTTGGTAATTCTCCTGAAGTGTGGACTGGATTTCCACCTAATGTAATAGAAGCCATAATGTTTGTTGTTTAATGTGGTTCAAAAGTATGAAAATTTATTTACGATTTACGATTTTTGAATTTATGATTTGCTAATTTATAAAAAAAAACGCTCTCAATACTGAAAGCGTTTTAAAATTGTATTATTTAAATGTTTAGGCAAAATGTTGCACAAAATTTTTTGCTCTACTTGTCAATGGAACCTAAAACTCGTTTCATAAAAGTATTCAACGCTTCTTTTTTGTCCATTCCATCTCGAGTCATTTTGTGCACTTCGAGAGCACCATACAAATTCGAAATTAATTCACCAATAACATCTAATTCTTCATCTTTCAAAGAAGAAACTTCAGTCAAAGCTTCTAAAACTTCAATGGTTTCTACAAGGTAATCTTGATCATTTTCTTCAATAAATTGAGATAAATGTTTGATTATTGGGAGTTTCATAATTATTTGATTTCGTTCACCAATTCGGTTAAAACTTCTGCTTTGTTGGTTTGGGTTTCGTTCACCAATTTTCCATTGACGAAACTGGCAAAAGTAGGCAAGTTGCTTACATTGGCTAATTTTCTGGATTCAGGTGAATTTTCAGCATCTACCAAAACAAAGGTTAAGTTTTCGTTCTCTGAAGCCAATTTTTTGAATTTGGGCTTCATAATTCTACAATTTCCGCACCAGGAGGCCGAAAACTGAACGATAACTTTTTCGTTAGTAGAAACTATATCTTGTAATGTATCTTCGTTTAATTCGATTAACATAATTGTTATTTTTTAATTTAAATATAAAAATTCCAAAAGACAAAAAATAAATATCAAATAAATTTCAAATTCTAATAATTGAATTTGATTATAAATTTCCAAAACTTATAAAACAAAAAAACAGTATTGCTGAAAACAGTTTTGAAAATTTAAAAATTGGTATTTATTTGTCTTTTGGAATTTGAGATTTGATGTTTTTTTAGTGAGATCCTAAATAGGCAGCGGTACTTTTTCTGTCAGCGTGCATCGCATCTTTTCCTTCTTCCCAGTTTGCTGGACAAACTTCTCCTTTGGTTTGAACGTGCGTATAAGCATCTACCAAACGTAAATATTCGTTTACATTACGACCCAACGGCATATCATTTACACTTTCGTGGAAAATTTTACCTTCTTCATCTATCAAATAAGTCGCTCTGTAGGTTACGTTTGAACCCACCAATAATTCACCATCAAAAGCTTCATCATACTCCATTTCGATATCTAAAATACCTAATTCAGCTGATAAATTCCTTGTCGTATCCGCTAAGATTGGGTAAGTAACACCTTCAATTCCACCGTTGTTTTTTGGAGTGTTCAACCAAGCGAAATGTACTTCATTAGTATCGCAAGAAGCCCCAATTACGATAGTATTTCTTTTTTTGAATTCTCCTAAAGCGGCTTGAAAAGCGTGTAGTTCTGTTGGACAAACGAATGTAAAATCTTTTGGATACCAAAACAATAATACTTTTTGATTGTTTTCTGTAGCTTCTTCAAGTACGTTGATTCTTAAGTTATCACCCATTTCAGAAATGGCGTCTACTGTGATGTTTGGGAATTTTTTTCCTACTAATGACATTTTTTTATGTGTTTAAGTTGTTAATAATTTTTACAGTTGCAAAGATAATTTAAAAGATTTTTGATGAATACTAATTATAATTATTAATCTTTATTTAACAATAGGTAATAGTTATAAATTTTTAACTACCCATAAAAAATATTTATTATATGCCAATTATTTTTACGGGAAGTTCGCCTCTACACCTTGAGTTTCGAAGCAATTGTCTAGCTGCACTTTCTTGAAATTCGCGAAAATCTTGATACACTTGAATAATGCCTAAGGTTGAATTCAAATTTGGAATTACTTGTAAGGCATAAGGATTCCCAAAAAGATACAAAACACATTTTTTTGATGAAAATAAGTCGCCTAAAAAAGTGAGTATCGTTTCGTCTATATCAAATTTGTTCAATGGTTTTGCTTTTGGTACAAAAAGGGTGACTAATACCGTATCGAATTCTTTTAAATCTTCTTTCATTTGTTTTATTGATTCCGCATCTCCATTTTCAAGAGCAAACTTTTTAGAAGGAAGAACGATGTTTAACGATTTGAAAAAGATGTTATCGATGCTTTTATAAAGACTCAATTTGGCGAGTTTTTCATTGTTTTTTGCCTCAAATAGATGTAAACTATTATTATTGTCTTTGATTTTAGTCGTGCTTTTATCTGCAATAAGACGATTTAGAATAGACGTGGCTTCAAAATCGAAATTACCTTCTGGTGCAAAATTTCCGTTTAAGATTCCCACTTTTTGTTTGCATTTCAAGAGGCGATTAAGACTTGCTTCGATGCGTTCCGTTGAAGCATTTTTTAAAATTTCCTGAATTCCCTCGGCTACATTTTCTGCAAAACACAAAACATCATTTCCAGCATTGAAAGCTTCCCATTCTAATTGGCCTTTGGTGTTATATAATTTTGAAACGCTGTGCATATTTAACGCATCTGAAATGACCAAGCCATCAAAACCTAATTGTTTTCGCAATAGGTTTTCGATTACATTTTGAGACAAAGTTGCCGAAGTATTTTTCCCGTCATTCAATGCAGGAACGGCTAAATGTCCAATCATAATCGAATCGACCTGGTTTTCGATTCCTTTTATAAAGGGGACCAATTCGTTTTCCATTAATTGGTCTAAGGTTTCTTCAAGAATTGGCAATCCTAAATGCGAATCTACACTGGTATTTCCGTGGCCCGGAAAATGTTTCAAGCAGCCTAAAACACCTACTTCATTTAATCCTCTCAAGTATTCTAACGCACAATTTGAGACTTTTTCTTTGTTTTGACCAAAAGAACGATAACCAATTACAGGATTATTTGGGTTGTTATTTACATCGGCCAAAGGGGCTAAATTATAGTGAATTCCTGCAGCTTTCAAATCTAATCCGGTTCGTTTTCCGACTTCATAAGCCAAATATTCGTAGCGTTCAGGCAAAGCACCAAGAGAAATAGCGTAAGGATATTGAGGGGTGTTTTCGATTCTCATTGCCAACCCCCATTCGGCATCAATGCTCATTAATAATGGTGTTGCAGCACAATTTTGAAAACGAACAACTAGTGCTTTTAATATTTCGAAACTATCTTCGTTGAATGCTACTTTTTTCTTGCTTTCATAATTTGTGGCGGCACTGGCTCGACTATGAAAAAAAGTGAGCCCACCAATGTTGTGCTCTTTAATTAATCGTTCTATTTCTAAGAAATTTTCTTCGGTGTCGTTGATGAAAACTGCAGGAAAGAAAAACTGTCCTATTTTTTGTTCTAATGTCATTGATTTAGAAATTTATGCTATACTGATTGACTAAAAAAAAATGTTTTGCTTTGCTGTATCCAACTTTTTTCTAACAATTAAGGCGCCAGCAGTATACTATTTTTGTAGGTTTAAATTTAGTACATTTTTTTTAAATCAACTTTTAAATCGGTTTAAAATTGTTATGTTGCTAGGTAAAATCCATTATTTTGTGTTATTTTTTTTGGTAAAAATAATTATTCCCCTTTCTTTCCAAACTCTTTAGGATAAATCAATAATTGTGATAAAATGACTCCCGGAATTGTGGCCAAAAAGACCCAAATAAAGAAATTGCCATAACCCAAATACTGTTGAATGTAACCACTTAACATTCCCGGAAGCATCATTCCTAAAGCCATAAAGCCTGTAGCAATAGAATAGTGGGAAGTTTTTGATTCGCCATCGGCAACATAAATCAAATACATCATAAAGGCTGCGAAACCAAATCCATAACCAAATTGTTCTAAAATAACAACTGCATATATATAGTAAACAGAAGCCGGATGAAAATGAGCCAACAATACAAAACCAAGAATAGGCAAATGCATGGTTAAAATCATTGGAAGCATCCATTTTCCTAATCCGTGCTTAGAAATCGCAATTCCTCCTAAGATTCCACCAACAGTAAGTGCAATCAAACCAAAGGTTCCATAAATAATCCCAACATCTTCAGTAGCTAATCCTAAGCCACCGACCTCAGTGCTATCCACAAGAAAAGGGGTCAGCATTTTAAGCAATTGCGATTCTCCAAGTCTAAACAAAAGAATGAAAGTTAAGACTAAACCAATTTGTTTCTTTTTGAAAAAACTTGCAAAAACCGTCGCAAAATTTTTCTCTTCATTTGCTCCCAATGCAATTGGCAACTCAGTTTTAGGAGTGGTGAAATAATTGTAAATGGTTAAAATTGTCATTATCAATCCAACAAGAATCATAGTGTAAGACCACGCTTTTTGGTTGTCGCTGTACTGATGTTCTAGATAACCTGCTAATAAAATAATCAAGCCGTTTCCGGTGAGCATTGAAGCTCTATAAAAGGTACTTCGGATTCCTAAAAAGAAGGATTGCTGCTCCTTTCTTAATGCCAACATATAAAAACCATCGCTGGCAACATCATTGGATGCTGATGCAAAAGCAGCAACCCAAAAAACAGCTAAGCTCAACATAAAAAAATGGCTCGTCGGAATAAGGAATCCGACGACTAGGAAGGCAATTGAAATAAACAATTGCATACTCAAAAACCAGTTTCGTTTGGTGCCGTGTAAATCTATAAACGGACTCCATAATGGTTTGATAACCCAAGGCAAATATAATAGACTAGTATAAAGTCCGATGTCTTCATTGCTGATTCCTAGGTTTTTGTACATCAATACCGAAACTGAAATGATAATTACATACGGAAATCCTGAAGCAAAGTTTAATGTTGGAATCCAATACCAAGGATTTTTGTTTTGGGGTAAGTTCATTTTTAGTTTGGTTTTATATCGGTGTGCAAATTGACAATTTCGGGAATACTTTCGTTTCCATAAAAATCGATAAATGTGAAAGCTACTTTTTTAGAATTATTGAGCTTTTCTTTGAGGACGGTCCATTTTATACCGTCAATTTTAGCATCTATAGCTATTTTTTCAATAATTTGACTTGGATCATTGATGTCTATCTTGTTCTGATCTGAGTTATAAACAATTATATATCTGATATGCTCTGACTGTGTTTTTTTGAATGAAAATTGATATAAATTTTCTTCTTTATTGAATGAATTTATCAAAGGACGCTCTATCCCTGCTTTTTTTGAGCTAGGAACTGGTAGTGGAATAGCAGGATATTTATATTGATTTTCTATCAGCAAATCAGCAACTGCTTTGTTGGTATTTACAAAAGACTTCGCACTGAAATAGGCATTTCCTTGAACGTTTGGGTACGTTCTAGTCAAATCAATTTGATTTGGAATTTCTGTTGGGATATACCATTTTTTATCAGAATCTGCATTTATTTTATAACTACCGTTTCCGATGTAAACATTAGCATTCGTACAATTTTCAGCCCACCATTTCAATAACTTCGAATAAGAAGCTGTTTTGTGGTCGATAGTCCAATACAATTGTGGCAACATATAATCTATATAATTGCCTTCCATCCAAGCAATAGGATCGGCATATAAATCGTCATAATTGGTTTGCCCCGCTTGCGTATCGGAACCTTTTGGATCTACTGATTTATTTCTCCAAACTCCAAACGGACTAATTCCAAATTGAACCCAAGGTTTTATAGTCTTTATAGAATAATAGACACTTTTTACGAAGGAGTTCACATTATCACGTCGCCAATCATCGAGTGTTTGTTTGTAGCCATACTTTTTAAATGATGCCGAATCATTAAATTCTTTTCCGCTTACTTTATACGGATAAAAGTAATCATCAAAGTGAATAGCATCAATATCGTAATTTTTTACTACTTCTTCTACAACAGTTATCAAATGGCTTTTAACTTCCGGCAAAGCAGGGTTGTAATAGTATTTTTCTTTACCAGTTTCACCATATTTAATCATCCAATCGCGGTGTTTGAAAAAATCGTGGTCTGGGCTAAGAATTTCTGTTTTTGTATCGAAAGTAGCCCTATAAGGATTGAGCCAAGCGTGAAATTCGAAACCTCTCTGATGCGCTTGCTCGATCATCCAAGCTAGTGGGTCATAATAAGGTTGAGGAGCTTTTCCTTCTTTACCAGTAATAAATCGAGACCAAGGCGCTAATTTTGAAGGGTAAAAAGCATCGCCAACACTTCTTATTTGAACAATTATGGCGTTATAATTCAGTTTTTTATAGGTCTCTAAAATTTCTAAATAATCTGCTTTTTGCTTCTCTACTGCGTCATTGCCTTTTTTGGGCCAATCTATATTAACCACTGTGGCGATCCAAACGGCTCTAAATTCATTTTTTGGGTGGATAATTTTAGATTGTGACTTTACACTAAAAAACGAGCATAAAAAAACCAACAAAAGCAAAGAAATATACTTTTTTGTATTCATAAAAATATTTTGTTTTTAATAAGATTCAAAAATAGATTTTTTAGTTTAATTTCGAATTATAAATAGAATATAATTTTTCATTTTTTGTTATAAAAACGCGTTTTTCAATAGTGTTTTGTTAATTTTTCACAAACTTCGTTGGTTTAAACTATTTCCAAATGCAGTTTATAAACAATGAAATATTTATTTTTTCACTAAAAGCAAAAAATTAAAATAGTTTTATATATTTGATTTTTTAAATAATTTTCTTTTTATTTTACGTAAAAAAGAAAATTACTATCATATAAGTACAAATTGAAAATTAAAATTTAAATATGGCGCTCTCTAAATTATTCAGAAAGAAAACGGTTCAAGATATTTTAAAACAAGTAGAAAAAAATGAATCTGATGGACACAGTGCACTGGGGAAGCATCTTACAGCTCGTGATTTGACAGCTTTTGGAATTGCAGCCATTGTGGGAGCTGGAATTTTTAGCACCATAGGCAAAGCCAGTGCTGATGGTGGTCCAGCAGTAATTTTTCTATTCCTATTTACTGCCATTGCCTGTAGTTTTGCTGCTTTTGCTTATGCCGAGTTTGCTTCAATGGTTCCTGTTTCAGGGAGTGCTTACACGTATTCGTATGTTGCTTTTGGTGAAATTGTTGCTTGGATAATAGGTTGGGCTTTAATTATGGAGTATGCCATTGGTAATATAACCGTTGCCATTTCGTGGAGTGATTATTTTACTGGCTTGCTCGAGAGTGGCGGAATACACCTCCCACAATGGGTTCAGATGGATTATTTGACTGCTTCGAATGGATTTAAAGACGCAACCGCTTTGATGCAAGGAGGCAAGTCCTTCGAAAATTTAAGTTCAGGCTTGCAGACTGCATATACCGCGTGGATAACATCGCCTGTCATAGGTTCTTTCCATTTTGTTGCTGACTTGCCTGCCTTATTGATTATTATTTTGATTACAGCCTTGGTTTATCGTGGAATGAAAGAATCGCGAAATGCCAGTAATTTGATGGTAATTATTAAATTATGTATTGTGCTTTTAGTAATTGCTGTTGGAATTTTTTATGTTGATACTGCCAATTGGCATCCTTTTGCACCTAATGGAGTTTCAGGAGTTTTAAAGGGAGTTTCAGCAGTTTTCTTTGCCTATATTGGTTTTGATGCTATTTCAACTACGGCCGAAGAATGTAAAGATCCTCAGCGCGATTTGCCAAAAGGAATGATGTGGGCGATAATAATTTGCACCATTTTATACATTGCTATTGCATTAGTATTGACTGGTATGGTGAGTTATACTGAGTTGAACGTAGGCGATCCTCTCGCTTTTGTGTTTGATAAGTTAGATCTGAAATGGATGTCAGGCATTATCGCAGTAAGCGCTGTGGTTGCAATGGCCAGTGTTTTATTGGTTTTTCAAATGGGGCAACCTAGAATTTGGATGAGCATGAGTCGTGATGGATTATTGCCAAAAAAGTTTTCTACGGTACATCCCGTATTCAAAACACCTTCTTTTGCTACAATCGTAACAGGTTTTGTTGTCGCGGTTCCTGCACTTTTTTTGAATTTGACAATGGTTACCGATTTGTGTAGTATTGGAACGCTATTTGCTTTTGTTTTGGTTTGTGCTGGAGTTTTAGTATTACAAAATAAACCTGATATTCCTCGCGGAAAATTTAAAACTCCGTATGTAAATTCAAAATATATTATGCCTGTTTTGATTCTTGTGGGGCTTATTTATTCTTTCGAATACAATAAAAAAGCCACAATGGGATTCTTGACCAATGAAACCCAAATAAAGAATTCAGCCGATATTATTACTTCTTTAGACAATGAACATTTTGCTCAGGTGTATGATTATTTGGTGCGGATAGACCCAAAAAACAGTACAACAGGAACCCCAGATTTAGAATTAATTTTGAGTAAATATCAACAAGACGACGCCCAATATGCTGCGGTTATTAAAGGTTTACCAATTGATGATTCACACAAATATGAAAGTGGATTTAACTTGTTTAAACACAAAATTCCAATGTGGATTTTCTTTATCGTTTTGGTTGGATTAACGTTTTGGTCATATAAAGATAATTTATCATTAATTCCTTTATTAGGTTTGATTTGTTGTTTATATATGATGGCAGAATTAAGCGTTTGGAACTGGATTTATTTTACTATTTGGTTGCTAATCGGACTCGTAATTTACTTTGGTTTTAGCCGAAAAAATAGTAAGCTAAATCTTCGCGAAGTATAAAGTCTAACAATGTAAGCTTATTGAATTGCCAAGGATTTTAAATTAAATTCTTGGCAATTTTTTAATATCAGGATATTAAAAAGCACATTGGAGCAAAAGTTTTTTAACTATATTTGAAACCAATAAGGAGCAAATATGAAAACATTAGATAAAGGGAGTAAGAAATTATTAAACGCTTGGGCATTTTATGATTGGGCCAATTCGGTTTATCCATTAGTGATTTCCTCGGCGGTTTTCCCTATTTTTTTTGAATCTTTATTTTCAGATAGAAGCCATTATATCGATGCTTTCGGACTTAATCTAAAAAATTCAGCATTGATAAGTTTTGTAACTGCAGCAGCATTTTTGTTGGTTGCATTTATTTCTCCCTTGCTTTCAGGTATTGCTGATTACGTTGGAAATAAAAAATCCTTTATGAAATTCTTTTGCTATATGGGTGCATTGTCATGTATGGGTTTGCATTGGTTTTGTCTCGAAAATATTTATTTAGGATTATTTTTTTACTTTTTTGGATTGATTGGATTTTGGGGAAGTTTGGTTTTCTATAATTCCTATTTGCCAGATATTGCTTTTCCAGAACAACAGGATAAAATTAGTGCCAAAGGCTATTCTTTGGGTTACTTGGGAAGTGTACTTTTATTAATTATCAATTTGGCAATGATAATGAAACCAGACCTTTTTGGAATTACAGGAACTAGTGGAGAAGCAGCAATGAAAGCCATGCGATATTCATTTGTTATGGTAGGAGTTTGGTGGATTCTTTTCAGCCAATACACCTATTATTATTTGCCAAAAGGAAATAAAAACGAGAACCAAAAAGTGACTAAAGATGTCATTTTTAATGGTTTCAAAGAACTGAAGAAAGTTTGGACATTACTGGAAGCGAATATTTCTTTGAAAAGATATTTAGGTAGTTTTTTTGTTTATAGTATGGCGGTTCAAACCGTTATGATAGTGGCCACTTATTTTGGTGCACAAGAAATTGCCTGGTCGTCTAAAGAAGAAAGTACAACCGGCTTGATAATTTGCATACTGTTGATACAACTGGTAGCGGTTTTAGGAGCATTTTTAACTTCGAGAGCATCAGCTAAATTCGGAAATATTTCTACTCTAATTGTAATTAATATTTTTTGGGTCCTGCTTTGTATTGCAGCCTATTTTGTTGTTTTGCCGTTCCATTTTTATATTATGGCTGCTTTAGTCGGATTAGTAATGGGGGGAATTCAGTCGTTGTCGCGCTCAACTTATTCTAAATTGTTACCTGAAACCAACGATACAGCCTCATTCTTTAGTTTTTATGATGTTTCCGAAAAAATAGGAATCGTAATTGGGATGTGTATTTATGGAATTATAGACCAAGTTACCGGAAGCCCAAGATTAGCTATCGTATTTTTAGCGCTGTTTTTCACCACAGGTGTTTTCCTATTGAATAGAGTCCCTAAAAAAGGGAATGTAAATTAAGTAGATACTTTTTAATAAAGAATAGGCAGTATCTTAAAACGCAAAACATCTTGTTTCTATATAATGGCATAAAGATTGTCTAATACTAGTTATAAATAAACGATTATTTTTGTTATTGATTCATTTTCAGTAAAATATAATCATATAATACTAACTTTGTTTTTAAATAGAACTTTTATTTAATGACAAAAAGACTTAAATTTTAATATGTCAAATCATAAAATACGTACACTTGACAATCTGTCACTTCAAGAATTTGATGCCGAAACTGAATTAATTCCATTGTTAACTCCCGAAGACGAGGAGGAAATGAATAATGAGGAGTTACCAGGTACTTTGCCTATTTTACCTTTACGAAATATGGTTTTATTTCCAGGCGTTGTAATTCCAATCACAGCGGGTAGAGATAAATCGATTAAATTAATCAATGACGCTTATGCAGGCGGTAAAATCATTGGAGTCGTTGCTCAAAAGAATGAGGAAGTTGAAGATCCATCAAAAAATGATATTCATAAAATAGGTACGGTTGCAAGAATTTTACGTGTACTAAAAATGCCGGATGGTAATGTTACTGTTATTCTTCAAGGGAAAAAGCGTTTCCAAATAGAATCTGTAGTTGCAGAAACTCCTTATTTTACTGCAAACATAAAAGAAGTTCCTGAGAAAAGGCCTGCTAAAAAAGACACAGAATTTTTGGCTATTCTTGATTCAGTGAGAGAATTGGCGATGCAAATTATCAAGGAAAATCCAAATATTCCAAGTGAAGCTACATTTGCAATCAAAAACATTGAAAGCCAATCGTTCTTAATCAATTTTGTGACCTCAAATATGAGTTTGTCAGTTGAGGATAAGCAAAATCTTTTGTCGATTAATTCATTGAAAGAACGGGCTCTTGAAACCCTTCGTTATATGAATACGGAGTTGCAAAAACTCGAATTAAAGAACGATATTCAATCTAAAGTTCGATTCGATTTAGACCAACAGCAACGCGAATATTTTCTTCATCAACAAATGAAAACCATTCAGGAAGAATTGGGTGGCGTTTCTCAAGAAGAGGAAATGGATGAAATGAGCGCCAAAGCCAAGACGAAAAAATGGGACGAAAAGACCCAAAAACATTTCGACAAAGAATTGTCTAAAATGCGTCGAATGAATCCGCAAGCTCCTGATTTTGGCATTCAACGTAATTATTTAGAATTGTTTTTAGACTTGCCTTGGGGCGAATATTCTAAAGATAATTTTGATTTAAAACGTGCTCAAAAAATCCTGGACAGAGACCATTTTGGATTGGAAGATGTCAAGAAAAGAATGATCGAACATTTGGCAGTTTTGAAATTGCGAAATGATATGAAGTCTCCAATTATTTGTTTGACAGGACCTCCGGGTGTTGGTAAAACCTCTATCGGAAAATCCGTTGCCGAAGCTTTGGGAAGAGAATATGTGAGAATATCTCTAGGCGGTTTGCGTGACGAAGCGGAAATTCGTGGGCACAGAAAAACCTATATTGGTGCTATGCCAGGAAGAATTATTCAAAGTTTGAAAAAAGCAGGAACATCCAATCCAGTTTTTGTTTTAGACGAAATCGATAAATTATCCAATAGTCATCAAGGTGATCCATCATCGGCTTTGCTAGAAGTTTTAGATCCTGAACAAAACAATTCATTTTATGATAATTTCCTTGAAATGGGTTACGATTTATCGAAAGTGATGTTTATTGCAACGTCTAATAATATGGCTGAAATTCAACCAGCGTTGCGAGACCGTATGGAAATCATCAAAATGTCAGGTTATACCATTGAAGAAAAGGTAGAAATTGCGCGTCAGCATTTGTTTCCAAGACAATTGAAAGAACATGGCTTGACAACCAAGGATTTGTCTATTGGTGTCAAACAATTAGAGAAAATAGTTGAAGGTTACACACGTGAATCTGGCGTTCGTGGTTTGGAAGCAAAAATTGCTCAAGTGATTCGTAATGCGGCCAAATCTATCGCAATGGAAGAAGCGTATAACAAGAAAGTAACAAACGAAGATATAGTTCAAGTTCTTGGAATTCCAAGATTAGAAAGAGATAAATACGAAACTAATGATGTGGCTGGAGTTGTAACTGGACTGGCTTGGACTAGTGTTGGTGGCGATATTCTTTTTATAGAATCTTTGATTTCTCCAGGTAAAGGAGCTATGACTATTACAGGGAATTTAGGAAATGTAATGAAAGAATCGGCAACAATAGCACTAGAATATATTAAGGCTAATACTGAGTTGTTAGGTTTGAATCAAGAAACCTTGTCAAAATACAATATCCATCTCCACGTTCCAGAGGGAGCAACACCAAAAGATGGACCCAGCGCAGGAATTGCAATGCTGACTTCATTAGTTTCGGTATTGACACAAAAGAAGGTAAAGAAAGGTTTAGCGATGACCGGTGAAATCACTTTGCGTGGAAAAGTTTTACCAGTAGGAGGTATAAAAGAAAAGATTTTGGCAGCCAAAAGAGCCAATATCAAAGAAATTATCTTATGCCAGGACAACAAAAGCGATATTGATGAAATAAAACCAAAATATATCGAAGGATTGACTTTTCATTATGTAAAGGAAATGAGCGAAGTATTGAAAATTGCCATTACAGATCAAAACGTGAAAAACCCCAAAAAAATATAATTTTGTAACTTTTGTAAAGTTTCATTCCATCCCTACTTCGGGATGGAATTTTTAATTTAAAGGGAAAATGCTTTGAAACTTCGAATGAAAAAAGGGAATTTATTCTTTTATAATTTTATCTTCGCATTTACGTTTGTATTACAGAAAAGCGATTTCGAAATATGCCAAAAAAACTTTTAATTTTCTTTTTATTCTTTGTTTGTGCTGTGTCAAACGGTCAAATAGGAGGGAAGTATACTTATCAGTTTTTGAACTTGGTAACTTCACCTAGGCAATCCGCATTAGGAGGAAAAACAATAACAATTTACGACGAAGATGTGAATCAGGCTCATTTTAATCCTGCAACCATAAATGCAGATATGGACAATCACTTAGCGTTGAATTATGGGAGTTATTTTGGTGAGGTAAGCTACGGAACGGCTTCATATGCATATACTTATGACCGGCATTTGCAAACTTTTCAGGTCGGCGTAAATTATGTAAATTATGGAAAATTTGACGGATACGACCAAAATGGTCAGGCCACATCTGAATTTACAGGAAGTGAAGTAGCACTTTCATTTGGTTATGCTTACAATGTGCCCAATACGAATCTTTTTTTAGGAGCAAATGCTAAATTGATTTCTTCGTCTTTAGAGAGTTATAGTTCCTTAGGTGGTGCTGTAGATTTAGGAGCTATTTATATTGATGAAGCAAACGATGTAAATTGGGCTTTGGTTATTCGTAATATTGGGACACAATTCACAACTTATAATGGTATAAACGAAAAATTGCCATTAGAAATCATTGCAGGAGTTTCCCAAGAATTAGAGAACGTGCCCATCCGCTGGCATTTGACTTTCGAAAATTTGCAACAGTGGAATGTTTCTTTTAGTAATCCGAATCAAGAGCAAACTTCACTCGATGGAACAACAACTGAGAAAAAAACATCCTTTTTAGGAAATGCTTTGCGACATACTATATTTGGAGTAGAACTTTTTCCAAAAAAAGCCGTAAATTTGAGATTGGGTTATAATTTTAGAAGAGCAGAAGAATTACAAGTAGAAAATATTCGAAATTTCTCTGGGATTTCTGTTGGATTTGGATTGAAATTTAACAAATTAAAATTCAATTATTCCTATTCTAGATATACCTTAGCAGGGAATACAAGTTTATTTGGTATGACTATTAATTTTCAATAATACAGTTTTGAATAAAAAAATCATCATTGCTATTGATGGATATTCATCAACAGGAAAAAGCACCTTAGCCAAAGAATTGGCCAATCATTTGGGGTATGTTTATGTCGATACTGGAGCGATGTATCGTGCTGTAGCATTATATGCTATGCAGAAAGGGTTTATTGGCAAAGATTTTTTTGATACAGCATCACTTATTAAGAGTTTACCTTTTATAAAATTGGTTTTCAAGTTCAATCCGGATTTAGGTTTTGCCGAAATGTATTTGAATGACATTAATATTGAAAAAGAAATTCGAACTATTGAAGTTTCTAATTACGTTAGTAAGGTGGCCGAAATTTCAGAAGTGCGTTCAAAATTAGTAGAACAACAGCAAGAGATGGGAAAAAACAAAGGAATAGTTATGGACGGAAGAGATATAGGAACCATCGTTTTCCCGGAAGCCGATTTGAAAATATTCATGACTGCAAGTCCAATTACCCGTGCTGAAAGACGATTCAAAGAATTGCAAAAAAATGGAGACAATGTAACATTTGATGAAGTTTTGAAAAACGTTGAAGAGAGAGATTATATTGATACTCATCGTGAGGATTCGCCATTAATCAGAGCAAAAGATGCGATTGAATTTGATAATTCGACGATATCTAAACAAGAACAATTTGAAAAAGTTTTAAAACTAGTTCATATATAGAATCACAATAATGTATTTTATTTTTTTATAAGCCTCGCAATTAGTGAGGTTTTTTTATTGGTTGACAATTTAAAAATTTTGAATACTTGTTCTTGCAATTTAGATTCAATAGTATTGTAAGAAATTTATATTTAAATAATTTATTTTGTGCATTTCATCGATTTTATTTGTAGTTTAAACGATAATATGACTACATTTATGTCATAATTAAACAAGTTCTTATTAAAATCAATATTAAAGAAGTTTGCCCCACAATCTACTTTAAACCTAATCTACTTAATTATTATGAAAGCAAAATTACTTCGTGTATTATTGCTAGTTGCAATAGTATATTCTATGAATTCATGTTCTTCTGATAGCTCTGAGAACGATACTACTCAAGCTTCGAAAGAAAAAGTTATGGATTTCTCTTATAGCTCTGCTGAACTTGAAACTATGGCATTGATTAATGCTTATAGAGTAAGTATTGGTTTGAATGAGTTAAAACAAGTTGGTCATATTTCCTTTAAGTCTGAGCAGCACGATAATTATATGATATCTAATAATGTTGTAAATCACGATGATTTTGTTTCTCGTTCAGAAAATATTATTAAAGTTTTAGGTGCAAAAAGTGTAGCTGAAAATATTGCCTATAATTATAATTCGCCTCAAGGTGCACTTGATGCTTGGTTAAAAAGCCCAGGGCATAAAGCAAATATTGAAGGTAATTTTACACATTTTGGACTTGCCATAAGAGTAAATGCTGAAGGCAAAAAATACTACACCAATATCTTTGCAAAACTATAAAAAAATTATTTTTAAATAGCAAGCTGCCATGAATATGGCAGTTTTTTTTTGTTTATATTTTTTTATTTATAATTAATTACATATTCTAGTTGATGTATTTTAATTGCTTTAATTAATTGAATTATTATGGATTGTTCTTTTTATAGTTTCATTTGCTTTCTCTATATAACCTAAAGCTCTCAGGCTGTATGCATATCGTTCATAATACTGAGATTCGAGATCTGTTGTCATGTCAAATAATTCTCCATACCATTTTATCGCTTTTACATAATTACCTTCAAAAAAATAGGCATCACCCAATTTTTGGAAAATTTCTATCGATTTGCAACCTTTTTCTGCAACCCTCTCATAAGTTTCTATTAGGTGTATATAGATGAATTTTTCGCTTTTGATTGTATTTTTTAATTCATTATTCTTTGCTATTATTTCTTCGACTGCTTCATTTATACAGGGAATAGTACTACTAGATTTTATTGGGTCTGTTTTCTTTTTATTTAGTAATTCTATTTCCACCAAATTTCTTGGTTTTAAAAAGTTTTTGTTTAGTTTAAGATTTTTAATGGGGATCTGTTTTTCTTCACCATAAGCTGGAGTGATTACTCTTGTATTATTTGGGCCTAAATCATAGGTGTAAATCATACTCACTTTAGAGACTTCATAAGTAGTGGTATAACCTCCAAATTTTTGATTAATCTTTTCTTCAACAAAGTATGAATTTATTGCTCGTATACTCATTGAACCTATTTCAATAAGCGTATCCGACACTTTTTGAGTAGTTTCTGTTTTTTTGGTTTTTAGAGAATTTTTTGTTTTTTGTGAGTAAGTGAGGGATGAAATCAGACTTACGATTATAGCTAGGTAAATGAATAGAGCTTTCATAACACTCGCTTTTTATAGTAATCTATTACTCGATTTTTAATTTTTGAAAGTAATTTGTCATTCTTATTTTTAGCTTAAGTTTTTCTTTTTAATAAAAAAGTTAGGCCAATAAAAAAATGTAGTGTAGGTTATTATAAAAAGAAATGGGGTTGAATGTGATTCAGTTCTTATAAATAATGCTATTTTTTTTGTTTTTTAATTTAAACTAAAATTAAATTCGTCAAGGAATTTGCACTCTTAAAGTTAAGAAATATTTATGGATTTTTACTCTTTTTAAAAGTATTTATTTTAAGTTATTAATGTATTAGTATAAACAACAAACCCTCGAAATTACAAATTTCCGAGGGTTTTTTTGGTGATAGTTTTACTAAAAAGATTAGAGTGCAGTAATAATAAACTCGCTGCGTCTGTTCATTTGGTGTTGTTCTTCGGTGCAAGGAGATTCATTTGTTGGTTCACAACCACAATCGTTTACCAATTGACTCTCGCCATAGCCTTTACCTGTTAGCCTCTCGGGAGCAATTCCGTTTTTAACCAACCATTTGATAGTCGATTTGGCTCTGTTTTCGGATAAGACTTCGTTGTATTTGTAGGAAGCACGACAATCGGTATGGGAACGTATATCGAGTTTCATTGTTGGATTTTGATTCATTACATCTAGTATTTTTTCTAAATCTAATGCCGCTTCGGTTCTAATATTGTATTTATCCAAGTCGAAATAAATCATTTTTATACCAAAGCATTTTCCTAAATCATCACCCACGGCCACTTTACACACTTCTTTTTCTAAGGTAAAATTCAAATTGGTTCTTCCATTGGCTTTTGGAATTGCAATTTTTTGTTCTTTGGTCATATAGTCTGGTTTTGCCGCTCTTACATTGTAGTTTTTGCCACATTCT
>CAUPRL010000009.1:0-133221 GCA_963513695.1 uncultured Flavobacterium sp.
ACCTCTTCCCATCCCGAACAGAGTAGTTAAGCCCGCCTGCGCAGATGGTACTGCAGTTATGTGGGAGAGTATGTCGTCGCCTTTCTTTTGAAAAACCCTGTTTCTAACGAAACGGGGTTTTTTGTTTTATTGCAACAACCTGTTCTGCCTGCGCTCGGTTCGTCTCCTTTACTTCGCCAGTTCGGCTAATGCCTCGGGTCTTTTGTCTTGGATTGCTCAACGAGCAACCAAGGTTTGTCTTCCCTTACTATACCACTACGCAATACCTCAGTCTCCAAGAAATACTTCGCAGTAGTAGGAACTTTCTTTTTGAATTAAGTATTAATTTCCTGATTTAGATAAAAGTTATATATTTATAAAAAAAAATACAGCCCAATTTAAATTTTAGTAAATATAAATATATGAAAAGAAGATCTTTTTTAACAGTCACAACTTTAGCAACAGTCGGAATCGCAACTGTTTTAGTAGAAGGTTGCAAGGATACTAAGAAAACCAGCGAAGACGAAAATAAGGAGCTGGATGCTGTAGTTGAATTCGAACTTGACGAAGCAACGATTACTAGTTTGAATGATAAATTAACATCAGGAAAGTATACTTCAGAGCAATTAGTGAATTTATATTTAAATAGAATCGAAACTGTAGATAAAAGCGGTATCAATTTGAATGCTATTATTGAAGTGAATCCTGATGCCGTTGCTATTGCAAAACAATTGGATGAGGAAAGAACAAAAGGCAAAATAAGAGGGCCACTACACGGTATTCCGGTGGTAATAAAAGATAATATAGACACTGCTGATAAAATGCAAACTACCGCTGGCTCATTGGCGATGATTGGAAATATTGCTTCAAAAGATGCCCATATTGTAAAGAAATTACGAGAAGCTGGGGCCATAATTGTTGGTAAAACTAACTTAAGTGAATGGGCTAATTTCCGTTCTAATCATTCAAGTTCAGGTTGGAGCAGTAGAGGAGGGCAAACTAGAAACCCCTATATTTTAGATCATAATCCTTGCGGTTCAAGCGCAGGTTCAGGGTCGGCTGTTTCAGCAAACCTATGTACTGTGGCAGTGGGAACGGAAACCGACGGCTCCATAGTTTGCCCAGCATCTGTAAATGGAATTGTTGGAATCAAACCCACAGTTGGATTGGTTAGTCGATCGGGAATAATTCCCATTTCAAAAACGCAGGATACAGCTGGACCTATGGCGCGAACGGTAAAAGACGCTGCGATTTTGTTAGGAGTTCTTGTGGGAACTGACTCCGCTGACTCAATAACGGCGGAAAGTAAAGGAAAAGGACTGACAGATTATACCTCTTTTTTAGACTTGAAAGCGTTAAAAGGAAAGCGCATTGGAATTGAAAAAAACGTTCAAGGTACTAATCAATTCGTGAACACCCTTTTGGATAATGCAGTGAAACTCTTAAAAGAAAATGGTGCCACAATCGTAGAAGTGAATTACATCGATAAAATAAATGAACTTGGTGATGCAGAATTTGAGGTATTGCAATATGAATTCAAAGACGGTTTGAACCAATATTTGTCTAAAGCTAACGCTAAAGTAAAATCCTTAAAGGAGGTAATTGATTTCAATGTTGCGAATGAAGATAAAGCAATGCCTTATTTCAAACAAGAAACTTTGGAAAGTTCCAATGCTAAAAAAGGACTTAGCGATAAATTGTATTTAGACGCATTGAGCAAAAGCTTTAACAGTAGTAAGAAAATTTTAGATGCTGTTTTTCTAGATAATAAGCTAGATGCCATTTGCGGGATAACAATGGGGCCTTCCTGTAGTATCGATATGATATACGGCGACCGTTGGGGTTCCTATTCTTTGACAATGCCAGCCGCAGTAAGTGGTTATCCCCACATTACTGTTCCTGGTGGAAAAGTCTATGACTTGCCAGTTGGGATATCGTTTTTCGGCACGGCATATAGCGAACCAAAATTAATTGGAATAGCCTATGCTTACGAACAAGCATCTAATCATAGAGTAAAACCAACATTCAAAAAATCGTTTTTGTAATTAATTACTATGCAATAGAAACTGCGCAACTTTATTAATAACTTCAGGATTTCCAAGAATTTTGCGATGACCTAGACCTTCCGTTAGAAATAATTGACCGTTTTTCAAGTGTTTGTGAATATGAAGTGCTGCTTTTACCGGAACTTCATCATCGTTTTTGTCATGTATTACCAGAACAGGTATTGCAATTTCCATTGAGGATTTATAGGCCGAATAATTGTCCATTTCTTCACCATATTTTTTTTCGAAATGCAAACGAAGTTGTGTGCTTGTGCTAGGTTTTAAATCTAATTTAGCAACAAAATCGTCCAATATATCCTGAATTACATCCCCACTGCCTATAATGGCCAAACGATTTATGGCTAATCCTTTTTTAGTGGCATTTAACAATGACATGCCCCCTAAAGAATGACCGACAGCGGCTTCGAATGGACCGAATTGTTTCTCAATTTCTAATATTGTTTCGACGAACTCTGACATTATCGTAGTTTTTCCTGGAGATTTCCCATGAGCTGGAGCATCAAAACTGATGGTGGCGTATCCTGCTTTTAGTAATTCATCGGCTATTTTGTAAAGATGTGTCCCTCTTCCGGACCATCCGTGGGATAATAAAATCTTCTTTTCACTATTACCATATTGATAAATGACCACTTCTTTATTTATTGATGGAATTATAATTAATTTTTGAATGCTTTTCCTATCCATTTCTAATTCTCTTTTAGGAGTCTTATGTTTTAATGGAGTTGTGAATAATTTAGCAGCAAAAAGAATTGATAATTTTGAGGAAATTGAAGCGAGAATAGTACTATATAGCAGTATAAGTTTAGGAATTTTCAACGATTGCTTGTGATTTGAAGTATTTTTTGGCATTTCAATAAATTTTCATTTAGTTTGACATTGGACAATTATTTTTACTAAATTTAGAAAACATAAAAGTAGTGTTAATATTGGTTTATTTAGGTTCTAATGATTATTTGGAATAGTAAAATAATTAATAATTTTTTAAGTAGTATCTTTTTTTCTAATATTAAAAATGCAAAAAAAATAGAATGGAAATAGTTCACATTGCAGCAGAGTGTTATCCGGTAGCAAAAGTTGGAGGATTAGGTGACGTAGTGGGTGCTCTGCCAAAATATCAGAACAATGCAGGGCATCAAGTGAGAGTTGTGATTCCGCATTATGACACGGAATTCATTAATAAAAATGAATTTGATACTGTGTATTCGGGTTTTGTGAAATTAGGGAATTTTAATTTTCCTTTTAATATTCAAAAAGAAAAAACAGATATTTTAGGTTTTGAATTATACTTGGTTCAAATACCTGAGCTCTTTGACAGAAATGAAGTCTACGGTTACGAAGATGACATCGAGCGATTTTTGTCATTTCAAATGGCAACATTGGATTGGTTAAACTCCAGAAGTGAAGTTCCTGATACAATCCATTGTCACGATCATCATACAGGATTAATTCCGTTTATGATGAAGTATGCATATAAATTTGAGAAATTAAGAAGTACACCAACGGTGATTACAATTCATAATGCTATATACCAAGGACAGTTTGGTTTTGATAAATTGTATTATTTGCCGGAATTCGATTTGTCAAAAGTAACTATTTTAGAATGGGATAATAAAATTAATTCATTGGCAACGGCTATAAAATGTGCTACTGTAGTTTCCACTGTTTCGCCAAGTTTTTTGAATGAAATTAATAATTTCGGCTATGGATTAGAGTCATTATTTAATCAAGTTAGACATAAATCGAGAGGAATTTTGAATGGTATTGATACCGAAGTTTGGAATCCAGCAAAAGATAAAATGTTATTTGCCAATTATTCTAGTAAGACTTTCGAGAAAGGAAAGCAAGCAAATAAAGTAAAGTTATGTAGCCAATTTGATTTAGATCCAACCAAACCGCTTTTTAGTTTTATTGGACGATTATTAGAAGAAAAAGGAGCCGATTTATTGCCTCACGCTGCCGCGATGGCATTGTCTGAAAATTTTAAGGAAATTAATGTTTTAATTTTAGGATCAGGAAATATAGAAATTGAAAATCAGTTAAGTCATTTGTTGGCTTCTTTCAAAGGGAATTATAATGTTTTTATTGGCTATAACGAAGCATTGGCTCATCAGATTTATGCTGGTTCTGATTTTTTGTTGATGCCTTCAAGAGTGGAACCTTGCGGTTTGAATCAAATGTATGCATTTAGATATGGTACGGTTCCTATAGTGAGAAGAACGGGAGGATTGAAAGATACTGTAGTTGATATTGGAGACGATGGAAATGGAATTTGTCATGACCAAGCATCTATTGGAGATGTTTGTTATTCGATTCAACGGGCTATTAACTTATATAATGACAAACAAAGTTTCAAAAATATTCGTAAAATAGGAATGAAGATTGACCACTCTTGGGAGAGAGTTTGTCAAGAATATATAGATTTATACAATTTAAAAACTAACTAAAATGAAACCAAAAAAGAAAAATGTAATTGCAATTATTCTGGGTGGAGGCCAAGGCTCTAGATTATTTCCGCTAACTGAATCTCGTTCAAAACCAGCTGTTCCAATTGGGGGCAAATACAGATTGGTCGATATCCCAATTTCCAACTGTATGAATTCAGATATTTATAGGATTTTCGTTTTAACTCAGTTTAATTCGGCTTCCTTGAATGCACATATCAAAAACACCTACCATTTTAGTATTTTTAGCCACGCTTTTGTTGATATCTTGGCAGCTGAGCAAACTCCTGACAATCCTAGATGGTTTCAAGGAACCGCCGATGCAGTGAGACAATGTATGCCCCATTTTTTGAATCATGATTTTGATTATGCTTTGATTCTTTCAGGGGATCAATTGTATCAAATGGATTTGAATGAAATGATTGAAGAACATATTAAAAACCAAGCTGATATTTCGATAGCTACTTTGCCTGTCAACGCCAAAGATGCTCCCGAATTTGGAATTTTAAAAACCAATTCAGAAAGTTTTATTGACGCATTCATTGAAAAACCAGCAAAAGAACTTTTGCCAGAATGGGAATCTGAAGTGAGTGATCAAATGAGAAGTGAAGGCAAATTGTATTTGGCATCAATGGGAATCTATATTTTTAATAGAAAATTCTTGTTGGATGTAATGGCAGAATCAAGTACTAAAGATTTTGGTAAAGAAATCATTCCTCAAGCTGTGGGGAACAAACGAATATTCAGTTTTCAATACGAAGGGTATTGGACAGATATTGGTAATATTGATTCCTTTTTTGAAGCTAATATTGGTTTAACGGACGATTTACCTCAGTTTAATTTATTTGATGATAATAATAAAATATTTACTCGTCCAAGATTATTACCACCCACAAAGTTCAAAAAAACTAGTATTGATAGATCTATTATGTCAGATGGATGTATTGTAAATGCTAAAGAAATTGTGCGTTCCGTTATTGGAAATCGATCCCGAATAGGAGAAGAAACGGTTATTCATAATACTTATGTAATGGGTAATGATTTTTATCAGAGTATCGATGAAATGAAGGTGGACGTTGCTAATGGAAAGATTTTAGTGGGTATAGGTGAAAGATGTTTCATTAATAATGCCATTGTAGATAAAAATTGCAGAATCGGAGATGATGTTCATATCGAAGGCGGGAAGCAATTAGAAGATGTTTCAAATGAATTATATATGATTAAAGAAGGAATCGTTGTCATCAAAAAAGGAGCAATTCTCCCAAACAACTTTACCATAAAATAATCAATTAATTTACCAAATGGTAACGATTACTCTATAAGTAGATAGTTTATTTATTTTAGTAGTATTGAAAATTGTTTGTCCTCTATTTTAGTAGAATTTTAAAATTATAAAATGCAAAATCAAACCAGAATTGTAATTGAAAACGTGATGCCGCAGCTTGATGGGGGTGTCAATCCGATAAAAAGAATTGTAAATCAGAATGTAAATGTAAGTGCAGATGTTTTTTCTGACGGGCATGATGTCATAGAATGTTGTGTAAAATTCAAGCACGAAAACGACAAGAATTGGAAAGAAGTTCGGATGGATCCAACAGTAAATGATAGTTGGAATGCCAGTTTTAAAGTTGAGAAACAAGGGTTTTATACCTATTTTGTAGAAGGTTGGGTTGATTATGCCTTGAATTGGCAACACGGAACACTTCGTAAGATTCAAGACAATCAATATGTAAAATCTGAATTATTGGAAGGAGCGGAGTATGTTCGCGCTATTTTAGATGTTGTAGACTCCAACGAAAGAGACTATTTGAATACTTTAGCGTATTATTTTGCTACAGAACACGAATATGATAATGCCATTCGAGAAGCTACCTCACCGCATCTAAATGCTATTTTTAAAAAATACCCAAAGCGTTTTTTAGAAAATAAATCTTTGGATTTAAAAATTTACGTAGATAGAAAAAAAGCATTATTCAGCACTTGGTATGAGTTTTTCCCCCGTTCAGCTTCTTCAGAAGAGGGAAAACATGGAACTTTCAAAGATTGCGAAAGGTTATTACCAAGAGTAGCAGCAATGGGTTTTGATACTTTGTATTTTCCTCCAATTCATCCTATTGGTGAAGTGAATAGAAAAGGAAAAAACAATGCCACAAATGCTGAGCCAGGGGATGTGGGTTCGCCTTGGGGAATTGGCTCACAATATGGCGGGCACAAAGCTACACATCCTGAATTGGGAACAATCGAAGATTTTAAATCATTGGTCCGAAAAGCGAAAGATTTAGGAATAGAAGTGGCTATGGATTATGCACTTCAAGCAGCTCCAGATCATCCTTATGTCAAAGATTTTCCACAATGGTTCAAATGGCGCCCAGACGGAACTGTACAATATGCTGAAAATCCACCTAAAAAATACCAAGACATTCAGCCTATTTATTTTGAAAGTAGCGATTGGAAAAATCTTTGGAAGGAATTATTAGACGTAGCTTTATTTTGGATTGAAGAATGTGATGTCAAAGTTTATAGAGTTGATAACCCGCACACTAAACCATTTTACTTCTGGGGATGGTTGATTAGTGAAATTAAGAAAAAACATCCTGATGTTTTGTTTTTGGCCGAAGCTTTTACACGCCCAAAAATCATGAACGAATTGGCTAAACAAGGATTCTCACAATCGTATACCTATTTTACTTGGAGAAGTTCTAAGCATGAATTAACAGAATATGTTGAAGAATTGACTAAATCCGATCAAAAAGAATTTTATCGTCCTAATTTTTGGCCCAATACTCCAGATATCAACCCTGCTCATTTGCAACATGGAAATGAATCAATTCATCTTCAAAGGTATTTTTTGGCTGCAACATTAAGTTCTAGTGTTGGGATTTATGGACCGGTTTTCGAATATCAAATTTCGACTCCATTAGCCCCTGGAAAAGAAGAATACTTAAATTCTGAAAAATATGATTTCTTTAAGTGGGATTGGGACAGACAGAATAAAATCACCACAGTAATCAGTAGAATAAACAAAATCAGAAAGGAGCATGCTTCGTTGCAACAAACTAATAACATTACGTTTTGTGCTACCAATAATGATAAAGTAATGGCTTACTATAAATTTGATGACGATAAAAGTGATGAAACACTAATGATTGCTAGTCTTGATTCGAATTATACGTCACAATCGATGGTTCTTTTGCCAAATGACTTATTAGCTAAAATTCCATTAAAAATTACGGATTTAATCACTGGAAATACTTATATTTGGGAGAAAGAATGGAATTTTGTTGAGATTTCACCAGATTTGCCTTTCCATTTGTTTAAAGTTGAACGATAATTTCTATTTAAGATGAACGAAGATAATTTTCAAAATCCATTCGTTTTTAAGACAGATTGGAAAAATGCTTTCGAAGACAAGGAATTTGTAAATGTCTTTTCGTCTGATATTCTTGAGAATTATATCATCAATAAGCGCTGGTATGGAGGAAAAGCTAGTACTTTAAAGTATATTGAAGTTGTAGAATACTTCAAAATAGCTTCAAAGACAAATGTCTATTATGGTGTTTTATTAGAGGTCAATTTCAAGGAAGCCTTTTATCAACATTATTTTATGCCCTTGGCTTTTATGCCCGAAGAGGAGTTGGATACCAACACAATCATTGCGCCTGTGAACATGAATGGGCGAGCAGGATTTCTAGTGGATGCTTTGCATCAAGAAGACTTCAAGAAATTATTGTTCGATAAAATTGTCAATGCTAGAGAAAAATCGGATTCGATAGTTAAATTTCACAAAGGTGAAAAACTAGAGGAAAAGGAATATATAAGTTCTAAATTTATGGGAGTAGAGCAAAGCAATACTTCTATAATTTACAATAATACTTTGGTGCTTAAAATTTTCAGGAGAATATACATCAGCACGAATCCCGATTATGAGATTAGTCGTTTTCTAACCGAAAGAATGGATTTCAAAAATTCTCCAGCCTATATGGGAAGCATCAATGTGGTTTTGACAGAGGGAAACATTACTCTTGGATTGATGCAAGAATTGGTACCTAATCAAGGGGATGCTTGGCAGTTTATGCTTGAAGAAGTAGATAGAGTCTTTGATAATTTGAAGCTTAAAAAAATCAATATCAGTAAATTACCTGAAATTGAATTGTTCAAAAGATTAAAAATTAATGAAGTTCCACACGAAATCATAGATTGGGCAGGACTGAGTATTTTTATGCGCATCCAAAAATTGGCAACTCGAACGGCTGAAATGCATATTGCATTGGGTAGTGATGTTTATGAAACGGCTTTCACACCAACAACTTTCAATGGAGATTATTCAGTTTGGCTCAAAAACAGATTAACCTATCAGTTTCAAAATCGATTGAATATTCTAGAAAATAATCTTCATAAACTAGATGGTTTGGCTTTAGAATTAGCCAATCAGTTTTTGGATAATAAAAAAGAAATTCGAAAAATATTTCTGGATTTCGATTGGACAAAAATGAAATCGGAAAGAATTCGGATTCATGGTGATTATCATTTAGGTCAGGTTTTGGTCAATGGAGACGATTTTTATATTTTGGATTTTGAAGGCGAACCAGAAAGTACCATTCGAGACCGAAAGGTGAAACAGCCTCCATTGAAAGATGTTGCAGGAATGTTTCGTTCCTTCCATTATGCTATTTATGCCACGATTTTCAATAACAAAGACAAATATCCATATGAGCAAGAAGAACTATTCAAGGCTGGCGAAATTCTGTTCAAATACTTTGTAGGCGTTTTTCTTCACACCTATACAGATGTGGCGCAAGGTGAAAACTTGAATATAGGTTATAGAAAAGAAATCGATTTTTTACTTAAATATTGTTTGCTTGAAAAAGCAATTTATGAATTGGGATATGAACTCAATTCAAGACCACGATGGGCAGTAATTCCTTTGACTGGAATTTTTAGTATTATGAAGTTTGATAAAGATAATTAATTTGAGGAGTTAAAATTGAATGTTTTACAGTGCAACTATGAGATATATTAATTAGTGCACAAAAACATTGACAAACAAAAATAAAAACAAAAAATACGAGTTTGAAATCTGATTCATCCACGTTACAAAAAAAACAAAAATGAACAAAGTACAACCTTATTCTCTTTTTACCGATTTCGATATTGATTTATTCAAAGCCGGAAAACATTTCAGATTATACGAAAAACTTGGTGCACACCTTATAGAAGTTAATGGTGTACAAGGCGTCTATTTTGCTGTTTGGGCTCCATCAGCACGTTCTGTTTCTGTGGTTGGGGATTTCAATTATTGGATTCAAGGAGATCATCCATTGCAAGTGCGTTGGGATTCCTCCGGAATTTGGGAGGGATTTATTCCTGGAATCGAAAAAGGAACCACTTATAAGTATAAAATTCAATCTAATAACGGGGGAATTATTACCGAAAAAGCGGATCCATTTGCATTGTATTGCGAACATCCACCTCATACTGCTTCTGTAGTTTGGGATTTGGATTACCAATGGAAGGACAAAAAGTGGATGGAAACCCGAAAAGAACACAATGATTTAGACAAACCCTATTCGGTTTACGAAGTTCATTTGGGCTCTTGGAAACGCAATTCTGAAGGTAAGTTTTTGACTTATTTGGAAATGGCAGAAGACTTGGTAAAATACATCAAAGAAACTGGTTTCACCCACGTTGAATTTATGCCGATAATGGAGTATCCTTATGATCCTTCTTGGGGCTATCAGTTGGTGGGTTATTTTGCGCCTACTTCTCGTTTTGGAACACCCCAAGATTTTATGGTTTTGGTCGACAAATTGCACGAAGCCGGAATTGGAGTGATTTTGGATTGGGTTCCTTCTCATTTTCCTGAAGACGCACACGGGTTAGGATTTTTCGATGGTTCAAATCTTTTTGAGCATCCTGATCGCAGAAAAGGATATCATCCCGATTGGAAAAGTTTAGTTTTCAATTATGGACGAAACGAAGTGCGTGCGTTCTTAATAAGTAATGCCATTTTTTGGTTGCACAATTATCACGTTGACGGTCTTCGGGTAGATGCAGTAGCATCAATGTTGTATTTAGATTATTCCCGAGAAGAAGGGGAATGGGAACCAAATATTTTTGGAGGAAGAGAAAATCTCGACACCATCAGTTTCTTGAAAGAATTTAATGAAGCCGTCTATTCCAGTTTTGAAGGCGTACAAACTATTGCCGAAGAGAGTACTTCTTTCCCAATGGTTTCTCGTCCAACATTTGTAGGAGGATTAGGTTTTGGGATGAAATGGATGATGGGTTGGATGCACGATACTTTGCAATATTTCCAAAAAGAAACCGTGTACCGAAAATACCATCAAAACGATTTAACTTTTGGAATGACCTATGTTTTCTCTGAAAATTTTATGCTGCCACTTTCGCACGATGAAGTAGTATATGGCAAAAAATCAATCGCAGGAAGAATGCCCGGCGATGAATGGCAAAAATTTGCCAATTTGAGATTGCTTTATGGCTATATGTTTATGCATCCGGGAGCAAAATTATTGTTTATGGGAAGTGAATTTGGACAAAGTGCCGAGTGGAATTTTGAAAGCAGTTTAGATTGGCATTTATTGCAGTATGATTATCACAAAGGTGTAAAGAAAGCCATAACTGATTTGAATGCTTTGTATAAAACACAACCAGCAATGTATGAAAAACAATTTAGTCCTGAAGGTTTCGAATGGATCAATTATTCGGATCATCAAAATGCAGTGATGACTTTTATTCGTAAGGGAAACAAACCAAAAGATGACGTAATTGTAGTTTGTAATTTTACTCAAGTAGTGCGTCAAAATTATCGAATTGGTTTGCCAAAAAAAGGCAAGCTATCAGAAATATTCAATAGTGATGATGCTGTTTATGGTGGCAGCGGAGTGAAAAATCCAAATAAATTAACGGTAGAAGCATTCCCTTATGATGGAAGAGATTACTCCATAGAACTGCTTTTGCCTCCATTGAGTGTGACGGTTTATAAATATTAGAATCTAGTTTTAACCAGTTGTCATCCAAGAATATTGATACTTTTTCTTTTAATTTTATAAATTACAATTCGGTATTAGTACTAATTTTGTAAAATATTTATAATAATTTTATGAAAAAGGAATCAGTACTAGTTGGAATTTGCGCACTTGGATTGTTTTTTTCTTGTGCTACAAATCCATTCACAGGAAAAAAAAGTTTAAATTTTGTATCCAATAGTCAATTATTTCCATCATCTTTTCAACAATACGGTACTTTTTTGAAAGAAAATAAAGTCATTGTTGGAACTACAGATGCCAGACGTGTAGAAAACGTTGGGATGAAAATCAAAGAAGCTGCTGAACGTTGGTTAAAGGCTAACGGACAAGCTGAATATTTAAACGGTTATCAATGGGAATATAAACTGATAGAAAATAAAGAAGTGAATGCTTGGTGTATGCCAGGTGGTAAAATTGTAGTGTATTCAGGGATTTTGCCCATAACTCAAGATGATGCTGGATTAGCAACTGTAATGGGACACGAGGTTTCGCACGCATTGTCTAATCACGGCGCGCAGAGAATGACGGCTTCACAATTCCAACAACTTGGAGCTGTGGGCGTAGCAGTTGCGACTGGTAATAAAAGTGCCGAGCAACAACAAATGTGGCAACAATATTACGGATTAGGTTCTGAAGTGGGAGTGATGCTTCCTTTTAGCAGAAATCACGAAACAGAAGCTGATAAAATCGGTTTAATCCTAATGGCAATTGCAGGTTATAATCCGGAACTAGCGATATCATTTTGGGAAAGAATGGCTGCCAGTAGCAGCGGAAATAAACCACCAGAATTTCTTAGCACGCACCCAGCTGATGCCACGAGAATTGCTAATTTAAGAAGGTTAGTTCCAGAAGCTAAAGCGGAAGCTTTAAAGTTTGGGGTTATTTTTAAATAATCTAATAGGAGTTTAAAAAAAAGGAAGTAATCTATAAACAAGATTATTTCCTTTTTTTTATGAATATAATTTACTTCTTGATAATTTGCTTATATATGGTTTCTCTTTTTTCAGTTATCATTTTCAAGACATAATAACCTGGAATTAAATTACCCAATTCGATTTGCTGATTATTTCCAATGCTTTGAAATGAAACCAAAGCCCCTTTTAAATCAAATACTCCAACTTCATTTATTTTTTCATTGGACTCAATTTTAACAGTTCCATACGTTGGATTTGGGAATAAAACAAAATCATTATTTTCAGTTTCCTTGTCTGAAACGGTTAAAGTAACATTGTTGTAATTGGAATCGAACCATTTATCGGCTGTGATTCCAGTTAAATCTGGACTTTGAAGGTTTCCCGCTTGGTTTCTAAATATTACATTCACAGATGTTACACCAGCAAAAGTATATTTGTACCAGCCATTTGAATCTGCTGTCATTGCAATGGATTGTGCCCAAGTAATTGCAGGAACTGCACCAGAAGGCAATGCCGACCAATAGTAGATTTTTGGAATTCCCCAACTTGCCAAAGGTTTAAAATAAACGGTAATTGGACTTATGTTTCCAATGGAATATTTTTGAGTGGCAGTGCTTTGGTTTCCATCGGCATCAATAGCCAAAATATTGAAAGTTGTAGTGGTGGTAATGTTGATGGTTTTAGTCGAAACAAAACTTGGAGACAGAATGGTTGGAGTGCTTCCATCGGTAGTGTAATATACTTTTGGACTTGGATCATTGGAGTCTGCCGCAGTAATGATTACATCGATAGGAGTTGCAGAATAATTAGAGGCTGGTAAGAAAGCAATTTTTGGTGCTACATCTAAATTTTTCCCCACCCAAACATGTTGAATTTTCGATTTGGTTACATTTCCTTTATTGTCCGTAACTTCGACGTAATAATCCAATAGTTTTTCAGATATTCCTGCTATTTCAGCGTAATATTGATTGGCTATAACGGTGGGCAACATATATAAATCGGCTTGAGTATTGCTTGTAATATTTCCTTTTGGAAAAATTCTTTCTGTCATAGGTAAAGTAACCCAAGTTCCTACTTCGCTTCCTCCTGCGTATGTTTCGTTGTGATTAGAACTTAAATTGTTTTTTCCATCAGTATCAATTCGGTATTTTAATTCTGATTTTTGAACACCACTAACATCGTAGGCAAAAGTATAAACAGTAAAATCGGCAGAGTTCAGAAATTCCTTGTATCCATAAGGTGCTCCATAACCTTTTTCACCGGGATTATAAGGCCACCGTTGCGGAATAAATACGGAAGGTTTTGTAGTATCAGTTCCTGGAAATGTGTCTAATGTTGGTTTTGCAAATTGGACACAACGATTCACGGCAAGGGTAGTTTTTATTTCTAGATCTTCGGCTAGACCGTAATATGCATTTCCGCTGTCATAACCGGCCATTAGGAAATGCCAAGCTTTTTCAGCAGGACTAATTGCCGAAGTTGGATTTACAATTTCACTCATTCGCAGATTATTGCCTTCTAGTTGTTCAGCCATAATAGCATGATTTTCTCCAGCAGTTGTGATGGCTTGATTCATCATGTCCTCTGTCCAACCATTTGGATTGAATTTGTAATTGGAATCATAAAAAGGCCAAAGCCAATTGGTAAATTGAGGATGTCCAAAATCACCATCGGCATTTACCCAACCACCATCTTCAACATGCGCAACTTCGGAATCAGAAACAGGGTGGTCTTTTAAATATTGTGGAATTGTTGTTGGTACATTTCCTTGACTTGCGGCAGCATGCGAAAAATTGGTAACTGATTCATTATAATAAGAAGAACCGCCACCCCAAGCATTGTCACCATCATGAGCAAATAGGACTAATGGTGGCCTTGGTGAAGTACCAGCCTGAGCAACAATTGGAGCTAAAATGCTAGTGCCAATTGCTGCATAGCCATCTTCATAACTTTCATAATCAGCCATTGGAACCACTGTGATTTTATATTCTTGAGCGGTTTCTGGGTCTATATATTTTGATTTGTAAGGAAGATAGCAATACGGAACAGCAAATTGTCCACCACGAGCATCTTTTTGAGCAGAAAACCAATTGGTTCCATTAGTGTCTACTTGATCGGCTTTATTAGGATAATCACACATCGATCCACCAGAACCTGCTTTTATTGGGTAATTATTTAATGTTCGTGCCAAATGACTGTTTGCAATAACAGACCATTCTATGCCACATTCTGTCAAAGTTTTGATAATTCTTTCAGAAAAAGCACATTCTGCTGGCCAATATCCTTTGGAATCGTGTGATCCAAATAATTGGTTTGAATAATATTGATGTGCTTTTATTTCTTTTGTCAAAGCTTCGTCACTCATTAATGGTGAAAGAGCATGATGCATTGTAAAAGAGACCATTTCCATTCGAGGAAAATTTCCCGATGTTTTCCATGCCTTAGCATCTTTTATGTTTTGAATCCAAGTAGTATTGTATCCCCATTGATTGGCTTGAGCCAAAGAATTTACATTTTCTAATAAAGAACCTCCATAAGTGATTTGTGCTCCTGATTCTGATAAATCGCGAATAGAATTGATAGCGTTTTTTGGTGCAAATTGATAGGCAGCCACTCGATCACCAGCTCCAAATATTTCCTGAAGATTGTTAGTGGGATGCGCCAAACCATTGATGTCATTGTTGGCTCCTGAAAATTTCAAGTCCTGAGATTCTTTAACTATTTGATATCGATTTGGGTTAATTTTACTGACATCTCCCCAATAAGTAGGTTGGTGCAAATGCCACAAATAGGTAGTATGAACTTGTGCTTGAGTATTCAAAAAGGTAAAAAAGAGGAATAATAGAAGTGTTTTTTTTGTCATTTTTAACGTATTTGCTTATTTTTAGACTTTGGGTATATAAATTTACTACAATTAAAGGACTAGTAAAATTTTAAATATTTTAAAGGCTAACTATTACGTTATAGTGTTTAAAACTTTCTATTTTAGATCTATCGTGAATGAAATAATCCGCTTAAAAAATCATTTTAAACGGATTATTTGAGTTTATTATTTATCGTTTTTTAACTCATTTTATATTTAAATAATATAGAACGAATGCATTTAATTTGTGGCATTGAAACCAATTAAGGGAAATTAGCCTGCATTTAAGTCCACAACAACTTTTTTTATGTAGTTTAAGTACTATTTGTATTCTTTTGGATGTCAGTTTCTACAACTACCATCCCAAACCGTAATCTTCACCGTGATTGCTCGAACCTCCCCAAAAACTACCGTGTATCCAATCGAAAAATATAGCGTTTATTGGTCCACTAGTTCGTTCTCTAAAAGAGGTACGATACCCCATTCTTGCTAAGTCTTTGCTAATCCAAGGTGGCATCTGATTGTTTAAAATAAGAGAACCATTTGCTTTTTCATGTTCACCAAAACTCGAGTACATTTGGTTGGTAATAAAGCTTGGAGCTTCACAAGCCTCTTGTACGGTCATATTAAATTCGACCATGTTTAAGAAAAATTGAATCAATAGTTGGTCTTGCTCATCGCCAGCTTGCTTGGCAAAAGAGAGAAAAGGCTTGCCATCTTTTAAAGCCAGTGTAGGCGTAAGTGTTACTCTTGGACGTTTTCCAGGAGCCACAACATTAAAAGGATTTTCTTTTTCATCCAATACAAAACTTTGCATGCGTTGGCTCATTCCAATTCCAGTTGTGCCAGCAATACAAGCTGGAACCCAACCACCACTAGGAGTTACAGAAACAACCCAGCCTTCTTTGTCTGCCGCCTCAATCGAAGTGGTGCCAGCTGTGAAATCTTTGAAATACTCTTCTGTCAAAGTTTTTTTCGCATCGATACCAACGTTGCCAAATGATTTGAGTGTATTCTGATAGGGATTCAATTGTCCTTGATACGGATAAGGATCTCCAGGGCCTATATTAGGATTGTTTTTTGTTGGGTCAATTAATTTACTGCGGTCTTTCGCATACTCTTTAGACAACAGTCCTTTCATTGGTTCATCAGGAGCAAAAGCAGGATCACCGTAATAAAAATCACGATCGGCAAAAGCTAAATTCATCGACTGATATAAAGTATGAATGTATCGAGTCGAATTATATCCCATACTTTTAAGATCGAAGTTTTCTAAAATGTTTAATGTTTGTAACATTACGGGACCTTGACTCCATTGTTGCAGTTTATAAACCTCAATTCCTTTATAATTAGTAGACATCGGTTCCTCAATTTTGACTTTCCATTGGGCTAAATCTTCTTTGGTTATCAATCCTCCCTGTTCTTGGCAACCACGAGCAAATTCTGTTGCGATGTCTCCTTTGTAAAAGCGGTCATAGGCTTCGTATATGGCTTCTTTTCTAGATTTCCCACTTTTTAAAGCTAATTCCTCAGTATCAACAAGTTTTTGTAAAGTTTTGAGTAAATCTTTTTGAATAAAAATTTCACCAGCATCTGGTGCTTCTCTAGATTGACCTAAATGCGGTAGAAAAACTTTTTTGGAATAAGGCCAAGCCTTAATGCGTTCTTTCTCACGTTCAATCGAATTTGCAGTTTGAGCCTCTATGGGGTAGCCTTCTGCCATTTGCATCGCTGGCGTCAACACTTCCTTTAGGCTCATTGTGCCATATTCTGCAAGCATAGTCATTAGTCCACCTGCAGTACCTGGAGTAACTGCTGCAAGCGCGCCATATTGCGGAGGATATTTCATTTCTTTGTCTTTGAAAAATTTTGCTGTTGCACCTGTTGGAGCTACACCAAGAGCATTGATGGCAATCACTTTTTTTGTTTTTGGATTGTAAATTAGCGCTTGCGTTTCTCCACCCCAACTTAAAACATCCCACATTGTGCAGGTTGCGGCTAACATGGCACACGAAGCATCGATCGCATTACCGCCTTTTGAAAAAATCATTGCGCCGGCAGTTGCAGCAAGAGGTTTGCCAGTTATGGCCATCCAATGTTTTCCGTGCAGAGGGGGTTTTTGTGTCGTAACAGGGAAATTATTAAATGATTGAGCATTTGCAAAAAATGATACTATAAAAAATAAAACAGAGGTTGATTTTTTCATATTTTAATGTTTTGTGTTTTTAATAATTTTGTTAAATCTACAAATGAATTTTATATTAATAAAACATTCAAGCAAAATGATTTAATTATTAAAATGTAACTTTTTAATTGCATATCTAATTAAAAATAAAAACACATAAAAATTAAGGCTTTTATGTGTTTTTTGAATTGTTTTCGAAAACGAAAAAAGAGATGCAATTAATAATCGAAGTTTTATGAATGGGCTCTTGCTGTCTCTAAAACTCCCAATTCAATCATACATTCTTTCATCATTTGATAAGTCCTTTCTATATTGTTGTCTAATCCAATAGAAAAACGAATCAAACCATCTGTCAAACCCATTGCTTCCTGCTCTTCTATAGGAATTTCACTCGATGTCGATGTGCCTGGAGCGCTAAACAAAGTTTTATAAAACCCTAAACTAACGGCTAAATAGCCTAGTTTTTGGCTTTGCATCAACTCCATTAGTTCATTGGCTTTGTCCAAAGTTCCCACATCTATAGTCATCATACCACCAAAACCATATTCAGGATTAATCATATTTGAATACAAAGTATGACCAGAATGACTTTTTAAACCTGGATAAACGACTTTCAACCCATCTTTTTCAAAATGCTCTGCTAGATACATCGCATTATTACTGTGCTGTTTCATTCGGATGTGCAAAGTTCTTAAGTTCTTCATTATACTTGCTGATCGGAAACTGTCCATTGTTGGTCCTAAAAGCATATTTGCTCCATTATTCACATTTTTCAGACTATCGATAAATTCTCTTGACGCACAAGTCACACCACCAAGAGTATCACTGCTTCCGTTGATATATTTAGTCAAACTGTGAATGACAATGTCAGCACCTAATTTTGCTGGAGAAACGGATAATGGCGAAAAAGTATTATCGACAACTAGTTTGATATTATGTTTTCTTGCAATTTTTGCTAAACTTGAAATGTCGGCAATTTCGAGCAAAGGATTACTCACCGTTTCGCAATACAAAACTTTAGTTTCGGCAGTGATTGCTGCTTCTACTTTGTCCATTTTAGTAATGTCTATAAAAGTAGTTTTGATACCAAGTTTTGGAGCAAAATTCTTCAAAAAAGCATAGGTTCCGCCATAAATTGTTCTACTCGAAACGATATGATCGCCAGAACCACATAATTGTAAAAGAGTAGGAGTAATGGCTCCCATTCCTGAGGCCGAAACATTGGCGGCTTCTGTTCCTTCCATCGCGGCTAAAGCTTGGCCTAAATATAAATTACTTGGAGAAGAATGTCGAGAATACAAATAGCAACCGTCTGCATTTCCTTCAAAAGTGTCAAACATGGTTTTTGCAGACAGAAAAGTATAAGTTGAACTATCAGAAATAGAAGGATTTACTCCTCCAAATTCTCCAAAGTACTGTAAATCTTGAATGTCATCAGCTGGATCGAATTTCATAGTTTTTTATATTAGATTATTAATCAAAATTCGATATTGATAGTCAATAAATCAATAGTATAGTAAATATTTAGTTTTTAAAACTAATAATTTTTAATTATTTAAAATATTTTTCTAATTTTACAATTAATATTCAATTTTTATAGTTTTTATTTCAAAACTTAATTTCCTTTCTTATGGCTTTAGATTCAATTGATAAAAAATTACTTTTTCTGCTGCAAACTGATTCCAAAAGAACAACTGCAGCATTGTCCTTAAAACTTGACTTGTCGGTTACAGCGGTTTATGAGCGTATCAAGAAACTCGAAAGAGAAGGTATTATCGATAAATATGTAGTTTTAGTAAATCGTTCTAAAGTCGAAAAGGGATTTGTGGTTTTCTGCCACCTCAAGCTTATTCAACATACCAAAGAATTCTTAACCAAATTTGAAAACGAAGTTGTTAAACTCAAAGAAGTTTTAGAATGTCACCATGTAAGTGGTGATTACGATTATATTTTGAAGATTTTGGTAAAAGATATGGAAGCCTATCGTGAATTTTTGGTCACAAAACTTACTACTTTAGATCATATTGGTAGTACACATAGTACTTTTATGATTAGTGAAGTAAAAAATACAACCGTTGTTGAAATTTAGAAGTAACAACAATCAAGAAGTAATCCTGTACTAAATCTTTAAATTTTTAACTTTAACTTCCGACAAAATAACTTATTTTTGCCACACTAAAACAAAAACACAAATACTATGAGTTCATTTGACGTAGTCATTATAGGTTCAGGTCCGGGAGGATATGTTTCAGCCATTCGTTGCGCACAACTAGGTTTCAAAACCGCTATTATCGAAAAATATTCCACTCTTGGTGGAACTTGCTTGAATGTAGGTTGTATTCCATCAAAAGCATTATTATCCTCTTCGCATCATTATAGTGAAATTGCTCATTTTGCCGAACACGGAATCGAATTTGTTGGCGAAGTAAATGTGAATTTAGAAAAAATGATTGCTCGCAAACAAGCAGTTGTAGACCAGACTTCTGGTGGAATCAATTATTTGATGGATAAAAATAAAGTTACTGTTTTCAATGGTTTGGGTTCATTTGTAGATGCAACTCATGTGGCAGTTGCCAAAGCGGATGGCAGTTCGGAAACTATTGAAGCAAAAAACATCATTATTGCAACTGGTTCTAAACCCTCTTCTTTGCCATTTATCAAAATTGATAAAGAAAGAATCATCACATCAACTGAGGCCTTATCATTAAAAGAAGTGCCGAAACACCTTGTCATCATTGGTGGTGGCGTTATCGGAATCGAATTAGGACAAGTATATTTGCGTTTAGGAGCAAAAGTTTCTGTAGTAGAATTTATGGACAGAATCATTCCAGGAATGGATGGTGCGCTATCTAAAGAATTGACGAAAGTCTTGAAAAAGCAAGGAATGAAATTTTATGTTTCCCACAAAGTAAAATCGGTTGAAAGAAATGGTGATGTAGTAACTGTTCAAGCTGAAAATGCAAAAGGGGAAACCATTACTCTCGAAGGTGATTATTCATTAGTTTCTGTGGGACGTCGTCCTTATACCGATGGTTTGAATGCAGATAAAGCTGGTGTTAAAATTACCGATAGAGGAATGGTTGAAGTAAACGATCATTTGCAAACCAATATCCCAAATATTTACGCTATTGGCGATGTGGTTCGAGGCGCAATGTTGGCTCACAAAGCGGAAGAAGAAGGAACAATGGTTGCCGAAATCTTAGCAGGACAAAAACCACATATCAATTACAATTTAATACCAGGAGTTGTTTATACTTGGCCAGAAGTAGCTGCCGTTGGACAAACAGAAGAACAATTAAAAGCTTCTGGAGTGGAATTCAAATCGGGAAGTTTCCCTTTCAAAGCATTAGGAAGAGCAAGAGCCAGCGGAGATTTAGATGGATTCGTTAAAATTCTTGCCGATGCAAAAACCGATGAAGTTTTGGGAGTTCATATGATTGGTGCTCGCTGCGCCGATTTAATTGCCGAAGCTGTAACTGCAATGGAGTTCAAAGCGTCTGCCGAAGATATTTCAAGAATGAGTCATGCACATCCAACATTTGCGGAAGCCATAAAAGAAGCGGCATTAGCTGCAACTGACAATAGAGCGTTACACGTATAGTTCAGGAGTTCAAAATTATAAAAACCCCGAAAAGATTATATTTTTTCGGGGTTTTTTGAATCTATTTCCTTTATGAAAATAATTTGATTACGCTACAAACAATCCTTTATAACTGTCCCATTTGGTAAATAGTAGAAATACATTTCCTAAGAATAAAAAGGTTGCAACTGCAATCCCTTCTGGAGCAAGAAAAATATGGGTAAAAAGAATATTGATTGAAATAGGCATTAATATTATAAAGGCAATGCGATTGAATTTACCAATAATAAAAGATAGTCCACACAAAAGTTCCACAATTTTAACCATTGGCATTAGATAAATGGAAGCTTTTATTCCATCATTGAAAATTTTCATATTGCCTGCTAAAGGAGGCTCCGGAAACAATTGAAAAAAATAACTTATGGAAGCAAAAAGGAGTAAAACGCCAATTAAAATTCGGACAATTAAGGTTGCAATTTTCATATTTGATTGTATTTGTGGTTAATAGCGCGATAAATGTAACTAAAAATTTTATTAAAATTTGTCGTAATTTTGAAATTTAAAATTCATTCTGAGTCATTGAGAACTTCAATTACAAAATATATAGAAAATCCAATTCAATTCAAGCAGCAAGTATTGGCTTGGGCACAGCAATTTCGTGAAGTAGTTTATTTGGATAGCAACGATTATCCACAATACTATTCAAGTTATGATTGTATTCTTGCTGTAGATGCCTTTACATCAATAAAAACGGACTATTCTAATGCTTTTGAAGACTTAAAACAATATCAACAAGTGGCCAAAGACTGGCTTTTTGGCTATTTATCCTATGATTTGAAAAATGATATAGAAGATTTAAATTCCAATAATTTTGATGGTTTAAATTTTCCGGATTTGTTTTTCTTTCAACCCAAGAAAGTGTTTTTGTTGAATGAGAATCAACTCGAAATTCAATACCTCAATATGTGTGATGATGAAATGGAGGATGATTTTAAAGAAATTTTAGAATCCCAATTCAAAAGTCCAAATACGCAAATTCCAATAAGTATTAATCAACGAATTTCAAAAGAAAGTTATATAAGTAAAGTAGCTACACTTTTAGAACATATTCATCGTGGAGATATTTATGAAGCCAATTTTTGTATGGAGTTTTTTGTTGAAAATGCCGATATCAATCCACTAGAAAAATATTTGAAACTGAACGAAATTTCAAAATCTCCGCATGCTGTCTTTTTAAAAAATAATACACAGTTTTTGCTTTCAGCTTCACCTGAGCGGTATATCAAGAAAGTTAAAGATTTGCTTGTTTCTCAACCCATAAAAGGAACTGCAAAGCGGTTTTTTGATCCAATCGAAGATGAAAAGTCTAAAAATCAATTGGCATCAGACCCAAAAGAGTATGCCGAAAATATAATGGTAACCGATTTGGTTCGCAACGATTTGTCTCGAACTGCCCAAAAAGGGTCGGTAAAAGTGGAGGAATTGTGTGGTATTTATTCTTTCGAGCAGGTACATCAAATGATTTCGACTATTACTTCAAAAATAGATAGTCAATACGCTGCTGTTGATGTAATTAAAACTACTTTTCCAATGGGTAGTATGACTGGGACTCCTAAGATTTCGGTATTGAAAATTATTGAAGAATTGGAAGAAACAAAAAGAGGTTTGTATAGTGGAGCCGTTGGTTATTTTACTCCAAATGGTGACTTCGATTTTAATGTAGTCATCCGAAGTATTTTGTACAATCAGGAAAATAAGTACGTCTCATTTTCGGTAGGAAGTGCCATAACTTCGCTGTCTATTCCCGATAAAGAATATGAAGAATGTTTGCTCAAAGCAAAAGCAATGCGAGAAGTTTTGAGTTAATTTCAAATTTGAACTTTTTTATTAGTTTTTCTTCAAAAAAAGAAGTCTTTAATATTCAAAAATTGAAATATATTTCAGAAGAATTACTTAAATTTGAATATGCAACAGAAATTCGAAAATCATATTGCCCAAAATTTCCCTTTTTTAATTGGAAAAAAACTCATTTTGGCAACAAGTGGTGGAATAGATAGTATGGTAATGGTTGACTTATTTCTTAAGTTACCGTTTGATATTGCGATTGCTCATTGTAATTTTCAACTTCGAGGCATTGAAAGTTTTGAAGACCAAAAAATGATTCAAGATTATGCCAAAACCAATGATATTAGATTGTTTTTGACTCAATTTGACACCGAAGCTTTTGCTAATGATTATAAACTTTCGACTCAAGTGGCAGCTCGTGAATTGCGCTATAGTTGGTTTTACGAACTTTTGGAGACCGAAAACTATGATTACATTCTAACAGCACATCACGCAGATGATAGCTTAGAAACGGTTCTTATCAATCTGGTTCGTGGAACAGGTTTAGATGGTTTAACCGGAATTCCAGAACAAAATAATAAAGTAATTCGACCTTTTTTACTATTTTCAAGGTTTGATATTGAACAATATGCTAAGGATAATGCTATAGGATGGCGCGAAGATAGTAGCAATGCTTTGGATAAATATTTGAGAAATAAAATTAGACACAACTTGGTTCCAATTTTGAAGGAATTAAATCCCGATTTTCTTTCTTCTTTTCAAAAAACTCAAAGTCATTTGCAAGAATCCAAATCAATGGTTGATGATGCTTCGTTTTTGGTCTACCAACAAGTTGCAAAAGAAAAAGGAACTGAAGTACATTTTGATTTAAATCAATTGAAAAAATTACCCAATTATAAATCGTATTTATATCATTGGTTCAACGGATTTGGCTTTTCCGCTTGGGAAGACATCTATGATTTGATTGATGGGCAATCAGGCAAACAAGTTTTTTCGAATGAGTTTCGATTGTTAAAAAACAGGGATTTCCTAATACTTAGCCCCTTGAATATTGAAGATGAAAACGAAGAATATTTTATAAATAAAAATCAAAAACAAGTTAATATTCCCTTAAATCTTTTGTTTACAAGGGTAGAAACCATTTCTGCCGTTTCAAATACAACTATATTTGTCGACGAAGACAAATTATGGTATCCATTAGTGATACGAAAATGGCGTGAGGGTGATTTTTTTCAGCCTTTTGGTATGGAAGGGAAATCAAAAAAACTTAGTAAATTTTTTAAAGATGAAAAACTGTCATTAATTGAAAAAGAAAAAACCTGGTTATTGTGTTCTGATAATGAAATCGTTTGGATTATTGGAATTCGTCAAGATCATCGTTTTAGAATTAAAAACACAACAAAAAATATACTTAAAATACAATTGAAATAATGAAGAAAATTATTGTTACACTTTTTGTTTTTTTAGCTTTCGTTATTGGAAACGCTCAAATATTGGATCCAGTAAAATGGACAACGAAAATTGAAAAAAAATCAGACACCAATTACATTCTTACTTTTAACGGAGTTATCGAAAATGAATGGCATATGTATTCTCAATTTACGCCAGAAGGTGGGCCTTTACCATTGGAAATAACTTTTAAAAATCAAAAAGGAAATTACAATTTGATTGGTAAAGCCAAAGAAGGAAAAACAACCACTGCCTATAACGATATTTTTGAAGTTAATGAAACATTCTTCGTGAAAAACGCACAAATTCAGCAGGAAATTATTTTGACAAATCCAAATACAAAGACCATAGAAGTGGATTTTAATTATCAAGTTTGCAAACAATCTTGTATTAATATAGAGAAAAAATTCAGTTTTATCGTGCCTGCAACAAGCAGTTCAAATTCGTCTGTTATTGCTGCAGATAAAGGAGCTGAAACTCCTGCCGAAGCGATTGCTGTAAAGGAAGATGACTTGGAGCCAAGTTTAGGGCCAAGTAACTCAGTGGTTGCAAAGTCAGAATCAACAGTTCCATTAGGCAATAAAACGGAATCCCAAAAAGGATTGTGGACGATATTTATCCTTTCATTTTTAGGTGGATTGTTAGCGTTGTTGACACCTTGCGTTTTTCCAATGATTCCAATGACGGTAAGTTTTTTTACCAAACAAAGTAAAACCAAAGCAGCAGGAATTCGAAATGCTATAATTTATGGAATTTCGATTATTGTAATATACGTTGTATTAGGGTCAATTGTTACTGCCATTTTCGGAGCCGATGCCTTAAATGCTATGGCAACCAATGTTTATTTTAACTTAATTTTCTTCGTTGTATTGGTAGTTTTTGCCACATCATTTTTAGGGGCTTTCGAGATTATGTTACCCAATTCTTGGGCCAATGTAGTAGATAAGCAAGCTGATAAAGGTGGAATTATTGGGATATTATTTATGGCTTTGGCATTAGCAATTGTTTCTTTTTCTTGTACAGGCCCAATTGTTGGCGATATTTTATTTGCATCAGCATCAAAAGGGGGAATTGGACCTATTGTTGGAATGTTGGGATTTTCTTCCGCTTTAGCTTTGCCATTTATGTTATTTGCATTTTTTCCAAGTTGGTTGCAATCTTTACCAAAATCTGGTGGATGGCTCAATACGGTTAAAGTAGTTTTAGGATTTCTAGAGTTGGCTTTAGCATTCAAATTTTTATCTAATGCGGATTTAGTACTTCAATTGCATTTATTGGAAAGAGAGGTGTTTTTAGCTATTTGGATTGCAATTTTCGGAACTTTAGCCTTCTATTTGTTTGGCAAAATTACTTTGCCTCACGATAGCCCAATGGCGCATATTTCGGTGGGAAGATTGTCACTTGGATTAGTGGTTTTATCGTTTACAATCTATATGATTCCGGGACTTTGGGGAGCACCATTGAAATTGATTAATGCTTTTCCACCTCCAATGGAGTATAGCGAAAGTCCACTCGGATTCGGTGGTTCAGGAAATAATTCTCCAACGGGAATTTTGCCAGAAGGCGCCAAATTGGGTCCGCATCAAATTGTAGTTTTTGATGATTATGAAAAAGGTTTGGCTTATGCCAAAACCGTAAACAAACCCATAATGCTAGATTTTACAGGATATGCTTGCGTGAATTGCAGAAAAATGGAAAACAATGTTTGGTCTGACGAAAGCGTTTTATCTATTTTGAAAAATGAAATAGTTTTGATTTCATTGTATGTTGATGATAAGCGTGCCTTGCCAAAAAGCGAGCAATTTGTTTCGAAAACTACAGCTGCCGAAATTGAAACTATTGGCGATAAATGGACTGATTTTATGATTACAAAATACAAAACGAATACGCAACCATTGTATGTTTTGACCGATTTAAACGGAAATAATTTAAATCTAGAAAAACCAACAATTAGTTATGTTGGTGTGGAAGAATATGAAAATTGGTTGAAAGCTGGAATTTCTAAGTTTAAGCAATAAGTTTTAAAATCATTTCATATAGTAAAGCTTCCTGTTATAATCGCAGGAAGCTTTTTTTTGTTTTGAATAACATTTTATTGGCCAGTAAAGACCTTAAGTTGGTCATCAATTATACCTCAGGAAATTTTATATCAACGTCTGTTTTTTTGCGAATTAAAGATGTATTTAAAGAGGTATTATTTTATGCCATTTAGATATAATTAGTCTTATATCAGTGCGAGCACTTCATCCTGCACGAAGTCGAAGGGAGAGAACTCCATTATAGCATCTCGATTGCTCTTGAAATGATAAACTAGCCTTTAATATTTTTGATATTGCTTATGTAAAAAAAAAAACACGCTAAAAACGAATCTTTAGCGTGTTTTAAAATTGAACAAATTGTCTTTTTATAAGTATTCTCCGTGTTGAGAAATATCTAATCCTAATTCTTCTTTTTCTTCAGAAACTCTTAGTGGAGTGATTTTATTTACAATGAAGAATAAAGCGTAAGAAGCACAGAAAGCAAATATCGATACGATAACTAATGCTTTTAATTGGATTAAAAACAAAGTAGCATCATCATAGATTAAACCTTGATTATCACCTACAATTGCGTTTACTGATTTTGAAGCAAATACACCTGTTAAAAGCATACCAACCATACCACCAACACCGTGACAAGCAAATACATCTAAAGCATCATCAATTTTACCTTTAGGGAAGTTGCTTACAACAAGGTTACTTACTATACTGGCAATAAGACCAATTGCTAAAGCAGAAGGTATTGTTACAAAACCTGCAGCAGGAGTTACAGCAACTAATCCAACTACAGCTCCGATACAAGCTCCCATTGCAGATAGTTTTTGTCCTAAAATTTTATCCAAAAATACCCAACCCATTGCAGCAGCAGCAGCAGCTACAGTAGTTGTTCCTAAAGCTTGTGCAGCTAGGCCGTTTGAACCAACTGCAGAACCTGCATTGAAACCAAACCAACCGAACCATAATAATCCTGTACCTAATAATACATAAGTAATACGAGCAGGATTAGTTTTTTGTACTTTTCTTTTTCCTAAGAACATAGCTCCAGCAAGTGCAGCCCAACCAGCACTCATATGTACTACTGTTCCTCCAGCGAAATCCAATACTCCCCATCCGAAGAACAAACCATCAGGATGCCAAGTCATGTGACATAGTGGAGCGTAAATGAATATGATAAACAAAACCATAAACAACATATATGCCCAGAAACGAACACGTTCTGCAAAAGCACCCGTGATTAATGCAGGGGTAATGATTGCGAATTTTGCTTGAAACAAAGCAAATAATATAAATGGAATAGTTGGAGCTAATTCCCAAGCTGTGGTAGCATTTACTCCGTTAAAAAACATATTAGATGTTGGATCTCCTATGATATTACCTATTGTTGGTCCAAAACACAATCCGAATCCTACAACAACCCATAGAACAGTAACAATTACCATTGCTATAAAACTTTGAAGAACAGTACTGATTACATTTTTTTTACCTACCATTCCTCCATAAAAGAAACCTAGTCCAGGCGTCATTAACAATACAAGCCCTGTTGCTGTAAGCATCCAAGCGGTATCGCCAGTATCTAATTTTAACTCGACTACGTGAGCACCTAGTACTGTAGATTCAGGAAATAAATAAATTGAAAAAACGGCTAATACCAGAATTGTGATTAATATCACACTTAAAATAATCTTTCGCATAATTTTAGTTTTTTTAGTTATAATTTTCGATAAAAGTATTAAATCTTGTAATACCCCCCATAAAAAATATAACTTTGGATATCATTTTTATCAAATACGTATTTTAACCCCTAAAAAATTAAGGGTATAAGATAAAAATTAACTTAAATTTACAATTTGTTAATGCTGGTTTTAGGGAGATATGCTATAAAAAAGTAGTCAAATGAATTAAATCTTCAATTGTATGGTTGGCGGTAATTACAATTCGATTGAGTCTCCCTGACTCATTGGTATATTTGAAAGAAGTAGTTATGATTTTATTTTCAAATAATTTTTTTGAAACTAATTCGTCATCAAAATAAATAATAGGATAGGAGGGATGAAAGGTAAATATGGCACTATTTGAAAAATGATTCTTAAAATAGGAAAGATTTTGTTCTAATTTTTGCTTTTGTGAATTGTAAACTTCTTGAGCATTTACATAAGTTTCTAAAAAAGCAGGGTTCATTCCGGCGGCACCAATAAAACAATCTTGGTTACGTATTTTAGAGATAAAAGAATGCTTCCCAGCGATAACACCGCCAGAAATGCCAATTGCTTTTCCTAAAGAGGCAACTTTTATGATATTGATGTTTTCCTCTTTTAAAGTGTTTTGCCACTCGTTTCCAAGGATTCCAAAACTATTTGACTCGTCTATAACCAGATTGATTTCTATTTCTTTAGGAATCGTGAGTAAAAGGCTTAAGTCTATAGGTTCAACATATTGCGAAGGAACTGCATCGGTTAAGACTGTGATTTTTGAAATAGTTGCATCGAATAGTTTAGTGTTCAATTCGCCGTTAACTAATATAGGTAAACTCGGCGGATTCATTAATGCTGGATGTGCATCTGGAAAATGAAACATAGCATCGGTGGTATTGGAAAGATATTCTACTACCAATTTTCCTGCTAGCATTCCTGACGAAACAGTTAAAGCGGCTTCTACATTTAGATTTTCTGCCAATATGTTTTCAGCAGTTTCATAAATGGAGAGTTGTATATTAGAATTTCGCGAACTTCCATAAGCTGTTCCCCATTTTTTGATGCTTTCGAATAAAATAGTTTGAAAATCAGAATTGGTAGAAATTCCTAAAAAATTGGTACCACCAAAATATAAATAATCAACACCTTCAATATTTATTAATCGATCTGGAAATTCGTTTACCGTCATAGATTAAGATATTAAGGTAACTCCAGTGCCGTTCAATTCAGAATATTCTATTTTACCATCTTTTAGGGTTATTCCAGTAGCAATGTCTTCGGCTAATAATAATCCCCCATCCATATCGACAAAGTCTAGTTCTGGTAATAAATGTGCAATCGCCGAAATCCCCACAGTAGATTCCGTCATACAACCCACCATGGTTTTCATTCCTAGCTTTTTGGCTTGTGAAATCATTCTTCTGGCTGGCGTCAGTCCGCCACATTTTACTAATTTAACATTCACACCGTGAAAATGATTGTGGCATTTGGCTACATCTTCTTCAACAATGCAACTTTCGTCAGCTATGATAGGCAAAACCGAATTTTCGAATAATTGTTTGTGACCTTCCCAATTATCAGCTTTTAGAGGCTGTTCTAAAAATTCAACGCCTAGTTTTTTCAATTCAATGGCATTATTTAAGGCTTCTGAAACCGTCCAACCACAATTGGCATCTATTCTAAAAACAGCATCAGTATGCTTTCTTAATTCCGTTACAATTGCAATGTCTTCCTTGGTTCCCAACTTGATTTTATAGATTGGCCAGGGCAATTCTTTCATTTTCGACACCATTTTTTCGATGGTATCAATTCCGATGGTATAATCAGTCATTGGGTTCTTTTCAATTGAATAATCCCAAAATTCATATAATTTTTTGCCTTGTTTGCGCGCATATAAATCGTTATATGCTATATCTAATGCACAAAGTGCAAACATATCGTGTTGCAAAAATGAATATGCTTTTAGCCAAAATTCTTCTGGAGTTTCGCTAGTAACACTTTCGATAAAGGGAATTATTTGTTCCAAATTTTGCTTCATCGAATCTACAGTAATTTTATAATATGGGTTTGAAGTAGCTTCGCCAAAACCTGAATAACCTTCGCTTTGTAGTTCGACGATCAAGGAGGGTTGTATGGTATGAGTTTCTCTTGAAATTGTAAATGGATGTTTTAATTTGAGATTGTAGGTGCGGATAATTAACTTCATTTTTATGACTTATTGCTGTGTAAATGTTAAATTTGTAACAAAGTAAATTAATATTTATTGGAAAACAAACTTAATTAAGAAGTAAATTTCAATATATATTTATTTTTATCAAAATATATAAATTACACTATTTCTAGTATTATTTTTGTTTTGACTTTTACGGTATCATTTCAAATTTTCAATAAACATATAATTTGCATTTGAATATAAAACCTAGTTATTAGTTTTTGGTGTATAGAAGTAAAACGGCTCTGTTATTTAAAATATAAATTATGAAAAATAAAATAAAATGGGGAATCATTGGTTTAGGCAATATTGCGCATCAGTTTGCCAACGATTTAATGCTTGTTGAAGATGCCGAACTTGCCGCTGTCGCTTCTAGAGATGCTGAAAAATCAAAAGAGTTTGCCGAAAAGTATGATTGTAAAAAAGCCTTTTCTTCCTATGAGGCCATTATTAATGACTCGGAAATTGATATTCTTTATATTGCAACGCCACATTCTTCGCACGCTTCGTTGACAATAAAAGCATTGCAGCACAATAAACACGTGCTTTGCGAAAAACCTATTGCCCTAAATTATGATAACGCTTTGCAAATGATTACTGCCTCGAAAGCCAACAATAATTTTTTTATGGAAGCTTTTTGGACCCGATTCAATCCTTCTTTTCGGGAAGCTTTTTCTATTATTAAAAAAGGTGAAATAGGCGAAGTGAAATACATCAATGCTGATTTTGCATTCTACGCTGAAAACCTTGATGGCATTGGCAACCGGAAAACCGATATGAATTTAGGAGGAGGTGCTCTTTTAGATATTGGTGTTTATCCTTTGTTTTTGTGTTATGTTGTGTTAGGCATTCCTACTGAAATCTTGGCCAAATCCAATTTCCATCAAACTGGTGCCGATTTGCAAACGTCTATGATTTTGCAATACGAAAAGGCACAAGCCATTTTGCATTCTAGTTTTGTGTCCACTTCCAATACTAAAGCGACAATCAATGGGACCAAAGGACGAATTAATTTGAATACGCTTTGGCATCAAGCACAATCTTTTACTTTAAATGTTGGTGATTTTGAAGAAGAAATTTTATTACCAACCAAAGGCAAAGGTTTTACTTATGAAATCGAAGAATGTCATCAATGCATTAGAGTTAATAGGATTGAAAGTAGCCTTTGGTCTCACCAAAATAGTTTAGATCTTATAAAAATTGTAGATCAAGTTCGAAATCAAATCGGATTGGAATACCCTGTTTAAAAATCTGAAATGAAGTAAAAAAAACGGTCGTGAGATTATTTTCACGACCGTTTTTCTTTATAAAATAGTCCCATTACTTCTGACCGTATTTTTCTTTGTATTTATTGTACAGTTGGGTTTGATGTGTTTCAAGGTCAATCATTCTTCCTTGGATGAATGCATTGGTCAATTTATTGGTTCTCATATCTAATGCATCACCTTCCGAAATGAAAAGTGTTGCATCTTTTCCTAATTCTAACGATCCACATAGAGTATCAATTCCTAGAATTTTGGCGGTATTTAAGGTAATTAATTGTAAAGCTTGTTCTTTGTCCAATCCATAGGCCGCGCAAGTTCCTGCCAGGAAAGGGAGGTTTCGTGTTTGCATGCGTTCCTTATCTCCGCTGTTGTCAAGACCAACAAGTATCCCTTTATCAGTCAAAATTTTTGCCATTTTGTAGGGTAAATCGATGTCCTGATCTTCGGACATTGGCATATCATGGACGCGTCTCAACAGTACCCCGATATGGTTTTTGAGTAATAAATCGGCTGTTTTATAGGCTTCAAACCCGCCAACAATCACCATTTTATTAATTCCATTTTCATGGGCTTGTTGGATAGCATCTATGATTTGTTTTTCACTATCAGCGTGTACAAATAATGTTTGTGTACCATCAAAAAGGCCTTTCATAGATTCAAAAATCAAATTCCTTTCTTTTGGAGTATTGGCTAAGTAGGCTTTTGAGTTGGAAAAAAAGGCATTAATTTCTTCCATTTGTTTGGTGTAATCTTTATTTGCTTCAATCGTTCCAGGTTCAAACCAACTACCACTTTTTCTAAAGGCAGCCGGAAAGTTCAAGTGGATGCCGTCGTTTTCTTTAATTAATGCATCTTTCCAATGCCAAGCATCAAGCTGGACGATTGAAGAGGTTCCTGAAATTCTTCCTCCACGTGGCGTGATTTGCGCCATCAAAATTCCGTTTGGGCGAACTGTTTCTATCACTTTCGATTCGGCAGTATAAGCAATAATGCTTCTTACGTGAGGATTGAAACTTCCAATTTCTTCTTCATCATCTGATGATTTTACGGCATCAATTTCTACCAGTCCCAAAGTGGAATTTGGAGCAATAAATCCCGGATAAACGTGTTTTCCTGTGGCGTCAATCGTGGTTTCATAAGCGTCTTTGGATAGTTTTATCAGCTTTGCATCAGCCACGAGGGTAATTTTTCCGTCCTTGAATCCTATGGCGCTATTTTCTATTATTTGTCCGTTGCCCAAATGTGCTGTGGCATTCAGAATTAGAATGGATTTTGATTGCTTTTCCGCAGGTTTATGTTGTGCCTTTGTAAATTGGGATATGCACAATAGTAATACTATTATAGTTATTTTTCTCATCTTATAATTGTTCTAAAGTATCGCAATGATATTCTTTTTTTTCTTTTTTCTTTGGTTCTTGTGTCATCATTCCCTTGTTTTTTTCTTGTAACAATTGTCCGATTAACTCGTTTCTTTCTTTGGCTATTGCCAATCTAAGTTGTTCGTCTTTTTGCACATCAAAGTAAATGACACCTTCGATAATTGTTTTCTCCGCTTTGGCATAAATAGATAAAGGATTGTTATTCCACAGCACAACATCGGCATCTTTCCCTATTTTTATACTTCCTACTTTATCGTCTATGTGCAATAATTTGGCTGGATTTAAAGTCACAAATTTCCAAGCATCTTCTTCTGAAACATTACCGTATTTTACTGCTTTTGCGGCTTCCTGATTCAATCTTCTGGACATTTCAGCATCATCAGAATTATAGGCAACAGTGATTCCTTGGTTGTGCATTAAAGCTCCATTATAAGGAATGGCATCATTTACTTCAAATTTATATGCCCACCAATCTGAAAAAGTCGAGGCTCCAACACCGTGTTCTTTCATTTTATCGGCCACTTTATACCCTTCCAGAATATGCGTATAGGTATTTACTTTAAAATTAAATTTTTCGGTAACATTCATTAGCATTAAAATCTCGGATTGCACATAGGAATGGCAAGTAATAAATCGTTCTTTATTTAGGATTTCAGCTATTGTCTGCAATTCTAAATCTACTCTAGGCGTTTTAGTTTTGTCTTTTTTGGAGCTTGAATTGTATTTTTTCCATAACTCGTCATATTCTTTGGCACGTTGGAAATAATCCGTAAACACTTGTTCGACACCCATTCTGGTTTGAGGAAAACGAGTTGGACTAACATTGCCCCAATTGGATTGCTTTACATTTTCACCCAACGCAAATTTGATAAATTTAGGTTGGTTTTTATACAACATTTCCTCTGGAGCCAATCCCCATTTCCATTTTACAATTGCTGAACGACCACCTATAGGATTGGCAGAACCGTGTAATAACTGCGAAATAGTAACTCCACCAGCCAAATCTCTATAAATATTAATGTCTTCAGAATTGACCACGTCTTGAATCGTCACCTCGGCGCTGGAGTTGTGGCCGCCTTCGTTTACCCCTTTTGAAATGGCGATATGCGAATGTTCATCGATAATTCCGCTAGTTAAATGTTTTCCTTTTGCATCGATAATCGTGGCCGATGCATCCGAAACGTTTTTTCCAATATTGGCAATTTTTCCATTCTTTATTAGAACATCGGTTTCTTGTAGAATGCCCTCTTTTTCATTCGTCCAAACTGTGGCATTTTTGAACAACAAAGTTTGTGGAATCGGTTTTTGAACATTCCCAAAAGCAACATTTGGATAAGTTACAGGGAGTATTGGATTCAGTTTTTCGGGTTTGATGGTATCTTTGACAGCAACAAAGGGTGCAGTTTTTTTGGCAGACCATTGCACTTCTTTTCCATTAGATAAAACTGCTTTTCCAATTAGATTTTCGCTTTTCTCGATATAACTTGTTAGCCTTGTAATGCCACCATTTATAGTGTCTTTAGATTTTATTGTGGCTGTAAGCCAATTATTAGTGACGGAAACTTTTGAATTTATTTTTTTATTGTCAGCCGATGTTATTTCCGATTTTGGAGTAGAAATTTCACCTTCAATTTTCCATTTATACGAATCATTATCGATGGTTAAATCATAGGAGCCTCGAATGTCTTTTGCGGCCAGCTCATTGATTACAAATTTATTTCCTTGAACCCAATTTTCGAACAAAATGGTCTTTTCGTCAAATATTTCACCTGAGGTAATCACAAAATTAGCATAACTTCCAGTTGCCAGACTTCCGATCGTTGTACTTTGCCCAAGTATGGAAGCTGGTATTGTGGTCAATGCTTCTAATGCTTTAGTCTTGTCAAAGCCAAATTTAATCGCTTTCAATAAATTGGTTCTAAAATCCTCGACTTTCTTGAGTTTGTCGGTAGTTAATGCAAAGATGATATTGTTGTCCGACATCACTTTTAAGTTGGTGGGTGCTTGATTCCAAAAACGCAAATCAGTCAACTCCATTTGATTGGCTTGATATGGATTGGACACATCGTAAGCTAGAGGGAAATTTATAGGGATGATGAATTTAGAATTGGTATTCTTGATTTCTTCGATCCTTTCGAATTCATTTCCAGCACCTTTCAAAACATAATTTAAACCAAATTCCTTACCAATTTTAGAAGCTCTTAGGCTATTCAATTTGTCTTCTGAACAAAAAATTTGGACTAAGTTTTCATTCTTGATTAAGGCTTCTAAGGACAAATCTTTGGTTGTTGCATTCCCGTTTTTATACCAATTTTTATCTAAATACATTTGGCGAAGCAAAGCCATCATACCCATCAACGAACTTGGATAAGCCTGATTCGTGGTCGCACTCCTAGTAAATCCGAAATGATTTGAAATTGTACTTGATAATAATCTAGTACTTTTTGAATTGTTGTTTAGAGCAATTAATGCACCAGTTCCGCGGGCAATTCCATCTTGAACATGGGTTCCCACAACACCAAAGCCTGCCTTCAAGAACTCTTCGGCTTTAGCTTGATCGTATTTGTAATTTTGGTAAGCATTGACTTCGGAGCGGATATTTTCATTCCAATAATATCCTTCTCGTTTGGTGTCGTACAACGAACCTCTCACAAAATTGGAATTACTGGCTGGTTTTTCTATTCCAAAATCAGTGTACATATCAATAAAGGAAGGATAAATTGATTTTCCTTCAAGGTTTATCGTCATACAATTTTTTGGAATCGCAATGTTGGCTCCAGCGTTTACCACTTTTCCGTTTTGAATAAGCAAATTGCCTTTCTCAATGATTTGAGTTGGCGTGATATAAATTTTGGCATTGGTGAAAACGATAAAATTGCTGTTTTTGTTTTGAACACCTTCGTTGTTTGGGAAGTATTCTTGGGCATTAATTTTCGGGATAAAGATTCCCAAAATGAGGAGAAGCAGGATTTTGTTCATAGGTAGGTCTAATTAATTTGTTTGCTAATGTATAGAATGTATCAGACTTTGTGTTAAAATTATTGGATTTTAACATTTGTTTCCCCTTAGCGTTATTTATTCTAAATTTTTTGCTGATATAGTCTTTTATTAAAAACTTTCCTATATTTATAACATCAAATAAAGTAGTATGCTAGTCAAAGTTTTTGGAAGTGCCGTTTTTGGTGTAGAAGCCACCACAATTACGGTAGAAGTCAATATAGACAAGGGAGTTGGATATCATTTAGTTGGTTTGCCTGACAATGCTATCAAGGAAAGTAGTTATCGAATTGCCGCTGCGCTCAAAAACAATGGCTATGCAATGCCCGGCAAGAAGATCACGATCAATATGGCGCCTGCCGATTTGCGGAAAGAAGGCTCGGCATATGATTTGACGCTAGCCATCGGGATTCTAATCGCTTCTTCGCAAATTAAAGGAGACGATATAGACAAGTATGTCATTATGGGAGAACTTTCTTTGGACGGAAGTTTGCAACCCATTCGTGGCGCTTTGCCCATTGCCATTAAAGCCAAAGAAGAAGGTTTCAAAGGGTTTTTTCTTCCTATTCAAAATGTAAAAGAAGCAGCAATTGTTACGGGTTTAGACGTTTACGGTGTCGAAAATATTCAGGAAGTGATTGATTTTTTCGAAGGAAAAGGCTCTTTAGAACCCACAATTATTGACACCAGAGCTGAATTTTATAAAACATTAGACTTTCCTGAGTTTGATTTTAGTGATGTGAAAGGGCAGGAGTCTATAAAAAGATGTATGGAAATTGCGGCAGCGGGTGGTCACAATATTATTCTGATTGGACCTCCGGGAGCTGGAAAAACAATGCTTGCCAAGCGTTTGCCCAGTATTTTACCACCAATGACTTTGCGAGAAGCTTTGGAAACTACTAAAATTCATAGTGTCGCCGGAAAACTGAAAGAAGTAGGTTTAATGAATCAACGACCGTTTCGAAGTCCACATCACACCATTTCGAATGTGGCGCTTGTTGGAGGCGGAAGTTATCCGCAACCGGGCGAAATTTCAATGGCTCACAATGGTGTTTTGTTTTTGGACGAATTGCCTGAATTCAAAAGAGAGGTTCTTGAAGTAATGCGCCAACCTTTGGAAGACAGAGAAGTGACGATTTCGAGAGCCAAATTTACTGTGACGTATCCTTCGTCATTTATGTTGGTGGCGAGTATGAATCCAAGTCCGAGTGGGTTTTTTAATGATCCCGATTCTCCACAAACATCTTCTCCACACGAAATGCAACGTTATCTGAGCAAGATTTCGGGACCTTTATTGGATAGAATCGATATTCATATTGAAGTTACTCCAGTTCCCTTCGAGAAATTGTCTGAAGAACAAAAAGCCGAAAGTAGCGTCGAAATTCGGAAACGTGTTACTGCTGCTAGAGAGATTCAGTCGGAACGTTTCGTTCAGATGGAAAATATCCATTACAATGCCCAAATGAATACCAAACACATTCGAGAATATTGTGTTCTTGATGATGTTTCGAAACAATTACTAAAAACCGCAATGGATCGCTTGAATCTTTCGGCTCGTGCTTACGATAGAATTCTGAAAGTAGCCCGAACTATAGCCGATTTAGAAGCTTCGCCAAATGTGATTTCCTCTCACATTGCCGAAGCGATTCAGTATCGAAGTTTGGATCGTGATGGTTGGTTGGGGTGATTGAGTGTTTAGCCATCAGTATACAAATATTCAATTGTGTGGTGACTAAAATCAGTACTATTTTTAGGGTATATTTTGATGAAAATTAATTGGGATTGCGGATAAAGTTTTCATACTCTGTTCATACTCTATATGGGGCTTTGATGGGGCTTTGACCGGGCTTTGATATGGAGGGCAAAATAGGTTGATTTGGTGTTAGCAATTTCGATTGATTGCTAACTGCTCCAAAAGTAATTTCCTCTCACATTTCCGAAGCGATTCAGTATCGAAGTTTGGATCGTGATGGCTGGTTGGGGTAGTTTTAGATTATAGGCTCCGCAAAGTCTCCGACTTTGAGGTAGTGATTTTCAGTCTCTGACTGACCATAAAAAAAACAAAATGAAAGAGAAAGAAGGGTTCCTAATTCGAGATCAATCTAAACCGCATTTTATAACAACTACAGTTGTGGACTGGGTTGATGTTTTTTCTAGAAAAACCTATAAAGATTGTGTTATCGAAAGTCTGGATTTTTGTATAAAAAACAAAGGAATGATTTTATATGGATTTGTAATTATGTCCAATCACATTCATTTAATCATTCAGTCAGAAAACAATAAATTGTCAGATTTGATTCGAGATTTCAAGAAGTTTACGGCAAAGACCATTTTGAACAAAATTGAAACTGAGCCAGAAAGCAGGACCGATTGGATGCTGAAACGTTTTGAATTTGCTTGCAAAAGCCATAGCAGAAATGAAAAATATCAGTTTTGGCAATATGGAAATCATCCCGAAGAAATTTTTTCAGAAAAGTTCTTTTGGTCGAAAATGGATTATATTCATTTGAATCCTGTTCGAGCAGGAATTGTTGCCAAAGCTTCTCATTATTTGTATTCCAGTGCTTCAAATTATGTCGAAGATTCTGGAATAATAGAAATCACAAAAGTTGATAATCTGGTAATAGATGTTTTGAAACCACAATCGATTAGTACAATTTACAATTGGTAATGAAGGTCGGAGACCTTTTATCACATCCACAAAGTCGGAGACTTTGCGGAGCGTGAATTATCTATTAGAACGTCTGTCATTATTTTGTTGTGGTCGTCTTGGACCAAAACTGTTGTTGCTGCTTCTTTTTGCAGTATCTGTTTTGGGTTGACGAGGAGTTGAATTGCGTTGTTGTCTTCCTTGCCCTTGCTTTATTGGTTCCGTTGAGGCGTTTGGATCTGGTTCAAAACCTTTGATGTTTTCCTTTGGTAGTTTTAAACCCACCAATTTTTCGATATCGCGTAGAAAAACAGTTTCGTCAGGACTAAATAGCGAAATAGCTTCTCCGCTAGCTCCAGCTCTTCCGGTTCTACCAATTCGGTGAACGTAATCTTCTGGAATGTTGGGCAATTCAAAGTTAACCACATGTGGCAATAATGGAATATCTAAACCTCGAGCGGCAATATCGGTAGCGACCAAAGCGGTTAGGCTTCCGTTTTTGAAACTGGCTAAGGCTTTGGTTCGTGCGCCTTGCCCTTTGTTTCCGTGAATCGCTGCTGCTTTGATGCCGGAACTAATCATACTTTCGGTTAGTTTGTTGGCGCCTTGTTTGGTTCGGGTAAAAACCAAAATCTGTTTCCAGTTGCCTTCGGTAATCAGTTTGATGATTAATTCGGTTTTTTTCTCTTTGGCACAAGGATATACTTTTTGGATAATGGCATCCACTGTCGTGTTTTCAGGTGTGGCTTCTACTTGGACAGGATGGTGCAAAATACCCATTGCCAATTTCTTGATATCTTTAGAAAAAGTTGCCGAGAACATTAAGTTTTGTCTTTTGGAAGGCAATACTTTCAGAATGCGTTCGATATCACGCAAAAATCCCATATCCAGCATTCGATCTGCTTCATCCAAAACTAGGATTTCTACTTTAGACAAGGTTACTAAACCTTGATTTTGCAAATCGATTAATCGACCCGGAGTGGCTACTAAAATATCGACACCTTGGCGCAATTGGGCTACTTGTGGGTTTTGGTTTACGCCACCAAAAATTACGGCGCTGCGTATATCTACAAACTCACTGTATTCTTTTATATTCGCTAATATTTGTGCTGCTAGTTCTCGTGTTGGTGTCAATATTAAAGCACGAATGGGTCTGTGACTTAAGTGTTTTCCTTGCGATAATATTTGTAAAATGGGTAGGGTGAAACCTGCTGTTTTTCCGGTTCCTGTTTGTGCAGAGGCCAAAACATCCTTACCTTCTAAGATGGGTGGAATTGCTTTTTGTTGTATTGGTGATGGAGTTGTGTATCCTTTTTTGCTGATGGCTTTTAATAAAGCATCCGATAATCCTAATGAGTTGAATGACATAAATGGTGTTTGATGAAGTAAACACTATCTATTTTGAGTGCTTCTTTAATTTGCTGCAAAGGTACAGCAAATTTTATTGATGTAGTTTTGATTGCTTGACTTAATTGCTATTTCAATTTATTGGACCACTTTTGGGGGTACCACAGCCATACTGTATCCATACTCTATCTATACTCTATCCATACTGTATCCATACTCTATGTCCCGTCCTAAAATAACTATACAGGTTATTGAATGAATTATAGTATGTTTTATTTACTTGAATGTTTTTTAAAAATTATACAAGTATTTTCTCGTAAGCTCTTCTTGGGCTTCCTCTGAAATGTACGATGCCACAGAAGGTAAAACCTGTCTTTTCAAAGATTTTCAGCATTGCAAAATTGTCGTGGTTGGTGTCTACTTTTATGCTAAAAATATTTCTGTTTTTTGCAAAATCCTCGACAAACTCCAGAATTGTTTTAGATAATCCTTGACCGAGATAATTTTCTGAAATTGCTATCCGATGAATCACTACAAAATCTGAATTCGTGAGCCATTTCCCTTCAATTTTGTCGTATTCGGGTTCATAATTAATCACAATGGCGCAATAACCAATGATGGTTTTTCCCTCTTTTAAAAGATAACCATACCCATTTTCGATATCCTTTTTTACCACTTCGGGGTTGGGATAGCCGTCTTGCCATTGGTTGCTGCCGTCATTTTTTCTTCTAATGATAGCTTGTTGTAAAATAGCCCAAATTTCAGGAATATCTGTGGTATTCGCTTTTTTGAAGTTATAATTCATCTTAGAAAGTTATTCAAATTTCGGTATTAGCTTTTGTTTTGCTCAAAGAATTCTGATATTTTTACAATTATTGTTTTTTCGTATTTTCCGATATCCAATAAATCATTATCACCAGTCAGTAAATAATTTGCTTTTCCATCTTTGGCTAAAGCTAATAAAAAGTTGTCATTGGGATCTCGACAAATCGAAACCGTACTTTTTACAGTAATAAAATCGATGTACGGATCAAATACTGTCAACATTTCTTCTAAAGCATTCTCGGAGAAATATTTTTTAAGTTTGGGTTTGGAAATTGTTGCTTGAAGTTCTTCAACCAATTCGCTACTAAATAAGATCCTAGTATTTTCGTCGAATAGTATTGGTTCAAGTAGGTTGAGTTTTTTAGAAATTATGAAGCTAATCCAAAGATTTGTGTCGATAACCAGTCTAAGTGATTTATTTTTTGCCATATCTTTCAGCTCGAACTTCGGTAACCATATTCGCAATTTCCTCTATACTTGGAGCAGTACTGGCATTTTTTCTCATCTTTTTTAAATAAGACTGAAGGTTGGAAATAGGCTCATCAGTAACTTTGATATAATTCAAGTCTTGCATTTCTTTGATAAGTTGTAATGCTTTTGGATTTAGTATTTCAATTTTTAGTGCTTCCATAATGTCAAAGTTAGGGAAATGATTTTTATATGGCAAGATGTTCTTAATACTTTATTTAATTTCGGACTGACTGGATTTTATTTGTTTGCTTTCGTTTGTGGTCACGAGCCAGAGGCATCGCGCTAGGTTATTTCATCTTTGACCAGTTTAATTTAAAAAAGGCAACTATTTCATTACTAATTAACACATTTGATTTTAATCTTAAATTTTTATTATAAAGAGTAGCTTTTTCAACTTTCAAAGTGTCTTTTTGAATTTTTTCAACTTTATTTATTTTGAACGTTCTATATGTAGTTTTGTATTCACACACAATAACATTATCTATTATTTTCCAAGTTCCATGTTTTAATATTATTCCTGGTTCTCCCCAAGTTAAAGAGTCTCGATTTCGTAGAAATGAATTGCAAAAAATTTTTAATGTATCTTTATTTCCAAAATATCTTATTTCCCCCGAACCATAGGTATTCATATTAGTATTATCCCAAGATATTGAAGATGTAAAGAATTGATTTTTTGAAATAATATCCTCAATTGGAGATTCTCTATGACAACTGCTAATTATTATTGCTGTCGGAATGATTGTAAATAATATTTTTTTCATCTCTTTAATGAGTAATACTAATGTTTGAGCCTGAGTTGGTATAACTGAATTCAGAGTGAATTGTTTAATTTATCTAATTCAACTCTGCAAAAGTATTTCCTTTGCGAATATCTCCTGTTTTGAAACCGCGATTGAACCAATACATTCTTTGCTCGGAAGTTCCGTGGGTGAAGGAATCGGGAACCACTTGTCCTTGCATTTTTTTCTGAATGGCATCGTCACCTACGGCATTTGCTGCGCTTAAGGCTTCTTCGATATCGCCGGGTTCCAGCATTGCATTTTTATTTTCGTTGTAATGTGTCCAAAGTCCAGCATAGAAATCGGCTTGCAATTCCAGGGCTACGGATAATTTATTGGCTTCGGCTTCACTTTTTCCTTCTTGTGCTCGGCGCATTTTTTCGGAAGTGCCTAACAAGGTTTGAATGTGATGGCCAAATTCGTGAGCCAAAACATAGGCTACGGCAAAATCACCACCTTCGGCACCAAATTTGGTTCTCAGTTCTTCAAAGAAACTCATATCCATATAAATTACTCTATCTCCAGGGCAATAGAAAGGGCCAGAAGCGGAACTCGCTCCACCACAAGCCGTTTGCACTTGGCCACTGAATAAAACTAGTTTAGGGGCTTCGAAAGCCAGATTGTTTTCTTGGAAAATTTTGGTCCAAACATCTTCATTGTCTGCCAATAGCGTTTTTACAAATTCACCTTCTTTTATTTCTTCGGGAGTTAAGGCTCTTTCCTCGGTTGGTGCTGCTTGACCTTGGGTTTGCTGCAAAATATTGCCAATCATTTGACCGTTTTCGCCACCAAAAGCATTTAACAATAGGATTACAATTCCAATAACACCACCACCAAGTATGGCTTTTCCTCCTCCTGACATTCCTCTTCTGTCATCAACATTGTCGCTTTGGCGTCTTCCAATCCATTTCATAATTTATAAGTTTTAAGTTAAAAATATATTTATAGAAAATTAATCTTCGGTACCTGATATTTCATCAATTTCGCTTGCGTCATCCACACCAATTATGGTTTTATAAATTACATAAGTCATAGAATACATAAAAGGCCAAGTAAAAAATATTCCGATGCAAAAACCAAAAATTCCTAGAGCTGCGCCAATTGCAGCCACAATTACTAATCCTAAAAGGACCAAGGGTTGTTTTGAAACAATGATAATACTGGATTGTATCGCTTCGGTAGCATTTAAGTTTCCAAAAACAATTAAGGGTATGGTCAAGAAAGTCAGGAATGACACCAACATTGTGAACACCGTTCCAACAAAGGCTAATCCTGCATATTCAAGAAGCATTGCTAGGCCCGTGCCGAAAAATGAAATGATAAATACAGAAATGATAATATTGATAAAATAAGGAGATTTATAATAGGAAAACATGGTTGAAACATGAAATTCTTCACCATTTTCACCACAATCAGCCATTTTTAGAAATCCTGACATAAACGGAGTTACAATTGCAGAATACAAAATTAAGCCCGCATTTAGTGGTAAAGCCACATCTAATGGCATCACTTTTAATTGTGAATATTCTTTCAGTTTATTGGCGAAACTTTCCAGATTTTCTGTTCCAATATAGGAAACTAGGCCTGCCATCATAATGACTACGCTTATTACTGAAAAAACTAAAAGCATTAAACCAGCGTATAGTGCAATTTTTTTATAATTTTCGAAAGCAGTTTCGAAAACGGTACCAAAATCAAGTTGGTATCCATTGGTTTTTATTTCTTCTAATCGGTTTTTTTGGGTTTTAGTGTTTAGCATTTTTTGGTTTTAAAAGTTAATGTATTTTGGATTACAGCCAATTTAATATTTTTTTGATTGTCGCTATTTTACCCTTGTAAGGAGCATATCGAATGGGTAAGTCTAAAAAATTTGATTTTTTCAAAATACTTTTTTTATGAGAAAATGTGTCAAAACTTAAAATGCCGTGATACGCGCCAATTCCGCTGTGACCCACACCTCCAAAAGGCAATCGTTTATTCGAGAAGTGGACCATCGTGTCATTGACACAACCACCACCGAACGAATATTTTTGAATCATATGTTTTGAGAAAACTCGGTTTTCGGTAAATATATAGAAAGCTAGTGGTTTTTCAAATTTGGAGATGATTATTTCAATTTCTTTTTCCTTTTCGTATGTCAGAATGGGTAGGATGGGGCCGAATATTTCATCCTTCATTAGCGAAGATTCCAAGGAGGTTTCCTCAATGAGAGTGGGAGCGATGTAGCATTTTTCGATATCAGTTTGTCCACCGAATACTACTTTTTCAGGCTCAATTTTATCGACCAATCGTTGCCAGTTTTTAGTATTTATGATTCTTGCAAAATCAGGAGATTTTTTTGGATTTTCACCATAGGCTTTGGTAATTTCTTTCTTTAAATAGTCAACAAAATGACTTTTCATATCTTTTTGAATCAAAATATAATCGGGTGCAATGCAGGTTTGACCCGCATTCATAAATTTACCCCAAACGATTCTTTTGGCTGCCAGTTTCAAATTGGCTGTTTCGTCAATAACACAAGGATTCTTACCTCCAAGTTCTAATGTTACTGGGGTTAAATGTTCAGCGGCAGCTTTTGCAACAATTTTTCCTACTGCCACACTTCCTGTAAAAAATATGTAATCCCAGCGCTCTGAAAGCAATTGTTGCGACACTTCAATTCCACCTTCTTTCACTTCAACATCCTTCTTATCAAATGCCTTAGCTACTATTTTTTGAATGATTTCAGAAGTTTTGGGTGTAAGTTCAGAGGGTTTTAACACCACTTGATTGCCTGCTGCAAAAGCTGAAATCATAGGGCAGAATGCCAATTGAAAAGGATAATTCCAAGGAGAAATGATTAATACTTTTCCATAAGGTTCTTTATAAATATAATCTTTGGATGGAAAATTGAGAAGCGAAGGAAAAACTCTTCTGGGTTTGGCCCAGCTATTTATGTTTTTGATAGTTTCCTTTAATTCGGAAATTACGTAGCTAGTTTCAGTAAGCACCGCTTCAAAAGCTGGTTTTTTAAAATCAAAATACAAAGCATCAATGATTTCTTTTTCGTGAATGATGATCTCATTCAGTAATTTAGTCAAAGTTTCTTTTCTGAAATTAATGTTGGTTTTGGGTTCCATACTCTAAGACTTAAATGAAGTCCTAAAGATACATTTTTTTCAAATTAAATGGCATTCCAAATTACATCATTTGGTACAGGAGCGATAATTTCTATTTTTTCTTTAGAAACAGGATGATTGAAGACTAGTTTTCGAGCGTGAAGGTGAATTCCTCCATCCGGATTAGAGCGATCGAATCCGTATTTCAAATCGCCTTTTATGGGTGAACCAATAGCCGAAAGTTGGGCGCGAATTTGGTGGTGTCTTCCCGTATGAAGATTGATTTCCAATGCAAAATAATTGTTCAATTCTTTGATGATTTTATACTCTAAACTGGCTAATTTGCTCTCTGGAACCTCTTTTGAATGCGCTTTTGAAGTGTTGTTTTTCTCGTTTCTTTTTAGGTAATGAACGAGTTTGTCTTCGGAATTTTGAGGTTTGTTTTTTACAATTGCCCAATAGGTTTTCTGGGTTTCGCGATTGCTGAACAATTCATTCATTCGAGACAACGCTTTGCTGGTTCTGGCAAAAACTACGATTCCGGTGGTGGGTCTGTCTAATCGGTGTACCACTCCCAGGAAAACTTCACCGGGTTTGTTGTATTTGTCCTTGATGTATTCTTTGACAACATCCGATAATGGTTTGTCACCCGTTTTATCGCCTTGCACAATATCGCCCACGCGCTTGTTGACCACGATTAAATGATTGTCTTCGTGCAGAATTTGCAGGTTATTTTTATCGGAAAGTATTTTCATTAAATAGGGACTTCTTTATTTAGTTACAAAAATAGAAGTTTTTAGATTGCCTTGGGTTAACGTCATTTTATCGAGACATTTTTTTGAAATTTCTTTCTCGTCTTTCTTCTGAATTACAAAAAAGAGTTTTTTATTCCGCTTTTGAACTGAGTCCAATTGCTTTTCTGTGTGTACCACTTGCACTTTACCATTGCTGTAAAATTGCCCTGAATATTTTTTGTTTTTCCAATAGTAAATTGGTATTTCTTTGTTTTCAGTTGTTGCTTTTATATCTCTCAATAGGTATTTATCAGAGTTCATTTGATTGTCAAATTTCCCTGTGGCAAATAGTGTAAAATAGGCAATAAAAACTACCGCTGGAAAAAATAGTGCTGCGCTGATCAAGAGCTTTTTTCGAGTAAATTCTTCCCAGAAATACACCACTAAAAACATAATTGGCATTGCTGATGGAAGTAAATAAGTATGCAAGATATTGCTTGAAATAGTGAAAAACAGTGGTGTCCAAAAGGCCCAAGCTATCAAGAACGAAACCCAATTATTTTTGAAAATGGTGGTTTTATTTTTCCACAATTTATACAAAACCACTAGAATCCACGGGAACATAAATGCAAACATAAGTAGCCAAATCATTCCTTTGGGTTGCGAATGACCGCTGCCATATAAGTCGCCTTTCCAACCCGGTTCTAAAAAGCGTTTGTAGTGTTCGCCAACGATAAAATAATCAAGAAAACCTGGTGATTGTTGCTCGCAAAAATAATACCAAGGAAGGGCAATTACCGCAGTAATTAGCAGGCCGGGAATTATTGAAAATTTAGAAAAAATGGCTTTAAATCTTTTTAAGTCAAGGCAACACCATAAAAATAAAGGTGGAAATGTAAGCACCGTAATTAGTGGTCCTTTGGCAAGAAATCCAAATCCTAAGGCGATGAAGAATATATAATTCCAATAGGTTTTTGTTTCGCTTTGCATTGTTTTCCAAAAGGAAATCATCATTAAAGTAATACAAAATTCAAGTGAAGTATCGGTTGAGACCACACCAGTATGTATCAGAAATTCAGGCATTGTTAGTAAAATGAAACCAGGTAAATAAAAAGAATAGCCTTCTTTTTTTACCATTTTTCCAGCAATAACAATTAGAATCACACTTAGTAAAAAGGACGGAAATCGAGAGGCAAATTCGTTTACACCAAACACTTCAAAACTTGCTGCAGACAGCCAAGTAGATAAAGGTGGTTTTGCCCAAAACGGAACGCCATAATCTATTTGCAAAACCACCCATTGTTTTGTTTCCTGCATAATTCGGGCAATTTCGGCATAACGCGATTCCGTTTTGTCTAATAAAGGGATTGTTATCGTCAGTAATAATCTAAAAAGTAGGATGATAATTACCGAAACTGAAAGAATTTTGGAGTTGCTTTTTAGTTTTTCTGAAATCATTTACTGTTGATTTGGATGAGATGAATGCTTTTCCATTTTTTTGTATTCCTGTCTGATTTTATACAAATCAAACCAGAGTTTGAAACCATAACTTAATTTTACTTTAGAATCACCTTTTTCGACCCATAGTTTCAATGGGATTTCAAGCATTTTTTGGATGGCTTTTTCTCTTCCGAAAAGAAGAATCATTCTGTAGAATATTTCTACATCAAACAGCCATTTCGATATGAATTCTTTTTGAAACAGTTGTTCTGAAATTTCTCTGGTAAAAAGTTTCGAGCCACATTGCGTATCATACACTTTGATGTCCAAAATGTTTGAAATGAAAGTTGCTATCACTCTTCCTATTAAAAATCGGCTGTTTTCGCGTTCGATTGTAGAACCAATTTTCCGGATTCGAGAACCAAAACTAAAGACTATTTCGCCTTGTAGATAGTTTCTTAGGTCGATAAATTCTTCTAAGGTTGTGGCTAAATCCGCATCAAGATATCCAATATAATTGTGCTTGAAGTTGAAATTGCAGTAGTTTATTCCTGCACGAACCGCTTCGGCTTTTCCAGAATTATTTTTTAATGAAAGAATATGAATTTGGGTTGGATGTTTTTCTTTCAATACTTTCAATACTGCAAGTGTATTGTCTTTAGAACCGTCATTCACAAAACAAATCAATACCTCTGGATTGTTGAACAAGAAGTTGGAATATTCACTATTTGAAATTCCTTTTTCCTCATTATAGCAGGGAATAACAATGGTGGTATTGAAAGATGTTGACATATAAAATGTTTTTGGTTGAATCTAAATGCAAACTGTAAGGAATGGTCTATTTAAACTAAAGTTTAATATTGCTCTTTTTCGTTAGGAAAATCACAAGATTTCACATCAGCTACATATTGCCCAATTGCAGTGGTCATTCCTTCGTATAAATTCATATAACGACGCAAAAATCGTGGGCTAAATTCATTATTCATTCCCAACATATCGTGAATTACTAAAACTTGACCATCTACACCACCACCAGCACCAATTCCGATTACGGGAATCGAAATACTTTTGGCTACTTTTTCGGCTAAATCGGCTGGTACTTTTTCGATAACTACTGCAAAACAGCCTAGTTTTTCTAGCAGTTTAGCATCTTCCATTAGTTTTTCGGCCTCTTGTTCTTCTTTGGCTCTTACGGTATACGTTCCAAATTTATAGATAGATTGTGGCGTTAAACCCAAATGTCCCATTACAGGAATACCAGCATTCAGGATTTTTTTGATAGAATCTTTTACTTCACTTCCGCCTTCCAGTTTCACAGCGTGACCACCGCTTTCTTTCATTATTCTAATCGAAGAGCGTAAGGCTTCTTTAGGGTCCGATTGATAGCTTCCAAAAGGTAAATCAACTACGACCAATGCTCGATGAATAGCACGCACCACACTAGAAGCGTGATAAATCATTTGGTCTAAGGTTATGGGCAAAGTGGTTTCGTGACCTGCCATAACATTTGAAGCTGAATCTCCAACAAGAATTACATCGACACCAGCAACGTCAACAATTTTAGCCATAGAATAATCGTAGGCGGTAAGCATAGAGATTTTCTGCCCATCTGCTTTCATTTCGATTAATGACTTTGTGGTAATTCTTTTATAATCTTTTTTAGCTACTGACATTGTTTTAAGGAAATTTAATTTATAGTGCAAAATTAGTCAAATAATCTAAAATTTATGGAAATTACGGTTTTTAAATGCTAAATCCTGAAAAATAGAGTTTTAAATTGTTACCAAATTAATAGAAGTTTACTGTCATTATTTTTTTCTAACCCAATTCAAATCCATCCAAAATGCCATTATGATTCCAAGTGTATAATAGCCCAAATCGCTCCAAAGAAAACCTTGTCCTAAGACATAATGTCCTAATGTTGTTTTTCTGATTTCCAACATCCATTGGGCGTCATACAGTTGAAGAAATTCAATGGCAAAGCAAAAAAGTATAGCCAAAACTGCTGTTTTCTTAATACTCAAATTGACAAAAAGCATTCTCAGTCCAAAATAAATCATCACAGCATAAAGTGTGTCGCCAAAAAAGGTTGGAACACCAAGCATTTTTCTGGAAGTGATGCCAAGTGCAATTACAATTAGTGTTAAAATAAAGTAGTGTATTCGGCTGTTTTTTAGCATACTATATCTCCAATTAAATCAATGAAATAATCGCCCATAAAGTGGAAACTGAGATGATAATCCATATAACAACGCCTTGCAGTAAAGGTTTATACCCCACTGAAACCAATACTTTTCGAGATAAACCGCAACCAATTAGGAAGAGTGTCAAAGTTAAAGTGGCTTTTGCAAAACTAGTGATGTAATGGCTAAAATCTTTAACAAACGGAATATACGTATTGGCAATCATGGCCAAAATAAACAGTCCGATGAAATAGGGAATTTTGATTTTGGTATCTTTATTTTTGAAAATGAAGGTCGATAAAAGTGCAATGGGAATAATCCATAAAGCTCTGGCTAATTTTACGGTTGTGGCCACTTCCAAGGCGTGAGCTCCATATTTACCAGCAGCTCCCACCACAGAACTCGTGTCGTGGATGGCGATGGCACACCACAAACCAAACTGACTTTCGGATAAATTGAGGTAATGTCCAATAAATGGAAAAATAACTAGAGCCACTGAATTCAGGATAAAAATTGTTCCCAGTGCCACCGAAATTTGTTTTTCGTTAGCTTTGATTACGGGCGAAATTGCAGCAATAGCGCTTCCGCCACAAATAGCGGTTCCTGTGGCAATCAAGAACGAAATTTTTTCTTCTATTTTTAGCATTTTGCCTAAGAAAACCCCAATTAGGATCGTTCCAATAATGGAAACTATTGTTAGAATAAAGCCTTCTTTTCCAGCTTTTAAAGCGCTATTTACATTCATTCCAAAACCTAATCCAACGACAGAAACTTGCAATAAAATATGAGTTGCTTTGTGATTTAAATTCAAATAGGGATGCCCAATAAATTGCGCAATTATCAATCCCATTAGTAAGGCAATGGGAGGAGAAATTAAGGGAGACAAGCATAAAACTACAAAAAACATGAAGATTACCTCTCGTGTGGTGATGGTTTTATCTAAGATGCTTTTTTTGGGAGGATTTTCATCAGGAGCCGTCGTTTTCATTCTGATTTTATTTTAAGATTGCAAATGACAGCAAAATTCTGTTACTAAAGAAATTGAATTTTACAAAAATTAGTTTATTTGTGATTGTTTGGTACAATTATTATCTAGCAATCTGCCATATTTACGGCGACTGCCAATCCGCCTTCGGAAGTTTCTTTGTATTTGTTGTTCATATCTTTGGCGGTTTGCCACATCGTGTCAATTACTTTATCCAAAGGCACTTTGGCGTTTTTAGGGTCGGTTTCTAGGGCTAATTCGGCAGCATTTATCGCTTTTATGGCTCCCATGGTATTTCTTTCGATGCAAGGAATTTGGACTAAACCGCCAATGGGGTCGCAAGTCAATCCCAAATGATGTTCCATTGCGATTTCGGCCGCCATCAAAACTTGGGCTGGAGTTCCGCCCATCAATTCGCATAAAGCCGCAGCAGCCATGGCAGAGGAAACGCCAATTTCCGCTTGACATCCGCCCATTGCTGCGGAAATTGTGGAGCCTTTTTTGAAAACACTACCAATTTCGCCAGCCACCATTAAGAATTGTTTGATTTCCTTTTCGCCCGCTTTGTGATTTTCAATAACCAAATAATACATTAAAACTGCAGGAATTACCCCGGCACTTCCGTTGGTTGGAGCCGTTACGACACGACCTAAAGCTGCGTTGACTTCGTTGACAGCCAAGGCAAAACACGAAACCCATTTCAGGATTTGTCTGAATTTCACTTCTGTTAACCGTATTTGTTCTAACCAATTTTGAGGTGAATCATAATGGGCTGCGCCAATGAGGTGTTGGTGCATATCGAATGCTCTTCTGCGCACATTCAATCCCCCAGGAAGAATCCCTTCGGAGTGGCAACCGATGTACATGCATTCGAGCATGGTGTTCCAAATTCGCAGCAATTCGTGATGAATTTCAGCTTCGGAACGCATTGATTTTTCGTTTTCGTAAACAATTTCAGAAATGCTTTTGTTTTGTTCCAAAGTGTATTTTAGTAATTCATCGGCATTTTGTATTGGAAAAGGAAAAGCACATTTTATTTTTAGTTTCTTTTTGGCATTAACCCTTTCTTCCACCACAACAAATCCACCACCGATGGAGTAGTAGGTAGAAGCATATTCAGTTGCATCTTGTAAAATTGCTGTAAATTTCAATCCGTTTGCGTGAAAAGGAAGGAAGTTTTTATTGAAAACAATGTCTTTATCAAAGAAAAACGGAATTTGTTTTTCATTTCCTAAAAGCAGGGTGTTTTTCTGTTTGATTTGAGCTATAATTTCTGCAATATTTTGAACGGGAATGTATTCTGGATCTTGTCCACTCAGGCCTAGCATAATGGCCAAATCAGTGGCGTGACCTTTTCCAGTCAAGGAAAGAGAGCCGTATAAATCTACTTTGATACTTTTTATGCTATCAAATATTTTATTTGTGTGTACTTCTTCTAAAAAGCGTTCGGCGGCTCGCCAAGGTCCTAGTGTATGAGAACTGGATGGTCCAACACCAATTTTTAGCATATCAAAAACCGAGATGCATTCTTCCATATTAGAGAATTTAGTAGGACAAATATAGAAGATTATGTTCTATTTTTTCGCTGTACTTTTATATATTTACATAATTATTAATTTTATAAAATCTAAAAATATGGAACCAAATAATTCAAATTATAATTTTGAAAGAATAGTTGATACTATAATTCGACTTGGAGTATTAGGTGTTCTATTGATGTGGTGTTTCGATATTTTGAAGCCTTTTGTGCTGATTTTGGTTTGGGCGGTTGTTATCGCAATTGCCATTTATCCTGTACATGTATTTTTTGAAAAAATTTTTAGAGGCAGAACGATTTTTGCAGTTGTTGTGCTTACTCTCGTTTTGTTGAGTTTTATAATTATTCCAAGTGGACTGATTATTTATTCTCTTTATGAAGGAGTAAATCATTTTAGAGATGCTTTTAATACTGGTGAGCACTTAATTCCGCCTCCAGGAGGAACAACAGCGAATTGGCCAACAATCACCAAACCTATTATTGATATCTGGCAATTAGCGTCTGATAATTTACAAGATGCTGTGTTAAAATATTCCGAGCAAATAAAAGAATACGGGGCACTATTTTTAATTGCATTGGCTGGGTTTAGCAAAGGAATTATATCTTTTATAGTCTCAATAATTATTGCAGGCGTTTTATTAGTTTATGCGGATTCGTCGGAAGCTGTAGCTAAAAAAATATTTGGAAAATTAGTGGGTAAAAACAGTGATAATTTTGCTGAAATAACGGTTGTAACCATTCGGAATGTTGTCAAAGGTATTCTTGGAGTGGCTTTTATTCAAGCAGCAATGATTGGTGTTGGTTTTTTTATTGCGGGTGTTCCTTTTGCTGGCTTGTGGACAATTTTGTGTCTTATTTTGGCTATTGTTCAAATAGGTGTGGGGCCAATAGCAATACCCGTTGTCATTTATATGTTTTCTGTTGCCGATACAACTACTGCAGTAATTTTGGCTATTTGGATAGGAATCACTCTTGTGTCAGATAATGTTTTAAAACCTATTTTATTAGGAAGAAATGCACCGGCACCCATGCTTGTGATCTTTTTAGGCGCTATTGGAGGATTTCTTTACAATGGTTTTATTGGTTTATTTCTGGGAGCCATTATTCTTACAATAGGTTATAAGCTTTTCATGTCTTGGTTAGAAACTGAAAATTGATTTGTTTTTAATGTGATCTTTTGGATTTATTTTTACATTAGTTTTAAATATCTATTGGTTCTATAGAATTATTATTTTACTATTTAAAATCTTAATTATTTGCTATTTCAATATTCTATATTTTCAATTTTAGGGAATTTTATATTATTTGCTCTATTCTTTTATTTTTAGCTGTCAATTTCATTTTCAATTTCCTTATAAGGTGTCTTCAAAACTTATTAATAAATGTAATAATTTCTTGTTTTCTATTTCAATTACTATACATTTGCAAAAAATAATATAATGTCTATGGATTTAGTAGGATTAATAGTTGCAGGTTTAGTAGTTGGCTTTATAGTTGGGATGACGGGAGTAGGAGGAGGTTCCTTGATGACCCCAATTTTATTATGGTTTGGAATTCCACCATCAACTGCTGTAGGAACCGATTTATTATATGCTGCTATTACAAAATCGGGTGGTGTCTATGTTCATAATAAGAAAAAGAATATCAATTGGACCATTACGGGTTGGCTTACTCTGGGTAGTGTACCCGCTGCCTTATTGACTTTGTGGATTCTTTCTAATTTGAAAACTGATATCGAAGTTTTGAACAAAACCATTAAATTTAGCTTAGGTTGGGCTCTGTTATTTACTTCTATAGCGATAATTTTCAAAAAGAGACTCTTGGTTTTTTCTCAAAAACATGCAGGCGATAAATTTCACAGCGAAAGCAAAACTCAAAATTTCTTGACTGTTGCCATAGGCATTATGTTAGGAGCTACCGTTACTCTTACCTCCATTGGAGCTGGCGCTTTGGGGACAGTCACTTTGTTTTTTCTGTATCCACTTTTACCCACTCCAAAATTGGTTGGCACCGAGATTGCGCATGCAGTTCCTTTGACCTTGGTGGCAGGTTTGGGACATGCATCCATGGGAAATATGGATTTTAATGTACTAGGGCATTTATTGTTGGGTTCATTGCCCGGAATCTATTTAGGCAGCTTGTTAAGCGGAAAATTGCCTGATTTATTGCTTAGAAACGCCATTGCCATGATGTTGTTTTATGTAGGTTTCAAGTTGATTGCCTAAAAGCGAAAAAAAAGTTTTCTTTATTTTACCGCCATTACTTTGACTCTTTCAATATTGATTAAGTGTAATTCGATGTGTCTGTCTTTAGCTTTTCTTTTGAACTCACTGATGATTTCCAAAATGTCATAATCAATTTGGCGGCTTTCACTGCCGTCGATGGTCAGAACACAATATTCAGGAACTTCGTCTAAGGCTTTTCTCAACTTTACTTTGTTCAGAAAAGTAACGTTATTGTTCAGTTTTATGTATTGTGTTTCGATGCCCAGATGCCGAGTAAGGCTTATTTTGTACTCTACTTTGAAGTTACTGTGAATGATATAATAAATTGATATCAACAAGCCGATGGTTACCCCAATCAGTAAATCGGTTGAAAGAATCACCGCAATAGTAATCATAAAAGGAATAAACTGTTTTCGACCCAAACTCCACATATTGCTGTATAAACTTGGTTTTGTTAGGTTGAAGCCCGTAATTAACAAAATCGAAGCTAAGGAAGCATACGGTATTTTATTCAATAAAAAAGGAACTAATAAAACCGCAAGCAATAAGAATAATCCGTGGGTAAAAGCCGAGAGTTTGGTTCGTGCGCCTGCATGCACATTGGCTGAACCTCTTACTACTACTGCTGTCATCGGGATTGCACCTAATAATCCACAAGTCATATTACCAATTCCTTGCGCTACAAGTTCGCGGTTTACGGGTGTGATGCGGTTGCGTTTGTCTAATTTGTCGATCGCTTCGATGCAAAGCAAGGTTTCTAATGAGGCTAGTAAACCTATTAGAATTCCGTTTTTCCAAATTTCAGCAGTAGAAAAAATTCGAGAAAAATCTGGAAATGTGATGCTTTCGAAAATATTCAATGGGATCGATACCAATTGAGTTGGCCTTAATGAATAATCAGAGGTAATATTGGTAAACATAATATTCGTAAGAACGCCAATAACCACAACCACTAGGGGAGCTGGAATAAACTTCCATTTTTTGGCGAAAGGTTGCTGTAGTATAATAAGGACTGCTAGTGAAACAGCGGTAATCAGAATAGCTCCTCTAGTTATGTGATGATTAAATTGTTTGATATTGCCCAGAAAGTTCTCAGCCGAAAATAATTGAATAAAACCACTAGTCCAGAAGTCAGGTTTGTTGTACCCTAATGCCAAAGGGATTTGTTTTGAAATTAATATAATTCCGATGGCCGCCAACATCCCTTTGATGACTGAGGATGGAAAATAATTGGCAATGGTACCCAGTTTAAGTAATCCTAGAATAATTTGAAAGAGGCCTGCAATGACAACAGCCAGCAGAAAAAGTTTGTAGTCGCCCAAGGAAACAATTGCTGCCGCAACCATAGTGGTCAAACCTGCCGCTGGACCAGAAACCGCTAAATGTGATCCGCTTGCAATTGAAACAATCAATCCCCCAATAATTCCTGAAAGAATACCCGAATAAAGCGGTGCACCAGATGCTAGTGCAATTCCCAAACAAAGGGGTAAAGCGACAAGAAAAACAGAAAGTCCTGCTGGTAAATCGTGTTTAAACCAAATGATTCGGTAGTATTTTAATGCTCTATTCATAGCTTAAAAAAATTACATTCAAAGGTAAGATTTTTATGTAAAGATTTTAGGTTTGAGGCAACGGATTTTAAGGAATTTTTTGGGTACTACAAACTAGGCTTTAATGGGGAGTATATGGGGAGTATATGGGGCTTTGATGGGGAGTATGTCCCTTCCTTGACCCGTCCTAAAATAACTATACAGGTTATTAAATAAATCCTGCTTTAGCTATACTTATATACAGATTATTATAAAGAGTCTAGCTTGGAATTTTTTCAATTAAAATGGCCGCATCTGATTGGTCAAAGTAAGTGCAGGTCATTTCTATTATATTGACGCTCCATTTTGCAATTCCGCATTGAGCTGCGTGATTGCAAAAAGTAAGATAATCGGTTTGGCCAACTTGGTGCATTACCAGAAATTCTATGAAGCGTTCCTTGTTTGCAGATGGTGTAACAGCTATAGTGTCGTAAGTTTTAGTTGCTGCCACGCGATAATTATTAGCACCAAAATATTCTTCGTGGCCATCGTAGACAAAAATATCATAACCATGAACACCCAATTCGATTAAATCCTGAATGTAAGCAGGGAAGTCGGCGCCGGATTTAACTTTGGAATGTACTTCTTTTATTTGGGCAATGGTGAACATAATTGGATTGTTTTGGATTATTTATTTAGTTGCTAAATTAAAAAAATGTTTGATACGTTTGTATCAAACATTTTTATTGGAATACATTAATAATTTTAAAAAGGTTATGCTTCCTCGTTGTATTCTAAAATATCTCCCGGTTGACAATTCAAGGCTTTGCAAATGGCTTCTAAGGTACTGAATCGAATAGCTTTTGCTTTTCCGGTTTTTAAGATGGAAAGATTAGATAAAGTTAAATCTACTTTTGCCGAAAGTTCGTTCAGCGAAATTTTGCGTTTCGCCATCATTACATCTAAGTTTACTACTATCGCCATAATTAAATTGTTAATTCGTTTTCCGATTGTAATTCGACACCTTTTTTGAAAATAAGGGCAATGACATATACTACTGCTGCCATCAAAATAAAGGCTTGACTATCGACCCAAAATTGATTTAAAGGTTGGATATTGTAGCCTTGTTGTTGCAAACTTTTTCCGATTTCACTTGCGACATAACTTATAAGCCCAATAGATAAAGTCAATTGGCTCATTCGTGTAATTTGTGTTGAAACAAAAGCATTAAAAGGTTTTTCAAGATCTAGCTTTAGAAGGAGCATAATCACGATATAAAATAAAATGCATTTGAGAATCGAAACGAATAAAACAAAACTATACATTCCATAAAAAACCCATTGACTGCGATTGTATAATTCGCTTAAATCCATTTTTTGGTATAAATTTTGTACCATTTCAGGTTTGAAAACACTGAATGCAAAATTGACAATTAAACCACCGGCTTCAATACTGAGGCCGAAAAAAATGATCCAAGCCACAATGTGTAGAACAATAAAGACGAAGTTGTTTTTTGCTTTCATAAATATTTTGATTTTAAAATTATTTAACAAACATAATAAATATTTATTGAATAACAATAAAAATACACTAATAAAAAATAAATATTTTTTTTACTAAAGAAATTATTGTGATAGAAGTTTGGATTGTTGTAGCTGGTTGGGGTATTTAATTTAGTATAAAACTCCGCAAAGTCTCCGACTTTGAGGTAGTGATTTTCGGTTTTCAACTGACTTTATTTTAGGTTTAATTTTATGTCAGTCACAGACTGACAAAGGCATCCTCAAAGTCGTATACTTCGCCGAGCTGGGACGGATTTGACTTTTGAACTTTCATTTTTATTTTCTTCACGTTTGTTACAAGAACAAAAAAAAATACTACAACAAAGGATATAAATGATTGATTTCATAATAGTTATGATTTTGTTACTGCTAATTTATAAAAAATTATCAAGCAAAGCTAAATTTTAATCTACTCTGAAAAGTCTCTCGACTTCGTTATTAATTTTATCTTATTGCGAGTGTGGGTATTGCTAGTTTTAGCTAAATATAGTAATTAGAATGAGGAGAACTTGTATTATAATTATTATTACTATTTGGATGCTTTCTATTCAACTAAAATATTTAGTATATAAAGATGTTTTTTTTGATTAAGTGGTTGAATTTAAGAAGCATAAATCTACTTTTTTTAGCTACAACTTGGAAATGTGGTATAAAAGTTTTATATTTGATTTGAACATTAAAAATATAGAAATATGAAAAAAAATAGTATTCTATTAATCTCTTTTTTGGGATTTTTCAGTTTTGCCAATGCTCAATCTGCGGTTACTTTTTGTCCTAATACTGCTCAAGTAGGCTATTCCTATGGAGGAGGTAATCTTAATTACACTAAATCCGATGCCTATCAGAGATGCATCAATGGAGGCGGTCAAATGCCACAATTTATTTTATTTACAGATCGAAAAGGTTATGGGGCTATTGCTATAGGGAAAGGGTACAATGGTGTTGTTAAAATTGGTTCTACAGCGGCTGCTACTTCTTCTTCAGCAGCTGATGCGGGAGCTATTAAATCGTGCATAAAAGAAGGCGCTAATCCAAATACGGTACAAATTAGAGCTCGTTGGCAAGATTTGAGATAAATTTTAACACTTTTAAAGTATACTATTATGTTATAAAAGTCAGGATTGGATTTCAAAAATCTAGCCCTGACTTTTTATTAATTTTTTTCACTTTTTATAAATCAAAAAAAAATAGCCTCACTCTATAAGTAAGGCTATTTGTCAAGTTTTCTTTAAAAAATAAATTTGTTGGGTTTATTGTTTTTTGTATTTGTCAACATATTCTCCCATTTTCAATTCCAATTCAGTAGCTGTATTTTTTACAATGTCAAATCGCATGGTATCTATACTTGAGGAACCATTTCCAACACTTTCCATAATTAGTATTAATTTCCCATCTTCTTGCCACCATTTTTTATAGAGCAAAGTTGCCATATTGATTGATTCAGCAGATCCATCGCTTTTCATAGTGAAACCTTCAACTTCTTTATCATTAATAGGGTTAGGGCGCACCCAAGAACCTACCAATAAATTAGTGGTGTCTTTTGCCGTTTCTGTAACTGTTGTTTCAGGTGTTGGTTCAGCCTCTTTTGTTGTTTTGTTGCAAGAAACTAGTGTTAGTCCTGCAAGGATTGCCAATGTTACTAATTGTTTTTTCATAGTTTTAAAATTTTATTAATAGTAAGTTATAAAGATTAAATTCTAGTACTAATGGATAATATCTGCACATTAGAACACGATTAGTCACTCTTATTTAGAATGACTAATCGGGCTTGTTTTTTAGTTTTTTACCAACTTAGCAGTATATGTTTTATTTTGAGAATTTACATTTACAATATAAGCCCCTTTTGCTAAATTTTCAATATTTACAGTATTCGTATTTTTAGCAGTTTGCACTTTTTGTCCCAAAAGATTGACAATTTCGATGGATTCGATATTGTCCATTCCAACAGTAAATGAATTGCTAGCTGGATTAGGGTAGAGCGCTACCCCATTATCGAGTACTACATCATTAACACTCAAAGTGGAGTGATCAACTACTGTAAGCCCATTTCTTTCAGGATTAATACCATCGGCAGTATTAAACGAGTGTTTTACAGTAAAGGTATTTGAAGATAAATTATATTCTATAATTGTACCTTTATTATATGTTCCTCCTAATCTACAAGTTGTATAAATACGATTTACTGAAGGACTTTTAACAAATGTACCCATTGGATTTTCACCCTCAAAAATATCTAAGGTTTTAATAAAGGTAACTTCAGTTGTGCTTAAATTTATTTTATAAAAAGTTCCATAACTATCAACTAGAGTTTTTCCTTTGAAAGTAGCGCCATATAAAAACCCTCCAAGTTCTAAATAACCCCCTGAAGGGAAAATTCCTTCACCATCCAGCGCCTCATTAAAATCTTGGATAATTATTTTTCCTGTACCCGATAAATCATAACTATTCGCTCTTCCTGTATTACCTGACCCTCCAATTTTAGAGGTTAAATATACCTTCCCATTACTCGCTTCAAATAAGGGATTATTGAAAGCTGCCTCAAAGTCTGAAGGCCAAGGGACTGGTTCACTACCAGGGCACCATCCTTGAGAGCTAAACAGGGTGGTAATGGTGCCTGATGTAATATCATAAGTCATTACAGATCCTTTTTGATAAGTTCCTCCATTTTTAGAGATCATGTATATTTTTCCATTGGAAGCTTGCATTAATTTTGATTCTACGGTACCTGTATCGGCAGTCCAAGTGGTTAATGTATTAAAAACACCTGTAACAGGATTATATGAAAATAATTTTCCATAACCAGTAAATGTACCATCATAGGAAGATTCACTATGTCCATACAGCAAACCGTTTGATGCCAATATTGGAGCGTCCTTAATTACCCATCCAATAGTGGAAAGGTCATCGAGGTATTTTAAAACAGTGAAGGTATTGGTAATAGGGTCGAAAGAGAAAAAACTCCCCACAACAACAGTGGCACCATTTACCAATGTCCCTCCAGAAAGGGTAGCGCCATATAACTTTCCGTTTGCCAATGTTAATCCCGCTGCGGGATTACCGCCAGTACTTTCTTGAAAATCATAGACTTTCTCATAATTGTTACCAAATTGATCCACTCTATAAATGGTTCCTTTGCCATAAGCTCCGCCTTCGGAGGTGGTTCCATACATATAAATACCACTGGTTTGGGCGTTTAATGTACTTTGTAGAAATAAAATTCCAAGTGTTAAGAATAATAGTTTTTTCATAATTTTAAGGTTTGTTAAAGGATAAATTAGTTCAAAATTTTTGGTTGTAGTTTAATAAGCTGAATGTGTACTTTTTGTTTGTATATCTAGGTTATCCTCCATATATAACTCCTTCAGGAATATAATATTTTTCGTTTCCATTACAAACTACTTCCCACTCGTCCTCCTTAATTTTACCATATGTAAGTTTGCATTTGCTTGATTTACAGCTCCATTCCCCATCAGTAAAAACAAAAATTCTTTTACCTCTTCCTTTCATTGTTACATGTACTTCACCTCCGTTAGTATAACGAATTACTCCAAAATCGCACTTCATGGAGGTAGAACCTAAAACCGAACGTAATTGTCCGGTTGCGTTAAAATTGGTTCCTGAAACTTTTGCGTCATAACTTTCAGAAACTCGCCCAGCCAACAAAGCAATTTTTAAACTAAAAAATATTTGAGAGCTTTTCATTTGGTAAACTCTAATTGTATAATTTCCACTTATATCAAGATTCATTGAGGCTTTAGTTCCGTCAAGTTGACTATTAAAAACCGAAATCTCTTCTGGTCCTGGTAGCAGTATATTAAAACAAGCAGCGTTCGACGACGAATTGATAGTAACCTCTAGCTTTTGACTTTGTTTACCTGAAACCACATAATCAATAGTTTGACCACCTTTTAACTCTCCATCAATTAGAGTTGAAGATTCACCTGCCGGAAAATAAACTTTCTCCGTAATGATTTGCGCAGACGAAAGCAGGGGTGCTAGAGCTGCAAATAATAACATAACAATTGGTTTTGAAATTGATTTCATAAGAAATTGATTTTAAGGTTTAACACTCGCAAATTACTAAAAATATTAAAACTATGAACCGGTCGGAGTAATTATTTTTAAAAAAACGACTTATTTAAAGCTCTTTTAGTTCAAATTATCTAAAACACACCCAAATCTAACATGGCATAAAACGGAACGATTCAAGTTTTATAAAATGAATTTAAAAAAAAAGTGTTTTTTCAAAGCCTGACGTCAGACTGTGAAAAAACTCCCCACAACAGCAGTGGCACCATTTACCAATGTCCCTCCAGAAGTGGTAGCGCCATATAACTTTCCGTTTGCCAATGTTAATCCCGCTGTGGGATTACCGCCAGTACTTTCTTGAAAATCATAGACTTTCTCATAATTGTTACCATATTGATCCACTCTATAAATGGTTCCAAGACCATTAGCTCCGCCTTCGGAGGTGGTTCCATACATATAAATACCTTCGGTTTGGGCATATAATGTACTTTGTAGAAATAAAATTCCCAGTGTTAAGAATAATAGTTTTTTCATAGATTTTAAATTTTAGTTGTAAGAAATATTTATTAATTTAATAGAATTACAATAAAAAATAATATAAATCTATTTTTTAAAAAAAAACAATATCTTGAAAATTAATCCATTATACCAACAATAGAGTGTTGATTTATCCAAAAAATAAACAATTAGATAGGGCAAAATATAGAATGTTCTTATTTTGGACATAAGTCGCAAAAATTTTATAATGTGTTAGTGAGAAAATGACAGAATACTTAACTTAGCCAAGGTTCCTTTTTCATCTGTCATTTTGAAAGTTTTAGAATTTTAAATGCTCCTTGTCCAACGATGAAAAACACAATTGTACCAACTATAAGGTCAGGATATTTTGAGTTTGTCAAGTAAACAAGTACACCTGCTACAATTACTCCAATATTTACAATTACGTCATTAGATGTAAAAATCATACTTGCCTGCATATGTGCTTCTTTGCTTTTGCTTTTTTGCAGTAAATACAAACAAAGCCCGTTGCCGATAAGTGCAAGAATCGAAATAATTATCATTGTCTGAAATGCTGGAACTGTTTCAAGTCCTACAAATCGTCTAATCACTTCTATGAAACCCAAAACAGCAAGTGTCAACTGAAAATAACCTGCTGATTTTGCAATGTTCTTTTTTTGAATCATCGTGCCTCCAACTGCAAAAAAGGCAAGTCCGTAAACAATACTGTCGGCAAGCATATCCAAACTGTCAGCAACCAATCCTATTGAGTTAGATATAAAACCAGTTGCTAATTCAAGAACAAAAAAGAAAAAGTTAATGGCTAAAACCTGCCAAAGCAGTTTTTTTTCTCGCTTTGTGTTGTCGGTTGTTGTTTTGAAATTGTCTACTCTAACACTTTCAATTAGTGAAGTGTCAAACTTTAAGTTGTCTAGTCGTTGGAAAATTTGGTCGAGATTGTCGGTATGAAAAACAGTCAGTTGTCTGTTTGGTATGTCAAAGTCTAACGAGTTGATGTTTGATAAATCGGCAAGTTGCATCCGTATCATTTGCTCTTCGGATGGGCAGTCCATTTTTGATATTTTAAATGTCGTTTTTTGCATTGTCTATCGTTGTCGGTTTTTGATAAGGCTACGATTATTTTTTGATAATGGGTAATATCGTCAAATTCTAACTTTTTGTCTTTCCTGTCTTTGAGCCATTTTTACGATTTATCTCAAAATAACTTTTGCTTATTATTTGTTTGTCACATTCTACTAATATACTAAATATTAAGGTTGCTACAGAAGAAAGCTATTAAAGAACTCAAAATGGTAATTTTATATCAGGTTGCCCTAGCCCAGATAGCCGCTACATCTTTTAAAGATAGAGCGTATAGTGGGGGACTTTTTTTGTGATTTACAAAATATTTTTTGGTATAACTTTTCTCGTCCAGGTTTTTATGCGTTTGATTTTGCCTACTTCTGCATCAGGGTTAAAATCCAAGGTTATTTCCCAAGAGTTTTCGGGTTTGAATTCTTTTTCCATACCCAATAATACGCCAGTTGCAATCTTTTCAGAAGGGATTATCGCAATGCATTCCGTGTTTAAATTGGCGCTTCGAGGATCCAGGTTAAAAGTTCCGATTACGGTTATTTTTCCATCGACAACCATTGATTTGGCGTGAAGTCCAAAAATAGGTTTGTAATTTAATTTTTTTTGTAATTCACCAGTCATAATTTTGGTGCGTTCGGCAGCATCGGGACGGAATTCAAATATTTTGACTCCTGTCTGTAGTAATTTATTCCGATCGGATTGATAACTACTAAAGGCTTCCAAATTGTCTGTTGATGCAAGACTATTGGTCAAGATTCTAATTTTTACACCCCTTTGAACTGCTTCCCTAAAAAGATTTTGACTTAATTCCGAGGTGATTAAATAGGGACTTTGAATGTCGATTGCCGTTTTTGCATTTTTAACCAGTTCGATTAAAGCAGTTGTCGTAGTTCCGCCACCGCCTAAACCACTTTTGCCGTCATTTTTGCCCGGAATATCGGATACAAAAGAAACATTATCAACCCAAATTAGTTCTTTGGAATCTTTAATGTTTTGAATGGTGTTATGAAAATTATCTATTTTGGTTCGGATTTGCGGCCAAAAATTCTCTGGATTGCAAGCATATTGATGCAGTTTGTCGAACTTGTGACTATCGTTTGTGTTTAGAGCCACTTCATCAGTTATGTCGGTTATTGGCAGGCTGAGTGGACTGTTCCAAAAGCTTTCGAATGAATTGTTGACGTCTTTGGCTATTTTTCCAACCAAAAGCACGTCTCTGTCCCTGAAATTGTATTCGTGGTCGTAATCAAAATACTCATCGGCCATATTTCGTCCGCCGGTGATGACCACTTTTCCATCTACAGTAAAGGTTTTGTTATGCATTCGCTGGTTTGCCGATCGATAATCGGTTGTGAATTTTTTTATTTTTCCAATGATATTTTTCCCAAGATTTACTCCTGGATTGTAGATTTTGATTTCGATATTGGGATGGGAATCTAAAATCAAAATGTCTTCTAATTCCGCTTCGACCATAATGTCATCTACAAGAATTCTAACTTTCACGCCTCTGTCAGCTGCTCGTACCAAATAATCGCAAGCGATGAGTCCGACATTATCGGTTGAAAAAATAAAATACTGGATGTCGATCGTTTTCTCGGCATATTCGGTGAGCCAAGCTCTGGTAACCAATGAACCGCCGCCATCTTCTAAAACATAAACGCCGGTTTTGGTCTGCATCAATTTTGAATAACTTTCCAGTTCTTTTGAAAGTGTTAAGCTGTCATTTCGATGAATACTAACACAAAAATCTTTCTGTGGTAAAGGTGTTTCCTTTTCTTTTTTATTGCAGGAAGCCAAGACAATCAAGACCATTATATAGCAAAGTTTTAATTTGCTTGGGGTTAGATAAAATTGAATTTGGTTTGGCATTTTAGGATTGGTATTTATAATGCGGATATTTATATAATTGTTTCGTTTAATTGTGTTTATAGGCACGGATTGCAAATCCGCCTATCGGGTTTTAATTTTTTGTCAGTCAAAGACTGGCAAACGCATCCTCACAGTCGGAGACTTTGTGGAGCTGAGTTGTGCGTTTGTTTTATACTCTACCACGGACCATTTCTGTTTACATTAATAAAATTATTGTTTTCGTAGCGATAAGCACCTTTGAAACCAACAAACCAAAGCCGTTCTTGTCGGTCGTGGTAAATTTGGAACGGAAACGGCGTAAAGTCACTTTCTTTGCTTTTGATTTTTGTGAACTCCTTGCCGTCATAACTGTAAATAGTGCGCTTATTTACACTAAACCAAAGTGTACCCTTTTTATCTTCATAGATACAGCCGATGCCATCTTCATTTCCGATAAGTTTTTCTGTAATATTAATTAACGAGTTTTCATTGTATTTATAAATTCCTTTAGAAGTTGAAATCCAAAAGTTTCCCTCTTTACTTTCAATTATTTGATTTACAAAATTGGATTGAAGACCTTCTTTTTCAGATAGGTTTGTTAAAGCAGTTCCATTATAAATATATACTCCGCCGTTAGTTGCAAACCACATTTTACCTTTACTATCTTCGATAATTGAATGAATCATTTTGGTTGTACTTATTCCCATAGATGGATTTATTTTACCCTCAGGAATTGCAAACGGAGAAAGTTTCTCACCATCAAAAGTATAGACACCTTGAGTTGTTCCAATCCAAAGTAATCCTCTTTTATCTATGGTCATGCTCCATAGTCCTCTTGTAGTGAGTATATTCTTTTCATGAAAGACAGTAAAAAAATTACCGTCAAATTTTGCTATTCCACCGCCATAGCCTATCCAGATATTTCCAATTTTATCTTCTAAAATAACATGAACAGTTACATTTTGACCATTTGAATCTTTAAGTTCAAAATAAACAAGTCCGTCCTTATTATTACGACATAGTCCGTTTTGTGTACCAAACCATAAATTTCCTTTGCTGTCTTGAAATACAGTTCGAATGACACCACTTATTTGGTTTCCTTGGTACTCTTTATCATGGGGATCATTTCTAAATTCTGGCAGTGTTTCTGCCTTTAGACTAATACTATCTTGATGAATTTTTGTAGTTTTGACAGGTATTGATTCGGTAATTTGTCCTACACACGAATTAAATAGGAAGGATAAAATCAGTGTAAAAAAGCCTGCTTTGATTCTGTGATATTTAAACATAATGAATTTAGTATTATTTTTTTCGTTTAAAAAATTATGCACAACTTGTGCAGGCGCAACAAACATTCGTATATACAGTGGGTAAATTTTCGAAAGTTTATTTGGTTTATATTTTTATCAAATGTATTTATTTTTTTCTTACAAATTATATCGTTTAAATTCAGAAGGTTTTTTAAATGAATTAATGTTTTTGATATCCAGAAGCCATAGCCCCGATAGCAGCGGCATCCTTTATGTTCTTCCTTTAAGAACATAAAGATAAAGCGTATGGCGGGATAAAGCTCCTAAAAACCGTCAGCATTAATCCAAAAAACACAGCCCGACCTTCGGTCAGCCCTCTCAAGAGGGGAGTAAAAAATGTCAACTTGTCATATCTTTTTGCGCCAATTATACCATAAACTGACAATTTATAGGCTGTCGTTGTCTTGGCACAAAGATTGACTGTTGCAACTCGAACCGTTAAAATTAGTATACATTAAATTAAATATAAATAAAAATGGGTAAAATAATCGGAATTGATTTAGGTACAACAAACTCTTGTGTTTCTGTAATGGAAGGTAACGAAGCAGTTGTTATCCCTAACGCAGAAGGAAAAAGAACAACACCATCTATCATCGCTTTTGTTGAAGGTGGAGAAATTAAAGTGGGTGATCCAGCAAAGAGACAAGCGGTAACTAATCCAACTAAGACTATTGCTTCTATCAAACGTTTTATGGGTCATTCTTTTGCTGAAGTTTCTGCTGAAGCTAAAAGAGTTTCTTACAAAGTAGTAAAAGGCGACAACAATACACCACGTGTGGATATTGATGGTCGTTTGTATTCTGCACAAGAATTGTCAGCTATGACACTTCAAAAAATGAAAAAAACTGCTGAAGACTATTTAGGTCAAACAGTTACTGAGGCAGTTATTACTGTTCCTGCTTACTTTAATGATGCACAACGTCAAGCTACTAAAGAAGCTGGTGAAATTGCAGGTCTTAAAGTAATGCGTATTATCAACGAACCAACTGCTGCAGCTTTGGCTTATGGTTTGGATAAAAAAGGAAAAGATCAAAAAATTGCTGTTTACGATTTAGGTGGAGGTACATTTGATATTTCTGTTCTTGAATTAGGAGACGGAGTTTTCGAAGTATTGTCTACAAATGGTGACACTCACCTTGGTGGAGATGATTTTGACCACGAAATTATTGACTGGTTGGCTAACGAATTCAATGCTGAAGAAGGTATTGATTTGCGTTTGGATCCAATGTCATTGCAACGTTTGAAAGAAGCTGCTGAGAAAGCCAAAATTGAATTGTCTTCTTCTGCTGAAACTGAAATCAACTTGCCATACGTAACGGCTACGGCTTCAGGACCAAAACACTTAGTTAAAAAATTAACTAGAGCTAAATTTGAACAATTAACTGATTCATTAGTAAAACGTTCTATGGCACCAGTTGCTAAAGCTTTGAAAGATGCAGGTTTATCTGTTTCTGATATTGACGAAGTTATCTTGGTTGGAGGTTCTACTCGTATGCCAAGAATTGCTGACGAAGTTGAAAAATTCTTTGGTAAAAAAGCGTCTAAAGGAGTTAACCCTGATGAGGTTGTTGCTATTGGAGCCGCTATTCAAGGTGGAGTTCTTTCTGGAGATGTAAAAGATGTATTGTTGTTAGACGTTACACCTTTATCTTTAGGTATAGAAACTATGGGTGGCGTTATGACTACATTGATTGAGTCTAACACAACTATTCCAACTAAAAAATCTCAAGTATTCTCTACTGCTGCCGATTCTCAACCAACAGTTGAAATCCACGTATTGCAAGGTGCTAGAGCAATGGCTGCTGATAACAAAACTATTGGTCGTTTCCACTTAGATGGTATTCCACCAGCACCAAGAGGTGTTCCACAAATTGAAGTAACTTTTGATATTGATGCTAATGGTATCATCAAAGTTTCTGCAACTGACAAAGGAACAGGTAAATCTCACGATATTCGTATCGAAGCTTCTTCTGGATTGACAGCTGAAGAAATCGAAAGAATGAAAAAAGATGCTGAAGCAAACGCTGATGCTGACAAAATCGCAAGAGAAAGAGCTGAAAAATTGAACGAAGCAGACGGAATGATCTTCCAAACTGAGTCTCAATTGAAAGAACTTGGAGATAAATTGACTGACGAAAACAAAGTAGCTATCGAGTACGCTTTGACTGAATTGAGAATGGCTCACCAATCTCAAGACATTCCAGCTATTCAAACTGCTCTTGACAACATCAACGCAGCTTGGAAAAAAGCTACTGAAGCAATGTATGCTCAAGGAGAACAAGCTCAAGGTGGTGCTCAACAACCACAAGGAGAACAACCACAAGGAGACAATGTTGAAGACGTTGAATTCGAAGAAGTAAAATAAAGCCCCCTAACCCCCGAAGGGGGAATATGGAAAAGGTTATAAAGAAGCCGTCTCAAAACATAATTTGAGGCGGTTTTTTCATTTCAGTCTATTTGGTTTGATTTTTTATTCTGCTGGAAAAAGTTAAAATTGTCCTTAAGCGGCAATTTTCTTTCTTAAATTGTGACCTAAAGCCATTAACCCGAACTCTAGTTCTACTTTTTGAAGTCCTTTTAAAGAAAATCGTCTAAATCTATTGTTGTGTTTGAGTTGGGCAAACACAGGTTCTACATCGGCAGTGCGTTGCTTTCTTTTCTGGATTCCTATTTCACTCAACAATAATTCTCTTGTTCTTTGTTTGTGCCTTTCAAGGTTATGATTTCTTTCGATGCTCCTGTTCCCTTTGGCTTTAAAACATTGCCCTCGCAGTGGGCAACCCTCGCAGTTTTGGGCTTGATAGTGGCTCAAGGATTGTTGATAACCTGCTTCTGTGGTGCGCTTGCTTTGATGTGTTTTGTGCATTTTTTGTCCCATCGGACATACATAATAATCTTCTTCTTGATTATAATAAAGATTTTCTTTGCTCAATGGCTTGTGCTTTTTTTGATAATTTTTGTCTTGCTCTTTATCAAAAGTGTTGTATTTCACATAAGCGGTAAGTTCTTTTTGTTCCAAATAATCATAGTTTTCTTCACTGCCATAGCCCGCATCTGCTGTTATTTCTTCTAATTCTTGAAGAACTTCCTTTCCATAGGTTTGTTCAAAATCCTCTAAATGAGATTTTAAAGTTTTGGTGTCGGTTGGGTTTTGATGAATCGTATAATGAATGATGATTTGGTTTTCGGTTGATATCTGGGTGTTGTAAGCAGGTTTGAGTTGTCCGTTGAGCATATGATCTTCTTTCATACGCATAAAGGTGGCTTCTTTGTCAGTTTTGCTAAAGCTGTTACGTTCTCCAAGAATAGCTTCTTGCTGCTCATATTTCTCTAAATTGGCAACAAAATTGTTTTTGATGTAGCGCAATTTGGCTTTTGACTTGGAACTGGCTTTTTCGTTCCCAGAGAGTTTGGCGTCTATTTTGGCTACGGTTTTTTCAATCACTTCTTTGCTTATTTCCTTAAACTCTGTTGGTTCTGGATTAGGCTCATCATCATTGTCAATGCTTTGGGCGTAGTTCCATAAATCTTCCAATTGGGTTAGCATTTTGGCTTTGTTGGTTTTAATGCTTTTGCCCCAAACAAAAGTGTAGCGACCTGCTTGTGCTTCTATTTTTGTGCCATCGGTATAGATTTGCTTTAAAGTAATTAATCCTTCTGATGCCAGCATCAAAACCACTTGTTTGAAGATTTCTTTAAAACTATCTTTTAGTTTGTTGCTTCTAAAACGGTTAATTGTATTGTGGTCAGCAATGGTCATAGAAGTCAACCACATAAAGTTGATGTTCTCGCGAAGTGCCAATTCTATTTTGCGAGAAGAATAGACATTGGTCATATAAGCATAAAGCATCACTTTGAGCAACATCTTGGGATGATAGCCTGGATTACCTTCTTTGCTGTAAGCTTTTAAAAGCGGTTGGATGTTGAGAGACTCCACAACTTGGTCAACTACTCGAACGGGATGTTTCTCTGGAATTAAATCGTCAAACGAGTAAGGTAAAAGTATCGTTTGTTGTTGGTTGTAATACTTGAAATTCATATTTAATCACTTGTAAATCAATGACTAAATGTACAAAATACCAATAAAAATTGCAAATTTTAAACATAAAAAAACCGTCTCTAGTTGTGAGACGGCTTCTTTTTTTATTTATACTGCGGGGTTTGATTCTGTAAAGATGGTTTTTATCCTGTTTACAATAGCTATTAATGTAGTTGCCATTTTATAATACTATTTTTATAATAAACAAATGATTAATCTCATAAACGAAGTTTTTATTTCTAAATATATTTGTACTTTGAATAATTGTGTTAAAGATAAATGTTATATTTTTATTAATGTTTCCAACAAATCACAAAAGTCGCTTATCATTTTGAAAGATTTTCGTAATATTACTACATTAAATTTTTTGTATGAGAAGGATTAAGTATAAAAAAGGCAGGAGGCTACAGCAGTTCAATTTAGAATACACCGGAATTCACAAAGAAACGGATTCAGAAATGCAATTGTTTGTTTATGATGAAATTCATATTTCGGAATACCAGCAGATTAATTTTACTGAGTTGGAAAAATATATTGATATTCAAAAAACAAATTGGATTAACGTTCATGGGCTAAACGATCTTGATTTAATAAAATACATCGGCACACATTTCAAAATAGGCGATTATATGCTGGCCGATATTTTGAACACTAATCGACGAACTAAGATTGAAGAGCAGCACGATTTGCTTTTTTTTAATATTAAATCATTGCTACCTGCCGGAGATTCTGATGCTATTAGTGCGGAACAAATTAGTTTTCTGATGAAGGAGGGTGTTTTAATGTCATTTCAAGAAAAGAGAAGTGATTTTTTTACACATATTCGCGAGCGTCTTCGTTCGCAATCGGGTATTATTAGATCGAAGAAAGCTGATTTTTTGTTGTACGTTCTGCTCGATGCCATTATGGAGAATTTTTACATTACCATCGAAAATGAAGAAGATAAAATCGATGAGTTAATCAATTTAACGAAAAGCAATGCAGGTCCTATTGTTTTAGAACGAATAGAACAGCATCGTGATAATTTTAATTTTTTGAAACGTGCCATAATACCTATTCGGGATTCGTTGTATGAAATAAAAAGTATGAAAGATGACAATGTCTTTAATGTAATTGAGGAAGATAATTTTAGTTTTTTTGCTAGATTGCATCAAAAAAGTTTGGAGTTGTTAGAACAAATAGAATCAGATATGAGTACGTTACACAGTGCTTCCGATTTTTATTTTTCGGCCCAAAGTCATAATATGAATGAGATTATGAAGACTTTGACAGTGGTTTCAGCTATATTCATTCCGCTGACATTTATTGTGGGAGTTTATGGAATGAATTTTAAATATATGCCAGAATTAGAATACGAATTTGGATATTACACTATAATTGGAATAATGATTTTGATGGTTATAGGCATGATGTTTTATTTTAAAAAACGGCATTGGTTTTAATACACTAAATAAGAATTCAAAAGTTAAAAGATCATAATTAAAGTAAGATTTGTAAATATTAAAAATTAAAAAAATGAATAAAGCGATATATATCGCGACAAGCGAGGAAGACAGTGGTAAATCGATAGTTACTCTAGGTTTAATGAGTATGTTGATGAGTAAAACTGCCAAAGTGGGTTATTTCAGGCCTATTGTCGAGGATTTTGAAGACGGAAAGCAGGATAATCACATTGAAACGGTAATCAACCATTTTGGTTTGGATATTGCCTACAATGACACTTTTGCCATCAAGAAGAGTAAATTGATTAAAAAGAAGAACAAAGGCAAACTCGGAGAGGTACTCGATTTGATTATTGAAAAATACAAGCAACTCGAAGATAAATCTGATTTTGTTTTAGTAGAAGGAACCAGTTTTTTGGGTGAAGGTACAGCTATCGAAATGGATTTGAATGTGCTCATCGCTAAAAACCTTGGAATTCCTGCTATAATTGTAGGTACAGGAGTTGGTAAGACCCTAGACGAACTGGTGGATAGTCTTGGTCTAGCCTATCATTCTTTCAAGATGAAAGATGTAGAAGTATTGTCGGTCATTGCCAATAAGGTACTCCCTGAAAATATAGAATTGGTTAAAGCTGGATTGAAGAAAAGTTTGCCACAAGGTGTTTTGGTCGATGCAATCCCGATGATTTCAAGTTTAAAAAACATTACGATTCAGGAAATTGTTAACGAATTGGATGCCAAAGTTTTATTTGGAGAGGCCTATCTCAACAATCAAATATCGAGTTTTAGTGTTGGAGCAATGCAACTTCGAAATTATTTAATGCACTTGAAAGAAGATGGATTGGTTATCACTCCAGGTGACAGAGCCGATATCATCTTAGGGGCATTACAAGCCAATGAATCGATCAATTATCCTTCGATTTCAGGTATCGTTTTGACCGGAAATATCATACCTGAAGAAACCATCCTAAAATTGATTGAGGGACTTTCGCCGGTTGTACCAATTATAGCTGTAAATGAAGGTACTTATGTGATTACAAATAAAATAGGAGACATTAAGCCTAAAATTTACGCGAACAACTTGCAAAAAATTCAAACTTCTATTGATACTTTCGAAAAATACGTCGATTTAGATAGTTTAACCGAAAAATTCATCGAGTTTGAAGTCGAAGGAATGACTCCAAAAATGTTCCAATATAATTTAGTTAAAAGAGCTAAGAAACACCGTAAACACGTAGTATTGCCTGAGGGTAACGATGACAGAATTCTTATCGCTGCCGAAAGATTATTGTTTATGGACGTTGTTGAAATAACTATTCTTGGCGACAAAAAACAAATTACCAGTAGAGCAGCAGAATTAGGTTTGGATATTGATTTTACCAAAGTACATGTCATCAATCCTAGAAAGGACAAAAATTATGATGATTACGTAAATACCTATTATGAGTTGCGAAAAGAAAAGAAAATGACGGTTGAAATTGCCAAAGATTTGATGCAAGACGGTTCGTATTTTGGAACAATGATGGTGTATAAAGGTCATGCAGACGGTATGGTTTCAGGTGCTGCGCACACTACTCAACATACTATTTTGCCCGCTTTGCAATTCATCAAAACCAAACCAAATTCATCGGTAGTTTCTTCTATATTCTTTATGTGTTTAGAAGATAGAGTATCTATTTTTGGAGATTGTGCCATCAATCCAAATCCAACAGCAGAACAACTAGCAGAGATTGCAATTTCTTCGGCAGATTCAAGTTTGGCGTTCGGTATTGAGCCAAAAGTTGCCATGCTTTCGTACTCTTCGGGTTCTTCTGGAAAAGGAGATGAGGTAGATAAAGTTAGAACGGCTACTGAAATTGTAAAAAGAAAACGTCCTGATTTGAAAATTGAAGGGCCAATTCAATATGATGCAGCAGTTGATTTAGAAGTGGGTCAAAGTAAAATGCCAAATTCAGAAGTAGCCGGACATGCAAGCGTATTGGTTTTCCCAGATTTGAATACTGGAAATAACACCTACAAAGCAGTGCAAAGAGAAACAGGCGCTTTGGCTATTGGTCCAATGTTGCAAGGGTTGAACAAACCCGTAAACGATTTGAGCCGCGGTTGTACCGTTGATGATATCATCAATACTGTTGTAATTACTGCCATTCAAGCACAAGGCCTTTAGATTTCTGATATAATAATAATTAATAAAAACTTTGCGACTTTGTCCCGATAGCTATCGGGATCGTAGCAAAAAAATAATTCAATAATGAAAATTTTAATAATAAATTCGGGTAGTTCATCGATTAAATATCAAATGATTGCGATGCCCACTCAGGAAGTAATTTGTTCTGGTATCATCGATAGGATAGGCCAGGAGGCATCTAGTTTTGTATATCAAACCAATGTCAATAAAACAGAAGAAATTTTACCCATTCCAAATCACAAAACTGGATTGCAAAAAATTGCTCGCAAATTGATGGATGATACCATTGGAGTAATACAATCTACTGATGAAATAACAGCAGTGGGTCATCGTGTGGTTCACGGAGGTAGCAATTTTTCGAATACCACCATCATCAACAATGAGGTTAAAGAGAAAATAAAACAACTTTTTGATTTGGCTCCATTGCATAATCCTGCTAACTATGAAGGAATTGTGGTCGCTGAGGAGATTTTTGATAAAGCAATACAAGTGGCCGTTTTTGATACTGCTTTTCATCAAACCATGCCCATTGAAGCCTATAAATATGCTATCCCAAATTATCTTTTGACCGATAATAAAATTCGAGTTTACGGTTTTCACGGAACCAGTCATAAGTATGTTTCAGAAAAAGCAATTAATTATCTAGAAAATTCATCCAAAATAATTACCATCCATTTAGGAAACGGTTGCAGTATGACCGCTATCAGAGATGGAAAAAGTATTGATACAAGTTTAGGTTTCGGTCCAATGAATGGATTGGTAATGGGAACTCGTAGTGGTGATGTGGATCAATCGGTAATATTTCATATGGTAAATGCCTTGGGTTACTCCCTTGCCGAAGTAAACACGATGCTTCAAAAACAAAGTGGAATGTTGGGTCTAACAGGTTTCAGTGATTTGAGAGATATTGAAGCCAATGCCGAAAACGGAAATAAGGATTGTCAATTGGCTTTGGTCATGAATGCCTATCGCATCAAGAAATATATTGGCTCTTATGTGGCCGCTTTGGGCGGATTGGATGCGATTATTTTCACAGCGGGAATTGGTGAAAATTCACCATTTATACGAAAATTAGTTTGTACTGATATGGAATTTTTCGGACTTGAATTGGACTCCGATAAAAATGACATTCGTTCAAAAGAAATCAGAGAAATCAATACGCCGCAATCAAAGACTAAGATACTAGTTGTTCCGACTAATGAAGAGATTGAAATAGCCAATCAGGTTTTTGAATTGTTGTCGAAATAAATTGCGGTCTACTTAAATAAGATTGTAAAATCGTAATCAAATTAGATGCCTCAGTGTGTTTTAATTAAAATATTATCAATAATTTATTGCTAAGAAAAAATTTTAAACATACATTTGTACCTACATTCAAAAATTCCGGAAAAAATGTTTGATTTCACACAGTATTTAGGCTTTTTACTTTTCTTAACCGTTCTTACTATAGGATTCTGGTTGATGTTTTTCTTGGTTGGTTTCGTTTCCTATTGGGTAGGTGGAGCAACTTGGGAAGCATACAAAGAGAAAAAAGCAAAAAAAGAAGCAGAGGAATCAGTTTAGGTTGATTCTCAAATAAAAAAAGGACTCGTTTTCGAGTCCTTTTTTTATGCTATATAGTCAAAGTTTTAATGCCCTCCACTAATTTTTTTGTCGAAATCTATACCTTGAGTTCTTAGAATTCCACTTACTTTCCAAGCATAGAATGCCAAATAAGCAAAACATAAAACACCAACAATGTAACTGCTTTGAATGCCAATACTATCAGAAACAAATCCTTGTAACCAACTTACGATTCCACCACCCATAATCATCATAATCAAGAAACTACTACCTTGACTGGTGTGTTTTCCTAATCCGCTTACGGCTAATGTAAAGATACAAGGCCATAAAGTGCTACAAAATAAACCAACACTTGTAAAAGCATAAACGCTCACCATTCCGCTAGTTGCCATACCGACCAATGTTGCAACAATTCCTAAAGACGAAAAGATTAGCAACATTCTTGCTGGATTGCCTTTACTTGCCATATCTGCTGCAATTAATACTAGAATTACTAGGCCATATACATAAAAGGGAGTCAAGTCATGTTTAGCAATAGCATTTACAGCCAAAAACACTCCAAATGCTAAATAAGGGGCAAGAAATCTAAGGATTTTAAGCAAATTCATGTCTTCAGTAAAAGCTTCAACTGCTCCTGTCCAACGACCAATCATTAAACTCGCCCAATACAATGAAATGTAAGGAGCAATATCTCCAATTGCAAAGCCTAGTTTAGTTTCCATATACGCAGGCAGATTACTTGCTGTAGAAACCTCGACACCTACATAAAGGAAGATAGCTATCATTCCCATCACCAGTTGAGGGTATTGTAAAGCAGAACTTTTAGCAGAAGCAGCATCTTCTACCGATTCTTCAATAGTTTCTGGGTGTTCGGGTAATGATGAGAATTTTAATAAAACGGCTACTAGTATAAAAGCTAATCCTAATATTAAATAAGGGATTTTAACACTCTCTATACTCATATCAGTATTTCCCGTCGCTGCTGCTCCAAAAATAGCAAAACTCACGATTAGTGGACCTATTGTAGTTCCAAAATTATTGATTCCTCCAGCCAAAGTCAAACGTTGCGAGCCCGTTTTTATAGGCCCTAAAGCTATAGCTAACGGATTGGCAACAGTTTGTTGTAGCGAAAACCCTAAACCAACAATAAATAAACCAGCCAACATTAAGGTATAGGAACCGGTATTTGCAGCAGGATAAAACAATAAAGTTCCCAAGGCTGAAATTACTAATCCTAAAGCTAATCCGTTTTTATACCCAATTTTATTGACTAAATCTTTACCTATCAATAAAGAAACTCCCATATACAATAAAGAACCCACGGTATAGGAAATATAAAAGGCTATAGATACAAATTGGCTTTGTCCTTGCGTCAAATCAAAGGCTTTTTTGAATACAGGGATTAAGATATCGTTGCTGGCAGCAACAAATCCCCAAAAGAAGAATACAGTAACAAGAGGAATAAATTGCCCCCAATTGGTTTTTGAACTTTCTGAAGTCATGGTAAGAATTGGTTTTAAAGAATATTAGTTTTTAAAATATTTTATTAATGGTAAATGTAACGGTAATGTGAAAGAAAAAAAAATTTAAGACCACAAAAAATATGAAAAATAAACAAACAACACAATTTATTCAACAAACAGTATTTTTATAATGCGAAATTTAATTAAAATTGAAAACAGGGCAGTAAAAACAAAAATTGAAGACAAATTTTTCCATTTGTTTTTTAATATTAGATAAGGTAAATTTTGAATTAAAATCGGCACATTTTTTTGTACTTTTGCAAAAAATTTCTAAAAATCAATTTATGTTATCCATCAATAATTTATCAGTTCAGTTTGGCAAAAGAATTTTGTTCGACGAAGTAAATACCGTTTTCACCCATGGAAATGTTTACGGAGTTATCGGAGCCAACGGAGCTGGAAAATCTACTTTTCTCAAAATAATTTCGGGTGATATGGATCCAACCTCTGGCAACATTCATTTGGAACCTGGAAAAAGGATGTCGGTTTTGAATCAGAATCACAATATGTTTGATGAGCGTACGGTGCTCGAAACTGTGATGATGGGAAATAAGGTTTTGTACAAAGTAAAAACCGAAATGGATGCCTTGTATTTAGATTATTCCGATGAAAATGCAGATAGAATAGGAGAGTTGCAAGTGCAATTTGAAGAAATGAATGGTTGGAATGCTGACTCTGATGCCGCTTCAATGCTGTCCAATCTTGGAATTACCGAAGAGAATCATTATACCATGATGTCCGATTTGGAAGGAAAAATGAAAGTGCGAGTGCTTTTGGCGCAAGCCCTTTTTGGAAATCCTGATTTGCTAATTATGGATGAGCCTACCAACGACTTGGATTTTGAAACCATTGCTTGGTTGGAGAATTTCTTGGCCAATTATGAAAATACCGTAATCGTAGTTTCTCACGATAGACACTTTTTGGATGCGGTTTGTACTCATATATCTGATATTGATTTTGGAAAAATCAATCACTATTCCGGGAACTATACTTTCTGGTATGAATCCAGTCAATTAGCGGCCAAACAACGTGCACAACAAAATAAAAAAGCAGAAGAAAAGAAACAGGAATTAGAAGAATTTATCCGTCGTTTTTCGGCGAATGTGGCCAAATCCAAACAGGCAACTTCTCGTAAAAAGATGATTTCTAAATTGAATATTTCCGAGATAAAGCCTTCAAGTCGTCGTTATCCTGCCATTATTTTTGATCAGGAGCGTGAAGCGGGAGACCAAATTTTGAATGTTCAAAACCTAAGTGCTTCTGTTGATGGTGAAGTTTTATTTAAGGGAGTCGATTTGAATATGGCCAAAGGCGATAAAATTGTGCTTTTCTCTAAAGATTCTCGTGCTACAACAGCCTTTTATGAAATATTAAACGGAAATCAAACTGCTGACTCAGGAACTTATGATTGGGGAGTAACTACCAATCAAGCCTATTTGCCAGGCGATAATCACTCGTTTTTCGAAAATGATTATTCGCTTGTGGACTGGTTGCGTCAATGGGTAAAAACCGAAGAAGAGCGTGACGAGGTCAATATTCGTAGTTTCTTGGGAAAAATGATTTTCTCGGGAGAAGAAGCTTTGAAAACCTGTAATGTTTTATCAGGAGGAGAAAAAGTACGTTGTATGTTGTCTCGAATGATGATGGAAAGAGCCAATGTTTTAATGATTGACGAACCAACCAATCACTTGGATTTGGAGTCGATTACCGCTTTTAATAACTCATTAAAAAATTATAAAGGTTCTGTTATTTTCACCACACACGATCACGAGTTTGCTCAAACTGTTGGAAATAGAGTAGTGGAATTAACGCCAAGAGGAGCCATTGACCGCTATATGACTTTTGATGAATACTTGGATAATGAAGGAGTTCAGGAATTGAGAACCAAAATGTATTCTTAACTATACGAAGTGCGATATTAGATTTAAAATTTCCCGTTACAATGTATCGGGATTTTTTTTGAAATTCATTTTTTAGATTTCAGATGAAATTTAATTAAAAAATTCGATGTTTTTTTCCAGAAATCAAATTTGGGTTTGACAAAAAAAGTTTATCTTTACATCCCAAACAACACTTCATTATGAGTAAAAAAGTATTGCTCACTTCAAAAGAAGTCAATATCATTCTGCACCGTTTGGCCTGTCAGTTAATTGAGAAACATCTTGATTTTTCGGATACTATTCTTGTTGGTATTCAGCCTCGCGGTACCTTTTTGGCAGAGCGATTAAAAGATATGTTGGAAAAAGAATATAAAATTTCAAAGATAGCTTTGGGGTATTTGGACATCACTTTCTTTAGAGATGATTTTCGAAGAACCAACAAGCCATTAGAAGCCAACAAAACTCAAATTGATTTTATCGTAGAAAATAAGAAAGTCGTTTTTATAGACGATGTTTTATATACTGGTCGAAGTATTCGGTCGGCCTTGACTGCTATTCAATCTTTTGGAAGACCATCGGAAATTGAATTATTAGTACTAATTGATCGTCGTTTTAGCCGTCATTTGCCTATTCAGCCCGATTTTAGAGGTCGCCAGGTCGATGCTTTCAACGATGAGAAAGTTCAGGTGTGTTGGAAAGAACAGGACGGTGAAGATGCCGTTTATTTAATTAATAAATAATAGAAAATGAGCGAGTTAAGTGTAAATCATTTATTGGGAATTAAATATATCAACAAGAAAGATATTGACCTCATTTTTGAAACCGCCGATCATTTTAAAGAAGTTATTAATCGTCCCATTAAAAAAGTTCCTTCACTTCGAGACATTACCATTGCTAATATCTTTTTTGAAAACAGTACCCGAACCAAACTTTCCTTTGAATTAGCCCAAAAACGTTTGTCCGCTGACGTGATTAGTTTTTCGGCAGCACAATCCTCAGTTAAAAAAGGAGAAACTCTAATTGATACTGTAAATAATATTCTTTCGATGAAAGTCGATATGGTGGTGATGCGACATTCCAGTCCTGGGGCTGCTCATTTCTTGTCACAAAACGTAAAAGCTAGTATTGTGAACGCCGGTGACGGAGCGCACGAACATCCAACTCAAGCGTTGTTAGATAGCTATTCTATTCGTGAGAAACTTGGTGAAGTGGCTGGCAAAAAAGTAGTTATTGTTGGAGATATTTTGCATTCCAGAGTAGCGCTTTCGAATATCTATGCTTTGCAAATGCAAGGGGCTGAAGTAAAAGTTTGTGGTCCAAAAACACTCATCCCGAGATACATTGATTCACTTGGAGTAACTGTTGAGTCAAATTTGCGTAAAGCGTTAGAATGGTGTGATGTAGCGAATATGCTTCGTGTTCAAAACGAAAGAATGGATGTGAATTTTTTCCCATCTACTCGAGAATATGCACAACAATACGGATTAGACAAAACCTTACTCGATTCGCTTAATAAAGAGATCGTCATTATGCACCCTGGCCCCATAAATCGCGGAGTCGAAATTACTTCAGATGTAGCCGATTCAAAGCAGTCATTGATTCTGAATCAAGTAGAGAACGGGGTAGCTATTAGAATGGCAGTAATCTATTTATTAGCTTCAAAAATTCAATAACCATCCAATTTTTGGATGTAAAAAAACACTATATTTTTTGTATTTTAGCCATACATTAAACTCTATTACCATGAAAGTAGATCAAAAAGGACATACAGCGTGTATCAAAGACACTCAAGGTGATTTGCTTTCTTTTTTAACTAAAGTGACGCACGAGTATAAATCATTTGAAAAATACAATATCATCATTGATTTAAGAATGCATAAAAATATTTCGGTTTCTGCTATCAATGAGTTCTTGCCTCTTTCAAAACTACACAAAAAGGCTAAAAAATCATTGGTTATTGTTACTTCTGAGCTTGATATCAATGCCGTTTCTCCAAAATTGGCCGTGGTTCGATCCTTGCAGGAAGCCCATGATATTATTGAAATGGAGGAAATAGAAAGAGATTTAGGGTTTTAAAAGGTTAATTGCTTATTCGTTTAACTGTTTAATCGAATAACTAAATAACCAAATAAACGATTAACCAAATAAGCGAATAAACTTTGAATTTAACCATACTAGGCTGTTATGCAGCAACTCCAAGAACAATTACCAATCCTACCTCTCAAGTATTAGAAATCCGAAACAGACTGTTTCTGATTGATTGTGGAGAAGGAACACAAGTGCAGTTGCGCAAAAACAAAGTCAAGTTTTCGAAAATCAATCAGGTGTTTATTTCGCATCTGCATGGCGATCATTTTTTTGGTTTAATAGGCTTGATTTCCACTTTTGCCTTACTCAATAGAACTACCGATTTGCATATTTATGGTCCAAAAGGAATCAAGGAAATTGTCAATTTGCAATTGCGATTGTCTAATTCTTGGACGAAATACGGTTTGTTTTTTCACGAATTAGAATCCAAAGAAAGCGAAGTTATCTTTGAAGATGACAAGGTAATTGTGAAGACAATCCCTTTAGATCATAGGGTTTACACCAATGGTTTTTTGTTTCAAGAAAAAATAAGAGAGCGAAAATTAAATTTGGATGCTGTTCAGCACTATGAAATTGACAAATGTTATTACCAAAACATCAAAAACGGTAAAAATATTACATTAGATGATGGTAGCCTGATTGAAAATGAAAAATTGACTTTTGACCCTATTCCGCCGATGAGCTATGCTTTTTGTTCGGACACTTCCTATGACGAAAGAATCATTCCGTACATCAAAGATGTGGATGTTTTATACCACGAATCTACTTTCTTAGATTCAGAAGCTGCATTGGCTGAAAAAACAATGCATTCCACCGCTAAAGAAGCAGCTAGAATTGCTTTGAAAGCCAATGTAAAACAATTGATATTGGGGCATTATTCCACTCGATATGAAAATATTGGACTTTTCAAAGAACAAGCCGAAACTATTTTTCCGAATGTTCTTTTGGCAGATGACGGAAAAACATTTGAGTTTTGATTTTTATTGAGTGATTCTTCCAGATTAAATTTATGAAACTATTTGTTATTTTCTGAACCATTAAGAGCGTCACGAAAATGAAGTTTTATACTGTTTCTTAATTTGCCTTAATTCGCTTAATGGTTCAAATATGAACTGACTGTTCGCAACATTTGCAGTTTATTCTTTTATGATAATTAGTTTGCTTATTTTTGCAATTAAAGAAATAAAATAATGGAAGACTTAAGCAATTATAGAAAATCGTATGAGAAAAGTGAACTTTTGGAAACCAATATTCCTGAAGATCCTATCAATTTATTCAACAGGTGGTTTCACGAAGTGGAGGATTTTGGCGGAGTAGATGAAGTTAATGCGATGACCGTTTCGACACTCGGTTTGGATGGTTTTCCCAAGTCGAGAGTGGTGTTGCTGAAGCAATTCACCTACGAAGGCTTTATTTTTTATACCAATTACAATTCTGAAAAGGGTAGGGCAATTGCCCAGAATCCAAATGTGTGTCTTTCTTTTTTCTGGTCGTCACTCGAACGCCAAGTTATTATTAAAGGAGTAGCCGAGAAAATTTCGGAGAATCTTTCTGATGGTTATTTTGAATCCAGACCTACAGGAAGCAAGTTAGGGGCAATTGTTTCCAATCAAAGTGAAGTTATTCCCTCAAGAATGGTTTTGGAAGACTCTTTGAAACAATTAGAAGCTGCTTTTGAAGGCAAAGAAATCCCAAGACCTGCATTTTGGGGAGGTTTTTTAATTCGCCCAGTTGCCGTTGAGTTTTGGCAAGGAAGACCTAATCGACTTCACGACAGAATCCGTTATCAGCTGCAAGAAGATTATTTTTGGAAAATAGACCGACTAGCTCCATAAGATTCCAATTTTTAAACTCTTTTTTAATGTTTTAAGAATTTATATATTCTTCTATTTGTAAGTTAATTACCGAATAATTTATAAACTTTGTGTATTACATCGATTTTATTTGTATTTTAATCGATAAATGATGTACATTTACATCAAGAAATAAGAACAACAATACTCAGTTAAGGAATATTTAAAAAGTTTGCCCCACAATCTATTTTAAAAACTTAACCTACTTGTATAAAATCATAATTGAGTTTTTGGTTGTTAATTAGTTAGAAAAACAGCTTGTCCCCAATGGCTGTTTTTTTATTTAAAAGAATTCCTATTTAGTATTCAGATATCTTAAATTATTCTTAGATTTACCCAATACAATAGATTTTTTTTCAATTCAATTTTTGTTATTATGAATATTAAAAATAGACTCACGCTAATGAGTTTTCTTCAGTTTTTTGTTTGGGGAGCTTGGTTAATCACTGTAGGTAATTATTGGTTTGCAACCAAACAATGGAGTGGTGCCGAATTTGGTGCTATATTTTCAACTTTAGGGCTTTCTTCGATTATTATGCCTGCATTGACAGGAATTATAGCTGACCGCTGGGTCAATGCCGAAAAACTGTATGGGATTTTGCATATTTTAGGAGGATTAGCACTTTGTTATATACCGCAAGTGGATAATCCTACCACATTTTATTGGGTAATTTTTGGTGCCATGCTTTGTTATATGCCCACGATTTCCTTATCGAATTCAGTGGCTTACACCATTTTGAAAAATAATAATTACGATGTAGTCAAAGTTTTTCCGCCTATTCGAGTGTGGGGAACCATTGGATTTATAGCCGCTATGTGGCTAACTAATTTATCTGGAAATAAAGCCTCAGCGAACATGTTTTATATTTCGGCATTTGTAGCTATTGTATTGGGTATTTACTCCTTCACATTGCCTCAATGTCCTCCGCAAAAATTGATTGATAAAAATGCTTCGTTTGCCAAAAAATTAGGCTTGGATGCCTTTAAATTATTTGGAACTTATAAAATGGCGATCTTCTTTATATTTTCTATGTTTTTAGGCGCTGCCTTGCAATTGACCAATATGTATGGCGATGTCTATTTGTCTGAATTTGGAAAAATGCCTGAATATGCCAATAGTTTTGTGGTGCAAAAATCAACTTTGATTATGTCTATTTCTCAGTTTTCAGAAACCGCGTTCATCTTGGCAATTCCGTTTTTCTTGAAACGATTTGGCATCAAACAAGTAATGTTGATTTCGATGTTGGCATGGGTGTTGCGTTTCGGATTCTTTGCATATGGTGATCCTTCGTTTGGTGGTACATTTTTAATCATTATGTCGTGTATTGTTTACGGCATGGCATTTGATTTCTTCAATATTTCGGGTTCCTTGTTTATCGAAACTACAACAGATTCTTCCATTCGTTCCAGTGCACAAGGTTTGTTTATGATGATGTCTAATGGTTTTGGTGCTTTCTTTGGTGGCATCATCAGCGGACAAGTAATAGATACCTTTTTTACCCACAATGGAGTGAGAGATTGGCACAATATCTGGTTGGCTTTTGCGGCTTATGCTTTGGTCATTGCCCTGGCATTTTCAGTGCTTTTCAAACACAAACACCATCCGGAGGAAGTGGCGAAAGTGAGTCATTAACAAAATCTTTATCAATATTAAACCTCCTTTAAATCAGCTTTAAAGGAGGTTTTTTTTACTTTTTTCCCAAAATATTTATTATTGTAATAAATTGAAAGCTTTATCTTTTACTCCTGTTTCTATGTTGGATTTGTTTATCGGTTCGCTTCACTCTGTTCGAAATTCGTGCTATAGTTGTAGATAAAAATCCAAGCATTTATTTCGTTGAATCTAGCAATCAATTACACTTTTGTTGTTCGGTTTGATTTTATAAAATCCGAATTAGTTTATTGCAATACCTACAATAAATCCCACCCAAGGCTTCTTATCGTAAATCCAAACTTCTCGATCAGAATTTAATAAGGAATCAAAACCTACAGCAATGCCAAAACTGGCTATATTCGATTCAATAAAGCCTGCAATCCCAGTTTGAATAATCAAACCGCTATATTCATCGGTTATTTCATTCTGTGTGCTAAACGGGCTGATTAGTGTAGCACCCGGCCCTGCAAAAAGACCAAAATCATATCCCCAATTATTGATTTTATAATGATTCTTGCCTAAAGGATCTACTTTAGTTACTATTTTGTAACTGTCATGTCTCCAACCGGTATATAAACCAATATTGAAATCTGTAGTCAATTGTCCTGGTAATCCGTATACAGACGGACGATATTTTAAAAGTATTGCGGTAATATCCACGTCAAGACTTTCTTTCTTAAATACTACTGGGCTAATCTGAATACTGTCTAAAGGTTTTAGAGGAATAGTCAAAAACGCATTGGTGTCTGGTTGTTTGTTTGTCAGATGATGAACCTCAATCTTTTCCTCTGTTACCTCCACATAAACCTTTTGGTTCTTTTTTTGTTTGGATTCCAATTGGTAATATCCGCTATTAAAACCGTGCATGGAGGCCTTTTCTAATGTATTGCATGAAGTTAGAAATACAATAAGGGCAATAGGAATATTAATGTACTTATAAATGATCTTCATAAATTGAATTTTTAATTAAGACAATTTAATTGCGAATCGTATTTAAGAGTAAGTAGGATTAAATTCGAGGTGCAGAATTTGGGATTACTATCTTAAGTACCAATTTCTTCTGCATATCAAAGATACAATTTTCAGTTGGGTTTTCATAAAAAAAATAGTGTTTATTCCAATGAAAATTAACTGTTAAAAAGAGTAACAGAAATTGCAATCAGTATTGGCAATAGTAATTAGTTCGTGGTTTTTATGGGGATTGTTGGATAATTATTATCTAAATATTTTAAGAACAATTTATTATTTTGAAGGTATGATAGCTCTTTCGCTAAAGAATGCTTTGATATATCAAAACCAACAGCTTTCAAAAAACTGTCGGGTCTTATTTTTCAAGACTGTTTTTTACCTTTTAGCATAAAGTAAATAGATAGCACAAATACAATTAGATAAAGAACATCTAAAACAGGGTCTTTTAAGGTAAAAGTTGCTAAATCGATGTGTTTAAATAATGTCAAACCTAAAGTAAATGCGATAAGGGCAAAAAACCAGTTTATTCCTTTTTTATTTTCCATATTTATTATTGTTTGATTTTAAAACCAATTATAGTTCTATTAGAGCTGTTAGGTCTCCAAACTTTGAACAGCGCCTTATTTCTGTTTTAGTAGCCATTGTATTAATTCGTCATTATCCACTATACTCCAAGAATGGGGGTGTCTTCTATTGTCCGGTTTTCTATACCCTTTATTTTGAGTGGTTAGTAGCACTGCATTTTGATTGCCAAGTCTATTCAGTTCATTAATCATTGCGGAGCATTCGGTCGCATTTATACTGCTAAAATCGGCACCACGTTCGTTTAACCACCAATTGATATCAGGTTCGGTGTAAATTCGTAAAGGAGTATTGGCTAGTTTTTTAATTTCGGTTTGTGTCGTGTCAGAAAATGAATAAGCTGAAATTTTATAATAGTCCGTTAGATGTGTAGTTGGATTTCCGCCTGTTTCCTTTTCGAGTCTTTCAATCATATAAATATTTTCTGGATTGGCTTCTCCGTCTTTAGAAAGTCTGATATCTCTTTTTGCGGAATTATAAAATCTTTCAAAGTCGAGTGGTGGGTCAATCGCAAAAACTGCTGTTGGTTTAATTTTTGTGTTTTCGGCATATTTAATTGCACAACTACCACCAATTGAAAATCCACCAACATAAAATCTTTTGTCTTTCAGTTGGTGTTTAGAAGTTACATCTTTAAGAATTCGGTCAAAAGTTTGTTGGCTTAAAGGATCTACGCCAAAAGACAGTACTCCGTCTTGAAAAGTGGGAATAATGGTCAAAATACCTTGTAAGGCTAATTTGTTAGGCAAGTCGGTTTGTTGTAAAACGTCTTCCGCTGTTTCACCAAAACCTGGCATTAGAAAAAGATATCCTGTATACGGAAGTTTTGGCGGATATAGAATGGTGTAACAGTTTTTTGTTGTGTCTTTTTCATCAAGAAAAACTTTCTCCATTTTTGGGGTATCCACTTTCTGGGCATTAGAAGTAACGCCAAAAAATAAAAAAGCCAGAAGTAGTAAAACAAGTCTATTCATAATTGGTTTTTCTTTGTTTATAGTGTGTGTTTGATCTGCGATTCCGATTTATTTGCGTTGAGGTTGATTGTTTTAGAAGTGTCAACGCCTTTGATGAGCAACCATAAGCAAAAGGATAGCTCTCCAATAAAAATGGGGATAGCAAGGTAGATAAAAAATGGATTTTCGAATCCTTTTGATACAAACATGGTAAAGCTATTCACCAAGTAACACAAACCTGCAATAGCATAAAGTACCCCGAATAGTTTAGGTAGAAATTTTGATTGATACATTACATACCCTACAATTAGACAGTAAAATCCAAAGAATACCAAACCTATTGCGTAGCCTTGCGTCTGGATGTTTAGTGATAGTAGCGAAAGGGTTGCCAGTTGATCAGGTTGGAATGTCTTTAAGTAGGTATCGTTGCTTAATATTAGTAATGGTGAGATTTGATTCAGCAGGTTTACAGCAATTATAGCCGTTTGGATAATGACAAATGCTACTGCTAGTTGTAGTAATAATTTATTGGTTCGTTTGAATAAAAAATAAACAATCAGGATGGTCGGCAAACCAACGACAAAGTTGATAATGTCGGCAGTAAAACCCCAACGAAAAAGCATTTCGTTGGCTTGAATATTATGAGCGGTAGCCAAAGCATCGTTTGGCACTCTTAAAGCCTGTCTGACGAAAACTTCGGAAAATAAACCAGTACCTATTACAATTAAATAGCAAAAGCCTGCAATTCGTGCTAAATTTTTATCTGAAATCATTTTGTTGGAGGTTTAAGTTAGTTATTTCCTTTAGCTCTATCTGTCAGTACAATTTGCTTTTAGTTACATTGAGATTGTAGGTTTTTTTCCTAGTTGGCTTGATGTTAATGCAGACTTACAACTTTTGTTATGGTCCAGTTTTCATTTTCCTTTTTCCAAACGATAATAAACTTACTTGGCTTTGATTCTGCATCAGGTTCTTGATTATTGTAGAATCTATGAAATCCGATTTCTACAGCACCGTAGTTATGTATAGGATAAACTTCAATACTTCCAGGAATTATATATCGAGTTACTTTACCACAAATATTATTTTTGGTTCCTATAATAATTTCAGACTTTGAATTTATTAATCCGGCTTTGTCGTGAAAAAATTCAATGGTATCGGAATAAATTGATTCTTGTTTTTTTAAATCGCAGCTATTGTAAGCCTCAAAAAATACTTTATCCATTGATTCAATTTGGTCATTAAGAATTTTATCAGCAGGAACATATTCTCTTATTTTGTCCTGTGCTTTCGATGTGAAAGCAACTAATACGATAAAAATTATGGAGTAATATTTATTTTTCAATTTCATAGTATTATTTTTTTTGTTCCTTTTGCTCCGCAAAGTCTTTGCTCCGCAAAGTCTCCGACTTTGAGGTAGTGATTTTCGGTTTCCAACCGACTTTATTTTGGACTTACTTTTAGGTCAAACACAGACTGAGGAACACATCCGCAAAGGCGGAGACTTTGCGGAGCGGGGGAGTGGAAATGTGGTTAAACTATAAATTTTTTTCTGTAGGAATATGTTTTTCTTTACAATATTTGTCTATTTCTGAGTCATTTAAGAAGTATCTGTCGCTAAACTCAAAAGCAACTAAATAGCCATAGTTTGACCAACTTGAATTACTTACTGCTTGGAAATATGCTTTTTTTAATTCACTATCATTGTTTATTTCCCTTTTCAATTCATAAGAACTTAACTTGAAAGTATCTATTCGATTAATTGATTTAAGAAAATTTTGACTTGCTTTAGTTTGTAAGTTTAAAAATTTTATTCCAACCATATCTGGATGAGTCCAAATTTGATTATTGTCTTTTCCATTTGATTGTTCGTGAAATATTGTTTTTGAATAATTATCAGCATTTTTTAAATAACTACTTAATAATTTATGTAAATCTCTTTCTTCATAAATTTTATTTTTTTCCGCTTTTGGAGTTTTAGTTTTTGACATTTCAACTTCCCCATTTAAAATTTCTAGTCCAATATTATCTTCATTTTTTGTTAAATAATAAAAGTATGCTCCTGATTCTTTAACTCTTTTGACTCTTGCATCTCCAACTCTCACAAAATCTCCAAGTAATGCTGAAATTGTAGCTGATGGAGTTTTTGCTATTTTAAAATCGTAATAGTTTTTAGAAATGATATGATTTGTTACTTCTGTGTAATTTGTAAGCTTCCCAATATCACCTAAACTTTTTAAAATTGCTTCTTTTAATGTCATTTTTTTATTTTTTTGTTGTCTTTGAAAACATTCGCTAAATTTTTGATATATTAGGTTTTCTTGGTGTCTAGTTAATCACTCTTGAATATGGATTGATTGTTAGGCAAATTTTAGTCCCTGAATATTAAATCAAATATATTAATTTTTTCTTACAAAATTTCAAGAGGTTTGGTTTTTATTTTTAGCTAATAGTTTGATTTTTAGAGAGTATTTTTTGAAATCCTATAAGTCATAATTAGCCCTGATTGCAGCGGCATCCTTTTATACCCTGTCAGGGTTCAAAACCCTGACAGGGTATAAAAGATATAGCGAAAAGCGGGAGCAGAGCCCATAAAACCCCAATAAAGTCTTGCTCCTAAAAATCAATAGATTATCTCTGGAGAATTATTTTGTAGTTCAAAATAAAAGAATTACTTTTGCACACCTTTTGGTGAATAAGAGTTTCCTTTAGGTAAAAACTAATTATACAAACAACTTCTGTTGTTTTCTAGCACGTTATGAAACTCGAGAAAATGCAGAATACAAATTTTTAATCAGCATGTCTGAACAATTAAAATCACAAGAAGAGTTTTTAGCAAATTTTAACTGGCACAACTTCGAAGAAGGTATCGATGCAGTAGATGAGAAAAACTTACAAGAATTCGAAGACCTAGTTTCAAAAACTTTTATCGCGACAGATCAAGAAGAAGTAGTAGAAGGTATCGTTGTTAGAATTACTGATAGAGACGTTATCGTTGATATCAACGCAAAATCGGAAGGTGTTATTTCATTGAACGAATTCCGTTACAATCCAGCACTTAAAGTAGGTGACAAAGTAGAAGTATTGATTGACATCCGTGAGGATAAAACAGGTCAGTTAGTATTATCTCACAGAAAAGCACGTACTATCAAATCATGGGATAGAGTTATTTCGGCTAACGAAACAGGAGAAATCGTTACTGGTTTTGTGAAATGCAGAACTAAAGGTGGTATGATCGTGGACGTTTTCGGAATTGAAGCTTTCCTTCCAGGTTCTCAAATTGATGTTAAACCAATTAGAGACTACGATGTATACGTAAATAAAAACATGGAATTCAAAGTGGTAAAAATCAACCACGAATTCAAAAATGTTGTTGTATCTCACAAAGCGCTTATCGAAGCGGATATTGAAGTACAGAAAAAAGAAATCATTGGAAAATTACAAAAAGGACAAGTATTAGAAGGTGTTGTTAAAAACATTACTTCTTATGGTGTGTTTATTGACCTTGGTGGTGTTGATGGATTGATCCACATTACTGACCTTTCTTGGTCAAGAATCAACCACCCATCTGAAGTTCTTGAATTAGACCAAGTTCTTAACGTGGTTATCCTTGATTTTGATGATGAGAAAACAAGAATCCAATTAGGATTGAAACAATTGAATGCTCACCCTTGGGATGCTTTGGATGCTAATTTAACTATTGGTGATAAAGTAAAAGGTAAAGTAGTAGTTATCGCTGATTACGGTGCATTTATCGAAGTTGCTGAAGGTGTTGAAGGTTTGATCCACGTTTCTGAAATGTCATGGTCAACTCATTTACGTTCTGCTCAAGATTTCGTAAAAGTTGGTGATGTTGTTGAAGCTGTTATCTTAACTTTGGATAGAGATGACCGTAAAATGTCATTGGGTATCAAACAATTGACTCAAGATCCTTGGACTGATATTACTTCTAAATACCCAGTAGGTTCTAAACATACAGGTATCGTTAGAAACTTCACCAACTTTGGAATTTTCGTAGAATTAGAAGAAGGAATCGACGGATTGATTTATATCTCTGACCTTTCATGGACTAAGAAAATCAAACATCCATCTGAATTTGTAAATGTTGGTGAGAAATTAGAAGTAGTGGTATTAGAATTAGATGTTGAAGGACGTAAATTATCTTTAGGTCACAAACAAACTACTGCTAATCCTTGGGATCAATACGAAGATTCATTCGCAGTGGGAACTATCCACTCAGGTGAAATCTCTGAAATTGTTGACAAAGGAGCTACTGTAGAATTTGGTGAAGATATCGTTGCTTTCATTCCTACACGTCACCTTGAAAAAGAAGACGGTAAGAAATTGAAAAAAGGCGAAACAGCTGAATTCAAAGTAATCGAATTCAACAAAGAATTCAAAAGAGTAGTAGCCTCTCACACGGCTATTTTCCGTGAAGAAGAAGAAAAAGCAGTGAAAGCAGTTGCAGAAGCAGTTGCAGCAAACACAAATGCTCCAGCTTCTACTTTAGGTGATGCTAATGATATTCTTGCTGGTTTGAAAGCCAAAATGGAAAAAAACGAGAAAAAGAAATAATCTTTTAATCGGTTGAATATAAAAATCCTCACAGCAATGTGGGGATTTTTTTTGTTTAATTTCCTGCAGATTAGGAATTCAATTCCTAATCTGTATATTTTATCAAGAGATTAGTTTTTTAATAAAAATGCCAATCCTAAATCAGGATTGGCATTTTTATTAAACTTATATCAAACATTATTATTTTTAGTCCAACCTGACCAGTACTTTTGTCACGCTGTAAGCGTCCCTGCTCTCGTGCGTAGCGACTCCTACGGAGTGACAAATAGGCTTTTTTATTGGACTATTTTATATGTTAGGTATTATTAAATGACCTTACATGACTTATATGGTGAATTAAATTACCTCAAACTAGCCCCCAATTCGGTTTCTAGGTTCTTTTGCAATTTGCCCATAATTTTGTCGATTTGAACATCGGTCAAAGTTTTAGTATTGTCCTGAATCGTGAAACTCACCGCATAGGATTTTTTGCCTTCTGGAAGATTCTTGCCTTGGTACACATCAAATAGACTGATGTCTTTCAATAAGGATTTTTCCGTTTGTCGAGCCAATTTATAGATGGCGTCAAAGGAAACACTGTCATCTAACAATAAAGACAAATCTCTGCGTACTTCAGGATATTTAGGGATTTCGCTGTACTTGATTTTATTCGAAAGCAGTTTCAAAATCAAAGCCCAATTGAAATCGGCAAACAATACTTCTTGTTTGATGTCAAAATGTTTTAGGATTGATTTTTTTACGACACCGTATTCAACCAAAATATCATTACCCAAACCAATGGCAATTCCTTCTGAAAACACATCGGAAGTTAAGGGTAGATTTTGTGTTTTATTAATTCCCAATCGTTCTAAAACGGCATTCACATAGCCTTTGAATAAGAAGAAATCGGTTGGTTTTTGGGCGTTTGTCCAGCTTTCTTGGTTTCTATTTCCGGTGATGAACATAGTTAAATGTTTGTGTTCCTCGTAACCGGATTCGAATTTATGGTAGGTTTTTCCGAATTCAAATAATTTCAAATCTGAATTTCTACGGTTGATGTTATAAGATAAAGCTTCAAGCCCTGAAAACAATAAGGATTGACGCATCGCTGCCAAATCATTACTCAAAGGATTCAACATGATCACATTGTGTTCCTCTTTCAACAGATCCGACAATTGAACGTAAGATGAAGTTGTCAAGGAATTGGCCATCATTTCGTGAAAACCTTGAGAGTTCAATTGGGTTGCAATAACGTTTTGCACTTTATAATCTTCGGTTCTCGGCGCATTGGAAACAGTCGCATTCAATTTATCCGAAAATTTGATGTTGTTGTAGCCATAAACGCGAAGAATTTCTTCGATAACATCTATTTCTCTTTGCACATCCACACGGTAGGAAGGAATAACCAATCCTAAACCGGCATCGGAAACGCTGTTTACTTTGATTTCTAATGAAGCCAAAATGTTTTTGATAATTTCTTTTGACAATTCTTGTCCAATAATTTTCTTCACATTATTGAAATTTAAAACTACTGGGAAATCTTCGATTTTCTTTGGATAAATATCCTCAATATCCGAGGTGATTTCTCCGCCAGCTACTTCTTGAATCAGCAAAGCGGCACGTTTAAGCGCATATTGTGTAATATTGGGATCAATTCCTCTTTCGAAACGGAAAGAGGCATCGGTATTTAATTGGTGTCTTTTGGCACTTTTTCGAATACTAACGGGATTGAAATAAGCACTTTCTAAGAAAATAGAAGTAGTCGTTTCAGTAACTCCCGAATTTTTTCCACCAAAAACACCAGCAATACATAAAGGACCACTTTCGTCACAAATCATTAAATCTTCTTCGTGCAAGCTTCTTTCAACATCGTCTAGAGTTGTAAATTTAGTTCCAGTTGGAAGTGTTTTTACGATGATTTTCCCCTGTATTTTTGATGCATCAAAAGCGTGTAAAGGTTGCCCTAACTCGTGTAAAACGTAGTTGGTAACATCGACAATATTATTTTTAGGATTGATTCCGATGGCTTTTAATCGGTCTCTTAGCCATCTTGGGGAAGTTTTTACTGTAACTCCAGAGATGGTTACACCACAATATCTTGGGGCTAATTTATTGTTTTCGACTTCTACACCAATTTTAAGAGTACGTTTGTCCACTCTAAAATTGCTCACAGAAGGGGTTATAAATTCAACATTAATTCCTGTTTGCATTAGCCCAGCTCTTAAATCACGAGCTGTACCAAGATGACTCATAGCGTCAGCACGGTTTGGTGTCAATCCTATTTCGAATACTTCGTCGTTTTCTACATTGAAAAGTCCCGCTGCTTTTATTCCGGCATTTACTGCATTGTCCAAAACCATAATGCCCTCATGACTAGTCCCTAGTCCTAATTCGTCTTCAGCACAAATCATTCCGTGGCTTTCCTGACCTCTTATTTTTCCTTTTTTTATTTGAAAAGCTTCGCCGTCTTTATCATATAAAGTAGTTCCAATGGTTGCAACCAAAACTTTTTGGCCTGCAGCTACATTAGGTGCACCGCAAACAATCTGAACGGGTACGCCATCACCTAAATCTACAGTGGTAACTTTTAGTCGGTCGGCATCAGGATGTTGAACGCAAGTTAGAACCTTGCCTACGACGATTCCTTCTAATCCGCCTTTTACGGATTGGTATTTTTCGACCATCTCAACTTCTAAACCTAAGTCTGTTAGTAAAGCAGCTGTTTCTTCGGATTGCCAATCTATTTTTATGAATTGTTTTAACCAGTTGTATGATATTTTCATTGTATGTAAAGTAAATTTTCAAAGAGGCAAATATAATCAATGTTTCCCGAGGTTCAAAGTCAGAATGTAACAAACTTGATGGACTTTTGTTATTTATCTTAACTCAAAGCGGGGTTTTAAAAAACTCCAATTTCCTGCCAATTCCTGCAAGGTAGATTCCCATAAATCCGCTTTAAATTGTATTGCTTTAACTATTTTTGAATTACTGTAATTCCATTAGCGGTGAATTATATAGTTGTGAAAGTTCCAATTCAGATTGTAGCTGCGTTGTGGCTTAAATTTTGTTTGACCCGCGCCTCTAAATCAATTCCTCAACGTGTTTTTTGATGTTTTCCGCGATTTTTTTGGTTGGCAAATCGTTGTCATCTGTACCAAATGGGTCCTCTATTTCCTCAGCTATCAACTCTAAACTTGCCAGTACATAAAAGATGAAAACCACAACCGGAATTACGAAATAGCCTAGAATAAATACATAAGCAAAAGGCAATGTCAGCACATATATAAAAATGAATTTCTTGATAAATGCACTGTAGGAGTAGGGTATAGGGGTGTTCTTGATTCGTTCGCAAGCACCACAAATGTCAGTGAAAGATTGAAGTTCATTATTCAAAATAATAAGTTGCTCACCCGTGATTTTATTTGAAGTATATAAGTCACTTACTTTTTGAAATAGTATTTTGGCCACTTGGTTGGGTCTGTGTTTGTGGTGGTCAATTTCCAAATCGACATCGTCAAACAATTGTTTTGCAGTATCGCTATCGCTTAAATGTTTCTGTAAGATGGAGGCATAACCCGGAATCATTTTCCTGAAATAGGTCCGATCACTTTCGTCCTTTAAAATCACCGATAATTTTATGGCTAAATTCCGGCTGCTGTTAACCAATCCGCCCCACATTCTTCGTCCTTCCCACCAACGATCGTAAGCGGTGTTGGTTCGGTAGGCCAATAATAATGAAATTACGAAACCCAACAAACTGTGCATCACAGAAATGTTTTTCACATAACTATCTTCTGGCAAATGCCAATAAATCATTTCCAAATAGCCGATAATTCCAGAATAAATCCCGATAATTATCATCATTGGAATTAATTTTTGAAAAGTATCCGCTTTGCTTGCACTAAAAATAAAGCTAATCCATTCTTTTGGGTTATAGGAAGTCATTTTTAATTTTTTAACAAAAGTATATTAAAAACTCATATTTCCTGCCAATTCTCGAAGAGCAATTTCAGATAGTTTGGCCTGAAATTGGGCATTGCTGTAACGCACTTTGGCATTGATGTAATTTAGTTGTGCAGCTCGGAATTCTAGTGTAGTTATAGTTCCAATTCGGAATTTATCCACGGTAATGCTTAAGTTTTGTTTGGCTATTGCTTCGTTAGTTTCTTCTAATTGAATCAGTTCTAAGTTGGTCAAATAGGTTTGGAATGCAATCGTCAATTCAGATTGCAATAAAAGACTCTGCTGCTCGATGGCAATTTTCGAGTTTTCTAATTGAATCTTCGCAATTTTCTCATTTCGGTTTTGTGCCATTCCATTAAACAAATTCAGCGATGCTCTAAATCCATAACTGAGCCCTTTGGACGAAAACTGTGACGTAAAACCTAAACTGGACTGGTTGTCAACAAAGTTATACCCCGAATTCACACCAATTAATGGATATCGGTCCCCTTTTATTTGTTTCAATTGCAATTCGGTAATTCTTTTGTTGATGATTTCAGATTCTAATTGAGGATTTTGTTTTTCAGCTAAGGCCATTAAATCCGCTAGCACTAATTTATCATCCACACTAACCTTGTCTACCACCTTAAAATCGACCGAGGAATCTCGAGCTAATACTTGATTCAAAACAGTTTTTCGGTTGGCATAGGATTCTTTTTGTTTCAGTAGCGTGACTTTGTCTGTATTCAAATCGACCTGTGCATTCAATACTTCCAACTTCGACGCTTTGCCAATTTTAAAACGATTTTGTGCCAATTCCAATCGTTTCGTCGAAATCATTATGGTGGTATCTAAAGCGGTTAACTGTTGTTGTTGCTGTACCAAATCGAAATAAACTGCATTTACCTCACTAATTTTCAAAATTATAGTACGCTTCAGTTGCGCTTCGCCTAATTTTTGAAGTTCTTTCAATTGATCAAGTTTCGCAAACATTTTGAACCCGTCAAACACCGTCCAATCCAGTCCTACACCGTAATTCAAAGAATTATTTTTGGCATTATCCAATGCAGTAACTGTACCGTCTTGCCGGGTCTGCGTACTGTTTTGAATGCTGTTGGAATCGACCAAGTTGGCCGTTAATTTGGGTAACATTCCAGCATTTCCTACAGCAACATTGGTTTTGTCGATATTCAGATTATTGGAAGCTATTTTTATTTCAAAATTATTTTCCAAGGCTATTTTTAGGGCATTTTCGATAGTCAAAACTTCTTGGGCATTCATTTTCAAAATGCAAAAGAAGCAAAGTAATACACTGCGGACTAGAATTTTAGTATTCATATGTGTTAATTATATTTTTCATCGGTCACATATGGTATCGCTTTATTACTCATTGGTGTTTGCTTGCGCAAACTTCTTGTTAGTGGCGATTTCATATATTGTTTTCTTTTGCCACGAATTCAGGAATTTAATGCTATATAATTCGTAAATTGGTGTCTCATAAATTATTTACTTTCTTTTTCATATTCTTCAATATGATCAAATTCGGGATAGTGTTTTCTAGCTTTTGACCACATTAAGTATAAAGCTGGAATTACAAATAGGGTCAATACCAAAGAAAAAATGGTACCACCAACAATCACAACTCCCATTCCAATTCTACTTTTTGAAGCTGCTCCAATCGATAACGCAATCGGCAAAGCACCCAATGCAATAGTTAAGCTTGTCATTAAAATAGGGCGAAGTCGTGACTCAGATGCTTGGAGAATAGCGTCCAATTTTGATTTCCCTTGCTCACGCAATTGATTGGCAAATTCCACAATTAGAATTCCGTTTTTGGTAACTAGACCAATAAGCATTATAGTTCCAATTTGACTAAAAATATTCCAAGTTTGATTAAACAACCAAAGTGAGAATAAAGCACCGGCAACTGCCATTGGAACTGTCAAAATGATGATAAATGGGTCTATAAAACTTTCAAATTGTGCTGCAAGAATTAAAAAGATCAACAGCAAAGCCAAGCCAAAAGCAAAAGAAGTATTCGAACTACTTTCGACAAAATCACGTGATTCACCACCTAAATCAGTTGTAAAAGTATCATCCAAAACTTTGTCTTTGATTTCATTCATAGCATCAATACCGTTTTCGATACTTTTACCTGGAGCTAGACCAGCTGACACCGTTGCCGACATATATCTGTTGTTATGATACAATTGTGGTGGATTGCTTTTCTCATCAATGCGCACTACATTGTCCATTTGAATGAGTTCTCCTTTGTTGTTTTTTACAAACATCGAAGTAAGGTCTAGTGGTTTTGAACGGTCTTCTTGTTCGAATTGTCCAATAACTTGATATTGCCTTCCGTTTTTCATAAAATAGCCAAATCGTTGACCACTCAAGGAGAGCTGTAATGTTTGAGCAATATCAAGCACCGAAATGCCTAGACTTTCTGCTTTTTCTCGATCGATAGTAACATTAATTTCGGGTTTGTTAAATTTTAGATTCACATCGGTTGTTGAAAAAGCTTCGTTGTTTGCCGCTTCTTCCATAAACAATGGAATTTTTTCTTGTAGTTTTTCGAAATTTTCAGACTGAATAATATACTGAACGGGCAGTCCGCCACGACGACTCACTGCAATGGTAGGTTGCTGTGTGACGGATGTTTTGGCATTTGGATATTTCTTTACAATTTTGGATAATTGATCAGCAATTTCCATTTGGGATCTATTTCTATCACTAGGGTCTTTCAATGCAATTCGGATAAAACCGCTGTTGACAGAACCACTACCGCTAAATCCGGGGGAAGTATACACCAAACTTACTTCCTTTTCGGGAATCGAATCGTCTACTAATTTTGACATTTCTTGCATAAAACGATTAGTGTATTCGTAACTCGAGCCTTCTGGGGTTGACATTCTCATTACTAGTCCACTTCGGTCGTCAAGTGGAGCAGTTTCTTTTTGAATAATAGTAAAGAATAAATAAATAAATCCAAAACAAACTATAATGATTGGGAAACTCAACCATTTTCGGGACATAAACTTTTCTAGATAAAAAGCATAAGTAGTATTTAGCTCTTGAAAGAAAGGTTCCGTTTTAATATAAAATTTCGATTTGGCTTGCGCTCCGCTTTTCATTAAATAGGCATTCAACATCGGAGTTAAAGTCAATGATACGAAGGCCGAGATCAAAACTGCTGCTCCAATGACGACGCCAAATTCTCGAAACAATCTGCCTACAAATCCTTCAAGGAAAATTACAGGAAGAAAGACAGCAGCCAATGTGATGGAAATGGATATTACCGCAAAAAATATTTCGTTCGAACCCTTAATTGCCGCTTCTATTGGACTCATTCCTTCTTCCACCTTTTTGAAAATGTTTTCCGTGACTACAATTCCATCGTCAACCACTAATCCGGTGGCCAGTACAATAGCCAATAAAGTCAAAACATTTATTGAAAATCCGAAAAGCCACATAATGAAGAATGTTGCAATCAATGATACAGGAATATCGATTAACGGGCGAAAGGCAATAGCCCAATCTCTGAAAAACAGGTAAATTATCAATATAACTAGAAGTATCGAAATACCAAGGGTTTCCGCAACTTCTATTATAGATTTCCGCACAAAAACAGTGTTGTCAAGAACTATATTAATTTTAATGTCTTTAGGTAAATCTTTCTTAAATTTATCAAACTCCTTATAAAAAGCATTTGAAATATCGATGTAATTTGCTCCGGGAAGAGGTACAATAGCGACTGCTACCAATGGCAATCCCGATTGACTCATATTGCTTTCGATATTTTCTGTATCAAGAGTTGCTCGACCAATATCATTGAGTCTAACGATTTTATCACCATCCGTTCGAATAATAATATTATTAAAATCGGCTGCGGAAGTTAAATTTCCAATGGTTTTTACAGTCAATTCGGTATTATTCCCGGTTATTTTTCCTGAAGGCAATTCTACATTTTGCTTGTTTAAGGCAGCTCGAACTTCGGCTACTGTAATTCCATAGGACGCTAATTTTTTGGGATCAATCCACAACCGCATTGCATATCGCTTTTCACCCCATATTTGGACTCCGCTCACTCCCGGTATCGTTTCAAAACGTTGGCCTATAACATTCTCGGCATAATCCGTTAATTCCAATCGGCTTCGGGAATCACTTTGGATGGTCATTGATATTATCGATTCACTATTAGCATCAGCTTTGGAAACAATGGGCTGTGAATCGATATCTTCCGGTAATTCTCGAATGGTTCGAGATACTTTATCCCTTACATCATTGGCAGCTGCTTCTAAATCCTTATCTAAATTAAACTCAACCGTAATATTGCTGCTTCCTTGACTACTTGACGAAGTGATATTACGGATTCCATCAATTGAATTAATCGCTTTTTCAAGAGGCTCGGTAATTTGCGATTCAATTATATCAGCATTGGCACCTGTATAATTTGTTCTAATCGAGATTTGAGCTGGATCTATCGAAGGGAATTCTCTAACTCCTAAAAAAGTATAGCCAATGATTCCAAACAAGATAATGGTCAAGTTGAGAACGATGGTCAATACGGGTCTTTTTATGCTTATGGTGGATAAACTCATTGAGGATAAATGATTAACGATATTAGATTAAGATTTGCTGTGAACAGACACCTGATATCTGCCAACTATTTTATTTTTATTTTTACGGCATCATCTTCCTGCAAAGACATTACTCCACTAGTGATTAATGTATCTCCCGCTTTGATACCTGATAAAACCAAAACTGACGCGTCTGTTCTTGTAGTCGTTTCTATCATTGTCTCTTTGGCTTTTCCACCGTTCATTATAAAAACTTTCTTTCCATTTTGCACAGGAACAATAGCTTCAGACGGAATGACTACGGCATCTTTGATGATATCTAATGGCAATTCGACATTAGCAAAAGTGCCTGGTAATAATTTTCCATCTCTATTTTCGGCAATGGCACGAACTTGCAATGTCCTGGTCGCAATTGCTACTTCAGGTTCAATGGCATAAATTGTAGCAGTATATTTTTTGGTGGAGCCAGCAACAGTAAAACTCAAATTGGTATTCGATTTTACTTGATTGGCATATTTTTCTGGAATAGAAAATGAGATTTTCAATTGATTGATGTTGACTAATTTCGCAACCAAAAGGCTAGGTGTGATGTAGGTTCCCTGCGAAATGGAACGCAAGCCAATCTTTCCAGAAAATGGAGCTCTTACTGAAGTCTTGCCAATTTGTGCCTGAATTAATTGCGTTTGTGCTTTTGCCAGTTTGAAATCAGCTTTTGCTACGTCATACTCTTCCTGACTGATGGCTTCTTTCTCGAGTAATAATTTTGCTCTTCGCTCATTTTCCGAAGCCAATCCTTCTTTTGTTTTGGCTTGAGCCAATTGTGCTCTTAATTCAACATCGTTAACTTTGAAAAGTAATTGGCCTTTAGATACGGTAGTACCTTCTCTAAAATTGATGCTTTCCACAATTCCAGACACTTCGGAACGAATTTCAACTTGCTCATTGGCTTCGATGGAACCTGAAAGGGATAAATTATTGTCGAAAGTTTGGGTTTGAACAACAATCCCGCTGAGCGTCATTACTTTGTTTTTGCCGTCTTTTCCTTTTGAATCGTTATTTTTATTTCTGTTTGAAACAATTCTATAAGTAATAAATGCTCCAAATGCGATAATTAATACAGTAAAAACAAGGTGCTTAAGTTTCATATTTAATAAAAAAATGAGATTAGATTTCTCCTATTTAGGGTTAGCGCAAATTTAGGATTTAGTATTTGAAAAAAGAGATTTTTTCTAATTATTTACCAAGATTATAAGCAAATATTAATATTCGAAAATACGGACCATTTTTATGATTACCAAAAAACAACTGGTTTTCTAAAAACTTAAAAAAATCACTTTAATAAATTGGTGTTTTACCAAATAAATTCGTTTCATCCATGGACGAATAGGCCTATTTCAACTTATATAATTCCAGATATTTTTCTTCTTGGTCAATTCAATGTATGAGGCTCTCAAAATAGCATTTTCAGTTTTTTGCATCGAAGGGTCTTCTTTCAATATCTTCAACGCATAATTGCGCGCCAATTGTAAAATGTCTCGGTCTCGAACGATATCGGCAATCTGAAGATTCAAAACACCACTTTGTTGGGTTCCCATCAAATCGCCTGGGCCACGGAGTTTCAAATCGACCTCGGCAATTTCGAAACCGTCATTTGTTCCTACCATCGTTTCCATTCGGGTTTTGCTGTCGGCGCTCAATTTGTGGCTGGTCATCAGGATGCAATAACTTTGTTCGGCTCCGCGTCCCACACGACCTCGAAGTTGGTGCAACTGTGACAACCCAAAGCGTTCCGCACTTTCGATAATCATTACACTGGCATTGGGGATATTCACGCCCACTTCAATTACGGTAGTAGCGACCATTATATTGGTTTTTCCTTCGGTAAAGCGTTTCATTTCAGCGTCTTTGTCGGCGGGTTTCATTTTTCCGTGAAGGATAGAAATCGAATATTGTGGTAGAGGAAAATCGCGGGAAATGCTTTCGTATCCGTCCATCAAATCCTTGAAATCCATAGTTTTGGATTCTTCGATTAACGGATAGACGATGTAAATTTGTCTTCCCAAGGCAATTTCGTCCCGAATGAATTTCCAAACTTTCAGTCGATTGCTGTCAAAACGATGCACAGTCTGAATGGGTTTTCGTCCCGGAGGCAATTCGTCAATTACCGAAATATCTAAATCACCATACAAACTCATCGCTAAAGTTCGTGGAATAGGAGTGGCGGTCATAACTAAAACGTGAGGCGGGATAGCCCCACCAACCTCACCAGAAGGGAGGCTTTCTAAGATTGAGGTTATCTTTTTTAGTATTTCGTCAGTATTTCCGATTATTTCCTCATTACTAAAACGAATCACTTTGAAACCGAGTTCATTTAGGATTTGAGTTCGCATTTCATCGACTTCCTGCTGTTCAATAGCGTTATGATAGCCGCCATCAACTTCAATAACGAGTTTTTTTTCAATGCAAATAAAATCAACTATAAACATATCAATAATATGTTGTCTTCTGAATTTATAAGTTAGGTTATTATTTCTCAAACCCTCCCATAAAAGACCTTCAGCTTGTGTACTGTTTTTTTTGTTTTGATTTTGTAGTTCTTTTAAAAGACTATAAGTTGAAGGTCGGGCAGTCTTGTATTTTTGCACTATATGCTCAACTTCCCTCCTTTGGAGGGACTGAGGGAGGCTTCCTTTCTTCCACAATTTCGCGCGTTGTTCTACTCCAAAACGATGTTGCTCGTCAATCACGGCTAAACCCAAATTATGGAATTTTACCTTGTCCTCCAGCAAAGCGTGCGTGCCAATCAGGATGTGTAAACTGCCATTTTCGAGTTCTTCGTGGATGATTTTTCGTGCTGCAGTTTTAGTTGAGCCTGTTAATATTTTTATATTGATTTTCAAATCTTTGGCTAATTCGGTTAATCCGTTGAAATGTTGGTTTGCCAAGATTTCTGTAGGTGCCATTAAGCAGGATTGAAAACCGTTATCCAGAGCAATCAACATACTCATCAAAGCCACAATTGTTTTTCCTGAACCCACATCGCCTTGCAACAATCGGTTCATTTGGGCGTTGCTTCCCATATCAATTCGGATTTCTTTGATGACTCTTTTTTGGGCATTGGTCAATTCAAAAGGCAGGTGATTTTGATAGAAATCATTGAAATATTCGCCCACTTTTGTAAAAGGATGCCCTTTGATTTTGTGTTTCCGAATCAGATTTTGAGTTATTAATTGTACTTGGATATAAAACAATTCTTCGAATTTCAATCGGTATTGGGCTTTCGCCAAAGCTTCGGCACTCTTTGGAAAATGAATATTGAATAAAGCTGAATTTTTTGGAATTAGTTTTAATTCGGCAGTTAAATATTCCGGCAAGGTTTCAGCAAATTGGGCTTGGGTTTCCAAGAACAATTGCTGCATCATTTTGTTAATCGTTCGATTTGAAATCCCGCGATTTGCCAAGGTTTCTGTCGATGGATAAACGGGTTGCATCGCCGAGCGCAGGCTTTTTTCGTGTTCGGCCATCAACTCAATTTCAGGATGCGCCATATTGAAAACATTTCCAAAAGAAGTACATTTTCCGAAAACAACACAGATTTCGTTGATTTTCAAACTTTCGCGAATCCATTTGTGGCCTTGAAACCAAACGAGTTCCATTTGGCCTGTATCGTCTACAAATGTAGCCACCAATCTTTTTTGGTTTTTTCCAAATTCAACGGTTTTGACATTGATGATTTTGCCGATGATTTGGACTTCGGCAATATTATTTTGCAATTCGTTAATCTTATAATAGCGCGTTCTGTCAATATATCGATTGGGGAAAAAATTGAGCAAATGACCGTACTTGTGAATTCCCAGTTCCTTGCGCAACAAAGCACCACGGTTCGGACCGACGCCTTTGAGGTATTCGATGGAAGTTTCTAGTAGGTTTTGCTGCATAGTTTGGACGCGGATGACGCAGATTTACTTCGTAAAGACAGTAATCCCGATAGCTATCGGGACGGATTTTTAATTATAGAAGCGAAGATAGTTTTTTGTTTTGAAAATAGGAAATAGAATTGTTTGGTATTGGTGAATGAAAAAGTATATTTGAATTTTAAATCACTACTAAAATGACAACTCATCTCGCATTACTTAGTGGCATAATCTAAACAGGTAATCATAATTAATGATTTATAATATATTTACAATGAGTGTTTTATGTGATTTTAATAATTTGATATTATTCATTATTCTTGTAAATATGCCAATATAAGACGTGTCTTTTTACAATTTATTCAATAATTGGGTCTTGCTATCATCTTGGTTGTTTAATTGTTTTCATCAAGGTTAACTTCTTCGTTTTTAATTCCGTTCAAGTTCATTAAAGCAAAAGTCGTTTCTTCTGTTTTCTTACAAAGTTTTACCAAATGCTGGACGTTAACATCTTTAATCTCTTCAAAATGTTTCAATGAAAACGTATAAACATCGTTTTCATCAAAAGCTTCATGTAAATGACCAAATTCGTTTGACATTGCAAGGTTTACAATTTGGTTAAAAATAATTTCTCTAGCTTCAATCAACTCATTTACTACTTCAATTATTTGGTCTCTATAACTTTTCATTTACTTTCACCTTTAAAAAATGCTAATTCTAATGCTCTATTTTCTGTGATTTCAAACCCTACTTTTTCTTTCATTAAAATGTAAAAACTATTAAAATTTTCTTCTTTTTTAAATGAGTCTATAAAACTTAAATATTTTAGATAGATTTCTGGCTTTTCTAGTTTGTATTTATAAGGCATTTCACCAGTATTTAAAAACCTAAAAACTCTACTATCCCAAATGGCATATTTATCAGGATTTATAAAATGAAGAAGTTTGGAAGTTCCGACAAGGGAATTATTAAAAGTTCGTTTTAAAATTAAAAGTTCGTTTTCATCCAAAATTTTTCCTTTTTTAACCTCGTTAAGAATTACAACTGTTTTCTCAGAATTTTGCAGGTTTATAGATTTTAGAATTGTCGGCATCCAAGAATATGTAAAACTAATTCCGATGATAAGATTATCTATGTTTATTTCATCAATGTTTTTGAAATAATTTAAAAAATGAGGGTATGTAACGAGATAATTTTCATTTTTAGAATCGAAATTACTTGCAATTTTGATTAGTCTCTTTATGATTTCTTCTTTTGAATTTTCAGTTTTTTTCACTTGATTTATTTCTTTTAAGATTGGATAATCCCATCATTGATTAATAAAAATAGGATTTTAAATTAAGTAAAACTTTTACGTCAAAGTTATACAATGTCCAACGTGGTCACTCAATTTTTTATCAATATTCCAAGTTTTAATATCAAATTGTTTACCAATTAAAAATTCGTTACTCAAAACAATATGGTCAACATTGTCTGAAATTAATTCAGTAATATTTGTCAGTTCTAATTTTTTAAAAGTTTCAATTAATCTTTGGCGAGCCTTGTGACTTGGATATGCTCTTCCAGAAAAGGCAACATTAAAATCACCGACAATGCAAACATGTTTATTTGGAAATATCTTTTCAAAGTCTGCAATTTGACCATATAGGTCATTATCAAAGCGAGGTTGTCTATTTGCAAAAACACCAATTATTGTTCCGTAAACCGTTAATACTCCAAAAGGAGTCTCAATGTCCGTGCAAACAGTAGTGTAATCATCAAATGTTTTATGAATATTTGTTGTTTTATATTTTGTCCAAATGCTAACTCTATTTTCTCCGTCTTTATATTTTATTTCATCAAAGTAATTTGGCAATTGGGCTGTTGAAACACAAATATAATTCTCAAGTTGAATTACGGAATTTGTTTCAGTCAAAACTAAAATGTCTGCGTCAAGGTCAACTAATTTGTCAATAATAATTTGATTTTTATTCTTGTCAAGTCGTTGTAAATTCCAAGTTGCAATTTTCATTATTTTGTATTAGAAGTTTGTTTGTTATTTTTATTCATTGGATTCTTTTCTTTGTAGCTACTATCGTATCACCATTTGTTTAAGTATTTCTCTCTATATCTATTATTTTGCATAATCAACGATTTTTCGTAAGTCCACCTATCTTCAGTATTTAAATTAGTTGAGTAATTTGAGTTCATTTCAATAATACTGTGATAAATTGATTTAATTGTTTTTATGCATTCAGTTGTATTTTGAATAATTTGACTTTCAGAGAATCTAATAACGCACCAAGTATTCTCTAAAAAAAAATCATTCCGCTTATCGTCTAAGCTACCAATATAATGAATTGGTGTTTTTTCAATCAAAGAATATGGCTCATCGATTTCGATGTCAATATGCAGATTTGTACTTTTGCAAATCAATGTAAAGTCAGGATTGTATGTTTTTTTACCAATATGCCAATCTAAACGAGGAACCATATCTGCATAAATTAAACTTTTTAATTCTGAATCCATTTGTTCTAAAAACTTTAATTCTGCCACACCTCTTTTTAAGGATAAAGAACCTCTTGAAGCATTATTTAAAGGTTTTAAATTTTGCAGATATAATTTCTTTTTGACGTTATTTTTATTTGTGTCAATTTTTGAACTATAAATATCTAACTCAGCCTTATATATACGTTCGTTTGACTCAATTTTTGAATTATATTCATTTAATTTTTCGCTATACTCCAGTTTTAACTTTTCAAATTCTTGGGGACTTTTAGTCACCTGTACATAATGAGTTTGGGTCTTAAACTTTACTATATACTGACCATTAAGTAACATCATAAAAGAAAAGAAAGCTATGTAACCTATATAAGCTAACAGTATAAATTTAAGACCATCTAAAAAAGAGTCGGCTACGAAAAAACTTAAAAAAATAATAATTGGAACAGCAACTATTGAAATACCAATAAATTCGGACGAGTCGGTTTCAATTGTCTCTCTTTTTTCGTAGGTATATTTGGATGGAGCTTCAGGTTTTCTTAATTCAATTTGCTGTGGCTTTGATATGTTTAATTCCGATGCAATAGTGATTTCATCTATTTCTGAATGTAATAGGTTAAATATCTTGTCTGGTATTAAAACAATTGGATACTTCTCGTTTTGATTGTCAAAGGTTATATTCATTATTTGTCGTTGTCATTTCTTACACTTGGTGGCAAATGTCGTAACTGGATATTTGCGGTTACTGGTAAAGTTCTTGTAACTGCTGTTATGCCTTAGGTTTTTTATACGGTTTCGTTTTCGCATCTTTTCTCTCTCAAAAATAATCAAAAAAAATATAAATAATCAAGTGTACTTTTGTTGAATACTTTATTTCTTAAATTATTACTTTATATTTTTATTCATTGGAATCTTCTCTTTTCAAGTTTGCCCAATAGCTTAATATTTTATCAATATCGTTTATCTGTCTATTGGAAGCATTGGCACGAACCCAAAATTCCTTTTGATTTTCTTGTGCTTTTAAAAATACTGGTTCATTGCTAGGTTCAATTTTTACAACACATAATTGTTTCCCATTTATTTCCGTCAATTCAATATTAACAATTGGTATAACTGTAGGGCCTATAAAGTTTTCTAATACCCTGTCGAAGTCAAGTTTGAAGTAATCAATTTTGTTTTCTTTCTTTGAAAGATTGAAATCATAATCCAGACCTTGAACTTCACCATTATCTTTAACTCCAATAAAAAGCATTCCGCCTTTAGAGTTTAAAAATGCACAAATCGCCTTGGCAATTATATAGTTCACTTCATATTTTCCTTGCCAAGTTCGTAAGCTAAAATGATAACTTAATGATGGTTTAAATTCAACAACTTCTCCTTCGCCATTTTCAATAATTGATTCATAGTTGTTTGTATAGGTTAACATCAACGATGGATGTGTTGGGTCATATAAACCTTTCCATTTAAATGGAGTGTCAAGATATTCAAAGTCGTCAACTTCTTGAGATTCATGATTAAAACAGCTTGCTTCTCTTTCATAGTTTTTGAAGTCATAATCGTTACCACGATAATATCCAAACTCTTCTTCTAAATAAAACGAGAAATTTGTAGGGTCATTAAATTCTAATGAATTTCCAATTCCATGTATAAGCCATTCATCACCTTCATGGTCATTTGCTAAATCATTTCTATAAAGCGGTGGTTCAGGAACATCTATGACAAAATATACTCCAATACCAACAGAAAGTGAATTTGATAAATCAAATATATTTTCACCGATTGCTATATTCAAGTCAATATTTGGTTTCAAATATGTTTGAAGGTCTTCTCTTGCTTGTTTGTCGGTTGTGTATTCTTTTCCAATTCCTTCAAGCAAAACATCTAACCAATTCTGATAGGTTTTGAATGCTTCTTCTCTTGCAAGAATTGGATTGTCATTAGAAAATTCTATAAAGTGTTCAATAAAATCAACTTCATCCTTGTTGAGATAATTGAAAAGTTTAATTCTAACTGCGTAGTGAAATGCTGGTTTCATAATTTTATCTTTTCAATTATTGTTTTCTAATAGGTTAATAGTTTTTAATACTTGAAGCTACCTATTGGCAGTTCACAAAAGAATAAAGTTTCTGAATAATTATTTTTTCATCAAGTTCTGGATTTCTTATTATACGTTTTTTGCTATCGTGAATAAAATCTGAATATGAGATTTCTACCAAATTTATATTGTTTTTGGGTAAAACTTGTCTTCTTCTTTCATCGTATAGAGTTCTTTGCTCACCACGATGAACTCCGCTAACTGTCATACGATTTGGTTTGTCAAAAAAACTTACGCTTTCTGTATGTTGTTTTTCCCGATACTCAATAACAAGCTCAAGTTTTTCATAGTAGCTATCAACAGGAAGTCTTGCTGATACTCCTTTAGAGTTTGGGTCACCAAGTAGAAAGTCAAACTTGTGTTGCCTAGAAGAACTCATTTTTAAAACCTTGTCACATAAGTCTAGCACATAATTTTCGTCCTTATCAGAAGATATTGATGGTTGTTTAATTTTTGCAGAAGGTTTAGTAGAAACTTTTAATTGCTTTGATACAGATTGTCCAATTAACGAAACATTTATTCCATTTCGAGAAAATAAATTTGGATGGTTTTTTGTCCTACCGTGTATTTGAAAAGCAGTAATTATTGAGCCGTCACCTTTTTTATACCATCCATTTTTGTTTAGCTCGTCTGCAATTTGCTGGGTAGTCATAGATTGCCCACTCTGATTTAAAACTTTCTCAATTGCCTCGTGTAGTGTCATATTATCTATGATTGAAGGTTAAATGGTAAACTTAGATATTAAGGATTAACCTTTATCATTGCTTGTGCATAGACTAAATCATCAGCACCACCTTTTGATTTACTTCTGCTTCTAGAAATTGAAACGCCACCTTGTAATATCCAACCACTTGCTATATGTTTATTTACTTCTTCTTCTAATTGGGTTGTATGGTCTCCTGTTAAAACTATATATTTCATAATAAACTTGTTTTTGTTAATTGGTTATTTTGTCTTTAATCTTCACTTTTTTTAACATACGATTTATTGATTTTTTTTATTAATTCAAATTTCTTTTTTGGTTCATTCCACACATTAATAAAAAAAGTTTTCTCCAGTTTAATTTTTTCAGAGTTTTCGATTTCAGTTTGATTACAACTTGTAGTTATAAACAATCTACTATTAGGTTTATACAAAGCTCTTTCATCTTCTTCAGAATAACATCCATAATATGCAGTTTCTTCATCAAGTGGTATATCATATACTTTTCCATCTCGAATGTCAACCATTGCACCACTGATACATCCTGTTCCGCAACCCCATATAATTAAAATATAATGTCCCGCAAAATCAATTTTCCCTGCATTGTAACCTTCTGTTATTCTCGATTTATAAGTTTTTGCTGTAGAATTACTTTGATAATTAATTTTGGCTTTTTTAATGATAGGTTGATTTTCGGTTTTATATTTTTCAAATGAATAACCTTCAATTGTTTGGGAATTTGCTACTAAACTCATAAGTAGCGTAAAAAACACTATTGTAATTATATTTTTTTTCATTTTTTTTTTTAAGAATTAGATTAATAATACTCAAATGTAACATTTTCAAAATCATTTACTTTACGGTTTCCCGTAAACGAGATTATTTATTTTGTTTTTAAATAAAATATTATATTTGAAGTATGAGAAAAAAGAAACTACCTTATATTTTTAGATACATTCGTCTAACTTGTTTAAAATTATTCTGAAATAGAAGCGTTTTATTATCTGTGATTTTTTTTCCGAAAAAATGCATTGAATAAAAGAATGTTTAAATTATCGTATTTGTATAATTTACCCTATTTCATAATATTTTTTATTTCATATTAAATCTCAAAAAAACCTATTGCTGACGTTTTTATCCTAGTATAAAACTTATATAGTTTTATATGAATTATTTTTGATTATTTTGTAGTTCTTAACTTATAAAAAATCAATTTTTTTGATGATTATTATTTACAAATTGTGTTAAACTTTTAAGAATAATATAATAATTTGAAGGTGTTTTCATCTTGTTTTATATGAAATATTTATTCGTTTGATTATCAGTTGTTTACGATTTTATTATAAAAAAAATTTTCCTTTATAAAATTTAAGCAAATTTTAAACGCTTGATTTGTATGTAATTATGTCGACCTTTGACTTATGAAAATGACAATCTAGAAGTTGTTTTCTACAAACTTTTAAGACGTTGAAAGTTTGGTAATTTTTCAAGACGTTGAAAGATTATTATTAAAGAATTTCCATTTACATAAATTGATTAAATCTAAAAAAGTTCATCTTTTAATGGATAGGGAAAGTGCGTTTAATTTTAAAATTTAAAACAAAGAAAATATGAAAATATAACATAAAATACCTAGGCTTTAAATAAAGCAAATACATAAAATAAAATACATCTTTTCAAATCTGAAAAGGGATAAATCAAACAAATTTATAAGATGATTTTTTTGCCCTTCAATTGGGCTGGAGTCTTCTTGTGCCAAATTCAAAAATTATTAACTATAAAAAAACAAAAAAATGGCTGAAAACAGTAAAATAGAATGGACTCACCATACAGCAAACCTATGGTGGGGTTGTACAAAAGTACACGCTGGATGCGACAATTGTTACGCATTAGCATTTTCCAAAAGAGTTGGAAATGATATTTGGGGAAATGATAAACCCCGTAGAATGATTAAAGATGTTTGGAAAAATCTTCAAAAATTCCAAAAAGAAGCTAAAAAAGCTGGTGAAATCCATAGAGTATTTGTGGGTTCAATGCAAGATGTTTTTGAAAAACCGATGCCTTTGGTTGACCATAATGGTATTCCATATCCAGAAACAGAAAGTGAATTCTGTAACACTGGTCAGTTGAGAGACAAATTCTTCAATGAAGTGGTTCCCAATTCACCAAACTTAATGTTCCTGCTTCTGACCAAAAGACCGTCAAACATAAACAAATACATTCCAGAGAGCTGGAAGGAAAATCCACCAAAGAATGTGTTTTTTGGCACATCTCCTGTAAATCAGGAGACCGCTGATAATCTAATTGTCCAATTATCAAAGGTTAATGGGCAAAGATTCCTTTCAATTGAACCACAATTGGAAAAAGTCGATTTGATGGTCAAAGCGAATGATGGAACTGACCGTGTGTTGCTAGACTTGGTTGATTGGGTAATCAATGGTGGAGAATCAGGTCACCACAAAAGACCCTTTGATACTGATTGGGCTAGATTGATTAGGGAAGATTGCAAAGCAAAAGGTGTTCCATTTTTCTTCAAACAAATTGATAAAATTCAAGTAATACCAGAGGATTTAATGATAAAAGAATTTCCAATAGGTATAAATACTGTAAATAAGCACTTTAAGCATTTCACCAAGAAAATAGAAGAAATAAATAATAATGAAAAAAACAGATTAGACGAGATTGAATACATCGATAGGATGAGGAGAGAGCGAATAATGAAATCTGTTGCTATGTTCAAAAAATAATAACAATCAACTATATGCTTTTTCAAGATGGAGCATATATTTATAAATGAACGCCAAAGGTATTCGATTGGGTGCTGAGAGAATTGACTACTCTCAGCTTCTGCCCCAGTTTATTAAGCAGAATCACAATAACATATAATGCAGAATATTATGAATTATGAAATCAAACCATTTAAACCAATCACAAGAACTTAGCTCATTATCTACTAATAACAATCTATTATCAAACAAGTTAAATGATAATAATTTATATCAACTAGAGAATATTAAATCTGATATAAATATAGATAATAAATCTATTCAATTACCATTAATCAATACATCTAACAATCAATCTTCCTTCATTAATGATGTATTAATATACAATGAAGTAATAGAGAAAGAAGTATTAGGTATTACTGGTATTACAGGATGTTTTGATGACAATATTACTACTGATTATTATGCTCAATTTCCTCTATTTTTTATCAATAGAAACATTATTAAGATTCCAAGAAAAGTGGAATATGTTCTTAGAAAATATATCTCAAAAAAGTTGCTTAAAGAAATACATTCTGATATTGATGTAGCTGTTGAGCTATGTTTATTATTTACTACCCAACTAACATCTACCTATTTTGAAAGAATAGATGAGCCAGAAAAAAAGGGATGGAAATCTCTTCGAGCTGAATACCTAAGGGACTTTTTAAGCATTGACCCATTGACCTATAAAAAAGTGATAACAGCCTTGGAACAGCCTACATCAAAAGGTATAATATTAGAGTGTGACTATGAAAGAATAATTGGTGAAAAGAGCTATAATTATCGCTTTGGAGAGGCTTATATTGGTAAAGGCATAATAAGTTACCAATTGAAAACAAATGTCGCCCAAAGCCTTTTAAATAAGCATTTTTTAAGAGTATCTAGTAAGTTCGAAACAAATCCAATTGTAAAAAATCTAATTGGATTTTATGGTGACGTTTCGCTACCAACATTAGACCAGATAAAGAAAGAAGGTGACAGACTTATTGGTACTAAATATAAAACCAAGAAGGGAAAAATACTAAAAAAATTAGGGAACCATAGTAGGGCATATTTCCAAAATCCACAAAAATATTCATTTGTAGAAGATTCAATAGAAGTCTTCAAATATTTGACTGAAGATGGGCTAATGTTTCCTGAAGTGGGAAATGATAAAAGTGGTGGTCGAATTGTTGATTCGTTTACCTTGATGCCATCTTGGATAAGACGAATGATAAAAATAAAAGGTAAAACTAATGTAGAAGCAGATTATTCCTGTTTGCATCCTAATATAGCAATCAGTTTATATGGTGGTTCAAAAGAATTCATAACTCATGGTGATTTGGGATTGGCAATGAACACAGATGTGGACATTATTAAAGTGGAACACCTATCTTTTTTTAATAAGAAAGTTTGGCAAATGAAAAAATCACCATTGTATCAATATTATGAGAAATATGAGCCAAATATGCTGAAAAATATAATTGCTGAAAAATACTCAAGTGAATTTAAACACAATATAACTTCACGAAGATTGTTTGCAAAAGAAGTTGAAATTATGACTGATGTTGTTGAGGTGTTGAACAAAGAATCCATTTATGTTGGATATATTTATGATGCCTTATTTTGCCATCCTAAAGATGCAAATATGGTCAAAGAAGTAATGGATGCCATCATACAAAAACATAATGTTAAAACGACTGCAAAGCTTTCAATTGAAAAGAAATACAATCCAATTACAGTTAATTTAAAAGACACCAATTTTGATGTCGGACAAATGAAAGCTAAACAAAAAGAAGAGGTCATTGAACTCAAAAAAATAGATGCTGGTTTAATTAGTTTTAATCATCTTATAAAAACTGAGATTCAAGAAAAAATAAAAAAAGGGAAGGTATTTAATTTTGTTGATGTAATTATTGTGTTTGATGATTTGGACACAATTGTGGAAAGAGTTATAAAAGTATATGATAATATTGATTCCAAGTTTATTTATGTAACGGAGAGTTTTATAAAAAGTGCCTAAGATATTCTAGTTAGCCCCCCCTCACCACATATAGCTCCTGCCCCCGTTATCCACCTCATATAAGACCTTCCCCCAGTAGCCAATTATTGAATATAATATCTTATCCTAAAAATTTTACAAATTTTCAGCTGGAATTTTCTACATAAAAAAAAGCCCACCCCTTTCTAAAAAAAATATTTTTTCTAATTTTTTTACCCAAAAAAATAATTGTTTGTATTGAACGGATATGCCCCAATTAATACTGTTTTATGTTCCTTAATGTTCCTATAAGTGCATAGATGCTCCAGTCTCCCTTTACAGTCATTTTTAATTCTCGTAGTTTTTTGACCCGAAAATTAAGGATAACAATGGATAGGCTCGTAAACGTTTATATAATATTGATTTCAAATTAAAAATTGATTGTATTTCTATAACCGTTATAGATAAAACAACAATTTTTTAGAAAAACTTCACACTTTTACGTTTTCCCGTAAAAAAGTGATTCATTTAATATGTACGTTTGATTCCTATTGACTTCTTAGGTAAAATTTAAGCCAATAATATGATATTAATCAACTTTTATCCATAATATTTTTATTACATTTATAGATTAATTTATCACACACTAATAATCATAATTACATAAATGAAAAACGTTAAAGAATCAGCCAATTTTATTTGGTCAATAGCAGACCTATTAAGGGGAGATTACAAACAAAGTGACTATGGCAAAGTGATACTGCCATTAACCGTTTTACGAAGATTAGATTGCGTTCTGGAAAGTTCTAAAGTTGCTGTACTCAGTAAATTTGAGCAAATGAAAACGATGAGCATTGATAACCTAGACCCGATACTCAATAAAACAGCAGGCTTTAATTTTCATAATAAAAGCCTTTTCGATTTTAATAAACTGATTGCTGACCCCAATAACATTGCTACAAACCTTCGCAATTATATCAATGGATTCTCGGAAGATGCCAGAGAAATAATCGAACAATTTGAATTTGAAAACCAAATCACCAAGATGGATGACAATAATTTGTTGTTTATGGTGGTGAAACGTTTCCAGGAAATCGACTTGCATCCAGACCGCATTTCAAGTATGGAGATGGGTTATATGTTTGAAGAACTGATTCGAAAATTTGCCGAGATTTCAAATGAAACCGCTGGGGAGCATTTTACGCCTAGAGAAGTTATCAAGTTGATGGTAAACATTCTTTTCTTGAATGATAGAGAAATCCTAACCAAAAAAGGAATCACCAAAACTATTTATGACTGCTGTGCTGGTACTGGCGGAATGTTATCAGTTGCAGAAGAATACTTGAATGAGCTTAATCCTGATGCACGTTTGGAAGTATTTGGTCAGGAACTCAATCCAGAATCCTATGCCATTTGCAAATCGGATTTACTTATTAAAGGGCAAAACGCTTCCAATATCAAAAAAGGGAATAGCATATCTGATGACAAATTAGAGAATGAAAAATTTGATTATTTGATAACCAATCCCCCATTTGGCGTGAAATGGGAAAAGTTTGCCAAGAAGGTTAAAGAAGAACACGACCAATTGGGACACGGTGGACGATTTGGAGCTGGACTACCTAGTGTTGGTGACGGTTCTTTCTTGTTCCTGATGCACTTGATGTCCAAGATGAAACCAGAAGGTTCACGTTTGGCTTTAGTTTTCAATGGTTCGCCAATGTTTTCTGGCTCACCTAGCAAGACTAAAAATGAAAGTAGTATACGACAATGGATAATAGAAAACGACCTATTAGAAGCCGTAATTGCGTTGCCAAATCAATTGTTTTATAATACTGGTATTAGCACTTATGTTTGGGTAATATCCAACAAGAAACCAACAGAACGTAAAGGGAAAGTACAGTTGATTAATGCTATTGATTTCTCGAAGAAAATGAGCAAATCTTTGGGAAACAAGCGAAACGAAATTAGCAATAAACAAATAGCTGAAATCACAAAGATATATGGTGATTTCAAACCTAACGAATACTCTAAGATATTTGACAATAAGGAATTTGGTTATGCCAAAGTGACGGTGGAACGACCAGAACGCAATGCCAAAGGACAAGTGGTTGCTGATAAAAAAGGCAACGCAAAAGCAGATTCTTCTTTACGTGACACCGAAAACATTCCTTTGACAATGGATATGTTAGATTATATGAAACGTGAAGTATTGCCACACGTTCCAGATGCTTGGATAGATGAATCCAAAACCAATATTGGCTACGAGATTAACTTTACCAAGTATTTTTACCAATACAAACCTTTGCGTTCATTGGATGAAATCCGCAAAGACATTATGGCAATTGAGCAAGAAACAGATGGTTTACTAAAAGAAGTTATCGGATAAATTATGAAGAAATACGATAACTATAAAGATTCGGGATTTGAGTGGATTGGAAAAATTCCAAGTCATTGGAATATTTCAAAGGCAAAATTTGAAGTAGATATAATAAATGGATTTGCTTTTAAATCTGAAGATTTTCAAGAAAAAGGTGTTCCCGTAATACGAATAGGTGATTTAAAACCACCTTTCGTTGATTTGTCAAATGCTAAATGTATTGACACAACGAAATATAAGGATTTAAAAGGTTATGCTATTCAAAAAGGTGATTTATTGTTAGCTATGACAGGTGCAACAATTGGTAAAACAGCAACTTATAATGACAGTATGATTTCATATTTAAATCAGAGAGTTGGACTTATTAAACCATTCAAAGAGAATAATCGGGAGTTTATCAAGTACATTTTTGAATCAAATTTTTTTAAAGAATTTGTTTTTTTGGAGTGTTCTGGTTCAGCACAAGAAAATATTGGGAAAAGTCAACTAGGTGAATTACTTATGGCAACTCCTTCAAATAATGAACAAACCGCCATAGCTAATTACCTAGACCACAAAACCACTCAAATAGATACTTTAATTTCCAAAAAACAGCAATTCATTACCTTATTACAAGAAGAACGCATTACAGTTATTAATCAAGCAGTTACAAAAGGTTTAGACCCAAAAGTGAAGATGAAAGATTCTGGTATTGAATGGTTAGGAGAAATTCCTGAGCATTGGACAAGCTATAGAATTGATTGGGTGACAAATATTGTTAGAGGGAATACAGGTTTTAAAAAAGATGAATTACTTGAAAATGGAGAATATGTAGCTCTACAATATGGAAAAACATATAAAGTTGATATTGTTGATGATAGTTTTAACTTCTTTGTAAACAGTGAGTTTTTTAAAGAAAGTCAGGTTGTTTCAAAAGGTGATACCATTCTAATTTCAACATCTGAGACAGTTGAAGACTTAGGACATACTTGTTACTATAATAATGGAAATATAGGTTTATTGGGGGGAGAACAAATTTTATTAAAACCTAATCGAAAGGTTTTATATGAAAAGTATCTGTATCAATACGCACGACAATTTGGTTTGGAATTAAAAAAGTATGCTAAGGGCTTAAAAGTTTTTAGATTCAATACTACTGACTTAAAACAAATTTTTATTGCCATCCCTTCAATTGAAGAACAAATTCAAATAGCTGATTTCCTTGACTGTGAAACAATTCGAATAGTTAGTTTAATCAACAAAATGGAAAACGAAATCGAACTATTAAAAGAATACAAAACGGCATTAATCAGTGAAGTGGTCACTGGCAAAGTTGATGTTAGGGAAGAAGTTTTAAATTAAAAATTTAGTTATGAATGCTAAAGAAAATGAAATATTAGAATATATCAATACTGAAGGTTTTGTTTCTGTTACAAAAGACACCCCAAAAAACGAGCAAGATTTTGTTAGAAAGTTAAAAGCTTTTGGAGTTCTAGTTAGTCCAAAAAATAATTATCAATTTAACCCATCATCTGTTTTTTACAAACACTTTGATTCATTATTAGTCTGGGAAGGAAAAATTGAAGACTACCAATTTGAGGACAAATCAGTAAGCCCAATAGTAAATAATTTTAAAGGCAATACAATTACACAATTCAATCAGAATTCTAATCAAAATAGTTTAGAGCAAATGAACAATTCTATTTTTATTAAAGCTTTAAATCAAGAATTAAGTAAAGAACAAATAATCCGAAAAGAAGCTAAAGATTTCTTTGAAAATAGAATTTCAAATTCTGCACGTGTACACGCTGTAGAAATTTTTCACGAATTAAAATCAAGGCTTTATGATTTCTATTCCGCAGAAAGCAAGTCAATTTTTCTTGATGAAATAGAAATAGAATTGATTGCAGAATTAAACGAACATAGGAAACATAGCCATCAAGGAGAGAAAGGAATAAATTGCAGTTATGAAGATAAAGCAGATTCTTTACTATACTATATCAAACAGGAAATTGGAACACTACCAATAATTGCACATCAAAAATTTAAAGATAAGAGCGAAAAAAAACGGAATAAAGTTTTTATTAGCTACAGTCACTTAGACAAAGAATATCTAACAGACATTCAACGCCATTTTAAACCATTCTTAAATCAAATTGATTTTTGGGATGACACTAAGATTCAACCAGGTCAGAAATGGAAAAATGAAATTAGAAATGCAATAAATGAAACTAAAGTTGCAATTTTACTTCTCAGTACTGATTTCTTAGGTTCAGATTTTATCACTTCAAATGAATTACCACCATTACTTGAATCAGCTGAAAAAGATGGAACTGTAATTTTAATAGTCATATTGAAACCCTGCCTTTTTGAAGAATTTAACGAATTAAATCAATTTCAAGCAATGAATCCACCAAATCATCCTATCTCCAAAATGGATGATAATGAAAAGGAAGAATTATTTGTGAATTTGGTTAGACAAACTAAAAGGGTATTAAACGAAATAACAGAATAAATGGCAAAAGGAATACATACAGAACTAACTTTTGAATCTGCAATCGAAACTTCATTGCTGGAATCTGGTGGATATAGAAAAGGTTATTCAGAAGATTTTGATGTCCAATTGGGTTTGTTTCCAAAATACATCATTGAATTTCTTAAAACATCACAACCAACAGCTTGGGATAAACTAACCAACATCCACAAAGATGAGGTGGAGAAAAAAGTGATTCAAAGACTTATAAAAGAAATTGACCTTCGTGGCATTCTGGATGTAATTCGTAAAGGTTTTACTGATTATGGAGTGAAGTTTCAAATGGCTTATTTTAAGCCCGAAAGCACGCTCAATCCAGAAGCGGAAACACAATATTTATCCAATCATTTATCAGTCACCAGACAGCTTTATTATGAGCGAGTGGGCAAGAATTCATTGGATATGGTATTGTCTTTGAATGGACTTCCAATTGCCACCATTGAACTCAAAAATCAGTTCTCAGGACAATCTGTTGATAATGCCAAAAAGCAATATGTGTATGACCGTGAAGCTAGCGAACCCATCTTTCAATTCAAGAAAAGAACACTGGTGCATTTTGCAGTTGATACTGATGAATGTTTTATGACCACCAAATTAGACGGAAAACGAACTCGATATTTACCGTTTAACATCGGAAGTAACAATGGTGCTGGAAATCCCGTAAATAAAATTGGTTATAGAACTTCTTATTTATGGGAATACGTTTGGTCAAAAAGCAGTTTTATGGATATTATTGGCAAATTCCTTCACCTGAGTGTGGAAGAATTTGAAATGAATGGGGTGAAAAAGAAAAAAGAAACCATCATTTTTCCAAGATTCCATCAAATGCAAGTGGTGCGAAAAATTACCAATGATTCCAAATTAAATGGAGCTGGTAAAAATTATTTGATTCAACATTCTGCTGGTTCAGGAAAATCCAATTCGATTGCTTGGTTATCTTATAGATTGTCCAGTCTTCACGATGATGCAAACAATAGAATCTTTGATTCAGTTATTGTTATTACAGACCGTAAAGTATTGGATTCGCAATTGCAAAACACCATATATCAGTTTGAACACAAAGACGGTGTGGTTCAGAAAATAGACAAAGATTCACAACAACTAGCCGATGCACTTTCAGCTGGTTCAAACATCATAATTACTACACTCCAGAAATTTCCATTTATTCTGGATAAAATTGGGGAACTACCATCTAGAAAATATGCGGTAATCATTGATGAAGCCCATTCCTCACAAGGTGGTGAAGCAACTAAAAAAATGAAAGAAGTTCTTTCAGCTAAGTCATTGGAAGAAGCTGAAAAAGATGAAGCTTACACAGGACTGGAAGAAGATGCCGAAGATGAAATTAGAAAATCAATGTTGGCACGTGGCAAACAAACCAATCTCAGTTTCTTTGGATTCACTGCAACACCAAAACCAAAAACAGTTGAAGTATTTGGCACAATGGGAAGCAATGGCAAGCCAGAACCGTTTCATTTGTATTCGATGAAACAAGCCATTGAAGAAGGGTTTATTTTAGATGTGTTGAAGAATTACACCACTTATAAAACCTATTTCAAATTATCGAAAGAGATTGAAGACGACCCAAAAGTAAACAAGAAAAAAGCTTCCAGAGCCATAGCAAGATTTATGTCTTTGCATCCACATAATTTAGCTCAAAAAACGGAAGTAATGGTGGAACACTTTAGACAAATAGTGTCCAAAAAAATTGGTGGTAAAGCCAAAGCAATGTTGGTAAGTAGTTCTCGTCTTCACGCAGTGAGATATAAAGAAGAATTTGATAAATACATCCAAGAAAAAGGATATACCGACATTAAAACAATAGTGGCTTTTTCTGGAAAAGTGATTCACAACTTTTCTCCAGATGGAGTAACAGAAGTGGAACTGAATGGTTTTAGTGAAAAAATGCTCCCTAAGAAATTTGCATCCGATGAATACCAATTATTATTGGTTGCTGACAAATATCAAACAGGATTTGACCAGCCCTTATTGCATACGATGTATGTTGATAAAAAATTATCAGGTGTGAAAGCAGTTCAAACACTATCGAGATTAAACAGGATGTGTGCTGGAAAAGAGGACACATTTGTACTGGATTTTGCCAATGATACCGATGAAATTTTGAATTCGTTTCAACCGTATTATGAGCTAACATCCATCAAAGAAAACTCAGACCCAAATCATTTGTATGATTTAAAAGGTGAGATAGAAAAAGCAAATATTATCTGGGAATCAGAGATAAATAATTTCTGTAACGTGTTTTTCAAATCAGCCAAAACATTATCAGTATCGGAGCAAGGTAAGTTGAATTCTTATATTGACCCAGCGGTGGAACGATTCAAACAATTACCATTAGAAAATTCCAAAGATGATGTTATTGGAACAGAAATTACTCAGGAAGATTTCAAAAACACGCTTCAAAGTTTTAATAGAACCTATTCCTTTCTGACCCAAATTATGCCATTTTCGGATGTTGAATTGGAAAAGCTATTTACCTACACTAGATTCCTGTATAAGAAGTTACCCAGAACAAGTGAAAACGATAAATTCAAATTGGGTGATGAAGTTTCATTAGAATATTACCGACTTCAAAAGATTGCAGAAAATAATATTGTAATGGAAGACCAAGCCGTTTATGAATTAGAAGGTGGTGGTGAAGCTGGAATCCGATTATCCAAAGAAGACCAAGTAGCTTTATCTGAAATAATAGAGGTTTTAAACAAGAGATTTTCAACGGAATTCAATATGGCTGATAAATTATTCTTTGACCAAATCGAAGAAGATATGGTAATAGATGCCAAGTTACAAGAACAAGCTAAAAGCAATCCAATCGAAAATTTTAAGTTTGGTTTTGAGGATATGTTTATGGATAAGCTTATTGGAAGAATGGAGCAAAATCAGGATATATTTTCCAAGATGATGGATGATAAAGAATTTGGAAATATTGTGAAAAGTTATATGTTGAAGAAGGTTTACAATAGACTTAATATCTGAGAATAAGATAAAAATCATTAATAATTATAAAATATTTAATGGAGAATAATATTAGAATAAGTAAAGTTTTAAGGGAATTAAATATTTCCCTTAAAACAGCAGTAGATTTTTTAAAAAGAAAAAATATTACAATAATAGAAAACCCAAACTCTAAAGTTGATTCTTATACTTGTAAATTATTAATTCATGAATTTTGTCGTGATAAATCATTAATAATTGAAATGATATCAGACGTAATTGGAGAAAATTTTTATGATAAAAATGAATTTTCATTAAGTGTAGGTGAACATAGAAAATTTAGAATTATTGAACAGAAAGAAAGAAGTACAATTCTAAAGGATGAATTAACAGACTTAACATATCCATCGAAAAAGATATCTAAATTAGTCGGTGATAAAGTTTATATGCAAATTAGCTCTCTAGAAAATAGCGAGAAACCATCTTTTAAGTATAGTGCATTAAATGATTTTAAAGAAAATTTGGAATACGAATTTGATGTAGTCGAAAAATTAGATAATGGTTATCTAATTGAAAATTCTGAGGACTACACTTCATTTATACCTTTTTCTTATGAAAAGTATATAATTAATGGAAAAAAAATAAAATTAACAATTGAAAGGATAGATAAAGAAAAAAATCATTTGATTTTTCAATCAAAAGAATCTTTTAATAGAGTATGGTTTTCAGCAGATAATAATAGAAAGGATGCAAATAGTTTATTCACATTAGGAGAGAAGTATGAATTTAAAGTTGAAGGTTTTAGGACTATTGACCAAGATGTTTCTATAATTTTACTAGACTATAAAGGTTATAAATCAACAGTTAAATCATTTGCTTTTCAAAATATTGATAATTTACCCGAAACAGTTATTTGCAAAGTATCGTATGTTTCTGAGGATAAGATAAAGCTCTTTCAGGATAGGTACGCAATGCTAATCAATTTATATAAAGAAGGAAATAAATATGAATTTAATGTAGTTGCTTTAGAAAATGATTCAACCTCTAATTCTAGATTTTTAACTCTTTCTGATAAGTATGGAATTACACATAAACTATATAATAATGAATTTCAAAATGATGAATTTGAAGAATATCAAATAAGCCAAAATATTTGGTTATATGTAAAAAGGATTGATGAAAAAGGACATCTAGTTCTTGATAAAGATGTTCCAGAAAGGTCTGGTTCGTTTACTCATGTAGAATCAATTTTTGATTTCATTAAAAAATCAAATAGTTTAGATAAATATTTTTATTTTATTGAAGATGAAATTAAAAAAGACATCTATAGAGATAAGCCTTACTCTCAACTATTTGAAGATTACAAGAAAAGAGAAAATCTATGGGTGTTTTCTTATTTAAGCTTTTTGAATGAGTTTATACTAAATACCATAAAAGAAAATCAAATAGAAAAAGCAATTGAATTCTCGGATTTATATCTTGAAATCGAAGAATGGGATGCTAGAAGGTTCTGATTTTTTACAAAAATTTAGCCCTGAAAAAAGAGCCACTATTATAGAAAAAGCAGAACATCAACTTGAAAATGCTAGGGTAAGAAAAGAGTCTTTAATACTTATTAAAAATCAAGAAAGTGAAATTTATATACAAGAGGTATTAAGGACCTTAAGAGTTAGTGGCTATTTACGAGATAAAAAAATTAATATATTTAAGAGCCTTATTTTTAATACTTCATATAATAATCTTAAAAATACAAGTGAAATTGTTGAGATTATTTTGCTATTAAATAAAGGCGACCTTTTGGATACTTATGACATAAATAATTTCATAGGAATACTAGAATATAAAATAAATATTGAAAAATATGATTTAAATCCTATTATATTAAAAAGCGGATTAAATTTAATTGACGATGAAACTAAGAATGCTTTACAGAACATAATAAAAATTCTAGGTTTACAAATTATACTAAACAATAAAAATAAAAATTATGAATTAGCAGTTCTTAAGTCTGCAATATTGTTCCGATATCTTAGCCACCTTACTAATGACGAAAATATTAAACAAAGTTTACTAAATAAAGCAATTACATGTATTGTTACTTCTCAATCCATTTCTTTAACAACAAAACTATTTGAAAATTTTGATATTAATATTTTTAACGAATTAGTTATTGAAAATCAAAATACTCCAAAAGAGATTGGCTATAGTCAGATTTACAACAATAATGGAGTTATTTATTCAACAGGTAATGGATGGGCTATCTTATCTAGGCAACAGGTTCACAGCAGTAGTACTAGAAATATAAAATTTCGAACTTTAAAATCATTTTTTAATAATTGTATTTGTGTTTCTAGCCATTATAATACTGAAAACGAATTTAATATAGATAATAATTTAAACATTAATGATTGCAATACTAACTGGAAAAAATACTACACTCATTTAGATTATATAAGGAATGATACTTATAACATAAGTACTGATTTATTTGTTGGTCAGAATGTTAGGGTAATTGCAAAAAATTACATGAAGAATAATCCTAAAATTTTATTCTTAAAAATAATCGAACCTAATTTTGAAGGAGAAGGAATTATTTTGCTAAAAGATATATTAAGAATTAATCTAGAAGGCTTTGAAGATTTAATAAATCCTGGAGATGAATTTATTGTAGAGATAAAAAAAATTGACGAATTTGGGATAACATTCATGATGTCAAATGAGATTTGGAACAGAACAATAGATGAAGTAAGTGTTGATGATGTCGTGGATGCTAAGGTTATGCATATATATGGGAAAATGGCTTTTTTAATAACCGAAAACGGTCATTTTGCATCAATATACTTAGGAGATATAACTTTTGATATTGAGATAAGAAAAGTATATAAGTTTAAAATTTTAGGCATTAATTTTGAAAAGTCATCTTTAAAATTAGGTTATATTGCAAATTCAGAACGATTTTTTAATGAAAAACACGTAATACGTAATTTCTTTGAGAGAACTGGAATAATAACAGTTAGTGAAGTTCAAATTGACAATTCTAAAAAAACAGAAAAATTGCTACTTGAATTAATAAACTGTATAGAAAATATAATGCATTTTGAAAAAGATAATTTGCGAAAAGTTGAATATTTACAATTATTAAAATTAATTTCATCAATAAATAGAAACCATAAGTCATTTTATTATGAAAGTTTAATAAATTATTTTCAAAACATATACAATTTTAAAGAATCAGAAAATGACACAAGAAGTATACAATTTGAATCTATTGATGAAAAAACAACTAGTCAATTTAAATCACTAGAAATTATAAATGACAGGTATAAATATCTTAATTTTTATAATAAATTAGAAAGTATTCCTGAGTTAATTTCAATTCGAAAAGAAGTTGAAAATCCTGATGAATTAAAATTAATAAACATACTTTTAGCTCATAATCTTTTAAAATCGGATAGCCCAAACGATTATATTCTTCTTCGAACTAAAGATTTAATTTTTGAATTTTTGTCTAATGAAAAAGTCGATACATTTAACGATGTCTTGTCAATTATAAATAACGATTTTATTTCTGAAGAAAAAGAAGTTGAATTAGTTGAAGATGTTTTAAACCTTGGTAGAGAGGGCACCTATAGAGAATTTAAAACTTCTTTTATCTATTATGCAAGTAATAATAGTCAGGACATAGAAAAACAATCTAGTATAATAATGAAGACTATTGCTGGTTTTTTAAATTCTAAAGGTGGTAGTTTATTCATTGGGGTAGATGATTCAGGAGAAATATTAGGGTTGCAAAACGATTACAATTATTTTGGCAAATCAACCACTAGTGATAAATTTGAAAGAGAGATTAGAGCTAATATTGTTAAATCTTTTAATAAAGACGTAAATTCATGTATAGAGTTTAAATTTTTGAATTCTAACAACTTAGAATATTGTGAGATAATTATTCCATCATATGATAAACCAGTATCATATTTTGATAATTTTTATCAAAGACAAGGGAATGAAACAAGAGTTATTACTGGAAATGATTTAATTTCTTTTTTCGAGAGAAAATTAAAAAAATCTTCGACAAATGACAGTAGCCTAATTTTTAATATTAATAAAGAACAAAGTACTACGACTCCACCTTTGTCTAAATATGAGGAAACAAACATATCTACACAAATTAATTTGTTTGAAGAAAATATAGACTTTTATTCAGACCAAAAAATAGAAAACTACAATCTAAATATTGACTACAACATAGCAACTAAGTCAATCATCGCTTATATGTATATATACATAAATGGTAAATATATAATCAGTACAAAGAAATTAGAAACTCAAAAAACAGCTGAAGAAATTATTATTTATGATAATTTCAGAAAAGGATTCTTGCTTCAATGTTATGATAATGGTTGTGTTAATAAAGTAGAGGTAAGAACTTTATTAGAAAAGACTTTTGGAAGATTATATAGTAATGGATTTAGTCTTCAAGGAAACTTAATAGGTTTGTTCTTAATACAAGAAGATTGTTTGCTTCAAGTAAATACCGTTAGAAATAATATAGACTATATAAAAATTGTAGATAGTGAAATTATTTCAACTCATAATCAGTTAAATTTAAAAGGTAATAATGTAGTTCAAGAAGATTTTGATTTATTGAGTACATTTAAAATTATAGATAAGTCGCATAGAGAAAAATTAACCAGAATAACACGCAAATCAAAACAATCTTTAGGTGTCAAAATTGATAAATTATCATATAAGAATGAAATTGAATATTTGATGAGTATTTAAAAAGCTCTTAAAATCAATGATAAAGCTAATATATTAAGCTAATAAACGTTAAGGATAGAGTTTTTTACTTTGATAAATCATATAATCATATAACAATTAAATAATATGAACGAAATTATTTGCCCAAATTGTAAAAAAACTTTTAAAGTTGATGAAGCTGGCTTTGCTGATATTTTGAAACAAGTTCGTGACCATCAATTTGAGGAAGAATTGGAAAAAAGACTTACTCTAGCTGAAAAAGAAAAAGAAAATGCTATACAACTGGCATTAGCAAATCTTAAAAATTCTCTTCAAGAAGATTTAGCCAAAAAAGACAAAGAAATCATTGAGTTAAAAGCAAAAACAGAAAAAGAGCTTGCCGAAAAGTTAGCAAATAAAGAAACTGAAATTGCTCAAATCAAAGCCAAATTAGATAACGCTGAATTAGAGAAAAAGCTCTCTGTGACTGAAGCTGTTCAAAAGATTGAAAAAGAACGTGATATCTTGGAAAATGAAGTAAAAACAAAAGAACTTGAAAAACAAAATTTGGAAAGTTCTCTAAAACAGCAATTTTCGACTGAGCTACAAGCTGTAAAAGATATTGTCAAATATAAAGATGAAGAAATTGCACGTGTTAAAGACATGAAGGCAAAGCTTTCTACAAAAATGATTGGCGAATCACTTGAACAACATTGTGAATTAGAGTTTAATAAATTACGACCAATAGCTTTTCAAAAAGCATATTTTGAGAAAGATAATGATGCTAGGTCGGGAAGCAAAGGAGATTATATCTATCGTGAAAATGACGAACATGGTAATGAAATTATTTCAATTATGTTTGAAATGAAAAACGAATCAGATGCTACTGCCACCAAAAAAAGAAACGAAGATTTTTTAAAGGAATTAGATAAAGACCGAACTGAGAAGAAATGTGAATATGCTGTTTTGGTTTCAATGCTTGAAGCTGATAATGAATTATACAGCACAGGCATTGTAGATGTTTCTCATAGACATTCTAAAATGTATGTAGTACGTCCTCAGTTTTTTATTCAGATAATAACCCTTTTAAGAAATGCATCTTTAAGTTCAATGCACTATAAAACGGAACTTGCTTTGATAAGAAGTCAAGAAGTTGATATTACCAATTTTGAAGAAAAAATCAACAAGTTTAAAGAAGGCTTTGCAAGAAATTATGATTTGGCAAGTCGGAAATTTAATGATGCTATAGAAGGAATTGACAAAACAATAAAAGAATTAGAAAAAACTAAAGCATCCTTATTATCATCTGAAAACAATCTTCGTCTAGCTAATGAAAAAACTGAAGATTTAACCATCAAAAAACTGACCTATAATAACCCAACAATGAAAGCTAAGTTTGATGAGTTATAAGATTAGTAAATATTGATTATAACTTTAGATTGAAAATATATCAAATGAAAAACGTATGAAAAAAATAATCATATTACTAATGCTGATGTGTTTTGGATTATCTAAAGCACAAACTATTCAATCAAAAAACCATAGCACCACAGGCTATATTAAACCCGATGGAACTGTTCAGGATAAAAATCACGCTACAACAGGTTATATCAAAAAAGATGGAACGGTTCAAGATAAAAATCACGCCACAACGGGTTATTACAAAGAAGATGGTGCAATTCAGGATAAAAACCATTATACCATTGGTTATCTAAAAAAAGATGGAACTGTACAGGATAAAAATCATTATACCATTGGTTATATTAAAGATGATGGTACTGTTCAAGACAAAAACCGTTCTACTATTGGCTATGCTAAAGGGGTTAGTAAAGAAATAACGGCTTTGAAATTTTTCTTCTTTAAATAATGGAAAAACCAATCCTATCCAAATCAACTTTTATTAGAGGCTTGCAATGTGAGAAGTCATTGTATTTGTATAAGAATAATTACAATTTAAGAGATGGGATTTCTACACAATTACAAGCCGTTTTTAACCAAGGTACTAATGTTGGATTATTGTCACAACAGTTATTCCCAAATGGTGCGGATGCTTCCCCTTCAGACCATTTCAAAATCCAAGAATCGGTTACAAAAACAAGAGAGTTTATTGACAATGGTGAAACAATCATTTACGAAGCCACTTTTCAATTTAATGGTGTGTTGGTTGCGTTGGATATATTGGTGAAAGATAATGAAGGTTGGAAAGCTTATGAAGTAAAAAGTTCAACAAGTATTTCTGAAACTTATATCAATGATACCGCAATCCAGTATTATGCAATTACCAATTCTGGAATCGAACTTAAAGATATTTCGATTGTTTACATAAATAATCAATATGTAAAAAACGGTGATATAGATGTAAAAGAACTGTTTACAGTTGAATCGGTTTTGGAAAGAGTTAAATTAGTAGTTCCAACAATACCCTATCAAATCGAGTCATTTAAAACATTAATAGCACAAGATTCCGTTCCTGAAATTGATATAGGAATCCATTGTTCCACACCTTATAGTTGTGATTTTATGGGTCATTGTTGGAAACACATCCCAGAATATTCCATTTTTAATATTTCAAATTTATACACCACCAAAAAGTTTGAACTCTATGAAAATGGCATCATTTCTTTTGACCAATTGGATTTAAACAGTTCCAAATTAAATCCAAATCAACTCTTGCAAGTTACAAGTGAGTTAAACAACACCACATTTATTGATAGAAATAATATCATAGAATTTCTAAAAGGCTTTGAATATCCATTGTATTATCTCGATTTTGAAACAATGACATCAGCTGTTCCAATCTTTGATAACAGCAGACCATATCAACAGTTAGTTTTCCAGTATTCATTACACATTCAAAAAGAAAACGGTGAATTAGAACATAAAGAATATTTAGCAGAAGCCAGCCCAAATATAGACCCCAGAATTAACTTCGTTAAACAATTGATAAATGATTGTGGTAGTAATGGTGATATTTTGGTTTATAACATTGGATTTGAGAGAGGTAAACTAAATGATTTAATTACAATGTTTCCAATGTATACCTATGAAATTATTAATATTATTGGTCGCCTTAAAGATTTGATGATTCCATTTCAAAAAAAATGGTATTACACTCCAGAAATGAAAGGGAGTTATTCAATCAAATATGTGTTACCAGCATTGGTTCCAGAACTTTCATACCAAGATTTAGAAATAAAAGAAGGTGGAACTGCAAGTTCAATATTTACACAAATGGTTAATGGTGAATTTGAAGGCGATATTAACAAAGCCCGAATGGATTTATTGGAATATTGCAAATTGGATACTTATGCAATGGTTAAAATATTGGAAAAGCTAAAAGAAGTTTTGTGATTTTATGGACCATAAGATACCCCTTAAATATGACGTTGTGTTGATAATACCCGATACTTAGTGAGCCTAGAAGAATTCGATTTTTACTTGTAATAAAGTTTTTAAAATAAATTATAATTATTAATTTTTTTTATTTCTTCATCAACATTTGAATCTGTTCTATAAAAGTGCCAATCTAAAGTTATACCATCATCTGTTAAATCAGATTTTATCGATTCTTTACTGCCACCATCAATAATAATTTCAATCAAATGTGGTTTTAATTCAACTTGTTTATCCATCGGAATCATAGAATCTTTCATAGATTGAATCCAGAATCTACCAGCTTGCCGTCTTAATCTACTTTCGCCAACATAGTCAAACTTATCATTGTACATATATGTGGGGGTGTTAATCATCATATTCTTTGAAATATCGAAAGGGTCAAGAGATAGTGTTACTTCCTTTAGTTCTTTATCATTATACTTAAATTCATTTGGCGGTCTAAAAATCCAGAAACTTCCATCTTTTCCAAATTTATTTTCTTTGTTTACAGCAAACAATAAAGCAGTTTCCCATCTAATTGACCAATCCATAAATCTAGTCTCCAAACCTATATGTTGCCCCTGAAATAGTGAATACCATTTGTTACGTAATTCAAATGAATCATTTTCAGCCGTAAAGGGTAAACGGATATAATCATCTTTAGTTTTGTATAGCTTTACAAAATCTTCGTATAAGCTTTTTTCTTTTTGGATATAATCTAATTCTGTAAATACATTTCTGGTAAGACCAGGCTTAAGTTCATAACTTCTCAAACTATGTCCTCTATAAAATTCCATTTTACCATCTAATTGACCTTGCCACTTTACTTTATCAATGATTTGTTTTAATTCTGTTTTAGATTTAATTCTTGTGGTCATAGTCTTTTTAAAAGCATTAATCAAGCAATTATAGTAAAACAAAAATATAAAATTCTAAATGGAATCAAGCTATTAATTAATTTATACTATTACTCTACTTCAATTATATAAACATATTTTTTAGCTAATAGAACTTGTTGATTAAGTGGTTTTCCATTTAATAAATTTATTTTTGGGACTGATATGTTATTGGTTACAGATGAAATTAAAGAAAGAATGTAAGCACTTTTGATTGCATACGATACATTATCTGTATTTGAGTGTTTTGCATTTACTACGCCAGTTAAATAACCATTGGAATTGATTAAAGGGCCACCACTGTTTCCTGGTTGAATAGGAACGGATATTTGATATTTTGTAACGTCTCCTTGAAAACCGCTATTTGCACTTATTATCCCGTTTGTTAGCTTTACCTCATCACCCATTGTAGCACGTAATGGATAACCTAAAGCATAAACAGAAGAACCTACTGCACTATTTTTACTTTGAATTATGTATGGAATTGTACCATTAATCGATTGGCTATTATTTAGTTTGATAATTGCTAAGTCATTATTTATGTCACTTGCAATTAAAATGGCTTTAATTTTTGTATAAAAATTTCCATTTACACCCTTTACATAAATATTATTTGCATCTTTAATAACGTGATAATTGGTAATAATATAACCTGAATTTGAAATTGCAAAACCAGTCCCGCTTGATGTATAATTTGAACCACTTTTATTTCCGCCATAATAATCGCTAGTATTTGGAAAAACTTTTACTAGCATAAATTTAAATTCATTAACTCTTTTCCAAGATTCTATTCCATCATAAGTAAAACGACCATTGCTTTTGGCAAACGCTGCTTTTAATTCATTTTCTGTATAAATCTTTACTTCAACCCTTTCATATTCCAATGTTGTCCCATGGTTTGCAAGAAACGCATTAGCATTTACATTGACCTTATTGTTATGGTATAAGTAAATATTAGTTGCTGTTGGTTCAAAATATATATTTGCCTGACCTGTAATCACATTTAGTTCATGAAACTCAAATCGATTGTTGTTTTTGATAATCGCAATTTTTCTCTGATTGGGTTTATAATCCACTTTCTTTTCAAATTTTTCATTTCTTTCTGTTAAATAAGTAGTAGTTGTCACATTCATACTCCAAATACCCTCAATAGGGTCTAATGTTGTCATGTTTTTTTTAAAATAGTCTCTATAACTTTCTTCAGAGGAAAGCGATTGAGCTTTGCTAACATAGAAAGAAATACTAAAAAGCAGTATTATGATTGTTCTATTTAATTTTGGTATAAACTTTGAATTTTCCATTTTTTGGATTTTTTTTAGTTGAACCTTTATATGTTTTTAATAACAAAACTTAATAAAATTGTATAGAAAATACTCTCTCTTACATATACCAATTTTAGCAAACATATTTACCACAAATTTAATGAATTTCCTTCTACATATATTTCGTTCAGAAAGGTTTTTAGTAATGTTTTCGATATTGATTATCGCAGATGACTTTTCTTTGTTAACAATACATAAGCAAAGGAAAATTTATTCAAATCTTCAATAAAAAGATTCGACAATTCAAATGTAAATATTATAATTAGTGAAACTAAAAATTGAAGTTTTCAGCGTGTTTGTCCCAATCAAATTTTTCTAACTCAGATTGAATTATTTCTTCTATGGTTTTGTTTTTTGAGAAATCGGAATACCATACCATAATAATAGAAGAACCATCAAACATATTTTTTTTATCATTAACTGGTTTGCTGGTCAACCAAGCTGAATAAGTAAAAGGTTTGAGTTCCGTTTCTGTTTTTTTTATATTGGTTTGTTTGTAAACAACTTTTCTTTCTCCCCATTCACTTGGATATGATGTTCTTTTAAGGATTTCATCATTTAATTCTTCATTAGGTTCGCCAGAAATTAATCCAGAATAGGTTGGTGTCATATAAAATCCTTCTATCGTTATTTTTGTACCGTTTTTAAGTTGAAGGGTTAAATTTCTCATTTTTATATCCTTTAGATATAAATATCATCAATATTGAAAATGACCAAAAAGTTTGACTTCTAAAAATAGCGAAACCTAAATTACAAATAAAAAATCTCTTTAGCCCAGGAAAAACGGGCTTTTACTTGTGTAATCCAAAAATCCCTGGGAACTTTGTAAAGTTGTTATAAAATAAGGTTTACCTTTTTGTATAACAGCAAAAGCGTAAAAAATAACCTTTGAGACCAACAAAATGACCTCAAAAATCAGTAACCCTTTTTTTATAACAGTAAACTATGAAAACACCAGTAGCAATTTTCGGAAGAGTAAGTTTGGATTCGATGGATTTCCAAAGACAGATTAGTGATTTAGAAAAGGTCGCTGATAGATTGAATTATGAAATTGTAAGTGTGATTACAGAAAAAATATCAGGTGCCAAGAGTAACGATGAACGATTAGGAGTTCAACAATTGTTATTAGAAGCAAAACAGGGTAAATTTAAAAAATTACTTTGTACTGAAATTTCAAGACTAGGTAGAAACACTGTTCAAACATTGAGTTTGATAGAGCAA
>CAUPRL010000010.1:0-128622 GCA_963513695.1 uncultured Flavobacterium sp.
AAGTTGGTTGCAAAGTTGCACTTGCAGTAGGAGTAGGAGGAGTTGCAGGTTGAGGATTAATAGTTACACTAGCAGGAACTGCAGAGATACAACCCGCAGCAGATTTAGCATAAACGGAATATGTTCCAGCAGCTACATTAGTAAAAATACCAGTAGTATTAGTATAAGTAGTACCATCAATACTATAAGTCATCCCCGTTCCAGTAGGAGCTGTTACTGTAATAGTTCCGGTAGCAAGAGTACAAGTTGGATTAGTAACAGTAGCAGTTGGAGCAACAGGAATAGTTCCTAAATTTACAGTTGCCTCAGCACTTGCGGTAACTTTTTTGTCTCCAACTCCATTACCATCTGTATCAGCATCTCCACTAGCATTTGCAGTATTTTTATGTGTTGTAGCTGTTAAATCAGCTTGTAGAATGTTATAAGTTGCATTGTAAATCCACTTTTCACCAACATCCAGTCTTCCATTAGTATTTGAGTCACCACTAGCGTAAGTCGGACCTGTGGTTGCAGTTGCATCTGTAACTAAAGGATTAAATACTGTAATATTACCATTGTTGGTTAGTGTAATTGTATAAGGAATAACATCACCAACAGAGCAATAAGTAGTCTTAGTTGCTACTTTTGTTAATGATATTGCTGGGTTTTGTTCTGCTGTGATAGTAGCATCATCACTAATTGAATACTCGGTAGCTGCAATATAACCTTTTGCAGTTGCAGTGTTCAATTTTTTTCCATTATTCAAATCGGCTTGTGTAATATTATATGTGGTGGTATAGGTTTGGCTGGCACCAGCAGCCAATGTTGCAATCGGTCCAAAAGTCTGGCCTATGGTCGGGTCATTTACCGTCACATTTGTTAAAGGTAAATTACCAGTATTTTCAACCTTAAAAGTATAGGTAATTGGTTGTCCTACTGAGCTATAGGTAGTTGGGTTTGCAGTCTTAGTTAGATTTATCTCTGGTATCCAGGCATCAACAGCCATTGCAAAACAAAAAATAATATAGGTATCTTGAGTTGAACCGTATTTAAAAGTAGTTGAAGTTTGATTGTTTTTAATTACAGAGTTATTTGAATTAGCAATGTTAAACATACTAATGTCCAACCCAAAATTATTCGTATGGTCTGGGTTTCTTTGATTTTTTACATTATTAGTGTAGCTATAAATTGAACTGTTAAAAAAATTGTTTGTCAAATTATCAGTATGTTTTAAACTAACCCAGTCAGATGTTGTTGAATGTTTCAATATCTGTAAATAATCGCCTGATATTGTTCTGTCTCCTTCTCCGGCCATTACACCTAATTTCATGTTAACAGCCCCTGTCTCAGTTGTTTTGAACCCAGTAACAGGAATGTTGAAATCTGCGGTTACGTTACCAGCTACATACGCATATCCATCGAATACAACTACATCACGCCAATTCATTTTGTCGTTTTCATAAACAACAATCAACGCCCATCCACCATAAAAACCAGTATCATCTGTTGGATCAGCTTCCCTCAAAGCAATATTAGCCACAGTATATGTACCATTTTTATTCGACAGAGGTTCAATAATGTTTGTCACATCGGCAAAAGCTACATACATATTAGCATTTGTGCCGCTAGGATAGCGAATATCGGTTGCATTGGCAGTGATAGTCTGATAGTTTGAAGTTCCTGGAACTTTTAGCCTTACCACTTTTTTACTTAATGATACTGATCCGACAGTAAATGTCTCAGGGCTGTTGGTGCCCGTATGTGCACGTCCTGTCCAATATAGTCCAGCAAATTTAATTTTAGATTGGGATGCAATTGCTCCATTTTCAGTTGAAAATACTAGATCAGCAGAAGATGAATTTACAGTTGTTGCATCACCATCAATATCTACATAATCCATATTTGCATTATTATTTTCTCCTTCAGTAGGATTATTAAAAACTGTAATGTTATGGTTTCCAATTAGAGTAAAATCCCCTTTTATTCGTTCTACAGTTTTACGGGCTGTAAAAGTTTTTTCAACCTGTGCATATGCCAAATTTGAAAACGAAAGAAAAACTAAGAAGATTAAAAAAGATCTAACCATTTTTTCCAAAAATAAATGTTTTGTAAAATTTTTCATGAGGTTTATTTGTAAGGTTTACATTGGAGTTACAATTCTTAAAAGAATAGTTGGATTTACATTTTGAGAAGGCAAAAACATATTTTGAATTTTCGACAACTGGCATTGTCTATTATCTTCGTTTTCTGGACAGACCTCAATACTTGTGGCTATTAAAATATATTTCATTTTTCTTAAATAGCTCAATTTTGACAGATCAATCCTGCTATTTATATCGCGGCTATTTTTCAATACTATTTTGATTAATTCAACAGATTCAAACTTTGAGTTTTGGCTATAAAGTATATCTATTGAATTTAAGTCAACAACAATTACGTTGATTGCCGAATTCGAGTCTAATTCAATCTTTCCATCGTGAATTGAATTAATTGATTCTTTATCAAAAAGAGACTGAAAGTACGTTTTTTCAGAATAGTCTGCCTCAGCTTGAAATTGTTCGAGGCTTTTAACGTTTTGAGCTGAGATGTTTACGAAAGAAATGGTAAACATCAATATAAATAGTACTCTTTTTATGGATAAAGAAAGAATTTGTTGAGCTGAAATCAAATTGATTTTGAAGTCAACAATTTGATATAGAGTAGTTTTTTTCATAATGTCATTATTTTATATTAATTATATATCTATAATATTTTCGTTTAATTATTGGAATGATTATATTTCAGTATGCTAAATTAATTCCGATATTTCATTTTGGTACTTTTTTTCTACCAATTACCTAAATAGTCGTTGAAATGACATTTTTATTATTTTTAAATCAATTTTAGGCACAGTAAAATCCGTTTTTTAAAGCTTTTTTAACTATCCTTTTAATGTTTTTTTGTTAAATTTTAATATAATTTATAAATTTTTTAATTTAGATATCATCATCATTTTAATTCAAATCTAATTTAAAAAACAATAACTTCGACAAAAAAACATCGATAAAATGCAAAAAAACACTGTTTAAATGCATAATTGGATGTTTTTGAAGTTATATTACTACAAAAATATAGAAAATTTTTCCACTATATTGATGTTAAAATTATCTTGAGCTTAAACAAAACTTAATTTTTAGAATAATTTGTACTTTGTATTTGAATGATTTTAAAAAACGTAACGTAAGTACTTATTTATTCCCGCTTGATTTAAATGTAATTATTCTGTTGTCCAAATCTTAAATAATAGTAAATGCGATGATCACCTAAGATATTTTTTTTGTTATTTTGACCATAAAAAATAGCCAATGAAAAATCTAATTCTTATTCGCCACTCAAAATCTTCTTGGAATGCGCCTGTACAAGATTTTGACAGAACATTAGAACAACGAGGAAGAGAAGACGCCAATTTAGTAGCTAATAATGCGATGAAATTTTTGCCTTCAAATTTTGTAATTTATTCTAGTTCAGCAAGAAGAGCCCGCGAAACTGCTTTGATTTTCGCAAAGGCCATTTTATATCCTGTCGAAAGCATCGTTTTTAGTGACAATCTTTATACTTTTGATGAAAATAAACTGGAAAAGCTTATCAAATCAAGTACTAATGATATAGAGAACGTTATTCTTTTTGGACATAATGATGCCATTACAAATTTTGTTAATAAATTTGGAAACATTTTCGTAGATAATGTGCCTACATCAGGCTTCGTTTGGCTACAATTTGAAACGGATAGTTGGGAAGGAATAACAAAAGGTAAAACAATAAAGACAATATTTCCTAGGAATTTAAAATCATAAGCGTGCATAAATACAAATATATAGAAAGAGAAAAAAGTTGGTTAAACTTCAATGCTCGAGTTTTGCAAGAGGCTGCAGACGATACTGTGCCCTTATTAGAAAGACTGCGTTTTTTAGGAATTTTTTCCAATAATTTAGATGAATTTTTCAGGGTCCGTTTCGCTGCAATCCGACGACTAAGTTTGTCTGGAATATCAGGAAAAAACCATTTTGGTGGAATTTCAACCCATCAATTATTAAAAGAAATTACAGAAATTGTAATCAAACAGCAAGCCGAAAGTTTAAAAATTCTAAATACAATTGAAGCAAAACTCGAAACGGAGAATATTTTTATTATCGATGAAAATCATATTTCTCACGAGCAAGAATTATTTTTGAAGGACTTTTTTATCCAAAAAATAAGCCCAGAATTGATTACCATAATTTTAAATGATTTAGCCGAATTTCCCGTTTTAAAAGATTCAGTAGGTTATCTGGCCGTTAAATTGGTAATGAAAAAAAAATCGGAAGTGCATTATGCATTAATTGAAATCCCTACTACAATCAATCGATTTGTTGTTCTACCTTCAAACGATGAAAAACAATTTGTGATTTTGCTAGACGATGTTATCAGAAACCATTTGGGAAGTATTTTTAATATTTTTGATTGCGAAAGTATCTCTGCGCATATGATAAAAATCACTCGTGATGCCCAATTAGAAATGGATAGCGATTTGAGTAAAAGTATGCTCGAAAAAATTGCATCAAGTGTAAAAGACAGAAGAATAGGGGAGCCTGTTCGTTTTATTTATGATGAATTAATTGAAAAAGATACGCTTAAATTCATTCTAGATAAAATGCATATTATATCTTCGGACAGTATTATACCTGGAGGGAAATACCACAACAGACGTGATTATATGAAATTTCCAAACCTTGGAAGATTCGATTTGTTATACAAAACCAATAACCCTTTGCCTGTTCCAGGGCTTAATCTTGAAGGAAGTATACTCGAGAAAATTAGTAGAAAAGATTATTTGATACACGCCCCATATCAGTCGTTTTCTTATCTCACCAAGTTTTTGCGCGAAGCAGCTTTAGATCCAAAAGTCGCTTCTATAAAAATTACCTTGTATCGACTGGCCAAAAATTCTCAAATCATTAGCTCACTTATAAATGCGGCTAAAAATGGGAAGAAAGTGACCGTTCAAATCGAATTGCAAGCTCGTTTTGATGAGGCTTCTAATATATCTTATGCCGAACAAATGCAAACCGAAGGAATTCATCTAATTTTTGGAATAAAAGGGCTTAAAGTACACAGTAAAGTATGCGTTATCGAAAGAATCGAAGACGATTCTATCAAGCGTTATGGTTTTATATCAACAGGAAACTTCAACGAGCAAACGGCTAAAATTTATACAGATGTGACACTTTTGACCAGCCATCAACAAATTCTAAAAGATGTGAGCAAAATATTTGAATTTTTTGAAATTAATTATCGATTGTATCGTTACAAACATTTGATTGTTTCTCCGCATTACACCAGATCTCGTTTCAATAAATTGATCGATCGTGAAATATTGCATGCAACCAATGGTAAAGAAGCCTATTTGAAATTGAAAATGAATAGTTTGTCTGATTTTGAACTAATTGATAAATTGTACGAAGCAAGCAATGCAGGGGTGAAAATTCAACTCGAAGTAAGAGGGATTTGTTCCTTGATTCCAGGAATTCCCGGTATGAGTGACAACATAGAAGCCATAAGTATTGTAGATAATTATCTCGAACATTCTAGAATTTATATTTTTGGTAATGCAGGAGATCCAGAAGTTTATATTTCTTCAGCCGATTTTATGACCAGAAATCTTGATGCCAGGGTAGAAGTTACTTGTCCTATTTATGATGAAAAAATAAAAAAAGAATTGATAGATATATTTGATATCGGTTGGAAAGGAAATGTAAAAGCCCGTTTACACTCAGAAAATTTGGATAATAAATATCGAATTCGAAAAGGATATGAACCTGTATTTAGAGCTCAATTCGAAACGTATAACTATCATCAGAATAAAGTAGAACTTATCAACGCCAATGTTTAAACTGAAGTATTTCCAAAATATAAAATTATGCTGAATCCAATTGCGATTAAACCAATTCAGGACACCCTAAATATAAGAAAATATGCTGCAATTGATATTGGGTCGAATGCAATGCGTTTGCTAATCACTTATATTGTCGAGCAGGAAGGAAAAGAAGCTCAATTTAATAAAAACTCATTAGTTCGTGTGCCAATTCGTTTGGGACAAGATTCCTTTACGGTCGGAGAAATTTCAGAAGAAAATATCGATAGAATGATAGATGCAATGAAAGCATTTCGGCTTTTGATGAAAGTGCATAAAGTCGAAAAATACAAAGCACTAGCTACTTCGGCTATGCGAGAAGCTTATAATGGTCAAGAAGTTGTCGAAATTATCAAAGAAAACGCGGGAATCGATATCGAAATTATTGACGGAAAAAAAGAAGCTATTATTATCGCTTCAACCGATTTACATCATCTTTTGAAATCGGACAAAACCTATTTATATGTAGATGTTGGCGGTGGTAGCACCGAATTTTCTTTATTTGATAATGGAAAAATTGTAGTTTCAAAATCATTCAAAGCAGGAACGGTTCGTTTTTTGAATAAAATGGTTTGCGATGTCGTTTGGCAAGAAATGGAAAAATGGATCAAAGCACACACTAAAGATTATGATGATGTCATTCTAATCGGTTCAGGTGGTAACATTAACAAATTATTCAAAATGTCGGGTAAATTGCAAGACAAACCCATGTCCTATATTTATTTGAATTCCCAATATACATTCTTAAATTCATTAACCTACGAACAAAGAATCTCCGAATTGAGTTTAAATCCTGACCGTTCCGATGTAATCATTCCTGCGACTCAAATCTATCTCAATGCCATGAAATGGAGCGGAGCCAGAAATATTTATGTTCCTAAAATTGGGCTATCCGACGGAATTGTAAAAGCAATGTATTACGGAAAAATATAGTCAAACGCGCTAAAATCCAGAAGTTTTAAACCGCAGATTCGCAGATTTTTAATCAATTTTAAAATCTGCGAATCTGCGGTAATTTTTTGAGTTAAATATCCAAATCAAATGTCTTTTTCAACAGCTCTAAATTTGGGTTTATTTCATTCAATCTATTGTATTTATCCAAAGGGGTAAAAGCAAATTTGTTTTCTACTTTTTCGTTCACCACAACTTCAATCACAATATTATGATTATGAAGTTTACCTCTCAAATAGCCTAAAAGGTCTAGTTTTTCCGATTCAAATTCTATTTTTGTACTATCGTTTGGCAATTCGTGGGTGATAGTGGTTCCTTCTAATTTTGGGTCGCCAATTAACATTAGAGACTCCATAATTTTATACCCTTTATTACCTAACCGTTCTGCATATTTAGTCCAATGCAACAACATATCCGTTTCGTTGAAAGCTTCCGTAGGAAGATGAACTTCTTCTTTTACAATTCCTTTGGTGCTTTCCATTAATTCTCTTTTGGCACGAATACTCGAAAGAGATAGTGCAGAAAATTTGGGCCCTTCAGGAAGGTTTGTGGTTGGAGGTTTTGGAATATCGGTTGTGACAACTACATCTGACTTGTTGATTTCCACTTTAGGTTCAGCAACTTCTATCTTCTGCTCCCGATAGCTATCGGGACTGCTATCTGAAACCTGTTTAGTTTCAACAATTGAATAATCTGTTCTCCTAAAATAGGTAGGTGGAATTATAAATTGCTCAACTTTTTTTTTTCTCCATCAAAGGTGATGGAGGCTAGTTGCATCAAGCAAAGTTCAACAAGCAATCGCTGATTTTGACTCACTTTGTATTTCAAATCGCAGTCATTAGCTATTTCGATTCCTTTCAATAAGAAATCTTGTGATGCTTTTTGACATTGAATAGCGTAAAGTTTTTGGGCTTGTTCACCCACTTCCAATAGTGATAATGTCGAAGGCGTTTTCGAAACCAATAAATCCCTGAAATGCGAAGCTAAACCGGATACAAAATGATGCGCATCAAATCCTTTGGAAAGTATATCATTAAAAACTACCAATAATTCTGGGATTTTGTTTTCCAAAATTAAATCGGTTACCGTGATATAGGTTTCATAATCCAGCACATTCAGGTTTTCAGTAACCGCTTGACGGGTCAAATTACTGCCACAATAGGAAACAACTCGGTCAAAAATAGACAGAGCATCACGCATCGCACCATCGGCTTTTTGAGCGATAATATGTAAAGCATCGTCTTCAAAATTTACCCCTTGGCTAAAAGCGACTTCGGCTAGATGTTCTTTAGCATCTTTAACGGTGATTCTTTTGAAATCGAATATTTGGCAACGAGAAAGTATCGTTGGAATAATTTTGTGTTTTTCGGTCGTAGCCAAGATGAAAATGGCGTGTTTTGGAGGTTCTTCCAATGTTTTCAAGAAAGCATTAAAAGCTGCCGAAGACAACATATGAACCTCGTCAATAATATAAACCTTGTATTGTCCCGTTTGCGGCGGAATCCGAACTTGGTCAATCAAATTCCGAATATCATCAACCGAATTGTTAGAAGCTGCATCCAATTCGAAAACATTGAAAGCAAAATCTTCATTCGGATCATCATACCCAGGTTGATTGATTTTTCGGGCAAGAATTCTGGCGCAAGTTGTTTTTCCAACACCACGAGGTCCAGTAAACAATAGGGCAGAAGCCAAATGATTGCTCTCTATGGCGTGCAACAAAGTGCTGGTAATGGCTTTTTGTCCTACAACATCATTAAATGTTTGTGGACGATATTTACGTGCCGATACTACAAATTGTTCCATAGATTTTTATTGGTTAGCAAATATAAGATTTTAGTTGATTTGTTTATTCGCTAATTTGTTTATTTGAAGAAAATCTTTTCTTTACCAAGATAAAAATAAGGATCGAAAACAATAGCATATTGATAATCAAAGAAATGATTAGGACTTTGTTATATATTGTGTTTTTCTGATTTTTAGGAATTTTATTTTGAGATAATTTGTAGGCTCTTAATTGTTCTAATTGGTAAAACCAATTGGATATTGTTTCGTTGCGAATTTTTAGGTTATCAATTTCATTACTTAATGAATCAATTTTTGTAGTTCTTCTTTCAGAAGATGTAAATAAAGGAATTGGAGGTAAAAATCCTGGAGGAATTTCTATGGTTTGAGATGGTAAACAGTAACTTATGCAAATTGTATTGTCCTTATTAAAGCCAGCATAAACAATCCACAAATCTTTTTTAAATGGAAATATTTCACAATTATTATTTCTAGATTTTCCATTAATTATAGAATATTTATAATCACCTTTAAATAGTTCAATTATTCTAAAAGAATATGTCCTAGAAACAGTATCTATTTTAATTAGTTCTCCATAAAAGACTATTTGTGCATTTTTAAGCCCTTTTGAAACCATTGTTTCTCTTTCGTGAGGTGGACAATCACACGAAAAAGACAGATTAAACCAAAATAAAATAAATAAAAGGATTAGATTGTGGAGTTTCATTTTTGAAAATTTTACATACAATAATACGGTTTTTAAGTGAAATTGTAATTATCAAAAATCAATTTCAATAACAATTTCAATGGCAATTTCAATGAGAATGCTGAAATCTAAAATCTAAAACCTACAATCTAAAATCTAAAATCCTTACTTTTGCACCGCAGACCGCCTTATCGCCGCGATTAAATCGGGGAGGAAAGTCCGGACACCACAGAGAAGCATAGCGGGTAACACCCGTCGGTTCAGTCCCGATAGCTATCGGGATCGGATTAGGACAAGTGCAACAGAAAGCAGGTACAGGTAATGCTGTAGTGAAACCAGGTAAACTCTATGCGGTGAAATTTCAAGTATATCGGCATTTAAGGGTACTCGCCCGTTGTCGAAGGGTAGAAAGATGGATCCCGATAGTAATATCGGGGCTAGATAAATGATAAGGCTCCATCCCGATAGCTATCGGGATTGGAGACAGAACCCGGCTTATAGGTCTGCTTTTTTTATTTATTTTCAAATTTATTTCTTAAAAACGATGAAATTGAATCTAGTTGAAATTCCTCGCGTCAAAACCATTTCAAAAGAGGATTTTTTTAGTAATTATGTAAAAAAACAAAAACCAATAGTAATTGAGAAACTAACCTCGGATTGGCCTGCTTATCAAAAATGGAATTTAGAGTACATCAAGCAAGTGGCTGGTGATAAAATTGTGCCCTTGTATGATGACAGACCTGTTTCTCATAAGGATGGTTTTAATGAAGCTCATGCCAAAATGAAAATGAGCGATTACATAAACTTGATGCAGAAAGAACCCACCAATTATCGCATTTTTCTATACAATTTAATGGATGAAGTAGCGGTACTTCAAAACGATTTCAAATGGCCTAAAATAGGACTTCGATTGGTAAAGCAATTGCCTATGTTGTTTTTTGGTGGAGAAAATTCGAAAGTTTTTATGCATTTTGATATTGATTATTCAAACATTCTTCATTTTCATTTTCATGGAAAAAAGCAATGCATATTGTTTCCACCTTCAGAAACTCCATACTTATATAAGGTCCCACATTCTTTAATATCAAGGGAAGACATTGATTTCGACAACCCTGATTTCGAAAAATGGCCCGCATTAAAAAAGGCAAAAGGGATGATTTGCAATTTAAATCACGGTGAAATGCTGTATATGCCTGAAGGATATTGGCATTATATGAAATACCTAACTCCAGGTTTTTCAATGAGTTTGAGAGCTTTTCCAAGAAAAATTACTAACCTTGGCAAAGCCGCATTTAATGTATTTCTAATGAGACATTACGATGTTTTGATGCGAAAATGGAAAGGACAAGCATGGATAGATTACAAAAACAATCAAGCTATAGTCAACACAAATAAAAATTTGTAAAACCTATTAGCTGCGTTTTAAATGTTGTTTTGCCCGTAGAAATATTTGTATATTTCTTAGACTGCTGTGGTCCTATATAGTAGAATAAGTCCATCTGCTTTTTTAAGTACTTTTTACTCGATACAATATAGTTTAATCTTTTCAAACTATGGTAAATATTTAGCTTGAAATGCTTTTGGAATTATTTGTATTTCATTTTGGGTTGCGATTTATAAAAATTGGTATTAACTATTTTTATAAATTGGCTTTTTCAATATATATAGGTAGTTCTATATTTGGGCAAAATATTTATACTTGTTTTTATGAAAAACACTCATTCCAATGCTGTCAATAGCAAGAATAAAAGTTTATTTTCTAAGCTAATACACAATCTTACTTTTTGGGTATTAATTGCTATACTACTTGGAATTTTGTTAGGTCATTTTTTTCCTGAAACTGGTGTGCAGATGGAAATTATTGGCAAGACATTCGTTGATTTAATTAAGTTGTTTATAGCCCCAATCATTTTTCTGACCATTGTTTTGGGTATTTCTGGAATGGGAGATTTAAAGAAAGTGGGCCGAATCGGTGCAAAAGCTTTACTTTATTTTGAAATAGTTTCTACTTTGGCTCTTGCCATAGGTATCGCAGTTGCCTATTTTTTTGAACCTGGAAAAATCGATAAAACGGGTTTGCCTATTCAAGATGCAAGCAAATATACTCAAGGGGCATCGGAGGATTTTTCGTGGTTGCAATTCTTTCTTTCCAACCTCACATTTCAGGTTTTATTGGTCGCGATTATTGTTGGAGTTGCACTTAATTTTTATAAGCATAGAGATCAAACCATTTTAGTTTTAGAGCGATTTTCGAAAGTTGTTTTTCTCGGTTTAAAATATGTAATGTTTCTAGCTCCAATAGGCGCCTTTGGTGGAATGGCTTATACCATAGGAAAGTTTGGTTTAGCAACTCTTATTCCTTTGGGAAAATTGATGATTTGTGTCTACGCAACGATGTTTTTGTTTGTTTTTGTAGTTCTTGGTGGTATTCTCCGCTATTACAAAATCAAAATGATGGATTTATTGAAGTATATCCGAGAAGAATTATTACTGGTCTTGGGAACCTCGTCCTCTGAATCGGCATTGCCATCCATTATGCTGAAATTAGAAAAAATGGGCTGTAGCAAATCGGTAGTAGGATTGGTTATTCCTACCGGTTATTCCTTCAATTTAGATGGAACTTCCATTTATTTGTCGATGGCAGTTATTTTCTTAGCTCAGCTATATGACGTACACCTTAGTTTTTTTGAAATTTTAGTTATTATTGCATTATTGATGATTACCTCTAAAGGTGCCGCTGGAGTAACAGGGAGTGGGTTTATTGTTTTGGCATCTACCTTAACTGCCATTCACAAAATTCCCGTCGAAGGTTTAGCTTTTTTGCTGGGTGTTGATAAATTTATGAGCGAAGCTAGAGCGATTACAAATCTCATCGGAAACAGTGTTGCCACGATTGTTATTGCAAAAAGCGAGAATGATTTTACGGAACCAAATTTAGATATTACGTTGGAAGAGTTTTAGTTTTATTCAACTACAATTCATCAAAATCGGTAACTTCGATACTGTCAATTTTTTCTAATTCAAAGAAACTAAAAATCGATCCGCCATAACTTTTCTTGAATGAAAAGTGAATCAAATGGTCAAGTTTAGTGTATTTAGAATGTTCGATAATCATCATTCCATCATCTTGAAGTGCTTCTTTTTCGAAAACGGTTAAAACTACTTTTTCAAAAGTTTTTTGATCCAAACCATAAGGCGGATCGGCAAAAATAATGTCATAAGTGGCTTTGTTTCTTTCCAAAAATTGAAAAACATCGCTTTTGGTGGCTGCGATGTTGAAATCATATTCGGCGGCGACTTGCTTGATGAATTTTACACAACCAAAATCAGCATCGACAGAAGTTATCGGTGTGCTACCACGAGAAGCAAACTCGAAACTGATATTTCCTGTTCCCGCAAATAAATCCAATACTTTCAAGCCATCAAAACTGAAATGATTATTCAAAACATTAAACAATGCTTCTTTCGACATATCGGTTGTGGGGCGAACGGGTAGCCCTTTGGGTGGAAAAATACGTCTTCCTTTATATTTACCTGAAATGATTCTCACGATTGAAATAATATAAAATGTTTCCGGTTTTGAGCAGTTGAAAAGGAATTGTTTTTCTGCAAATTCGATACATCAAACAAGGATACATTTCGAATGTATTTATAGGCCAATTGGTAAAAATCGTCTTCTTCGGCAATGGTTCCCAACAATTCCAGTTTGAAATTCTCGGGATTCATATTCAATTGCTCAGCAGTGAAAAGCAAATAATACAGAAAATCTTCCGGGGTTTGATAATCGAAAGAATTGAACAATAGTAGATTTTGGTTTTGAACTACAACAATCTCAAAATGGCCAGGATTGAAATTCACAATCATCTTTTTGTCGTCAATATTTTTGGATGCATCCAAAAGTTTGGTAACCAAAATACTGTTGGCGTGTTTGTAATTGAAAGAACCAAATTGGTCAATAAAAAAATTATTGATATTCACATAAGGAATGTAAACGGTGTTCATTTGGTAATTTGGAATTTCGTCGAAAGCAAAAAAATCGGTTTCGAAAACTTTGGTGTTGTATTGCAAATAACTACCCAAAAAGTTTTCGTCAAACAGGGGCTCGGGAACAAATGTCGAAAGATTATTATTGTGAATAACTAATATTTCATCATAAGAATCCTTTAGTTCAGCATTCTCTCTGAAAGCATCGCCAAACAATTCTTCGATTTTAGTTGCTTTGTGAAAGGTGTCAAAATGAATTTCCTTCACAGAAAGCACCTTGTGATTTAAAGTATCAAAAACACAAAATGACAACCCAGTCAAGGAAACTTGAAGCGAGAGTTTTTTGTATTTTTTATCGGTAATAGTAGTGTTAACGGACATAGTTGCAAACTTACAAATTTATTTTATAGTTTAGAAGTTTAAAGGTTTAAAGGTTTAAATGTTTAAGATGTATACTTTAAACTTTTAAACCTTTAAACTCTTCAACTTTTTCTTTACTTTGCAGTCAAATCATACCAAATGGATTCCTCCTTGTTTTATAGTCTTTTACAGAAAAAATTTCCGTTTAAACCCACCTATAAACAGGATGTGTTTTTCCAAAAAATCGCTATTTTCCTCACCGAAAAAGACAACAACACGATTTTCGTCTTGAAAGGCTATGCAGGAACGGGAAAAACGACGGTGATTTCGACCATCGTTAATAATTTACTCGACATCAATAAAAAGTATGTTTTATTGGCGCCAACAGGTCGTGCTGCCAAGGTTATTGCGAATTATTCGAATAAACCAGCTTTCACGATTCACAAGAAAATCTATTTCCCCAAGAAATCTTCTGGAGGTGGTGTATCGTTTACTTTGCAACAAAACAAACACACCAATACCATTTTTATAGTCGATGAAGCTTCGATGATTTCCGACACAAATTCGGATTCTAAATTGTATGAAAATGGTTCTTTGCTCGATGATTTGATTTCGTATGTGTATTCGGGAACCAATTGCAAGATGATTCTTTTGGGAGATACCGCCCAATTACCGCCTGTGAATTTGGATATTAGTCCCGCTTTGGACATTCAGACTTTGGGAATGAATTACAACAAAGAAGTCGAACACATTGAGTTGGACGAAGTAATGCGTCAGGAAGAAAACTCCGGTATTTTGTATAATGCAACAGAACTAAGGGAATTGTTGAAGGATTCTTTTATCGACGAATTCAAATTTGATCTCAAGAAATTCAAAGATATAGTTCGACTGACTGATGGTTATGACATTCAGGACGCCATCAATTCAGCCTACAGTAATTATAGTATTGAAGATACAGCTTTTATCGTTCGTTCGAATAAACGGGCCAATCAATACAATGAGCAAATTCGTTCGAAAATTCTCGATAAAGAAAACGAACTGTCAACAGGAGATTTTTTGATGGTCGTGAAAAATAATTATTTCTGGCTCAAAGATTCCGATGAAGCGGGTTTTATTGCCAATGGCGACATCATCGAGGTTTTGGAAATTTTCAATATAAAGGAATTATACGGTTTCAATTTTGCTAGTGTAAAAATAAGAATGGTCGATTATCCCAATCAAAAACCATTTGAAACAATTCTTTTATTAGATACTATAAAAAGTGAATCACCATCTTTGACTTACGAAGAATCGAACCGATTGTATCAGGAAGTCTTGAAAGATTACGAAGGCGAAACCAAGTTCAAGCAATTCCAAAAAGTGAAAGCCAACGAATATTTCAACGGCTTACAAGTCAAGTTTTCGTATGCGATAACTTGTCACAAATCGCAGGGAGGACAGTGGAATACCGTTTTTATCGAGCAACCGTATTTGCCTGACGGAATCAACAGGGATTACATTCGATGGTTGTACACGGCGATGACAAGAGCGAAAAATAAATTATATTTGATAGGTTTTAAGGACGAGAGTTTTGTGGAGTAAATTGCAATCAAATAGTATGGACGGCTCAACTCCCACTCAAAGCCTGGTCAAAGCCTGGTCAAAGCCCGGTCTGTGGTACCCCTAAAGAGGGGCTAAAAATCGTATTATTTCTTTTTTCCATAAACAAGATTGCATACAATCAAAAAACTTGATGAACAGAGGAAAGAATTATTATAAAATAAATGGTTATGAACACTCTAAACGATTTACATAAAATATCCAGCACTTTTTCGAACACCGAAAAAATGCCCGTATTATTTCTAGGTCACGGAAGTCCAATGAATGCTATCGAGGAAAATCAGTTTGTGACTGGCTTTCGAGACTTGGCCAAAACTTTACCACAACCCAATGCTATTTTATGTATTTCGGCACATTGGTTTACAAATGGAACCAAAGTCACAGCAATGGAAATACCCAGAACCATTCACGATTTTGGAGGTTTTCCGCAAGCTTTATTCGAGGTGCAATATCCTGCGGAAGGAAGCCCAGAATTAGCTATTGAAACCAAGGAATTACTAAAACCAATCGACGTGGAACTCGACGAACATTGGGGTTTGGATCATGGAGCTTGGAGTGTAATTAAACACTTGTATCCCGAAGCGAATGTTCCCGTTATTCAGTTGAGTATCGATTATACCAAATCGCCCCAATATCATTTTGATTTGGCCAAGAAATTAAGCGATTTACGTCAAAAAGGAATCCTGATCATTGGCAGTGGTAATATCGTGCATAACTTGCGATTAGTCGATTTTCCTAATTTTGACAAAGACAATTATGGTTACGATTGGGCGATAGAAGCCAGAGAAACTGTAAACAATTATCTATTGGACGGCAATTTCCAACCGCTTATTGAATATGAAAAACAAAGCAAGGCTTTACAAATTGCGATTCCTACTCCAGACCATTATTTACCCTTGATTTATACCTTGGGATTAAAAGATAAAACCGAAGAGTTGAGTTTGTTTAATGACAAATTAGTGGCGGGTTCGTTGAGTATGACTTCGGTGAAGATTATGTAATTGGTTTTGTGGGAAAATGGTATATTTGGGAATTAAAAATAATTTGGAATATTTAACTAACAGTAATTTTTAATTAAATTATGATAAAGAAGAACATATTTATAGCCATTATTTTTTTAATTAGTTTAGCATTGTTTTTTTATTCCAAACGAATAGATAACGGAAAACTTGAAGAATATTTAGGGAATTATAAATATTCAGTTGGTGAAATTGAAGTTTACTTTGAAAGAAGTACTATTGGATTTAACGTAGGAAAAAGTTCTATTACATATTCATATATTGTAAATAATAAAAAAATAGTAAATAACTATGATTTATTATTTTTTAAACTCCCTGAAAACCCCAAAAAAGGAAATAAATATATTGTATTATACAATGAAAATGAACCTCAAAAAAGTATATTATTAGGGAATTATAAAATTGAAAATAATTTAGAATTTAATAAATATATTGAAGAATTCAAAAATAACCCTCCAGATTATATAAACAAATGAAAATAATAGCAGTCATTCCCGCACGTTACGCCTCAACTCGATTTCACGCCAAATTAATGGAAGATTTAGGGGGCAAAACCGTGATTTTAAGAACTTACGAAGCAGCCAAAAAGTCCAATCTTTTTGATGATGTTTTTGTGGTTACCGATTCCGATTTAATTTATAGCGAAATAGCTTCCAATGAGGGAAAAGCCATTATGAGTATCAAAGAACACGAATCAGGAAGCGATAGAATTGCCGAAGCTGTAGAAAATATGGACGTGGATATTGTAGTCAATGTGCAAGGAGACGAGCCTTTTATTGACACAGAGGCTTTAGCAAAACTAATTGAAGTCTATAAAAACGATACCGAAAAGAAAGTTGACTTGGCTTCCTTGATGTCTGAAATAAAAGATGAACAAGAAATCAACAATCCTAATAATGTGAAAGTGGTGATAAATCAAAATGGTTTTGCATTGTACTTTTCGCGTTCGGTGATTCCGTATCCAAGAGAAACGAATGTGGGCGTTCGCTATATGAAACACATTGGGATTTATGCTTTCAGGAAACAAGCCTTGATGGATTTTTACAATCTTCCTATGAAATCATTGGAAGCATCCGAAAAATTGGAGCAATTGCGTTATTTAGAATTTGGAAAAAGCATCAAAATGGTGGAGACTTCTCATATTGGAATTGGTATTGATACAAAAGAAGACTTGGAAAAAGCTAGAAAATTGATATAGAATGATAATAGAATATTCAAATATAATCATTAGTTTTAGCCTCTATTAATTTATTGATTTAAGAAATCCATTGCGAAAATGCAATCGAAACTTCGATAAAGTTACAAGTAAATTAGAATTGACCGAAAAAAAAACAATAAACAACAACATATGAAAAAAATAATTTTCCATTTGGGACTTTTGCTGACTTTTACAGGGCAAGCACAAATGAAAGCCGATGACGTAAAAACGTTTACGCTCAACAACGGAATGAAGTTTCTGGTTGTCGAGGATTTTTCGATTCCCAACGCCAACATGTACTTTTTTTACAAAGTAGGAAGCCGAAATGAACACCAAGGAATCACGGGGCTTTCTCACTTTTTTGAGCATATGATGTTCAACGGAGCCAAGAAATATGGGCCTAAAGAATTTGACAGAACTATGGAGTTTAACGGAGGATCGAATAATGCCTACACAACCGAAAACGTGACGGTTTATACCGATTGGTTTCCGGCAGCATCTGCAGAAATTATGTTTGATCTTGAAGGAGACAGAATCGCTAGCCTTAGCATTGACCCCAAAATGGTCGAAAGTGAAAGAGGGGTTGTGTTGAGTGAACGTCGAACAGGTCTTGAAAATTCACCTTGGAGACTTTTGTCTGAGAGTATGCAAGCAACTGCTTTTCAGGAACATCCGTATCATTGGCCAGTTATTGGTTATGAAGATGATATGAAAAACTGGACTCAGCAAGATTTAGAACGGTATTTCAAGACTTATTATGCACCAAACAATTGTGTTGTTGTTGTTTCAGGCGCTCTAAAATTGGAAAAAGTAAAGGAATTAGCAAAAAAGTATTTGGAACCAATTCCTGCTCAACCTGAACCGCCCAAAGTTCATATTGTAGAACCACCTCAAACAGGAGAGAGAAGAATTACGGTGCAAAAAGACGTAGCTACTCCTTATATGATGATTGGCTATAAAACTCCTGAATCGAAAAATGAAGATTATTATGCCTTGAATATTTTGAGTTCTGTGCTTTCAAACGGAAATTCATCGAGATTATATGCAGCTCTTGTTGACCAAAAACAATTGGCTACAGAGGTGTTTACAAATTTTGGAGATACTTTTGATCCTAATCTTTTCAATATATATGCTGTTGCTAATAAAGATGTTAAAGATTCAGATTTAGAGCAAGCGATTTACACAGAAATTGAAAAAATAAAAAAAGAGGGAATTAGCGAAAAGGAACTTCAAAAAATTAAAAATCAGAAATTAATGGAGTTTTACAGCCAAGTCGAAACCATTAACGGAAAGTCGAACAATATTGGTACTTACGAAGTGTTTTTTGGAGACTATCGAAAAATGTTCGACGCACCAGATAAATACAACAAAATCACTGTGGCTGATGTTCAAAAAGTAGCCAATAAGTATTTTACAAAAAGTAATAGAACTATAGGAATATTAAAAACGAACCCTGAAGAATAAAATTATGGAAGGAATAAAACAAAAAATCATGATATTCTGCCTGTTGGTTGTTAGTATAAACCTATCAGCTCAAGGCTATAAATTACCGGATTACACGACTTTTACATTGCCAAATGGCCTTACTATTTCTCTGATGGAACAACGCGATGTACCTACAATAAGTGTATCGGTTATACTTTCGGCTGGAGCAATTTATGATTATGATAAAGCTGGCTTAGCTTCATTGACAGCAACTGCGTTGAAACATGGGACTAAAAATTTCCCAAAGACTAAATTGGATGAAGAACTTGACTTCATTGGTGCCAATGTTGATACCTATGCGACAAAGGAATTTTCGGGAATTACCTCTAATTTTGCTTCTAAAGACAAGGTTAAAGTATTGGAAATTATTAAGGAAATAATGCTTAATCCTAGTTTTGATACTGCTGAGTTTGAGAAAGAAAAAAGTCGTTTATTAGTGTCACTAGAACAACAACAAGAAAGTCCTAGATCGGTCATCAGTCCTTATTTTGATACACTTTTGTTCGGGAGTCATGTGTATGGCAATGTAATTAACGGAAGCATTACGACCGTAAAAAAGTTGAGTGTTCAAGATGTTAAAGAGTTTTACAATTCCAATTATAAGCCAAATGGTGCTGCCATTTGTATCGTAGGTGATTTTGTCACCAAAGAAATGAAAGCTACATTAACCAAATTGTTTTCAGGATGGGAAAAGTCTAACATTGAAAAAGAAAATCTGGCATCAAAACCCATTGCCATTCCTACAGAAAATAGGGTATTGTTAGTAAATAAAGAAGATGCAAAAGAGACTACCTTCTTTATTGGTTCGCTTGGAATTAGTCGAAACAATCCTGATTTTGTGGCTATCGAAGTGGTTAATACGCTTTTCGGAGGACGGTTTACATCAATGCTAAATGATGAGCTTAGAGTAAATTCAGGTTTGACTTATGGCGCCGGAAGCAGATTCAGAACCTTAAAAAATGGAGGCTCTTTTTATATAAGCACTTTTACAGCTTCAAAAACAACTGAAGCTGCAATTGATAAAACCTTGGAAGTTATGAAAAAATTGCATAGCAACGGAATTGATCAGAAATCCTTGAATTCCGCTAAAAACTATGTGAAGGGTCAGTTTCCTCCAGGTTATGAAACAAATCAGCAATTGGCAAGTTTGTTGTCGCAAATGTATTGGTACAATTTTGATAAATCATTTATCGATAATTTCGAAAAAAATGTGGATAGTCTTGATTTGGCAAAAGCCAACCAAATTATTGCAAAATATTTTCCAAAAGACAAATTGCAATTTGTTTTAATTGGCAAATCGGCAGACATCAAAAAGGTTGCTGAAAAATATGGAAAAGTCACCGAAGTGCAAATAAAGGATGATATCAAGAACAAAAATTAAAAACAAAAAAGGGATTAGGTTCCCTTTTTTTGTGGACTATCGCTACAGTGATATATAAACTAGGATTCATTTTCAATATCAAAATACCCTTTGACTTTTATTTTTGCGGTGAAAAAATTCAAGAACAGAACCACAAAAAATAAAAACAAAAAAGCTTGGGCGGTTGCCAATACTTTTCCAATTGTTGTTACAGGATAAAAATCACCATATCCAATAGAGGCCGAATTGATAGTACTGAAGTAAATGGCATCAAACCAATGATTAAACGGTTGGTTCAAATGATTACCACAAGAATACAAAACTCCAAATGAAAAAATGATTTCGATATAATTCAGGAATAACAAAAGCATCGATCTTTTATAGGAGCGCGGTTTTGAAATGATATCAGAGGCAAAAATTAAGGTTGGAATATACAATACAGTTTCTAATAACAAATAAACCATTATCCAGATTACGTAATGGTAACTTTGCAAATCATAAATTAAAATCACTAGGGGAAAGGCAATTTTTAATAAAACATAGAAATCTAAAGCTAAATCACGGTATTCATATCCTCTTAAATAAGCTAAATATTTGATATAAACTCCCGGAAAAAGTAATTGTGAAGAGGATAGAAATAATCGAACCATTTTCTCGATACCACTATCGTCCTGATGGTTATTGTTCCAAATCGCTCTTATGTTCATAATGCGTTTTCGAACAGGATTATACTCAGGTTTAGGAATCTTAGCTACATTTCCTAAAAACAATTTTTTTAGAATCGATTTCATAATTACTCAATTGAAATACGTCTCTAATTTACGAATTTATTGCTAACTTTTAGTACTAAACAGTATTAAAATTTACTTTCAATTAGTATTAATTCATTGGTTTCTTCCCTTTTGTTAAATTTTGTAACCTTATATTTTTTAGGATTGAAATTATTAACATACTCTACATTTTGATGTTTTTGTTTATCATTTAGTAGCATTGTATTGAAAAGAATATGCCCTTTGGAGTTTAATAAATAGCAAATTCGGTTGATGAAAAAAAATTCAAATAAAAATTCGGGCATTTTTGTGTCTTGAAAAATGTCAATTATAATTAAATCGAATTTTTTATTGGTTTTCAAAACAAATTCGGAAGCATCGTCAAAAATTATTTCAAGATTTGGAATTTCTTCAAGATGAAAATAAGTATTGGCAATTTCAATAATGGCGCGATCAATTTCAACACCGGTAATTTGTCCTTTGAAATTAATTTCGTCAACCAATGTTCGAATTACGCTTCCTCCTGCAACTCCTAAAACAAGAATGTTTTGCATGGATTGGATTTTTTCAAAACCAATAATTTTCAGTCCTTTTCTTAAGATAAGTTGTAAGTTACCATAAGAATAATTGGTATTTTCGCTATCTAAAACTAATTTACCGTCTGTCCAAGTCACTTCTAAAGTTTGACTTAGGGTAGATTTTTGCTTGTGAATAGTGATAGGAATGAAATAACTGAACAGTTTTTTGAGCATTTAAATTAATTTTTATCAAAAATACAGGAATAATACTAATTTTACTAAAAATAGATTCTAAATGAAAAAAAGCTTCTACAAATTTATTTTCTTCGACTTAATGGGATGGAAAATAGACGGCAGTATTGATGAAAACATCAAGAAATGTGTTTTAATGGTGATTCCTCACACTAGTTGGCATGATTTCTATCTTGGTATATTCACAAGAGGGATTATAGGTTTGGAGATGAATTTCATTGCAAAAAAAGAGTTATTCCGCTTTCCGTTTGGATTTTATTTCCGATGGATGGGTGGAGCACCAATAGATAGGGTAGGGAATTTAAATAAAGTAGAAGCCATAGCTCAAATATTTGAAAATCGTGATGAATTTCGATTAGCCATTTCACCTGAGGGAACTAGAAAAAAAATCAACGAACTCAGAACCGGATTTTATTATATTGCGTTGAAAGCAAATGTTCCAATTATTCCAGTTGCTTTCGATTTTGGAAATAAAACAGTAAAACTTGGCAAACCATTTTTTCCAACTTCTAATTATGGAAATGATTTAAAAATTTTGCTCCATCATTTCAAAGGGACAACTGGCAAAATCCCTGAAAAAGGTTTTAACTCCGAAAATTAAATTATTCTGGCGAATATGTTTTAAAAGTTCCGTTTGTGTAGAAAATTACAATTCGGTCAATTTCCCCATCCGTTTTTTTAGTCGAAGCTATTTTTGAATTCGAAATTGTTTCCAAATGGTTTTCTTCCAATACAGGACTTAGCTTCGAAAAATTTTCTGGATTCAATTCAATGCTCTTTTCAATTTTAGTTTCTGAAATTGTGTTGGACTGAATTGGAGTAGAAGGAGAGCTTTTTGATTCAAAAACTACTTCCGATTTCGGAAAAGTTCCTTTTCCGTTTAACATCCAATACAAATCTACCTCAGGAAAAACTTCCATTATTTTAAGCATAAAATCCAAACTAGGTTTGTTTCTGCCTGAAAGTAGGTGTGACATACTTGAGCGTTGAACACCTATTTTGTCAGCAAAAGAAGAGGCATTCAAGCTGTAATAATCTAGAATAATTTCCAATCTTTTTATAAAACTTTCAGTGTTTACCATTGTAAATTACATTTTGATTCTTAGTTGTTACAAATGTAATTAAAATCAATCAACGCGGCAATATTACAGATGTAAATTGCATAAAAACAATAATTATGTATAAATTTTAACATTAAATAATATATTTTAAAATACTGAATATAAAATAATTAATACTTAAATATATTTTTAAATACAATTGTTAATTTCTGTTCAGAATTCAATAAATGCTTTCGTACATATTATGTTTACAATTCTAAATTAAATAGTTTTTTCAGAGATGACAAATGTTAATTTAAAGATGTTTACTTTTGTAAAACAAAATTTTACACATGGATTTAGAACAATTGCATAGCCAATATAAAGAGCAATCAATAGAAGGTCGTTATATTACATTTGAAACTATTTTTCCAATTTTAGAAAAATTGAATACCAAAAACCAATTAGAAATAATCGGAAAATCAGTGCTTGGTATTTCTATATATAAGTATCAAATTGGGAGTGGGAAAATAAAGATTTTACTTTGGTCACAAATGCACGGAAACGAAAGCACGACTACAAAAGCATTACTTGATTTTTTGAACTTCTTAAACGGAAAGTCTGAATTGGCAAAAACATTCCTTGAAACTTTTACCTTTTGCAGTATTCCCATGTTGAATCCTGATGGAGCAAAATTGTATACTCGTGAAAATGCCAACAAAGTGGATTTAAATCGAGATTCTCAAGATTTATCTCAACCAGAAAGTAGGATTTTAAGAGAGGTTTTCGAAAATTTTGAACCTGACTTCTGTTTTAATCTTCACGATCAGCGCACAATTTTTGGTGTTGGAAGTACAGGGAGACCAGCAACTTTATCATTTTTAGCACCGTCTTATAATGAAGCGCGAGAAGTTAACGAGAATAGATTAAAGGCAATTAATCTTATTTCGGGTATAAATGATGCTTTACAACGGCTTATTCCGGGGCAAATTGGTCGTTTTGATGACGAATTCAATATCAATTGTATCGGAGATACTTTTCAAAATCTTGGAGTTCCAACAGTTTTGTTTGAAGCAGGGCATTTTCAAAACGATTATCAAAGAGAGGAAACTCGAAAATATGTTTTTGCCTCTTTGGTTTCGAGTTTTATAATACTTAACGAAAACGATTTAGTCAGCAATGAATTCGATAAATATTTGAGTATTCCTCAAAATAAAGTTGTTTTTTATGATTTTTTATATAAAAATATCAAAATAAATTATGATGGTATCGAAATAATCACGAAATTTGCTGCACAATACAAAGAAGAATTAATTAATAATCAAATTTGTTTTAATGCTTATATTGTACATATAGGCGAATTGGATAATTTTTTCGGACATTTTGAATATGATGCAAAAGGAGCGCTTTATCAGGATGAAAATGAGAATTTCCCAAAATTGAATCAAAAAGCTAACTTTTATTTAAATAATGCTTTAGAATTTGAAAATGGATTAATGACAAGTAGACTTTTGTAATTGTAGTTATAAATATTAAATTATTGAATTATGAGTAAGTTTCGTTTAGATGAAGTAGACCATCAAATTTTGGACATGTTGATTGACAACACTAGAATTCCTTTTACAGATATTGCAAAAAAATTATTGATTTCGGCTGGAACAGTTCACGTAAGAGTTAAGAAAATGGAAGATGCCGAAATAATAATGGGATCTTCATTAGTATTAGATTATGATAAGCTAGGATATTCGTTTATAGCTTATGTTGGGGTTTTTCTTAATAACACCTCTCAAACAAAATTTGTTTTGCAACGTATTAATGAAATTCCTTTTGTCACTGTTGCATCGGTTACTACTGGAAAATTCAATATTTTCTGCAAAATCAGAGCTAAAGACACAAAACACGCCAAAGATGTTATCTTTATGATTGATGATATTGATGGAGTTTATAGAACAGAAACGATGATTTCTTTAGAAGAAAGCATCAATGATAAAAAGCGTTTAATGCATACTATCTTCAAGGATATATAATTCATTTGAATGCAGTTGAATAGGTGACCTCAAGTGAATTCTTGGGGTTTATTTTTTATAAAAACTATTATTACCAAATAACTAACTAAACCATTATGTATACTCATCCTAAAATAGAACGATTTAACGAAGAAGTTCTTTCTAAATATAATATATACAATAGTGTTTTTATTACACTCCCTTTTGATTCAATAGACAACACAGGGGCTTTGTTACCATTATTCACAGATGGTTGTGAAAATGGATTTAAAAAACAAGAAACACCAAAGGAAATTTTAGATTTATTTGCGCAAAAATACCTTAGTGGAGCTTCCGAAACAGAAAAAATAGATTTAATGTTTCGGTTTATTCAATATATTGAACGTCAAATTGTTCTATTTGATGCTGTTGAAGATGCGGCATTTCCTGTTGTGAATAATATGGATGGAAGAGGTTCTTTGCGGGATATTAAAGAAAAAGCCTCCGCAAAAGACAAGGAAACAGAGTTGGTTTCATTTTTAGAAAATTTCAATGTGCGAACTGTTCTTACTGCGCATCCCACGCAGTTTTATCCTGGAGCAGTATTAGGGATTATCAATGATTTGACCGATGCTATTCGTAAAAATAATTTACTTGAAATCAAGCAATTACTAGCCCAATTAGGTAAAACTCCTTTTATTCAAAATGAAAAACCAAATCCTTTTGATGAAGCGGTTAGCTTAATATGGTATCTTGAAAATGTTTTTTATGAAACTTCTGGAGAAATTGTGCATTATCTGCAAAAGAATATTTTGCACGGAAGTTCAATCAATAATCAATTGATAAAACTTGGTTTTTGGCCGGGTGGTGACCGCGACGGAAATCCATTTGTAACCACAGAAATTACACTTAAAGTTGCCGATAGATTGAGAACGTCAATTCTTAAATGCTACTATCGTGAAATGAGAAATCTGAAGAGAAAGCTTACTTTCTCTGAAGTAGACGTGCTTGTGGCTGAATTAGAATACAAATTGTATCGCTCTGTTTTTTATTCAAAAGGGGAGATTTATATCACTTTAGAAGAATTTAAAACACAATTAAATAAGATAAGAACTATTCTTATTGAGAGAAATCAATCTTTGTATTTAGACGAATTGGAAGCGCTGCTCATTAAAGTAAATTTATTTGGTTTCCATTTTGCATCCTTAGATATTCGTCAGAATAGCAAAATACATGATGCTGTTTTTAAAGATGTTGTGCAGTATTATTTAAATTCAAACTCTACTCTATTTCCCGCAAATTATTTTGAGTTGACTGAAGTTGAAAAGATCGAAGTTTTGTCCGGTGTTAGCGGAAATCTTGATGCCAGTGTATTTGAAAATGAAATTACTAGATCGACAATTGAGTCTATTCAATCCATTAGGAAAATTCAGGAGAACAACGGGGAATTTGGCGCTAATAGATATATCATTAGCAATAACGAAAGTGCGTTGAATGTTATGGAAACATTTGCTCTTTTCAAGTTGAATAATTGGGAGGATTCAAGTGTTGATATCATTCCGCTTTTTGAATCGGTTGATGATTTGCAGAATGCATATGTAATAATGGAGAAATTGTATACCAATCCTGTTTATGCGGCTCATTTAGCAAGTAGAAATAATAAACAAACTATAATGCTTGGCTTTTCTGATGGTACTAAAGATGGAGGCTATTTGATGGCTAACTGGAGTATTTATAAAGCCAAAGAGGAGCTTACAGCAATGTCTAGAAAGTACGGAATAAAAGCGCTTTTCTTTGATGGACGTGGCGGACCTCCAGCTCGTGGTGGTGGAAAAACACATAAATTCTACGCCTCGCTAGGGCCAAAAATAGAGAATAGTGAGATACAAATTACGGTACAAGGCCAAACTATCAGTTCGAATTTTGGAACGCTGGATTCTTGTCGTTATAATTTAGAGAATTTATTGAGCGCAGGTGCTACCAATCAAGTGTTTAATAAACAGAAAAATAGTTTGTCAGATGGCGAAAAAGAAATTTTAGATCAATTAGCCGAATTGGGTTATCAAAAATATTTGAATTTCAAGAATCATCCAAAATTTATTCCTTATTTGGAGCAAATGAGTACGCTGAAGTACTACGCCAAAACGAATATTGGAAGCCGTCCTTCGAAAAGGAGTAAGTCTGAAACATTAGAATTCTCTGATTTGAGAGCTATTCCTTTTGTGGGTTCTTGGAGTCAATTGAAGCAAAATGTCCCTGGATTTTTCGGTGTGGGCTCTGCTTTAAAGTATTTTGAAGATACAAATAATTGGGAAAAGGTTCAGAGTTTATATAATGATTCTTTATTTTTTAGAACCTTGTTAGAAAACAGTATGATGTCATTAGCTAAATCATTTTTCCCATTGACTTCTTATATGAAAAATGATCCTGAGTTTGGTGAGTTTTGGCAAATTATATATGATGAGTTTTTAGAAACCAAAAGATTGTTGCTGAAAATTGCAGGACATAAGTCATTGATGGAGAACTATCCTGATGGTAAAGCTTCGATAGATATAAGAGAGCGTATAGTGTTGCCTTTGTTGACAATACAGCAATATGCTTTACTTAGAATTAATGAGTTAAATAAGGAAGATAAGCCACATTTGGATTTGATTCAAACCTATGAAAAAATTGTAACTCGTTCCCTTTTTGGAAATACAAATGCGAGTAGAAATTCGGCTTAATTGTTTAATTTCAAAAAAACAACTCCAAATTCCAATTATAAATTGTTACTATGAATTCCAATCAATTGCCAATAAATGAATATTCTACTTTCAATGCAACTTATATCAAAGCGATTGAAAATGTTGAATTAATAGAAGAATTAGAGATTAGCTTACATGATTTTATCAAGTTTGTCCAAAATTTACCAATGGACAAATTTGATTATCGATATGCTGAGGGTAAATGGACCATCAAAGATATTATTCAACATATCATCGATGCAGAAAGAGTTTTTGGGTATCGTGCAATGCGTATATCAAGAAATGACCAAACGCCATTACCAGGTTTTGAGGAAAATGAGTATGTCGAGAGTACCAATGCCAATGGCAGAAGCATTCAAGAATTACTCACAGAATTTTCGGCCGTAAGGCATTCTAATTTATTGATGTTCAAAAGTTTTTCAGAAGAACAATTGCTTAGAATTGGTATTGCATCAAGCCATCCTGTTTCGGTTAGGGCATTGGGGTTTCTAATTATTGGACATCAAAAGCATCATCAAAAAGTTTTTCAAGAACGGTATTTGTAAAATTTAGAATATAAAAAAAAGGAACTCAAAATCGAGTTCCTTTTTTTATTCAGAGAAAAATTAATCTTCGTCTTCGTCTTCATCATCTTCATTTGATGAATCTGATTCATCATCATCGTCATCATCGTCATCATCAGAATCGTCACCTTTGTCTTCTGAGGGTTCTTTATAATCATCTACATCATCATCGTCACTGCTTACATCATCGTCGTCATCTAAGCTAATTTCATCATCAATAGGTTCGATTTCTGCTGCAATTTCATCATCTTCATCATAATTTTCGATTCTGTCGGCAAGTTTAGTACTTATTTTTACCAAATAAATAGTGTCTTCAGTGCGCACTTCAACAGCTTCTACTAACTCGTTTTGAGCATTTCTAAAACGGATAATATTTGAATCATCATAGCCATCCGGAAATTTATCTACCAATAGATTTAAAATTTCGTGGGTAAGTTTTGCGTAATCAACAATTACTCTTTTCATAAATTTATGTTATAAATCCAACAAATAGGCAAAAATTAATGGAGCTACAATAGTAGCATCCGACTCAATAATAAATTTTGGGGTTTTAATGTCTAATTTACCCCAAGTGATTTTTTCATTTGGTACTGCTCCAGAATACGAACCATAACTGGTTGTAGAATCTGAAATTTGGCAAAAATAACTCCAAAAAGGAATATCATGCATTTCCATATCTTGGTACAACATTGGAACAACACAAATTGGAAAATCACCTGCAATTCCTCCACCGATTTGGAAAAATCCAATGCCGTTTGAGCTATTTTTTGGGTACCAATCTGCTAAAAAAGTCATGTATTCGATACCAGATTTCATAGTCGATGCTTTCAAATCTCCTTTTATTACATAAGAAGCAAAAATATTTCCCATAGTGCTATCTTCCCAACCTGGTACAATAATAGGTAAATTTTTCTCTGCAGCAGCATACATCCAACTGTCTTTTAAATCAATTTCGTAATATTCTTCAAGAACTCCCGAAAGTAACATTTTGTACATAAATTCGTGTGGGAAGTAGCGTTCACCTTTATCATCGGCATCTTTCCAAATTTTGTAAATATGTTTTTGCAAACGACGAAACGCTTCGTGCTCTGGAATACAAGTGTCAGTAACTCTATTTAAACCTCTTTCAAGTAAAGCCCATTCGTCTTCTGGTGTCAAATCACGATAATGTGGTACTCTTTCGTAATGAGAGTGTGCAACCAAATTCATAATATCTTCCTCAAGATTAGCTCCTGTACACGAAATGATTTGTACTTTGTCTTTGCGGATTATTTCAGCAAAAATTTTACCTATTTCGGCTGTGCTCATTGCGCCAGCCATACTCACCATCATTTTTGCACCGTTGGCTAATTGTTGTTCATAGGCTTTTGCCGCATCGACAAGCGCTGCAGAATTAAAATGCAAATAGTGCTTTTCGATAAATTGACTTACTGGTCCTTTACTCATTTTTTTATGGTTTAAAGCTTTTGCTTGCGTGTTCAAAGAAAATATTTTTTTTTGAAAACTACAATGAAAACTTTCAATTATTATTTATTGTATCCTAAAATTTCTAAAACGTCCTCCGCTGTTTGTTGCTCTGAGAAAACTTCGGTTGCCAAGATTCCATTTTCATCACGATCTATCAAAATATGTTTGGGTTGTGGAATCAAGCAGTGGTGTAAACCTCCATATCCACCTATTGTTTCCTGATAAGCTCCAGTATTGAAAAATCCGATATAAAGCGGTTTTTCTTTGTTGTATTTTGGCAAATAAATGGCATTCATATTTTGCTCTGAATTGTAATAATCATCACTATCACAAGTCATTCCGCCTAGTAAGACCCTTTCGTAAGTGTCATTCCAGCGGTTCACAGCTAACATAATAAAACGTCTGTTGATTGCCCAAGTATCTGGTAAAGTGGTGATGAAGGAGGAATCAATCATATTCCATTTTTCTCTATCATTTTGTTGTTTTTGATACAATATTTGATAAATTGCTCCACCACTTTCGCCAACTGTATACGATCCAAATTCAGTAAAAATATTAGGAACATCTACTTCGGCTTCATCACAAGCAATCTTTATTTGATTGATAATTTCGTCAATCATGTATTGATAGTCATATTCAAATGCCAACGAATTTTTGATCGGAAAACCACCGCCAATGTTCAATCCATCAAGGGTAGGGCATTCTCTTTTCAAAGCGACATATACTTTGATACATTTCACCAATTCGTTCCAATAATAGGCATTGTCATTAATTCCAGTATTGATAAAAAAGTGCAACATTTTGAGTTCCAATTTTTTATTGTCCTGAATTTGTTTTTTATAGAACTGAACAATGTTTTTGTATCCAATTCCAAGACGTGACGTATAGAATTCAAATTTAGGCTCTTCCTCGGCAGCAATACGAATTCCTATTTTGAATTTACGTTTGATGTTTTCTTGTAAAATATCCAATTCTTCGTAATTATCAATTATTGGAATGGTATTTTTATGTCCGTTATTAATCAATCTCGCAATGTTTTCAATATACTGATCTCTTTTGAATCCGTTGCAAATCACATAAGTGCTTTTGTTTATTTTTCCTGAATCTAATAACTTTTCTACTATATTGATGTCAAAAGCTGAAGAGGTTTCGATGTGAATATTGTTTTTGAAAGCCTCATTCATTATGTATTCAAAATGAGAACTTTTGGTGCAATAACAATAATAATATTTAGCCTCATAATTATTTTTTTCCATCGCCTTACGAAACCAACTTTTGGCTTTGTTGATGTTATTGGAAATCTGTGGCAAATAAGTAAATTTTAAAGGTGTGCCGTATCGTTCTACCAATTTCATCAAATCGATATTGTGAAACTCTAGGTTGTCTTTATTTAATGTAAATTCCTCCTGTGGAAAATAATAAGTTTGATTTATTAAGTCGAAATATTTTGTATTCATTTGATTTTTAAATTTTTAGATTAATTAAGAAAATAAATAATTAAACTAAAATTCAAACTCTAATGTTTTCAAAAACGATTTGCAGTTTCTCGTTTTCGGCTTTCAAAAAGGGGAAATTATCAAAACTAAAAGTGTCTTTTATAGCAAAAAAACGCCTCAATATTCTTAGAAAAGAACTATTGTTTTCGTTTTTTAAAGTGTTATAATTTCTTGTGTTTTGATCTTTTTTCATTGCTGCAAATGTAAAAAATTTTATAAACCAATCGCAATCCTTATCAAAAATAAAAATTAAGATTTGTAATCTTCAAAAGCCTTTAAAATCAATTCATTTTCAACCGATTGATTGATTTTTATTTTTCCGATGCCTTCAATCAACGCAAATTGAATATTTCCGTACTCATTTTTTTTGTCGTGAATGAGCAATTCCATTATGGGTTCAATATCATTTTCTTCGAAAACTACAACATCATAAATTGATTTTATTGTGGTTTTGATTTGATTGAATTCCTCATGTGTAAGCAAATTTTTCTGTAACGAAATATAGCTTTCTAATATCATTCCAATAGCGATAGCCTCTCCATGCAATAAGCTTTTTTTGTTATCATTTTCGAGAAAATAACTTTCTATTGCGTGTCCTAGAGTATGGCCAAAGTTCAATGCTTTGCGGATATTTTTTTCAGTTGGATCTTGCATTACAATTTCATTTTTGATTTCGACGGAGCGATAAATTAAGGCATCAAAATCAGCAAAATCAATAGCTTTTAAATCCAGAAATTGTTCCCAATATCCTTTGTCATAAATCAATCCGTGCTTGAGCATTTCGGCTAGTCCAGAGCGCATTTCTGCTTTTGAAAGTGTTTCCAGATATTGAGTATCAATTAGAACCATTTTTGGAACATTGATTACACCAACTTGATTTTTTAAATTTCCTAAATCAACACCAGTTTTTCCGCCAACTGATGCATCGACCATTGAAAGTAATGTTGTTGGAATATGAATAAAATCGACTCCACGTTTGAAAGTCGATGCAACAAAACCACCTAAATCAGTGACAACGCCTCCACCAAGATTGAGAACAAGACTTTTTCTATCGGCACCCAATTCGGTTAATACATTCCATAATTCGACACAAGTTTCAATATTTTTATTGGGTTCTCCCGCTTCAAATTCAACAATTTCTAAGCTTAGATCGGTGGCTAAATATGGAAGAAATTTAGATAAACAGTACTCATTAGTATTGCTATCTACAATTATAAATAAGTTTGAATACTTGCTTTCGTCGAGGAAAGAATTTAGCGCTTCGTATCCTTTTTCGTTAAAATATATTGGATAATTGTTGGCTTGAATGGATTGCATAATCGTTGATTAATTTAAACCGCAAAATAAGGTAATTTTTGCTTAATAATTTTGAAAACTCTCTCTATATTTGTACAAAAATATAACAAATAATGAAAAATTTATTCGATAACACACAAATTGCATTTTCATTAAAAAGCGATACCGAACTCGAAAGAGCTTATTTTCTATTCAAATTGATTGCTAATGAACCTCTTGTTCGAATTGGCACTGCTGTTACTAATTTTGCTATCAAAGCTAGTTTGCCAGTCGAAGGATTGATTCGTGCCACTGTTTTTGACCATTTTTGTGGTGGAGTAAACGAAGATGATAGCTTAAAAGTCGTAGACAATTTGTTTACTAAAGGAGTTTCTTCGGTTTTGGATTATTCTGTAGAAGGCAAAGAAGAGGAAGAACAGTTTGACGCTGTTTTGGAAAAAACCTTAAAATTGATAGAGTTTGCCAAAGAAAAGAAATCCATTCCGTTTGCTGTTTTTAAACCATCTGGTTTTGGACGCATTGATTTATATGAAGTAGTTAGCTTAGGAAAAAAACTAACGCCAGCCGAAAACGAAGAATGGAATAGAGTAGTAGCTCGTTTCGAAAAAGTTTGCAAGGCTTCTTATGATAGTGATGTTGCTTTGTTGATAGATGCCGAAGAAAGTTGGATGCAAGATGCTGTCGATAATTTGGTCGAAGAAATGATGGTGAAATACAATAAATTGAAACCAATTGTTTTCAATACTTTGCAAATGTACCGTTGGGATCGATTGGATTATTTGAAAAAGTTGCACGAAAAAGCTAAAACCAAAGGTTTTTTTATTGGAATGAAACTAGTTCGTGGCGCCTATATGGAAAAAGAAAATGAACGCGCAATCGAAAAAGGCTATCCGAGTCCGATTTGTGCTTCGAAAGAAGCAACCGACGAAAATTATGATGCCGCTGTAAAATATATGGTTGATCATCTTGATATGATGTCTATTTTTGAAGGAACGCACAACGAAGCTAGCACCTATTTCTTGATGAGTTTAATGGAAGAAAAAGGAATACAATCTACCGAAGATAGAATTTGGTTTGGTCAGTTGTATGGAATGAGTGATAATATTAGTTATAATTTAGCTGATAGTGGTTATAATGTAGCCAAATATTTGCCTTTTGGTCCTGTAAAAGATGTGATGCCTTACCTAATTCGTCGTGCGGAGGAAAATACTTCGGTAGCGGGACAAACTAGCCGTGAATTAGCAATGATAAAAGCAGAGAGAAATAGACGAAAAGAGAAGTAAAAAAGTTTCAGCGATCGGTTTTTTAGCGGTCAGTTTAGACCTAGGCAGGTTTTTTAAAAACTGCCTAGGTCTTTTTTTTACCACTGACTTTTAAGAATGGCTAAATTGCAAATTACTCAAATTTTTATAAATACCGTTTTCTAAGGCAATCAATTCCTGATGCGTTCCTTGTTCCGCAATTACACCTTTATCTAGCACCAAAATTTGATCTGCTTTGCGAATAGTAGAAAGACGATGTGCAATAATAATGCTCGTTCTTCCTTCCATCAGGATTTCTAAGGCTTCCTGAACCAGTTTTTCACTTTCGCTGTCCAATGAAGAAGTGGCTTCGTCCAAGATTAAAATACTTGGGTTTTTCAGCAAGGCTCTTGCAATGGCCACGCGTTGTCTTTGTCCACCCGAAAGTTTAATACCTCTTTCACCAACGATAGTTTCAAATTTTTCAGGAAAACTTTCGATAAAATTCAAAGCATTTGCTTGTTTGGCTGCCAACATAATTTCGTCATCAGAAGCATCTGGTTTTCCGTAAGCAATGTTTTCTTTGATGGTGCCGCCAAATAAAATTACGTCTTGCGGAACAATACTCATATTACCACGAAGATTTTCCAAATCATAATCATAGATGCTTTTTCCGTCAACCAAAATTTCCCCACTATCTATGTCGTAAAAACGCAACAACAAGGAAGCAATTGTCGATTTCCCAACGCCACTTGGTCCTACAATCGCAATTTTTTGACCAAAATTTGCGGTGAAATTAACGCCTTTCAAAACTTTCATTTCTTTTCGGGAAGGGTAGTGGAAAGCTACATTTTTGAATGTGACATTACCTTGTATTTTTTGAACTGAATGTGAGTTTTGGGTAGAATTTATTTTTTCTGGAGTTTCGTCTAATAATTCAAAAACACGTTCAGTGGCTCCAATAGCCTTTTGAATTTGTGCATACAATTCGGCGATACCTCCAAAAGAAGCACCAACAAAGGTAGAATACAATACGAAAGAAATTAATTGGCCGACACTCATTTCGCCACTAATACTCAATCTCACGCCAAACCAAACCACGGCAACGATAGCTCCAAAAAGACAGAATATAATGAAGGAAGCAAAGTAACCTCTGTATTTCCCGCCTTTGATGGCCAGTTTTACCACTTCTTTTATTTTTCCATCATAACGCGCAATTTCATACCACTCATTGGCGAAAGCTTTTACAATACTTATTCCTTGCATTGTTTCCTCAACTATTACTTGACTTTCGGCAACCTGATCTTGAACTTTTTTGGAGTATTTCCGAATAAATCTTCCAAAAATTACGGCAGCAACTGCTATTAACGGAACAACCGACAACATTAGTAAAGTTAGCTTCACACTTTCTGTAGCTAATAAAATAACCCCACCAATAATTAAAATAAATTGCCTTAAAAATTCGGCAATGGTAGATGTTAGGGTGTCTTGTATTTGTGTAATATCAGCACTGATGCGGCTGTTTAGTTCGCCAACACGTTTCTGAGAAAAGAAAGACATGGGTAATTTTACCAAATTGCTATATAAAGATAACCGTAAATTGGCTAATGTATTTTCAGTAAAATTGATAAATAATGATAGTCTAAAAAAGGAACAAATCGATTGTAGAAACAAAATGACAATCAATAATAAGGCTATGCGATCCGCTTGGTCATAACTTTTGTCTTTTACACAATCTACCAACATTCCCATTAGTTTTGGAAATGCCAGGGCGGTAGCACCTGTGAGCAATAAAAAGAATAAACCAACAAAGAATTTCCAACGATGACTTCCAGCATATTTAAAAATGATGGTTGCCTTATTCAATGATGTAACAGTAATTTTAGATTTTGGTAAGTCATTCTCTTTGAAACGTGCCATTAATTTTGGTTTTATTTTTACAAATATAATATTATACCTATTGATTGATTAAAAATAATTTTATTAATCGATACCAAATAATTGCATGGATTGTTCTAGTTTCAGATTAATTGATATTTTTTTAGTTTTTGTTTGTGAATCCAATATCTAAGTGTATATTTGCAGTCGCAATAAGGGCGATTAGCTCAGCTGGTTCAGAGCACCTCGTTTACACCGAGGGGGTCGGGGGTTCGAACCCCTCATCGCCCACAAAAACTTCAACAGAAATGTTGGAGTTTTTTTTTATAACTATTTTTACTGCTTTTTAATACGTTGTTTCAAAATGTGAAATCAAAATTGCTGCATTATAAAAAACTACATTTTGATTCAATTTTAAATAGATTTTCTAATTCTTAAATCCTTATTTTTGCATTCAACATTAGATTTTTTATGCAAAAATACATAGATCAACTTAACGAAGCCCAACGGGAACCTGTACTCCAAAAAGATGGGCCAATGATAATTATTGCTGGTGCCGGATCTGGAAAAACAAGGGTTTTGACGATTCGTATTGCTTATTTGATGAGCTTAGGCATCGATGCTTTCAGTATTTTGGCATTAACTTTTACCAATAAAGCGGCCCGCGAAATGAAAAACCGTATCGCTGACATTGTGGGCTCCAATGAAGCTAAAAATCTTTGGATGGGCACTTTTCACTCGGTTTTTGCTCGAATTCTACGCTCCGAATCAGATAAATTAGGATATCCTTCGAATTTTACTATTTATGATTCTCAAGATTCTGTTCGAGCCATTTCAGCAATTATCAAAGAGATGCAATTGGATAGGGATATTTATAAACCAAAGCAGGTTTTAAGCCGCATTTCTTCTTATAAAAACAGTTTAATTACAGTAAAGGCCTATTTCAATAATCCTGAATTGCAAGAAGCTGATGCAATGAGCAAGAAGCCTCGTTTGGGAGAAATTTATCAAAATTATGTGGACCGCTGTTTCAAGGCTGGCGCAATGGATTTTGATGATCTATTATTAAAAACCAATGAACTTTTGACTCGTTTTCCGGACGTTTTGGCCAAATACCAGAACCGTTTTCGTTATATTTTGGTCGATGAGTATCAAGATACCAACCATTCGCAGTATTTAATTGTTCGAGCTTTGTCGGATAAATTCCAAAATATTTGTGTGGTAGGAGATGACGCCCAAAGTATTTATGCCTTTCGTGGTGCCAATATCAATAACATCCTGAATTTTCAAAAAGATTACGAAGGTGTGAAAACATTTCGATTGGAACAAAATTACCGTTCTACAAAAAATATTGTGGAAGCGGCAAACACAATTATTGACAAGAATAAAACCAAACTTGACAAAATTGTTTGGACAGCCAATGATTATGGTGCCAAAATCAAAGTGCATCGCAGTATTACAGATGCCGAGGAAGGGCGTTTTGTAGCTAGTACGATTTTCGAACAAAAGATGCAGCAACAGTTGACCAATGGTAAATTTGCTATTTTGTATCGTACCAATGCCCAGTCGCGTGCTATGGAAGATGCGCTGAGAAAACGAGATATTCCGTATCGAATATACGGTGGTTTGTCTTTCTATCAACGAAAGGAAATCAAGGATGTTTTGTGTTATTTGAGATTGGTACTCAATCCAAAAGATGAGGAAGCTTTGGTTCGGGTAATCAATTATCCACATCGGGGAATTGGAGATACAACGGTCGAAAAATTGACGGTTGCTGCCAATCATTACAAGCGTTCCATCTTCGAAGTAATGCAGAATATTGATAAAATCGATTTGAAACTGAATGCTGGAACCAAACAAAAATTACAGGATTTTGTTACGATGATTCAAAGTTTTCAGGTAATCAACGAAAATCAAGATGCTTTTTATATCACCGATCATGTGGCCAAAAAAACAGGCTTGGTTCAAGAATTGAAGAAAGATGCAACTCCAGAAGGAATGGCAAAAATCCAAAATATTGAGGAATTACTAAACGGAATCAAAGATTTCACCGAAGGGCAACGCGAGATTGACGGTGCACGAGGTGCCTTGTCCGAATTTATGGAAGATGTTGCCTTAGCAACCGATTTAGACAAAGACACCAGCGACGAAGACCGTGTGGCATTGATGACCATACATTTGGCGAAAGGGTTAGAATTTCCACACGTTTTTGTAGTAGGAATGGAAGAAGATTTGTTCCCCAGTGCCATGAGTATGAGTACTCGAAGTGAACTCGAAGAAGAACGACGTCTGTTTTATGTAGCTTTAACGCGTGCCGAACATCAGGCATATTTAACTTATGCGCAATCGCGTTACCGTTGGGGCAAATTGACCGACAGTGAACCTTCGCGTTTTATAGAAGAAATCGACGGGCAATACTTAGAATACCTCACCGCAGTAGAAAACAATTACCGTTACAAACCGATGATTGATAGTGATATTTTTGGTGATGTGGACAAATCAAAATTGCGTTTGGCAAAACCTACGGCTGGAACACCACCTAAATATTTAACGGATAACGAACCTACAACCAATTTAAATATTCGTAAATTGAAGCCTGTTTCGAGCAACTCTTCATCAGGAGGAGCTAATTTGTTTGACAATAAATTAGCAGTAGGCAATATAGTAATGCACGAACGCTTTGGAAAAGGAGAAGTCTTAAACCTTGAAGGCGTCGGTGCAGACAAAAAAGCAGAAATTAAATTTGAAGTGGGAGGCATCAAGAAATTGTTGCTGCGTTTTGCCAAATTAGATGTTATTGGGTAAGAAATGTTTATAGTTTGTGGTTTATAGTTATGGCGAGAATAGATAAATTTGAAGATTTAGAAATTTGGCAGAAGGCTAGAGAATTATGTCAATATGTTGAATTATTAATTCAAACAACTTCGTTAAAAACAAACTACTCACTCAAAGACCAAATAGATAGAAGCTCTGGTTCAATTATGGATAATATTGCTGAAGGATTTGAGAGAAATGGAAATAGAGAATTTATACAGTTTTTGAGTATTGCAAAAGGTTCTGCTGCAGAGGTAAAATCACAATCGTATAGAGCCTTTGATAAAAAGCTAATTTCAGAAGAACAGCATTTGAAATTAAACGAAATGACTGAAATAGAAAAAAATAAAATTGGAGCTATGATGCATTATTTGCATAACTGTGAAATCAAAGGACTAAAATTTAAATGATTCAACAACTCCAAACCATAAACCACAAACCATAAACCATAAACCATAAACTATAAACTATAAACTATAAACCATAAACCTCAATGGCACAATTCATAAAAATATACGAAGACAAACCCAACGAAGCGGCAATAGCCAAAGTCGTGAAGGTTTTGCAAGACGGTGGTTTGGTGATTTATCCAACAGATACCGTTTATGGTTTGGGATGTGATATCACTAATACCAAGGCTTTGGAACGTATAGCTAAGATAAAAGGTATAAAATTAGATAAAGCCAATTTCTCTTTTATCTGCTCTGATTTGAGCAATCTTTCGGATTATGTGAAGCAAATTGACACTGCCACTTTCAAGATTTTGAAAAGGGCTTTGCCTGGACCTTATACTTTTATTTTGCCGGGGAATAATAAACTGCCGAAAGAATTCAAAAAGAAAACCACGGTCGGAATACGTGTTCCCGATAATTCAATTGCCTTGGAAATTGTAAAAATGTTGGGCAATCCTATAGTTTCTACTTCCATTCGTGATGAAGACGAAGTGATTGAATACACCACCGATCCAGAACTCATTTTCGAGAAATGGCAAAACCTTGTCGATATGGTTATCGATGGTGGCTATGGAGATAATCTAGCTTCAACCATTATTGACCTGTCCGGATATGAACCTGTTGTAGTGAGAGAGGGTAAGGGAAGTTTGGATATTATTTAAGATTTAAAATCATTGTAAACGAAAAGCGTCCCGATTTCTCGAGACGCTTTTTATGTTAATCTGTAATCTAATTACGGTTGTTGTTTTTTCATTTCTTTCTCCACCATTTCATAAAATTGGTCAATTTTAGGCATTACATAGATACGAGTTCTTCTGTTTTTTGCTCTATTTTCAGCGGAATCATTTGGTACTAAAGGTACATATGAACTTCTTCCTGCAGCGATTAATTGTGCAGGGTTAACACCTAAATTAGCTGATAATACTCGAATAATTGAGGTAGAACGTTTTACACTCAAATCCCAGTTGTCAACTAAAACGCTATTTCCACTATAAGGTACGTTATCAGTATGACCTTCTACCATACATTCAAAATCAGGTTTGTCATTAACAACCTTTGCTACTTTCGCCAAAACTCCTTTTGCTTTATCAGTTACATCATAGCTACCGCTTTTGAACAACATTTTATCAGAGATAGAGATGAAAACCACTCCTTTATCAACATTGATTTCGATATCCTCGTCATTCAATCCAACTACAGATTTCAAACTAGTAACCACAGCAAGCGTTACACTATCTTTTTTGGTTAATGCATCTTGCATTCTGCTGATTTTCAAATCTTTTTCTTTGATTGACTCTAAAGCTTTTTCAATGTTTTGAGCTCCTTGTTTTGTCAATACAGTCATATCTTTAGACTGTGTAATCAAATTTTGATTTTGGTCTTTCAATGCGTCAACACTTGCTTTAAGTCCTGCTTTTTCTTCTAAACAAGAGTTCAATTTTACAGTACAAGTATTTAATAAATCTTGAGTTTCTTTGTTTTTGGCTTCTAATGCGGCATATTTCTTGTTAGAAACGCAGGAAGTTAAAAGCATTACTAATGATAAGGCAATTACAACTTTTTTCATAAATGTTAAAATTTTAATTAATTGTGTTTTACAAATTTAGTATTAATTATTCATTTAGTACCTAAAATATTGTTAAATACTGTGACTTTCTTTATAAAATAGAGATAAACGATACTTTTAGCTAGGTAGTATCTCCCAGATTGTAAACGATCTCTTTTTTTATAATTTTTAGGTAAAAGCCAATAAAAGGCAAAGTGAGCTTTCAATATAGCGAATAAATGGTTGAATTTCCCTTGACTAAGAAATTGTACACCAGCAATTCCGTCTAGAATGAGGCGTACAAAAAGTACAGGAAACAACATATTTTTCGGTAAATTTTTGACCATCATCAGCAACGAATTTCTAAAATTCAAAAAGGTTTTCATTGGATTTCCTAGTTGCAAAGTTGCTCCACCCACATGATACACCACCGATTGTGAATTGTATTTAATGATATGTCCTTTATTGAAAGCCCGCCAACACAAATCAATTTCTTCTTGGTGGGCAAAAAAATCAGCATCGAAACCTTTCAAATCCTTATAAACAGAACTTCTTATGAAAAAACAGGCTCCCGAAGCCCAAAAAATTTCACAATTGTCATCGTATTGTCCGTTGTCTTTTTCCAACGTTTCAAACAATCGTCCGCGACAAAACATATAAGCGTATTTATCCATAAATCCGCCTGCAGCACCAGCGTACTCAAAATATTCTTTCCTTTTGAAGTCTAATATTTTGGGTTGGATTATGGCAGTTTTAGGCTCTTTTTCGAAAGTTTCAATAATGGGTTTCATCCAGTTTTCCGTCACTTCAATATCAGAATTAACCAAGGCATAAATTTCAGCATCAACACTTTCTAAAGCTTCATTATACCCTTGGGCAAAACCAAAATTACTATGGTTTTGAATAATCTTTACCGTCGGGAAATTCGCTTTTACAAAGGCAACAGAATCATCGGTCGAAGCATTGTCGGCCACATAAATTTCGGCTTCCGTAGAATATTTTACAACGGAAGGCAAGAACTGCTCTAATAATTTTGTTCCATTCCAATTGAGGATTACGACGGCTATTTTCATTTAAAAGGGTGTGTTTTTCATTGTGTAATCTGGCAATTCTCTCAAAAACTCATATTTCTCATTCTCAAAATCCATCAAACAAAAGTAATGATTATGACCATTAGTAACCATCAAATATTGGGCTTTCAATGTCATATTGTAGCGGGCGATTTGGTCGAAAGTAGCTTGTGCAGTTTTAATTTCTGGAGCTTTGCATTCCACCAAAACAAAGATGGAACCATCAGGATTGAAAACGACAATATCATATCTTTTTCGCAATCCGTTGACGTTTAAAACTTTCTCTACATTAATTAAGGATTTGGGGTATTTTTTTTCTTCCAATAAAAACCGAACCACGTGCTGACGAACCCATTCTTCGGGAGTGAGAATGATAAATTTTTTCCTGATTTCGTCGAAAATTGACACTTTATTTTCGCTATTTTTGAAACGAAAAGAATAGGAAGGAAAATTGAGTTGTTGCATATTGCAAAAGTATGACTTTTAGATAATAGATAAAAGAGAATAGACAAAATGGACGAAGTAGTAAAAATAGTCAATGATATCAAAGCGGGCAACATCAAACCTATTTATTTTTTGATGGGGGAAGAGTCCTATTATATCGATAAATTATCTGATTATATTGAGCAAAATGTGTTGACAGAAGACGAAAAAGGCTTCAATCAAACCGTTTTGTACGGACGTGATGTGACGATTGAAGATATTGTTTCGACAGCCAAACGCTATCCTATGATGGCCGAACGCCAAGTGGTAATTGTCAAGGAAGCTCAAGATTTGACAAAAACCATAGACAAACTCGAAAGTTATGCTGAAAACCCAATGACATCAACCGTTTTGGTTTTTTGCTACAAATACAAAACTTTGGATAAACGCAAAAAATTGCCCAAATTAGTTGCTAAATCGGGAGTTCTTTTCGAAAGTAAAAAGTTATACGAAAATCAAATAGGCGACTGGATTAAGCGTGTTTTATCTGGGAAAGGCTATTCAATTGAACCTAAAGCCAATGCGATGTTGGTAGAGTTTTTAGGGACAGATTTGAGTAAAATCAACAACGAATTGGAGAAATTGCAAATCATTTTGCCGAAAGGCAGCACGATAACCCCAAAACATATTGAGGAAAACATTGGCTTTAGTAAAGACTTCAATGTTTTCGAATTGAGAAAAGCTATTGGAGATAGAAACCAATTAAAAGCCTACACCATTGCTGATAATTTTGCACAAAACCCGAAAGACAATCCTATTGTTGTTACTACAAGTTTGGTTTTTAGTTTCTTTGTTCAATTATTGAAATACCACGGTTTGAAAGACAAAAATCCTAAAAATGTTTCGGCTGTCCTAGGAGTCAATCCTTTTTTTCTAAAAGATTATGACATTGCTCTTAAAAATTATCCGATGAGAAAAGTGAGTCAAATTGTGGGTTCGTTGCGGGATATTGACGTAAAAAGTAAAGGAGTAGGAGCTAATGCATTGCCACAATCCGATTTATTAAGAGAGATGCTATATAAAATATTTAATTAGCATTGAAAATTTACGATATTTGCACTTCTTTAAAAATAACACAAAAAAATTATGGGGATGAATAAAAACACTATTTTAGGATGGGCGACTTTGATAATGATTTTAATGGGATTGTTATTGATTGGATTAGGCGCTTTTAGATATGATGACGTAGCTGGGTGGGGATTTGCAGCTGTTGGCTTAGGATTCCTAGCAAATGCTTGGGTTTTTAACTCGCTAAAAGGGAGGGTGTAAATAATAGAACAATGCCAAGTACAATGGCAAAATAAAACTTAAACAACTAAAAATGGCAGACGATAAAAAAGTAATTTTCTCAATGCAAAAATTGAGTAAAACCTATCAGGGTGCAGATAAACCTGTTCTTAAAAATATTTATTTGAGTTTCTTTTATGGAGCAAAAATTGGAATTTTGGGACTTAATGGTTCTGGAAAATCTTCCCTTTTGAAAATTATTGCAGGTGTTGATAAAAATTATCAAGGAGATGTGGTTTTTCAACCGGGCTACACCGTTGGTTATTTAGAACAAGATCCTCAATTAGACGATACAAAAACGGTTCTCGAAATTGTTCAAGAAGGAGTTGCCGAAACGATGGCAGTTTTAGACGAATATAATAAAATCAACGATCTATTTGGTCTTGAAGAAAATTATTCTGATCCAGAGAAAATGGACAAGTTAATGGATCGTCAAGCCGCGTTACAAGACAAAATTGACGCTCTTGGAGCTTGGGAAATCGATACGAAATTAGAAATTGCAATGGATGCCTTGCGCACTCCAGATGGTGATACTCCAATCAAAAATTTATCTGGGGGAGAGCGTCGTCGGGTAGCCTTATGTCGTTTATTATTGCAACAACCTGATGTATTGCTTCTCGATGAGCCAACGAATCACTTGGATGCTGAATCTGTGCTTTGGTTAGAACAACATTTGGCACAATATGCCGGAACAGTTATTGCCGTAACACACGATAGGTATTTCTTAGATAATGTTGCGGGTTGGATTTTGGAACTCGATAGAGGAGAAGGTATTCCGTGGAAAGGAAATTATTCTTCATGGTTGGAACAAAAATCCAATAGAATGGCGCAAGAAGAAAAAGTAGCTTCGAAACGTAGAAAAAACTTAGAACGAGAATTAGACTGGGTACGTCAAGGTGCCAAAGGTCGTCAAACCAAACAAAAAGCGCGTTTGCAGAACTATGACAAACTCTTGAATGAAGACCAAAAACAATTGGATGAAAAATTAGAAATTTATATTCCAAATGGTCCAAGATTGGGAACAAATGTTATTGAAGCCAAAAATGTAGCCAAAGCATTTGGTGAAAAATTATTGTATGATAATTTGAATTTCACTTTGCCACAAGCTGGAATTGTTGGGATTATTGGACCAAACGGTGCTGGTAAATCGACTATTTTCAAGATGATAATGGGTGAGCAAAAGACGGATAGTGGAGAATTTTTGGTTGGTGACACTGTAAAAATCGCTTATGTTGATCAAGCGCATTCGAATATTGATCCTAATAAATCAATTTGGGAAAATTTTGCAGATGGTCAAGAATTGATTATGATGGGAGGAAGACAAGTAAATTCACGTGCTTATTTGTCAAGATTTAATTTTGGTGGAGGCGAACAAAACAAGAAAGTTTCAATGCTTTCTGGTGGTGAAAGAAACCGTTTGCATTTGGCAATGACTTTGAAAGAGGAAGGAAATGTTCTTTTATTGGATGAGCCAACAAATGATTTGGATGTAAACACACTTCGAGCCTTAGAAGAAGGGTTAGAGAATTTTGCAGGTTGTGCTGTAGTGATTTCGCACGACAGATGGTTCTTAGATAGAATTTGTACGCATATTTTAGCTTTCGAAGGAGACTCTGAAGTGTATTATTTTGAAGGTGGCTTCTCGGAATATGAAGAAAATAAAAAGAAACGTTTGGGTGGTGATTTAACTCCTAAGCGATTGAAATACAGAAAATTAATTCGAAATTAATAATCGACTTTTGATTGTACTAGATACAAAAAGAGGATATCTATAACGGATATCCTCTTTTTTTTGTATGTAATCTTATTTCTTTTTCTTATCGGAATTCATCATAAAGTAAACGGCTGCAATTAAACCAATTATTACTAAACCAAAAACAAAAATCATTATAAATGACCCGTTTCCCCATGAATATAAAGGTATATTTCCCATAAGAATTATTTTAAGACTTTTCAAATTTAGGAGTATTGACTAACATTAAATATGATAAATGTCATAATTGGTACTTTTTATAAAAATTTTGATGTTAATTCTGGTTTTGGCAACATACAGCTTTCTTTTTTACCATACCATTTGTAACGGTTCTTGGCAATGTAATCGTAAACCATGTTGCTGATTCCTGTTGGAATAATTCTAAAAATAGTGCCATAATGCCAAATTCCATCAAGGTTTTTAGCAATTTGAAGTGCTGCCGAAGATTTGTAATAATAAGCAATTCCAGGTTCATATAAAATGATGCTATCAATATTTATTGGATTGATTCCAATATGTTTTAGAATTTCCTGACCTAAGTCCGATTGTAAAGCTACGAATCGAAAGGCATCTTTCTTGTCGTGTTGAATCACAAATTGAACCGCCGAATTGCATAAATTACAAACGCCATCAAAGAGGATTATTTTTTTGTCTTTAGGTAGGTTTTGCATAATTATAAATTACTTTTTTGCGGCTTCTACAAATTCCAATTCATTCAAACTTACTTTCGAAGTAAACATACCATAATTTACCGTTGCCTTGTTTTTTTCAATAGAATCAATGCTTCCCACTGCTTTTCCGTCAATCATTCGCACACGATCACCCACTTTTAAAATGGGTTTTGGTTTTTCGATGACAGGTTTGAGTTTTTTTTCTTTCTTTTCAATTCTAATTTCCTCGACCTTAATTTCGATTTCTTTAATAACTTCTTTCTTCTTTTCAATAATAGCCTTCGCTTCTTTTGGAGTAGCTTTTTTGCGTTTGGAATTTTCGATTTCCACTAATTTGAGAAATTCTCCAATCAGGTCTTTTTTGTTTTTATTGTTGAAATAGTTTTCGGCGATAGCTTCTATTTTTTGACCAATGTAAATGGTTTTCTGATTGCTGTCATACAACTCCTGATAACTTTCCAGTTTTTGTTTGATTTTTACATTGATATTTTCCATTTTTTTGCTTTCCTCACGCACTTTGATTTCCTCTTCTTTCAAATTAATAGAAGTTTTTTCCAATTTGGAACGTTCTTTCTGAAGGGTGGCAATGGTTTTATCGAAACGTACTTTCCCGACTTCAATTTTCTTTTTCGCACGATTGATTAAACTGAAAGGAATACCGTTTTTTAAGGCCACTTCAAATGTGAACGAACTTCCGGCTTGTCCCAAAACTAATTTGTATAAAGGTTCCAAGGTTTTTTCATCAAACAACATATTGGCGTTTATAGCAAAAGGCAATTCGTTAGCCAAAATTTTTAAGTTCGAATAATGTGTAGTTATAATTCCAAAAGCTTCCCGATGGTAGAATTCTTCCAAGAAAATTTCAGCCAAAGCACCACCCAATTCTGGGTCAGAACCCGTACCAAATTCATCAATCAAGAACATGGTTTTCTTGTTACATTTTTTCAAGAAGTAGTTCATGTTCTTTAGTCGGTAACTGTATGTACTTAAATGATTTTCAATAGATTGATTGTCTCCAATATCTGTTAGAATTCTATCGAATAAAAAGGTTTCGCTACGTTCGTGAACCGGAATCAACATTCCGGATTGCAACATCAATTGTAGTAATCCAACTGTTTTAAGCGAGATGGTTTTTCCTCCCGCATTGGGTCCAGAAATCACGATAATTCTCTTTTCTTGATTTAATTCAAAGGTTTGAGGATGTGTAATTTCGTTTTTCTGTTTGTTATTCAAATACAAAATAGGATGGAAGGCATCTCTGAAAAACAATCGTCTTTCTTCAGTAATTGTTGGCAAAATTCCATTGATTCTGTTGGCATATTTTGCTTTGGCGGCAACCACATCAATGTCACTCAAGAAATCTTGATATTGAATAAGCAATGGCAAAAACGGCCGAATTTGATTCGACAATTGTTTTAGAATCCGAGTAATTTCTTCTTTTTCCTCGTATTCTAAATTGCTTAATTCACGAGAATATTTTAAGGTAGTTTCAGGTTCAATATAAGCGATACTTCCTGTTTTTGAACTGCCCAAAATGGAACCTTTCACTTTGCGGCGATACATTGCCAAAACCGCTAAAACTCTACGATTTTGAACAAAACTTTCTTTAATATCGTCTAAATAACCAAGGGAATTGTATTGGGTCAAAGTCACACCAAAACTCTGGTTGACTTTGCCTCGAACCAGATTCATACCTCTGCGAATTTCTTGCAATTGAGGAGAAGCATTGTCCTTGATTTCCCCATATTTATCGACTACGACATCAATTAAGCTACTGATTTCTTTGGTAATTTGGATTTCGGAAGCTTTTCTATTCAAATAAGGATAATAATCGTCGAATTTTTTCAAAAAGTTCAACATAAAATTCGTGGTATCCGAAATGGTGGCAATTTTTCTAAAACCACCCACTTCCAGAAAACTGTCTTCTATGGCCAAAAATTTGATTTCATACGTAATAGCATCAAATCCGTGATTGGGAATCGCATTGTTGTTTTGGAAAGAGGAAACATATTCCGAGGTTTGCATCAAGGCATTCATTAAAGTTTCCTTGTCTCGGAAAGGCGTAATTTCTAGCGCTTTTTGCTTGCCAATATCGGTATTGCAAATCTCCGAAATGGTTTCGAGAACGGTCGGGAATTGTAAATCTTGAAGCGTTTTTTCTGTTATGGATATCATTTAATATTTGAATTGCATAACGGCAAAGTTACAAAGTAAAAACCACTAATTATTAGTGTAATTTGCGAAAAACTTTGCGAACTTTACAGCAAAGTAAATTGTATGAACTTCAGCCTAAATCCTTCTTGGCAAACTATTTTATCCGACGAAATTCAAAAACCGTATTTTCTGGATTTGATGAATGCCGTCGATGAAGAGTACCAAAACCACATCTGTTTTCCTCCAAAAGAATTGATTTTCGCCGCTTTTGATTATTGTTCTTTCGATGATTTGAAAGTTGTAATTATTGGTCAAGACCCTTATCACGGAGAAGGAGAAGCTAATGGTTTGTGTTTTTCGGTAAATGATGGCGTTAAAATTCCACCTTCGTTACGCAATATTTTTCGAGAATTGAATGATGATTTGGGTACTATTTTTTTGCCTACTTCGGTTAATTTAGAGTCTTGGGCAAAACAAGGCATTTTACTTATAAACGCTTCTCTATCGGTTCGAAAGGACAATCCCAACAGCCACAAACATTTGAAATGGAATCTTTTTACTGACGCCGTGATTCAGAAAATCTCAGACGAAAAAGAGAATGTGGTTTTCTTGCTTTGGGGAAGTTTTGCCCAAAAAAAAGGTTCCAAAATAGACAGAAGCAAACACTTAGTTTTAGAATCAGGTCATCCCTCGCCAATGAGTGCCAACCAAGGAAAATGGTTTGGCAACAAACATTTCAGTAAAACGAATGATTTTTTTAATGAAAATAAAATAGCAGAAATAGATTGGTACCCGCTGTAAAAATGCTATTTTTGAAAATCATCAAATAACAAAAACAATGTCAAAAGTTATAAAGTTATCATTTTTGCTATTACTTATGATTTCAATCTCTTGTAAAAGTTCGAAAAATATTCTGAATGAGGCATTAGCTACTCCAAATGAAAAAATTCAAAAAGTGATGCAATCACCTAAAGAGTATGAACTTCAGATAATTTATTCCAAAATAAATCGAAATAAAAATAATGAAGTAACTTTTGAAGATTACACATACAATTTAGAAGCCAATGCTTATTTTTATCCAGCTAGTACAGTAAAATTTCCGATTGCATTGATGGCATTAGAAAAATTGAATACCTTGCCAGGCGCATCGATGGAAAATACTTTTGAAATTGATGGAAATCCTGCTAAATATAAATTTACAGAAGAAATTACCAAAGTTTTTGCAGTGAGTGACAATGAGGCTAGTAATCATTTGTTTGAACTGATTGGTTTCGATTATTTGAATGAGGGAATGGCTGCAAAAGGACTTTCGCCATTTCGTATTTCACATCGTATTTCGGTACCAGATTCTGGAAATCCGTTAGTTCGCAAAGTGACAATAACCAAACAAGATGGGACTCAAGTTTCGACTGATGAAAAAATGAATTCAATTAGTAAGCCAATTGCCATCAACAATGTAAAAAAAGGAAAAGGATATTACAAAGAAGATGTTTTAATTAATGAACCTTTCGATTTTTCACAGAAGAATTATTTCCCTTTGGCCACCTTGCATAATACAATGAAAAGAATTGTATTTCCAGATTCATTCAAGGAGTCGGAACGATTCAATTTGACTAAAGAACAAAGGGATTTTGTATTATTTTCAATGTCAAATTTACCTAAAAATGCGGGTTATGATCCTAAAGAATATTATGATGGCTATTGCAAGTTTTTTATGTTTGGCGATACCAAAGAAAATATTCCTTCCAATATCAAAATCTACAATAAAGTAGGTGATGCCTACGGAACTTTGATTGATTGTGCCTATATTGTTGACGAAGTAAATAATGTGGAATTTATGGTTTCGGCAACTCTGCTAGTCAATAAAGATGGGATTTTCAATGATGATAGATACGATTATGATACTATTGGATTTCCTTTTTTAGCGGAATTAGGAAGACAATTGTATGCTAAAAACTTGAAAAAATAATTCAATTAGAATTTTCAATTACATACCAATTCCAAGAAACGCCATCTTCTAGATAGGTTTCGGTCATTTGCATTCCAATTTTTTGCAAAATTCTATTAGAAGCTACATTATCAGAGTGTGCAGCAGCTTCTAAAGTTTTGATTTTCAAAGTTTCAAAAGCATAGTTTAACCAAGCAAAAGAGGCTTCACTGGCATAGCCTTTTCCCCAAAATTTTTCATCCAATCGATAGCCAATGTCGTAAAAATTGACTTTGTTATTTACCATTTCGGTATTGAATTTTAATCCAGCCCAACCTATAAATTCATTAGTTTCTTTTGAAATCATTGCAAATCTTCCAATGCCATTATCTATATATTGTTTTCTAACAAATTCGATGACTTCAAATGTTTCTTCTATTTTTTGAACGGGTTTATTCCATAAATATTGGTGAACGTTGGGATTGCTGTCCATAGCAAAAAAAGCTTCTGCATCAGAAAGTTGGAATTCACGAAGAATAAGTCTGTCGGTTTCGAGGATTAGGTTCATTTTAATTTATCTTTAAATCCGAGATTACAATTCGATAACCATCGGGATCAAGAAACATTTTTCCGTTTTCATTCCAATATGGGTTTTTGGCCTCAATAATTGTTATTGAAAAATTTTTTAATTTTTCCAAAATATGTTCATATTCCAACCTTGTGTTAGGATAAAATACTAAAACATCTTCCTTTCCAAAATTGAATTGGATAATTTCATTCGATTTTGTGAATTCCAAATGCCAGTTTTCATTCGATTTTCCAATAAAAACACCATCATAACCATTATGCTTTTGAAAACCGCCAAGAATTTCCATTCCTAAAATATTGATGTAAAAGGAACTTAGTTGTTCTAAATCATTAGTATGTCTGGCAAATCTAAATGTCATTCCAAAGTATTATAAAATATTATTCTGCCAATTTTTCCAAAGCATACGCAATCAATTCATCAACAGCTTTGTATGGATCTTCGCTAAAAGTACCGTTGGCACGATTGGCAATGATAGCGTTTAATGACAAACAATTGTGACCAAGAAGTTTTCCAAGTCCATAAATCGCTCCCGTTTCCATTTCGAGATTCGTCATTCGAGTTCCATTATAATTGAAACTGTCCATTTTTGAATTCAAGTTTTCGTCCTGAATGTTCAAACGCAAAACTCTTCCTTGTGGACCATAAAATCCGCCAGCAGTTCCAGTAATTCCTTTGAAAATTCGGTTGCTTTCCATACGTTTTTCTAATTTTTCAGAACAAGAAATTACATAAGGACGTCCTTTTTTCAAATCCCAATTGGTATGTTTGATGAAAGCATCTTCCATTGCAATTTCGGCAATATCGTCAATCAAGTAGGAGCGGAGCATATTGTCTAAACCCAAACCAAATTTTCCCATCACAAAACTATCCACAGGAATATCAGCTTGTAAGGAACCCGAAGTTCCAATTCGGATAATATTTAGTGAAGTAAGATTTTCTTTTGGAGTTCTAGTTTTTAGATCGATGTTGACCAAAGCATCCAATTCATTCATTACAATATCAATATTGTCAGGGCCAATTCCGGTTGACATTACTGTGATTCTTTTTCCTTTGAAAAGTCCGGTTTGGGTTTTGAATTCTCTTTTTTGGGTTGAAAATTCAATGCTATCAAAGAATTGAGTAATTTTTTCTACACGGTTTTGGTCGCCTACAAAGATGATGTCTTTTGCAATATGTTCTGGTTGTAAGTTCAAATGATACACACTTCCGTTTGGATTGAGTATCAATTCTGATGATTGTATCATAGTAGCCCCCTAGCCCCCGAAGGGGGAATACCTATTAGGGTAAATAGGTTTTTATAGATGTTAATTCTTAATTAATTTTTGCACTTAATTTTTGTATTAGTTTCTTAGTTCCCCCTTCGGGGGTTAGGGGGCATTATCCTCCAACACGTTTTACTTTAAAGCCTTTATCCTTGAGAATTTGCATAATTTTATCCCGATAGTCACCTTGGATAATGATGGAATCGTCTTTGAAAGTCCCGCCAACGCTTAATTTGGTTTTGATTTCTTTGGCTAAAATCTTGAAATCCTCATCTGTTCCTTCGTAGCCTTCGATTATGGTCGTGGCTTTTCCTTTACGCTTTTCGAATTTGCAAATCATCGGTTCTTTTTGAATAAAAAGTACGTGATCTTCCTCTTGAACTTCTTCAGGTTCCGATTCAATATGATCGGGAAATAAATTTTTTAGTTGCTCTTGTAAGTCCATATTTAAAGTATAAAAAACTAAAAAAGACATCAAGCAAAAACTCAATGTCTTTTTACCTTATAAAATTATAAATTATTTTTTGATTAAACCCAAATCTACCAATCTTTCGTACAGGTATTCTCCGGCTGTAATGTCTTCGAATTTCTTTGGATTTTCGGCATCAATGCAATTATCCAAACAATTCAATTTCATATCACTCACGGGATGCATAAAAAATGGAATAGAATAACGCGATGTTCCCCATAATTCTCTTGGAGGATTCACCACTTGATGAATGGTTGATTTCAATTTATTATTGGTATGACGCGACAACATATCGCCAACATTAATAACCAATTCGTCTGGTTGAGCTATGGCATCTATCCAATCTCCATCGTGATTTTGAACTTGTAATCCACGACCTTGTGCACCCATCAAAAGTGTAATTAAATTGATGTCACCGTGAGCTGCTGCACGAATCGCATTTTCAGGTTCCGAAGTAATCGGTGGATAATGAATGGGACGCAAAATGGAGTTGCCTTCTTTGGCAAATTCATCAAAATAGAACTCATCTAAGCCTAGATGCAAAGCCAAAGCTCTCAATACATAAACGCCTGTTTTCTCAAGCATTTGGTAGGCTTCTTTCCCTACAATATTGAAACGTGGCAATTCTTTCACTTCGACATTATCTGGGTATTCTGCTGCGTATTTGGAATCTTTTTCGACATATTGGCCAAAGTGCCAAAACTCTTTCAAATCTCCTTCTTTTCGGCCTTTGGCGTGTTCTTTCCCAAAAGAAACATAGCCTCTTTGTCCTCCAATACCTGGAATTTCATAACTGTGTTTGGTTTCTAATGGCAAGGCGAAAAAGTTTCTAATTTCGCTATACAATTCTTCGACTAATTGGTTGTCTAAAAAATGCCCTTTTAAGGCTACAAATCCAATTTCTTCAAAAGCATTTCCGATTTCATTTACAAATTTTTGTTTACGTTTCGGGTCGTCCGAAAGGAAATCACGCAAGTCAACACTAGGAATGTTTTGCATATTATTTATTTTTTAAGAATGGAATAAGCAATTGCTATTCATTGCAAAAGTAGAAAATATTTTAAATATAAATTTCTTATTCAGTTGGTTTTGGAATGATTGTTCCTCTTCAAGGTATATAAATAGATAAAGTGTAGGAGTATTTCAAAATTTATGAAAGTTTTAGGAACTCCATTATAGTTCAAAACTAAATATATTTAGTAGCTTTGCTATATTGTTAATTTAAGCAAGTGAATTTTAAATTTTCTTTATATATCTGAAAGAAAATATAGAATTCAATAAATTACAAAAGGTTAATTAAATATTCACATTAAAATAATTAAATATGATAGTACAGTATCAAGGAAAACAAAAAGGAATTCCAACAAAATTTACCATTAGAATTATCGGAAATAATCTTTCGAAAAGCAGTTCTAATTACCAATTGGATTTATTAGTAGGAGAGAACAAAATTCCAACTTTCACCACTTTTATTCATCAAAGTTTGTCCAATTGTTTGAAAGAAATTTATTTATTTGGCAAGCACAACAACATTACTTTTGATGCTGCTACAGAAACAATTGCACCAAAATTGGTTCCTTATGACTTGGTTTTATTCAACTATCAAAAGAACATTTTATTTAAAGGATATAATTTATAATTCACAAAAAAAGTCCGATTTGAATATTTCAAATCGGACTTTTTGATTATTACTATTCATAAAAAATAGAAATAAGTTCTTTCAAAAAAATCTAATTAATCTTCTAGAATTTTTGTTTTTCCAATAGCCTTGAATCTTGTCCTCAACTTGTTTCAGGTACAAATATTTGTTTTATTTTGCTTGATAGCCATTTTATCTTTTTCGGGGGTCAATGTTCTTATTTGTTTTTAAAAATGTATTGTATTCAATGGGTTTAACTACTTTATCAATTCTCATTGGATATTTTATTAAAAGTAAATTTGGGCGTGTTGGTCTTTTTTCGAATCCACCACCACAATTGGGACAAACATTTTTTAAACTATTTTCAACGCATTGTTTACAAAAGGTACATTCAAAAGAGCAAATCATTGCCTCATCGGAATCATTTGGTAAATTTTTGCCACAGTTTTCGCAACATTGTCTAATTTCTAACATTTGATAACAGCTTTTTTTGGTTATAAAACTTTTGAGACGATTTCTTCTGTTTCTGTATCAAACAATAAAATTCCTTCTGTTTTATTGTCAAGTTGTCCAGCCAATTTTCCTTCTTTTGTCCAAACGGCACTGTTACCAAAGCTTAAAAAATTGTCGCAAATACCTATACAGTTAGCCATGAATACTGGTATATCGTATTCTTTTGCTATTTTAGGAAAATATTCATTCGCTTTTTCAATCCCTTTTTCTGATTTTGCTACGCTTGTTAGATATACATTGGCTCCTAGTTTATGGGCATTTTCAATGTGGGAAGCCTGTAAACTTTCGTAACAAATAGCTGGTGCGATATTTTTATCTCTAGTTTTGATTAGTACTTGTGCAGTGCCATTTACAAAATATGGAAATTCGTCTGAATGTAATTGTTGTTTTGAATAGGTTTGTCTGGGCTTGTTTGGTTCAAAAATGATCATACTAATTCGAATTTGCGATTCAGTTATGGTTGGCAATCCAAGCCCTATAATGATATTGTGTTTGTCGCTTGTTTCTTGAAATACGTCTAAACGATTATCATTTTGATTGGTTGCTAATTTTTTTGCAAGTTCTGGTTTGTAACCGGTAAGTGAAAGTTCAGGAAAAAAAATGGCAGCTGCATTTAATGTCAACGCTAGTGAAATAAATCTTTCGTGAGCTTCAATATTGGCTGAAATATTATCAATTATTGGTTTAGTCTGAGCGATGCAAATTTTCATATAATTATTTATTCTGCTTTGCAGCTTGGGTTACATTTTACTTCAAAATTGACAGAATTAGCGATGTAGCAAATTTCGTGGGCTTTATGGTGCAACTCGATAGCTTTTTCGACCATACTTTCGTCTGCAACATAACAAGTTGGGTTTAATGTTACTTCTTTGAAACTGCCGCCTCCACTTGCTAGTTCAATCATAGTACCAGTGGCATAGTCGGTATAAGCCGTAATTACAATTCCTTCTAATGAACATACATAAAGGTAGGATAACATATGGCAAGATGAAATGGCCGATACCAATAAATCTTCAGGATTCAATTTTGATTTGTCTCCAACAGCAGGGTTGTCTGTTGTTAGAAATAATTCAGGTTTACCGGGAATAGAAACTGTATGGCTTCGGTCATAAGTTCTTATATTTTTAGTACCGTCGCCTTGGTTTCCTGTCCATACCGCAGTGAGTTTGTAGGTGTGTTCGTGTGCCATAGTTTTTCAGTTTATCGTTATTCAATTATTGATTTTCCTATTTTATTTTTCTTCCAGCATACCAACAAGTAAGAATGTTTCCAATTTACTTGTATTGATACAAGGATTCACTTGAACTTTCTCCGTTTTAGGTATTGCTACTTGTTCTGAATATTATATCGATCTCGTTCATTGTGTTGTTTTTCTATTATGACCGCCAACATTCAGGTACTTGAGCGTTTGCAAAATAAATCAAATTAATCTTCGAGAATTTTTGTTTCATACCCATCAATGCTTAGGTTATTTTTGTTTTTCCAATAGTCTACAATCTTATCTTCTCCTTGTTTTTCTGCCCAATCATTTAGTGTGGTGCGTTCGGCTTTGAAATCCATAAATGGGACAGCATAGCCACAGGATGTTTGAACCAATTCTACATTCATTTCGATTATTTGTCTAGCACCCGCATTCACTGGGAATAAACTGGAATAATTGTGAAAATTACTATCTCTTTTATGGTATATTTTTGCTTTTCCATAAAGTCTTAAAATCATTGGCTTTCCTTCGAAGGCACAAAACATAATAGTCATTCTATTATTTTTTAATAAATGGGCTGCAGTTTCATTTCCACTTCCTGTTAGATTCAACCAAACAATTGTTGTACTATCAATGACTCTAAAGGAGTCAGTGCCTTTTGGAGATACATTGACTGTTCCTTCAGCGCAAGCGGTTCCAACAAAGAAAACTTTTTGTTTTTCGATGAATTCTTGTAATTCGGTAGTAATTTGATCTAATTTCTTTCCCATATTTTTAAAAAGTATAACGTTCTGACGCCGCAACTGGTTTGGGAATAAATTAAGCCCATTAAACTAATTGCCTAAATCAGTTTTACTAGCAGTTGTAGCTAGTTGTTATTTTCGGTCAGATGCTTTATGGAAATTTAATGTCTCCTTCTTCATTTACAAATTTCCACTCTTTTTTGTTAATCTTTGCAGTGTCAATTTCTGTTGGTAAAACCCAAAATTTCAAAATAGGCTTCAATTCTACAATTCGATATTTGCTATAACCTAACGCGCCAATATCATAACGCTGTTCTTTAATAGTTAAGTTTTCTTTTTTGTGTTTGTAAATAGTGGAGTAAGTTATCCAAGAACCAAAGCCAATATTAAAAACTAAACTTGCCAATAACGCAAATGATATTATAGAAGTAAAAATTGTAATACTTAAATTGATCCTATTTTTTGTTTTTGTATTTTCTTTTTTAATAGTGTTAAAAAGAGTAAATAATATTGCAATTGGAAATCCTTGCATTATAATGTCATAATAATGTTGTGAAAATTTGGAGTTAGCAAATTCATAAGGCACAATTTGTCCAATGGTTAAGCTATATGCAGACAGTATAATAAATACTGTTGCAGTCCAAAAGAAAATGTTTTTTGTTGTTTTAATCACTTTTCTATTTCGGTTTAAAAGAGCTATAACTTTATATACTCGCTACAATCTAACTCCAATCATCCTAAAATTAAATGTATTTACGAATTTTTGTAACGCTTTTTACTCTATTCAAATATATTCATTTTTTCTTACAAATCATTTGATGGAATTATATTTTATAAATGCTAAATTGTTCTAATGCAATTTGAAAACACCCAAACAAAAAAAAATCCGTTCTGCTTTCACAAAACGGATTCTATATTTCTAACTTCAAACCTCCTACAAATGGATTACTTCGCCATAAGCATCGGCAACTGCCTCCATTACGGCTTCACTCATTGTTGGGTGAGGGTGAATGGCTTTTAGGATTTCGTGACCTGTAGTTTCAAGTTTACGAGCTACAACAGCTTCGGCAATCATATCGGTAACACCAGCACCAATCATATGACAGCCCAACCATTCGCCGTATTTAGCATCGAATATTACTTTTACAAAACCATCAGAATTTCCAGAGGCTTGCGCTTTTCCAGAAGCTGAAAACGGGAATTTACCCACTTTGATTTCATAACCTAATTCTAATGCTTTCTTTTCAGTCAAACCAACCGAAGCAATTTCTGGAGTGGCATAAGTACAACCAGGAACATTACCATAATCGATAGGATCAACGTGCATTCCAGCAATTTTTTCAACACAATTTATTCCTTCGGCAGAAGCAACGTGTGCCAAAGCCTGCCCTGGAGTTACATCTCCAATTGCATAATATCCAGGAATATTGGTTTGGTTGTAAGCGTCTACTAAGATTTTATCTCTATCCGTTGCAATTCCTACTTCTTCCAATCCGATATTTTCGATATTGGTTTTGATTCCAACTGCCGATAATAAAATATCAGCTTCCAAAACTTCTTCACCTTTAGCAGTTTTAACGAAAGCTTTAACTCCATTTCCAGAAGTATCAATTCTTTCAACAGAAGAGTTGGTCATTACTTTGATTCCAGCTTTTTTCAACGATTTTTCAAATTGTTTTGAAATGTCTTCGTCTTCAACAGGAACAACATTTGGCATAAATTCTACTATAGTAACATCAGTTCCCATAGAGTTGTAGAAATGTGCAAATTCCACTCCAATAGCTCCAGAACCAACAACAATCATCTTTTTAGGTTGCGTAGGCAATGACATTGCTTGTCTGTATCCAATCACTTTTACGCCATCTTGAGGCAAGTTTGGCAACTCACGAGAACGAGCACCAGTAGCAATAATAATATGGTCGGCTGAATATTCAGTAACTTTTCCATCTTTATCTGTTACATCAATTTTTTTACCAGCTTTGATTTTTCCTGTACCAAAGATAACGTCAATTTTATTTTTTTTCATCAAGAAAGTAACTCCTTTGCTCATTCCTGCAGCTACATTTCGGCTACGTTGAATCACGGCTGGGAAATCTTTATCGAAGGATGAAACAGTCAATCCATAATCGGAAGCGTGTTTTAAGTAATCAAAAACCTGAGCTGATTTCAACAATGCTTTGGTTGGGATACAACCCCAATTCAAACAGATTCCACCAAGACTTTCTTTTTCGATTACGGCTACTTTAAAGCCTAATTGTGATGCTCTAATGGCAGTTACATATCCGCCTGGGCCACTTCCTAAAACTATAATATCGTATTTCATATCTATGTTTATTCTAAATTAATTTCAGTTTGCAAAATTAAGGATTTATTTTAAAAAATTTTAGGTGTTTAGAAAGTTTGTGCGTTTATTTCAAAAACATCAAAATTATAGTTGCAATAAATATCAAAGAATGATCTTAAGATTTTTAATAATGGGATTAATTCTCAGTTACAAATTGTGAATCATACAAGTTTTTGTAATAACCACCTGATTTTTCTAGTAATTCCTGATGTGTTCCTTGCTCTACAATCAACCCTTTGTCCATCACCACAATTTTATCAGCTTTTAATATGGTAGCTAGTCGATGGGCAATTACTATAGAAGTTCTTCCCTTAGTAATGGTTTCAGTCGCTTTTTGGATCAATTCCTCTGAATAGGTATCGATAGAAGAAGTGGCTTCGTCCAAAATCAGAATACTCGGATTACTCACGTATGCGCGAAGAAATGCTATCAATTGACGTTGTCCAGAAGATAGCATTACGCCACGTTCTTTGACGTCGAAATCATAATTGTCTGGAAGACTCATTATGAATTTGTGAACACCAATTTTTTTGGCTGCTGCCAAAACTTGTTCCCGAGAAACTTCAGGGTTATTTAGGGTAATATTATTGAAAATGGTATCGGCAAAAAGGAAAACGTCTTGCAAAACCACCGCAATTTGCTTGCGCAAAGAACTTAAAGTATAGTTCTCGATGTTGTGACCGTCAATGCAAATGGTTCCGCTATTGATTTCGTAAAAGCGATTTAATAAGTTGATTATTGTAGATTTTCCTGCGCCAGTTGATCCAACAATGGCAATAGTTTTTCCTGCTTTTACATCCAAATCGATTCCTTTGATTACATCTTCATTGGCGATGTAACCAAAATGCACGTCTTTGAATTGTATGCTTCCCTTAAAAACAGGAGCTTCGATAGTTCCCGTATCTTGAATTTGGTCTTGGGTATCTAGAATATCGAAAACGCGATTCGCGGCAATCATTCCGAGTTGCATTTCGTTGAATTTATCTGCAATTTGACGCAAAGGGTTGAACAACATTCCGATAAACATAGTATAAGAAAACAAGTCACCAAAGGTGGTAAAATTGTCTCCATTCAATATCTTAATTCCCCCGTATAGCACAACAAAACCTAATGTCAATGACGAAATAATATCAGCAATAGGGAAGAAGATGGAGTTGTATAATATGGTTTTTATCCAAGCTTTTTTATGCTTTTCGTTGATGGTTTTGAATTTTTCAATTTCAATATCTTCCCGATGAAATAATTGTACGATTTTCATTCCAGTTACACGTTCCTGTACGAATGAGTTCAGATTGGCAATTTGTGTTCGAACTTCTTCGAAAGCAATTTGCATTTTCTTTTGAAAAATTCGAGTGAAAAATACCAAAACTGGCATCGCTACAAGAACAATCCAAGTGAGTTTCCAATTCATATAGAACATAAAAATGAGCACCACTATCATTTTCATCAGGTCACTTATGATCATAAACAATCCCTGACTGAAAATTCGTGCTATGGCCTCGATGTCTGAAACAGAACGTGTTACCAACTGTCCAACAGGTACATTATCAAAATATTTCATTTTGAAACTTAGAATGTGTTTAAACATTTTATTTCGAATGTCTTTCACAATATCTTGACCGAGCCAATTGGCCCAATAGACGAAGAAAAATTGTGAAAAAACTTCTAATAAGAGCACAAATCCCATTAAGCTCACATAAAATAGAAGCCCATATTTGTCTTGGGTTTTTATGTACTCATCGACCGTTTGTTTCAATAAATACGGACGTAAAGCTGCAAAAATCGAAAGTGAAACGGCAAAAATAATCACACCATTGAACCGCAGTTTATAGGGTTTGGTGTATTGTAGTATTCTTTTGAATAATCGAGTATCGAACGCTTTTGCTTTCATTATCATTGCGATGTACGAAGCAATCCTATGTTAAAATTGCCAAGTTGTAAATTTGTTATTTATTCTAATATGTTCTATCAGTCGATGTATTCATAATCAATTTTTGTCAAATACAATCCGTGGGCAGGAACTGAAAACCCAGCTTCACTTCGGTTTTTACTGGCTATAATGTTGTTGAAATCTTCTAATGTAATTTTGTGCAAACCTACATAAACTAGAGTTCCCACAATAGCGCGAACCATATTTCTTAAAAATCGATTGGCCGAAATGGTAAATACTACTATATTGTTCTCTTGCTGCCAATGGGCTTCAAAAATAGTACAATCAAATGTATTTACATCGGTATTTACTTTAGAAAAACATTGAAAATCGGTATGATTCAATAATAATCTTGATGCTTGGTTCATTAAATCAAGATCTAACTCTTGATGAAAATACCAACTTCCGTCTTGCAAAAAAGGATTTTTAAATGTGTTTATATGATATTCATAGGTTCTTTTGGTAGCGTCAAAACGTGCGTGAGCCTCCTCGTGAACGGGAATAATGTCATAAATTACAATGTCCTTTGGCAAAAAGGAATTGAGTTTATGTATTAAATTTTGAATATCCAAAGGAGTTTCAAAATCAAAATGTGTATACATTTCCTTGGCGTGAACACCAGTATCAGTGCGACCAGCTCCCATAAGATTAATCTCAGTATTCAATACCACAGAAACTGCTTTGTTCAGGGTTTCCTGCACTGATGAAGCATTGGGTTGGTATTGCCATCCGTGGTAATTGGTTCCGTTGTATGCCAGTTTTATAAAATACCTCAAGTGATTTCTTTTGAAGTTGCAAAGATACTTATTAATTTTTTTGCCACGAAGACGCAAAGACGCAAAGTTTTTTTAAGTTTTGATTTGATTTTTTATTTGCAATTTGAATGTTTATTTTTACCTCAAAATCAACAATTTTGAAAAAAATCCTCCTTTTTTCCGATACACACAGTCATATTGATGACACGGTTTTAAAATATGTGGCCCAAGCTGATGAAGTTTGGCACGCTGGCGACATTGGAGACTTGATTGTAACGGACACCATAAAAAAACTCAAACCCTTGCGAGCGGTTTACGGTAATATTGACGACGACAAAGCCAGAATGGAATTTCCGTTGCACAATCGATTTATGTGCGAAGGTGTCGACGTTTGGATTACCCATATTGGAGGTTATCCCGGAAAATACAATCCAAATATTAAAGCTGAAATGGCTGCAAATCCTCCCAAGTTGTTTATTTGCGGACATTCGCATATTTTAAAAGTGATGTTTGATAAGAAAAACAATCTGTTGCATATGAATCCCGGAGCTGCAGGAAAAAGTGGTTTTCATCAAGTGAGAACGATGTTACGTTTTGTAATTGAAGGTGATAAAATCAAAGATTTGGAAATCATCGAAATAGGGAAGAAGTAAGTGCTCGGTTTTCAGTCTCGGTTAGCTTTATAAAAATCCACAAAAAAACCCGAACTTTTACATTCGGGTTTCCTTCGCACTAATAAACTAAGTTTATAGGATTATCTCAAACGGTCCACAGATTTTACAAGATCTTCATCCTTCTTGATGGCCTTGTTAGCTAAGACTAACAACACGATAGCAACAATAGGTAGAAACATCCCAATACCTTTCTCAGAAACAGCGGGTGTTTCTCCAGATAAATTTAGTGAACGATATACAAATAAGCCTAATAAAATTAAATTTAAAATTATATTCAATCTGCCCATAACAAATTGATTTTGTCTTTTTTTATACGAAAAAATGCTTAGTATAGATAATGTTGTACTTAATCCAAATATAACAACATAAATTTGATTTTGCATAAACAAGTATGCTGAACCATCAGCCATTGTCCATAACGGAAAGAAAAAAGGGAATACACCAGTTGCCAAAAAGGCTAGAAGTAAATATATGGTCTGAATTCTTTGTAACATTTTTTTAATTTCTTGTACAAAAATATATTTTCTTTTTAATAAATACTATTGTAGATTAAAATTTATTCGTAATATTGCATAACAAATCCGTAAGTACTTCATTCTTCGGTCAATCAAAATCAAAAATTTACTACACACTTTTATAGTATTCCCAAATTATTTAAACTCATAGAACATTTATGTTTGACATTTCTGCATTAAAAGAAATGAAGCTTTCTGAGCTTCAAGAAATAGCTAAAGCTGCTAAAACAATAAAATTCAACGGTGTAAAAAAAGAGGCTTTAATTAGCCAAATTCTAGAGCTTCAGGCGGCAAGTATGGATGCAACTCCAGCACCTAAAGCAGCAGCACCTAAGGCATCAACACCTAAAGTAGAAGGCGAGAAACCTAAAAGAGCTAGAATAGTTGCGCCTAAAAAAGCTGCCAATCAAAAATTAGCCACTAATACATTGTTTGCAGATGAAGAAATTCTAGAAAAGCCACTTGTTTCAGATGTTAAAAACCAACAACCGATTGAATCTGCTCCCGAAAAGAGAGTTGGTAAAGTAATTAAATTCAACAAATCAGCCTACGAAAAGAAAATGGCATTGCAAAAGCAAAAGGAAGATGCAAAACTAGCCAGTGGAGAAAATGAATCTACCGAAGCAACTGATGAAAATGCCAATGTTGAAACTGCAGAAACTACTGAAACAAACGAAAATGTTGAAGTTGTAGTTCCTGCAAAAAAAATAAATCCCAACCAATTAAATAAGCAAAATCAAAATCCAAACCAGAATCCAAATCAAAACGGAAATGGTAATGGAAACGGTAATGTAAACCCCAATTTCAAAAACAAAAAAAATAACTTTAGAGATTCAGATTTTGAATTTGATGGAATAATAGAAAGTGAAGGTGTACTTGAAATGATGCCTGATGGTTATGGTTTCCTTCGTTCGTCTGATTATAATTATTTGGCCTCGCCAGATGATATTTATTTATCTACTTCTCAAATTAGATTGTTTGGACTTAAAACCGGCGATACTGTAAAAGGAGTGGTTCGTCCACCAAAAGAAGGTGAAAAATTCTTTCCATTAGTTCGAGTTTTAAAAATCAACGGACACGATCCGCAAGTCGTTCGTGACCGAGTATCATTCGAACATTTGACTCCAGTTTTTCCATCTGAAAAATTCAAATTGGCCGAAAGACAAAGTACTATTTCTACCCGAATTATCGATTTGTTTTCACCAATAGGAAAAGGTCAACGTGGAATGATTGTGGCACAGCCTAAAACAGGTAAAACTATGTTATTGAAAGACATTGCAAACGCGATTGCAGCCAATCATCCTGAAGCCTATTTGATTGTTTTATTAATTGACGAACGACCAGAAGAGGTTACTGATATGATTCGAAGTGTTCGTGGCGAAGTTATAGCTTCGACTTTCGATAGAGAACCACAAGAACATGTGAAAATTGCCAATATTGTTCTCGAAAAAGCAAAACGTTTGGTAGAATGCGGACACGATGTTGTGATTCTTTTGGATTCGATTACGCGTTTAGCAAGAGCTTATAACACGGTGCAACCAGCATCGGGTAAAGTATTGAGTGGTGGTGTAGATGCGAATGCTTTACAAAAACCAAAACGATTCTTTGGAGCGGCTCGTAATGTTGAAAATGGTGGTTCTTTGAGTATCATTGCCACTGCATTGACCGAAACGGGTTCGAAAATGGATGAAGTTATTTTTGAAGAATTCAAAGGAACTGGAAATATGGAATTGCAATTGGATCGTAAAATTGCCAACAAACGTATTTTCCCTGCAATTGATTTAACTTCTTCTAGTACAAGACGTGATGATTTGTTATTAGATCCAAAAACATTGCAAAGAATGTGGATTATGCGAAAATATCTTTCGGATATGAACCCAGTAGAAGCAATGGATTTCATCAATGATCGTTTCAAGAAAACTAAAAATAATGAAGAGTTTTTGATTTCGATGAATGATTAAGAAGTATTAAGACATTATCATATAACAAAAAATCCTCGATATTTCGAGGATTTTTTTATGAATTCTAAAATCTATATTATTCGATTTCTTTCTGTACTCTTTTTTCTTTTTGTTCAGAACTTTCTTTACGCTCCAACAAAGCCATATAAAATCCGTCAAAACCAGACTCGTGAGCCAATATTTTTTGGTCTTTTATGAAGTTGAATTGTTTTCCGATATCAGTAGTCAAGAATTTTTTAACCTGTTCTTGATTTTCAGAAGGCAAAACAGAACAAGTCGCATAAACTAATTTTCCACCTGGTTTTACAATTTTAGAATAACTTTCTAAAACTTCGGCTTGTACTTTACGAATGTTATCGATGAATTCAGGTTGCAATTTCCATTTAGCATCAGGATTTCTTTTTAAAACTCCCAAACCGCTACAAGGTGCATCAATTAGGACTCTATCGGCTTTTTCGTGTAATTTTTTAATAACTTTTGTGGTGTCGATAATGCGATATTCAATATTGAAAGCACCATCTCTTTTGGCTCTCAATTTCAATTGCTTCAATTTACTTTCGTATAAATCCATAGCAATCAATTGGCCTTTGTTTTCCATCAAAGCGGCGATGTGCAATGTTTTTCCGCCCGCGCCAGCACAAGTATCAACCACGCGCATTCCTGGTTTTACATCAAGGAAAGCGGCAACTAGTTGTGAGTTGGCATCTTGAACTTCAAAAAGACCTTGTTTGAAAGCATCCGTCAAGAAAACGTTGGCTCTTTCTTTTAGAACCAATGCATCAGGTTGATCTTTAAGGTATTCAGTTTCGATATTCAAGTCCATTAAGATTGCTCTTAATTGCTCTTTTGTGGTTTTTAAAGTATTGGTTCTTAGAATTACTTTGGCAGGTTGGTTTTGAGCTGCGATTTCTTTAGCCCAAACTTTTTCTCCTAATTCTTTAACACCCAATTCATCCATCCAATCGGGGATAGATTCTTTGAGAGTTCTAATTTTGGATAGTTCGTCGAAACGTCCTTTTATTTTTCTTTCTGGAGTGCCTTCCAATTGGCGCCAATCGGGGATAGGGTATCCTCTCAGGACTGCCCAAACTGAGAACATTCTCCAAATATTATCTCTGTCGTAAGGCTCTTTTACTTCGGCAATTTCGGCATATAATCGTTTCCAACGAACAATTTCGTAGATGGTTTCGGCAACAAATTTTCTATCTGAACTTCCCCAACGTTTGTCTTTCTTTAGGGATCTTGCTACTACTTTATCGGCGTATTCACCTTCATTGAAGATAGCATTTAAAGCATCGATAGTAGTGTAAACTAAATTTCTGTGTAATCTCATTTTAAATAATTGAGGTGCAAAGGTACTACTAAATGATTAAATGTTGATATACTATTTTTTGCACAAAAAAAAACACTGTTTGTGGCAGTGTTTTTTAATTTTTTTATTTGAATTTTATTTGATTCTTGTTAACCCAATATTTTCCGGAGCATGAAGCACCATTGGAAATTTTTCTACTTTTACTGAACCAATATCCAAGTTAAAGGCACTTTCTTCGGACAAACTCAATTTTTTAATGAAGAAATAGGAATTCATAATTATCTTTTCGAAGAAGGTCAAATCGCTATCGTTCGACAAATATTTTTCAGATAGAACAAATTTGAAATCACCAATGATATTGTTTTTATTCAAGGACTCGTACCTACTTGTTACATCCACCTCGCCTTTTTTTACCATATCCGTAATTACTTCTTTAAACATTAAATTGATTTTTGTTGGCTCTCTAAATCCTAAATTAAAATCAATTCTAAAAATAGTCTTTTCTGCTATTTCCGTAACTTTATATTCGGTTTTATAGGGTTCGTTCAGGATATTAACGTGAATAAACCAATAAATATCTGCTCTTTTTGGTCTTTTTCTCAAAATTGAAAACATAACTTTTTCTTCAATTTCGTATGCTGTCCCAGCATTTGTCATATAAATCAAATGGGTGGCATATTTTGGAATGGATAAATCGTCACTTAATTCTAATAATACTTTTGTATATTCATTAATGTTAACAATTTTGGTATAGCTCTTGTTGATTTTTTTAGCAAAATACCAAATGGTCATAATCGAAATCAATACAAATGCAATCATTAAGGTAACATAACCTCCCTCGGCAAATTTTGTAATATTAGCTATAAAGAAACCAGACTCGATTGTTAAATAAATAGTGATTATTGGAACCATGAAATACAGTTTTACTCTTTTCAATATCATATAATAATTGAGTAATATAGTAGTCATTATCATGCATAATATGATAGCTAATCCGTAAGCATGCTCCATATTGCTCGATTTTTGGAAGTGCAATACTACACCAACACATCCTAAAAAAAGTAACCAATTTATAGAAGGAATATACAATTGTCCTTTTAGTTCAGAAGGATATTTAATTTTTACTTTTGGCCAAAAATTCAAACGCATTGCCTCATTTATTAATGTAAACGAACCACTAATAAGTGCTTGTGAAGCAATTACAGCAGCAAGTGTTGCAATGACAATTCCAAAAGGTTGGAACCAATCGGCCATTATTAAATAGAATGGATTGCCATTTTCGCCACCTAAACCTACAAGAGTTTGTCCCTCGTGATGAATTAAATAAGCTCCTTGACCAAAGTAATTTAATATTAATGTAGTTTTTACAAAAATCCAACTGATTCTGATGTTTTTTCGTCCACAATGTCCCATATCCGAATACAAAGCCTCGGCTCCTGTTGTACAAAGAAAAACAAAGCCTAAAACGTAAAAACCTTCAGGGTGAATACTAAGTAAATTGTATGCATAATAGGGGTTTAGCGCTTTTAGAACTTCGGCATGTTCAATAATTTGAAGTAAGCCTAAAACACCTAACATGCCAAACCAAATAAGCATTAATGGGGCAAAAAAACGTCCCACTAATTTAGACCCAAACTGTTGGATGGTAAACAGGATAAATAAAATTCCGATAACTATAGGAACTGTATCTATTTTTGGATAAATATTCTTAATACCTTCAACGGCTGAAGAAACAGAGATGGGAGGTGTGATAATTCCATCGGCAAGCAAAGCACTACCACCTATGATTGCTGGGATGATCAGCCATTGAATTTTGGTCTTTTTAACCAAGGCATATAAAGCAAAAATTCCACCCTCACCGTGGTTATCCGCACTTAGGGTTATAAGTACATATTTAATGGTAGTTTGTAAAGTTAGTGTCCAAAACACAGCCGAAATTCCTCCTAAAACAATGTCTGCATTGATAACATGAAGCCCAATAATGGCTTTCATAACATAAAGAGGGGATGTTCCAATGTCGCCGTAAATAATTCCTAATGAAACTAATAGGCCACCTAATGTTAACTTACTGTGTAAGTCTTTATGCGAAGTACTCATGGATATTTATATATAAAAACGTCACAAATTTACTCTTTTAAAATAAATAAATTAATGATATTTAATAAAATAAAAAATCACGGTAGAATGTACCGTGATTTTTTATGAATTTCAAATAGTTACGTCCTTCGATTACCATTTCTTGACGAATTTGAATTGGCTTCTGATGATGAACTTCTAGAAGTATTATTTTCTCTATTAGATTCAACTCTTTGAGGAGCTGCTTGTCGCGGAGTTTCTGATCGATTTTGTGAATAATCTCTTTGAGGAGCAGATTGTCTTGGAGTTTCAACTCTATTTTGAGCGTAATCTCCTTGCGGAGCTGCTTGTCGCGGAGTTTCTAATCGATTTTGTGAATAATTGTTTTGTGGAGTAGATTGTCTTGGAGTTTCAACTCTATTTTGAGCGTAATCTCCTTTCGGAGCTGCTTGACGCGGAGTTTCTGATCGATTTTGTGAATAATCTCTTTGTGGAGCAGATTGTCTTGGAGTTTCAACTCTATTTTGAGAATAATCACGTCTTGTATCTGTTCTTTGTGAACTATTTTCTCTCGGAGTTTCGGCTCTGTTTTGAGAATATCCAATTGTATTTCTGCTGCTACTATTTCTAGTATTTCTTATTTGGTCTAATTCATAACGATTTGTTACCGAAGTATTTCTTTTAGAAAAAGAAAAGTCAGGATGTTGTCTTTCATATCCATTAGAGCGATTATTGTAGTAAACGCTTGAATAATAACTACTTCTGCGATGATTTACATAGTTGTAATTGTTATAATTATAGTTGTTCAGGCAAATATTGACGTTATATCGGTATCTAAAGATAGGATAGGTATTCCAAGCATAGTAATAACTTGGGTAATAATTCCAATACCAATTAGAATAGTAGGGGCGGTAATTAGATATCCAAAAGTTAGCATAAATAATTGGAGTATAGTAATATACAGGCTCGTAGATGTAATTTGGCCCATAAAAATAGGAATTACCTACCACTTGAATATGGACGTTATTGTTCCATTTTTTTTCTATTTCGATAGTGGCAACATCCTGATACAAATCACGATTTAGAACCGATTGAATAATAATGATGTGGGTTCTTTTTTCGACAGCTTCTATAACTCTCAAATAATCAACTTGACCATCATAATTCAAATCTAAATTCGAAATCTGAAGTTTTGGGTCATTCAATTTTCTTTCAAAATCCTGAAGGGTTCTTGAATCTCCAAAGATTGATGCCACTACTCTTAAATCTAAATTATCGCTAATTTCAGTATTCATAGCATTTACAATTGTTCTGTTTTGTCCCTGTATTTGTGTTGCAAATAATGAAGAGATAAGTGCTACTATTAGTAATTGAGTTTTCATAATTGATGATTTTAAGTTGTTTGTTTTCAATTATCCAATTACTGTGCCATTTAATTTAGTTAGAATTTTAGGCGAATTAAATTAATTCATATCGTGCTCTAAATTAGGAGAATAACAATTTTTTTGAACAATCAAAATGTATAAAAAAAAACCAAGAAACAGATTAAACTATTTCTTGGCTCTCATTATGCTATAAAAATACTTTGCTATCGTCTAGGACCTTTATTTCTATATTGTTCTAGTAGTTTTCTATTAAAATCGTCTTCAGCTTTTTTCAATTTTATAATTTTCACCGATGGTAAAATACCTTTAAGACTGGTGATGAATTTTTTTCTAATCTGATACAATTCATCTTCGTTATTTTCCATTTGCGTCAGTAAGCTTGAGGCTTCTTTTTCGCTCATTTTGTATAAATCAGCTTCCATTCGTCCTTTGTAGGCTTTCATTTTATTATGTCTTAATTCAAACTGTTTGTCATCATAAGCATTGTAAAGAGGCCAAAATTTAGCCGCTTCATCAGCAGTCAAAGCCAGTTCATTTGTAATAAAACCCACTTTCAAGGCTCTAATTTGCTCTTTTTTTTCTTCCATTCTCGGTTGAGCAAATGAATGAATCGAAAGTAAAAATAGGATGATTAGTAAGAGTTTGTTCGTTTTCATTTTGTATTAATTTAATATATATTGTTCTAAATTTTTATTTACTGAAAGCTCATTTTCTATAGTAAGGTCTTCAATATCCATCTCAACACTTATTTTTTGAATGTCTTCTTCGTCAAGTAGATTTACTAAATCAGTATCGGAAACATTGGATTGATAAGTGATATAATTTTCTATAGTTGCATCATCAATTTCTGATGAATGCGTATTGAAAGTTAAATACATTGGTACTGCTAATGCTATGATAAGTATGGCAGCAGCAGCGTATAACCATGTTTTCCTTTTAGCAAAAATAGAAATTATTTTTGGTTCATTTTTGGGTAATTGTTGCATTACTTTTTCCGAAAAATCATCAAAGTAATGCTCTGGAGTTGTAAATCCGGATTTTATCTTTGGTTCGTTATCTAATTTAAATGTTTTCATAGTATTCATAAGACTCTATCAGAGCCATAAGGTTTAATTTGTTGTTACTAAGGCTTCTATTTTTTTTACTGCAATATGATAGGATGCTTTCAAAGCGCCAACGGACGTTCCGAGAATTTCTGAGATTTCTTCGTATTTTAGTTCTTCAAAATACTTCATTTTGAAGATAAGTTGTTGTTTTTCAGGTAGTGAAACGATTGCTTTTTGCAATTTTATTTGTATTTCGTTACCGTCAAAATAAATGTCAGCTTTAAGATTGTCAATGGTTTTATTTTGCAAAGCTTCTGATGAAATTCCGCTTTTTTTTGCTTTTTGGTTCAAAAAGGTCAAGGCTTCATTGGTAGCGATTCGATACATCCACGAAAAAAGCTTGCTTTCCCCTTTGAATTTACTCAAATTTTGAAACACTTTTACAAATGTATTTTGCAAAACATCATCAGCATCATCGTGATTTAAAACGATATTTCGAATATGATTGTACAGTGGTTTCTGATAATCCTTCAAGAGTTTTTCAAACGCCTGATTTTGCGTTTTCGGGTTTAAAAGCTCCTGAATAAATTCCTTTTCCTCTTGCAAAACTGTAATTTAAAGATTTAGATTGGAATTTTTAGAATTGGTTTAATTGCCATCGTTAAAAAATTAAAATTCTGAAGGTATTTCTTTCTCCTCTACAGGTTTTGCGACAGTTTCATCGGTAGCAGCAGGAGCTACGATAGCCGGTCTATAAATGGGTTTTGGCCTTGTTGGATAATAGATTTCCGTAACCCATTTCGAAGGATTGTTGGTTTCATTTTTGCCAATAGTGTAAAATTCAATACGAGAAAATTTCGGGTCGGTTCGCAAATTATTTGCTTTAATATATTCTGATGTTTTATCTAAAGCTTTGCTAGTATGCGAATAATCGCCTTTCAAAGTTGTTTTTACTGCATCAAATGCTTGTAAAGTATCTGATAAAATTTCACTTCCTTCAGTTGTGAAAATGGGGTCTTTTATAGGAATACAAATCGATATTTTGGTTAGTTTATTGGCTGTATCATAAGTGTGATAAATTACAAAAGGCTTCCCAAATATGGTAATATTATTGTTTTTACAAAAACTATTTATTTTAGAAAAAACAATAGATGAATTCCTGTTTACTTTTGAGAATTCACTTGTAAATGTTTGAGAAAGATAAAATGCTTGTAGTTTTCGTACAACTCCATTTACTTTTACCTCATATGTGTTGATTTCGTAGTCTAATCTTTTATCTAAATGAGCCAAACTATTTTCGAAAATTGTTCCGAATAAATTTGCACCGCCACCATTAAAAACATTCAATACTTTTGAAGTAAAACTCATTCTACCTTTTGCTTTCCATGTGACTTTTGTTTTTCCTAAAGTGTCTTTAAAACTCAAAACAATATCGGCTGAATTCCCATCAAAAACCATTGTTTGTATGATACTGTCGTTTTCCTTTACGTTTATTGTTTTCAATTCGCCAGCGCCTTCTTTGCCATTCCAAGTGCAAAAACCACCTTTACCAATAGTATTATTTGAATAGCTAATGTTCATCATCGAATCGTCAACAGCTAGTGAATTCCAATCTTTCCAATTTTTTAAGTCATTGGCATAACTAAAAACAGAGGCCCTTTGAGAATTGATAATCTTGCTTCTTTCAACTGAAAATGCTCCTTTTTGGGTAGCTATAAATATAGATAGAGTAACTAAACTAAGTAATAGTAAAAGAAAGAGGTATTTTAAAATTCTCATAATCGTTGGGTTATTTTCAGTTGTAAAGTTAGAAATTTTATTAATACGTTTAACTATGTAGAAAGTATAAATAAATTACCAATTATTTTTAAATTGTTTTTCGAAAACTCCCTATATACTTATAAAAATCGACTCTGTTTCCAATTTGTTGCTACTTAAGATTTAGCATTGAATAAATTTATTTGTTATAAATTATTTAAATAAATGTACATTTGTTACATATTATTTAAAAAATCAATAAACATTACTACTGATGAAATTAATTAAAATTGCCGCAGTTTTTATAACTGTTGGAGCCAGTTTTGTTTGCAATTCACAAACTGTAAAAACCAAGGAATCAAAGAATTCTACAGAAACTCCATTTGAATATGTTGTCGAACAATTTGCCGACATTAAAGTATTGCGCTATCAAATTCCAGGTTGGGAAAATCTCACACTGAAAGAACAAAAATTAGTTTATTATCTCACCCAAGCGGGTTATTCCGGACGCGATATTGGTTGGGATCAACATTACAAAAACAATTTAAAAATTAGAAAAGCGCTCGAAAATATCTATGTAAATTATAAAGGAGATAAAACTTCAACTGACTGGAAGAATTTTGAAATTTATCTGAAAAGAGTTTGGTTTGCCAACGGGATTCACCATCATTATTCGAATGATAAAATCAAACCTACATTTTCTGAAGCGTATTTTAATGTTTTGTTGAAAGCTACAAAAACATCTTTATCACCAGAAATTGTTGCAGTACTTTTCAATGATGCGGATGCTAAAAAAGTAAATTTGGATGAATCCAAAGGACTATTAGAAGGTTCAGCTATCAATTTTTATGACAAAGGAATCACTGCCAAAGAAGTGGAAGCGTTTTATGCTAAGAAAACCACTCCAGATCCAAAAAGACCCTATTCTTTTGGTTTGAATTCTAAATTGGTTCGCAATTCCAAAGGACAATTAGAAGAGAAAGTATGGAAAAGTGGCGGAATGTATGGCGCTGCCATCGATAAAATCGTTTATTGGTTGGAAAAAGCCCAAAAAGTTGCCGAAAACAAGCAACAAGGAGATGCAATCGGATTGCTAATCAGTTATTACAAAACAGGAAGTTTGAAAACTTGGGACGATTACAATATTGCTTGGTCTCAGGCTACCGAAGGAAATATTGACTATATCAATAGTTTTATCGAGGTCTATAATGATCCTTTGGGATATCGAGGTTCCTACGAAAGCATTGTGCAAATCAAAGATTTTGATATGTCAAAAAAAATGGAAGTGATTTCAAAGAATGCTCAATGGTTTGAAGATAATTCACCTTTGCTTCCAGAAAATAAAAAGAAAAATGTAGTGGGAGTGTCCTATAAAACTGTTGTTGTAGCTGGTGAATCAGGCGATTCGTCTCCTGCAACGCCAATTGGCGTAAACCTTCCGAACTCCGATTGGATTCGTGCAGAACACGGTTCAAAATCGGTTTCACTTGGCAATATCATTGATTCTTATAATAATGCAGGTGGAAAAGGAAGATTGAAAGAATTTGCCAATGATGCAGAAGAAATTGCTTTGGCTGAAAAATACGCCGAATTAGGAGACAAATTGCACACTGCTTTACATGAAGTAATTGGGCACGCATCGGGACAAATAAATCCTGGAGTAGGAACACCAAAAGAAACTTTGAAAAGTTATGCCTCGACTCTCGAAGAAGGGAGAGCCGATTTAGTAGGCTTGTATTATGTCTACAATTCAAAAATACAAGAACTGGGCTTGGTTGACGATTGGAAAAAATTGGGAATGGAATCCTATGATAGCTACATTCGAAATGGATTGATGACACAATTGATTCGTTTAGAGCCGGGAGCCAATATCGAAGAAGCACATATGAGAAACCGCCAGTATGTGAGTGCTTGGGTTTTCGAAAAGGGAAAAAAAGACAATGTAATTGAGAAATTAACCCGCAACGGAAAAACTTATTTCAACATTACAGATTATGATAAATTGCACGAATTATTTGGACAACTATTGCGTGAAATTCAACGCATCAAATCCGAAGGTGATTATGAAGCTGGAAAAGCTTTGGTCGAAAATTATGGGGTAAAAGTAGATCAAAAAATACACGCCGAAGTTTTGGAAAGAAACAAACAATTTACTTCGGCTCCTTACAGTGGTTTTGTAAATCCAGTTTTGGTTCCAAAAATGGATGCTAAAGGTGAAATTATTTCAATTGAAGTTACTCAGCCTAAAACTTTTACGGAACAAATGTTGAATTATTCTAAAGTCTATGGTTTCTTGCCTTTAGAAAATTAGAATTAACAATTGATTTTTATAGGAAAGGATGTCTTGATGGACATCCTTTTTTTTATCGAATAAAGGATAGTTTACCTTTTAAAAAATATTTTTATCACAAACAAAAGCACTATAAAAAGGGCAAACCCAATCAAAATCTTGAAATTACCTTTGTAGAATATTTTGTGCAAATTAGCATCTTTTCTATAAGCATAAATCATTGCGATTATAAAAACAATCACAAAAAAACCAGCAAACAGCATCTGACCTTGACTAAACATAGTATATTTTTTTTGCAAATTTAGGGTTTTGTTTAGTAAAAGTTACTATTTTGCAGGTCAATTAATCAACTATATTTATGCAAAAACAAATCAACTCTGTAAAGGAATTTCACACCGCTTTTAAATTGGGACATAGTGAAAATCCAATTGCCGATTTAGGAGAATCCAAAAAGATGCTTCGATACAATTTGATGAAAGAAGAAAACGAAGAATATCTTGAAGCAGTTCAGAATAATGATTTAATTGAAATTGCTGATGCTTTGGGTGATATGATGTATATTCTTTGTGGAACGATTATAGAGCACGGTTTACAGCATAAAATTGAAGAAGTTTTCGACGAAATTCAACGCTCCAATATGAGTAAATTAGGCGAAGATGGACAGCCTATTTATCGCGAAGATGGCAAAGTAATGAAAGGACCTAATTATTTCAAACCCGATTTCTCAAAAATATTTGGGGGAAGTTAGTAGATGGCATTTGACAGGTGGCAGATAAAAATGAACGCAGTTTACAGATAGCTAAAAAGCAGTTTAAAAATGAAATAACTCATCTTTAAACTGCTTTCTATTTATAATTTTTATTCCAACCTGCTTCCGATCGCTATCGGAACTGTAATCTACACTTTCACAGTCCAACCAAAAGTATCTTCCGCTAATTTGTGTTGAATGTTTGTCAATTTTTCTTTAAGTTGACTGGCAACCGAATTTTCTATTTTTGGCAATTCATAATATACTTCTTGGTAAGAGAATCCGATAATTGGGTTCACAACAGCAGCTGTTCCTGCTCCAAAAATTTCTTTCAAGCTTCCATTTTTTGCAGCTTCAACTAGTTCAGAAACCAAAACCGGTCGAACTTCAACGTTGATGCCTTCACGTTTTGCCAAGTCAATAAGGCTTTTTCTGGTTACACCATCCAAAATTCTTTCGCTAGTAGGCGCAGTCATTAAAGTGTCGTTTATTCTGAAAAATACATTCATTGTTCCTGCTTCTTCCAATTTGGTATGCGTGGCATCATCGGTCCAAATTACTTGTTGAAACCCTGCTTTGTTGGCTAAGTTTGTTGGATAAAACTGTGCAGCATAATTTCCTGCGGCTTTTGCAGCTCCAATACCACCATTAGCAGCTCTACTGAAATGCTCTGCTATCAACACTTTTACTTCGCCAGAATAATACGATTTTGCTGGAGATAAAAGGATCATAAATTTATACTCAGTCGATGGATTGGCAATTACTCCAGCTCCCGTTGCAATCATAAATGGTCTGATATACATCGTGTTGCCTTTTCCTTTTTGGATCCAAGCTTCGTCTAATTTCAATAATTGGTTTAGGCCTTCCATAAAAATTTCTTCAGGAACTTCCGGCATTGCCATTCTAGTTGCTGAATTATTGAAACGGTGGTAATTTTCATCAGGTCGAAACAACCAAATGGCATCATTATCATCTTTATATGCTTTCATTCCCTCGAAAATAGCTTGTCCATAATGAAAAACTTTTGCCGAAGGATCTAATAAAAAGGGAGCATAAGGTTTGATAGTTGGTTTTTGCCATTCCCCATTTTTGAAATCACATTCAAATAAATGATCCGTAAAAACTTCGCCAAAATGCAAATTTTCAAAATCTACATCCTTAATTTTTGAAGTTGTGGCTTTTATGATTTCTATTTTATTGGTTTGTGTTGCACTCATAATTGGTAATACTGTTTAAACTGTTTTTATAAAAGTCAGGTAATTCTATGCTAATGCACAGTTTGCAAAATTAAATAAAAAACATCAAATTAAGTGTCAAAAAAATAGTATTTATGACATTTTACTGAGATTTATTTATATTGAAAAAAAAACGGATAATCTAGAGTTGAATTTAAGGAATATCTAATAAATAAGAAGCATTGATGGTTATACATAAATGGCTTTGTATTAAATTTGACGTTTTGAACCTTATAAAACTTAAAATTCAAAACTGTTTTGAAAAGAAATATTATTCAAACCCGCGATGGCTCTACGACGATACACATTGAAGAATGGGATGAATGTTATCATTCTCGATTTGGAGCCATTCAAGAAGCGCAACATGTTTTTATAAAAAAAGGGCTTTCATTGTTCGTAAACGAGCCAGTTTCTATTTTGGAAATTGGATTTGGAACCGGTTTGAATGCGTTTATCACTTTTTTGGAATATCCCAAATTCAACCAAAAAATAGATTATGTGGGAGTAGAAGCCTATCCAGTTACTGCCGATGAAGCTAATTTGATGAATTATGTAGCAGAATTGAATGCAGAAAATCAAAGAACTGTTTTCGAAAAACTCCACCAATGCAGTTGGGATGTACCCCATGTTTTAAATGAAGATTTTGTGTTTACTAAAAGAAACCAATTTTTTGCTGATATCATTGATATAGGGAAATTTGATTTAATTTATTTTGATGCTTTTGGCTACGACGTCCAGCCTGAATTATGGACTGCTAGAATTTTTGAAACAATGTACAAAGCCCTTAAAAATAAAGGTGTTTTGGTGACTTATGCAGCGAGAGGAGTGATAAAAAGGAATATGATAGAGGCGGGATTTCTGGTTGAAAAACTAGAAGGGGCGCCAGGAAAAAGAGAGATGTTCCGGGCCATAAAATAAATTTATTAAGCAAAAAATATGGTTCTTTTATATGTTAATAATAATATGATAATTCATTGTTAAATTTAGTTTTTAATTAAAATTAATTTATAAATTTACAACGTTATAGTTTCAAGTTCTAACCCTAAATCTTTATTATAAATATGTCTAAAGTAATGTTTGATTACACTAAATCGGTACTTGAAAGAGTGAGTTTTGACGTTTCACTTTTTTGTAAAGAATTAGAAAAGGCAATAAAAACATTGTTGCCCTACGAAATGGAGTTATTGAGAGAATGGTTGTTAGACTTCACATTCGAAAAACCGGAATTGAAACAATGTCTAATTATTGTAAATAAATAAATTATAAAGGCTGCTCATAAAAAGAGTAGCCTTTTTTATTTCTTTTGAATTGGGCTAATTATCTGTACATTTTGAAACGCAATAGCGCCTTTTACAACGCCAGAAATTGTGCTTCTAAGTGCATCAATAATATGGATTTTCAATTCACTTTTTGGATAGATTAAGCTTACTTCACGAGCTGGTTTTGGCTCCTTAAATTGTCTTAATTTTGACTTGTCTTTTTCATTCAAATCCAAAGTGTGTAAATAGGGGAGTAGTGTGGTTCCTAAACCTTCGTCGGCCAGTTTTATTAGGGTTTCAAAGCTTCCACTTTCTAATTGAAATGAATTTTTAGCTCCCATTTCCTGGTTTTTACATAAATTCAGAATTCCATCTCTAAAACAGTGACCGTCTTGTAATAATAAGATTTCATCAATATTTAAATCGGAAATTTCTATTTCAGATTTATTGGAAATGCTATGATTTTCAGGAATATAAGCCACAAATGGTTCGTAATACAAGACAATTTCTTTTATTTTTTCATCTTCCAATGGAGTAGCGGCAATCGCAGCATCGAGATGACCATTCTTTAACCTTGTAATAATTTCGTTGGTGTTCAATTCCTCAATGATGAGTTTAATTTTTGGATATTTCTTGATGAAATTATTCAAAAACATGGGTAAAAGTGTTGGCATTATTGTTGGGATGATCCCAATACGAAATTCACCTCCGATGAATCCTTTTTGATATTCGACGATGTCTTTTATTTTACCGGCCTCATTGACGATGTTTTTGGCCTGTTCCACTATTTTTTGGCCAATTGCCGTGAGTTGAATGGGTTTTTTGCTTCTATCAAAAATCAAAATATTGAGTTCTTCTTCGATTTTTTGAATTTGCATACTCAATGTAGGTTGGGTAACGAAACATTTATCGGCAGCAAGCGTGAAATTTTTATGTTCGGCTACAGCCAAAACATATTGAAGTTGAGTGATAGTCATTGTATAGTATATTGTGATGCAAATATAAAAACAATCAATTTAATTTATAGTATGTCTGCCTGTAAATTTTTGAATATTAGAAAATAAATTATAAAAATCAGTCATAACGATGAAAAAGCTATAGAATTGATTGTTTCTTTATTGTCCAATTTTTTAGCTATCGAAAGAGTTATACTGAAGCAATCAGGAGAGATAGCGGATGAAGGAACTAATTGGATAATGGGTAATTTTAGGGTTGTGTTGGAAAAAATCATTTGGATGCTGAAATCTTGACAACACGAATGAAACATTTATAAAAATATTAGGAATTATATTGAATCTATTTTTCTATTTTTGGAAAAATCTAAACCAATTAATACTTTAAGATTATGAGCGAATTCTATGATAAAATATTAGAAAGAAATAAGAAATGGGTAGAAGATTCATTGGCTCTTGATCCCAATTATTTCCAAGATTTGGCTAAGGGGCAGTCTCCTCCATTACTATGGATAGGTTGTTCTGATAGTAGGGTTCCTGCAAATGAAATTATTGGTGCAAAACCAGGAGAAACTTTTGTGCATAGAAATATTGCCAATATGGTTATTCACTCGGATATGAATATGTTGAGTGTTTTGGATTATGCCGTCAACGTTTTGAAAGTAAGACACGTGCTAGTTTGTGGCCATTATGGCTGTGGTGGTATCAAGGCAGCGATGAAAAATGATTCGGTGGGGCTAATAGATAATTGGATTCGACATATCAAGGATGTGTACCGTTTTCATCAAGAAGAGTTAGATGCCATAGCGGACGAAACCGATCGATTCAATCGTTTTGTTGAATTGAATGTAAAAGAGCAAGTTTATGATTTGGCCAAAACATCGATTGTTCAAGCTGCTTGGAAAAAAGGACAAGAGTTATTTTTACACGGTTGGGTATACGGATTAAATTCAGGTTATGTAACTGATTTGAATGTTAATTTTAGTTGTGATAAAGATCTTGCTGATGTTTATCAACTTAAATTTTGACAATAATATAAAAACAGTAGCCACAAATTTATCGCAATAAGGATGAATTTGTGGCTTTTTTTTTGAACTAGTACTATTTTAGTATTCCTCGTTATCTAGATTTTCATTAAATGAAGAAGGCAATAAGGTTGGAATAAATTTGATGAAAATGGGCAACAATAAACTTCCGCCAGGCAAAAGAAATATTGCCAATGAAGGTATCGTTTTACAAATATCCAACAATTGTTTTCGTACCTTTTTCTTTTCTTTTTCACTTAAATCTCTTCTAGTCGAATAGGCTAGTAACACCATCAATTCCCTGCTTTCAAGAATTTCTTTGACCAAGCGGTTTTTATTGCGAGTGATAAGTTTTACTACCGTTTGTGTGGTCTGATCATAAAAATGCTTGACTGGATTTGAATAATTGAAATAAGGAATTTCCTTTTGATGTTTGGTTATAAATTCATTTGTTTTAATTATACTGTCCGTAACAAAATCATCTGGCACTTCAATTAATTCCGCTAATTTATAGAGAAAATAGGCTTCGTTTTTTTCGATTATTCCATCACTCCACAAGGCCATTCCAGCCATATCAACTAGATATTGCTTCTCTAGATCGTTTGTAAAATAATCTAATTTCAGTTCGTCCATTCCGAAACCATGAGACTGCACATCTACTTTCGAAAATTTACTATATCGAACTGATGATTCAAAGAGTTTGATTACTAAATCGTCGTATTTTGATTTATTCGATTTTATTTTTAAAGCCAATGAAACGATGCTTACAATCGCTTCCTCTAATTTTTTCAGATATTTATCTGGTATTGTCCCGTGAATCAAGTATTGCCGAAAGGCTAAAACATCTACAAAAAGTAAAGCATTGGTAACAATATGCGAAAAGTTTTTGCTAATGATATCGACATTGGTTTGTACACGACTGTCTATGATTTTTTCTAAATGAAGCGAAGGTGAGCTGTCAGGCAGTACTATTTTAAACCAATTAAAACCTTGAGGATTCATTTGATTATAAAAAGAACCCGCTTTCAACACGAAGTTTTCAGGATTGTTTTCGTTTGTAGTAAGTTGGTAAATGCCATATAAAGTGTTGAGTAGGGCGAGTTTAGAAACCTCGTTTTGAAGCCAACCTTTAGTATTTATAGAAATTGTAGTGTTGAAAGAAACGATATGACCGTAGATGAATCCTGATTCTCTTACTTTATAGTAAAATTGCGTAGGATTACTCTCGACTGGAAGCAATAAGGCATTTTGCTTCAAGAAGTATTTGTCTATCCAGCCGTGGGTCGAAGGGTTAATCATTGCTTTGGTTTGAATTGCAAAGCTAGGTTTTTTTGGGAGTTAGTTGAAAAATTATTCTCTTGATTTTTTGTTTAGCCTACAAAACTTTATAATTTCGGCAATTCTATTGTTTCGGGTTTCGTCTCTTTTGGCTTGGTTAAGCCAATAAAGATAGCTTTTTCGATAGGATGGACTAAAATTTTGATAGTTCATAAAAGCAATTTCATTTTGGTCAAAAGCAATTTGTAAATCTTCGGGGATAACCAATTCTTCAACAGAATCCAATGAAACCCATGAGCCATTTTGTTTGGCAATTTCAATTTTGGCCAGGCCACTTTCGTGAATGAGATTCTCTTTCAAGAGCTGTTCGATGTAGGTTTTGTTGAGTTTACTCCAAACACTTTTGTCTTTTCTGGGCGAAAAAACTTGCTTGCGGCGATGCTCATCGATCTTTTTCACAGTAGAATCAATCCAACCGTAGCAAATAGCGACTTGAACCGCTTCTTCCCAACGCATACTTTCGAATTCACTACTCACTTTGTAGAAAATAAGGCAAATACCCGTTGAGGTAGCGTGGTTATCGTGCAACCATTCACGCCATTCTTTGGCATTTTTAAAATAGTGGTGTTCTTTTTTGTCCAAAGAGCTTATTGTATTGGAATAAACTTATTTGATAATAGCAGAGCAAGCCACTCTAGCTCCAGCATTTCCGGCAGGTTGAGAAACAAAATCATCGGCACCTTGATGCACGATTAGTCCTTTACCAAGTATGTTTTTAGTGGCATCTTCGCCACCAATAGTCCACTCATCGGTGGTGAGGGTGATGGTTCCATTTCCTTTATCATCGGCTATGAAGTTGCCAATATCCCCTCTATGGTATTCGCCAACTCCCCATTGACCGTGTTTTTTGAAGGTAGGGTTCCAATGTCCTCCAGCCGAACTTCCGTCAGCAGCCGAACAATCGGATTTTTCGTGAATGTGAATGGCGTGAATACCCGGTTTTAATCCTGAAATTTTGGCAATAAAGGTAACTTTCCCTTTCTTTTCGGTGAATGTGGCCGTTCCGGTAACATTGCTGTTGCTTTTGGATTCGAAAACGAGGTTCAAACTTTTGGAATCAGATGTGTTTTTTGTTTTGCACCCAATGATTACGGCAATAACAAGTACGATGGAGAAGATTACTTTTTTCATAGTTTTGATATTAGTTTGTTTTACAATATTACTTATAAAAATGCGATAAATAATTAAAGTTAACTTAAAATTGTTGCGTCCTAAAATAACTATACAAGTTATTTAATAAATCCTACTTTAGCTATACCAATCGGATTGTAGTTAAATCTTGTTGTGGAAAAATGAATTTACCTCTTTTTTTTGCACTTTTTAGGGGTACCACAGCCATACTCTATCCATACTCTATCCATGCGTATCCATACAGTATGTCCCGTCCTAAAATAACTATACAAGTTATTGAATAAATCCACCTTTAGCTATACCAATCGGATTGTAGTTGAATCTTGTTGTGGAAAATTGGATTTGCCTCTTTTTTTTGCGCTTTTTAGGGGTACCACAGCCATACTCTATCCATACAGTATCCATACAGTATCCATACAGTATCCATACAGTATCCATACAGTATGTCCCGTCCTAAAATAACTATACAAGTTATTGAATAAATCCACCTTTAGCTATACCAATCGGATTGTAGTTGAATCTTGTTGTGGAAAAATGGATTTGCCTCTTTTTTTTGCGCTTTTTAGGGGTACCACAGCCATACTCTATATGGGGAGTATATGGGGCTTTGATGGGGCTTTGATCGGGAGTATGTTCCGTCCTAAAATAACTATAAAGGAATTTACCGACTATCCATTTAAAAGCTTTTCTTTATAACCTTTGTCAAAGTTTTGAACTTTGACAAAGATTGCTTGTAAAAGGAATTTTAGTTACGTTAAGTAAGTAATAGAATATTAAAGAAACACTAACTCTCTTAAAATTAGCTTAAAAAAAATGTTTATTTTGAGTACTTATTACAATTTTTCCTTTAAATTTGATTTAATTAATTTTAAAAATCAAACCTAAATGAAATTTAAAACCAAATTCACATCGCTGCTCCTAGCAGCATTGGCACTACTTAGTTTTAGTAGTCAGGCGCAACAGCCCGCATTTAAAGGCGAGGTTAAACTCGATGTTCGAGATTCTAAACCAGATTGGGCCCCTTTTATCCGTAAAAAAGCACCCGAAGGTTCCCCAAATATTCTGTTCATACTTTATGATGATACAGGTTTAGCGGCTTGGTCTCCTTATGGAGGAAGAATCAATATGCCTACAATGGATAAACTAGCAGCCGATGGTTTGACGTACACACAATGGCAAACCGTAGCGCTTTGTTCTCCAACACGTTCTTGTATTAATACTGGTCGTAACCACAACCTTAACGGTATGGGTGCCATTACCGAAGGTGCCAATGGATTTCCAGGATATAGCTGTCAATTACCAGCTCAAGCCGCTACAATGGCTCAAATACTTAATGATAATGGTTGGAGTACATTTTGGTTAGGAAAAGACCACAATGTTCCTGAAACCGATTTATCTGCTGGAGCTAATAAAAGTCAATGGCCTTTACAACAAGGTTATGATCGTTTTTATGGATTTATTGGTGGAGAAACCAATCAGTTTTATCCTGATTTGACTGAAGACAATCACGCTATCGAAGCACCCTATGGTCCTGAAAAAGGCTATCATTTATCCAAAGATTTAGCAGACCAAGCAATCAAAATGATTGGGGATCAAAAATCGGCCAATCCATCAAAACCTTGGTTTATGTGGTATTGTCCAGGGGCCAATCACGCTCCTCATCAAGCGCCAAAAGATTATATTGCCAAATACAAAGGCAAATTTGATGATGGCTATGACGCCTATCGCAAATGGGTTATGCCTCGAATGATTGAAAAAGGTATTTTGCCAAAGGGAACTAAACTTACCGAATGGAATCCTATGCCAGGAGATATGGCCAACCCAGCCGATGCTGTGCGTCCTTGGGAATCACTTACTGCTGATGAAAAGAAATTATTTTCTAGATTGTGTGAAGTGTACGCTGCGTTCTCGGAATATACCGATGTTCAAATAGGTCGAATAGTTGATTATTTGAAAAAGACCGGACAGTATGAAAACACAGTTATTATGTATGCCTCTGATAATGGAGCATCAGGTGAAGGTACGCCAAACGGTTCGGTAAATGAAAATAAATTCTTTAATGGTTTCCCTGATGATTTAACTGAAAACATGAAGTTGATTGATGAATTGGGTGGACCCAATACCTATGAGCATTATCCAACAGGATGGGCAGCCGCTTTATCTACACCTTTCAAAATGTTCAAACGATATGCAAACTATGCCGGAGGTACAGATTGTCCGTTGACTATTACTTGGCCAAAAGGGATTAAAGCTCGTGGAGAAATACGTAACCAGTACCATCACGCAGTAGATATTGTACCTACCATTTTAGAAATTTGTGGATTGGAAATGCCAAAAGTATATCGTGGAGTAGAACAATATCCTTTGTCAGGGGTTTCTATGAAATATTCTTTTGATGCAAAACCTAATGATCCTTCACAAAAACATGTGCAATATTTTGCTATGTTAGGTACTCGTGCTATTTGGCAAGACGGTTGGAAAGCTGTTGCAGTGCATGCTCCTTTATCTGATAAAGGTAAATTTGATCAAGACAAATGGGAGTTGTATCATGTAGATGTAGATCGTTCTGAGTCTAATGACTTGGCCAAAAAACACCCTGAAAAACTTGAAGCGATGAAGAAATTATGGTTAGAAGAAGCTAATAAAAATCAAGCTTTACCGCTAGATGACCGTACAGCCTTACAAATTTTAGGAATTGATAGACCAACTGAAGAAAAAGAAAAAGATAGTTATTCTTATTATCCTCATACAAGTCAAGTTCCAGAAGCTGTAGCAGTAAGTGTAAGAGGAAAATCATTTAAGATTATTTCTAATGTTGAAATTACTGCCGATGCAAAAGGGGTAATTTTTGCACACGGTTCTCGTTTTGGAGGTCATAGTTTGTTTATCAAAGATCATAAATTGTATTATGTGTATAATTTCTTGGGTATCAAAGAACAACAATTGGTTTCAACTGAAACGCTAAAACCTGGAAAATATACTTTCGGTTTGGAATTTACCAAAGAAAAAGCAGGAGCACACGGAGAGTCTATAGGTACTGCTAAATTGTATATTAACGACAAAGCCGTAGCTTCAGGAGCTATGACCGCACAAGTAGGTAAATTTACCCTTGTGGGTGATGGTTTATGCGTGGGCTGGGATAGTGGTGACCCAGTAAGCAAACAATATTCTTCACCAGGCGAATTTGAAGGTGGTGAAATTAGTTTTGTAACTGTGAACACAGGAAAAGAGCAATATCTTGACTTGGAAAGAGAAGCAGCAAGAGCATTCAGTAAAGAATAATCATTTTTAACTGAGTATTAAAATTTAACAGAAATAAAACAAACGGTCATCATAATGGTGACCGTTTTTAAATCAATAAAATGAAAATATTCCATATTCAAAACCAATCGGTATTGCTTCTTTTTGCATTCTTCGTTGCTATTGGAACAGCATTAGCACAAGACAAACCAGCTGAAAGTGCTGCAGAGCTTGCTAAAAAATTATCCAATCCGATTGCATCGCTTATCAGTGTACCTTTTCAAAACAATACTGATGTAGGCATCGGAACTTATAACGGTTCTAGAAATACGTTGAATTTTCAACCTGTAGTTCCGATTTCATTATCACCCAATTTGAATATGATTACCAGAGTTGTGCTTCCTATTATCACTCAGCAGGACATTACTGCACCGGGAGTGAAACAAACAGGATTAAGTGATGCTGTAGTAAGTGCTTTTTTCTCGCCAGCCGAAGCTAAAAACGGTTTAACTTGGGGTGTTGGGCCAGCTATTTTGGTACCCACTGCTACCGATAAATTATTAGGAACCGAAAAATTGGGAGTAGGCCCCACAGCAGTAATTTTGAAACAAACCAATGGCTGGACTTATGGAGCTTTAGTGAACCAAATATGGTCCATTGCAGGTAGTAATGATCGAGCTGATGTGAATCAAATGTTTGTGCAACCGTTCTTTGTATACAATTGGAAAAGTGGAGCAGGAGTGGGCGGAAACTTTGAAATCACACAAAACTGGGAAGGGAATTCTACTGCAGTATTCTTTAACCCAACGGTAACAGGTATTACCAAATTAGGGAAACAAATGGTACAATTAGTTATTGGCCCGCGTATTCCAGTGTCGATGCCTGCTGGTGGAAGACCTGATTTTGGAGTGAGAGCAATGGTGAATTTTGTTTTTCCGAAGTAGTTCGTCTAGAAAGAAAAGCTTTTAAAGTTTTTTGCAAAAAAAATATGATTTGAGATTGAACTACTGGTTTAAGTTTGAATTTAAATATTGACGGTCACCTTTCCCAATTTATAGGGATTGATGACCGTTTTTTTGTGTACTATTTTACCTAAGTAGAATAAAAATAAATTAGGTTTTAAGTACTTTTTAGACCGTCTAAAACTTGTACTCACCCTAGCTAAAGGTTAAATTTGCAGTCGAAATAAAAACACACACAATTAAAATTTACTATTTTGAAAACAAGTTTACTTAAAATGCTATTTGTGCTATTTCCAGTAGTCCTCTTAGCCCAAACCGTTAAAGAAAAAGAAGTTAATCAGCAGTTTCAAACCTGGGTTTCTCTGAATACAGTTACCAAATTTAGTAGCCATTGGGGAGTTGTAGCTGATGTTCATCTTCGGACCAATGATTTTTTTCAGGACAATAATTTTTTCTTTTTGAGAGGCGGTATCTCTTATATTCCAAATTCTAAATTTTCATTTACAGGAGGTTATGCTCATATGTGGTTGGCACCAAGAAATCCAACATGGAGCACTTTTTCGGATGAAAACAGAATTTATCAACAAGTTCAAATGAATACCAAATCAGGAAATGTCAGTATTGTTCAAAGGTTGCGAAACGAGCAACGCTGGCAGGAAATAATTATCAATGATGTAGAAACGGGAGAAAATAAATTCTCGAATAGAGTTCGGTATTTAATTAGTACAACAATTCCAGTTTTCAAAAATAAGAAAGCACCATCGTTAGTACTTTCAGATGAATTGTTGGTTCAATTTGGTCACGATATTGTGTACAACACATTTGATCAAAACCGATTTTTTGTTGGTATTAAACAAGCTATCAATCCTAAATTGAGTTTTGATTTTGGGTATATGAATGTTTATCAACAAAAAGCTACTGGTTATCAGTATGATATGAATCATACCTTACGCTTGTTCTTTTATCTGAATTCGAGTGTAGCGCATACAGCGGAATAGCTCAAAAAGTTGATTTGATTATCGAAAATCGATAGTACAGTTAGGATTTTAAATAATTTTGAGAATCCTGTAGGTTTACATCATCCTGCAGGATTTTTAATTTGGATAACGGATTTCTATCCTGGTATTTTTATGATTGAGGTTTTTAAAGTTTACCTTGCGCCATCAATTCATAAATGAGTTCTGAGACATGAGCCTTGCCTGACTTTTTCAAAATATTTCCACGGTGCGTGTTTATCGTATAAGGGCTAACAAATAGTTTTTCAGCAATTTGTTCCGTACTCATTCCAGATTCTATAAGCTTAATAATTTCGAATTCACGCTTTGTGAAATCTTTGCATACATTCAATAGTTCCTCATCGGGATATCTAAAATAGGATATATCATTGCCTGAATAGTAATAAACTCCTTTTCTAATATTTCTGCACCAATCAATGTTAGTATGCACTTGTAAGATATAGACCGTTTTATGAGGTATTTCACTATAGAACAAATAACATTGAAAAAGTGTTTCCGAATATTCTCCCTCCGGATTTAGTAATTTCATATTTGTAGTGAATATTGAATACCCGCTTTTAGCTGCAAGAAGATCATTTGCTATACAAATTAATTTAGCCCAACCCTTGGTATTTCTATGTACTTCGTCCGGGTGTGTAGCTTCGATATTATGGTATGGATTCAGTTCTTTGGGATCAACGCCTATCATATCGATACTTCGTTTACTCGTAAAAAGAATCTTTCCCTGCAAAAGATCACCAACAAAGAAATACTGATTATTAATTTCAGTCGATTTCTCTATCTCAAACAATAAAGGGTCATTAGGATCAATTCCGTTGAAGCCAATGGGTAAAAAGTTATCTACAAATTTGTGAAATAAGCTATAATCTTGATAGTCTTTCATTTACTTCTTGATTAAAGATGTTTAGTGCAGCTTTATAGCAAGTAAAGATATGAAAATACGGAATAATAACTATTTTTTGAGGGTATTATTTTAGCTAAATTTGATAGTATTAAAATTGAGATAAATCGTATAAAATTTTACCACAGTCAAAAATAATAATCTTTTTGAGCCCCTAATTAGATAAAAATTAAAACAGAGTATTAATTTTTAAAGCTAGTGCTACAATGATTTTTCTGGAACTTTCCGTTTTGTTAATCTGCATTTTTATTGGTTCCCGTATGTCTGGCATTGGGTTGGGCGTGATGGGAATGATTGGACTTTTAATTTTACTTTTTGTATTTGGAATGCAACCCGCAGATCCTCCACTTGAAGTAATGTTGATTATATTGAGCGTAGTGACTGCTGCCGCCGCTTTGCAAGCTGCCGGAGGTATGGATTATCTGGTAAACGTTGCTGCTAAAATACTTCGCAGTCATCCTGGGCAAATCACTATTTTAGGTCCATTGGTAACTTACTTTTTTACTCTTTTTGCGGGAACAGCCCATATTTCATATTCTATTTTGCCGATTATTGCTGAGGTTGCCACAAAGGCGAGAGTACGACCGGAACGCGCTTTGAGTATGAGTGTTACGGCTGCTCATATGGGGATTACTTCCAGCCCGGTTTCTGCTGCAACCGCTGCCTTGTTAACTGTGCTGGTTTCGAGTGGAATAAAACTAGCTGATATTCTTATGATTTGTATTCCAGCTTCTTTGGTAGGAATACTTGTTGGGATTCTTTTTGTGTTAAAACGAGGCAAAGAATTGGATGAAGATCCTGAATTTATCGAAAAGATGAAAGACCCTATTTTTGCAGAAAGTATTAATGGTGATTCAAAAGACCCTGCAATCGGACTCAAACCCGGAGCCATCAAATCGGTTATCATTTTCGGTTTGGCTGTATTAGCGGTTGTTTTGCTTGGTTCCTTTCCATCCATAATTCCAGAATTTTCAGCAGCGGAAGGATTCACTCCCAATTTTGCAGTGAATGCCTCCGGTCAGGTTCAAATTCCATCTATGATAATGATGCTAATGCTTGCTGCTGCAGGATTCATTATTCTTTTTGCCAATACTACTGCTGCCGAAGTTACCAAAGCCAGTCTTTTTGCTTCTGCAGGCCAAGCTACTATAGCCGTTTTTGGCGTTGTGTGGATGAGTGGTACTTTTATGCAATACAATTATGTTGTAATCAAAAATACTTTGGGTGAATTGGTAACAGCTTATCCTTGGTCTTTTGCCATTGCTTTATTTGTACTCAGCATTTTACTTTTCAGTCAGGCTGCCACAACCAAGGCATTAATGCCATTGGGACTTTCATTAGGAATTGCCCCTGCTTTTTTGATAGGCATTTTTCCAGCGGTTAATGGGCATTTTTTTATTCCCGGCTATCCAACGTTATTGACCGCCATACAATTTGACCGAACCGGAACGACCAAAATTGGGAAGTATGTACTCAATCATAGCTTTATGTTACCGGGAATTGTTACGACAGTGGCGACAGTCATTGCGGGTTTAATTTTCCAATCGATATTATTATAAATTATTTAAATACCAACAACATGAAAAGAATTTTATTATTGACAACGATTCTCCTTTCTGGATTTAGTTTTTATGCTCAGTTTCGAACCGAAAAAGATTTGTTGGGTGAAAAACAGATACCTGACAAAGCCTATTATGGTGTACAAACCGCTCGTGCTTTGGAGAATTTTCAGATTAGTGGAGTAGAAACCAATTTTTACCCCGATTATGTAAAGGCTTATGCTATGGTGAAATTGGCAGCCGCTCGCGCCAATTTTGAAGTAGGTCGTATGAAAAAAGATCGTCTTGACGCTATTGAAAAAGCCTGTAAAGCAGTAATGGAAGGTAAATATCATGACCAGTTTCTGACTGATCTTTATCAAGGTGGTGCTGGAACATCGGCCAATATGAATGCCAATGAGGTATTGGCTAATATTGGTCTGGAACTTACAGGTCATAAAAAAGGGCAATACCAATACCTTGAACCTCACGATGATTTGAATATGGGACAATCAACCAATGATGTGTATCCAACGGCTATTCACGTGGCGATTCTTCTTCATAATGACAAAGTTGTAAAAGAAGCCAAAGCATTGGCAGCAGCCTTTCACAAAAAAGGAGATCAATACAGTAAAGTCCTCAAAATGGGGCGCACTGAAGGCCAAGATGCAGTGCCGATGACAGTAGGTCAGGAATTTCATGGGTTTGGTTACCAACTGGATGCGGCTATCGAAGCTTTGGTTCATTCTGAATCCTATCTTTATGAAGAAAATATGGGTGCTACCGCCATTGGAACCGGAATCACCGCTTCACCGGGCTATGCTGAGAAATGCGCTGTTCAATTGGCTAAAATCACTGGAAAACCAATGAAGTTAAGTTCAGACTTAATTGCTGCTACTTCTAGTATGCAAGGATTTGTAATGTATTCTTCGGCTTTGAAAAATTTTGGTGTTACTTTATCCAAAATCAGCAGTGACCTCATCTTCTTGGCTTCAGGACCACGTACAGGAATTTTTGAAATCAATTTGCCTGCCTTGCAACCCGGTTCTTCGATTATGCCAGGAAAAGTAAATCCTGTTATGCCTGAATTGATGAATCAAATTTGCTATAAAATTATAGGTAATGATGCTACCGTAACCATCGCTTCGCGAGATGGACTGCTTCAATTGAATGCCTATGAGCCAGTTGTAGCAGTAGCTATTTTTGAATCCCAAGCGTTGTTGTTTAAAACTATGCCTTTGTTCCGCACCAATTGTATTGATGGAATTACTGTAAACGAGGCCACATTGAAACGCTATATGGAACGCAGTGTGGGAACAGTAACTGCATTGAACCCCATATTAGGTTATGAAAAGACTACCGAACTAGCTAAAGAAGCTTTGGAAACTAACAAAGGGATTCTTGAACTGATTCGCGAGAAAAAATTACTTACCGAAGAACAGATTAAAGATTTTATGGATCCTATCAAAATGACTAGTCCACAATAAAATTATGAACAATAAATCCTAAAACAATGAAAACAATGCACTTTAATTTAAGAAATGTACTAGTAGCTTTCATGCTAACAATAAGCCTATTCGGATTTGGACAGGCTAAACTCCCTAATATTGTTATTCTTGCCACTGGTGGAACTATTGCCGGAGCAGGAACAAGCGCCACAGGATCGGCATATACCTCAGGTCAGGTTAAGATTGAAGCGATGATAGATGCTGTACCTAATATTCGAAAATTAGCCAATTTAAGAGGCGAACAAGTTGCCAACGTGGGCTCTCAAGACATGAGTGTAAAAGTTTGGCTTGATGTGGCCAATCGTATCAACGAGCTTCTAAAAAGTGAAGCTGTTGACGGTATAGTGATCACTCACGGAACTGACACCCAAGAAGAAACTGCTTATTTTTTGAATTTGGTTATAAAAAGTGATAAGCCTGTTGTATTAACGGGTTCTATGCGTCCTTCCACCGCTTTGAGCGCTGACGGTCCGTTGAATATGTACAATGCTGTAGCTCTGGCTGCCAATCCAAATGCCAAAGGATATGGGGTTATGGTTGTTATGAATGATGATATTCATGCTGCAAGAGATGTCAGAAAAATGATTTCTACACCAGTTCACACCTTCCAGTCTCCGCAAGAAGGATTGATAGGTACTGTAATTTTTGGAGATGTTTTATTCTTCCATAAACCTTCTGGTCGTCATACCACTAGTAGTGAGTTTTCAATTGATGGTTTAAAATCATTACCTCGAGTTGATATTGTTTATGGTTGTGCCGATATGTCAACCGATTTAATTGACATTATGATTAAAGCTGGGGCCAAAGGAATTGTAGTTGCTGGTGTTGGCGACGGAAACATGAATGCAGGAACATTAGAAGCTATTAAAAGAGCTACTAAAGCAGGAGTACCGGTTGTAAGAGCTACCCGTGTTCCTATTGGTGCTGTACTCATAAAAGGAGAAGTTGTAGATGCTGATTATGGCAGTGTATCTTCGGATGAGTTAAATCCTCAAAAAGCAAGAATTCTTTTAATGTTAGCTTTGTCAAAAAACAGAAGCAGAGATGATTTGCAAAGACTATTTATTGAGTATTAACTAAATAAAAAAGCTATGAAAAAAAAATATAGTTTAGTATTGCTACTCGCTGTTTTGTTATTTTCACTTGGTATTATCGCACAAACACAGGAAGGAGATACAATAACGTATAAGACTTTAATTCCAGCAGCCAAGCAAGGATTGCTCAAGAATATGAGCATGATTGCCAATATGCAATTCGCGGAGCAAAATGAATTTGTAGATGGTGATTATTCGGCCTCTAAGTTTAAAATGAATCAGTTTCGGTTGGAGTTTAAGGGGCAAGTTCACGAAAAAGTTTATTTCCGTTTTCGTGATCGTTATACTCGTGCTCAAACTTCGGAATCGATTGATAATTTGAGTCGCTCCGTTGATTTGGCTTTTATTCGTGTGGATGCCACTACCAATTTGAATTTTACCATGGGTAAAATGTGTGCCGCCTGGGGAGGATTTGAATTCGATTATAATCCAATCGATATTTATGAGTATTCCGATATTATAGAAATGGCGGATAATTTTTTGACTGGGGTTGGAGCTACTTATCAAGCCAATAAAAACAATTCATTTACCGTACAAGTGCTGGATTCTCGTACTAAAACATTTGAAGAATTGTATGGTCCACAACCCAATTTTACTGAAGCACAAGCTCCTTTGGCATTTGTAGCTAACTGGACAGGAAGTCTTTTTGACGGAAAGTTGAAAACTATGTGGGGTTATGCTTTACACACCGAAGCAGAAAGTACTTTTATGAATTATTTGGCTTTGGGTCAAGAACTTACTCTTGGTAAACTAGTGGTTGCTTATGATTTCAAATTGAGTAATGAGGATTTAGATAGAACTGGAATTGTAAGTGCTACCGTTCCCGATTCACTTTATCCTTGGGCATTAGAAGATACCGAATATATAGGTCATTGGATGCACATACATTACAGATTAAATGATAAAGTTAATTTGTCATTGGTTGGGATGATGGACATTGCCAATTGGCAAAATGATACTTTAGACCCTTTGAAAACGGACAATCATATCCGAACCGCTTGGGGTTATATCCCTTCGGTAGAATATTATCCATGGAAAAATTTGAATTTGAAGTTTTTCGCCAATGTGGTAGGCCGAATTTATGACTATTCGGATTATGCTTCCTCTCGATTTGGAGTTGCTGATTATAATACCGCTCGCATTTCGGTTGGATTTATTGCTCCTTTGGGCATATTTTAATAAAATAGTGGATTTTGGTTAGTTTGGTTAAGCCAGAAGTGGTATTTAAGAAAGTAAACATTTTGTGATTTTGATTAGTATCATTAATTGTTCTCTTATAAAGAATTGCTTCTGGTTTTTCTTATTTAAAGTGGGCTGGTTTTAAACTTTAAAGCCGGAATTGTTATTCTTTTGAAATGAAATTATCCATCTAAAATCGACAGTTATGCAAGAAAAAATCAAAAACGGAAATTGGGAAAACTATAAATCAGTTTATTTGTTCCTACTATCTTTTAGTTTAGCCTTAGGGTTGACTTGGTTGCTTAAAGAACCAGAATTTGACGACACCAAAGTATATGTTTTTTTTCTTTTATTCTTTGCCTTAGGGTTATGGTTCACAGAAGCCGTTCCTGCATTTGCAGTAAGCATTTTTATTATAGCTTATCTGGTTTTTATGCTTGGGAATCCCCACCTCAACTCAGCACCTGAGAATATTGAAAAATACGTTACTACTTTTTCCAGCAGTATCATATGGTTGATGCTAGGTGGTTTTTTTATGGCTGCTGCCATGACCAAAACTAATCTGGATGAGGCCTTGTTTCGATTCACCTTAAAAATTTCGGGATCCAATCCCAGAAATCTTCTCATAGGGTTAATGTTGACTACTATGGTAGCTTCGATGTTAATGTCGAATACGGCTACTACGGCTATGGTTATTGCTTCGATTATGCCACTACTGAAATCCCTTGGGAAGCAATCACCTTTGACAAAAGCTTTTCTTTTAGGTGTCCCGATAGCTGCGACCACAGGAGGTATGGGAACCATTATCGGAAGTCCACCCAATCTTATTGCTATTGGTGCATTGGAGAATGCTGGAGTTGAAGTTTCATTTCTCGATTGGATGATTTATGGTTTGCCACTTGCCTTTGTACTAACTGCTATCAGTTGTTTTGTGTTGATTCGAATTTACATTAAAGACACACAAGCTATTTCTCTCGATTTTCTTCAAACTCAGCAAGAGGTGTTATCCAATAAAGAAAAAATGAAACGCATTACTGTTGTTGTGATCATTGCCATCACGATTATGCTATGGTTGACGACTTCATTTCACGGATTAAAAGTAGGTGCCGTTTCAGCAATCCCTTTAGTTTTTCTTCCGTTATTTGGTATTTTAAAAAATAAAGATGTACAAGGACTTCCGTGGGACACACTGCTATTGGTTGCAGGAGGATTATCATTAGGCTTAGCTTTGTTACATTCCGGTCTTTTAGATTATTATGCTGGTTATATCAAACAAATGGAGGTTCAAGAAATCATTCTCTTGCTTTTGTTTGCTTTTTTAACGATGATTTTATCTAATGTAATGAGTCACACAGCAACAAGTACTGTCTTGATACCTTTGGGGATGGCGATTTTAGTAAACGCTCAGACTGAGGTTGCACTAATCATTGGTTTGGCCGCTTCAACCGCTTTGTTTCTTCCCGTTTCCACACCACCAAATGCAATTGCTTTCAGTACTGAAATGCTGGAAATAAAAGATTTTAGAACCGGTGGTATTTTAGTTGGATTGCTTGGGCCACTTTTAATTGTGTTATGGATTTTGTTCCTGTCTTGATTTTATTCGATTTTTTTTTCATATTAGATATAAATTTCACTAATAATCAGAAATGGTATCAATACAAAGAGTTCATCTTTTTTGCTATTTTGCTGAAAAAATAGCAATTAAAGATATGTTTTTAGTATTTTTAACGGATTGTAATTAATAGATTAATTGTACTATTATGAAAGAAAATAAAGGCTACAACTTGATGCGAGATCCACGTTTCAATAAAGGAACTGCTTTCAGCTTAGAGGAAAGAAAAAAATACAATTTAGAGGGATTGTTGCCAGAGCAAATCGAAAGTATCGAAACGCAAATTCTTCGAATCAATGAGCAGTTGGAACAATTTGATCTTCCGATAAATAAATATATCTATTTGTCCAATCTTTTAGAAACCAATGAAACCTTGTTTTATAATCTCATTAGTAATAATCCTGCTAAGTTTTTACCCATAGTTTATACGCCAACGGTGGGTGAGGCTTGTGAAAAATTAGGACATATCACCAGAAGAGTCAGAGGCCTTTTTATTTCAATCCATCAAAAAGACCACATCAAGGAAATTCTTCGAAATTGGCATGAGGACGACATTCGTTTTACTGTTGTAACTGATGGTGGACGTATTTTGGGATTAGGCGATTTGGGTGTTTGCGGATTGGGAATCCCGATAGGTAAATTGGCATTGTATACCGCTTGTGCCGGTGTTCCTCCGGAACATACACTTCCTATAATTTTGGATGTAGGAACTAATAATGAAACTTTTCTGAATGATCCTCTCTATCCAGGTTTGAAACAAAAGCGAATTGTAGGCAAAGAATATGATGATTTTATAGAAGCATTTGTTGTGGCCATCAACGAAGTTTATCCAAAAATTTGTATCCAATGGGAAGATTTTAAAGGAGTGGATGCGATTCGGATTTTAAACAAATTTCGCGACAAAGTTTGCACTTATAATGATGACATACAAGGTACAGCAGCCATAGCCACCGCTGGATTTATTTCGATAAGTAGGTTGATGAACAAACCATTTACAGACCAAAAATTCCTTTTCTTTGGGGCAGGAGCTGCAGCTTTTGGTATTGCTGATTTACTGGTTCAGAAATTTCAAAAAGACGGATTGAGTAGGGCAGAAGCATTGGAACATATTTGGATGTTTGATATTAATGGATTGCTCGTGGCTTCGAGAACCGATTTGGCCGATTATCAAAAACAATTTGCGCATCAGGGAGAATCTACCAATGATTTGGCTGCTGCAGTTCTTCAAGTACAACCAACCGCTATTATTGGAGTAAGCACCGTGGGTGGGGCATTCAACCAACAAGTAATAGCAACTATGAGTTTGGTCAATGAACGACCTATTATTTTTCCGTATTCTAATCCTACTTCACATTCCGAATGTACAGCTGAACAAGCGTATGTGTGGAGCAAAGGAAAATCCATTTTTGCTAGCGGAAGTCCTTTTGCACCGGTGGAGTTTGAAGGAAAAACATTTACTCCAGGTCAGGGAAATAATGTATTTATTTTTCCTGCTATGGGATTGGCCATATTTGCAACGGAAGCCAAAAGGGTTACCGATTTGATGTTTATTACTGCCGCTGAAGCAGTTGCCGAACAAGTTACAGAACAAGATTTTGAGATGGGCTTGATTTATCCCAGTGTAAAGAATATTTTGGAGGTCTCTGTTAATGTAGCTATAAAAGTCGCCACATTCATTTTTAACAACGGATTGGCTACAGTTGATCGACCAGATGATATTAGCGTATTTGTGAAAAGTAAAATGTATGTTCCTTTGTATCAGTAATTTTTTGTTATTTTACTGATGAATATTTTATTCATAGCCACTTAAAACCAAGTTTAAAAACTTCCCATACTAAAAATGCAAAGAACCCTATTGATTTGTCTTGCTTGTATTTGTTTTTGCATTCTGAGCGTTCAGGCCCAGAAAAACGATACTATTTATATGCAAAATGGAGATAGAATCACGGGTGAGCTGAAGAAATTTGAATACGGTTTGCTCAGTTTAAGTACTGATGCTATGAAAACTATTAGTATTCAATTCGATAGAATCAATTCGATTCACTCTGCAAAATATTATGAAATTCGTATGAATTCAGGGCAAAAGTATTTTGGCCGTTTAAAAAAGTCAAACGTGATGTCCTCCGTAGACATCCTCACCGTAACAGATACTATTCCCAAACGATTGTGGGACATTGTTTTGATTGTGCCGATCAAACGGTCCTTTTTCCAAAAAATTGATGGTTCTTTTGATTTAGGATTGACCTACACCAAAGCTAGCGATATCTTTCAATACAGTCTAAATACAAAGGTTACTTATAGGGCTACCTATTATGCGACTCAATTTAAACTCGAAAGTCTGCAAACCTATGATGGAACGCAGCGGTCTAAAAATAATACGATTGGATTTATGGTGAGTCATTTTTTACCCAATAAATGGCAAAGCAGTATTTCTGTACAAGTCCAGCAAAATACGCAATTGGATTTGGACTACAGGGCACAAGCAGGATATGCGATGGGTTATGATGTTTCGAGAACCAATTCCATTCGCTTCAATGTGATGGGGGGACTATTAGCCAATCAAGAAAAAACGATTAGTGCTGCCACGACTTCCGAAAATTTAGAAGCTGTCTTGAGTGCACAATTCAAGTGGTTTAAATACCGTAGTCCAAAAATTGACATTACCACAGGACTCGAAGTGTTCCCTTCGGTTACCAACATCGGGCGAGTCCGGCTTGAATATGATTTGGCTGCCAAATATGAACTCGTCAAAGATTTTTTTCTCAATGTTCAAATCTATGAAAATTATGATAGTCAGCCTTCTAAAGATGCTGACCCTTTGAATGATTGGGGAATTATTACTTCGATTGGGTTTACTTTTTGAGCTTGAAAGTTTGAGTTATAATACTAATTTGTAGATTTTAATTCTATTCCCACGAAGGCACCCGAAATCCATTTACTATTCCGATTTAACAGTTTGTGGTTTGTGGTTTGTGGTTTATTGTTTGTAGTTTATTGTTTGTAGTTTATTGTTTGTGGTTTATTGTTTGTAGTTTATTGTTTGTAGTTTATTGTTTGCAGTTTATTGTTTGCAGTTTATTGTTTATTGTGGTTTAACAATTGTCTGAGTCCGCAATTTAAAAATCTTAATACTCAAAACTGCTATCTTTTTTTTGTTTATTTAAAAAATACGTACATTAGCATCAGTTGTTAGGTTGATATACGTAAAAATGAAAATAGAAATTAAGTAGATTATGACTAATCCCATTCGAGTTGTTCTAGTAGATGATCACGTATTTGTCAGAGATGGCATCAAATCATTACTAGAAAACGAAGCAAACATTGAAGTTGTTGGTGAAGCTGCCGATGGTTTAGAAGCGTTAAAATCAGTCGAAATCAATCAGCCCGATTTGTTAATTCTAGACATTCGAATGCCAAATTTAAACGGTATTGAAGTAGTTGAAAAACTCCGAAGCCAAAACAATTCGGTGAAAATTGTAATGCTTTCGATGTACGATTCCGAAGAATATGTATTAAAATCTATCAAATACGGCGCCGATGGCTATTTGTTGAAAGGGTCGAGCAAAGAAGAATTCCTCAAAGCAGTTAATACCGTTTCTAGAGGCGGAAAATATTTTAGCGGTGATATTTCATCTATATTAATTGGGCAATTGACTCATTTTAACACTTTTTCAGAAACGAAACAACATATCAGTGACGAAATGATGATTACCAAAAGAGAAAGAGAAATACTTAGCTTGTTGTTGTCAGGAAAGGGAAATAAAGAAATTGCAAAAGTACTAGGCATCAGCAAACGCACAGCCGAGGTGCATCGTTTTAATTTAATGAAAAAGTTGAAAGTTAAAAATCTTATAGAACTATCTAATAAAGCGACAGAATATTCACTGCTATAGTCTATTATATAATTTAAATACGTACTAATACTTATTATTTGTAAAAAAAATATATTGTAAAAATTGCCAACTCCTAATCACAATCCATCGCATTTTATTTTTACACATACTAAAGTTGGCTATTTTGCTCTTCAAAAACAACACTGATGACCTCCAGTCATTAGTTTTTTTATTTATTTCCTCAAGGTTTTATGTTTGCAATCTTTTCTATGGTTATTAAGGACTGTGCTAATTTTTTATATATTCGATTGGTGTAATCTTATATTTTCTAACGGTTTTTGGATGATTACCTACCTAATTTTGGATTTTTGAAACTCTAATCCGTCCTATATTTGAATCATTGAATTCAAAATGATTTTACAAATGAAAATACCATGGGATTTTGCTTTTAGCAAAATAGTTTTATATGGAACTGTAGCTTTAGTTTTCCTATTGCCAAAAAATGCATTTGGTCAAGGAATACCAAAAATAATTTCAGACCAAAAAAATGCTGCTCAAAATTATTTGCCAGATTATAGTTATGCTGGGTATCATTTTGGAGAAATAGCACTACCCGAAAAAACGGAGCATATTATCAATGCTACTGATTTTGGCGTTATAGCCAATGATGGTTTGGATGATTCAAAAAACTTGATTAAAGCAATACAAGCGGCAAGTGCTGTAAATGGAGATGTGGTTTTGCTATTGCCTGCAGGTCGCGTAATTTTAAGCGATGTTTTGTACTTAGAGCGAAGTAATTTTGTGTTGAGAGGAATGGGTTCAGGAAAAGAAGGTACCGAGATTTTTTGCCCGCGTCCAATGATGTATTTTAAAGACCCTGAACCATTGGCTGAATTGAGAGCGTATTTAGTCGCTTTTGATAAAAGGCAGAGAGAGAAGGAAAACAATATAGATTTGCCTTTTTCGCAATATGCTTGGTCTGGAGGATTCATTTGGACACAAGTTCCCAATGAAAGAGTGAAATCCTATCTTGAAAAGTATGACCCCAAATTGAATGTATTAGCTAAAGTCTTAGAGGGAAAAAGGGGAACGAAAAACATTCAAGTAAAGGATGTGCAAGGTTTGAAGGTAGGGGATGTAGTGGAGTTGCAGTTGTTCAATAAAGAGGGTGAAAATGGCGAATTAATTAAAGCTTTGTATAATAATGCCAATGTTAAACCTGGCTCGCATCATTGGAAATTTCCTGCCTTGCCTATTGTTAGGCAACAAGTAGCGATTGAAAAAATTGAAAAGAACAAGCTAACGCTCAAAACGCCATTACTTTTAGACGTCAAAGCAAATTATCAAGCACAATTAGTCGAATGGAAGCATTTGTCTGAGGTAGGCATCGAACATCTTCGATTTACTTTTCCGGACACACCAAGAGTAGCTCATCATGTAGAACAAGGATATAATGCGATTTACTTGACTCGCTTGTTTAACAGTTGGGTTTCTGATGTTGTTATTACTAATGCAGAAAGTGGTGTTTTGACTGAGGAAATAGCCAATGTAACTATTCAAGATATTGTCAGTGAGGGAAAAAATATAGCTCATTACACCGTAGCTATGGGAGGCGTTCATAATGTGTTAGTTAAAAATTTAAAAGTGTATAATGAGGCGGTACATCCCTTAAGTTTCAATACATTTTCATCAAAAGATGTGTACCAAAATTGCGAAATTTTTACCAGTCCAAATTTAGATCAGCATGCTGGAGCTAACCATCAGAATTTATTTGATAATGTAAAAGTGCATTTCACTCCCAAAGCAGATAATAGTTATCCTCTTTTTCTAGCGGGTGGTGCAGATTATTGGAGACCTTCGCACGGAGCATTTACTACATTTTGGAATATAGAGGCCATTGTTGAAGGTAAATACAACTCTGCGAAACCTATACTGCTGAATGGTATGAATGATGGTCCATTTGCCAGGATTATAGGAGTTCATGGAAAGCAGGATTTCAAAATAGATTATTTTCCTGAAGCTTATATAGAATTATTGAATCAACCTGTTTTGAATATTCCCTCCCTATATGATTATCAATTAAAAAAACGTTTGAAATAAATCGAATCAAGAGATCATTTATAATAATTAAGGTTTTTTTTCTTATATATTTGTGTATAAATAAAACATTAAAATTTAGAAATAGTACTTCAATCAGGTTGGTAAATTACTATTTTTACTTCTAGGCTTTACTTATTAAAACATCAGAGCCATTGCCTTTTTTGAAATATAATTGATCTCTAACTGACGAAAATTTTTATCAAAATGAATTACATCCAATAGGTTGTTTTTATTATAAATAATGAAAAATAAATTTTTTGCCCTTTACTTTTTATTCCTAGTATTTGGAGTTTACGCTCAAAACTATGACTATAGATTGAATACTATTTCGACTATCAATGGACTTTCTCAAAGTTCAGTCATTGCCATACATCAAGACGAAATTGGGCAAATGTGGTTTGGCACTAGAGATGGGCTAAATAAATATGATGGAAGTACATTTACTATTTTTCGAAATAATCCTAAGGATTCCACTTCAATAAGCAATAATGACATTCTTTCTATCCAAAAAGACAAATCAGGGAATTTATGGATTGGTACTTATAATGGACTCAATTGTTACAATCCTAAAAAGAATACATTTAAGCAATATTTTCACGCCAATAGTGATCAATCTTTATGCAATAATACGGTTTGGGATATCAAGGAAATTAGGGATGAAATTTGGATAGGTACTTCGAGTGGTTTGAGTATTTTTAATAAAACCACCCAGAAATTCATTTCACTTTTTCATTCTAAGAGTAATCCCTATAGTTTACCCAATAATTTTGTTTTAAGCATTTTAGAAACCAAAAAAGGGGCCATTTGGATAGGAACTGCCAATGGTTTATGCCGATTGATCAGTCGAAAAAACAATACTTTTTCCTTTCAAAAGATAAAATACAAAGGAAATGATGAGCATCTTTTTGTACAAAAAATAAAAGAAGATGCTGCAGGTAATTTATGGATAGGCACAAAAACAAATGGAATTTTCAAATTCGAAGCGGCTTCTAGACAACTCATTTCCTTGGTTGAAAATGGAAAGCAAAAAGGGATTGACATTGATATCAGAGCTATAGAAATCGATGACAAAGGCGCCTTATGGATAGGTACTTATAATGGTATTAGTATAATGAATGCCAATGGGACTATTCAGAAAATTGTGAATTCTTCGGATAAAATTTCAAGTTTAAGGAAAGTCAAATCGATATTTAGAGATAAAAAGGGGTCAGTTTGGATTGGAACCTATTATAATGGGGTAAATACTTGGGATGTATCGAATGCCAATTTCACAAATTTGAATCAAAATTCAGGGAAGCAAGCCCTTAGTTTTGATGTGATAAGCTCGATCGTTGCCGACAAAAATCAAAATATTTATTTTGGAACAGAAGGTGGTGGTATAACCATTCTAGACAAAAAATCAGAAACTACGCGTTTCTTATCGGCAAGTAAAAGCAGTGAATTGTCTGGAAATAGTTTAAAATCAATGTATTTGTCGGATACTGGAGTTTTATGGATAGGAACATTTTCAGATGGATTATCAGCTTATGACATCCATTCACAACAATTTATTACGGCTGCAATTTCCCCTGATTTGAGAAATTTACTCAAGGAAACAGGAGTTTATGTTATAAAAAGGGGTAGGGATAAAGATGTATTGTGGTTGGGTACCTTTGGAAAAGGATTGATACGATATTCTATTTCCAGTAAAACCTATCAGATCATTGGGAATGACAATTATTCAGATAATTTTTTGACTAATAATCGCATTCGAACACTTTTGATTGATAAAAAAGACAACATTTGGATCGGAACGCAGAGTGGTTTAAATTGTATCAATTTGAACGATTTAGAAAATAAAAATTACAAAATCAAACATTTTTTCTTTGACAATACTAGCCTTTCAGGAGATGATATTCTGACGCTATTTCAGGATAAGAAAAATAGGATTTGGGTAGGAACAAAAGCAAAAGGGCTTTATTTGTTTAATGGAGATACTTTCAAAAGTATCAATTTCAGTATCGGAAGTTCAATTATCACTTCCATTCATTCTATTTCAGAAGATTCAAAGAGTAATTTATGGTTGAGTTCCAATTTTGGGATTATTAAGTACAATCCGTCAAGAAATTCTTTGATTGTTTACAATCAGAAAGATGGATTGATTAGTAATGAGTTTAATGACAATGCTAGTTTGAATTTAGATTCGAATAAATTTTATTTTGGAGGACCACTTGGTGTTTCCTATTTTGATTCAAATCGCATAGCCATAAATTCCTATTCCCCTCAAGTTATATTGACTGGATTTACCATCAAAAATGAATTAGTTGATGTAAATACCAATCAGGAAATCTTAGAAAATAGTATCACCTATACCAAATCATTGACATTAAGTTATGATAAGGCCAATTTTTCGATCAATTTTGCCATTCCTAATTTTATCAACTCGACAAATAATCGCTATTCCTATCGATTAGTTGGGTTGGAAAACAATTGGACCACTACCAATAAAAACGAAGCAGTGTACACCATTCAAACACCGGGAACCTACGTTTTTGAGGTGCGAGGCGCTAACAATGATGGCGTTTGGAATAAAATGCCAACCACACTTGAGATCGTAGTTGAACCTGCTCCTTGGAGAAGTATTTGGGCATTTATTATTTATTTTATTATTATTGGAACAGCCTTATATTGGTTGGCTTGGATTATCAAGTCAAAAGAAATTCTCAAAAAAGAATTAGAATTAGAACATTTGGAAACCGAGATAAATAAAGAAAACACCTCTGCCAAATTGCAATTTTTCACTAACATTTCACATGAGTTTAGGACGCCATTGACTTTGATTTTAGGGCCTTTGCAGCAAATTCTTTCCAACTATAATGGAAGCAATGAGATGTACAAAAAATTAAAAGTCATTGAGAGTAGTGCTAATCATTTATTAGGTTTGATCAACAGATTAATGGATTTCAGGAAATTTGAAAACAAACAATTTGTTTTAGAATCAGCTCAGGGTAATATCGTCAAATTCTTGAACGAAATATTTTTATCCTTTTCAGAATACGCCAAGGACGGAAATTACACCTATACGTTTAGTACCAGCGATGAAGAAATTAGAATTTACTATGACCGTTATAAATTAGAACGCGTTTTTTATAATTTAATCTCTAATGCTTTTCGATACACTCCGAAAGGCGGGGTTATTTCGATGTCTATTTCAAGAGAAGAAAAGGATATTGTGATTGCCATAGGAGATTCAGGTGTCGGTATTTCAGAGCAATACCTAGACAAGATTTTTGACTTATTTTTTGAAATCCCAACCCATAAAAATGTCGAAAATAATTACAATAAAGGAACAGGAATAGGATTGTCGATAGTAAAAAACATTGTCGATCTCCACAAAGGTACTATTACAGTAGAGAATAAAAGTTCTGGAGGAGCAATTTTTGCAGTGAGATTGCCTTTTGGGAAAGAGCATCTTTCTGAAAATGAGATTATTAAAGACTTTAAATTAAGTGATGATTTATCACAATATACTTCACAATTAAATTTGACTGAGATTAATGACAATGAGGATCTTATTGAAATCGATGATCCTAAAGACAAGCTTACCATACTAATTGTAGAAGACCATAAAGTCTTGCGTAATTTTATGAAAAATCTTCTCAAACCAGAATATAATGTTCTTGTGGCCGAGAATGGAGTAAAAGGTTTGAATAAAGCATTAAAATATGTTCCTGATTTAGTGATTAGTGATGTAATAATGCCCGAAATGGTGGGTACTGAGCTTTGTGCAAAGATTAAAGAAAATATCAAAACCAGTCATATTCCTGTCATTTTGCTTACTTCGAGAACTTCCTTTGTGTATAAAATTGAAGGTTTAGAAAGTGGGGCTGATGATTACATTGGGAAACCTTTTAATTTAGTGGAATTCAAGTTGAGAATCAAAAATTTATTGAGTTCAACCCAGCGTTTAAAAGAAAAATTTGCTGCCGAAGATCATTATATTGCGAGTGAGATAACCACTTCGTCTATCGATGAGCAATTGTTTAAAAAAGCAATAAAAGTAGTGGAAGAGAATATTTCAAATGAGCAATTTGATGTTCAGTTTTTTTGTTCTGAACTTGGAGTCAGCAGAACGATGCTGTTTACCAAAATAAAGGCTTGGACTAATTTTACTCCAAATGATTTTATTCAAGAGATACGAATGAAACGAGCAGCAAATTTATTAGAACAAACCAGTATGAACGTTTCACAAGTTTCCTATAAAGTAGGTTTTAATAATCCAAAGTATTTTAGTAAGTGCTTCCAAAAGCGATTTGGAGAAACGCCATCACAATATATGAGTCGATTTTCTGACGACACCAAAAACTAGCAAAAACACCCTATTTTACTGCAATTTGTATCATTGAATACCCTTTTTTGGATTTTTAGGACCAATTCCTTATTTAAATTTGTAGAATGAAATACAAAAGAATAAAATTGAATACACTTGAATATTTGCTGTTGACATTAATCATCGCAATGAGCTTATTGTTGATTTATTTTTTAGCTTAATTGTATTCTTGAGGTTCTATTTACAAACATTTATATTTAGTTATGAGAAGATTTTCAATTATAATCTTTTTTTTGGGATTGACTTTTTTCAATACCATAAGTCAAGCACAGAACAGTACTGAAAATACCATTGTTAAAAAGCGACTTAATTCGAGATTTGAAAAACTTTTGGCATATCCGATCGATTCTCTTGCATTTCCTAGGAGTATGTCTGTCAAAACGGGGGAGATAAAAAAAGTCCCATCAAAAGATTGGACTAGTGGTTTTTATGTGGGTAATTTATGGCAATTGTACACACTTACGGGCGATATAAGGTTTAAAACGAAAGCAAGTCAATGGAATCCATTCTTAGAAAAGGAAAAATTTAACGGAAAAACTCACGATATGGGTTTTAAAATTTACTGCAGTTATGGAAAAGGCTATGAAATAAACCAGACTGAGGATTATAAAAAGATTATTATTCAAGGCGCTCAAACTCTTACTACAAGATTCAATAAAAAAATTGGTTCGATCAAATCGTGGGATCATAATGAGGACAAATGGGATTTTCCAGTGATTATCGATAATATGATGAATTTGGAATTACTATTTGAAGCTTCAAAAATGACTGGGGACAGCTCTTTTAGAAAAATTGCCATCCAACACGCTAATACCACACTTAAAAATCACTTTAGGAAGGATAATAGTTGCTATCATGTTGTAGGTTATGATACCGTTAGCGGTCAAGTAAAAAGTAAAAATACGCATCAAGGTTATAGCGATGCATCTTCTTGGGCTAGAGGGCAGGCTTGGGCGGTTTATGGTTTTACCATGACTTATCGCTACACAAAAGATAAAGCATACCTCAAACAAGCAGAGGCTACGGCTCAGTTTTTTATTCATCATAAAAATATGCCTGAAGATGGAATTCCTTATTGGGATTTTGATGCACCTAATATTCCTGATACGTATAGAGATGCTTCTGCTGCTGCTATTATGGCCTCAGCGCTAATTGAACTGTATTCAATTACCAAAAAAGATATTTATTTGAATTACTCTGATAAGGTTGTTCAATCACTTAGTTCAGATCAATATCTTTTAAGTGATCGTGTCAATGGCCCCTTTATTTTAGACCATTGTACTGGGGATTGGTCCAAAAAACTAGAGTTAGATGAGCCCATTATTTACGGGGATTACTATTTTTTAGAAGCATTAATCAGAAGAAAAGCCTTGTAGTTTTATGAAAAAACATTTTAATAAAAGAACCAAACTGTGGCTGTTTTTTATACTATTTGGTTTTGGAGCAATTCAAGCTCAAAGTCCGGATGCTTTGTATCGAAGTAAAACCAACATTAACTCTGATTGGAATTATTTAGAAAACAATGCTGAAAAACTTTCCGATATTACTCAGGCTGTTCATTGGGTAGGCATCAATTTGCCACATACATGGAACAGTCAAGATGCAACAGATAATGATCCTGGCTATCGAAGAAGTGCCAGTTGGTATAAAAAAACTCTTTCGATACCCAATATCGACTCAAATAAAGTCTACCAATTGTATTTTGAAGGTTCCAATATCACTACAAAGGTTTATGTTAACGGAAAAGAAGCTGGTGGTCATATTGGAGGTTATATTGGTTTTACTATCGATATTACCAAGCTTGTTACTAACGGGAATAATGAAATTTTAGTTCGTGTTGATAACAGTTACAACATTGATATTATACCATCCCAAAAAAGCGATTTCTTTATTTATGGTGGAATTACGAGAGATGTTTGGTTATTGTCTATGGCAAAGAACCATATTGATAACATCAAAATAACAACGCCAAAGGTTTCAGCAAAATCAGCTTCATTAGTTGTCAAAGCATTCGTCGAAAATCCTCAAGGAAATACTTATTCTGCTCAATTGACTAATCCAAAAGGCAAGCTAGTTGCCACCAAAAAAGGTACTTTAACAGGATCAACAACAACAATAGCTTTCAACGATATCAAGAATCCAGAATTATGGGATATTGATGTTCCCAATTTATATACTGTGAGTGTTTCCTTGGTCGACAATGGGAAAATAATTGATAAAATTGAGGATAAAGTAGGTTTTCGATGGTTTGAATTCAAAGATCATGGTCCATTTTACCTCAACGGTAAACGGGTTTTGATTCGTGGAACACACCGTCACGAAGAACATGCTGGTTTAGGAGCTGCCGTTTCGAATGAGCAACATCGAAAAGATATGGAAGCCATAAAAGAAATGGGTGCCAATTTTGTTCGATTGGCCCATTATCCTCAAGATCCAGAAATTTATAAAGCCTGTGATGAATTGGGGTTGTTGGTTTGGGACGAATTGCCTTGGTGTCGTGGAGGTTTAGGAACCGAAGTTTGGCAGACTACTACTAAGAATTTGCTAACCGAAATGATTCAACAAAATTTCAATCATCCTTCCATAATTATTTGGTCAATGGGTAATGAAATGAATTGGTTGCCTGATTTTCCTGATGGAGATAATACCGCAAGAATCAATATTTTTTTAAAAGAAATTAATGATTTGGCCCATCAATTTGATCCAAGTCGTAAAACGGCCATCCGAAAATATGAAGATGGTTCTAAAATTGTAGATGTATTTTCACCTTCTATTTGGTCAGGTTGGTATTCCGGAAGCTATAAAAGTTACAAAAAAGCGGTCGATAAATACAAACAAGATTACAAGCATTTTATTCACGCTGAATATGGGGGAGATAGTCAGGTAGGTCGTCATTCTGAAAACCCTATTACTGGTGAAGGTGTCATTAAAGTCGAAGGTTGGGAAGAGGCTATTGTACAAGGTAAAGGGGCTAATATCGCTCAAATAGGGGATTGGAGTGAAAGTTATATTGTAGATTTATTCGATTGGCATTTGCACGTCTCTGAAAACGACCCCACATTTGTCGGAAATATTCAATGGGCTTTCAAGGATTTCGGAACGCCATTACGGCCCGAAGATGATATTCCATATATGAATCAAAAAGGGTTAGTAGATCGAAGCGGAAACCCTAAAGATGCTTACTATGTTTTTAAAAGTTATTGGAGCGAGAAACCATTTGCTTATATCGAATCGCATACTTGGACGGAACGTCAAGGACCTAAAGATTTGGTTCGTGTTTTGAATGTTTTTAGTAATTGTCCAAAGGTAGAATTTTTTCATAACGGACTGTCACTTGGCGAAAAGCAAAGAGATCTGAAAGTCTATCCAGCGTGTGGTTTGACTTGGGATGTAAATTTTAAAGAAGGTAAAAACACTTTTGTAGCTGTTGGAACTACCAAAGACGGTAAAAAAGTAACTGATACCATTGATGTGAATTACCGATATACCAAAAATGAACCAGCCATCGGACTAAAAATGTCGGGAGAAAAATTAAAAAACGGAAATTATTTATTTACTGCTATTGCTGTTGATAAAAATAATTTACGCTGTTTGGATTATGAAGATCGTGTTTATTTTCAATGCATAGCTGGTGGTCAAACCATGAAAAACCAAGGTACACCAACAGGAAGCGAATCGATTAAAATGTCCAATGGAAAAGCGGCCATTGAAGTAATTCCAGATGCCAAAAGCGATTCAATTGAAATGACTATTTTGAATCAAAATTTCAAAGGTGAATATTTAAAGTTCAAAAAATAAGATGTTTGAAAAGAGCAAATTCAGATGTTAAAAAGGACACATATTGTTTTTTTGGTAGTTATTGGAATCACTTTTATAGGTTGTTCCAGTACTAAAATGGCTTTTAACCTTAAGGAAATAGAAAAGGCCCGAGTTTTAAAAAACGCTGAAATTTATTTAAAAGAGCAACCTATAACGGTAACGTCCAGTTTTTGTATAAGAAGTGCCGGAAACAGCCATGATTTTTATTCAGAAGGCGATTATTGGTGGCCTGATCCACAAAATTCAGCAGGGCCATACATCCGCAAAGACGGAATGACCAATCCGGATAATTTTACTGCCCATCGAGAAGCTATGATACGTTTAAGTCAAATTTCAGGCGCTTTAGGTTCAGCTTATATTTTAACAAAAGATAAGAAATATGCAGACCAATTAGCGCTTCATTTGCGAGCTTGGTTTATCAATGAAAACACCAAAATGAATCCCAATTTATTGTATGCCCAAGCCATACAAGGGGTGGCTACGGGTCGTGGAATAGGAATCATAGATACAATACATTTGATAGAAGTGGTCAAAGCCATTCAAGCTATCGAGGGTTCAAAAGCTCTTTCGAATGTTGAATTGGCTGCTATAAAATTGTGGTATTCTAGTTATTTGAATTGGATGACAACTCATGAGTATGGTATTGCCGAGCGAGATAATGGCAACAATCATAGTGTATGTTGGGCATTGCAGGTTGCAGCATTTGCTAGTTTGACCAATGATCTTGAGACAATGAATTTCTGTAGAAATTTTTATAAAAACACTCTCTTACCTAATCAAATGGCAAAAGACGGTAGTTTTCCTTTGGAATTGCAACGGACAAAACCTTATGGATATTCTCTGTTTACTTTAGATGCGATGGCCAGTATTTGTCAAATTCTATCGACAAAAGAGGACAACCTTTTTGCTTATACCACAAATAACAAACAAAATATAGCTTTGGGCTTGCAATTTATGGAGCCTTTTATAGCCAACAAATCATTATGGCCTTATAAAAAAGATGTGATGTATTGGGACGAATGGCCGGTTAGACAATCCAGTTTGCTCTTTGGAGGTTTAGCTTTAAAAAATGATAAATACCTTGATTTATGGCAATCACTCAATGGTGATTTTACTAATCCAGAAGTAATTCGGAACATGCCTGTTCGGAATCCACTTTTATGGGTGATTAAAAAATATTAAAAAATAAATAATAATTAAAATAGAATAGAAATGAATCCAAGAAATAATTTTTTCAAATTCGCAATGATTTTGCTGCTTTCCATAGCTTCATCATCAGTATTTGCACAAAAGAAACCAGCGGCTAAACCCAATATTTTATTTATTGCAGTTGATGATTTAAAGCCCATTTTGGCTTGTTATGGCAATACTTTGGTAAAAACGCCAAATATTGACCGTCTGGCAAAGATGGCTACGGTTTTCAATAACAACTATTGTCAACAAGCGGTTTGTGGTCCAACTCGTGCCAGTATTATGACTGGAAAACGTCCGGATTATACAAAAATTTGGAATTTGACTACTCAAATGCGAGATATGAATCCGAATATTTTGACACTTCCACAGTATTTAATTTCTCAGGGGTATGAAACTTCAGGTGTTGGAAAAATATACCACCCTTCAAGTGCTTTAAATGGCGTTGATCCGGTATCCTGGAGTATTCCGTATTTGAAAGCAGAAAAAAGTGATTTTCCAGCTAATTTAGGAGAACCAGCTAACGGGCAATATCAATTGGCGGCAACCAAAGCTTTGATGACTCCGGAAATGATTAAAGAAAGAAAGCAAAAAAATAAAGAATTAGCACAGGAAAATGATGAGAATCCAAAAAGTATCAAAGGACCATCAACTGAATGCATCGATGTCCCAGATAATGCTTATAATGACGGAGTTAATGCCTTAATCGCTCAAAAGCAAATCATAGCACTTTCTAAGCAAAACAAACCTTTTTTTATGGCAGTTGGGTTTTCTAAGCCGCATTTACCCTTTGTAGCTCCTAAAAAATATTGGGATATGTATCAACGTGATGCTATGCCAATCGCCCCATTTCAAGAGCACGCCAAAAACAGTCCATTAATTGCTTATCATCAATCGGGTGAATTGCGAAATTATCCGGATATTACTGAATTTGTTAGTTTACCAGCAGATTCGCTACGCATTGGTTTGAAACTCGAAAAACAAAAAGAATTGGTACACGGATATTATGCTGCGGTTTCTTATATGGATGCTCAAGTTGGGGTTTTATTGAATACGTTAGAATCATTAGGAACTTTAGACAATACCATTATTGTACTTTGGGGAGATCACGGTTGGCATTTAGGCGACCACGATTTATGGCATAAACATACCGTTTTTGAACAAGCAACAAAAGCTCCTTTGATTATTGCAGCACCAGGAATAAAAGGGGGTAAAACCAATTCGCAAACTGAATTTGTTGATGTTTTTCCAACCATTTGTAATTTGGCTGGACTTCCTATTCCAAATCAGTTGGATGGAAAAAGTTTGAAGCCATTGATGTTGAATAACAAAGCTTCGGTTAAAGAGTATTCAGTGAGTCAATATCCGCGTAAATTGAAAAAGGAAGAAGCGGCAAGTTTAGGATATAAAAAAGGTAATTTGATGGGGTATACTTTGCGCACAAATCAATATCGTTATACCATTTGGATGAATGATTTTACCAGTAAACAAGCTTTTGAAGCAAGTAAGGTGTATGCCACTGAACTGTATGATTATGAAAAAGATCCTTTAGAAAAAGTAAATGTTGTAAAAGACAAAAAATATGAAAAAATTGCGAGTGATTTAAATGCAAAAATGATGGAATTCTTTAAATCACAAGTGGAATAAGGCTATTCTTGAGTTTATTAGTGTTATTTAATTAGTAGTTTTTGTTGACTAATTCTTAAAATGGGACTTTTGGGTCCCTTTTTTTGTACTATTATTTTTTTATTAGATTTTATTTTTGGATATCATAAATTTTTAGCGCTTTTGATATTAAATTATTTATTAATTAACAAAAAAAAATACCTATGAAAAATGATTTACAAAAAAACAAAATGAAAACCAGTCGGTTCAAAAAGAATTGTTTAGGCTTTTTCTTTCTGACAACATTAATGATGGCAACAATTGCAAATTCAGCCGTAATAAATGTGAGTTCAGTTGCTGCATTAAACTCCGCAGTCAGTGCTTCGGTGGCAGGAGATGAAATTGTTCTTGCTAATGGCACTTATACTAATTCGACGATTACTATTGCAAAAAGTAATATTACAGTCCGAGCTGCAACGCCTGGAGGTGTATTCTTGAATGGTACAAATTCGATTAGTATATCAGGAAATTATGTTACTTTTAGTGGATTTCAATTTACATCTGGTACAATAACCGGTATTGTCCTTGAAATTACTGGAAATTACATAGTTGCTTCACAGTTGAACTTTAATGGTTATTCTGCACAGAAATACATTAATGTTAAAGGACAGTATGATGAAATAAGTTATTGCAATTTTGAAAACAAACCGACATCTGCGGCAATTGGCAATCTGGTACATATTTATACAAGAACAGATGGTACGCCTAACTATACCAAAATTAGATATTGCTCTTTTCAAAATATGCCTGGTGCAGGAGGCGATAACGGAAACGAATGTATTCGTATCACTAATGCAGCTCCCTCTACTTATAAAGCAAAAACAATTGTTGAATATTGCTATTTTAACAATACAGGTTTAGGTGATAGTGAAGTGATATCCGTAAAGAGTGAGGACAATATACTTCGTTTCAATACCATGGTTAATAACCAAAAAGGGAACTTTTGTTTTCGATACGGAAACAATAATGTAGCCTATGGTAATTTCTTCATTAATTCTGGTGGAATTAGATTAAAACAAGCCAGTAATATCTACTGTTATAATAATTATTTTGAAAATTGTGGAGACGGTGTAGTCTCTGCTCCAGTTAAATATGTAGCTTCTACAGGCTTTTTGAGTAATTTAAATTTCGTACACAATACTTTTGTTGGTGGTACACCAATTGAGTTTGATACCGCAGGAACAAATAATGTTTGGGCCAATAATATTTTTAAGAAAACGACTGGGAATATTTTTTCAGGTCCAGTGGCAAGCAACACTTTTGCAGGCAATATTTATAACGGAACCCTTGGTGTTACTATATCCTCAGGAATGACCAATATTGATCCACAGCTGGCTACTAATTCAGAGGGCTACTATGGTTTGTCTGCTACCAGTCCAGGTATTGATGCAGCAAGTGCAAGTTATCCTGCTATGTATGATGTGTTAGCACTTGATGATGATCCAACATTGACATTAGATGAAAGTGGACAAGCAAGACCAGCTAGCGTAACATTAAAAGATGTGGGATGTGATGAATATACAACTGGAGCAACTACGAATCATCCTTTGGCATTAACAGAAGTGGGGCCCTCTTATTTAGGAGGTCCTGGAGGTGTAGTGAAACAAAACCAGACTATTACTTTTGGGGCTTTGCCTTCAAAAGCATTTGGAGATGCTGATTTTGCTCCAGGGGCCACAGCAAGTTCCGGGCTAACTGTTTCTTATGCTAGTTCTAATACAGCAATAGCAACAATTGTTAACGGGAATATACATATAGTAGGAGCAGGAACGGCTTCAATTACTGCTTCACAAGCAGGAGATGCCACATTCAATGCAGCAACAAATGTATCACAGACTTTAACTGTGAGTAAAATAAACCAAACCATAACTTTTCCTGCCTTATCCGCAAAAGTAGTGGGTAGTGCAGATTTTAATCCTGGCGCAACAGCTAGTTCAGGTTTGGCAGTGTCTTATGTGAGTTCAAATACTGCAGTTGCTACAATTGTTAGTGGTAATATTCATTTAGTAGGTGCAGGAACTTCTACGATTACAGCTTCACAGGCTGGAAATTCTAATTACAATGCCGCTTCAAGCGTACCGCAAACACTTACTGTAACTGCACCCGTAGTAAACAATTACACTCCAACATATGCTACTCTGCTTTCTGGAACCACTAACAGCGGAACATTTTCTAATTTGGCAACAAATAATACAAGTTATTTAGTTTTGAATTCAACGACAAGTGGAACAAGGGTGACAAATTGGTACTGTGGCACAGTAATCAGTCAGACACCATCAAGTGTGACCAAACTTACTATTTCTTATGATGGAAAATATTCAAAAAGTAGAACACAAGTGTTGTATTTGTACAATTGGACTACTTTAGCTTGGGTTCAAATAGACTCTAGAGCAGTTTCTACTTCAGATGTTACTGTAACTTCTATACAAACAGCTCCGGCTAATTATATTTCTTCAACTGGAGAAATCCGCTTGAGAGTTTATACTTCTGGAGGAACTGGAAATTATACTGTATCTGCAGATTGGGCACAATTTGCTGTTGAAACTAGTAGTGGTTTAAGGATGAAACAAGTTACCGCTAAGAATGATCAAGTTGTTGAAACTGTAAATACTTTCAAAGTTTTTCCAAATCCAGTTTCTAATTCTTCAGAATTTCAATATACTATTTCTGAAGCAGGTAAGGTGCAATTAAGTCTCTATAATTTGAATGGACAATTAGTGAAAAATCTTATTGATAATGAGACCTATTTACCAGGTAATTATTTGAAAACATTTGATGTAAATGGCTTGAGTAATGGAGTTTATATTGCTCAATTAATTGCTGGAAATACCAAGAGTACTATTCGATTAATAGTGCGAAATTAGTTCGTAATTCAAGAACTTTAAGATTTATGATATTGGGACTGCAACATACTTTATTGTTGCAGTCCTTTTTGTATATATGCATAAATTAATTGGCAAGTATTGTTGATTAATGATACTAGTGATTAACTTGTTAAACAAAATGCTTGTTGGACTATATTACTCTATTTCTGGATTTTTAAAAATTGAATATCCACTATATTTGAAAAATATTTATTTAATAGTATTATTTATTCATTGTATTAATGAATTAAAGAGAAATGAAAAATATCTTAAAAATAGTTTTTTTATCTTTAGTAGTATTGTTTTCTTCGAAAGAGAGTCTTGCCCAAACTACGTCCTTAATTTCTAAAGATTCTAATGGTAAATTAGTCTATACTCCTGACAGTAAAGGGAATGTCATACCTGATTTTAGTGGAGTAGGGTATATGAACAGTGAATCACCCATTCCCACAGTGGCTGTAGTAAAAACAGTTAACGCTGTCTTGGGAGATAATTTGGCCAATATTCAAAATGCTATTAACGAAGTTTCTGCACTAACTCCAGATGCGAATGGTTTTAGGGGGACTATACTTTTTAAAGCAGGTACATACAACATCAGTAATAGCATCACCATTTCGGCAAGTGGAATTGTACTTCGTGGTGAAGGTTTTGATGGTGCAGGAACTAATTTTATAGCTACTAAATCTTCCCAGCATAATCTCATTAATTTTGTTGGAGCTTCAGGAACAACTGTTGTTTCATCTTCAACAAAAGCTATAACTAATACTTATTTGCCAATTGGAGCCAAGCAGGTTACGGTTGCTTCAGGTCATACTTTTGGAGTTGGGGACGCCGTTTTTGTGCATCGAATTCCAAATGATGCTTGGATTAGTTTGTTGGGAATGAATTTACTAACATCCTATGATCCGTTGGCGACTAATTGGGTTGCTTCTTCTTATGATTTGTATTCGCAACGAAAAGTAACTGAAGTAAACGGAAACCTAATAAGTCTTGATGCGCCAATCATGGATATTATCGATCCTGTTTATTCTACCGGAGAATTGATGAAATACACTGATAATAGAATTCAAAAATGTGGCATAGAAAACATGAGGATTTCTTCAACTTATACTTCTTCAACAGATGAAAATCATGGTTGGGAAGCTGTTTCATTTGACAAAATTTTGAACGGTTGGGCACGAAATTTAGAGGTTTATTATTTTGGCTATTCCGCTGTGCACATCAACAGTTTAGCTTCTTGGATTACGGTTGACAATTGCAAAATGTTTGATGCTAAATCTACCATTGATGGTGGCAGACGCTATTCGTTTAACGTAGACGGACAACGCAATTTGATTCAAAATTGCATTACCCGAAATGGACGTCACGATTATGTAAACGGAAGTCGTACTTGTGGACCCAATGTTTTTTATAATAGTTCATCAACCATTCAGAATAGCGATATTGGCCCTCATCATCGCTGGTCAACAGGAATTTTGTTTGATAATATAGTGGGTAATGGCAGTCAAGATGTTCAAAACAGGCTTGATTCAGGTTCAGGTCATGGTTGGTCTGGAGGGCAAATTATGTTTTGGAACTGTACCGCTGGCAAAATGATCGTGCAAGATCCACCTGGCGATCAACGCAATTGGGCTATCGGCTGCAAATCGCCTGAGGTAACCAATGTAGGAGATTGGACAACGGAGTTATTAGGAACCATCGAATCTAAAGGCACTTTTATTGCAGCTATTCCGAGTTTATTTCAGGCGCAATTGAGCGAGCGCTTAGCTAATTTGCTTGCTGTAAAAGACGTTTCTTTAGAAAATAAAAACAGAGACATTACTATTTTTCCTAATCCGGCAAAGTCTGCTATAAGTTTCAATGGAATCAAGGGTTTTAGTTCAACAATAGACATTGCTATTTTTAATACCAATGGGCAAAAAGTCAAATCATTTTCAGTACAACCAGAAGAGTTAAATCAAAAATTTGCCATTTCAGATTTGAAAGAAGGAATTTATTTTGTTCATTTTAACGCCACAGATTATTCAAAAACCTTGCAACTAATCGTGAAGAAATAATTTATTAGTACGTAATCAATACCTATATGAAAGCTACAAAAGTCCATACAATGCCTAAAAATGATCAATTTATTGTATGTTTTTTACTTTCAATAAGTTTATTTTTAACCACCTCATTTAAAGCAGCAACTATCAATGTTAGTTCAGTACCGGCAATGCAAACGGCTATCAACAATTCGAATGCTGGTGATGTGATTGTTCTTGCCAATGGAACCTATCTCAACTCAACTCTGAATATAGGCAAAAGCAATATTACAGTTAAAGCGGCTTCGCCTGGCGGTGTTTTTTTGAATGGAACTAACGACATCAATATTAATGGAAATTATATCACTTTTAGTGGTTTTCAGTTTACTGTTGGGGACATTGGAAGTGAGATTGTTATTGAAGTTTACGGAAGTAATAATGTATTAACGCAATTGAATTTCAGTGGTTATTTTTCAAAAAAATACATTGAAGTAAAAGCAGGCACTCAATACAACGAAATTACCTATTGCAATATCGAGAAAAAACCAGCTGCCGCAGTTTCTGGATGTACCATTCAAATTTCGACCTCGCCAACCGTTATTGGTTATCATAAGATACGCTATTGTACCTTTAAAGATTATTATGGACTAGGGGGTGATTTTGGAAATGAACCTATTCGAATAGGGTTAAGCACCGAAAATGCTAACAAATCAAGAGCTATTGTAGAATATTGCTATTTTAATAATACAGGTCTTGGTGATAGTGAAAGCATCTCCATAAAATGCCAAGAAAATACCATACGATTTTGCACTTTTACCAATCAGCAAAATGCGATGTTAGTATTTAGAAATGGAGACAATAATGTGGCTTACAGCAATTTTTTCATTAATGCTGGAGGAATACGTGTAAAAGAAGCCAACAACATTTACTGTTATAATAATTATTTTGAAAATTCAGGAGTAGGTGGTTCTGCGGATGCAGTGACCTATATTTATGACACTACTACTTATCCAGTAGTTTTAAGCAACATCAATTTTATTCATAATACTTTTTATAATTGTGGAGATATTGATATGGGAGGAACTGGAGCTACCAATAATACTTGGGCCAACAATATTTTTCAAAAGAGTTCTGGAGCTATTTTTTCAAATGCGAATTCCGGGACTACTTGGGCAGGAAACATCTATCAAGGAACTTTGGGAATAAGTATTCCTTCGGGAATGACAAACACCAATCCACTTTTGGTGACAAATGCGGATGGATATAAAGGTTTGTCAGCTTCCAGTCCTGCAATAGATGCTGCTAACTCCAGTTATCCTGCTATTTTAGATATCGCAGTTATTAATGATGATCCCAGCTTATTATTTGATGTCGGAGGGAAATCTCGACCAACAACAATCACTTTAAAAGACGTGGGAAGTGATGAATTTACAACGGGAGCAACAACCAATCATCCATTGGCTGTAGCTGAAGTTGGCCCTTCTTACTTAGGAGGACCATCCCTTTCGGTCGGTAGTAATGAAAAAATCGATATTCACATGGCTATTGGAATTTTTCCAAATCCTGCAAAAAACGCCATTACTATCGAAACATTTGAAGGAATTGGAAGCCTAGATTCCGTGGCGATTTATAATTTAAATGGACAAAAAGTAAAAACGAGTACTGATTTTCAAAATCAAAATAGCACTAATTTCTATGATATTTCGGATTTGAATAGTGGCATATACTTTGTAAAAGTGACTTCAAAAGATTTTTCGAAAACAATGAAACTTATTATCCAAAAATAAACGATAATCAGTGCTGAAGTTGTCAATTTTTAAATGCTTTATTTGTAGGTGTTTGGACTTTTTCCACCCATAAATAGTATTTCCAGAAGTTTTACAATTTGTAAATTTGAAGTAAATTAATTTAATGTTTTTGCACTTTAAACTAAATGTGATAGAAGTATTCTTATTATAATGCTAACAATAAAAAAATGAATAAAAGAAACCTTGTTTTTTATCACTTGATTTTTGCCATTGCTATGGTAATTTCAGCGCCTATTGTGGCACAACAAAAAGCCAAACCCAATATTCTATTTATTGCCGTTGATGATTTAAAACCCATTTTGGGTTGCTATGGCAATACTTTGGTAAAAACGCCAAATATTGACCGATTGGCCAAAATGGCAACGGTTTTCAACAGCAACTATTGCCAACAAGCTGTTTGCGGACCTACAAGAGCGAGTATAATGACCGGAAAACGTCCAGATAATACTGGGGTATGGGACCTAAAGACCAGAATGCGTGATGTACATCCTGATATTTTGAGTTTACCACAGCATTTAATTAGTCAGGGATACTCAACACAAGGAATTGGTAAAGTGTATGATACTCGCTGTGTCGATAAACAAATGGATGCGCCCTCTTGGAGTGTTCCCTATTACAATTATTTCAAAACCGAAGAAAGATATTATCCTAAAGCATTAGGAGCTCCTCTTAATGGGCAATACCAATCGCCTGAATCAAAAGAATTAGCTGCAAAATTCAAAAAAGAGGCACAAGATAAAGGAATGAACGAAAAGGAAATTGAGGATTATGTTTCGAAATCCGTAAAACCCGCCGTTGAATGTGTTGATGTACCTGACAATGCCTATAATGACGGAGCAAATGCTTTGAGAGCTATTGAAATTTTAGAAAAACTCAAATCAGAAACCCAACCTTTCTTTTTTGCTGTTGGTTTTTCAAAACCACATTTACCCTTTGTTGCCCCGAAAAAATATTGGGATTTATATCAAAGAGAAGATATGCCGGTAGCCGCTTTTCAAGAACAACCCAAAAACAGTGTAGAAGTTGCTTTTCATAATTCAGGCGAACTAAGAGCGTATACTGATATTCCTCCATTGTTGTCCTTTACAGACCAAAAAGAGTATGGACTCACTTTGCCTATTGACAAGCAAAAAGAATTAATTCACGGATATTATGCGGCCATTTCTTTTATGGATGCCCAAGTGGGTAAAGTATTAGATAAATTAGATGCTTTAGGATTAACAAAAAACACCATAATTGTACTTTGGGGCGATCACGGTTGGCATTTGGGAGACCACAATCTTTGGTGCAAACACACTAATTTTGAACAGGCCACTCGTACGCCTCTGATTATTTCGGCTCCAGGAATTGCTCCAACAACCTCCAATTCGCCTTCAGAATTTGTAGACGTTTTTCCAACGATTTGCGACTTGGCTGGAGTAAAAATTCCGGATGTTGTTGACGGGAAAAGTCTTAAACCTTTGATGGATAAATCAGCTCAATCGGTCAAAGATTTCTCTATCAGTCAGTATCCTCGCAGTGGCACTAAGAGCGAAACCGAGCGTCAAGGGTATGCTTCTTCAAAAGTGATGGGCTATTCTTTGAGAGACAAAAGATACCGATATACTATTTGGTTGGGAAATGATTTTAGAAGTACCCAAGCTTTCGATGAGAAATTTGTAGTTGGAATTGAATTGTATGATTATGATAAAGATCCTAACGAAACAGTAAATGTAGTGAACGAGGCAACATACCAATCCGTTGCAAAGGATTTAAAAACTAAAATGCTTGATTATCTTAAGTCACAAGTAAAATAACTAAGAGTACCTTTGGATTTAAATAATAATGAAATGAGACTTGAAAGAATTTATTTTTTGGTATTGTGTTTGCTTTTTTTAAGTACAACTTTTGTTTATTCACAAAAACAGTCTAAAGTTATTTTTGCTGATGATTTTAAGACCGATAATAAGTTATGGATTTCAGAATTTGAACAAGCTGAAACTTCTTCGATGCAAATTAATCAAGGAAAATTAGACGTCATTGCCACTGCTGGAGGAACAGTATGGTACAAAAATAAGTTGAAAGGGAATATAATGATTAGCTATTACGCCACAGTAATTGATGCTGGTGGAAAAAATGACAGAGTGTCTGATATGAATGCCTTTTGGATGGCAAGTAACCCATCTTCTGAAAATATAAATAATCAAAGCGGAAAATTCGAATCCTATGACAATCTTCATTTGTATTATGCAGGCGTTGGAGGTCACGACAATGAAACCACTCGCTTCCGAAAATATACCGGAAATGGAAAAAAAGCTATCTTAAAGGAATACACAGACAAAGAGCATTTGCTAGTTGGTAATAAAAAATATGCCATTAAAATAATTGTCAATAACGGCCTTATTCAATATTTTGTAAATGACAATTTGTTTTGGGAATACCAAGATGATGCCCCTTATAAAGAAGGGTATTTTGGTTTTCGAACCTACATAAGTCACCAAATTTATGAGGATTTCAAGGTATATCAATTGAATGAAGCGAAAATAGTTAGTAAAGATTCCATTGCATTGGAAAACGATTATGTTAGAGTGATGAAAAATGCAACAGTCAAAACAGCCATTGATGCTGCTCTTTTTGGCAAAAGATTGATTGTCGCCTTGACTCCATTAGAATGTAAAAGTAACGCAGGTATAAAAGCATTAGATAGAGGAGAAATTGCAGTTTTTAGCCCAGAAGCATCCTATTCTATTGCAAAAGGAGAATATTTTGAAGTTGCTTTTAAACGAACGCATCCTCAGCCCAAAGGTCCGGAAGTATGGCTGGAACCATTAAAAAATAAAATTGTATATGAAGATGAATTGTTTCGGGTTTTTGAAGAAAGGCTTAGTCCTGGTGACACTCGAGAACTTCATAGTCATTCGCAACGTGTGGTAGTTCGTCTGAACAAGGTGCAATTGACAGATCCAAGATACAAACCCAACGGTGCTCCAGGTGAAGGAATTCAGGTGCCAAATACCGTGAAATTTGCAGAGCCAATGGTGCATGTGGTAAAAAATTTAAGTGCAGATACGGCGCTTTTTAACATCATAATTGAATTTAAGACTCCAATTTACAATAACAACAAAAAATAAAAATGAAAAGTAGATATATTTTAATACCCTGCATTGGACTTATGTTTAGTTGTTTAGCCTTTTGTTCGAATGCTAAATCGATAAATCAAGTACAAAAAGTCAATTCCCTTGGTAAAGAAATCTTGGTTTCCAACGCATTAGAACTCAATTCGGCTATTGCTACCGCAAAACCTGGAGCTATCATTGTGATGAAAGATGGAGTTTGGACTGATATAGTCATAGATTTTAAATCTAATGCAAACAGCACCGAGTCCATCACATTACGTGCTCAAACCCCAGGAAAAGTTGTTTTAAACGGAGGTTCAAAACTAATTTTTTCAAAACCCAATCTCGTTGTTGAAGGTCTTTTGTTTAAAAAAGGAGTTATTACCAAAAAAGATGCTTCCGTCATTAGTTTTGAATCCGAAAAATGTAGGTTGACTAATTCTGGTATTATAGATTATAACCCTGCCGATTTTAACACTGAATATTATTGGGTACTTTTTAACGGCAGTCATAACAGAGTAGATCATTGTTATTTTACCGGTAAAAGCAACAAGCAACCGGTAATGCAAAACGGGGAAGAAAACGCGCGATACAATCAAGTGGATCGTTGCTACATCAAAGACATTCCTTATGTAGCAAAAGCAAATGGACGTGAGATCTTGAGAATATTTGGTTACGGACATGCAGATCAACCCGGTGATGACGGAGCTTTCTTTACGGTAGAATACAACCTTTTTGATCACGCTCACGGCGAAGGAACAGAAATTGTTTCCCTAAAATCGAATCATAACATCGTTCGTTACAACACAGTGATTGCTTCAAGAGGAGGTCTTGTAGGCCGAAGAGGGAAGTACAACACTTTTGAAGGAAATTTTATATTTGGAAAAGGAGAACCAGGAACCTCCGGAATTCGTGTTGCCGGTCCATATCAAAGAGTTATCAATAATTATGTGTCCGATGTCACTGAAGATGGACTGCGATTGATTGCAGGGGAATATTATGAGAATAGTTTAACCGGCAATTTTGCTGCCAAGAAGAAAAACTTGCCTAAATACCTTCAGGTTCAAGATTGTTATTTTGCACAAAATACCTTTGTCAATTGTGGCGAAAACGGAATTAACATAGGTTTTAATTATAAAAACCAATGGCCTAGTTTGCAAATGGTCTTGTTTCCTGAAAACAATAAATTTGTCAATAATTTGGTTTATAACTGCAAAGGAAATGCCATTAATATTGAAGTTTTAGACACAACAACTCCTTTAGATGTTTTTCATTTTAAGCCTAACTTTTTTGAATCCAATTTGGTTTTCGGGTCACAAATTTGCAATGTTTCACTTCCTTCTGGAATTACAAAAAGTGATCCAAAATTGAAATTAGGAAGCGATGGATTGTACCGATTGGTATCCAAAAGTCCAGCTATTAATAATGGTGCGGTTTCTGAGGTAAAGGATGATTTTATGGGTGTTGAAAGAGATAGTAAAAAAGATATTGGAGCCGAAGAATTTGGAGGTGTTTCTCCAACTCGCCATCCTTTGACTCCTAATGAAGTGGGCCCTGATTGGATGTTGAAAAAATAAAAAATTAGAATACAAAATTGATCCTAATTGCAAAAAAAATGAGAAATATGCGATCTGTTAGAAGATTTTTTCTGGTGCTGATGGGTTTGGTTGCTGGAATTGCATTTTCACAGTCAAATAAAGCAATTTCAAAGAAACCCAATGTAATTGTCATTCTTACCGATGATATGGGCTTTTCTGATATTGGTTGTTTTGGTTCTGAAATAAAGACACCCAATATAGATAAGTTGGCCGCTAATGGCCTTAGATTTACACATTTCTATAATACTGCTCGCTGTAGCCCATCACGGGCTTCTTTAATGACCGGTTTGTATCCGCATCAGGCAGGTATGGGATTTCTTTCTAATTATAATTATGACGAAGAAGGCTATGTTGATGATTTGAGTAAAAAAGCGGTAACCATGGCTGAGGTATTCAAGCAGGCAGGATATGCTACTTATATGTCAGGTAAATGGCATATGAACAAAGAGAAATCCATTCCCAACGATCGATCTAATTGGCCTTTGCAAAGAGGATTTGATCGTTTTTTTGGTATGTTGATAGGTTCGGGTAGTTTTTATGATCCGGGAACTCTTATGAGCGATAATACTTTTATTGCGCCAGGAAAAGATTTTTATTTGACTAATGCCATTACGGATCATGTGGTGAAATTTATCAGTGAAAATCCAAAAGACAAGCCTTTTTTCTTTTATATCGCTTATACAGCGGCACACTGGCCACTGCACGCCCCTGAAAGTGAAATTCGAAAATACAAAGGAGTTTATGATAAAGGGTGGGATGAAACCAGAAAACTACGTTTCGAAAAACTTAAAAAACTTGGAATCATAAGTGATAAAGCGGTTTTGACAGCACGTGGAGTGGATATTCCAGAATGGAAAAATGAACCTTTGAAGGATTGGCAAGTACGCCGTATGGAAGTATATGCTGCGATGATTGACATTATGGATCAGGGTATTGGAAAAATCATTTCAACATTGGAAAAAAAGGGAGAATTAGATAATACAGTGATTTTTTATTTGCACGATAACGGAGGTTGTGCCGAGACTTTGAACTCCAACGAGCCCGAAATTCCACTTACCGACGAACAGAAAAAAGGAAAACCTTTTGCCAAAGATTCTATATTTTTAGGTAAAATTCCAACCTACACTCGCGATGGACAATTCATTAGAAGTGGTAAAGGTGTGATGCCAGGTCCAGCCAATACTTGGACTGCTTATGGTGAAGAATGGGCTAATGTAAGCAATACACCATTTCGTTTGTATAAACATTTTGTGCATGAAGGCGGAATTGCTACCCCATTGATTGTTCATTGGCCTAAGGGTATAAATGCTAAAGGAGAATTACGTACTCAATCGGGGCATCTTATCGATATTATGGTGACTTGTGTCGAAATTGCAGGACTCCAGTATCCTACCGATTTTAATGGAAACGCAATTCATCCTCTTGAAGGAAAGAGTCTAGTTCCAGCATTTACTAATAAGCCTGTAAATAGAGAATTTATTTTTTGGGAACACGAAGGAAACCGTGCTATCCGAATGGGGAAATGGAAATTGGTATCGAAAACACAAAAGCAGAGAAAATTCATTCCAGCCGATGAAAACGCTTGGGAATTGTATGATATGGAAGAAGATCCATCAGAGATAAATAACCTTGCTTTGAAGTATCCAGACAAAGTAAAAGCAATGGCCGATCTTTGGGAAAAAGAAGCTCAAAGAACAAAGGCAAAACCTTGGCCTTGGGGTTCAAGTAAATAAATACAAATCAACGAATACATAAATTGCAAATTAAAGCAGATTAGATAATTTCAAAATGAAACATAAAACCAAATACATCGTGTTACTATTTACGGTACTAAGCTTAAATAGTGTTTTAGCACAAGAGGTAAAGAATACTCCAACAGATTTTCCTAAAACCTTTGTTTTAAAAGGCGAAGTATTAGATCGGAATTACCAATTAATAAAAGCCAACGATATTGAAAAAACAAAGGCCCTCAAAAGCATAGTAGGCAAAGCAGATAAAATACTAAAAGAAGGGAAATTGTATTCAGTAATGAACAAAAAACAAGTTCCTCCTAGTGGTGATAAGCACGATTATATGAGTACAGGTCCTTATTGGTGGCCCGATCCTACCAAACCCGACGGTTTGCCTTATATCCGTAAAGACGGATTGCGCAATCCAACGTATTATGATATTAGTGACACTCAGGAAATCGATAGGATGAGAGATGATACTGAAACTTTGGCTTTGGCTTACTATTTTACCAAAGAAGAAAAATACGCAAAATACGCTTCAAAATTAATAAAGACCTGGTTTCTGGATGCGGCAACAAGGCAAAATCCAAACCTTAATTTTGGGCAAGGCATTCCAGGAAAAAATACAGGAAGAGGGATAGGTATCATTGAAACTCGGGGACTATTTCGTGTTGTTGATGCTGCACTATTGCTGCAAAATTCGAAAGGCTGGACAAAGGATAATCATCTTGCACTTCAAAAATGGTTTTCGGATTATTTAAATTGGCTGACAACAAGTCCAATAGGAAAAGATGAAGCGGATGAACACAACAATCACGGAACCCATTACAGCGTTCAAGTCATTGATTATGCCTTATTTACAGGACAGCCCGCAATAGTTGCATCTGAAATAGAAGTTTTCAAAAACCGCATCGAAAGTCAAATCAAAGCTGATGGTAGCCAACCCTTTGAATTGGAAAGAACCAAATCTTGGGATTATGTGAATATGAATTTAGATGGTTATTTTTTAGTGGCTCAATTGGCCGAAAATAGTTCAGTCAATTTATGGCAATATGAAACTAAGGAAGGAAAAAACATAAAAAAATGTCTGGATTGGATGTTGCCTTATTTGAAAAATGAAAAAAAATGGGAATTTGAGCAAATCAAAACGGTTAGTTACACAGAAACAGTTCGCATTTTGAAAATAGCGGCACAAAAATATTCGAATCCAGCTTACGATACATTGGCAAAAGCTATTGACATAAAAACCTATCAATCGGATATGAATCAACTCATTTTTTAAATTACACTACTAAATTAATTAAAACAAGATGAAAAAAGTACACTATTTGGTAATTCTGGCATTATGTACTGCCATTTCTGGAGGATATTCCCAGAATAAAAAAGCTAAAGGAAGTAGTAACACTAAACCTAACATTATTTTTATTCTAGCCGATGATTTAGGGATTGGTGATGTGAGTTGTTATGGCTCAGATAATAACAAAACGCCTATAATCGATAAGTTGGCTAAAAGCGGAATGCAATTCACTCATGCTTATACAGCACCATTATGCGGGCCTTCTAGATCCAGAATTCTAACCGGTCGTTATGCTTTTAGAACAGGAGCAGTAAATCAAGATCGAGTAGGGGAGATAAAACCTGAAAATGAGGTAATGATTCCAACCGTATTGAAAACAGCGGGATATACCAGCGCTATGGTTGGAAAATGGAGCCAGTTTGGGTTAACACCAAAAGATTTTGGGTTTGATGATTATATCACTTTCCAAGGGAGTGGTGTGTATTGGAGTAAAGAGAAAAAGAAAGCGGCAACTTATACTGAGAATGGTGAAACCAAAGAGCTGAAAGAGAATGTTTATATGCCGGATTTGATGCACGACCATCTTGTAAAATTCCTAAATGACAATAAAAAGAAACCTTTCTTTTTGTATTATTCGATGGTTCATGTCCATGCTTTGATTCAACGTACACCCGACAGCAAGCCGGGAAGTGATTTGTATGCCGACAACACTGCTTATATGGACAAGTTGGTAGGAAAACTGCTCGCAACCCTAGACGAAATGAAATTAAGAGACAACACCTTGATTGTTTTTATGGGTGATAATGGTACTGCCAGTATCTATGCAGAAAGAGGAACAATTGGTGGAAAAGCGCTTTCTGGTAAGAAAGGATCGATGCTCGAATGTGGTAGTTTAGTACCTACAATTGCCAGTTGGCCAGCAGTTATAAAAGCCGGCCAAGTCAATACTGATTTGATTGATTCTAGTGATTTATTGCCCACTTTTGCGGCAGTTACCGGAGCTCCATTGCCTACTAAAAACGTTTTGGATGGTCGTAGCTTTTTGCCGCAATTGCAAGGTAAGAAAGGAAATCCAAAAGAATACATTTATATGGAATTGGGTAACAAATGGTATGTTCGTAGTGCCAAATGGAAACTGAACAGAGCAGGAGAACTTTTTGATATGACCAATGCTCCTTTTGAAGAAAAACTTGTTGCTGATTATGCTACTAATGCCGAAGCTAGTGCAGCTTATGCAGGTTTGCAAGCCGCATTAAAAGAACTAGCACCAGAGAAAGGAATTCTCGATGATGGCGATGGCAGCGGCCGACATGCTAGTAATGTGAATAAGAAAAAAGCTGGGAAAGAAGATAAGGATTCGGAATAGTTATAGGTTGACGGTTTTCTGTTATCGGTTTTCTGTTATCGGTTTTCTGTTATCAGTTATCGGTTATCAGTTATCAGTTATCGGTTTTCTGTTAGGGTTAAAACTACCACAGATTTACAATATAATTGTTGTGAGTCTGTGGTTTTTTTTTTTGAATGCTGGATAATAATTTCTATTTCAATCCAAAATTTACTGATATTAAACTAAAAGAGGTTTTGCTGTTTGTTGGGGGAGGGTTGGCGAGACGCTCCCCTAATTTTATTAATAAATTACAAAGCTGAAAATCTTGAACTTACATCTGTATAGCTATGCTCTTTCTAGCTCCCTAAAACGTTTTCGTGTGCCCACACATTTTAGGGGTAAATTCGTTTTTTTTTGCCTTCTTTAAAAAATCTACACCCATAATATACGCCTTAAGCCTTGATTTTACGGGGTTTTTTGCTTGTATTAGGCAATGTTAAAACCTTCAGGTTTAGTACGATATATTGCGTTTTTGTACGTTTGTACCCCCATTTTTGGATTTTTAGTTAAAAGCTTGTGATTACATTTGACAATGTTACAAAGTAAGTTTTAACATTTTTTTGAGGTGTTTTTGAGGAAGAACACCTTAAGGTTCATAGCTATAGAAATTTAAAATTCACTGGTAAACAAATAGTATTACTAATTAATTAACCAAAACAATTTATTATGAAAAAAGAATTACTTAGTCGAAAAAGACTATCGGGGCTTTTTTACAGTCTTTGCTTGATGGTGCTATGCCTAAGATTACTATGTCTTTAGCAAATAATAATTCATAAATTTTCCAATTATTTTCTGCGAATAGTTTAATAACTTTGTCTTAAGGAAAAACAACTAGGTCTTGCGAAGGGAAAGGGAAATTTTCTTCTCTTTCCTTTCAAAAGA
>CAUPRL010000011.1:0-125160 GCA_963513695.1 uncultured Flavobacterium sp.
GCTATGCTGTGGTAATTGGGGCGAATAGCTTCTAGGAGCCATTGCATCTCCAGGTTGCGAAAACATTCTTTTTCGAGTTTGCGAGAACTACGAATGCCATTTAAATAGCCGTATAAATAGATTTTTAGAAAAACTTTGGTGTCAAAACTGGGACGGCCTTCGGTTTTTAAAACGCGCTCCCTAAACCCAATTCGCTCTAGGTGGATACTATGAACAAAAGCATCGATAAATCGAACCGGATTGTCTTGGCTGATGGTTTCTTCTAAGCTGACTACTTGCAGCTGATTGCGGGAAATTCCTTGGATGTGTTGCATCACTAAATTTACAAAAACTTTATTTTTCTTACAAATGTTTTTGTATATTTGTTGATAGGATTGTGACTGTTTTTTCACAGTCTGACGTTAGCGGATATTTTAAACCAAAAACACGAATTAAAAATATATGAAATGGAACCAAACATTATTAATGATTGTATTAGGATATACTTTAATTAATATTTTATTTTATACTCATATGTTGAATATTAATGGTGGAGGTTCATTAATATATGTTCTTGTTTACCCTGTATTTTGGCTAATCACAATTATCATAATAAGTGTTTTGACATATAATAGAAGAAAAAGTTGGCTTTCAAAACAACAAAAGACATCTACAATATTTCTTTTTATCTTTTGTACACCAATTCCATTATTAATAGTATATAACTTAATTCAGCCAAGTACATATTTATCGAGTTCTGGTGGATTTAAATCCAAAAATGGATTTTCAATCAAATATGAAACTTGGGATTATTCAAATGGAAAAACTGCGGTTAAGAAGTTTTGGAAAAATGAAGATGAAAAAGATTCATTGTGGATTTATTTTGACAAAAATGGTGACACATTAAAAACTGAAAATTATAAAAACAATAAATTAATTAATACAAAAGAATACAATAAAAACATCCGCTAACAGCAGTTACACGAGATGTGGGTTTTAGGCTAACTCCAAAGTTAGTTTTGTATCTGAAAGTTCAGTCATTAACCGAAAATTTAGGCGTACTTTTACCCAAACCTCGTGTAGCTGCGAAACGTCAAACTGTCTAAAAACCCCTTCTCTTTTTGCGCTAAAAATCCCTCAAGAAACTTGCATATTCCATTGAATTTCACTACTTTTAAGTATGATTCGTAGCACACGAATACCACTAAAAATGATATTCAATGAGTAAATTCATCAACGGAACCAACAGAAACCAACTCCCTCTTTTTGCCTCATCCATAGACGATGCCATTGCACAAGACAACGAAATTAGACTTATCGACCTTTTTGTAGATAGTCTTAACCTCCCTGATTTTGGATTCGCTTTCGATTTTGTCGAAAACGGAAGACCCGCCTACCATCCTGCAGACTTGCTCAAACTCTTTATTTATGGCTATCTTAACAGGATGCGGTCCTCGAGAACCTTAGAAAAAGAATGCTCTCGAAACATTGAACTGATGTGGTTATTGAAAGGACTAGTTCCTGATCATAACACCATTGCCAATTTCCGAAAAGACAATCCCAAAGCCATTGCTCGAGTTTTTCGTGCCACAGTAAAAATGGCAGCTCATTTTGAACTCATTGGCGGGACTTTGGTCGCAGGCGACAGCACCAAACTTAGAGCCCAAAACTCCAAGAAAAATAATTTCAATCCCAGCAAAATCGAGCGCCATATTGCTTATATAGATGCTAAACTCGAAGAATACAATGCCACTTTAGCCAAAGAAGATGGTGACGCTATTGAGAAAGAAGTTATTGCAAAAAAGATTCAAAAACACACTACTCAAAAACAAAAATACATCGAATATCAAAACACAATCGATACTACGGGAGTAACTCAAATCTCGACTTCAGATCCCGATAGTCGCCAGATTATGACCCGAAACAACATCTCCGAAGTTGCCTATACTGTGCAAACTGTTGTAGATGCCCTGCACAACATTCCCATTGATTTTAAGGTAACCAATGAAAACGATTCCAAAGCTATGGGAGGTATGCTGCGAAGAACCAAAACTATTTTAGGTCACAACAACTTCACCGCCATTTACGACAAAGGCTATCACACTGGAAGCGAATTTGACTACGCCAACAAACTTGGAATTGAAGTTTTGGTAGCCATTCCTGGCGTAGCTGCACACGCACCCGATATAGCTTTTGATGTAGAATATTTTAAATACGATAAAACTACTGATTCTTATACTTGTCCTGCCAATGAAACCCTGACCACAAATGGAAATTGGTACAACAAAACCAATGGAAAATCAATTACCAAAATGAAGCATTACAAAACTAGTGCGTGTTTGTCCTGCGATTTTTTCTCTCAATGCACCAAAAACAAAAAAGGAAGACTCATAGAACGCTCTCAGTATGCCGATTTAATTTATGAAAACAAAGTACGAATCGAAAACAACTATGAAATCTACCGCCGAAGACAGGCCATTGTAGAACATCCTTACGGTGTTATCAAACGACAATGGGACTTTTATTATATTATGACCAAGAAAACCATAAAACACGCCTCAGCCGATGTAGGATTGATCTTTTCAGCCTACAATCTGCGCCGAATTTTCAATCTTATTGACCAAAAACTATTAAAACAGTATCTAAAACTGTTGGCTTGGTTTATTCCTGCTCTTAAAGCCTTCTTTAAAGCTTTATGCACTAAAATTATTTTCAAAAACAAAATGATTGCTTTTGAAAAAAAGTATTGTTTTGTAGTTTAAATCCCCTATATTTACTTGATTTTAAATCCAATTTAAAACAAACGAAGGTTTTTAGACAAGCTGACGTTAGCGGCAAGGCGTGAAAAACGAAGTTTAAAGAACTAAAAAATTATTTAAAAACCAACTTACAAAATGAGATACATTTTCACTTTATTATCACTAATATTAGTTTCGAATTTAATTGGACAAGTTAAAATAAAATGTGATGATGTTAAATTAGCGAACAAACCTTTATCCGAAGTTTCTTATGTTAAAGCTATCGAAAAAAGAATTAATGGACAATTCGAGGCTTGCGAGTTTAAACTCAGAAACGAGATGTATGTAGAAACTGAAATTCATCCATTTGTTTCTACACTTTATATGGCATACTCTGATCATCGACCTGTAAGTATAAGTCCAGATATGATTTGGTTATTAATTTGTCAAGGGTTTTCTACACACGTAAATTTGAATACCGAAGAGTTAAGAAATAAATTTGTTTCATTTAACGATAAAAAAAAGTTAGTTGTAAATACACAATTTATTAATGATAAGTTCAAAAAAGGAAGTAAAAATTCACCTTGGGAGTTGGCATTTCCAATTATGGCTGATTCTATATCTAAATATGTAAAAAAAGACATTCATAGTTTATATGTTCAATCATTCAGCACAACAACTCCAACTGAAAAAGCAGCTTATGAAATTGCTCTGTTGGACGTAATGAGTGGGTATTTTGAGTATGAATACGCAACAGCTTGTGGAATACCCGAAATTAACATAGAAGGAACGAAACAAGATTGGGGAAAAATTAAAAAAAATTTAAATAGTCTAAAAGGCTATGGAATTGATCACTGGATAAAATCATTAGAACCAATAATTCAAAATTTTATTGATGCAAGCGAAAGCAAAATTGACAAAACATTTTGGGAAAATATCTTTAAAAGAAAAGACGAAAGTGGTGGACCATATATTACAGGTTGGATTATAAAATTTTTCCCATATATAAGCAACGGAAGTCAAGAAATGATTCCTAATCCTTACATAAATAAAGAGCCAAAAGAATTTATGGAAGGATTAGAAACAAATCAATTTAATAATGGACTTTCAAAAGCTAGTTTTATTTGGAATTATTTTGGCAAGAAATATGAAATGGAATTTTTAGCTGGATTTGTTGGAATAAAACAAGATAAAAAATCTTTAACTTTAAGACCTGAAATAGGTTGGTTGGTTAAAGATAAAAATAATAGTAAAAAAAAAGACGAAACTAATGAATTAGGCAAAAAGGAAAACTCAACACCTAATATATCATTCAAAGACAATAGAAAATATATATTGCCTATAATTTTTGTTATATTAATTGGAATTTTTATTGTGTATAAAATGAAAAAAACAAAAATAAATCAAAATAAATAAAGCCCAGCCGCTAACAGCAGTTTGGCAAAATGGCGGGTTCAGTGCTAAATTGAACATTCGGTTTTCTAATAAACATTAGTGCTAAATTGAAAGTAATTGCTTCTAAATCCGCCACTTCGCCAAGCTGCAAAACGTTGTACACAAGCTTAAAACCAAACGTAAATTGAAAAAAAAAATATTAATTGGAATTTTATTGCTAGGAATTATAGCCATAATCGGATTCATTGTTTTTATGGCAAACTTTAAACTTTTCGACGAACCAACTGAAACCGAATTAAAAGCGGAATGTGATTACGAAGGTATGCGGAAAGTCAAAATGACTGAAATGATTGGAAATGAAACTGCAAATAGGTCTATTCATATTTATGCAACTGATTGTAATTATAACAGCAAAATTGAGCCTGAACCAATCTTTGTCGCAAGTTCAGCATTTATAAAACCAAATGACGTAAATTTTGAGTGGAAAAGTTTTGATACATTGACTATTACATACAATAAACGAATAGAAATTTATAAGCAAAAAACAGAATCACAAACGGTAAATCCGAAAATAATATTTGAGTATGTAGCTAAATAAAAAAGCCAGTGTACAACAGCCATTTTGAGCTAGCTGGAATATAGTGAAATTACCGTTTCGCATCAATTTTCTGCAAAGCCGAGAATTGAAAAGTTACGAACTCCCACAACAGTCACAGGCAGCAAAACGCTGTGCGTCATTTTACCCCAAGAGAAACGAAAATGGAAAAATATTCAGATTTTGCAATTAGAACTTGTAACGAATTCAAAGAAATTCAGAAAGATTTTGTTGAAACTTACGATTTGAATAGTTACTCAGAATGGTTTTATGATGAAGAAACTTCACTAATCACTTTTAAAAAACAAGAAGGTGAACTTAACTTTGAATATATTCCAATTGGAAGTTATTCCAATTCGACAAAAACTTGGCTTTGGGCTTGGGATAACAAAGAACTGGTTCATAATAATAAGCTAAAAACAATTTTAGTAAAAAAGTTTGGAGAAAAACATAATTATTTTGAATTAACAGAAGGTTATTTTGAAGCTGATGAATTTATCGGTTGGGAATTAACTTCTATAACTTTTGATTTAATTGAGGCAATTGGTTCTTATAGAATTGTGAATGATAACAATCTTGAAATTTATTTTCTAATAACCGCAGAAATTGAAAATGACTTTGTTGAAGAACTGAAAAAGATAAACAAAAATAAAACGGAAAAACTTATTGAATGTGAAAAACACGGAAAAAGTAGACCCGCATTTATTTGTCAACATCTAAACAATAATAACCAAACTGGTTTTGAAGAATCTTTCGAAACTGAAATCGGAATGTACTTAGGAGAAGATGATGATTTATCAGCTTGGTGTAATAAATGCGAAGAAACTAGAAATAACGATGATGGTTGGAATGATGAGAATATGAAGATTGCCAAAATAAAATTGGTTTGTGAAAGTTGTTATTTTGACATCAAAGAACATAATCATAAATAAAAAAACGAACTCACAACACACGCTACAAGCAAGCTGGGCAATGAACCCTATGTTGAACGGAACCAATTAAAAATCCGTCAACCTATGGAGTTATCCTAAAGTTTTGAGAGAACCCCGATAGCAATCGGGAGCAAGAGGATTTATAGTCCTCTTTTTCAATTGTTCAATATTTTATTCATAATTTAGTAGCACAAAAAAAACTGCTATTTCTATATTCTAATAGATTTCGAAATTAAAGTCTTTCTATTCCCACTCATTCCAATAATGATAAAACAAACAAAATGAAAAAAACAATAGTCCTATTTCTAATTGGTTTTGCTTCTTTGACAGCTATCGGACAAGACATTACAGGAAAATGGAACGGACTCTTGAAAGTGCAAGGAATGCAATTGAGAGTCGTTTTCAATATCGACAAAACCACAACTGGGTACATTTCAACAATGGATAGCCCAGACCAAGGAGCCAAAGGAATTCCGGTAACCACTACCAGTTTTGAAAACGCTACCTTGAAAATTGAAATGAATTCTCCAAAAATAGCATACGAAGGTGTTTTAGGGAATGATAAAATTATAACTGGCAATTTCAAACAAAGCGGCATGTCTTTTCCGATGAATTTATCGCGGCAAGAAATAGAAAAAGAAAAACTTGTTAGACCACAAGAACCTTCAAAACCCTATCCCTATTATGCTGAAGACCTGACTTTCGAAAATAAAAAAGCAGGAATTACATTGGCAGGAACGCTAACCTTACCCCAAAAAGAAGGGGTCTATCCGCTTGTAATTTTAATCAGCGGAAGCGGACCTCAAAACAGAGATGAAGAACTGATGGGGCACAAACCATTTCTAGTTTTAGCAGATTACCTAACCAAAAATGGCTTTGCTGTGTTGCGGTATGATGATCGTGGAACAGCTTTGTCGAAAGGTAATTTCAAAACTGCAACCAGCTTGGATTTTGCTTCAGATGCCGAAGCAGCTATTGAGTATTTGAAAACAAGAAAAGAAATCAACCCTAAAAAAATGGGCCTAATCGGACATAGCGAAGGCGGATTGATTGCTCCTATGATTGCCCGTAAATCAAAGGATGTAGCTTTTATAGTTTTGCTTGCAGGTCCCGGAATTCAAGGAGATCAATTGCTTTTATCACAACAAAACCTAATAGGAAAATCGGCCGGAATAAGTGATGAAGATTTACACAAAAGTGAATTAATCAATAAAAAAGCTTTCGAAATTGTAAACCGTTCAACGACTATAGAACAACTCAAAACCGACTTAACGGACTACCTTAATCAGAATTTAAAAGACAATCCGAGCACTACAATTCCAAACGGAATGAGCAACGATGCGTATGTGAAACTTCAAGTCGATCAAATGGCCTCTCCTTGGATGAGTTATTTCATCAAATACAACCCCGCTCCTGCCTTAGAAAAAGTAAAATGCCCTGTATTGGCTTTGAATGGAGAAAAGGATCTACAAGTGCCTCCAAAGGTAAATTTAGAAGCCATTAGAAAAGCATTAGAAAAAGGAGGAAATAAAAAAGGGACCATCAAAGAATTGCCTGGCTTGAATCATTTGTTTCAGGAATGTGAAACAGGAGCACCTAGTGAATATGCTAAAATTGAACAAACCTTTTCGCCAAAAGCCCTAACTGAAATTGTAGATTGGACAAAAAGAATCACTAAGTAACCTGGTTTAAGATTAATTCTATTAGCAACAAATGACAGTATGGTAACTCGAAGAAAATTTATTATAAATAGCGGTCTAACGGCAATAGGAACTTCATTGTACCTGACTAATCCTGTTTTTTCAAACACTTTTTTATCCGATACTTCGAATTTTATTTCTAAAAGACCTCCGCTCGGAAAACGAAAATTCGTCAGTGAAGCAGTGGAACAAACAATCAAAAACACAAAGAAAAAAATTGCAGATCCTGAACTCGCTTGGTTGTTTGAAAACTGTTTTCCCAACACCTTAGACACAACCATCAAACACTACTCACTAGAAGGCAAACCCGATACTTTTGTGATTACTGGCGATATCGATGCGATGTGGTTGCGGGATTCCTCAGCCCAGGTTTGGCCCTATATCCCTCTTGTAAAACAGGACAAAAAACTGTCGCTATTGATTGCGGGAGTAATCAACCGTCAAACCAAATCTGTCTTGATTGACCCTTATGCCAATGCTTTCAATTACGGTTCCGAACTTTCTGCCGAACATACAACTGATAAAACCGAAATGAAACCCGGCGTTTTTGAACGTAAGTTTGAAGTAGATTCCTTATGTTACGTCATCCGATTAGCGCACGAATATTGGAAAGTTTCCGGAAATTTGGAGCCCTTCGATGCCGATTGGGCCAAGGCAATGAAATTGATTGTAAAAACCTTCAAAGAACAACAACGCAAAACCGATGCAATCCCCTACTCCTTCCGACGTCATGGTGATTCACCAAATGATACTGCTCAAGGAAGGGGATTTGGAAATCCTGTACGACCTATTGGACTAATCTGTTCGGTTTTCCGCCCATCAGACGATGGAACACTGTTTCCGTTTTTAATTCCTTCCAATTATTTTGCAGTGGTTTCCCTCCGTCAATTAGCAGCAATGGCATCAACAATTTTGAAAGACAGTTCCTTTGCAAAAGAATGTCTTGAGCTTGCCGATGAAATAAATGCGGCACTAGAAAAATACGCTATAGTAGACCATTTTGAATTCGGAAAAGTATTTGCTTATGAAATAGATGGATTTGGCAGCGTGCTTCATATGGATGATGCCAATGTTCCCAGCTTAATTTCACTACCCTATATTGCAAATATAGACCCCAATAGTGAAGTGTATCAAAACACCCGTAAAATGGTTTTAAGTTCTTATAATCCGTACTATGCTCAGGGAAAATATTCAGGTGTGGGAGGTCCTCATACCGGAAATGAAATGATTTGGCCTCTTAGTTACATTATGCGTGCCATGACAAGCAAAGACAATGACGAGATACAGTATTGCATTCGAATGATCAAAGAAACTCATGCCGATACTGGATTTATACACGAATCCTTTTTCCGAAACAACCCCAAACAATATACCCGAGATTGGTTTGCTTGGGCAAATACCATTTTTGGTGAATTGATTGTTAAGTTGGCCAATGAAAATAAATTGTAAAAAAATTCCCCCACTGAAATACAGATGGGGGAATTTTTAATTGGAATAAAGTATTTCTTATCTAATAAAGATACTCAAGATGAAATATACAACGGCAGCCAACAATGCCGAAACTGGAATGGTCAACACCCAAGCCCATAACAAACTTACAGTAACGCCCCAACGAACAGCCGAAACTCTTTTGGTTAATCCAACTCCAATAATAGAACCAGTTATGGTATGAGTTGTACTTACTGGAATTTTCAAATGCTCGGTAAAATAGAGTGTCAAAGCTCCGGCAGTTTCAGCAGCAACACCTTCAAACGAGGTTACTTTGGTAATTTTTGACCCCATTGTTTTTACAATTTTCCAACCTCCGCTCAAGGTTCCAGCAGCAATGGCCGAATAACACGCTAGCGGAATCCAAGCTGGCATTGCCCCTTTTACTCCTAAGTCATCATTAGGTAAAATCACATTCAACCAAGCATCCATGCTTTCCTGCGTTTGCCCTGAAGTATGAATATAAACAGCAACAGCTGCTGCAATAATACCCATTACTTTTTGCGAATCATTTCCACCGTGACCTAAACTAAATGCAGCCGAAGATAACAATTGCATTTTCTTTAAAACAGAATCCGCTTTATGCAAACTCAAACTGCTAAATGTCAAAGCAAAAGTCGAAATAGACAATATAATAAAAGCAACTAAGAACCATTTTATATTATGCGATTCGAAAACAACGCTCCATAAATGAGAATCAAAACGGGGTTTTTCTATTTTTTCATAAGGGACCATTTGGTAATACACGAATAAAATAGTAGCTATCATCAAAGCGATGGTAAACAACTTTGGTAGTATTTTTTTGGTAGAGGCATTCAATAACCAAATCGAAATCATATAGGAGGCAAACGCTCCTACAAGCGGTGCCAATACTATAAAAGCAATTACTATTACAACCCCTGACGGTAATCCTCCATCTTTTCCGGCTTTGTACCAACTCACAATATTATACCAATGTTCTGTAGTTCCTTCGGCTGTTGTATAACCACTAAAACCGTGAACGGCAATAGCATGAGCCAAAGCAGCTCCCGCAAATCCACCAATAAGAGTATGCGAAGAACTCGAAGGTATTCCGAGCCACCAAGTCAATAAATTCCAACAAATAGCGGCGATAACTCCAGCCAGGATAACAACCAAATTAATATCCATAGTGTGAGCCGTTTTGGCAACAGTATCTGCTACTCCAAAACCAAAAACCCAATAGGCCAGGAAATTAAAAAAAGCAGCCCAAAGAACGGCTTGAAAAGGGGAAAGAACTTTTGTGGCAACAACGGTGGCGATTGCATTTGCAGCATCGTGAAAACCATTGATGTAATCAAAAATCAAAGCCAATACGATAATAACTATAAGAAGCGTAAATTCCATAATTTTAGTTGAAAGATTGAAAAATTAATCCATTCAAAACAAGAAGATGCTATACTAAATTCCTGTTGCTAAAGGGTCAATTTTTAAATTATTTACGAATGCTTTACGGTGATAGATTCTAAAACACTAGCCACCCCTTTACATTTATCGGTTGCCGTTTCTAATACCAATAACACTTCTTTGTATTTGATTATATTTTTGGCATCGGTTTCATTTTCGAAGATATCAGCAACTGCTTTATTGTAAACATCATCGGATTTGCTTTCCAGTTTGTTTATTCTCGAACAAGCGTTTGTTATGCTTTTCATCTTTTTCAAATCTCTTAATTCTTTAACAGCGGAATCGATATGCTGACAAGCCTCAAGATTGATTTCGGTCAATTTCCGAATCGATTTAGTAATCTTCCCTACTTGATACAAACGCATTCTACTAGCAGCACCATGCAAGTTATCTGCCACATTATCTATTGAGGTAATAAGGGAGTGAATGTCTTCTCTATCAAACGGAGTGATGAAATTTCTACTCAATTCCAAATTAGTTTGTCGAGTGATATCCTCACCTTTTTGTTCTAATTCATCAATTTTCAAAAAAAGTTCGTCTCGCTCTTTCAACGGAAGATTTACCGCTTCATGCAAAATGGAAGCCAATTGAACTAAATTAGTTGACGCTTCCTCAAAAAGAGGAAAGAATTTTTTATCTTTTGGTACTAAAAACTGAAATATACTATCTATTGACATTTTATTAATGTTTAATTAATTTACAAGGCAAAATTAGTTCTTTATTTTACGCTAATGTTAAGTTATTGTTAACAATTTGTTTCCAACTGAAAACTATTCAAAAACTGAACTGTTTTCTCAATATCATAATGCAAAATCCGGTCTTCTTTCACAAATGTAACTTCCTGACGATAGGATTTTAAAAACTGCTCAATAAATTCACTCGATTGCAAGGGTCTTCTGAATTCAATAGCCTGTGAAGCATTCAATAATTCGATAGCGAGAATGCGCTCTAAATTATCCATAATTCGCAACGCTTTGGTAGCTGCATTAGCTCCCATACTCACATGATCTTCTTGTCCATTACTCGACACAATACTATCGACACTCGCAGGCGTGGCCAATTGTTTATTCTGGCTAGCGATACTAGCTGCGGTATATTGCGGAATCATCAAGCCCGAATTCAAACCAGGATTATCAACCAAAAAAGCAGGAAGATTGCGCAGTCCTGATATCAATTGAAAAGTCCTTCTTTCGGAAATACTGCCCAACTCCGCCAAAGCAATAGCTATAAAATCTAAAGCTAAAGCCAAAGGTTGTCCGTGGAAATTCCCTCCAGAGATAATTTCATCGGTTTCAATAAAAATATTTGGATTATCGGTAACCGAATTGATTTCGGTTTTAAAAACATTTTTGACATAATCAATCGCGTCTTTCGAAGCCCCATGAACTTGTGGAATACATCTAAAGGAATACGGATCCTGAACATGTTTTTTGGCTTGACTACTAATTTTACTTCCTTTCAAAAAATCGCTCACCCGACTCGCTGTCACAATTTGACCTTTATGCGGTCGAATCGAATGAATTAATTCGTGAAATGGCTCAATTCTGCCATCAAAAGCCTCCAAGGAAACAGCTCCAATCAAATCCGCCAAATAAGAAAACTTCATGGCTTTTATCAAAATATGAACTCCATAAGCAGCCATAAATTGGGTGCCGTTCAACAAAGCCAAGCCTTCTTTAGACTGCAATACAATGGGCTTCCAATCGAAATGCTTTAAAACTTCGCTTGAATGGACTTTCTTTCCTTCAAAAAATACTTCGCCTTCGCCCAACAAAGGCAAAGACAAATGAGCCAAAGGAGCTAAATCGCCCGAAGCGCCAAGCGATCCTTGTGTATAAACTATAGGAAGAATGTCATGATTATAAAAATCAACTAAGCGCTCGACCGTTTGCAATTGAATACCCGAATGGCCATAACTCAACGATTGAATTTTGAGCAACAACATCAGTTTCACAAGTGCAGCAGGAACTTCTTCCCCAGTGCCACAAGAATGTGATTTTACCAGGTTTTCCTGAAGTTTCGAAAGGTTATCATTGGAAATCTTCACATTGCAAAGCGAACCAAAACCAGTATTAATTCCATAAATAGGTTTCGAATGCGATTCCATTTTAGCATCAAGATAATCGCGACATCTTTGAATATTAACTCTAGCCTCATCGGATAACGCCAAAGTTTTTTTGCTCGAAATAATTTCTTCCAAGGTTTTCAAGGAAAGTACTTCGGTACTTATATAGTGTGTATTATCCATTTGCTATTGACTTTTGAGGGGGCAAAATTCCACAAACCAATATTAAAAAACAAGATTTTAATGGTAAAATTTTAAATATTCATTTTTCAAGACTAGGTTTATTAAAATATTCGCAAAAACAGTATAAAAGCCTTTTTTTATTTTATTAAAAACAGTACTTTTGAAAAATCATTATGAAAAACAATAGCAAAATAAATCATTCTTCGATAACAACTCAAACTAGAGTTGCGTTTGCTGTTACTTTCACCACTACAACAACTACCACTACCCTTTAAGGGTATACATTTTTACATATAATCCAGTTTACATGCTTTTTTCTAAAGGAAGAAAGTTCATAGGGGTATGAAAACCATTTGCATCTTAAAATAAAACAAACAAAAATGAAAGTATTAAAATTTGGCGGAACTTCTGTTGCCAATGCACAAAACATAAAATTAGTTTTAGATATAGTTATCAAAAAAGCAGCCCAAGAAAAACTTATAATTGTCGTTTCTGCTTTTACCAAAGTCACTGATTTATTAGTCCTTGCTTCTCAAAAAGCAGCCTCAAACGACGAAAGTTACAAAGAAATTGTCGCCGAAATCGAGAAAAAACACCTCGACGCTATCAAAGAATTAATCCCAGTAGGCGAACAAAGCGGCCTGTTAAGCCACATCAAAAGAATTATCAATCATCTCGAAACTTTACTGGACGGTTGTTTCCTTTTGGGCGAATTATCACCAAGAACTTCGGATACCATTCTAAGTTTTGGCGAATTATTGTCTTCGTACATTATCGCCGAAGCCTTCAAACAAAAACATAAAAATTCGGGCTACAAAGACAGTCGTGAACTCATAAAAACCAACAATAGCTTCGGAAAAGCTGGCGTAAATTTCCAACTTACCAATGCATTAATTGCCGATTATTTTGCCTCGAATGATTCTCAAATTGTCGTAATGCCAGGTTTTATAGCTTCAACCGAAGATGGAATCGGCACCACTTTAGGTCGCGGAGGTTCTGATTACACCGCAGCCATTTTGGCTGGAGCCTTAAATGCAACCGAATTGGAAATCTGGACTGACGTCAACGGAATGTTTACTGCCAATCCAAAAATTGTAAAACAAGCCCAACCTATTGCTACTATTTCTTATCAGGAAGCAATGGAATTGTCGCATTTTGGTGCCAAAGTATTGTATCCACCAACCATCCAACCAGTTTTCAAAAAAAATATTCCAATTTGGATTAAAAATACTTTCGAACCGGAAGCCGAAGGTACATTTATTTCAAACCAAGACAATTCACATACCAATCCTGTAAAAGGAATCAGTCATATCGATAAAATTACCCTCATCACTCTGGAAGGTTCCGGAATGATTGGTGTTGCGGGTGTTTCCAAACGATTGTTCGAAGTCTTATCGCACGAAAACATCAACATCATTTTTATTACCCAAGCCTCATCCGAACATTCGATTTGTATTGGTATTGTAGATGCTGACGCGGAAAAGGCAGAAAATGCGATCAACAAAGCTTTTGAAATAGAGATTTCACAAAATAAAATTGACTCCTGCATTGTCGAAAAAAACCTTTGCATCATTGCTTTGGTTGGCGAAAATATGAAAAATCATCAAGGTTTGAGCGGTCGAATGTTCAGCACTTTGGGTAAAAACAATGTAAACATTCGCGCCATCGCTCAAGGGGCTTCCGAAAGAAATATTTCGGCGGTAATCAACGAAAGGGATGTGAAAAAAGCATTGAACACACTTCACGAAAACTTCTTCGAAGAAAACACCAAACAGTTGAACTTGTTCGTGATGGGCGTTGGAAACGTAGGCGAAAAATTCATCGAGCAAATCAGCCAACAAAAGAAATTCCTAAAAGAAAATCTAAAAATAAACCTGAGAGTGGTTGCCGTTTCGAATTCTCGAAAAATGTACTTTGACGAAGATGGAATTCCATTGAAAGAATGGCAATCACTATTAGAAAAAGGGGAAACTGCCGACAAGGAAGCCTTCATCGCAAAAGTAAAAGCCCTCAATTTGCGCAACAGTATTTTTGTGGATATTACTGCCAATCAAGCGGTTTCTGAAACCTACGAGCACTATTTGAAACAAAATGTAGCTGTAGTAACTTGCAACAAAATTGCTTGTTCATCGGGCTATGACAACTACAAAAAACTAAAAAATCTTTCCCGTCAATACAATGCGCCTTTCTTGTTTGAAACCAATGTAGGTGCAGGATTACCAATTATTGATACTTTGAAACACCTAATCGCTTCAGGGGATAAAGTGAACAAAATTCAAGCGGTTTTATCCGGAAGTTTGAACTTTATTTTCAACAATTTCGACGAAAATTATTCGTTTCACGATGTGGTAAAAGAAGCAGGAGTACAAGGATTTACTGAGCCTGACCCAAAAATTGACTTGAGCGGTGTAGACGTCGCCAGAAAAATTCTGATTCTTATCCGAGAAAGTGGATATAAAATGGACATTGAAGACATTCAAAACAATTCTTTTCTTCCTGCGGAATGTATGGATACAACAAACAATGAAGATTTTTTCAAATCATTGCTGAAAAATGCATCCCATTTTGAAAACCTTCTGACTGAAGCAAAAGCCAAAGACAGCCGATTGAAGTTCGTGGCCACTTTCGAAAACGGAAAAGCTGGTGTTGGTTTGGAATTCATCCCAAAAGAAAGTCCGTTCTACAATTTAGAAGGGAAAGACAATATCGTACAATTTTATACTGATAGATACATCGACCAACCTCTATTAATAAAAGGTGCAGGTGCAGGTGCTGCAGTAACCGCCTCAGGAATTTTTGCCGACGTAATCCGTGTGGGAAACATATAATTTTCTAACATCTTTGTCAAAGTTTTATACTTTGACAAAGATTTATACTTTGACAAAGATTTATAAAAAACTTTGTGACTTTGCGCCTTCGTGGCAAAAAACAAAATACTATGAATGAAATTAAACTATTTTGCCCTGCAACCATCGCCAACCTTTCCTGTGGATTTGATGTTCTTGGATTGTGTTTAGCCACCGCAGGAGACGAAATGATTATTCGAAAATCCGACGTAAAAGGAGTTAGAATCACTAAAATAGAGGGAGCCGATTTGCCATTGGAAACCGAGAAAAACGTTTCTGGTGTTGCTGCTTTGGCCCTATTGGAAGAATATGAAAGAGACTTTGTCCCGCTTACTATCGGATTTGAAATCGAAATCTACAAAAACATCAAAGCCGGAAGCGGAATCGGAAGCAGTGCAGCCAGTTCAGCCGGAGCCGTTTTTGGAATAAACGAGTTATTAGGTCGTCCTTTTACCCGAAAAGAATTAGTGAAATTTGCCATGCAAGGCGAAAAATTAGCCAGTGGCAATGCCCACGCGGATAACGTTGCTCCTTGCCTATTGGGCGGTTTTACTTTGGTAAGAAGTTCGAATCCGTTGGATATTATCAAAATTGACAGTCCATCGGAATTGTATGCCACTGTCGTTCATCCACAAATTGAGTTGAAAACTTCGGATGCGCGTTCGGTATTGAAACAAACCGTTTCTTTGAAAAGTGCCATCACCCAATGGGGAAATGTAGGCGGATTAGTCGCTGGATTATATACCCAGGATTATGAACTGATCGGACGCTCTTTACACGACGAAATCATCGAACCCATTCGCAGTATGCTGATTCCTGGTTTCGATTTAATCAAGAAAACGGCTTATGAAAACGGTGCTTTGGGTTCTGGAATTTCAGGTTCTGGGCCTTCTATCTTTGCCTTAAGCAAAGGAAAAGATACCGCCGAAAAAATCGCCAAGGCAATGAGTAAAGTGTACGACGAAATCAATTTGCCCTATGAAATTCATGTTTCGAAAGTGAATCCAGAAGGAGTTACTATAATTTAAATATTAAATGAGATAGCTTCACTCCGACTTCGCTCGGTGCAGGCTACTTTAATGACAATAAAATGAAATACTACAGCTTAAACCATAATGCCCCAAAAGTTTCTTTCGAAGAAGCAGTAATACAAGGATTAGCAACCGACAAAGGATTGTATTTTCCAGAATCCATCACTCCATTAGCTCCAGAATTTTTCGAGAATATCGAAAACCTGAGCAACGAAGAAATAGCATTCGAAGCGATCCAACAATTTGTAGGCGACGAAATCCCAACCGAAACATTAAAACAAATCATTACTGAAACCCTTTGTTTCGATTTCCCAACTGTGAAAGTAGAAGAAGGAATTTATGCACTCGAATTGTATCACGGACCAACAATGGCATTCAAAGATGTGGGAGCTCGTTTTATGTCACGCTGTTTGGGGTATTTCAACAAAGATAAAAAAGACAATAAAAATACAGTTTTGGTAGCTACTTCTGGCGATACCGGAGGAGCTGTTGCAAGTGGTTTTCTAGGAGTTCAAGGGGTTGAAGTCGTGATTCTTTATCCTACGGGGAAAGTAAGTGACATTCAAGAAAGACAATTAACTACTTTGGGACAAAACATCAAAGCATTGGAAGTAGATGGTGTTTTTGACGATTGCCAAGATATGGTCAAAAAAGCATTTTTGGACGAAAGTCTGGCGCATCATAACTTAACTTCGGCCAACTCGATTAATATTGCGCGTTGGTTGCCACAAATGTTTTACTTTTTCTTTGCTTACAAACAATTGAAATCCCAAAACAAACCTTTGGTATTTTCTTGCCCAAGCGGAAACTTCGGAAATATTTGTGCCGGTATTATGGCGAAAAAATTGGGCTTACCCATTGAACATTTTGTAGCTTCGACCAATGTGAATGATACCGTTCCAAGATTTTTAGTTCAAGGAAATTACGATCCAAAACCTTCCAAAGCAACGATTTCGAATGCAATGGACGTTGGAAATCCAAGTAATTTTATCCGTATTCAGGAAATGTACAACAACGATTTGGAGCTATTCAAAAAAGACTTTTCTTCGTTTTCATACACCGACGCCGAAACTTTGGAAGCAATACAATCCATCTACAAAACCGATGGTTATATCGCAGAACCTCACGGCGCTGTGGGGTATTTAGGCTTGAAAAAGGAGTTGATAAACCATCCAAACGCCATTGGTATTTTCTTAGAAACTGCACATCCTATCAAATTTTTGGATGTGGTTGAACCAGCATTGAACATAAAACTTCCAATTCCAACCCAAATAGAAAGCGTTTTGAATAAAGAAAAAGTAAGTACAAAAATTAAGACTTACGAGGAATTGAAAGCATTTTTGGGGTAACTAATTGTAAAGAAAACATAATGTCTGTTAAAAAATATTGTTTCAATTTTCTATTCCTATTTTTTGTTTTAAGTACTGTTTCAGCTCAAAAAGCGACTATAAAAGGAACAGTCTTCGACGACCAAAATGCTTTCCCAATAGAATATGCAAGTGTGGCATTATTAAATTCACTTGACAATTCAGTAGTTTCCGGAAGCGTAACCAACAAAAACGGTGGGTTTACAATCAAAAATATCAATGCAGGCAAGTATAAACTCAAAATTTATTTTGTTGGCTACCAAGAGCAAATTGTAGAGAACATTAGTATTCAAAACAATCAACTCCTTCAATTAGACCCCATTAAATTAAAACTTGCCAATCAAGTTTTACAGGAAGTCGTTGTAAAGGGCAAGAATACCAATTCCAAAAATAAAATTGACAAACAGCAATACAAAGCAAGCCAATTTGAAACTACCAAAGGAGGCACAGCGATTGATGTGATAAAAAATCTGCCGTCTGTTACTGTAAATGGTCAAGGCGAAATTAGTCTAAGAGGTTCCAATGGATTTATGGTATTGGTGAATGGGAAACCAGTTTTAACAGACACTGCAACGGTTTTGAGTCAATTACCAGCAAACACCATCGAAAATATTGAGTTGATTACTGCACCTACTGCAAAGTATGATCCCGATGGTAAAGGCGGAATTATCAATATAGTAACCACCAAAGGAAGCATTGATGGCTTCGCTTTATCTACAAATTTAATGGGTGGTTTACCTAGCACCGATGATTACGATAATTTGGAAAAACCCAAACGTTTTGGAGCTGACCTAACAGCCAATTATAAAAAAGACAAATTCGATATTGCGCTTACCTTAAATTATTTACGAAATGACAATAATGGGTATCGCGAAGGTGATGCTTACACCAAAGATTTCGATGCAAATACCATTACGCGATTCCCTTCAAACGGAGAAAGAAGTTTTGACAAGTATAATTATGCTGCAAAAACGGCAATAAATTATACGCCTAATAAAAAAAACGCCTTCAATTTTGGACTCTATTTAGGAAAGAAATTTCAGGCCAGAAGAGCCGATCTTGTCTACAATAATAGCACATCGGACCTAACGACAGATGCTATTTTGAACCAGATTACCTATTTCAATTCGAATGTACAAACGAAACAGGCTAAATTCACTTTGGCTAATTTTGACTACACACATTCCTTTGAAAACAAATCAACACTAACTTCATCCATACTTTACGAACACGCCAATTTATATGGAAATACCATTAATTTAAATATGGATTATCCAGATAAACAAACCGTGTATCAAGAAATTAATAATCCTTATTCTAATCCTATTTATGGCTATCGGATTAAAATAGATTACGCAATCAACCTCGGCGATGGAAAATTAGAAAGTGGCTACCAATACCGAAATGACAGACAAGATGGCACTTTTGGATACACTGAAAATCCTGAACAAGTTCCACCTGTCGATTATTCAGAATTTAGAGGAACGGTAAAAACAGACAATCATATCAATGCGGTATATTCTCAATATTCAGGGAAATCAGAAAAACTAGACTATATAGCTGGTTTACGCTATGAATATTCGGCTAGGGAAGTGATTTTGTCAAGCGATCCAAATCCACATATCTTAAACTTTAGCAATCTTTTCCCCTCAGCTAATTTGGTGTACACCTTTAACGACTCTTGGAACTCAAAAGTAGGATACAGCAAAAGAGTGCAACGAAATAATAATTCCGAATTAAATCCAATTCCCGAAAGAGAACATTCCGAAACCCTTGAGCAAGGAGACCCCGATTTACTACCTCAATTTGTCGATTTGGCTGAGATTGGTATCAACCATACTTTCAAAAAAGGAACCTTTTTCTCTACTTTGTATTTTCAAAACATCAAAAATCCCATTCAAAGAGTCAACAGTGTATACAACGATACGATTTTAAACAGAGTATATACCAATGCCGGAAATGCAAGACTATATGGTTTAGAATTTGGAACCAATTACAAACCCAAAAAATGGCTTTCCCTATACCTTGGCGCTAATATTTACAACTACAAAATCAGTGGTGACTTGGATGTTTTAGGAGAAACGTCAACCGTTAATAATTCGGACTGGGTTTATTCGGTAAACGCGAATGGAACGTTCAATTTAGGCAAGAATTGGAGCATAACCGCCAACGTAAATTACATTTCTGAAAAACCCACTGCTCAAGGCGTTGATTCCAGTTTTCTAACGCCTAATATGTCCCTAAAGAAAACCATTTTAGACGGCAAAGGAAGTCTGGGTTTTCAATGGCAATACATCAATTTTGGCAATATGAATACGAACCAGCAAAGGATTACAACCTATGGAAGCGACTTTTATACTACAACAAATTATATTTATGAAACCAATATATTACAATTGAATTTTAGTTATAATTTCAATAAACTAACTAGCAAAAACAAACTCCCTACAAGTGAATTTGAAGAAAAAGAATTTTAGTATACTTTTACTGAAATAGGCCGCAAATTAAACAACCAAATTATTCCCGTCTTAAAGTAATAATACAATTGACATTTATACCCTAAGCGCAAAGATCAACTGCTACGACCTGCCTTTTTGTTGCATTTTTTTTTAACTTTGAAAAATTGAAATACACAATCGGGAAAAATAAAAATTACTATGATCGCACAAGCCACTGCAGAAGACGTTTCCTCTTTAAATCAATTAATCAATTCGGCCTACCGCGGAGAGTCTTCTAAAAAAGGATGGACTACAGAAGCTAACATCTTAGAGGGAAAAAGAACCACTGAAGCAGAATTAATTGAGATCATTCAAGACCAGAAAAACACCATTCTAAAATATTCGGAAGACAACGAGATTATAGGTTGTGTATTGCTGGTAGAAAAAGAAGATGAGTTGTATTTAGGAATGTTGACCGTTTCGCCTGAGTTGCAAAATAGTGGTATTGGAAAAAAACTAATGCAACAAGCAGAAATTTATGCATCGACCTTAGGTTTGTCTAAAATTGTTATGACGGTAATTTCTGTTCGCGAAGAGCTTATTTCGTGGTACAAACGCAAGGGTTTTGTCGATACAGGAGCAAGAAAACCTTTTCCGGTGAGCGACGTTTTTAGTCAAACCACAAATGAACCTTTAGAATTTATAGTATTGGAAAAATGGATTTAATAGCTAAAATTATTTCTCCAAACTCAAATACGCTTTTCCAATATTGTTGATACTATCGGACGCAATAAAAGACTGATAACCCGTTTCGGGTAAAGCAATATCTGCAGTCAATCCGTGGAGGTAAACACCAAGAATAGCTGCGTCAATTGGCTCGTAGGATTGTGCCAATAAACTTGTAATCATTCCCGTCAAAACATCGCCTGTACCTGCTGTAGCAAGAGCGGCATTTCCAGTAGTGTTTTTATAAATTGTATCGCCCTCTATGATATACGTTGGGGCACCTTTCATTACTATTATAAGATTATTTTGCTTTGAAAAGGCAATAGTTTTTTCGAATTTATCATCTTCAGAATCCCACTTCCCAATAAGTCGTTCTAATTCTTTTTGATGTGGGGTAAAAATGGTTTTTTTAGGCAAAAAAGTCATCCATTCTTTATTCTGTGCCATAATATTCAATGCATCAGCATCAATTACCAATGGGACCGTATTGGTTTTTATAAAACGATGTATAGCAGTATGTGTCTCGATGTCAAGCCCAATTCCAGGACCAATTCCGATGGCCTGAGGCACAAAATTGATGATGATTTTAGAAATATATTTCACCGCAATATCGGTCAAAACCATTACCTCTGGATTAGAAATTTGTAAAATTCTATAACCGCAACGGGGCACAAACACAGTGACCAACCCACAACCCGTTTTTAAACACGCTTTAGAAGATAAAGTCATCGCCCCTATTTTTCCATAACTGCCACCAATTAATAGTGCATGTCCCTGTATTCCTTTGTGCGTATGTGATTCTATGGGTTTGTAACGTTTTAGAATTTCGGTTTTGTCGATGGGAATTACTGCTTTCATTTAATCTATTTTGCTCGTTAAAAATACAAAATTTAAATGATTCCTCGTTTGTAGTAATTTATTTTTATTTATTAGTTCTATGTAAGTAAAATCTTTAATATTGAATAAATATTACAATCTGTCTTGTCTCCATACCAAAGCCTAGTCAAAGCCCCATCAAAGCCCCATATAGAGTATGGCTGTGGTACCCCCAAATGTTGTCAAATAAAATGAAATAAAAAAAAGAGGCGCTATGTCCACATCTCAAATCCTTTGCTGACTGCAATATAGTAACCGATCAACCAGTTAACCAATTAACCAAATAACCGATTAACCGATTAACCAAATAACCAGCTAACCAAATAACCGATTAACCAGTTAACCAACAAACAAGTAGGGATACTGTATAGCTGAAGTATGGCTGAAGTATGGATAGAGTATGGCTGTGGTACCCCCAAATGTTGTCAAATAAAATGAAATAAAAAAAAGAGGCACTATGTCCACATCTCAAATCCTTTGCTGACTGCAATACAGTAACCGATTAACCGATTAACCAATTAACCAAATAACCGATTAACCGATTAACCGATTAACCAAATAACCAAATAACCAATAATCAAGTAGGGATACTGTATAGCTGAAGTATGGCTGAAGTATGGATAGAGTATGAGTAGTGTATGGAAGTAGGCATTACACAGTACCGCCCTATCCCACCCTTTTTAAATAGTAATTACTTCAAAATAGATACAATTTTATAAGCACTTTACGACGAATACTATTTTCTTTTCAATTCAATAGTAGTCCACTTTGCCACTCCATAAATTATCAATAAATTAGCCACTTCAAATTATATATCAATCAACTATGAAAAATACTGCGCTGACGCACATACACGAGAGTTTGGGAGCCAAAATGCTTCCGTTTGCCGGATACAATATGCCTATTTTATACGAAGGTGTCAATGCGGAACATGAAGTGGTTCGCAATGCTGTTGGTGTTTTTGACGTATCACATATGGGCGAATTCTTACTTTCAGGGCCAAATGCCTTGGCATTAATTCAAAAAGTGACTTCAAACGATGCTTCAACTTTGACCATCGGAAGAGCGCAATATTCTTGTCTTCCCAACAATGAAGGCGGAATTGTAGATGATTTATTAGTGTACAAAATAAAAGACGAGCAATATTTATTGGTTGTAAACGCTTCGAATATAGACAAAGATTGGAATTGGATTGCGTCTCATAACGATTTGGGTGTCGAAATGAAAAACCTTTCAGATGATTATTCATTATTAGCAATTCAAGGACCAAAAGCGGTTGAAGCGATGCAAGCGTTAACTTCGGTTGATTTGTCTGCAATAGCATATTATCATTTTGAAGTAGGCGAATTTGCAGGAATCGAACACGTTATCATTTCAGCTACTGGCTATACAGGTTCTGGAGGTTTTGAAATTTATTGCAAAAATGCTGAAGTGGAGCAAATCTGGAATAAAGTTTTCGAAGCAGGAGCTGCTTTCGGCATCAAACCGATTGGATTGGCGGCACGTGATACATTGCGTCTAGAAATGGGCTTCTGCTTATATGGAAATGATATCAACGACACAACTTCACCCCTTGAAGCAGGATTGGGGTGGATTACCAAATTTACAAAAGAATTCACCAATTCTGAAAACCTAAAAAAACAAAAAGAAACTGGGGTTTCTAGAAAACTAATCGCTTTCGAAATGCAAGAACGCGCGGTGCCAAGACACGATTATGAAATTGTAGATGCATCTGGCAAAGTCATAGGAATCGTAACATCGGGAACCATGTCACCATCAATGAATCTTGGAATTGGCTTAGGCTATGTAACTACCGAGAACAGTGCCATTGACAGCAACATTTATATTAGAATCAGAAAAAATGATGTTCCTGCCAAGGTGGTGAAACTCCCTTTTTACAAGAAGTAAAAAATAATTTTCACTTAAAATTGATTAAACCGTAAACTCGCAAATGAATACCACAAACCTGTACTGTAACTTGCGAATTTGCGGTAATTTAATTTTAAAACACACCTAACAAGCCCATAAATGAGGAAATTTTCACTCCTACTCTTTTTGTCAACATTTTCACTATTTGCACAAAATAGCGACAAAACTTGTGAATTACTTTCCAAAATTAATTCGTTAATTCAAAGTGAACACTACCAACCAAAACCGGTTGACGACAGTTTATCTGTTTATGTTTTTGACACTTTTATGGATGACTTGGATGAAAACAGAAATTTATTTACCAAATTAGAATACGAAAAACTCTGCAAACACAGACTTAATTTAGATAATTATATCTTGCAAAATGATTGTTCATTTATGAATGATTTTGCCTCTATGTATCGCTTTGCTTTAGAAAGAAAGAAAAATATTCTGGAGAAAATTCGGCCTGAAACTCTGGATTATAGTGGAAAAGACACAGTGAGATTCTCTAAGAAAAACTTTCCATTCGAATTAAAATTAAGTGATTTCGACAGGGTTTGGAAAAAAAGAATGAAATATGATATCCTAGAAGACATTTCAAAAATAAGTTCCAATTTGGACTCACTAAACCAAAATTTTCCAAAACTCGAAAAAATAGCGAAGGCAAAAATATTCGAAAACAACCTATGTAAAGTAAACAACATTCTGGAAAGTAAAAAAGGCATTGGCGATACCCTTCAGAATGATTTTTTGAATATTTTTTGTTCCTATTTTGACCCCCATACCAATTACTTTTCACAGGATGCCAGATCCAGTTTTATGTCAAGTTTGACTACAAGTGGATTGTCATTAGGACTCAACGTTACCCTCAACGAAAAAGAGGAAATTATTGTTGACGAGGTGGTTCCTGGTGGGCCCGCTGCTAGAACTAATAAATTCGAAAAAGGCGATGTTGTCTTAAAAGTTTCCAATAAAAGAGGAGAAAATTATTTGGTTTCGTGTACTTCATTAGATAAAATTGGAGAATTAATTTTTTCTGATTCGAATGAGACAATTGAAATGACAATTCAGAAAAAAAACGGAAATATCCTCGATGTTTTACTCAAGAAGCAAGTTATGAAAGCTACCGCAAATGCGGTTTCTAGTTTTATTATTGAAAAAGGAATTAAAATTGGCTACATAGAAATCCCAAATTTTTACTCCGATTTTGACGGATTCAGTCCTCAAGGTTGCGCTGATGATGTTGCTAAAGAAATAGTAAAACTCAAGCAAGACAACATTAAAGGACTAGTAATTGATCTTCAAGACAATGGCGGCGGTTCGATGGAAGAAGCAATAAAATTAGCCGGAATGTTTATCGATTATGGTCCAGTTTCTATTTTGGTAAATAGTAAAAGCAAGCAAACTACTCTAAAAGATTACAATCGCGGGAGTATTTATTATGGACCTATCGTCATTTTAATTAATGGAAATTCGGCATCGGCAAGTGAATTTTTTTCAGCTGCCATGCAGGATTACAATCGGGCAATGGTCGTTGGAAGCAAATCGTTGGGCAAAGCTTCAATGCAAACCATTATTCCTTTGGATAACAATCAGCAGGATTTTGTAAAACTTACTGTAGAGAAATTCTACAGAATTACTGGCGATAGCAATCAAATAAAAGGCATTATACCTGATATTGCTTTACCTGTCTTATTTGATAGCATAGTTCCTCGTGAAATAAGTTATAAAACCGCCTTGAAATATGATGCCATCCATTCAAAAACTAGATTTAATCCTTTCCGAAAAGATTATTATCCAGCAATTATTGAGCAAAGCAATTCACGGTCGAAGAATAATGCCCGATTCAATGAAATTACTTTGGTAAACGACGAAGTAAACGCATTGTACAACAACGCTAAAAAACCACTTCTGATAACTTTTAATGAAGTTTTCAAAGATGTCCACGAAATAGATACGCTTTGGAAAAAAATAAAAAAAATAACTACAACCGAAAACAGCTGTACCATTTTGAATAACTCCTACGATGCTGAAAAGCTAAAATTTGATAGCTATTTACAGGAAATCAATACTTATAAAATGAAAGACCTAAAAACCAATCCTTATATCGAAGAAGTTGTTGAAATACTATATGACATTAATAATTTTGGAAAATAATTAACCAAACAACTATTTGAGAGACCAAAAATCATCATTCAATTGATTAAAAAAACATTTGATAAAATAACTAATAACTGTATTTTTGCAGTTCAAAAATTAAAAATTAGCAATGGGAAGAGCGTTTGAGTTCAGAAAAGGAAGAAAAATGAAACGTTGGTCAGCAATGGCCAAAGCATTTACCAGAATTGGAAAAGATATTGTAATGGCCGTAAAGGAAGGTGGACCAAATCCTGACGCCAATTCTAGATTGAGAGCCGTTATACAAAATGCCAAGGCAGCTAATATGCCTAAAGAAAATGTAGAACGTGCCATCAAAAAGGCAACTGATAAAGACACAGCCAACTATAAAGAAGTTTTATTTGAAGGATATGCACCTCACGGAATAGCCCTATTAATAGAAACAGCAACCGATAATAACAACAGAACTGTTGCCAATGTTAGAAGTTATTTCAACAAATGCAACGGGACAATGGGAACGCAAGGCTCGGTTGAGTTTATGTTTGACCATACCTGCAATTTCCGTATTCCAGCTAGCGGAATTGATCCTGAAGAATTAGAATTAGAATTAATCGATTTTGGTGCTGAAGAGGTTTTTGAAGACGAAGATGGCATCTTAATCTATGCTCCTTTTAATAGTTTTGGAACGATACAAAAAGAACTAGAAAATAGAAAAATCGAAATCCTTTCTTCCGGTTTTGAGCGTATTCCTCAAATCACAAAAAAATTGACCGAAGCCGAAATGGCCGATGTTGAGAAACTAATAGAAAAAATGGAAGAAGATGATGACGTGATGAACGTATATCATACAATGGAAGAATAGTGTTCAGTAAACCGTTCTTAGTTTTCAGTTTCAGTTAATAAAAAAACTCCATTCGTTTGAATGGAGTTTTTTATTATATTTTGTAGTTGTATTACTTAATAAATTCAATTTTCTGAGCTTCTTCTTCGTTGATACTGTCAAAGAAACCTTGTTCATTCATCCAGTCATCACTGAATACTTTACTCATATATCGAGAACCGTGATCCGGAAAAATAGCTATTACATTACTATTTTTGTCAAATTCCCCTTCCTCAGCATATTGCTTGATAGCTTGTAAAACAGCACCTGAAGTATAGCCTACAAATAAGCCTTCACTTTTAGCCAATTCTCTAGTGGAATGAGCACTTTCTTCGTCGGTTACTTTCATAAATTTATCAATAACATCAAAATCTGTTGCTGAAGGAATCAGGTTTTTTCCCAAACCTTCAATACGGTATGGATAGATTTCATCGTTATCAAACTCTTTGGTTTCGTGGTATTTTTTCAAAACAGAACCAAAAGCATCAACTCCTAAAATTCTAATGTTAGGATTTTTCTCTTTTAAGTACTTTGCCGTCCCAGATATAGTTCCTCCTGTTCCACTGCAAGCAATTAAATGCGTGATTTTACCATTGGTTTGTTCCCAAATTTCTGGTCCAGTAGATTTGTAATGCGCATCAACATTAAGTTGATTGAAGTATTGGTTGATGTAAACAGAACCTTTGGTCTCTTCGTGCAAACGTTTGGCAACATTGTAATAAGAACGTTCATCATCTGCAGAAACGTGGGCAGGGCAAACATAAACCTTTGCTCCTAAGGCACGTAACATATCTATTTTATCTTTGGAAGATTTTGATGTAACAGCCAATATACAATTGTAACCCTTTATAATACTAACCATTGCTAAACTAAAACCAGTATTTCCTGATGTAGTTTCTATAATTGTATCACCAGGAGTTAGGATTCCTCTTTTTTCTGCTTCTTCGATAATAAATAAAGCAATTCTATCTTTTGTGGAATGACCCGGATTAAAAGCTTCTACTTTAGCGTAAAAATTTCCTTTTAAATCTTCAGTAACTTTATTTAATTTAATGAGCGGTGTGTTGCCTATTAATTCTAAAATATTATTATAAGCATTTATTTCTTCTTTCATAAAAAAATAGTTAATCAAGGACTCTTTTTTATTCAACCTTAAATCCCTGCAAATTTAACAAAAATATTCTAATTACTTTTCAATTTTCTCTAAATCTAATAAAAAACTATATTCTTTAGCCAATTCCTTAATGGCTTCAAACCTTCCCGAAGCACCTCCATGACCAGCATCCATATTTGTATCGAGATATAAAGCAGAATCATCTGTTTTAATGTTTCGCAATTTCGCAACCCATTTAGCTGGTTCCCAGTACTGTACTTGCGAATCGTGCAGTCCTGCAGAAACATACATATTTGGGTATTTCTGTTTTTTAACATTATCATATGGCGAATAAGAAGCCATATAAGTGTAATATTTTTTAACATTTGGATTTCCCCATTCGTCATATTCTCCCGTCGTGAGAGGTATACTTTCATCCAACATGGTCGTAATTACATCAACAAAAGGCACTTGAGCAATGATTCCGTGGTATAATTCTGGTGCTAAATTTACAATTACACCCATCAATAATCCTCCTGCTGAACCGCCTTCGGCATACAAATGTTCTGGCGAAGTATATTTTTGTTCGATTAAAAATTTAGAACAATCTATAAAATCGGTAAATGTATTTTTCTTCTTCAATAGTTTACCATCTTCATACCATTTCCGTCCCAAATCTTCCCCACCTCGAATGTGTGCGATGGCAAATACAAAACCCCTGTCTAACAATGTCAAGCGTGTTGTCGAAAAAGTGGCGTCCATCGAATGCCCATAGGAACCATATGCATACTGCAATAACGGACTCTTACCATCTTTTTTTAATCCTTTTCGGTAAACCATTGAAATTGGAACTTGTGTACCATCTTTTGCTGTTGCCCAAATTCTTTCTTCGGCATAATTATTTTTATCAAATTTCCCGCCCAAAACTTGTTGCTCTTTCTTGATTTCCTTAGTTTTAGTTTTCATATTGAAATCAATTACCGAAGATGGCGTTGTCATTGATTGATAGGAATACCGTAAAATATCAGTGTTAAAATCAACGTTGGTTGAAGTGTAGGCCGTATAGGTTTCACTTTCGAAAGGCAAATAATACTCCCCTTCTCCGCTCCAAGGCATAATTCTAATTTTATTCAAACCATTCGAACGCTCCTCTACCACTAAAAAGTCTTTGAAAATCTCAATATCTTCCAATAAAACATCTTCTCTATGCGGAACAACTTCAGTCCAATTTTCTTTAGAAGTAGCTGTTTCCAAGGTTTTCATCAACTTAAAATTAGTAGCTTTGTCAGCATTAGTCATAATGTAAAAACTGTCTCCATAATGATTGATACTGTACTCTAAACCTCTAATTCGCTTCTGAAAAACTCTAAATTTTCCATCGGGATTATCAGCTTCTAATATTTGATATTCGGTTGTCATTGTGCTTCCGGACTCAATCGCCAAATATTTTCTAGATTTGGATTTGGCTACCTCAACATTGTATGTTTCGTCTTTTTCAAAATAAACCAAAACATCATCATTTTGACTGGTTCCCAATTTATGCTTGAAAATTTTATCAGAGCGCAACGTAACTTCATCTTGACTCGAATAAAAAATCGTTTTGTTATCATTAGCCCAAACGGCATTTCCAGAAACTTTTTCTATTTTATCCGATAGAATTTTACCAGTTTCTAAATCTTTCACTTGAATATCATAAATTCTTCGACCAATGACATCCGTACTAAAAACAGCCAATTTATTATCTGGACTGATACTCAAACCGCCCAATTGAAAATAGGATTGTCCCTTTGCCATTTTATTGCAATCAAACAAAATTTCCTCTTTGGCCGAAAGGCTATCTTTTTTTCTGGAATAAATGGGATAATTTTTCCCAGTTTCAAATCGGGTGATGTAGTAATAACCATTGTACAAATACGGAACCGACTCGTCGTCTTCCTTTATTCTGCTCTTCATTTCCTCAAACAATTCCTTTTGAAAAGCCTTGGTATGAGCTGTCATTTTTTTGTAATAGGCATTCTCTTTCTTTAGATAATCAATGACTTCAGGGTTTTCTCTGTCATTCAACCAATAATAATTATCAATTCTCACATCACCAAATTTCTCCATTAGTTTCGGAATTATTTTGGCAATCGGTGGTTGAATTTTTTTAGACATCTTTTAATATTCTTTTTTTTGAAGTACGTATTACAAAAATAGCACAAAGTCAGTTTAGAATGAATCTATATTTTATCAAAATTTTAATAAATAACACCTTGCAATATAGTACTTTTGTGGTGAATAAAACTAAAATTTTAAAAAATGGATTTAATGGGAATGATGGGTAAATTGAAAGAAACCCAACGAAAAATAGAAGAAACAAAACTGCGCTTAGATACCGTCTTAATTGACGAACAAAGCAATGACGGAAAATTGAAAGTAACATTTACCGCCAACGGAAAACTTAAATCGATAGCTATTGACGATTCTTTATTGGAAGACAAAGAACAATTAGAAGATTATTTGATTGTAACGCTGAACAAAGCCATCGAAAAAGCGGCCAAAGTAAATCAAGCGGAACTCGATGCTGTAGCAAAAGTCGATATGCCAATGATTCCGGGAATGGACGAGATGTTTAAATAAAATACCAAATGAATCAATCAATCAACTGGCACGAAAAACACATACAAACATTAGGATTTGGCAGCCGTTTAGCCGATTCAGTAGCAAAAGGTATGGGATCTTGGAGATTCATTATCATCCAAACCGTTTTGGTAATTCTCTGGATGGGACTAAATATTGTTGGTTTTTTCTACCATTGGGATGTATATCCGTTTATTTTACTCAATCTTCTTTTCTCGACTCAAGCCGCTTATGCTGCGCCAATAATAATGATGTCACAAAATAGACAAAGTGAAAGAGACCGTATGCAAGCTCAAGCTGATTACCAAACCAACATTGAAGCAAAAGAAGAAATTGAAGCTTTGACCTTAATCCTCAACAAATTAGATGTCGAAAAGTTGGACAAAATCATTGCAATGCTCGAGGAAATAAAAAAATAATCAAGCTACAATTATAACTTTTCCAACGTTTCCAAAACATAGCTATGCATAACTTCTCGATAATCTAAATGCGTGACAATGCGCAATTTACCATGTCCCATAGAACTTATTGCGATTCCTTTATGATTTAATTTTTCCATTACAACTGCCTCGCTGATTTGGGGATGCAACGAAAAAATTAAGATATTCGTCTCGATAGGTTCTACTTTGGCAACCCAATTTCTTTTTTCTAATACTTCTCCTATTTCCTTGGCGCGACGATGGTCTTCTGCCAACCGATCTATATTATTATCCAATGCAAAAATTCCTGCTGCCGCCAAATATCCCACTTGACGCATTCCACCACCAAGGATTTTACGAACTCTCAAAGCCTTATGAATCGTAGCTTTATCAGCAAGTAAAACAGATCCTATCGGTGCACCCAAACCTTTGGACAGACAAACCGAAATAGTATCAAATACTTTTCCGTATTCCTGCGGAACATCATTGGTTGCAACCAAAGCATTCCAAATTCTAGCTCCATCTAAGTGAAATTTCAAATTATTGTCATTGCAAACTTTTCGAATTTTTTTGAATTCTTCAAAGTCATAACAAGCACCTCCACCTTTATTGGTTGTGTTTTCGACACAAACCAAACTCGTGAGCGGACTATGATAAAACTCGGGATCATTGATTGCACCAGCCACTTGTTCGGCAGTAATCATTCCGCGATTCCCGTCTAATAAGCAGCACGAAACACCACTATTAAAAGAAGCGCCTCCTCCTTCGTAATTATAAACGTGCGCCCATTTATCGGCAATTAATTGCTCTCCAGGCTGCGTATGCAATTTTATTGCCGTTTGATTAGCCATCGTTCCTGACGGAAAAAAAAGTCCCGCTTCCATCCCAAACATTTCGGCCACTTTCGCTTCCAATTCGATTACCGTTGGGTCTTGTTTATAAACATCGTCTCCAACTTCTGCACGAAACATCGCCCGCAACATTTCCTGAGTTGGTTTGGTTACAGTATCACTGACTAAATTTATTCGCATTGCATTTTTATATTTTAAGCTAGCGACAAGCCAAGACTTGTCCCTACCAATATTTTTTCTATTTTTGTGCCACAAAATTAGTATAATTTATGACAACTACCGAACAAATAAAAGGTATTGTAGAGCGCCTTGGTGCGTTGAGGAGGTATCTTTGACGTTGATGCCAAATTAATCGAAATTACCAACGAGGAAGAGAAAACTTTGGCTCCAGATTTTTGGAACAATGCCAAAGAAGCCGAAGCTTATGTAAAAGCGCTTCGTTCCAAAAAAAAATGGATTGAAGATTACAACAAAGCAGTTGAGATGACTGATGAGCTGCAATTGGCTTACGAATTCTACAAAGAAGGAGAACTTTCGGTCGAAGAATTGGACGAACAATTTTATCATACTGAACATCATATTGAAGCTATTGAATTAAAAAATATGCTTTCAGATGAAGGTGACAGTTTGAGCGCTGTTTTGCAAATTACAGCTGGAGCTGGCGGAACTGAAAGTTGCGATTGGGCTTCAATGTTAATGAGAATGTATATGATGTGGGCCGAAAAATCAGGCTACAAAATTCGAGAACTCAATTATCAGGAAGGCGATGTAGCTGGAATAAAAACCGTTACACTTGAGATAGAAGGTGATTTTGCTTTTGGTTATCTCAAAGGAGAAAACGGTGTGCATCGATTGGTACGAATTTCCCCTTTTGACAGTAATGCAAAACGTCATACTTCATTCGCATCGGTTTATGTGTATCCGTTAGTAGATGACACTATTGAAATTGAGATAAACCCTGCTGATATTGAAATCACAACGGCGCGTTCTAGTGGTGCTGGCGGTCAAAACGTGAATAAAGTAGAAACCAAAGTTCAGTTGAATCACAAACCTTCCGGAATACAAATACAATGCTCTGAAACACGGTCTCAACACGACAACAGACAGCGTGCAATGCAAATGTTGAAATCGCAATTGTATGAAATCGAATTGAAAAAGCAACAAGCACAACGCTCTGATATTGAAGCCGGAAAGATGAAAATTGAATGGGGTTCGCAAATACGAAATTATGTGATGCAGCCCTATAAATTAGTCAAAGACGTTCGAACTGGCTATGAAACCAGCAATGTTGATGGCGTGATGAATGGTGAAATAGATGAATTCCTAAAAGCATTCCTGATGATGATGGGACAAAAGGAAGAGGAATAGTTTTCAATAACAAACTTAATCCTGACAGGTTTTAAAAACCTGTCAGGATTTTTTTTATAAATCAATAATTTTCAAATAAATATTGATGTAATACAATCCTGTTATTACAAAAGTCAATCCAGCCAGGACGCGCATTACTTTCTCCACTTTGGTTATGGTTTTGAAATAGGTTCCTAATTTTTCCATACTGAAAGCGATAACAAAAGCAAAAAAGATAACTGGCAATCCTGTTCCAATTGAAAATAAAACGGGTAAAAACAATCCGCCATCGGCTGAAAGTGTCATTGGGATTAGCATTGCAAAAAATAATGCTCCGCTATATGGGCAAAATGCCAGGGCAAATAAGGCACCTAAAAGAAACGAACCAAGTAAGCCTTTGGTTTTAAATTTATCAGAAAGCGTATTGGTTAAATTACCGCCTTTTATAAAATTGAGCTTAATGACATCCAACATTATCAGGCCAATAATTATCATAATTGGCCCAATAAACTTCTCACCGCTGCCTTGAAAAATCTTCGCTACTTGGAATTTACTGGCACCAAAATATATTATGGCACCAATTGCAGTATAAGAAAACATTCTGCCGAAAGTATAAAGGAATCCACTCAACAAAACTTTCCTTTTGTTGTTTATGGTTTTGGCAATAAATGCTGTAGCCGTAATGTTTGTTGCCAAAGGACAAGGTGCAATAGCCGTCAATAAACCCAATGCAAATGCCGACAACAAAGGAATTTCTCGGTTTTGTGCCAATTCAGTTAACCACTCCATAATTATTTAAAAGCGTCAATTTTTTTCTTCAGCTCTTGTATAAATTTATCTTTATCACCAGCATTCATAAAAGCCATATCGGTTAAATCTTGTTTCTTTTTGGTGCTCGAATTGTATAAAAATAAAGCAGTTCCGCTAGCTTCGAATTGGGTTGTAATTTTTTCATTCTTTTTATCATCCACATTTACTAATGAAAATGGAATTGCGGGATAACTTTTCAGCGTTTCTCGTGTTAATTCTTCGATTTTATTGCACGTCATACACCGATGTTCCGAGTGAAATTGTATGATTTCGACATTAGTTTTGGCGCTTGGAACAGTTGTTTTTTTAGTCTGTGCGTTTCCAAAATTAGAAACGAATAGCAACATAAATGTTGCAAAAACGGATAGTATTATACTTTTTTTCATTTTGTTTTATCAATTAAATTAATTGGTTCCATATTTATTGATGATTGCCATTTGACCTGCGTGATATGTTGTGTGAGATACTATTCTTCCAAAAGCTTCCGCTTTAGTTTTTGTGCCAAATTCCTTTGTAGTAATCTCGGTTTCCCAGTCAAGATCTGTCTGATTTTCTACAATTGATTTTAATGCTTCCTTAGAATATTCAACATAGGTTTTAAGTTCTTCCAAATTGGTCCACTCGCCAGTATCTCGTTTTTCGATTACTGTTTTTGCAGTAACCTTTATATCAGTTGCTCCAAATACATTTTTGGCAAAAAGCAATTCTACATCGCCAATATGCCTGATGAGAAAACCAACCGAGTTCTGGGATGGCAATAATTTCTTTTTTAAATCCTCTTCTGTAATAGAAGCAAGTTGATTGGAAAACCTTGTTCGGGCTTCTGCCCAAAGTTCAAGAAAAAGTTGTGTTTTTGTTTTCATTTTCATAAGATCATATTAAATAAGTAACCCGATAAAATCATAAAAAAAGCAATCGTTCCAAAGTAAATAGCAATTAATTTCCAGGTCATTACTTTCTTTAAAAGCATTGCTTCTGGCAAGGATAAACCAATAACGCCCATCATAAATGCAATGGCAGTTCCAAGCGGAACACCTTTGGCAACCAAAACCTGAACAACAGGAATAACTCCTGCCGCATTGCTATACATTGGCACGCCTATAATTACAGCTAACGGAACAGCAAACCATTGTCCTTTATTAATGTACTGTTCAAAAAATCCAGTTGGTAAAAATCCGTGCATCAACCCACCAATTGCAATACCAACTATGATGTAAGGTGAGACCCCTTTTACAATATCAAAAGCTTCTTTTAAAATAGCAGGAAAACGTTGAGAGAGTGATTGTTTTTCATCTTCTAATTCTTCCTCAGTTTGCGCGTTGGCAATAATGTTTTGTACCCAAGGAGAAAGTTGTTTTTCTAATTTAAATTTTCCTAGAATAAAACCTCCAATAATTCCCAAAACTATCCCCGATGCTACATATATGGCAGTTATTTTAAATCCAAATGCTCCAGCAAAAATGGCAATTGCCACTTCATTAACCAATGGCGCCGTGATGAGATATGTAAAAGTGATTCCAAGTGGAATTCCGCCTTTCACAAATCCAATGAATAATGGAACTGACGAACAAGAACAAAATGGCGTAATAACTCCGAAGGTGGATGCAAATAAATATTCTAACCCATAGAGTTTTTTTCGGCTCAAAAAATTACGCACTTTTTCGACTGGAAAATAGGAGTTTACAATTCCCATTACGGTCGTTATTACAAAAAGCAACAACGCTATTTTCAAAGTATCAAATACAAAGAAATTAAGTGTATCACCTAATTTTGTATGTTGCTCAATTGCAAAAACCGAATAAATCAGCCAATCAGCAAAATATTGCAGCCAGTCGAACATAATAATCTAATTTAGATTAACAACATTTGCTTCCGTCGTTTTTAGAACTATTATCACAACACGATTGTTTTTCAGAAGAAGCCGTTGAATCGCAGCAACCACCGTCTTGTGCGTTTTCTAAAATAACTGAAGTATCACCTATCGTTGGAAACCCTTTTTGCGCCCAACGAATCATTCCATGCTTCATATTTACCACTTTATCATAACCGTGATTTACCAGAAATCCTGCGGCTCTCAAACTTCTTCCTCCACTTTTACAAACCATCACCAATTCTTTATCTTTAGGCAATTCTGCAAAATATTCTTCAAAAACACTCAAAGGAAGGTTAATAATATTTGGCACATCATAAGCTAATTGGTCTACTTCGTCCATTTCACGAACATCGACTAATATTGCTCCGTTTTTTATCCATTGTTGAGTTGTAGTTGGGCAAATTTCTTGTACTAATGTTTGATTATCCATACTTTAATTTTTCAATAAGTCTTTAATTTCATCTATTTGGGCAATTCTTCCTTTTATCTTCATCTCATCATCAATCATCAAAACCGGAGTTGTCAAAACATTGTATTTCATCATTTCTTCGATATCTTCAATTTTGGTGACATTAGCTTCCATCCCAAGTTGTTTCAAGGCTTCTAAAACATTATTGTAGGTTGTTTTACACTTTGGGCAACCCGTTCCTAAAACTTTAATCTGTTTCATTTTTTTTATATTTTAATTTCTATTCCTAAAATGCAAAATAGCATTTAATAATTATTTCAATACTTCGTTTAAAAGCATTTTAGCCAAATTCCAATTTTCTCTATTGATGCAATACTTCACAGTTGGCGGCGTAATATCTCCCTGAATTAATCCCGCATCTTTCAGTTCATTCAAATGTTGGGACAAAGTAGATTTTGCGATGGGAAGTTCTTCGGCCATATCGCCGTGATAGCAACAAGTTTGGGAGTTTAACAATTGCAAAATAGCAATCCTGACAGGATGCCCCATTGCTTTTGCAAATCGTGCGGTTTGTTCCTGTTCCTTAGTAAAATAAATTGATTTTTTATCAGACACCATAGCCATTTTTACTTATTCGTAAATTTACGAATAATTTATGGGAATAAACTAGTTTCAATGCTTAAATTTCATATTTAAAAATTGAACTTCTGCAAACAAGAAACATAAAATCGATAAAAAAAACTTGTGTCAGAAAACCCTTCTCTACTATAACGTAGTAGTTGAATTTGTTTAAAAGTTATTGTTTATTTGTAAAGATTTCACACTTTATATTGCTCTCCATTTATATAATTATAGTAAGTTTGCTTCAATAATTAACATATAAATACAATTAAAATGAGCAAGATACTACCCGAAAAATATAGACATCCTTACGCATTTAATCCAAAATACAAGAAATCCGCTGTATACTTTTCAATGGAATTTGCCATTGACCAATCTTTGAAAATTTATTCTGGTGGTTTGGGTTTTTTGGCTGGTTCGCATATGAGAAGTGCCTATGACTTAAAACAAAATGTTATAGGAATTGGAGTTTTATGGAAAAAAGGATATTACGACCAATTCAAAAAAGAAGACCTTTCGATGGGGGTTCAATTTCAAGAAAAAATATACCATTTCTTGGAAGAAACCAATATAAAATTCACCATCAAAATCAATAATGCCGACGTTTGGGTAACTGCTTATTACCTGAATCCAAAGACATTTGGCACTGTCCCGATGTTTTTCCTTTCGACTGATTTGCCTGAAAATGATTATTTGGCAAAATCAACCACTTTCAGATTGTATGATTCGGACCCAATCGCCAAAATTGCGCAAACTATGGTTTTAGGTCTTGGTGGCGCTAAATTACTTGACGCATTAGACTACGAACCAGATGTTTACCACTTAAATGAAGCACATGCCCTTTCTTGTGTTTTCCATTTGTACAATAAATTCAACAGTGTTGAAACCATCCGAAAAAAAATGGTATTCACTACGCATACTCCTGAAGAAGCTGGAAACGAAAAGCACAATATTCACTTGTTGAACTCTTTGAGTTTCTTTGACGGTATTCCATTAGAAAAAGTGAGAGAAATAACGGAAATTTACGATGACACTTTCAATCATACTTTGGTTGGACTTCGATTGAGTCATATTGCCAACGGAGTTTCAAAATTACACGGGGAAGTCTCTAGAGATATGTGGAAAGATTATCCGGGAATTTGCCCGATTATACATATTACAAATGCTCAAAACAAAAATTATTGGGTAGATGCTTGGCTAGAAGAAGCTTTTCAAAACAAAGACAGAGAAGCGTTGATCAAAAGAAAAACAAGATTAAAAACAAAACTATTTGAAATTGTTGCGGATCAAACTGGAAAATTATTCGACCCAAATATCATAACTATTGTTTGGGCTAGACGATTTGCAGATTACAAACGTCCACATTTAATTACAAGAGATTATAATCGTTTCATAAAATTATTAGAAAATAGCGACAGGCCGGTACAAATTATTTTTGCTGGAAAACCTTATCCTGCTGATTATGGTGCTATTCATAACTTCGATAATTTGACACACATTAGTAAAAACATCAAAAACATGGCTGTTCTTGCAGGTCATGAATTGAAACTATCGCGTCAATTAAAAAAAGGCGCCGATGTCTGGTTGAATAACCCAAGAGTCACCCGAGAAGCGTCTGGAACTTCAGGAATGACTGCTGCTATGAATGGCGCGGTGAATTTTTCGACAAACGACGGTTGGGTTCGGGAATTTAAAGATTTGAACAAAACTCAAAATTCATTTGTTTTACCTATCGTAGACCACACTTTACCAACTCATGAACAAGACGATTTAGATTTAGAAAATCTATACGAAATGCTTGAAAACGAAGTACTACCATTATATTATGATACTCCAAAAAAATGGTGGGATATGGTAGAAACTAGTATGAGCCAAGTTTCTCCATTTTTTGAATCAGGAAGAATGGTTGATGAATATTACAAGAAATTGTATAAATAAATTACAGTCTTGTTGGAGCAATTCAGACCTGACGGGTTTAAAAACCCGTCAGGTCTTTTTTTTCGGTTTACAAACCCGCTTTTAAAACGGCCAAATTCCCCATAATAATGGTTGGGTTTTGTTTTGGGTCAAGCCAATTTACAATCATCTTCATATATTCCTCTTTAATAGCAACACAACCCGCTGTGTAAGAGGCTGGTTTCAAAGCCAAATGAAAAAAGATGGCACTCCCTTTTCCCTTAACAACTGGATTTGTATTGTATTCTATCACGGTGCAAAACTTGTAAGCATCATTGCTTAGCAATAAATTTTCATAGGATTTTGCCTCAGTAGCACCTCTGATGTGCATATTGTAATCTGGAGAATTCACATCATCAATCCATTTATCTTCTTTAGTGGTTTGCTGATTTTCTAACAAAGTGTGGAGTTGCTTTTCATAGGAAAATAATTTTCCTAGCTTGAAAATACCTGTTGGAGATTTGCCATCGCCTTCTGCTTTTTGACTGGGTAAAGCAAAACCATTTTTACCAATTCCCGCTTCAATAGGACTTTGTTTTACAACCCAATGATTCCCTTTTTTTTCCAAAGCCACCAGAACAGCACTGAAACTTTCTACTTTTTCATTATAAACAACTAGCAATTGATTCACATTTTCAATTTGATTTTTGTTTTTCGCTACGATCAATAAGGCATTTTCAATTACATAATCGTTTGTTTGTGAACGCAAGATAGTAGAAACAAAAACCATAAAAAAAAGAAGCGATAGTTGAGTTGAATGTTTCATTGAATCCACGATTTATTTTTTTTTAAAGTACAAACAAAGCTAATTTTGATTTCAAATAAAAATTAAAAGTAAGATAAATAGATAGTTAATTTACTATATGATGATTTAAAAGTCAAATAAATCCCTGTTGTACGCTATTTATTAGGATTTCATTCGTAAAATCATTTTATTTGGTAAATATATCCCAAATCTACCGCAATGTTATCCTATTCCATCCACGAAATAAACGAAGTTTTAAAAGGCATAATTGTTGGTGATACCGCTACGCAAATTACGGCACCAGAACAATTAGATATTGCCAGTGCTTCCGAAATTTCTTTTATTGGCCATAAAAAATACGAAAAATTTTGGGAAACATCCAAAGCGTGTGCCGCTGTTGTCAACGAAGATATTTCGATTGAACCTGGCGAAAACAAAGTTTTTATCAAAGTCAAAAATGCCGATTTGGCAATGTCTCAAATCCTGACATTATTCGCTCCAACTACTCCCCTTTTTAGCATTGATATTCATCCCACTGCAGTTGTCGAACAAAATGTAATTATTGGAAGCGGAAGCCGAATTGGAGCAGGTAGTTATATTGGTTCCAAAGTTGTAATTGGAGAAAATGTCACCATTTATCCAAATGTCACTATTCTTGATGAATGTACCATTGGAAAAAACACTATCATTTGGTCGGGAGCTGTCATTAGGGAACGTTGTCACGTAGGAAACGATTGTATTATTCATCCCAATGCTACTATCGGTGCAGACGGTTTTGGTTTTCTTCCCGACCCGGTTAGAGGCTTAGTCAAAATTCCGCAAATTGGTAATGTAATCATTGGAAACAACGTAGAAATTGGTGCCAATTCTTGTGTTGATAGAGGAAAATTCAGTTCAACAATTTTGGGTGATGGTTGCAAAATTGATAATTTAGTCCAAATAGGTCATAACAGTAAATTAGGGAAATTCTGCATTATGGCAGGAAATTCTGGCTTGGCTGGTTCAGTAACCTTAGGCAACGGTGTTATCATTGGCGGAAGCGCCTCTATAAAAGACCACACAACTATTGGAGACGGTGCCATTGTTGGAGCTGGATCCGGCGTTACAGGCGATATCCCAGCTGGAAAAACGATGCTGGGTTATCCTGCAGTTGAAGCACGTGATGCCTTGAAACAATGGGCTATTTTAAAAAGATTAGTAAACGAAGGGAAATCAAAATAAAAAAAGTCGGGATGACTGGATTCGAACCAGCGACCCCTAGCACCCCATGCTAGTACGCTACCTGGCTGCGCTACATCCCGAGTGCTGCAAATTTATTTTTTTAAAATGGCTTATCAAAAAAAATAAAGAACATTTTATTTCATCTTTATATCCATTTGAATATCAATTATTTTCACAAATTGACCCCATTCAAATTAGATAAAAAGCACAATTTCAAATGCAAATTACCCTAAGATTTCAATGGTTTTTTTGTAATTTAGCCCAGTACTTTCTAAACCCAACCTAAAAATGGATTTAACCTTCAACAAAAACGAAGACCACAATAAACTCCTTCTGTCAGAACTAAAACACAAATTTGCCAAAATCAAACTAGGTGGCGGCGAAAAACGAATCGAAAAATTACATTCCGAAGGGAAGATGACGGCTCGAGAACGCATCGATTATTTACTTGACAAAGGAAAAAGTATTGAAATCGGAGCTTTTGTTGGTGAAGGAATGTACAAAGAGTATGGCGGATGTCCTTCGGGCGGTGTGGTTGTAAAAATGGGGTACATCAAAGGGAAACAATGTATAGTGGTTGCCAATGATGCTACAGTAAAAGCAGGAGCTTGGTTCCCAATTACAGCAAAGAAAAATCTAAGAGCGCAAGAAATCGCGATGGAAAATAGAATTCCAATTATATATTTGGTCGATTCTGCTGGTGTATTTTTGCCTTTGCAAGACGAAATTTTTCCTGATAAAGAGCACTTTGGACGAATATTTAGAAATAATGCTTTGATGAGCAGTATGGGAATTACCCAAATTTCAGCAGTTATGGGAAGCTGTGTTGCCGGCGGTGCTTACCTTCCGATAATGAGTGACGAAGCTTTGATTGTCGATAAAACAGGAAGTATTTTCTTGGCAGGAAGTTATTTAGTCAAAGCTGCTATTGGCGAAAATATCGACAATGAAACCCTAGGTGGAGCAACAACACATTGCGAAATTTCGGGAGTTACGGATTATAAAGCCAAAGATGATAAAGACGCTTTAGATAAAATAAAAAATATTGTTGACAAGATTGGTGATTATGACAAGGCTGGATTTAACCGCTTGAAGTCCGAAAAACCTACTCTGAACGAAAAAGAGATCTTCGGTATTTTGCCAAAAGCTCGAAATGAACAATACGATATGATGGAAATCATCAGCCGATTGGTCGATAATTCAGAGTTTGAAGCTTATAAAGAGGGTTACGGACAAACTATTATCACTGGCTATGCAAGAATAGATGGTTGGGCGGTAGGAATTGTAGCCAATCAACGGAAAGTTCTGAAAAGTAAAACGGGTGAAATGCAGTTTGGAGGTGTTATTTATTCTGATTCTGCAGACAAAGCCACTCGATTTATAGCCAATTGCAACCAAAAGAAAATACCATTGGTTTTCTTGCAAGACGTTACCGGATTTATGGTAGGTTCCAAATCGGAACATGGTGGAATTATAAAAGATGGTGCCAAAATGGTGAATGCGGTTTCTAATTCAGTAGTGCCAAAATTTACTGTAATAGTAGGAAATTCCTATGGTGCGGGCAACTATGCCATGTGCGGAAAAGCATACGACCCAAGATTAATTGTGGCTTGGCCAAGCGCTGAACTAGCCGTTATGGGTGGAACCCAAGCCGCAAAAGTATTGGCGCAAATAGAAGCTTCTTCGCTCAAAGCCAAAGGAGAAATCGTGGATGAAGCTAAGGAAAAAGAATTATTCGATATCATAAAACAGCGCTATGATGCCCAAACTTCTCCATATTATGCTGCTTCAAGACTTTGGACCGATGCCATCATTGACCCTTTGGAAACCCGAACTTGGATTTCGATGGGAATTGAAGCTGCCAACCATGCTCCTATCGAAAAGAAATTTAATTTGGGAGTGATTCAGGTTTAAATGCAATCCTGATAATTCAGATGTTTTTATTGCTTTATTAGTTTAAAATCAGTAACTTAGTACGACATTTTAAACTTAATTACTATGAACAATGTAAAACATTTGAATAAATGGGCCAATGCGCACACTTATTTCTCAGTAGATTTGGTTCGAATGGCACTTGGGGTTATTTTGTTTTTAAAAGGAATCTCTTTTATTACCAATACCCATTACTTAGCCGATTTATTGTCACCCATTGACCGTATTGGTGGCGGAATGATTTTATTACATTATGTGGCTTCAGCCCACATTTTAGGGGGTATTTTAATTTTCTTTGGTTTACTTACAAGATGGGCAATAATTGTGCAATTACCTATATTGATTGGTGCTGTTATCATTAATTTTATGGGGCAAATGCATACTCAAAACTTATTGTTTTCTCTCATAACCCTTGGATTCTGCATTGCATTTATTATTTACGGCAGCGGAAAACATTCTGCCGATTACTATTTCAAAATGCAAGAATAATACAAAAATAGAAAGAGAGGACATCAGCCCTCTCTTTCTATTAAATTTCAATCTATTTTATAAAGACAAAACGCTCTCGCTTCTCATAATTTTACCTGTTGCCGTTTCTTTAAACTTAGGAATAAATATAATTTCCTTGGGTATCTCGAATTTATTTAAAACATTGAAAACAGATTCTTCGATAACTATTGGCGTTCCTTCAACATAGAGTACAGCTTTTTCCCCTAAATCAACATCTGCTTTTCCGAAGACAAAATATCGTCTTGGTATTAATTTCGAAAGCTTCTCTTCAATTTGTTCTGGCATTAATTTTATTCCACCGCTATTAATAATATTGTCATATCTACCTTCCCAAATAAATTGAGTTTCAGAAATCAACTTTACAACATCATTCGTAACTATGGCATTTTTGTTCAATTTTTTTGCTTTTACCACTAAACAATGCCTATCATCCTCGCAAACGGTTACACTTGGCAAAGTTGTAAATGCAACAGCACCCACTTTCTTTGCAGCGATATGTGTAATGGTTTCGGTCATACCATAAGTTTCATAAACAGCTATTGGCAATTTTACCAATTCTTCTTCCAAAGCCTTATGAATTCTTACGCCTCCAATAATTAATTTCTTAATCCTTTTTTGCTTTAATTTTTTTAATGAGTTTTTTGCCTGAAGAGGTACCATTGCACAAAAATCAAAATCTTCATCAATTTTATCTAATGGATTTGAATTAGGTTCAACAAATTTCATGTCGAGTCCCAAAATGAAAGAACGAACCCACATCATTTTTCCAGCAACAAAATTGGTAGGCAAACAATGCAACATGGTATCTCCCGGTTCTAAACCAAAGAAATCGCCTGTTGCCAATGCTGAATCAAGCATAGCTTGTTTTTCAATTCGAATAATTTTTGGAACTCCAGTAGTTCCCGATGTACTTAATTCGATATAGGATTTCTCATCAAACCAATCCAACAAGAAAGTCCCAATATGTTGTTCAAAAGGCTTTCCTTCTTTAATAAAACAATAAGCCACATAAAACATTTCTTCTCTAGAAATGTGAATACCATTCAATTTAAAACGGTTGTGAATATTTTTATAGGTTATTTGATGCATTGTCTTGTGTTGTATTTGTAGTTTGTAAAATGATAGGCTGGATTTTACCAAAAAGTTTTGCTTTCCAATTCTTCCAATGATATCTTTTTGCAAATATAATTAAGATTATCGGATACACAATTACAATTGAAACTATCATTTCATTTAATACATCAGCTGGATTCTCAACTCCAGAATATCTAAAAATAGCATCGGTCTGAATAGCTGAATAATCAGAAGTTATTAATAAAGCCGCCATCAGATTATTACCAAAATGAAATCCCAAAGCCAACTCCAAACTCTCATCCATTAGAGTCATTATACCCAATAAAAAACCAGTGCCGATATAAAAAAACATTACGCCAAAACCCATTTTAGCCACCTCGGGATTGGCACTGTGAAACAAACCAAAAACAACTGAAGTAAAAACCAATGGAAACCATCTATTTCGCACAATAATACCAATTTGTTGCATCAAATACCCTCTGAATAAATATTCTTCGAGACCAATTTGAAAAGGAAACAACAGCATACTTATAAGAAACAGTATGGAAAATTTCAAAGGGTTAAAATTCCAAATAATATTCGAATTATCGACAAAATAAGAAACAACAAACACCACAACTGTAGCTAAAACTACTAATAAAAAAGAAAAGAAAATCCTTGAATAATCCAATTTAGCTCTTGAGGTAGTTAGCGAAAGAATATCCCGATAATGAACCTTTCGAACTAGTAAAAACAACATTCCCAGCAAGAAAACAAAGGGCAATAAATTAATAAAAAGGGACAAATTATTGGGAATTTCTCCCATCGATTTATAAACTGCATCGATCTCTTCTTTTGACATCAAAAAATACGCAATAAAATTACCTATAAAAATTCCGGCAGTACAAAGCGTAGTTATAGCAACACGCCACCAAGTATTTATTCCTTTATAAGCTTGTTCGATAAACATATTTTAAATGGATTGGATTAAAATCACCTTAACATTTCTATTGGAATACCGAAATTAACTTAATTTTCCGTTATTATGCTTTACTTTGCAAAAAAATAAAAAACATTTTTTATGATTCAAATTTATCATAATTCCCGTTGCACAAAATCCAGAGAATGTCTCGCTTTTTTTGAAGATTCTGGAAAAGAATATGAAGTAATTAAATACTTAGAAGATGTTCCTAGCTTTGATGAATTGAAGTCAGTCATCGAAAAATTAGACATAAAACCTATTGAATTAGTACGCAAAAAAGAGAAAATTTGGGTAGAAAACTATAAAAACAAAACAATGTCGGATGATGAAATCATTCAAGCCATGATTAAGAATCCTATTCTAATCGAAAGACCCATTGTAATCAACGGAAAAAATGCTGTAATTGCTAGACCATTAGAAAATGCAGCAAGTATTTTATAGTAGCATTAAACATTAACAAACCTTTATGATTTGTTCCTTAAACCAAAAACTACTTTTGCATTCTAATTTAAAAAAAACACCTTTTTGATGAAAAATCTTAAATTTATAAGCATTTTATTATTGCTATTGACTTCCATAAATCATTATTCACAACAAAAACCTCCAATTGCAAAAATAAAAATCACAGGAAAGATCATCGAGAAAGTGAGCAAACAGCCACTCGAATACGCTACAATCACATTCACCAATGGGGCTTCTACCAAATCTATTGCTGGAGGAATTACCAATCCAAAAGGAGAATTTAATATTGATATTATTCCAGGCACTTATGATATAAAAATAGAATTTATATCATTCAAACCCCTAATTTTTAAAGATCGCAAACTTCTTGAAAAGACTAATTTAGGTCAAATAGCACTCGAAGAAGATGCAACGCAGCTGAACGAAGTGGTTGTTCGTGCCGAAAAATCTTCAGTAGAAATCAAACTGGACAAAAAAGTGTACAATGTAGGTCAGGATATGATGGTAAAAGGTGGAACGGTAAGTGATGTTCTAGACAATGTACCTTCAGTTTCTGTTGATGCTGAAGGAAATGTAAGCCTACGTGGAAGCGATAATATTCGTATATTAATTGATGGAAGACCATCCTATGCCGTAAATATTGCCGAAGCTTTGAAACAGCTTCCTGCCGACGCTATAGATAAAGTGGAAGTTATTACAAATCCATCAGCACGCTATGATGCTGAAGGTGGTTCAGGATTAATCAACATCATTCTTAAAAAAGGAAAAAATCAAGGTTTCAATGGTACATTTATTGCTTCAGCAGGTATTCCCGAAACTTATGGATTGACAGCTAATTTGAATTATAAAACAGAAAAATTAAATTACTTTACAACTCTAGGCTACAACCATAGAACAAATGAAGGTGGTGGTAAAACGAATTCTCAATATTTTAATGATGATGGTTCAATCAAGAACTTTTTAGACGAAGACCGAGACACAGAGAGAACCAGAGATGGTTTCAATGGAAGAGCGGGCATTGAATGGACGGTTGCTCCCAATACTTTTTGGACGAATGCCATTAATTTCCAAAAGAATACTGGTGAAAATAATGATTTAATCAATTATAATAATTTTGATGCTGCTTATAATTTCACCGGCTCAACATATCGTTTGGGTAATGGAAAATCTAGCAGTGATAATGTTGAATTCACTTCAAACTTAATCAAGAACTTTAACGACAAAGGGCATAAACTTACAGTCGATGGATCCATTTCAAGAAACACTGATGATGAAAACAGTCTTATTACGGGTTCTAACAATTTTAATAACACCTTAAATAATCAAGTTCAAAAACAAGCTCAATTACAAGCGGATTATGTACTGCCTCTAGGTGAAGGAAGTCAATTTGAAGCTGGATATAAAGGAAATTTTGGTAATTTAAATAACGAATATTACGTTCTCGATGAACTAGGTGTTAAAATTAATAATTTATCGAATACCCTAGAATTTATAGAAAATATCAACGCACTTTATACCCAATATGGTTTCAAAAAAAATAAATTCTCTTACTTATTTGGCTTGCGTTGGGAAGACACCAATATCGAAGTAAATTTATTAGAAGACCCTAAAGATTTTAATACTAAAAAGTACAACAACTTTTTCCCAAGTGCCTTTGTTAGTTATGAAATTTCAGATCAAAGCAATATTACTACAAGCTACAGCAAACGATTATCAAGACCAAGAGGTCGTTTTATGAACCCTGCAGTAAATTATGCTAGTAACGTTAATATTTTTCAAGGAAATCCAGACTTAGATCCATCACTAACTAATAAATTCGATTTTGGATTCATCAAACGTTGGGACAAAATAACATTTAATACCTCGGCCTATTTTGAAGACACCAAAGATGTTTTCAGTTTTGTACGTTCTCCTACTGGTGACATTGTTACTTCTGATGGCAAAGTGGTAACTCCTAAACCTGGTGAGGTAATTGTTGGAATTCCAGTTATTAGAAGCTCTCCTATAAACTTAGGTAAAGAACAAAAATATGGTTTTGAGTTTACTTTAAATTATTCTCCATTTAAAATTTGGCGACTAAATAGTAATTTCAATTTTTACAATGTAAAAACTACAGGGGAACACAGCTATACAGATACAAAAGGCAATCTAATTATTCAAAATCTAGACAATCAAGCAAGTAGCTGGTATACAAGAATTAGTTCAAAACTAACTTTACCCTACAAAATTGACTGGCAGTTGAATGGCACTTATAATGGACAACAAAAAACAGCACAAGGTAAATACTTAGATCAATTTAGTATGAATACTGCTTTAAGTAAAGATGTTCTAAAAGACAAAGCAACCATCGCCTTCAATATAAGTGATATTTTCAATACCAGAAAGATGAGATCGTATACCTATCTTGAAAATCAAACATCTTATGGCGAAATGCAATACCGTAAACGTCAATTCAATTTATCATTCACTTACCGTTTTAACAAACCAAAAGGAGAAAGAGAAAAAAATCAACAACCTAGAAATGAAGAAGGCGGAGGAGAATTTCCAGGATAATACATATTCGAATATAGTTTGAATCTTCACCTTTTTATTTAGAAAGACCTATGAAAATTAAAAATTCATAGGTCTTTTTTGTATAAAAATACTTCGTGCAACTCTATTTTTATTAACATGAAATAGTATCTTAGCTTTAATTATTTTTAAATAAAAAGTATGACCCAAATACTAGTTTTAGGAGCAGGAATGGTTGGTAGTGCAATGGCTGCCGATTTATCGAAAAAATATGCAGTAAGCTTAGCTGATTTGAGTATTCAAAGATTAGAACACATAAAACAAAAGCACCAAAACATCAATATTGTACAAGTAGATGTTTGTGATACTGTAAAACTACAATCTATTCTTCAAGCCTTTGATTTTGTAGTTTGTGCAGTTCCTGGATTTCTCGGCTTCCAAACCATAAAAACCGTAATTGAAGCTCGTAAAAATGTTGTTGACATTTCTTTTTTTCCAGAAAATGCCCTCGAGTTAGATGCTTTAGCAAAAGCAAATGGTGTCACAGCTATTGTCGATTGTGGAGTTGCACCCGGAATGCACAATATTATCTTAGGCTATTATAACGAAAAACTTAAACTGACCGATTTTGAAACCTTAGTGGGTGGTTTGCCAAAAGTCAAAAAATGGCCTTTCAATTATAAAGCCCCTTTTTCACCAATTGATGTCATCGAAGAATATACTCGACCTGCGCGTTATGTCGAAAACGGAAACATCATTGTTCGCGAAGCATTGACAGATTGTGAATTAGTAGAATTTGACAAAGTCGGAACCTTGGAATCTTTCAATTCTGATGGCTTGCGATCGATATTATTCACAATGCCACACATCAAAAACATGAAAGAAAAAACATTGCGATATCCTGGCCACGTTGAATATATAAAAGTGCTAAAAGACAGCGGATTCTTTAGTGAAAATAAAATATTGGTAAACGGAACCGAAATTACGCCACTGGATTTTACCAGCAAAATTCTTTTCAACGAATGGAAATTAGAAGAAACTGAAGAGGAATTAACTGTAATGCGCGTCACTTTGAAAGCCAAAAATCTAAAAGGACAAACCGTTGAAATAATCTATAATTTATATGACGAATATTGTCCCGAAACCCAAACTTCATCGATGGCGAGAACTACAGGATATACGGCAACGGCTGTAGCCAATCTGTTTTTAGAAGGATTATTTACCGAAAAAGGCATTTTCCCTCCTGAATTAATAGGAAAAGACGAAATTTGTTTTAATTATATTTTAAATTATTTAGCAGCCCGAAATGTGAATTACGTAAAAACACAAAAGATAGTTTAAGAATATTTTAGCTCTTTACTATATCTTTGTACCAAATTTAACTCAATGAAAAACGCACAAATTCTCGTCTTATTCCTTATTGGAGCAGTGCTCACAATTATTGGTGCTTTCTACAAAATTACGAACCAACCCAAAGATTGGACCACTTTTTTTCTAATTATTGGAATGACTTTCGAAGCTGTTGCTGGACTAATGCTGCTTTTAAAACTATTCAAGAAAAAAAATAATACCGATTCATTTTTGGACAGTTAATTCATTTCCATGAACATCAAACTCATCGCCATTGGCAAAACCGATAATAAAAATTTGCAATCCTTGATTGACGAGTATCAAAAACGTTTGTCGTTTTATATCAAGTTCGATTTAGAGATTATTCCAGATATCAAGAATGTAAAAAACTTGTCGGAAAGTCAACAAAAAGAGAAAGAAGGCGAACTGATTTTGGCTAAAATAACACCAACCGACCAACTTATTTTATTGGACGAAAACGGAAAAACCTTTTCGAGTGTTGGATTTTCAGAGGAATTGCAGAAGAAAATGAATTCGGGTGTAAAGACGTTGGTATTTGTAATTGGTGGTCCTTATGGTTTTTCGGAAACAGTTTATAGCAAAGCACAAGGCAAAATATCGCTTTCGCTAATGACATTCTCCCATCAAATGGTGCGTTTATTTTTTATTGAACAATTGTATCGCGGATTCACTATTTTAAAGAATGAACCCTATCATCATCAGTAATTTCATTCCCAAGACTTCGGGAGCAGATTTTAAAAATAAAAACTAATTTTTACAATTTTGTCATTCCGTAGGAATCTCCAAAGAAATTTCAATTTTCAGAATTAAAAGATGAACTCTTCATTAGTCAAATTCAAATCAGGAATAGGAAATTTTAAACTTTGAATGAATATTTTATCCTGAATGTAATTTCCGTAAGATAAATTTTTAGAAAAGCAGAATTGGAATTTATTAGGCTTGTCGCTTGGTAAGCCATTCAAATAACCTTGTAAATTTTCTTTTTTCACTAAAACACCCCCCATTGAAAACCAATCAAACACATAAATTTCATTGTATTTATTAAAGTAAACCATCACACTAAAATTTGGCTTCTCCATTCTATAAACCACTTTCGTAAATGGCAGAAACGCCATATTCTTACCAATACTATCCGCATATGAATAATAATTTTGAGCAGCTTCGTTTTTGTGAGCAGAATCACTTCGCTTTTTCGCCTGTAATTTCATCACTTCAGGAATGACCAATCGCAAAGGTAATCGCTTGTCGATATTCAGAATCCAATTGGTCGAAATAATAGAGTTTTTTCGGTTTACTTCTGCTAAAGTATCTTTTCCCTTTGTTCTAAAAAAAATATAAATTGGCGAATGATCTACCACATCTGAAACAATGGTCACATTCGATTTTGGCAACAAAATATCTTCTTTATTTCCGCAGGATAACAACACAAAAAGGATTACAAAACTAAAATGTTTCATTACTGATTGTTGATTTTATTGAATAAGGCAACACATTCCATCGCTTCTTTGACGTCGTGAACCCGAAGGATTTTAGCTCCTTTGGTCAACGCAACAGTATTTAAAACGGTGGTCCCGTTTAAAGCTTCATCCGCAGAAGATTGCAAGGTTTTATAAATCATTGATTTTCTCGAAAATCCCACCAATAAAGGCAATTCCAAGATTTCGAACAGTTCCATTTTTTGCAAAACTTCGTAATTCTGGTCTAAGGTTTTGGCAAAACCAAATCCTGGATCAATAATCAAATCATTGATACCGAAACTTCTTGCTCTGGCCACTTTTTCTGAAAAATAAAAAAGTATTTCTTTGACGATATCTTCATAACTCGTCATCTTTTGCATCGTTTCTGGCGTGCCACGCATATGCATCATTATATAAGGAACATCATATTTAGCTATGGTTTCTAGCATTGCATCGTCTAGATTTCCAGCAGAAATATCGTTGATAATCGCCGCTCCGTTTTCGATACAAACTTTAGCAACTTCGCTTCTAAAAGTATCAACAGAAAGTAAAGTTTCTGGATAATATTCTAAAATCAAATTGATAATGGGAACGATTCTTTGTAGTTCTTCTTCTTCCGAAACATATTCAGCGCTGGGCTTGCTGGAATACGCACCAACATCAATAAATGTCGCTCCTTCATTGAGCATTTTACCCACTTTAGTCAGCATTTCACTGCTACTTTTATACATTCCGCCATCATAAAATGAATTGGGAGTCACATTCAAAATCCCCATTACTTTGGGAGTTGTCAAATCGATAAGTTGTCCTTTGCAGTTTATTGTCATCTTAAATAAATTTCGTTAATCATCATACTTAAAACAAAATAATTATCCTTATTTTTGTGACAAATATACACCAATAAATGAACATTACTTCACAACAATACGATAGCGTAATTGCAATTTGTCGCTCGCTATTTATCAATAAAATGAAAGATTATGGTAGCGCTTGGCGCATTTTAAGATTGCCTTCGCTAACAGACCAAATATTTATCAAAGCACAAAGAATAAGAAGTTTACAGGAAAACGAAGTTCGAAAAATAGACGAAGATGAAACCGGAGAATTCATCGGAATCATTAATTATTCGATTATGGCTTTGATTCAATTGGAACTTGGAATTGTCGATCAGCCCGATTTGAATGTAGAAGAAGCTACTGAATTATACGATGCCAAAGTAAAATTGACCAAAGATTTGATGGAAGCCAAAAATCATGATTATGGTGAAGCTTGGCGCGAAATGCGAGTAAGTTCTTTGACCGATTTGATTTTACAAAAACTACTGCGAGTGAAACAAATTGAAGACAATAAAGGAAAAACCTTGGTTTCAGAAGGAATCGATGCCAATTATCAGGATATGATAAATTATTCGGTTTTTGCCTTGATATTAATGAAAAAATGTTAAATAATAAATAGCAAAAATCAAATAACAAATAAATTCAAAATCGAAAAAATTTCATAATTCAAAATCTGATGGAGCCAAAAAAATACGATTTAGAAGAACGAATTTTGAAATTCGCAATAGATTCAAGATTATTTTTAAAAAAATTACCACGAAACATTTCTAATATTGAAGATGCTAAACAATATGTTAGATCATCTGGATCTGTAGGTGCAAATTATATTGAAGCAAATGAAGCTTTGAGTAAAAAAGATTTTTGTTTTAGAATTAAAATTTGCAGAAAAGAAGCAAAAGAAAGCAGTTATTGGTTAAAAATAATGAGAGCTACCAATTTAGAATTTGAAACAGAAATAAATATATTAATACAAGAATCAGACGAACTAAAAAAAATATTTTCAGCCATATTAGAAAAGTCATCCTAAACCTAAAATTTTATTTACTTTTTTTTAAGTTTTGAAAATTTAAAAAATTAATATTTAGAATTTATTTGTTATTTGATTTTTGTTTTTTGGAATTTATAAAAACTATTATGAAAACATTTACCACCCAATTCTCCAGACTATTCGTGGGGATTTTATTCATTATTTCGGGATTGATCAAACTCAATGATCCTCTGGGATTCTCATACAAACTAGATGAATATTTTAGTGAGCCGGTTTTCAATATGCCGTTTTTTGTGCCTTATACATTGGCATTTGCCTTGTTTTTGGTCATTCTTGAAGTAGTTTTGGGTGTAATGCTATTAATTGGCTACAAAACAAAATGGACAATTTGGAGTTTGTTGCTATTGGTAGTTTTGTTCTCATTTCTGACTTTTTATTCCGCTTATTTTGATGTGGTAAAAGACTGCGGCTGCTTCGGTGACGCCCTACATTTAACACCTTGGCAATCTTTTTCGAAAGATTTAATCCTGTTGTTTTTTATTCTAATTTTATTTTACAATCAAAAATACATTAAGCCCCTATTTTCGGATAAAATTCAAAATATTTTGGTTCTTATAAGCCTTATTTTGTGCTCTTTTATGGGATATTGGGTGCTCAATCATTTGCCTTTGAAAGATTTTAGACCCTACAAAGTGGGAACAAACATCCGAAAATCAATGGAAATTCCCGACAGCGCTCCTAAAAGTGTTGTTGAAATGATTTTCATCTATAAAGTGAATGGAGTTGACAAAGAATTTACCGAAAAAGATTTGATGAATCTTCCTGCAGGAGCTGAATTTGTAGATAGAAAAGATAAAATTATTGTTCAGGGTTACCAACCTCCTATTCACGATTTCAAATTAGAATTGGACGGACAAGACCAAACTGATATGATTTTATCTAAAGAAAAAACACTACTAATTGTAGCTTATGATTTAGAAAAAGCCAATAGCGAAGGATTGAAAAAAATAAACGAATTACATAAAAAAGCTAGTGCAAAAGGATATTATGTAGCGATTTTGACAGGCTCACCAGCCGATGTTATTTCTACCATAAAAAAGAAAAACAACTTCACTTTTGACTGTTTGTTTTGCGATGCTACAGCAATAAAAACCATAGAAAGAGCTAATCCTAGTTTTGTCATTTTGAATTACGGCACTGTTACCCAAAAAGTCCATCATAACGACATTGAAGATTTGAAATTATAACTAATAATTCCGCATTTGATTATGAGCAGTAGACGAGAAAGAAGGAAAAAGAAATTGATATTGGTTTTTATAAGTTGTATTGTATTTGGAATAGGATATTATTTCCTAAATGTAGTTTCAAAGATTTATGAAGTCCCACTGGGCTTAACTTTTCACGTTATTTTCGGATGTACCTTAATGGCAATATCTGGAATTTATATAGGCTATACCATCAAGCAATTGTATTTCACCAAAAAAAGAAAAAGAACCAAAAGAGTCTATTTAGATGAGAATTCAGATGAGAATTCAAAATAAATAGGAGACCTTTTCTCTGTTACTTATAGTATACAATTACGAAATCGAAATAGTACAAATCCCTGAAATAATGCATTTTAGTCTTCTCTATTTTATTTTAAAAATGTAACTTTGGGCAAACTTTTTAAAAATGAAAAAAATACTTCTTTTGTTTATTGCAGTGGCAAGTTTTTCTTGTTCACAAGCTCAAAAAAATTCTTTTTCCAAAGAAGCTTTGTCCGAAACTTTATTATCCAATGATGGAAAACAGGTTCCTTTTAAGGAGATTCTAAAAAGCCATAAAGGCAAAACCCTCGTTGTCGAAGTTTGGGCTTCTTGGTGTGGGGATTGTGTCAAAGCAATGCCAAAAATCAAAGAACTACAAGCCAATAATCCCAATCTAGGTTATGTATTCATTTCTATGGACAAAACTGTCGATAAATGGAAAGAAGGAATCGCAAAACACGCAATCGTGGGAGACCATTTTATGGCCAACGATCAAATGAAAGGCGTTTTCGCAAAGGCAATCGACTTAGATTGGATACCAAGGTATATTATCATTGATAAAAATGGAAAAATCGTTATCTACAGAGCAATTGAAACCGATTTTGAAAAAATTAATACTGAATTGAAAAAGTTAGAAAAATAAGCGCTATTTCTCTGACTGAACGTTATTGGGAAAACCTTGGAAATAAAAATAAAAAACATAAATAATAAATTACAAACACAATTAAAATGAGAAAGAAGATTGTTGCAGGAAACTGGAAAATGCATAAAAATGCAACTCAAACCGCAGAATTATTAAACGAATTAAAAACACAAGTATCAACTGAAAATACAGCTCAAGTTATTGTAGCACCTACTTTTGTAAATTTGGCTTTGGCAACCAGCCTTTTGGAGTCAACTCCTATCCAAGTGTCAGCACAAAATATGCATCAAGCTGAAAGTGGCGCTTACACTGGCGAAATCGCTGCCGATATGCTAAAAAGCGTTGGTGTAAATACCGTAATCCTTGGACATTCAGAACGCAGAGCTATTTTTCACGAAACCGATGCCTTGATTGCTAGCAAAGTAGACACGGCTTTACAACACGATATGACTGTTATTTTTTGCTTTGGCGAAGAATTGAAAGACCGTCAATCGAAAAATCATTTCAATATTGTTGAAAACCAATTGAAAGATGGTTTGTTTCACCTTCAAGCTAAAGATTGGGAAAAAATTGTTTTGGCTTACGAACCTGTTTGGGCTATTGGAACTGGAGAAACTGCTAGTCCAGAACAAGCACAAGAAATGCACGAATTTATTAGAGAAACCGTTCGCAAAGCTTTTGGAAGCGATATCGCCGAAGATGTTTCTATCCTTTACGGAGGAAGCGTAAAACCAGACAATGCCAAAGAAATTTTCTCTAAACCAGATGTTGATGGAGGTCTAATTGGTGGAGCTGCACTTAATGCTAAAGATTTTTTAGCCATCGTAAACGCAATCTAAAAAATAAAATTTATTTTTTGTAAATATCCTCGATTATGAAAATAGTCGGGGATTTTTTTGTGGAATTATAGCTAACATTCCTCTAATTGACATTAGAATTACGTAAATTTGAGAAACTCCAGGTATTTCAAAAAAGTTTATCTAGTAAAGCAATGTTGACCAATAAGAATTCTTTTGCTACTTCTGAAAAAATCACGCTGGTACATAGCGGTGAAGACTATTTTTCCCGTTTGGAAAGCCTTATTTTCAAAGCGCAAACTGAAATCCATATTCAAACTTATATTTTTGATTATGATACTACAGGCAAAAAAATAATAGCGGCTTTAAAAAAAGCGGCTTCTCGAAAGGTAAAAATCAACATTCTCATTGATGGTTTTGGCTCCTTGTCCTTTCCAACAGAAATCATAAACGAACTCAAAAACGAAGGAATTGACATTAGAATCTTCTCCCCTTTTTTTTCTTTGAATTCTTTGTACATTGGCAGAAGATTACACCACAAAATAGTCGTTGTCGATGCTAAAACAGCATTAATTGGCGGAATCAATATCGCCGCCAAATACCACGGAACTCCAAAAGCAGCCCCTTGGTTGGACTATGCAGTAGAAATCAATGATGAAAACATAGCAGAATCTTTACAGAAATTGTGCAGAGATATTTATTTCAAGAATAGAATTATCCGAAGAAAAAAAATCATTTCAAATTATGAAAACGGGCAAGTAAATAGTATTTCTGTGCTTCAAAATGATTGGCTAAAAAGAAAAAATGAAATTTTCAAAACCTACATCAACAAAATCAATACTGCCGAAAAAGAAATTGTAATTGTCAGTAGTTATTTTCTTCCGGGCAAAAAATTGATTAACACACTGAAAAATGCCTCACAAAACAATGTATCCATAAAGTTGATACTTTCCGGAATATCCGATGTTCCAATGGCTAGACGAGCCAGCTGTCATTTGTACTCAAAACTTTTACGATACAATATTGAATTATACGAATGGAAAAAATCGATTTTGCACGGAAAATCAGCAGCGATTGATAGCAATTGGACAACCATTGGCTCTTTCAACCTGAATAATTTGAGCTCGTATGCCAGCATCGAGATGAATGTAGCCATCGATTCGGCGGAATTTGCAACCGATTATTTGGTTCATCTCCATGAAATTATCGCGCAATGCGAAAGAATTACCCCCGAAACTCTAAAATTAACCTTTGGTTTGACTTCAAAATTTAACAATTGGGTTTCGTATTGGATTTCCAGAACAGCTGAAATCTTGGTTACCTATATTCCTCATAAAAGGTTCAGAAAATTCTATTAGGAGCATAATATAATCCTAAATTACACTTCTAATGAGCAAAAATTCACTAAATTTATAGAAGAATTTAACTGCACAAATCACTCTAATTCATACACATACTTTGTGGTATTCTATTAGGTTTTAATAACTCGAATCGAAAGCATAGAAATTAGATAAAAAAACACAACAATGGCATTTATTGACTATTACAAAGTATTGGGAATCGATAAAAGTGCTACAGAAGCCGAGGTGAAAAAAGCCTATCGAAAACTCGCTCGTAAATACCATCCCGACTTGAATCCCAATGATAAAGCAGCGGAGCAAAAATTCAAAGAAATAAACGAAGCCAACGAAGTTTTGAGCCATACCGAAAATAGAAAGAAATACGATCAATACGGAGAAAATTGGCAGCATTCCGAGGAATTCGAGAAACAAAGACAACAACAATCTCGTGGCGGTGGCGGAGGTCCACAAGGTGGTTTTGGAGGTTTCGAAGGATTTTCAGGCGGTGGCGATTATTCCGATTTCTTTGAATCGATGTTTGGAGGCCGTGCGTCAGGAGGCAGAAGGCCAACCCGACAATCCAAAGGGGGCGATTACAATGCCGAACTAAACCTAGATTTAAAAGACGTTTACACCACCCAAAAAAGAGAATTAACCATCAACGGTAAAAAAATAAGGCTCACCATTCCCGCAGGAGTCGAAAACGGTCAGGTCATAAAAATCAGTGGTATGGGCGCCGAAGGGGCAAATGGAGGACCAAAAGGCGATTTATACATTACGTTCACCATTCAAAATAATACAAAATTCAAATTAGACAAAAACAATCTTTTTTTCACTGTAAATTTAGATTTATATACCGCCATTTTAGGCGGAGAAATAACCGTCGATACTTTTGACGGCAAGGTAAAACTAAAAGTATTGCCGGGAACCCAAAACGGCACCAAAGTAAAACTAAAAGGAAAAGGATTTCCTGTATATAAAAAAGAAGGTGTTTTTGGCGATTTATACATTACCTACCAAATCGTAATTCCCACAGATCTTACCGAAAAAGAGAAAGAATTATTTGAGGAATTGGCTAAGTTGAAAAATCAATAATGGCTATAAATACAATCATTGTTGTCCGATTAAAAAAATTAAATTATAAAAAAGCTTTGTAGTACTTGGTTTCATAGTAAAAATCAATCTAAAATCTTGTTTTTTGATTTCGCACGCAAAGTCGCAAATACGCAAAGAATAAGTCCGTTAAAACTTTGTGTCTTAGCGCCTTTGCGAGAACATTTATAGACAATTTGTGAGAACCGATTATATATCGGACAATGGTGAAATACAATTGAGAAAACAGACTAATACATCAGTAAAAAAAAAATTGCCTCTCATAGGTAGACACAGAATGCACCCGAGCGACAGCGAACGGACGAAGTAATTCTGCACTATCCGTTAGTGAGAATATTTATTTAAATCAGCGCGGTCGGGGAGCATAATAAAATAAATTGCAAAGAACTAATCACTTATTTTTAGATGTTTTTTTTAATACAATTATTAAAATGCTTATTACTACAAAATTCAATAATGTTAAACAAACAAAACCCAAATCCGTCTCATATGGGATAATGTGTCCACTTGCATGATACATAGCCCAAAGCAAACATATAAGAATAAGAAATATGCAGAATAACGCTAACAATATATAAATAACTATTTTCATTAAAAATTTTGTTTAAGTGTATAATGTCCAATTTCATTTGCAACTTGAAGTGCATACCCAATCGCTCGAATATGAACTTAAACCCCTAGTGTGGATAGTAAATTATACTTACTCGAATTAACAACTCAAATTCTAAAGGCTATATCCTAATTAACGAAGTAAAACTACCAAAATTATTCCTATCTCATCATCCAATTCTACATATTTTCTTGCAAAACTAAAATAAAAATCTCCAAAAAAGTAGACCTTTTTATAATTCCGCATTAGTAAGATTATTCAAACGTTAAATTACTGTTTTTTTGTAGTAAAATTCAAAAAATATGTTATTTTTGGTAAGTAATTTAATATAAAAAATATGACAGCTCTTTTCGATTTTTGGTGGTTACTATTATTGCTTTTATGCTTAGTTCTTTACAAATTCGTTTTACGCGTATTCTTTGGAATGGTTATCGTTCCTGAGGACAAAATTGGTTTAGTAACCAAAAAATTCGTGCTCTTCGGAGCCGCAAAATCATTACCCGACGGCAGAATTATCGCTACCAAAGGGGAAGCTGGTTTTCAGGCAAAAACGCTTGCACCAGGCTTGTATTGGGGAATGTGGCCTTGGCAATACTCGGTAAATATGACATCCTTTACCATTATCCCAGAAGGAAATATCGGTTTATTATTGAGTAAAGATGGTGCCGAAATTCCAACAGGTAGAATTCTTGCCCAAAAAGTCGCCTCAGATAATTTCCAGGATGCTACTTTGTTTTTAGACAATGGCGGACAAAAAGGACGTCAATCTGCATTTATTACAACCGGTTCGTATCGCATCAATACTTTCTTGTTTGAAGTCGTAATCTCACCACAAATCGTGATTTCCGAAAATATGGTGGGAATTGTAACCGCTATGGACGGTGAACCGATTCCAATTGGACAAATCGCGGGTAAATTTGTGGACAATCACAATAACTTTCAGGATTTCGACCAGTTTCTAAAAAACGGTGGAAATCGTGGATTGCAACCTCAAGTAATGCTTGCGGGTTCGTATTACATCAACTCTTGGGCCGTTCAAATTGAGCAAACACCAATGACCGATGTGCCAATTGGTTATGTTGGTGTGGTGATTTCCTATATTGGCGAAGATGGACAAGATGTTACTGGAGACACTTTCAAACACGGAAATATCGTTTCGAAAGGACAACGTGGGGTTTGGATGGAACCTTTTGGACCTGGAAAATATGCGCTTAACAAATACACGACAAAACTGGAACCTGTTCCTACAACCAACTTAGTACTAAACTGGGCTGATGCTAGAAGTGAATCTCATAACTTGGATCAAAACCTTTCTACCATTACAGTTCGTTCTAAAGACGGTTTCCCTTTTAATCTGGATGTTTCTCAAATTATCCACGTTCCAGCTAACGAAGCGCCAAAAGTAATTGCCCGTTTCGGAAGTATGAACAACTTGGTTTCTCAAGTATTAGAACCAACAATTGGTAACTATTTTAGAAACTCGGCTCAGGAAAGTGATGTGATTTCGTTTCTATCAACCAGAAAAGAACGTCAGGAATCGGCTAAAAACCACATCAAAGTAGTTTTGGACGAATACAATGTGAATGCTGTAGATACTTTAATTGGAGATATCGTCCCTCCAGAATCCTTGATGAAAACTTTGACCGACAGAAAAATTGCCGAGGAAGAGCAAAAAACCTATCAAACCCAAAGAATGGCGCAAGAACAACGCCAAGGAGTGGAAAAAGAAACTGCTATCGCCGATATGCAAAAAGAAATTGTGAAAGCTTCGCAAAGTGTCGAAATCGCCCAAAGAACAGCCGATGCCACTGTTAAAAAAGCCGAAGGAGACGCAACTAGTTTGAAACTGAACGTAAATGCAGAAGCCGAAGCAACTAAAATGCGTGCCAATGCCGAAGCCGAAGCCACCAAAGCCAGAGCTGGAGCACAAGCGGAAGCCACTAAAATGACCGCCAGCGCTGAAGCCGAAAGAATCTCAAAAACTGGTTTGGCTGAAGCAGAAAAAATCAAAGCCATTGGTAAATCTACTGCGGAAGCTTATCAATTGCAGGTTTCTGCAATGGGTGGTGATAATTTTACCAAATACAAAATCACCGAAGAAATTGGCAAAGGAAATATCAAAGTGATTCCTGATGTCTTAATCACAGGAAACAATGGTTCCGAAGGCGGAATAAGCGGACTTTTGGGAATGAAATTAATGGAAATGATGGATGCCAAAAGCGAAAAAGAAGAACCTAAAAAGAAATAAACCCAATATTAATTGCCTTTAAAAATCCGCTTTTCAGCGGATTTTTTTGTTATTCAGAATTTCACTTGTAAAATTTTTGGATTTTAAAACAAAATACCTCCTCTAGAACTGAAAATCAGTAGATTATTCGTAAATTTGAGTGTGACTTTTTATACAAAAGACATCACTCAAATGGAAACTATTTCAAAAATAAATACATCAATCAAGGCCTTCTTGCTTGATATTGGAGAACTATCTAGTTTTGCGGGTCGTTTCTTTAAAGAAGTTTTTAAACCTCCTTACGAGTTCAAAGAATTTATCCGGCAATGCTACAATATGGGGAACCGTTCCCTCCTATTGGTAGCTGTCACAGGATTTATCATCGGATTGGTTTTCACCCTACAATCACGACCAACATTACAGGAATTTGGTGCCGTTTCTTGGATGCCTTCTATGGTGAGTATTTCGATTATTCGAGAAATTGGCCCCATCATTACCGCTCTGATTTGTGCAGGCCGAATTGGTTCCGGAATTGGAGCCGAATTAGGTTCGATGCGAGTGACCGAACAAATCGATGCAATGGAAGTTTCGGGAACGAATCCCTTCAAATATTTGGTAGTTACAAGAATTTTGGCAACTACTCTAATGCTTCCTATTCTGGTGTTCTTTGGTGATATTATTGCGCTTTACGGCTCCTATCTTGTCGAAAATACCAAAGGAAATGTTTCATTCCTATTGTATTTTAATAAAGTCGCCGAAGCTTTGGAATTTGGCGATTTAATTCCAGCTACTATTAAATCGTTCTTCTTTGGTTTTGCCATCGGATTAGTGGGTTGTTTCAAAGGATATAATTGCAAGAAAGGAACAGCTGGCGTAGGACTTGCGGCCAATTCAGCGGTGGTTTTCACCTCAATGCTCCTTTTTATAATTGATTTTGTAGCCGTTTTTATAACCGATATTTTTTATGATTTATAGATTATGGATGTCTTCTCACAAAATAATAAAACGATAATAGAAATCAAAGACCTGAAAAAAAGCTACGGCGACAATCATGTCTTGAATGGCTTCAATATGCGATTAGTCGAAGGAGAAAACTTGGTTATTATGGGAAAATCAGGTTCCGGAAAATCGGTGATGATAAAATGCCTCATCGGACTCGATGAACCCGATAGTGGTTCAATAACTGTAATGGGCAAGGATATCCGAAAATTGAAACGCGAAGAATTAGACGAATTGAGAACCGAAGTTGGATTTCTATTTCAAGGAAGTGCGCTTTACGATTCGATGACCGTTCGCGAAAATCTGGAATTCCCACTGAGACGCCATACTAAGAAGTTTGGATTCATAGAAGACACCACGCCTTTAGTGATGGAAGCCCTAGAAAATGTGGGTTTGGCAAAAACAATCGACTTAATGCCTGAAGAACTTTCGGGTGGAATGAAACGACGAATTGCGCTTGCCAGAACCTTGATATTACAACCAAAGATTATTCTGTATGACGAACCCACAACAGGATTAGATCCAATAACGGCTAAAGAAATAATTTTGCTAATGCAATCCGTTCAAAAAAAATACAACACCTCAGCTATAATTATCACTCACGATGTGGATTGCGCAAGAGCCATTTCAAATCGGATGATTTTATTAGTGGATGGTCTCAATTATGCCGAAGGCACTTTTGAAGAGTTAAACGCCTCAAAAGACCCAAAAATACAAGCTTTCTTTAAATAAAAATTAAAATGGAAAAAACAGCTTCACAAAAAATAAACCTTGGCCTTTTCGTAATCATTGGATTATTGATTTTTATACTTGCCGTGTATTTCATTGGCCAAAAGCAAAATATGTTCGGAAAAACAAATCATTTAGAAACCGTTTTCAATAATGTAAATGGCTTACAATTAGGAAATAGTGTCCGATATTCAGGTATTAGCGTTGGAACAGTTCGCGGAATCGAAATGGTCAACGACACCACCATTCGCGTCGATATGATTATAGACAAATCTATTTTTTCCTATATCAAAAAAGACGCAATTGCCACCATTGGCTCCGATGGATTGGTGGGAAATATGATTATCAATATCATTCCGGGAGAAGGAAATCAGCCCGCTGTGCAATCTGGCGATGAGATTCGTTCCCTCAATCGCATTCGAACAGAAGATATGCTGAGTACGCTAAATGTAACCAATAAAAATGCAGCTAAACTAACTGCCAATTTGCTTACCATTACCGATAAAATCGTCAAAGGAAAAGGACCTCTGGCTTCTTTGCTCAATGACTCCTTAATTTCGAGAGATTTGGGAGAAACGATGCGTTATTTGAAATTAACCACCAAAAGCGCTTCAGAAACAATTTCAAAAATTGATAAAATCGTCACTACTTTAGACAATAAAAACAATGTTTTAGGAGTCCTAAAAGACACCGCTGTAGCTAATAATTTAAAAAATTCCATTACCAATTTAGAGAAATCAACTAATGAGATTAACAAAATAGTAACCAACCTCAACGCAACAATTCTAAATATTAAAGACGGAAAAGGTGCAATCAATTACCTAGCAAACGACCCAAAATTAGTCCAAAAAATAGATTCTACAATGACAAATATCAATGCGGCTAGCATAAAACTAAACGAAGATTTGGAAGCGATGAAACATAATTTTCTGCTTCGTGGCTATTTCAAAAAACAGGAAAAAGAGAAAGCTAAAGCAGCAAAAGCAGCAGAAAATAATTAGAAAAATTCTATTTTAAACACTTTTTAAAGCAGTAATTAGCAAATCGATGTCTTCTCGGGTATTGAAATGACTGAAAGAAATGCGCAAACTTGGTTTCTTCAAATCCTCGTTCGAAAGCATTTCAGCCAAAACGTGGGACGGCTTTATACTTCCCGATTGACAAGCACTGCCACGAGAAACGGCAATTCCTTTCATATCCAAGTGGAACAAAATCATTGCAGTTTTATCATTAGAAAATGGTAATAAAACATTCAAAATAGTATAAATCCCATCCGAAGTTCCGTTGATTTGAAAAGCTGGAAATTCAATTTCTAATTGAGTAATCAAATAGTTTTTCAATTCCTGAATGTGATTTCTTTCCTCTTCTAAATTAGCGTACGAAAGTTCCAAAGCCTTTGCCATTCCTGCAATTTGATGCACCGCTTCGGTTCCCGGACGCAAACCTTTTTCTTGTTCGCCACCGAAAAAAAGAGGTTGCAAACCCGAATTTTTCTTTACATAAGCAAATCCAATTCCTTTTGGACCGTGAAATTTATGCGCACTCGCTACCATAAAATCTATTGGAAAATGCTGTAAATCAATGGCTAACTTACCAACAGATTGCACCATATCCGAATGAAACAAAGCATTGTGTTGTTCGCAAATTCGTCCCACTTTTTCCACATCCAAAATGGTTCCAATTTCGTTATTCACGTGCATCAAGCTAACCAAAGTTTTGACATTTTGCGAAAGCAAATCTACCAAATCAGTCAAGTCGATTTCCCCATTAGACTTCACGGCAACGTAGTCAACTTGAATATCAAACTCTTTTTGTAAATGTTCAACCGCATGCAAAACAGCGTGATGTTCTATTTTACTTAAAATTATTCTTTTAATTTTTAAATCTCGAACCGAAGAGCGAAGAATCCAATTATTGGCTTCGGTTCCGCAAGAAGTGAATACAATTTCTTGAGCCGATGCATTCAAAATCTTAGCAATTGACTTTCTGGAGAGCTCTAAAATACTTTTGGCATTTCGCCCAAAACTATGCGTTGATGAAGGGTTTCCAAAATCTTCGGCCAAAACTTTAGTCATTTCTTGAATTACTTCAGGGCGCAGTTGGGTGGTAGAGGCGTTATCGAGATATACTTTTTTCATATAAGCAAAGTTATGAAATATCAATTGTGATTCCGGCACTATCAATTGGCAATTTTTTCACTATTTTTGCCACAAATATTTTAGACAATGAAAAGAGTTTTTAGCCTGTTGATTTTTGTACTTTTATTGAACGGATGTGATGATGGAGATTTAACTTTAGAAACCATAGATTTTGAAGATGCTCCAACACAAAGCTGCAGCACAAACGACATTATCTACAAGCTCAAAGAGAAAGAAGCTTTACTGCTTGAAATTCCTAAATCAACCTTTGTAAACGAACCTACAGATCCATCATCGCCAATCGTAATCGATATTGATAACACAACCTATCGCGTGGTGTATCGTTTTTATGATGGCATGGTAGCTGAAGATAATATATGCAATACAATCCCGCCCGCAAAACCCTATATCACTGACCAATGGACTGCAACTTCGGGGAAAATCGAAATTTCGACAACAACCATTACCTCAGCTGGAAGCATTCCAGGAAGCACTGTAATCACTGGCTATAACCATCAGATAGTTTTCAAAAACATCACATTCGCAAAAACGAAAGGCACTCAAGTCTATGAAACTTTTGTCTTTGGAGATTATATTACACCACCAACCAACACTCTTCCCTTTGGGTTTGACAAAACTGTCGAACAATGTCCTACATCTAAAGATGTTTACAATTACACTAGTAGTGAAGCTTTGACACTGGATAATCTTGACCCTTCACTCATTGCTAACGTTGAAACCCCGGTAAACAGCCCTAGAACAGCAATAATCGGTTCTGTCAAGAACAAACTTACTTATCGACTTTACGCAAACGGAGTGTTAACACCAAGCTATTTCTGCAATCTAATCCCACCACCACTTCCGAGTGTAAGCGAGGAATGGAATGGGGTAAATGGCGTTGCAAATGCAAGCGGGATTATTGAAGTCACAACTATAAAAAGTGGAACAACCGCTTTTAAACATACCATTGTCATTAAAAATGCAACTTTAAAGAAAGGGAATAGTAGCTTCAAACTTGGAGATGTCTATACTTACGGAGAATTAATAACCTTTTAATTCTGCAGTACTTTTAAAAATATTTCACCGCAAATTCACAAACAATCATTTCTTTTGAGATGATTTAATTAGTGAATTTGCGGTTTATTTTTTGCTTTGCTTTATAAAAACTTCGGTAGCTCCTTGACCGTATTTTTGATAATTACCATCTTGAAAAGCGATATTATCATAACGTCCCAACAAAAAATCAAGCTCAGATTTTAGAATTCCCTCGCCAACACCATGTATAAAAACAATCTTAGGAATGCGATTTTTTATAGCAAATTCGATGTGGCGTTTTGCCGTTTCTGCCTGTAAAGTTAAGATGTCGTAATTCGACATTCCGCGTTTATTTGGAACTAATTTTTCGATATGCAAATCGAATTCTGGAGCGGGAATTTCACGTTTATCTTTCTTCTCTTTAACAAAACTTCTGGGTTTTGGAATTTCTTTTTCCTTGACAACTTCATCTACATTTATCCTTCTAATAGAATCCATTAAGTTGCTGGAATTGTTTATTTTAATCAATTCGTTGACAAAATATGTCATCACAAAACCATCGGTAGTTTCTATGGTAATTTGTTTGTCTTTGACCGACACTACGACTCCATTTACATCTTCATCTAAAACTGAAACTCGATCTCCTATAGTGAACATTTTATCTTTTTATTAGTGGATTAATACTTAGTTTTTTTACCTCAGATTTCAAATTAAATCAACATCTTTAAGATGTTCTAATTCCCCTATTCGACTGTGGAATTATATCAAAAATTTATGATTTAAAATCCTCTGGTTACAGATTGTTGAATATCTATTTAGGACCTGCTGCGGTCGAATCAATTTTTAAAATTGCTGGCACCTGAGAATTCGTACTAGAATTTGTATTTGCTGGAACAGCACTACGAGCAGGAGAATCTAAAGGTGCACCCACAGCAATATCGCAGCGATGACCAGCTTGACCATGCGGAGGATTCATGCCTGGTTTGGTTACTACCGCTGTAGTATTAGATTTTGTAATTACCGGCGCAGAAGCATTCATTCCCGAAGCAGTTACCGCTGGATTTGGAATTGGCTTGGTAGGTGGAGAATTCAACGGAGCGCCAACAGCAATATCACAACGATGACCCGCTTGACCGTGAGGAGGATTCATCCCTACGGTATTCTGATTTGAATTCTGTTGCAACAAAGACGGGTTTTGAGTTGAACTATTTGTCACTCCCGAAGTTGCAGCTGGTGAATTTGAGGTGCTGTCGGCTAATGAAAGATTATTAACCCCTGAACTCTCTTGTGGCTCTAATTCTTTTTTACACGAAAAAAACATCATTAAAAACACCAACCATAAACTTGTAATACATCTTGTTTTCATTCCAAAAAGTTTAAAATTTATACCATTCAAATATAGTTTATATACCAATATCTTCAACAAAACCGTAATTTTTAAACTATTTGTTTGCATTCTTGATTTTCCAAAAACAGCCATTTTATTTGAAGGACAGCATTTTGTTTGCATTTTTTTCTACGAATTATTACGGCAATTTCTAAAAACAACTTACTTTTACCTCTGATACTAACATTTGAATTTTATCATCGTGATTAAAAATCGAACTATACAAACTATTTCAGCTTTAAAAAGTCATTCTTCCATCAATTATGGAATAAAAACAATGACAGAAGCTTTTACTGAAAAACTGTTTTATACCCTTTTTGACTCTAATGCAGCGTTAGACCAAAGTATTGATGAACTCGAAAAATTATTCAAGGACATTTCGAAAATTTCTTGTAAAAAACCAGATGCCTTATGTAATGAGGTTTGGAGACAATTCATGGAAAAACTGCCTTTGGTTTTAGAAAACCTGAACCAAGACGCTATTTTTATCTTAGAAAATGACCCAGCTTCAAATAGTATTGAAGAAGTATATTTAGCCTATCCTGGATTTCATGCCATTGCCATCTATAGACTCAGTCACGAATTATACCTATTAGATATGTTGCTTTTTTCAAGACTGATGAGCGAATATGCGCATCGCATCACTGGAACAGATATTCATGCAGGAGCTAAAATCGCTTCCCCATTTTTTATCGATCACGCTACAGGAATTGTTATTGGAGAAACAACTGTAATCGAAAAAAATGTAAAATTATACCAAGGTGTAACCTTAGGCGCTTTGAGCGTAAGCAAAGACTTGAAAAGCACCAAAAGACATCCTACCGTTGAAAAAAATGTATGCATATACGCCAATGCTACTATTTTAGGAGGTGAAACCGTTATTGGAAAAAACAGTATTATTGGAGGAAACACTTGGATCACCAAATCGATTCCACCAAAATCTGTTGTGACTAATACTACCATCACCGAAGTAAAAATAAAAGAGTTAAAATAAAATGGACACACAAGATATATTAAAACTTATAGGAAATACCCCTTTAGTCGAAGCCCGAAATCTAGTTAAAAACAAGAATGTAAAACTTTTTTTGAAAATGGAAGGAAACAATCCTGGCGGGAGTGTAAAGGATCGCCCTGCTTACAACATGATTGTATCCGCGTTAGAACGAGGCGATTTGAAAAAAGGAGATAAGCTTATTGAAGCGACGAGCGGAAACACCGGTATTGCTTTAGCGATGATTGCGCAATTATTAAATATAGAAATTGAACTTATTCTTCCGGAAGATTCTACCAAGGAACGTACTCAAACAATGCGTGCTTATGGTGCAAAAGTAATCTTGACTCCCGCAAGTAAAGGAATTATCGGCTCAAGAGATTATGCCGACAAAAAAGTAGCTGAAGGAGGCTATTTTATGTTGAACCAGTTTTCAAATGAAGACAATTGGAAAGCCCATTTTAAAACTACTGGCCCTGAAATTTGGAAAGATACACAAGGAACCGTTACACACTTCGTATCGGCAATGGGTACTACCGGAACCATAATTGGCACTTCGACTTATCTCAAAGAAAAAAATCCTAACATCCAAATCGTTGGCGCACAACCTAGCGATGGGTCTCAAATCCCAGGAATCCGAAAATGGCCTGTGGAATATTTACCCAAAATATTCGATGCTTCAAAAGTGGACACCATATTGGAAGTTTCGGAACAAGAAGCCCGTGCTATGACCAAAAGATTAGCTCTTGAAGAAGGAGTTTTTGCAGGAATGAGTAGCGGCGGTTCCGTTTCTGTAGCTTTGAAACTTGCAGAACAAATGGAATCTGGAGTAATTGTAGCCATCATTTGCGACCGTGGCGACCGCTATTTATCTTCGGATTTATTTGATTAACAAAGATAATTTTAAACAAAAAAAAGGCTCGATTTTAAAACAATCGAGCCTTTTTTAGTATTTCAAAATCAAGATTAAACCAAACTGGCATCAGTAGAAATTTCAGTATTGAATAATTTTGATATTGGACAATTTGCCTCAGCCTTAGTAACCAATTCTTGGAAAGTTTCATTCGAAATTCCTTTAATTTTGGCACTCACAGTCAAATGAGAGCTTACAATTTTCCCTTCCAATAAATTAATATCGCATTTGGTTTCGATGCTTTCAATCTCAAAACCGCCTTCGGTAATGTAAGCCGAAAGTTGCATTGTAAAACAGCCCGAATGAGCCGCAGCAACTAACTCTTCTGGATTAGTGCCAATTCCTTCCTCGAAACGAGATTTAAACGAATATTGTGTTTTTTGTAATGTTCCACTTTGTGTGGTCAAATGGCCAGCTCCTTCTTTGAGTGAGCCGTTCCAAACTGCGGTTGCATGTCTTTTCATCTTTTAATGTTTTTTATTACTCAAATTTAAGGCTTTAAAGACTAAGAATCTCCGTCTTTTAGTTTTTTAACTAAACTTTAAGCCTAGCTACAAACCCATTCTTTTTTCTACAAAATCAAGGGATTGGGATAGGTTATACAAAGCGAAATCAGTATTTTTGTTTGATAATTCTTAAATCCCCACTTGGGCTACTAATGGAAAATATCAAATCATTTTTCTACATCATTATTATATCACTATTTATGGGAGGAACACTACAAGCTCAGGATTGGGCCAATTTAAATAAATATCAAAATGATAACGCTTCATTAAAACCAGTAGAATCTGGACAAAAAAGAATCGTTTTTATGGGTGATTCCATCACTGAATTCTGGTCTGTACTTTCACCTGACTTTTTTATAGGAAAACCTTATATAAATCGTGGTATCAGCGGACAAACCACACCTCAAATGCTCATTCGCTTTCGCGCTGACGTAATTGCTTTGAATCCCTCCATTGTCATAATCATGGCTGGAACCAACGATATTGCTGGAAATACAGGTCCTTCGACTCTTGAAATGATAACCGACAATATTTTCTCGATGGCGGAATTGGCCAAAGCCCACCAAATCAAAGTGATTTTATGCTCGGTCCTACCCGCTTATGATTTTCCTTGGAAACTAGGCTCTTTTCCTGCTGAAAAAATGGTGACCCTCAACAAAATGATACAACAATACGCTGATGCTAATGACATTCTCTACCTTGATTACTATTCTTCGATGGTAAATGAACAAAAAGGATTGAATGTTGCATTTTCAGGTGATGGTGTTCACCCCAATAAAACAGGATATGAAGTGATGGGGCCACTTGTTGAAAAGGGGATTGAAAAAGTATTGGAAAAAAAATAAATCGTTCTCTGCTCTACCATCTGTCTTCAACAGCGAGAATATACTAAAGTACAGGATTGCTGTACTAGTTTCTCTTGACCTAACTACCACAAACAAGAACTCAAAACCAGCACCCTTTCAAAGTTTTAAACTCTGAAAGGGTTTTTTAGTTTTAAAAACAGGTAAAACCCCAAACCCCAACAACTCAAATCGGCAATAGAAGGATTACAAATCCTGAAATCGAGTTAAAAGGATTCGTTTTCGTTCCAAAATCGGTGCCTTTCTCTGCATTTTAAGTGCAGTTTACTCCCTATTAAAGCCCATTCAAATAGCTATTATATTCCTAGTGACTCTATACTGACTCTATACTGACTCTATACTGACTCTATACTGACTCTATAAAAACAATATATTTTATAGAATAATAATAGAAATAATATACATTGTTTATAAAATCAATATGGCGTATCCTAGACTTATGTATGTTTATTACTACCTTTGTGCCTAAATTATAAATACTTTTTAAGATGGCTAGAATTAATAGAAAAAACATCATTAGCGGAAGAATTGGTGATAAGGTTTATAGAAATGTTGATGATCAACAAGTCGTACAAGCTCGCCCTGAGGATATGCAACAAACCCAGGCTACCAAAATTAGCAGCACTGAATTTGTACAATGCAGCCATTGGGCTAAAATTTTACGCGTTTTCTTAAGTCCACTCTTGTTGGGACTTACGGACACCTATATGTACAAACGTCTTACGGGAAAACTTTATGCTACGCTGCAAACGAACACTTCAATGCTAAAAGGAGTTCGCACACCTTGCAATGCCGATATGAGTGAGTTGGCTGGTTTTGAGTTCAACACCCACTCCCCTTTTGTGGACTATTTTTTACCCTCGTTCGAGGTGATTTTGGATGCGCAAAGGCAAGTGACCATTACCATGCCCGAGTTGGAGCCCAAAACAGAAATAGTTTTTGCCAAACAAACCGGACAGGCAGAATTGCTGATTTATGTTTTAGCCACCAGTTTTGACCTCGGCGAGCCCATTGTAGAAGCCCATTTCCTACTTCCAATTAACAGATCCACTCCAATACTGCCTGAAACTAGCTGGAGCAGTCCGGTGATTCCTGCTAATTATTTTGTTATGGTAACTGCCAAACTAATGTTTCACGAAACCAATAAATTTACGGTCAAGAATTACATCAACAATAAGGAATTGAATCCTGCTTGCGTGCTATTTGCTTCTTGCAGCTAATTTTTAGACTGATTAGCCAGTGACTTATGGAAGTTGTACGCCTAAATCAAAACCTACAAGGAATTAGAATAAATTCGTGACTAAAAAAAGTGAGATTAGCCGTATTTTTATTAGATTTACTCGGTTGTAAACAGAGTATTCAATTACCAATTGGAATGGTCACGGAATGCCATTCTGTGCTTTGCATATTATAGCATTCCCGAGCAATTGGAAAAAATAAAAATCAAAGAAGCTATGCCAAAGTATTTTAATATTTTGTTTATTTTATTGCTGCTAATTTCTTGTAACAAGATTGAAAACAGTAAAACTCTTGACAAGAAAGATATAGAATATATCAAAAGTTTAGGAATGCTAGAAGACGGCGAAAATATATATGGTTTTTATAGCCAATTTAAGAACAGCGTTGCAGGCAATTTTTTCACTAACCAAAGAATTGCTACTTACTGGATAGATAAAAGAAATTCAAAAAGAAACATAGTAAAATTTGCTTATTATAATGAAATTAGAAAAATTGACCCTGTTTATAGTGTAGGAGTAACTTATTCTCCTTATATGCTTGTTACGATGGTTAATGACAGCACTTTCAAAGTTTGTGTTGATGGCGAAAAGGAGGAGATTAAGGCTTTTTATGAAGGTGTACTTCGAGAATGGAAAAAAAATCAGCAGAAAGTTAATCATAAATTAAAAACGATAAACAATACAAAACCTATTGACCATTTCAATGAAGTGAGAGATAGTTGTGAGATGTTTATCATTAAACTTTACAAACTTGACAATCCAGAAGTTTTACAAGATATGACAAAGGTAATTTGGAAAGATGAAATAATAAGTTCAAAAAAAAAATTAGCTTTTGACATTTTATTTGATTCAGTTAAAAATGGTGGTTATTGTTGTTGCCCAAAAACTAATTTTACGATTACGTTTTATAAAAAAGGAAAAGAACTTAAAACATATAATGTTGACACTATTTCAAATAAAGACAAAACCCTTTTCTTTGACAAAAGTTATCAAACATCATATTTAATTCCACTAAAAAAATGGAAAGAGTTTTTGAAAGAGAAATAGGATCAATGCTCAATCATACTCTGCGAGTATAAAGCAAAACAATAATAGTGCGAACTTCAAGTTAGTTACCAAAATCGAATTCAAAAACCCTCAGCCCAAACAAATTGAATTACTAGAACAATTTCAAATAAAAAAATAAAAAAATGAACTACAGAAAACTAGGAAAAACGAATTTCAACATTTCAGAAATAGCCTTGGGAACTTGGCAAGTGGGCGGAAAATGGGGTTCACCATTTAATGATAAAACTGCAGACGAATTGATTAATACGGCTATTGATAATGGCGTGAATTTCATTGATACTGCCGATGTGTATGAAAATGGATTGAGCGAAACCGCCGTTGGAAGAGTGGTTCGCTCTCGTTCGGAACGTATTTATGTGGCCACCAAATGCGGTCGCCATATCAATCCACACGTGAATGAAGGCTACCAAACGAAAGTATTGCAAAAATTCGTGGAAGATAGTTTGAAAAGAACTGGTCTTGAATCCTTGGATTTAATCCAATTGCATTGTCCACCAACTGAAGTTTATTACCGTCCTGAAATCTTCGAATTGTTTGATCGTTTGAAAGAACAAGGAAAAATCCAAAACTTAGGTGTTAGCGTAGAAAAAGTGGAAGAAGGACTCAAAGCTATTGAATATCCAAATGTAACCACGGTACAAATTATTTTCAATCTGTTCCGTCAACGACCATCCGAATTATTTTTCAAGGAAGCACAGAAAAAAGATATTGGGATTATTGCCAGAGTACCATTGGCTAGCGGACTATTGACAGGATTATTCAATGCTAAAACTACTTTTGGAGCACAAGATCATCGAAATTTCAACCGAAACGGAGCCGCATTCGATAAAGGAGAAACTTTCTCGGGAATTGATTACGAATTGGGTTTAAAAGCCGTTGAAGCCTTAAAAAACTTGTTTCCTGAAGCTACTAATTTGGCTCCAATTGCTTTGCAATGGATTTTGAGTTTCAACGAAATTAGCTGTATTATTCCGGGCGCTTCAAAAGCCAGTCACGTAGAATCGAATTTATCGGTGTACGATTTACCTCCCTTGACAACAGATAAAATTGCGGCAATGAATGCTATTTATGAAGAATACATCAAGCCACAAGTACATCAATTGTGGTAATATAATGCTATTCAACTTATAGTCTGTTCGAATGTTTTATTCAAAAATGCGACAGCTTTTTTGAATAAAATGTATCGAGAACACCTAATATTGTACACTTCTCGATACAATCCCGCCCAAAAGCGGGATCACTCGAAGAGACGGAATGTTATTTGACTAAAATATTGTGATTTCCAAAACCTAAAAACTAAAAATGTTCAATAAATCCAATTTCAAAGAATGGTTTGATCGGTATAAATATGCCGAAATCGCTGCTACATCGGCTGCGTTGGCGAGCTCCCAATTCAGTCGGATTTTTGGTGGATTGACCACAGCTTATTTAATCACTTTTGCCGAGTATGTTGCGTTTTATGGAGTCATTGTATTTATGTCTTACCAAAAATTGGCTAAATCCAATCGGTTATTGGATAAAAAAACCTCTCTTAAAGAAATCCTTTTCCTGATTCGAAATCTACTCTTAGAATTTGGTTATCCCGCCCTTCTAGATCTTTTCTTTATTCGTCCGTTTTGTATGTATTGGATGCCGATTTTGACTGGAAATTATTTTATGGGAATCATCCTCGGAAAAATTTCGGCTGATTCTATTTTTTACGGACTTGCCATTATCAATTATGAATTGATTAAGAAGAAACGTTAATTGCAACAAATAATTTCCTTGATTTTTTTTGGTGAAACAACAACTTTTCAAAAATATTTCCCAATTTGAATTTATAAAACCATTCAAAGACTTATTTTTGCGCTATGGCAAAGAAAAATACAGACAAGATCGTTTTTGATCATATAAAAGTCCTTGATGCAGGTGCAAAAGGCGTTTCGGTGGCAAAAGCCCCAGATGGAAAAGTAATTTTTATTCCCAATGTGGTTCCGGGCGACGTGGTTGATGTGCAAACTTTCAAAAAACGTAAGGCGTATTATGAAGGAAAAGCCGTGAAATTTCACGAATTTTCGGAACACAGAATCGAACCTATTTGCGAGCATTTTGGTGTTTGTGGCGGTTGCAAATGGCAAAATATGAAATACAGTCAGCAATTGTACTACAAACAAAATGAGGTTTTCAATCATTTGCAACGGATTGGAAAAATCGAACTTCCCGAATTTGAACCGATTTTAGGTTCCGAAAAACAATTCTTCTACAGAAACAAAATGGAGTTTTCGTTTTCGAACAGCCGTTGGTTGACCGAAAAAGAAATCGATAGCACCGAAGACTTAGGAAACCGAAATGCTTTGGGTTTCCATATTCCGAAAATGTGGGACAAGATTTTGGACATTAATAAATGTCATTTGCAAGAAGATCCATCCAATGCGATTCGCAACGAGATTAGGGCTTTCGCCAATGATAATAACCTCACTTTTTTCAATCCAAGAAATCACGAAGGGTTGCTCAGAACTTTGATGATGCGCACCGCTTCGACTGGTGAAATTATGGTTTTGATTCAGTTTTTCGAAAATGATAAAAAAGGAAGAGAATTACTTCTTGACCATATTTACGAGAAATTCCCGCAGATTACTTCGCTGCAATATGTAGTCAACAATAAAGCCAACGACACTTTATACGATCAAAATATAAAATTATACAAAGGTAGAGATTACATTTTGGAAGAAATGGAAGGTTTGAAATTTAGCATTAATGCCAAATCTTTTTACCAAACCAATTCCGACCAAGCATTCGAATTGTATAAAATCACACGAGATTTTGCTGGACTAACTGGTAACGAAATTGTGTATGATTTGTACACAGGAACTGGAACCATTGCCCAATTTGTTTCGAAAAACGCCAAAAAAGTAATTGGTGTAGAAAGCGTTCCCGAAGCCATTATTGATGCCAAAGCTAATGCGGAACGCAACAATATTACCAATTGCGAGTTTTATGTAGGCGATATGAAAGTAGTTTTCAACGAAAGTTTTATTGCACAACACGGCAAACCTGACGTAATTATTACCGACCCACCTCGAGACGGAATGCACAAAGACGTTATCGAGCAAATATTGAAAATCGAGCCTTCAAAAATTGTGTATGTAAGTTGCAACTCGGCGACACAAGCCAGAGATTTGGCTTTGATGGACGAAAAATATAAAGTTTCTCGTGTTCGACCCGTAGATATGTTTCCACAAACGCATCACGTAGAAAATGTTGTACTTTTGGAGAGGCGAAATTAGTAGCAGTTTCCCCTTGAAATTGATAGTTAAAGATTTATGAAAAAAATAGTTACTCTATTACTAGTTGTGATTTTCACTTCCTCGAGTTGTGAAAAGGACGATATTTGCGACGCCAATACGCCTACAACGCCACGTTTGGTGATTGAGTTTTATAATATTACCACTCCCTCTGTCAAGAAAAATGTGACTAATTTAAAAGTTATTGGAGAGGGAATGAAAGAAGGAATTGTTTTCAACCCGGGAAGTTCTGGAGAAGAGCAATATTTAGCCAATGGAAGTAGTATTTCGATCCCATTAAAAACAGATGTAAATACAACCACTTACGATTTTATTTTGAATTCTGGCAATCCAAACCCTACATTGATAGATATTGATAATGTAACTTTCAATTACACCAGAAATGATGTTTTTGTCTCAAGAGCTTGTGGTTTCAAAACCCTATTCACTTTTGTGCCCAACAATCCTATTATTCACAAAGCAGTTCCAGTAACAAAAAGTAAATGGATGCAGTTTATAACTATTGAAAAAAGCAACATAGATAACGAAAATGAAACACACATTAAAGTATTTTTTTAGTTTTTGTCTACTGTTGTCAATGATAATGACACAAGCTCAAGACACGATTCCAAGCAAAACTCAACTCGAAAGAACGAAGATTGTTGGCGAAATTCCTGAAGCACCTAAAAAAGTCACAAAAAAAACTACAAATACATCCAAGACCGATACTATTATCCCCGTAAAAAAAGACCGATATGGAGTTCGTGTGGGAGTTGATTTGTATAAATTAACTAGAGGATTATACGATGAAAACTATAAAGGGATAGAACTTGTTGGTGATTATCGCTTAACGAAAAGGTATTTTCTAGCAGCCGAAATTGGTAGCGAGAACAAAACAACCGAAGACGACCGATTGAACACAACCACAAAAGGGACCTACATAAAAGGCGGTTTTGATTATAATGCATACACTAATTGGCTAGATATGGAGAATATTATTTCCATAGGTTTGCGCGGTGGTTTTAGCACATTTAGCCAAGAATTAAATAGTTATAAAATTTACAACCCTAATCCCTATTGGGGAGAAATGCCTTGGATTACTTCTGGAGAAACTTTTAATGGATTGACCGCAGCTTGGATAGAAGTCGTTGCAGGTGTAAAAGTAAAAGTATATAACAATATTTTCGTAGGTTTCAGCCTTCGAATGAACACACTTCTTTTCGAAAAGAAACCTAGTGACAACTTCGAAAATTTATATATACCAGGCTTCAACAGAACCTATGCTGGGAATTTTGGTGCGGGCTTCAACTATACGGTAACTTATTTTGTTCCACTATATAAGAAAACGGTAAAGCCTAAGAAATAAAACTACCCTATTTCCTTAATTCCTTTTATAAAAATCCAAGACATGAATAATTTTTCGCCGTCTTTGGTTTTAACTGCCTTAAATTGCGGAGCTAAAAGTGTGCCCACTGCAAATGCAGTAAAAGAAACCCACAAGCCTTCTAAATTGGTGTAACTTCCAATCAAAAAACGGAATAAAATAAATAATATTCCAAAACATCCTAGTTGGTAAAGAAACGCACGTACTTGTAATTTGGTCATATCAGCCCCCTAACCCCCGAAGGGTGAATCCTATTAGGGTAAATAGGTTTTTATAAATTAAATACTCCTAAAATAATTTCATTTTTTTTACATAAACTTTTAAATCCCCCCTTCTGGGGTTAGGGGGCTTTGGAATTTTGTCCTTTTGCTTCCTTCATACATTTCGTATTTCACCAACCGGGCTTCAATGCTGGCATTGAAAAGTTTGATTTTTCGGGAAGGTTTTAGTCCGACAAATTTTAATGCTTCCAAGTTACCAGTGATGAACCAAGCATTGGTTCCTGGATAATTTTTCTTTAAAGTATCACCAATATTTTTATAGAATTCTTCCATATGAATATCCAATCTTTCGTCGTAAGGCGGATTGAAAACAATATGTAATTTCCCTTGAGACGATTTCTCAGTATCGAAAAAGTTTCTTTCTTCAATAGTGATGTATTCCTCTAAATTGGCGTTTTTGATATTGTCTTTGGCTTTCTGAACTGCCGATGGCGCTTTGTCGTAGCCTTTTATGGTGTAATGAAATTCTCGAATTTTCTTCATCAACGAATCCATAATTTGGTCGAATAAATCATTGTCCCAATCGTTCCATTTTTCGAAAGCAAATTCCTTACGGTTGATGTTTGCAGGGATATTACAAGCAATCATCGCCGCTTCGGCCAAGAATGTTCCTGAACCACACATTGGATCCAAGAAATCGCCTTGTCCTTCCCAACCCGAAAGCAACAAAATTCCTGCTGCCAATACTTCGTTGATAGGGGCAATATTTGTGGCTGTTCTATATCCTCTTTGATGCAAAGAATTTCCAGAAGTATCTAATGCTACCGAAACTTGGTCTTTGTCAATATGAATATTTATTCGCAAATCAGGATGAATTTTCTCAATGCTTGGGCGTTGTCCGGTTCGTTCCCTAAATTGGTCCACAATGGCATCTTTACATTTTTGCGAGATAAATTCCGAATGATTAAAATACTCTGAATGCACGGTGGCATCAATCACAAAAGTCTGATTTGCATTGAGGTATTTCGACCAATTAACCCCCAAAACACCTTTATATAATGCCTTTTCGTCTCTTGCTTTGAAGGAATAAATAGGTTTCAGGATTTTCAGTGCCGTTCTCAAAGACAAATTGGCTTTGTACATAAAACCCTTATCTCCTTTGAAACTCACCATTCTTACACCTTGCTCCACATCTTGTGCGCCAAGCATTTTCAATTCGTTTGCCAGTATTTCTTCAAAACCAAAAAAGGTTTTGGCAATCATTCTAAAATTATTTTCCATTGTAAAATCAAGTATTCGGTGCAAAAATACACTAAATTTGCAGCAATTGAATTATTAGAAAAAGAATAAATGCCGAATTCACTAAAACCAATGAGCCAAGACCCAAAAGCCAAAACACAAAATTGGTTTGCCTCTTGGTTTGACACTCCCTATTATCACATTCTGTATAAAGAAAGAAACTATAGAGAAGCCCAACTTTTCATGGACAATTTGACGCATTACCTCAATCTCCCCGAGAAGGCAAAAGTGCTAGATTTGGCTTGTGGCAAAGGACGTCACTCTATTTATCTGAATCAATTGGGTTACGAAGTTGTGGGTGCTGATTTGTCTGAAAATAGTATAGCTGAAGCCAACAAAAACCAAAATAAAACGCTGCAATTTCAAGTTCATGACATGCGTGATGTTTTTGAAGATAAATTTGATGCCATTTTCAATTTGTTTACCAGTTTTGGATATTTCGAAAACGATGAAGACAACCTCACTACTTTGAAAGCAATGAAAGAGAGCTTAACGGAACACGGTTTTGCTGTAATTGATTTTATGAATGTGAACCAAGTCATCAATAATCTTGTTTCCGAGGAAATAAAAACAGTCGAAAACATAGACTTTCATATCAAACGTTATGTGAGTGAAGGGCATATTTTCAAAGAAATCGATTTTGAAGATCAAGGCGAGAAATTTCATTTTACCGAAAAAGTAAAAGCATTGACGCTTAAGGATTTTGAAGAAATGATGGAAGAGGCCGGGATTTATTTGTTGGATATTTTTGGTGATTATAAATTGAAAAAATTCCACAAAGCCGATAGTGAACGATTAATAATGATTTTTAAATAATGAATTACCTTTTACCCTTATTTTCTGTAATCTTAGGATATGTCATCGCTTTGTTTTTAAAACCCAAAAACAAGACCAATCTTAAATTATTGCTGGCTTTTAGTGGTTCGTTTTTATTATCATTAACTGTAATGCACTTATTGCCGGAGGTGTACGAAAGCCACAATCACAATATTGGACTTTTTATAATGGCGGGAATTTTGTTCCAAATTATTTTGGAATTTTTTTCCAAAGGTGCCGAGCACGGTCATGTTCACGGTCACGAAAAAATGAATCAAATGCCTTGGTTGCTGTTCATTAGTCTTTGTATTCACGCTTTTCTGGAAGGGTTCCCAGTAGGGCATCATCATAATTTAGCATTGGGAATTGCCATTCACCATTTGCCGATAGCCATCATTTTGACGATGTTTTTCATCAATGCCCAACTCGACAAAAAAGCTATTTTTGTCTTTATGATTAGTTTTGCAGTAATGACACCAATGGGAACTTTATTGTCCGATTATTTACCTATTTTGAATAACTATTACAACGAAATTACCGCTGTGGTCATTGGAATATTATTCCATATTTCGTCTACTATTATTTTCGAAAGTAGTGAAGGACATAAGTTTAATATTGCCAAAGTTTCGATGATTATTTTTGGGGTTGTATTGGCGTATTTTATTTAAATTTAAAAAAAATGTTTATGAGAATCCATTTTCTATTACATATTTCACTACTAGTTCTCGCACCTATAATAATTTCGGCTCAAAAAACGGCTATTCCTTTTAATAATCCCAAAATTCAGTATGAAGGAAGGGTTGCTTTCAAGGATAGCGCAGCCCTTATCAATTGGTCAGGTTCCTCAATAAACCTGAATTTTAAAGGGGCTGAAATTTCGGCAATTTTAAAAGATGCGGATACCTCAAATTACTACGATGTAATTTTAGACGACAAAGTAATTTCAAAAATTCAACTAGATACTGTCAAGAAAAACTATTTACTGGCGTCTGGTCTAAGCAAAGGAATTCACAAAATCCAACTATTCAAACGTACAGAATGGGGAAAAGGGCAAACTTTTTTTTATGGGTTTGAAACCAATACTGAAACAAAAATTTTACCCAAGTCGAAATCTAAAAAACGGAAAATGGAGTTTTACGGTGATTCCATTACTTGTGGGTATGGCAATGAAGACACCACTGGAAAAGACTCTGGAACGGGTCATTTTGAAAACAATTATTTAACCTATGGTGCGATTACAGCCAGACAGTTTGATGCTCAGTTTTCTTGTATTGCCACCAGCGGTATTGGGATTATGGTAAGTTGGTTTCCTACCATTATGCAGGACATTTATGATTTGACAGATCCACACGATAAAAATACCAAATGGGATTTTAACAATTATACACCGGATATTGTTGTTATTAACCTATTTCAAAATGATTCATGGATTGTGAACCTTCCAAAAAACGAACAATTTAAGAATCGTTTTGGCTCTGAAAAACCTAAAGAAAATTTTATAATAGCATCGTATGAAAACTTTGTGAAAACCATTAGAACGAAATATCCTAAAGCGTCGATTATTTGTGTTCTTGGCAATATGGATGCTACCAAAGAAGGGTCGAAATGGCCAAACTATGTTATAAAAGCGGTCGAAAATTTAAATGATAAAAAAATATACACTCATTTCTTTAAATACAAAAATACTTCAGGCCACCCAAAAATTAGTGAGCAGAAAGAAATGGCTGACAGTTTGATTACTTTTATAGACGCAACTATTAAATGGTAAAATAAAGAATATAATTCAAAAACATCAAAAAATGACCTTTACTAAAACCACTGAACAGTCCTCAAAATATGAACATTTAGAAAAAATGTCGGTTGGGGAATTATTATCCAATATCAATCAAGAGGACAAAACCGTGCCGCTAGCTGTAGAAAAAGCCTTGCCACAAATAGAAACTTTAGTAACTCAAATCGTTGCTAATATGAAATTGGGCGGAAGATTATTTTACATTGGTGCAGGAACCTCAGGTCGTTTGGGAATTCTTGATGCCTCTGAATGTCCTCCTACTTATGGTGTTCCTGCTGAGTTGGTCAACGGAATTATTGCAGGCGGAGACAAAGCCATTCGCAAAGCGGTTGAGAATGCCGAAGACGATGCCAACCAAGCTTGGATTGACTTGCAAGAACACAATATCAAAGAGAATGATGTTGTGATTGGGATTGCCGCTTCAGGAACAACACCCTATGTAATAGGTGGTTTGAAAGCATGCAACGAAAATAATATTACCACGGGGAGTATTTCTTGTAATGCAGGAAGTCCACTTTCGCAAACTGCAAAATTTCCTATTGAAGTAATTGTTGGGCCAGAATTTGTCACCGGAAGTTCTCGAATGAAAGCCGGAACAGCACAGAAATTGGTACTGAATATGATTTCAACTTCTGCAATGATTCAATTAGGGAAAGTGAAAGGCAACAAAATGGTCGATATGCAATTGAGTAATAGCAAACTCGTGGATCGAGGTGTAAAAATGATAATGGCAGAAATTCCTGTATCTTACGAAAAAGCTTCTGAATTATTAGAAAAATACGGAAGTGTTCGGAAAGCAGTAAATAGTTTTGAGCTTTAATAAAAATGGAGAAAACTATTGAATACATCATTAATAATCACGACTTTGTATTTCAATTGTTTTTTGGTTTCATCATTTTAATCATTGGAATTTTATTTAATAATAAAATAAATAAAATTAAAGAAAACGGAATTTGCACTATCGGAGAAGTTTTTGATTACATAAAAGAAAGAAACCACACCGAAGATAGTGTAATCAAATTTTTATATTATCCAGTGGTTAGGTTTAAAGATTCGAGAGGTAATATCATTGAAAAAAAAATCTGAAATTGGAACCTCAATAAAATCAACAAAAACTTTACCATACAGTACAAAACTATATTACAAACAAAATGGAACTAACTTTGAAATACTAGTTGAAAACAAAATTATTGACTATTTATCAGTTTTTGTGATTATCACTGGATTAGCAATTATTATATTTTTTACGTTCAATTTTTTAAACATAAAACTATAAATGTCAACCAACAAAGAATTACTATCCAAGGGAATTAAGAAATTAGCTTGGGCTTTGCCGTTATTGTTTATCGGTCCATCACTGATTTACAATGCGTTTATCAACAAACAAAATGTTTGGCATTATTTGGTTTTAGGAATCGGAATTGCAATTTGTTTTGGCGCTGTTTATTTGGCTTTTAGTGGACTGAGACTACTGATGCGAAGTTTATTTAATGATTAATGGAAAACTTATTATACACTAACCATGCGTTCGAAAAAGTCTCCTTTATTGACAAAAAAGTCAATAATCGGGAGTTTGAAGATTGCATTTTCAAGAACTGTGATTTTTCGAATAGTGATTTTTCGAACAATACTTTTATGGATTGCGAGTTTATCGATTGCAACTTATCGATGACTCTTTTGGGGAATACGAGTTTGAAAACTGTACATTTTAAAAATTGCAAATTGCTTGGCATTCAATTTCATTTGTGTGCTGATTTCCTTTTTTGTGTAAGTTTTGACGATTGCAGTTTGGATTATTCCTCCTTTGCCAATAAAAAAATACCGAAAACGAAATTCAATACCTGTTCAATGAAAGAAGTTACTTTTATTGGAACAAATCTCACGAATTCGACTTTCGAAAATTGTAATTTGGATAATGCTATTTTTAATGACACACAATTGGCTGGAGTAGATTTCAGAACCGCTTACAATTACAAAATTGATCCAGAATTTAATCCAATGAAGAAAGCCAAATTTTCAACTCAAGGAATTGTGGGACTTTTAGATAAATATGATATTAAAATCGAGTAAAGTTTAACCGCAAAGTTCACAAACTTGAATTTTTAATTTGAAGCAAAAAGATATTTAAAAACATAAAATGAAATCGAAGATTCACGAAAACCAAATTTCAAATAAAATTATGAGTAAAAAAATAGTCTTCCTCCTCCCACTGCTTCTACTAGTGTCTTGTTATAATGTGGAACACAATTGCAAGGATTTTAAAACTGGCAAATTCAAGTTCGAATATGAAGTAGATGGAGTCAAAAAAACTACCGTTTTTGAACGCAAAGAAAGTATAGAAATTGAAACTTTCGAAGGCAAAACCGACACTTCGAGCATTCGATGGGTTAGTGATTGTGAATACATATTGCAAAAAATTCATCCTAAAAACATGGAAGAAAAAAAGGCAATTAGTATGAAAATTTTGAGCACCTCAAAAAAATCCTATACATTTGAATTCGGAATTGTGGGAAGTGACAAAAAACAACGTGGAACGGTTGAGAAGATTTCAGATTTCAGGTAGCAGGTTGCAGATTTCAGAAAAAACCATAATTCATAACTCATAACTTAACTATAATGGAAGTATTTTTAAATCCTGATGCTTGGATAGCCTTATTAACATTGACTTTTCTGGAAATAATTCTTGGGATTGACAATATAATTTTCATATCGATAGTCACAGGAAAATTGCCAGTAGAGAAACGTAAAAGAGCCACAAAAATTGGAATGTTTTTGGCCATGTTTATGAGAATAGCGCTTTTGTTTGGTATCAGTTTCTTGATTCAAATGAAAAAGCCATGGTTTTATATTGATTTTAGTTGGTTTTCAGCTGGCGTTACAGGACAAAGCCTTATTCTGCTATTGGGTGGATTGTTCCTTATTTATAAAAGCACAAAGGAAATTCACGAAAAAGTGGATGAAAAAGGAGAAGAAGAAAAGCAAATTGGCAAAACCGCTTCCAAATCCTTTCAAGGTGTGCTTCTGCAAATTATTATGATTGATTTAGTATTTTCATTCGATAGTATCCTAACGGCAGTGGGGATGACAAACGGTGTTGAAGGAGCCTTATATATTATGATTACAGCTGTGATAATATCGGTTTTGATTATGATGCAATTTGCGGTTCCTGTTGGAGCTTTTGTCAACAAACACCCTTCCATTCAAATTCTAGGATTGTCGTTTTTAATTCTTATCGGTTTTATGCTTATAACAGAAAGTGCCCATTTATCGAATGCCTTAATCTTTGGCAGTCATGTAACCCCTGTGCAAAAAGGGTATTTGTATTTTGCCATTTCCTTTTCACTTTTAGTTGAAGTTTTGAATATGAAAGTCGACAAGAAAAAGAAATAAAATTATTGAATCAAAGCTCCTTTTGGGGCTTTTTTTATTCAAAATTATAAAATTAATTTGTTGTAATTTACCAGTATGAAAAATACAATCTCACACAGAGTAGCGGACTTTTTAAAAAACTTTCCGCCATTCAGTTTTTTAAATCAAAGAGATTTAGAAATTATTTCTGAACAAATATCTATTATCTACAAAGAAAAAGACAGTGTGGTTTTTGCAGTAAATGAAGATACTCATGATAGTTTTTATGTCGTTCACAAAGGCGCCGTAGCTCTTAAAGCAGACCAGCAAAGTGAAATATTAGACATGTGTGACGAAGGAGATATTTTTGGGTTGAGGCCTCTTATTGCCAATGAGAACTATAAAATGGAAGCCAGAACCTATGAGGAAACCATTCTTTATGCAATTCCCATAAACGTTTTCAAACCCTATGCTCTTGAAAATAAAGCCGTTGGAAATTTTTTGATTCAAAGTTTTGCTTCCAATACATTAAACCCTTTTTCTAATAGCCATAGAGGAAAATTATACGGAGAAGAATCTATAGAGGCTGATACAAAACTTTTGGATTTGCAAGATGTAAAGTATTCAAAAAAAATCATTAGCTGCTCCCCATCAAATAGTGCAAAAGAAGTTGCTGAAATTATGCTTGCTAAAAATGTTGGGGCTATTCTTGTAGTTGAAGATTCTCTTCCAATTGGCATCATAACTGACAAAGATTTAAGAAACAAAATTGTTACAGGGCAATATCCAATTACAACTCCCGCATCGGAAATAATGACTTCACCTGTCATTACTTATCCAACAAAAATGACCATCACCCAAGCCCAAATAGCCATGATGAAAAGTGACATTAGTCATTTATGCTTAACCGTAGACGGAACCACAAATACTAAAGCTGTGGGAATGTTGACTAAGCACGATGTAATGGTCTCTATTGGAAACAATCCGGCAGTTTTGCTAAGTGCCATAAAAAGAGCGAAAAAGTTTAAAAAAATTAAATTAATCCGATCTAATATTACACATTTGTTACAGGGTTATTTGGATCAAAATATTCCAATGACCCTGATTTCAAAGATAATTTCAGAATTGAATGACGCCTGTACAAAGCAAGTAATTGCAATTGTGCTAAAAAAAATGGATACTCCTCCTCCAGTAAAATTTGCTTGGTTGGCTATGGGAAGTCAAGGAAGAAGTGAACAACTATTGCAAACCGACCAAGATAATGCCATAGTTTATGAAGATGTTCCTGAAGAACTTGAACCCAAGACCAAAAAATATTTTATAGAAATGGCTAGCAAAATCACTAAAGGTCTTTTTGAAATTGGTTATGAATACTGCCCAGCCGAAATGATGGCTTCCAATCCAAATTGGTGTTTGAGTCTTAGCGAATGCAAAGATAAAGTGCATCATTGGATCACTAATACCGGAAAAAACGAAGTGCTATTATCGTTTATATTTTTTGATTACAGTTTGGTTTATGGAGAGAAAGAAATCGTCGATAATTTATCCGATTATATCTTTGAAGACGTCAAAGCCAATCCTTCATTTTATTTACATCTGGTAAGTGGCGCTTTGCAAAGCCAATCACCTACCGGATTCTTCAGGGAATTTTTGTTAGAACCTGATGGTGCTCACAAAGACTTTTTCAATATAAAAAATCGGGCATTAATGCCTCTTGCCGATGCTGCTAGAGTATTGATTCTCTCCCATTCTGTAAAATCGATTAGCAATACAGCAGAACGTTTTGAAAAATTAGCCGAACTAGAACCTCAAAATAGTGAGTTGTATTTAGCTTGCGCTTATTCTTATAAGGCTTTATTGAAATTCAGAACCAAACAAGGGCTTTTACACAATGATTCTGGTCAATACATCGCTTTAGACCGACTGTCAAAAGCAGAAAAAATAAAGTTAAAAAGTACCTTTAAGACCATCAAAGAATTACAAGAAATCATTCGAGTACGATTTAATGCTTCAAATATATTATAATGACATTCTTTACCAAAATCAAAACTTTCATACAATCACTTTGGCGTTCTTCCGACAATTCATCAGACGAAGAAATACTGGGAGAGATTAATTCGCTACGTTTTGTAGTGCTAGACACTGAAACTACAGGTTTTGATTATGAAAAAGACAGAATACTTTGCATTGGAGCCATTGTACTTCAAGGTTATAGGATTCCTCTAACAGAAAGCTTAGAGATTTTTATTCAACAGGAACACTACAATCAATCTACCGCTCAAATTCACGGCATTTTAAAAGCATCTGTACTTGATCGTCCAAAGGAATTAGAAGCATTACAACAATTTGTAGCGTATTTAGGCGATTCCATAATTGTAGCCCACCACACCATTTTTGATGTTACTATGATTAATAGAGCTTTAGAAAGAAATGGAATGCCCATTTTAAAGAACAAAACTTTAGACACTGGAGTTCTTTATAAAAAAACATTATTGAATTCACCGCTGTTAGAACGAAAAGACCATTATAGTCTTGATGACCTTGCTGATAAATTTGACATCTCCAAAAAAGACAGGCATACTGCAATGGGAGATGCCTATATAACAGCTATTGCTTTTTTGAAAATATTGAATAAACTGAAAGACAAAAAAGGATTTAGCATTCAACAATTATTAAAATATTGATGAAAACCAAATCCTTTTGTACTAGTTTTTATGCATTAAAATAATGTAATTTGTCCGTCTTCATTGAGCTGAACATCATCATCTGAATCATTTATTGGTCCAACTTCGGTGTCACCTTCAACTTCTAATTCTTCGGGCACAACCTCTTCAGGTTCTTCAAATGGCAATGGTTCCAAAAGATTAACTTGTTTCAATTTATCCGAAGTCAATTGGTTGCCTAAGGCTTTGAAACCTTTAACCGCTATAAAGTTTTCGATATCTACCAATTGATTTTCTTTTTGAACCCCTTTCACTTTTGTGAAAACCAATTCGGCCATTGGGCGATAATCAGTAGAAACAATTTCTAGTTGCGATTTTGGATGTTCTGTAATGAAAATTTCTTCTTTTCCTTCGTTTTCTACCAAGAAACGTTTGATATAATATTTTTCTTTTTCGCCATCGAAATAAATGGCTGAAATTGGTTTTTTAGGATGCCATTTTTCTAAAACCACCATATCTTCATCGAAATGTGTAGATAATTCTGGAATAATAACTTTGAGTTTCCCAGTTTGCGCAATCACAAGAATCTTGTCATTGGGTCTGAATTCGCCTAGCAATTCACCTCTTGCATCCACGTTTAATCTCTGAACCGTATCGTCAAACCAAATTTTTCTTGGTTTCAAAGTCGAAATACCTTTCTCCTTGATTTCGATTTTCTTAATTGGATATTTGCTAACCAAATTCCCTTTCGAAGCCCGACCTTTTATGGCGATATTTGCGAAATCTACATCCCACTTTAGTTTCTTGATACTTCCTATTTGACGTAATAAAATGGTTATTACTTCGGCTTCACCATTTGGATTACAAGTAAAATAAAGAATTTGTGATCCTTTATTTTCATTGGTCAAATCATACAATTTATCGCGAGTTACTCCCGAAACATTGAAACGCTTGATATACGCTGGACCAGATTTTCCGTCACGGTAAATCATATTATAAATAGTTCTCTTATCGCTTTTGTCAAAAACCGCAACGTGTATGATGTCTTTTCCAACAAATTTTTTATCGTCGACTTTGCTAATCATCATATTTCCATCACGCAGAAATACAATTACATCATCAATATCGGAACAATCGGTAACATATTCGTCCTTCTTCAAACCTGTTCCTATGAAACCTTCTGCCCTATTTACAAAAAGTTTGGTATTGCGCAAAGCTACTTTTGTTGCTTCGATATTATCAAAACCACGCAATTCGGTTTGGCGTTCTCTTCCTTTTCCGTATTTCTCCTTTAATTTGGTAAAATAAGCAATCGCAAAATCGGTTAAATTCGCTAGATTAAATTCTACTTCTTTCATTTCGTCTTCCAACTTAGCGATGAAATCATCTGCTTTGTCAGAATCAAAACGAGTAATACGAATCATCGGAATTTGAGTCAAACGCTGCAAATCGTCATCATTTATTTCTCTGACGAATGATTTTGCAAATGGCTCAAAACGGTCGTACATATAGGTGTAAAGCGACTCTCTGTCGGAATACAACTTGAAATCAATATACATTTCTTCCCGAATGAAGATTTTTTCTAAAGTAGAAAAATGCCATTTGTTTTTCAATTCTTCTAATTGAATTTCCAGTTCTGCCTTGAGTAATTCAACTGTTCTCGCTGTAGAAATTTTCAACATATCCGAAACGCCTACAAACAAAGGTTTGTTGTCTTGAATCACGCAACCCAATGGAGCTACTGATGTTTCACAAGCCGTAAAGGCAAACAAGGCGTCGATGGTTTTGTCTGGAGAAACTCCAGGATATAGATGAATTAATATCTCAACCTCAGCAGCTGTATTGTCTTCGATTTTCTTGATTTTGATTTTTCCTTTATCATTAGCTTTCAAAATACTGTCAATCAAAGTTGTTGTATTGGTCGAAAACGGAATTTGGGTAATCACCAAAGTATTTTTGTCTAACTGAGCGATTTTGGCACGAACACGAACCCTTCCGCCACGCATTCCATCATTATAATTGGAAACGTCAGCAATACCTGCAGTCATAAAATCGGGAAAAATCTGGAATGATTTCCCTTTTAATATTTTTATGGAAGCATCAATTAATTCATTGAAATTGTGTGGCAAAACTTTCGTAGAAAGTCCTACTGCAATCCCTTCGGCTCCTTGTGCCAAAAGCAATGGGAATTTTACAGGAAGATTGTTTGGTTCCGCACGACGTCCGTCATAAGAAACGCCCCAATCGGTAATTTTTGGGGAATACAAGACTTCTAAAGCAAATTTCGATAAACGCGCTTCGATATAACGAGAAGCCGCAGCTCCGTCGCCCGTGAGGATATTTCCCCAGTTTCCTTGACAATCTATCAACAATTCTTTTTGACCAATTTGCACCATCGCATCACCAATACTCTGATCTCCGTGCGGATGGTATTGCATAGTGTGCCCAACGACATTCGCCACCTTGTTATAACGACCGTCGTCCAGTTCCTTGAGCGAGTGCATAATTCTACGCTGAACGGGTTTAAAGCCGTCCTCAATTGCGGGAACCGCACGCTCTAGAATTACATAGGAAGCATAGTCCAAAAACCAGTCTTTGTACATTCCTGTAACTTTGGTAATGGTGTCTTCGCTATTTTCGTCGTTCTCGTAAAAATGATTTCCTCCCGAAGCGATTATGTCTTCGAATCCTTCTTCATTTACGGACTCGTTTAACTCTTCGTTATTCTCGTCTTCATTTGGGATTATGTTATCTTCGTCTTCGTCTTTCATTTATTTTAACTTACTTCAATCGTGTCTAATTCCACCTTCAAATTATTGATAATAAAATCCTGTCGGTCGGGTGTGTTTTTTCCCATATAGAAAGATAACAATTGCTCAACAGAAGTGTTTTTATCCATCATTATAGGATCTAACCGAATGGTTTCGCCAATGAAATTCTTGAACTCGTCAGGTGATATTTCTCCCAATCCTTTAAATCGGGTGATTTCTGGTTTTGGTTTTAGTTTTTCGATGGCCTCTTTTCGTTCATCCTCAGAATAGCAATAGATGGTTTCTTTCTTGTTTCGAACCCTGAAAAGAGGCGTTTGCAAGATGTACAAATGCCCTTCTTTGATTAATTCTGGGAAAAATTGCAGGAAGAAGGTAATCAACAACAATCGAATGTGCATTCCGTCGACATCGGCATCGGTGGCAATTACAATGTTATTGTACCGCAGGTTTTCCATATCGTCTTCGATATCCAAAGCGGCTTGCAAGAGATTGAATTCTTCGTTTTCATACACAATTTTCTTGCTCATTCCATACGAATTCAATGGCTTACCGCGAAGGCTAAACACTGCTTGTGTATTCACGTCACGAGATTTAGTAATAGAGCCCGAAGCCGAATCTCCCTCGGTAATAAAAAGAGTGCTCTCTAGGTTTCTTGGGTTTTTCGTATCGGTCAAATGCGCTCTACAATCCCGTAATTTTTTATTGTGAAGATTGGCCTTTTTGGCTCTATCTTTAGCTAATTTTCGAATTCCTGAAAGTTCTTTTCGTTCTCTTTCTGCTTGTAAAATTTTACGTAAAAGTGCATCGGCAGTTTCGGGATTTTTGTGCAAATAATTATCTAGTTTATTTTTTACAAAATCATTTACAAAAGTTCGTACCGATTGCATTCCGGGTTCTGAACCCATATCTGTGGAACCTAATTTGGTCTTGGTTTGCGATTCGAAAACAGGTTCCATCACTTTGATACTTATCGCAGTTACAACCGACTTTCGCACATCAGATGCTTCGAATGGCTTGTTGTAAAATTCTCGAATAGTTTTTACGAGAGCTTCTCGATAAGCAGCCAAATGCGTACCTCCTTGAGTGGTATTCTGACCGTTTACAAAAGAGTGGTATTCTTCGGAATATTGGGTTTTACTATGTGTTAAAGCAATTTCAATATCATCGCCTTTTAAGTGAATGATTGGATACTCTAAATCTTCGACACTTATGGTTTCCTCTAATAAATCTTTCAATCCGTTTTCCGAAAAATATTTTTCACCGTTGAATAAAATGGTCAAACCATTGTTTAGGTAACAATAGTTTTTGAGCATTCGGATTACATATTCATAGCGGAATTTATAATTTTTGAAAATCGTTTCGTCTGGAATAAAAGTAACTTTGGTTCCTTTTCGCTTGGTAGTTTCAATAATTTCTTCGTCTAAAACTAAATTTCCTCCTGAGAATTCGGCTCCTTTTTGTTTTTCATCACGAACGGATTCCACACGAAAATAACTGGACAAAGCGTTCACGGCTTTTGTTCCAACACCATTCAAACCAACGGATTTCTTAAATGCAAGTGAATCGTATTTTCCTCCGGTATTCATTTTAGAAACCACATCAATTACTTTTCCGAGAGGAATTCCACGACCGTAATCGCGAACCGAAACTGTTTTTTCCTTGATGCTGACTTCTATGGTTTTTCCAGCACCCATAACGAATTCATCGATACAGTTGTCTAGCACTTCCTTGAGCAAAATGTAAATACCGTCATCGGAAGAAGAACCGTCACCAAGTTTTCCGATGTACATTCCGGGACGCATTCTGATGTGTTCTTTCCAGTCGAGTGACCGAATATTATCTTCGTTATACTGGGTTTGATCTGACATTTTAAATTTTAGGATTTTGTGCTAATATAGTGTAATTTGACAAAATTAAAAAATGTGAAAAGTCAAAGTTATTAAGAATGTTTTTGACAGTATTTTTTTTTAAAAAAGATTGTAGATTTCATAATATTTAGTAACATTTTTTGGATTGAAATTTAAAATCCCTTAACAATTTCCTTCAACTGATTATCCAATTCCTCATTCGAAATCTTTCCGTTTACTACATCAAAATTATCGTTAAAACTTGGTAAAGAAAAAGTGTTTATAATAATCGCTCCATAACGTGGAAAAGCACTTTTGGCAATCTCAAGAACCGATGCTCCTCCTCTAGCGCCCGGCGAAGTCGCCATCAATAACATTGGTTTTTCCTGGAATACTTTCGCTCCAATTCTGGAACACCAGTCGAAAACATTTTTGAACGCAACAGAATAATTTCCATTGTTTTCTGCTAAGGAAACTACGAGAATATCCGCTGTAGAAATTTTCTCCAAAAAGGCTTTTGCTAAAGGATGTTGCCCGATTTCTTTTTCGATATCAACACTGAACAAAGGCATTTGGAAATCGTTTAAATCCAAGACTTCGACTTCAGCATTTTCGAAAAGCGAAGCGGTATAAGTAGCTAATTTTTTGTTGATAGAATGTTGACTATTACTTCCGGCAAAGGCGATGATTTTCATATTATTTTATTTTAGCAAGATTAATTATTTTGCACTTTCCTATACTCGAATTCCCCACCCAATTTTTTCAAATTTAAAATTCGTTTAAATTCATTTCTGGAAGGTTTAATGATAAATGAAGAAGAATCTAACATTGTCGATTTAACTTTTGTCAAAGAATCTATCCTTTTTAAATCTTCTTCGGAATAAATATACTTAATTTTGAGACTATTATTTTCTAAACGTATTGATTTTACTTTCCAATAAATGGAATCTTTGTAATTAAGAACTAATTTTCCATCGAAACGTTTGGCTTTGTTTCTATCAGAAAAGATAAAAAAAGTGTCAATCTGTTTTTCTGAAAATTCGATCGAATCTCTGAGTTGCCTATATTCAAATGTTTTATTTGCATCTTTGAATATGTACTTGCCATTTGAAAAGACAATTTCATTTTTCAACGAGTCCATATCTTTTTTATGAAACTTGAACTTAAAAAAACTTTCTTTAAGAATTATACCTTCTTTAATATTCAAATAAACCGAATCTTGATTCATATACAATCCCCTAAATTTATTGGGAATTTTTGATAATTCAGAATCATTTATAGGTTGAGGATTTTCAAAATAAAAACTGAGTCCATCAGGCTCACATTCTGTTTTTTTACAAGAAAGAAAAATAAGTAAAGCCAAAACTAAAATATTTTTTTTCATTTTAAGGGATTTATAAATTTTAGAGTGAAATTACATATAAAAAATCATAAATCCCATTGAAGTGTATCTTGATTTTACCCCAGATTGCAATGAAAAGCATTTTTTTGTAACTCTCCTTTTTTCTTGACCAAAAAGAGCGACCAAAGGAAGCTCCTTTATGGTCTTAGAAAAAAAAGAGTTATGGGAAAATCTTGTAATGAAAAGCTGGATTAGGTGCATAAAAAAAGCCTACAAAATCACTCTTGCAGGCTTTCATATCTTACTACTTGATACTTAAATCTTAATACAATTTACACATTAAATCTAAAGTGCATCACATCGCCATCTTTCACGATATATTCCTTTCCTTCCACTTTGAATTTTCCAGCTTCTTTGCATTTGGCTTCTGAACCATAATGAACAAAATCTTCGAACGAAATCACCTCAGCGCGAATGAATCCTTTTTCAAAATCGGTGTGGATTACCCCAGCAGCTTGTGGTGCAGTAGCTCCAATATTGATGGTCCAAGCACGAACTTCTTTGACACCAGCCGTAAAATACGTTTGTTGCTTCAATAATTTATAGGCTGCACGGATTAAAACTGCCGAACCTGGCTCACTTAAACCCATATCTTCTAGAAAAACCTGGCGCTCTTCGTAGCTTTCTAACTCTGTGATATCAGCTTCAGCTCCAACTGAAAGAACAATCACTTCTGCTTCTTCATCTTTTACCAATTCGCGAACTTGATCCACATATTTATTTCCGTTTACAGCTGAATTTTCATCAACATTGCAAACATACAAAACGGGTTTGGCCGTTATCAATTGGAAACCTTCCATCAAAACTTCTTCGTCATTAGTTTGAGGAACAACCGTTCTTGCTGATTTCGCTTGCAATAAGGTTTCTCTAATTCTGTCTAAAAGTGCTTTTTCAACTTGAGCATCTTTGTTTCCTGTTTTGGCAGCACGATTCACTTTTTCGAGACGTTTTTCAACGTTTTCCAAATCTTTCAATTGCAATTCGATATCAATTGTTTCTTTGTCACGAATAGGATCTACATTTCCATCAACGTGAACAATATTGTCATTGTCAAAACAACGCAAAACGTGAATAATAGCATTACATTCTCTAATATTTCCAAGAAATTGATTTCCTAAACCTTCTCCTTTACTAGCGCCTTTTACTAAACCTGCGATGTCAACAATATCGACCGTTGCCATTTGAACACGTTCCGGTTTTACTAATTCTTCTAATTTATTGATACGTGGATCTGGTACATTTACCACACCTATATTAGGTTCGATGGTACAAAACGGAAAGTTGGCACTTTGCGCTTTGGCATTGGATAAACAATTGAATAATGTTGATTTTCCAACATTTGGTAATCCTACAATTCCTGCTTTCATTATCTGGTATTTTTTTTAAAGTGTGCAAATATAAGACTTAATAAATGCTTGATAAACAAATTTGAGTATTAATTATTCTGACCTTTAGTTTAATAAAAAAAAGCTGCACTAAATCTATTAGGACAGCTTTAATTCGTATTGAAACATAAATCCTTTATGCTTTATGTAAAAACTCTTGTCTTTCCAGCAAAATTTCTTCACTTTCTACATGATTCTCATCAGGAATACAGCAATCTACAGGGCAAACCGCTGCACATTGAGGCTCTTTATGGAACCCTTTACATTCCGTACATTTACCAGGAACGATATAATAAATATCATCCGAAATTGGGGTTTGAGCTGCATCAGCATCTACCTCTTCTCCTGAAGGTAAAGTAACTTTTCCTTTAATTCTAGTTCCGTCTTTGTATCTCCAATCGTCTGCTCCTTCATAAATTGCAGTATTTGGACATTCCGGTTCACACGCACCACAATTGATGCACTCGTCTGTTATAATAATTGCCATATCTATTATGTTTTTGGTTTATACGTTGAATGTTAAAGTCTTGCGATCTTTTGACCTGGACTTTTGGCTATTGTCTAAAGCTAATAAAAAGCTTAATTTTGCCAAAAATACAATCAAAACTTTTCAAATACAAATTACAGATGCTACAAAACGATAAAAAAAGAGGATTTATTGAATTAGGGAGATTTTTAAGTCAGTTTACTGAGAAAGTGCCCTCCAAGAATCCATCGGTTTTGCAAAATGAGTTGTTTTTTGAAGATTTTGAAAATTTAATCCAATTATCACAATCCCACAACGGTTGGTACACCCCTGAAAATGTTTATTTTTCGATTCAATCTTGGGCCTCCGCCTTGACGGAAGAAAACTTTGAGAAATGGCTGTCTGCCTATAATCTCAATGATGTAAAACCTAAAACCGTTGGACTCATTTTAGCTGGAAATATTCCGCTGGTTGGTTTTCATGATTTTTTATCGGTGTTAATTTCAGGACATAATGTCGTTATAAAAACTTCCTCAAACGATCAATTTTTAATGCCTTTTTTAGCAAACTATTTAATTGCGATTGAACCCGAATTGGCTAACAAAATCACTTTTATCGAAGGGAAACTAGAAAATTTTGATGCTGTAATCGCTACTGGCAGTGACAATACTGCTCGCTATTTTGAATATTATTTTAAAGACAAACCCAGTATTATTCGAAAAAACAGAAATTCCGTTGCTGTTTTAAATGGAGAAGAAACTAAAGAACAACTCATTGCTTTGGGCGAAGATATTTTCAGGTATTTTGGTTTAGGTTGCCGCAATGTTTCTAAGCTTTTTGTACCAAAAGGCTATTCATTTAATGCCTTTTTCGAGGCTGTTTTCGAATACCAAGATATTATTCATTATGAAAAATACGCTAATAATTACGATTATAATAAAGCGGTTTTCTTGATGAGTAATTTCAAATTATTGGACAATGGTTTTTTGACCATAAAAGAAGATAGTAGTTATGCTTCGCCAATTTCGAGTGTTTTTTATGAATACTATGAATCTATTGAAGATTTACAAAATCGACTTGAATCTGAAAATGAAAAAATTCAATGCATCGTAAGTAATAATCTTGTCGAAAATAGTATTGGATTTGGACAAACCCAAAAGCCTAATTTATGGGATTATGCAGATAATGTTGATACAATAACATTTTTGTTAACAATATAAAAAAAAATAAGCGAATTATTCCGAATTATTTAATGCATATTCAAGTCCGATTTCCGAAATTTGCAACTTAATTTTTTGGACATCAATTATACCATGAAAAAACACAACTACAGCGCAGGACCTTGTATTTTACCGCAAGAAGTTTTTGAAAAATCAGCTCAAGCCATATTAAATTTCAACAATTCTGACCTTTCTATTTTAGAAATTTCGCACCGAAGCAAAGATTTTGTTGCAGTGATGGAAGAAGCTAGAGCATTGGCCCTTGAACTTTTAGGATTAGAAGGCAAAGGCTATCAAGCTCTTTTTCTTGCTGGCGGAGCAAGTATGGAATTTTTGATGGCTCCATACAACTTGATGAAAGAAAATGGAAAAGCCGCTTATCTTGATTCAGGAACTTGGGCAAGTGCAGCCATAAAAGAAGCTAAGTTTTTTGGCGAAACAGTTATCGTTGGTTCCTCAAAGAACGAACATTACAATCATGTACCTAAAGGATATACTGTTCCAGCCGATGCAGATTATTTTCACTGCACTAGTAACAATACCATTTTCGGTACACAAATGAAGGAATTTCCAGATTTGGATATCCCGATGGTTTGTGATATGAGTTCCGATATTTTCTCTCGAAATATTGATTTTTCTAAGTTTGGAATTATTTACGCCGGAGCTCAAAAAAATATGGGACCAGCCGGAACAGCATTGGTAGTCGTTAAAGAAGAAATTCTTGGTAAAAACGGACGTCATATTCCAAGTATGCTGGATTATGCCAAACATATCAAAGCAGAAAGTATGTACAATACACCGCCTGTTTTCCCTGTTTATGCTTCCTTATTGACTTTGCAATGGTTGAAAAATCTTGGAGGAATTGCTGCTATCGAAAAAATAAACAATGCAAAAGCAGATTTACTTTACAGTGAAATCGACAGAAACCCTTTATTCGTGGGAACAGCGGTTGTTGAAGACCGTTCTACTATGAATGCCACTTTCTTATTAGACACTCCCTTGCATACTGATACTTTCAACGCAATGTTGAAAGAAGCTGGAATTGTTGGATTGCCAGGTCACCGTTCAGTGGGTGGTTATAGAGCATCAATGTACAACGCTATGCCATTAGAAAGTGTGCAAGTTTTGGTAGATGTAATGAAAGATTTAGAAAATAAAATATAAGCCCCCTAACCCCCAAAGGGGGAATTCTAGGAAACTATAAATTAATATGAGGATGAGATTGCTTCGTCCCTCGCAATGACATAAAAAATGAAAGTATTAGCCAATGACGGAATTTCAAAAAGTGGAATTCTAGCTTTAGAAAAAGGTGGATTTGAAGTAATAACTACAAAAGTAGCACAAGAACAAGTGGCAAATTTTGTTAACGAAAACAACGTAAGCGTAGTTTTGGTCAGAAGTGCAACCAAAGTTCGTAAAGACATTATCGATGCTTGTCCTGGACTAAAAATCATTGGACGTGGTGGTGTTGGAATGGACAATATTGATGTAGATTATGCTAAAAGCAAAGGAATCAACGTAATAAACACGCCAGCTTCTTCATCAGAATCGGTGGCAGAATTAGTTTTTGCACACTTATTTTCGGGAGTTCGTTTCTTGCACGATTCTAACAGAAATATGCCTTTAGAAGGAGATTCTAACTTTGAAGGTTTGAAAAAAGCGTATGCTAACGGAACCGAATTAAGAGGAAAAACACTTGGAATTGTTGGAATTGGCCGTATTGGTCAAGCTACAGCAAAAATGGCTCTTGGTTTAGGTATGAAAGTGATTGCTGCTGATAGTTTTATTCCACAAGTGGATGTGAAAGTTGAATTTTTCGACGGACAATCTATTACTACAACAATCGTTTCTCAATCCTTAGAATCATTGTTCAAAGAAGCTGATTTTATCACTTTACACGTTCCTGCTCAAGATGGTTACATTGTTGACGAAGCCGCATTAGCCATTATGAAAGATGGTGTTGGGATCGTAAACTGTGCTCGTGGTGGTGTTATTGATGAAGTAGCTTTGATAAAAGCATTGGATTCTGGAAAAGTTTCTTTTGCAGGATTAGACGTTTTCGAAAGCGAACCAAAACCAGAAATGACCATTTTGATGCACCCAAAAATCTCATTGACTCCGCACATTGGAGCTGCAACTGGAGAAGCTCAAGATAGAATTGGAACCGAATTAGCTTCACAAATTATAAGCATATTAAGCTAGTTTATAACCATTTAAACATAAAAACCTCATTGTAAATTAATTTTATAATGAGGTTTTTTTATATATTTGATTTTCAATTTTAAATCCAATCACTATGTTTGAACAATTAACACAATTAGTACAGCAATTTGGTAATGATGCAGTTGTTAATAATCCTGCTATTCCCAATGAACACAATCAAGCAATAATGGAAGAAGCTGGTGGTTCCATCCTTTCAGGATTAAAAGAGATGACTGCTGGAGGGAATTTTGGAGATTTAGCAGGAATGCTCACAGGAAAAACTCCAATAGATATGAACAACCCGGTTGTGGCATCATTATCTGAAAAAGTATCTGGAAATTTAGGTTCAAAATTTGGATTATCATCTCAAGCAGCGGGGGGAGTTGCTGAGGGATTAATTCCTCAAATATTGAGTGGACTAGTAAACAAAGCTCAAGATCCTAACCAACCCGGATTTAATGTTAGCGATCTAATTGGAGCAATTTCTGTTGGAAATAGTGCAGGATTAATGGATGCTGTTTCAAAATATGGAGGACAATTTGGCTTAGATCAAGATGGAGACGGACAAGTTGGAATGAGTGATGCTATTTCGGCAGTGAGCAAAAATGGTGGTGGAATTGGTGGACTGCTAGGAAAACTTTTTGGCAAATAATTAAATATCTAAATAAATACAAAAAAGTCGTTTGCAATATACAAACGACTTTTTTTTGCACCAAACTATTAATCAACCATTAGTTTTCGTAACTTTATAGTTCATTTATTTAGCATGAAAAATTATCTCTACATACTAACCTTGATTTTCTTTCTAACTCTTGCCTGTACAAGCAAAAAAGCAATTGTATCAAGTCCTGAAAAGAATTTGACCCTCAAAAACGACACCATCAAAATTACAAAAAACACTGTAAAAACTGCCAATGACACTATCAGAATTGCTAATGATTCATTAGAATATGAGGTGATTATTATTGACCCTGGGTTCAGTTCTTGGTTAGTTAGTCGGGCTTTCCAGCGTGGATATCTTTCACAGTCCTATATGGAGACCAAAAACATTTTCTACATCAACGAATGGAATCAACGCGTTTTGCAACCTCACCGCTACAATCCCAATTTGTATGAAATGAGAATCGATTATGACCAGAACATCAATTACGGATATGAAGTAAACTATTTGATTTACAATTATATGATTTACTTTCAAAACACCTATAACCAAAGACTATATGGAATTGTCCCTCCAAGATAATACACTATATTTGTGCTATTACTTTTAAGTTAAAATGGAGAATTTAAAAAAGCGCTGGGGAGTCACTTCAAATTTTCAACTCACCATCATATTTATCGTTTTTGCTATCACTGGCTCGGCTTCGGCTTGGTTGTCCAAACCTTTTTGCGAGTGGTTGGGAATTGTAAAAGAAGATTTAGGTTTTTGGTTTACACCTGTTCGATTGCTTTTAATTTTCCCGATTTACCAGGTACTTTTAGTGTTGATAGGATTTATTTTCGGACAATTTAAATTTTTCTGGGCATTCGAAAAGAAAATGCTGAAAAGTATGGGATTAGGATTTTTTTTCAAAGAAGAAAAAAAGTAAATTATTTTTCTTTTTTGATCCAATAATTGTAAATCCAAGCCAGGGTAAAGGATGGAATAAAATCTGTAAACGGAATAATTTCTTCAAGAAAAGTAAAAATTCCACCTACTTTTCCCAAAATCCCTTTGTACATCCAAGTCATTAGAAATCCAGCCATTGGTGCCCAAACCACATCTGAGAATTCACCTATTAACGGAATTGAAAAGGACAACATCCCTATTGCATCGAATAGAATTCCCAAAATAAGGTTTCGTTTTTTATTGCTTTCTTTCTCTATGCTAATTTCTTCTTTCATTTATACTATTTTTCAAAACAAAGATACAAATTGAAGTTAGAAGTTAGAAGTTAGAAGTTAGAAGTTGGGAGATCTAAGAAAAATTAAATCAGTAACTACTTCTTCATTACTAACTAAAATCTTTGTTTCTTTGTAAAAACTGTTCCAAATTATGATACAAGCAAAAAATATTCATAAATATTACGATCAACTTCACGTGCTTAAGGGAGTTGATTTGCATATTCAAAAAGGTGAAATCGTTTCTATTGTAGGCGCTTCGGGTGCCGGAAAAACCACGCTTTTGCAAATTCTTGGAACATTAGACAAACCAACTGCAGAAAACGGAATAGAATTGCGCATCAACGACCAAGATATTCTGACAATGAATGACAAAACCTTATCTAAATTCAGGAATTTGAATTTAGGTTTTATTTTTCAATTTCATCAATTGTTGCCTGAATTCACAGCCTTGGAAAATGTTTGCATTCCTGCTTATATTGCCAATAAATCGCGTCAGGAAACCGAAACTGAAGCCAAAAGATTACTCGAATATCTCGGACTTTCTCACAGAATCAATCACAAACCCAATGAGCTTTCGGGAGGAGAACAGCAACGTGTAGCTGTGGCTAGAGCTTTAATCAACAAACCTGCCGTGATTTTTGCCGATGAACCATCGGGAAATCTTGATACCCATTCCGCTGAAAATTTACACCAATTGTTTTTCAAATTGCGGGATGAATTTGGACAAACCTTCGTCATTGTTACCCATAACGAAGAACTAGCTAATATGGCGGACCGAAAACTGGTGATGGTGGATGGATTGATTTCTAAATAATAATTATGATTTTAATTGCTTTAAGTTGGATTATCCTCTTATTTTTCTTCATTCCAGCTGGAATTGCGGTGAAATCACTTCTAAAATTAAAATCTACAGGAAATTTTATTCCACTATTTTTAGGCATGTTTATCCAATGTCTTGGACTGAGCATTTGCAGTTTCTTTTTTAGAATTGGACTAGAAGTATTTATTGCCAATTTTTTAGTTAGCATCGGTTTAACGTATTGGAAATCAACAGAAATTAAAGAAAGCTTAAGAGAAATTCTATTCGATTTAAGGTCACTATCCACTATTTCAAAGTTCAGCCTTGTATCCATTTTTATTTTTTCCCTATTTAAATGTAGCCAATTCCCGTTTATTGTTGATAATGAAAGCTACTATATTCAAACTATCAAGTGGATTAATGAATATGGTTTTGTAAAAGGTCTTGGCAATTTACACATTTATTTTGGCCAAACTTCTCCTTTTCACGTTTTGCAGGCAGGATTTAATTTCAATTTTTTAACCGAAAGGAGTAATGATCTCAATGGTTTGATTTTAAACTTATCGTCACTCTATTTCATAACCGAATTTGAAAAAAGAAATAAAATCAATTGCGAAATTCATTGGATTGGATTTATTCTGGTTTTCAATATTTTGTTTTTCCAATTTATTAGTTCCCCTTCACCCGATTTAATTATTTTCATTTTATCCCAAGTACTTTTTTATTATTTTATGGATAAAGAGGACACATTGGAAAATTCAAAGATTGCAACACTTCTATTTTTGAATCTACTTTTTATAAAAATAACCATAGCTCCTCTGATTCTAATCATTTTCTATCAAATTTACAATAACAGAAAAAGGATCTATTTCTTTCTTGGTTCAAGTTCGGTTATTATCATCGTTTTATGCCTTAAAAATGCCATTATAACAGGATATCCTTTCTATCCAGTAGGTATTTTGCCCCTAAATAAAGATTGGACGATTCCTCAAAAATTATTAGAATTTGCCATCCATATCACCGAAAATTCAGGGTATTTTAAAACCGCTATAATAAAAAATCCATCCGTCTTCGACCAATTAAATTCTTGGATTCATCTTGGTGGTATAAACCGTGTTTTCAACTTTGGAATTCTGCTGCTTTTTGCAGTTGGACTGTTTGTCAAAGGCTTTAAAAATCAAACAAAATATATTTTTTTATATAGTGTCCTTGCTCTCAATTTTTTAATTTTACTCTTTACTTCCCCACAATACCGCTATTTTCTGCCTGAATTTGTGTTTTTGTTCGTTGTCGTTTTCAGCTCGATTTTTTCCTATTTTAAAATCAATATAAAAACTGCCTTATATTTTTTCCTAATCGTCATAACTGTACCATTGGTATTTACAGAAATTATAGGGTATCCTAATTTGACAAAAAACAAACTCCACCAACAGAAAGAAATAAACAGCTGGACTCAAATTGTACTACCCAAAAAAAATTCGAAATATGCCGAAATAGAATTCGAAAAAATTACGGAAGGCAATTTGGATTACTATTCTCCTAAAGAAAATTTCTTCTTTTATGGCACGGCTAAAGGTGAATTACCTTGTGTGAATAAAGTTCAGATAGACTATTTAAAAAAGAAATACCATTTCATACCTCAACTTAGAACACCTTATTTAGGAGACGGATTTTATTCAAAAAACACCATCGAAAATGAATAAATCAGAACTTAAATCTTTCCTCGACGAAAAAGTCATTCAGTACAACACGCTTGATTTTATAGAAAGTGATCCTGTGCAAATTCCGCATTTATTTTCGCAAAAAGAAGACATCGAAATTGCTGGTTTTTTGAGTGCTACCATCGCTTGGGGCAATCGCAAAATGATTATCAAAAACGCGCACAAGATGATGGATTTGATGGGGAATTCGCCTTATGATTTTGTGATGTCACATACCGAAGATGACTTGGAACCACTAGAATCCTTTGTTCACCGCACTTTCAACGGACAGGATTTTGCCAGTTTTATAAAAGGATTGCAACACATATACAAAAACCACAATGGTCTCGAAGCTGTTTTCGCCAAACACCGAGAAACAAATTCAATGCAAAAAAGCATTTCTGAATTCAAGAAACTTTTCTTTGAAATTCCACATCAAAACCGAACCCAAAAACACATTTCCGACCCAATGAATGGTTCTGCGGCGAAAAGAATTAATATGTACCTGCGGTGGATGTGTCGCCAAGACAACAAAGGCGTTGATTTAGGAATTTGGAAAAGCATTTCGCCTTCGCTCCTATCCTGTCCTCTCGATGTTCATTCTGGTAATGTGGCTCGAAAACTAGGCTTGCTTACCCGAAAACAAAACGACGGAAAAGCTTTGGCAGAACTTGATTTAAAACTCCGAGAACTCAACTCAAACGATCCCGTAAAATATGATTTTGCTTTGTTTGGATTGGGCGTTTTTGAAGGATTTTGATAGATAGTGTTTTTAATTTTTAGAAGCATAAAGTATTCAAAAAATAAAAAGTCCGTTTGATGTTTTGTAAGAAACAATTAATGTCTTTGATTAGTGATAAAGTCTGATTGCCGTCAGACTTATATACTAGTTATGCTGCAGCTTAAAAGACGACACAACAATAGAAAGTAATGAGACATAAAAAAGTTTGTTAAGAATGTAGATTGACACTTAACAGACCATTTGACAGTGGTTCTGAACAAACATATCCTTGCCCTGAATACGGAAAACCTAGGACACTTTTGCCTCACCGATTTAGACCACCCAAGAAGGCAGAAGGCAAAAAATGGGAATCTGTCTCGTCCTAAAATAAGTTTACATATTTATACTCAATCCTAATCCGGAAACACAAATTCATTCATCGTAAAATCTAAAACATCCGATTTTACGGCGGTGCGAATGATTTCGTCAATCCCTTTTTCGAGCAGTAAGGGTGTGGTGTATTTTCGGCTGGTGGCAATTACCGTTTCTTCGAGCATCATTTTAAAAAAATATTTTCCGTTGGCAGCTCTGGCTTTTACGTAAGTGTATTTTTCGATATTGGCTTTTATGGCTTCAATACAATCTTCACATTCCATTTTGAGTTCCATCGAAGGACTGGTGAAAATAGTTTTCCCTTTTCGGGAAGTGAATACAAATTTATAACGATCATCAAATCGCTTGCTGATAACAAATGTTCCCATAGAATTAGGCGGATAGTAAATAGTGTTAAAAAGAGTAAAGAAGTGGTTCTACTGCTAAAAATTGTGAATAAATTAGAATTAATGCCGTCACAATTTCGCTCTCAAATGGTCTTTCACTTCACCAAACCATTCGTCACGAAGAATACTCAAAATGATGCTATCGCGTCGCACCTCACTGCCAAAGGTCGGCATATGATTTCGCAATACACCTTCGACTTTACAACCGATGCTTTTCATTGCGGCTATGCTTCGTTGATTGTTGTTGTCGGCTCGGAATTCGACACGTTCCATTCCGAGGTTTTCGAAAGCAAATTGCAAAAGCAGAAACTTGCAATGTTTGTTGAGTCCCGTTCCACGAAAATCTTTTCCGTACCAAGTGTAACCCAATTGCAAGGTTTTGAACGACAATTGAATGTCGTAAAACCGAGTGCTTCCGGCATATTTTCCTGATTTTTTATCGAAAACAATAAATGGAAATTCGGTTTGGTTGGCTCTGGATTTTACAGCCTGCTGAATATAATTCGTCAAATTTTCTTTTCCATGAGCCGGAACCAATGAATATTTCCAAGTTTCGGGTTCGTTGACGGCGATTTCCAATAAGTTTTCTACATCAGATTCCTGTAACGGACGAAGCAGAACAAACTCGTCTTCGAGGATTATATTTTGAGTAAAGTTGAGAGTTGTAGACATAGCATTTACTTTAAATTGGCCACGGATGACAAAGATTAAAAGGGTTTAAACGGATTGTATTGATTTGGTTAGGAAGAAAATCTATTCGATAAATTCGTCGTAACGCACAGGAACTTGGGGGTCGTAAAGCGGACATTTGAATTCTTCCAAAGTATCAGCAAGCAAATTCATCGTTTTGCCTTCGGTTCCGTAGCAATCGATTTGAATACTTTGCGGAGTTGTCTTAACGTGAAAAGCACCTTTCCCTTTGGTGTTTTTCCAACTGTTTTCATCAACTTTTTCCCAGCTTTCAAAAACTTTATGAATACGATTCAAAATGACTTGAACAGGAAGTACTTCGAGACCTTCGACTTCTTGTTGTTCGACCAAGGCTTCGTAAACCAAATGATGGTTGAGATAAATTCCGTCCTGATATTGCCAAAAAAGTAGTTCGTACATAATTATTATTTTTTTACAGAATAACCTGGCTTTCACAAATTAAAAAAATAGATCTAGTAAATCCGTTTTTAACCGTGTTTTTGCTTTAGCAAATCCGTTTTATCTGCGTCCTAAAAGCTAACCTGATTTAATATTCGAAAGTGCCGTATTCGCTCGTAATAGTGAGTTTTTTAGCATCTGCCGCTTCTACTCTACCCACGATTTGAGCATTGACATTGAACGATTTTGAAATAGCAATAATATCCTGAGCCACGGTTTCGGGAACGTAAATTTCCATACGATGACCGCAGTTGAATACTTGATACATTTCTTTCCAATCGGTTTTTGATTGCTCCTGAATTAATTGAAACAAGGGTGGAACCGGGAATAAATTGTCTTTTATGATATGTAAATTTTGAACGAAATGTAAAATCTTGGTTTGCGCTCCTCCGCTGCAATGCACCATTCCGTGAATTTCATTGGACGAATACTTATCCAATATTTTCTTGATGATTGGCGCGTAAGTTCGGGTTGGCGAAAGCACTAATTGTCCGGCATCGATTGGGGAATTTTCGACAGCATCGGTTAGTTTTACCTGACCTGAATAAATTAGTTCTTCAGGTACTGCAGCATCGTAACTTTCAGGATATTTGGTGGCCAAATATTTCCCAAAAACATCGTGACGTGCCGAAGTCAATCCGTTGCTTCCCATTCCGCCATTATAGCTTTTTTCATAAGTCGCCTGACCGAAAGATTCCAATCCAACAATAACATCACTAGCTTGGATGTTGGCATTATCAATCACTTTTGAGCGTTTCATTCGAGCCGTAACAGTTGAATCTACAATGATAGTGCGAACAATATCACCCACATCGGCAGTTTCTCCACCTGTAGAATGAATAGTCACACCAAAAGAAGCGAGTTCTTTGATGAGTTCTTCAGTTCCGTTGATAATAGCTGAAATTACTTCGGCAGGAATTAAGTTTTTGTTTCTTCCAATGGTGGATGAAAGCAAAATATTGTCGATGGCGCCTACACACAATAAGTCATCAATATTCATAATCAAAGCGTCTTGTGCAATTCCTTTCCAAACGGAGATATCGCCCGTTTCTTTCCAATACATATACGCCAAAGACGATTTGGTTCCTGCTCCATCAGCGTGCATAATGAGGCAATAGTCTTCGTCATTGGTCAAATAATCTGGGACAATTTTGCAAAAAGCCTGTGGAAATAATCCTTTGTCGATATTTTTTATGGCGTTGTGCACATCTTCTTTAGATGCTGAAACTCCTCTTTGTGCATAACGTTTGCTTGAATCTGAACTCATTTTATAGGTGTGTAGTTGTGGCGCAAATATAATTATTTTTTTTGGGTTTTACTTATTGGGTTTTGCATAGCATTGTATTAAAAAAAAGTTAGCCACGAATTGCACAAATAAACACAAATTACAATTCGTATTTAATTACACGAATTTCTTGATCCTATATTTTTTTAAATTCATGTTGAATTTTGGCTCGCAGATTATGGAAAACAAAAATGCCTTTCCAGTTTTGGAAAGGCATTTTTTATAAAATAGTAAGTGTTCTTATTTAGTTAACAACAATTCTCGGTATTTGGTCAATGTCCAAGTTTCATCATCTATCAATAATTCTAATTTATCACAATGATTCCTGATTTCTTCGAAATAAGGTTTCACTTTGTTGCAATAGGCTTCTGCCATTGCTAAAGCATCAGTAAGGTGATTGGCTTTTTTTCTTTCGTTGGTCATCGCTTCTACTTTTGAATTGATTCCCTCGATATGACCTGAAATTTCTCTTATAATTGAAATTTGTTCCTTGGCCAAAGTTTTGAATTCGTCTCCAAAAATCTCTTTCAAGCCTTTTACATTATCGATCAAAGTATTTTGGTACCGAATAGCGGTTGGAATGACATGATTTATAGAAAGATCTCCTAAAATTCGACCTTCGATTTGGATTTTCTTAGTGTATTCTTCCAATTCGATTTCGTAACGCGCTTCCATTTCTACATGATTCAGGATTCCCATTTCAGAAAATAAATCCAAAGCTTGTTTTGAGACTCTTGCTTTCAAAGCTTCAGGAGTCGTTTTGAAATTGCTAAGGCCTCTTTTTTTGGCTTCTTTTTCCCAAGCTTCGCTGTAACCATCGCCTTCGAATAGGATTTTCTTAGAAACTTTGATGTATTCTCTCAAAACATTGAAAATAGCTTCGTCTTTTTTCAACCCTTTGGTATCAATCAAACTGTCTACTTCTATTTTAAAATCTTTCAATTGTTTAGCAACGATGGTATTCAAGGTGGTCATAGCATTCGAGCAATTCGCAGACGAACCTACCGCCCGGAACTCGAATTTATTTCCTGTAAAGGCAAAGGGTGATGTTCGATTACGGTCCGTATTATCCAAAATCACTTCAGGAATTTTACCTACGACATTTAATTTCAAATCGGTTTTTTCTTCTGGTGATAATTTACCATCCGTTACACCTTCGAGTTCGGCCAAAACTTTGGTCAATTGTTCGCCAATAAAAACCGATATAATAGCTGGTGGAGCTTCGTTAGCGCCCAATCTGTGGTCATTACTTGCTGTGGCTATTGCTGCTCGCAACAGTGTTTCATAATCGTTGACCGCTTTGATAGTATTGATAAAGAAGGCCAAAAACTGTAAATTACTCATGGGCGTTTTACTTGGACTCAACAAGTTAACACCAGTATCTGTGGCTAACGACCAGTTGTTGTGTTTTCCGGATCCATTAACCCCTTTAAACGGTTTTTCGTGCAACAATACTTTAAAATCATGACGTTCGGCCACTTTTTGCATCACATCCATCAACAAACAGTTATGATCTACTGCCAGGTTTGTCTCTTCAAAAATGGGTGCCAACTCAAATTGATTGGGCGCAACCTCATTATGACGCGTTTTTACGGGAATTCCAAGCAACATACATTCTTGCTCTAAATCACGCATATAAGTCAAAGCGCGACTCGGAATAGAACCAAAATAATGGTCGTCTAATTGTTGCCCTTTGGCAGAAGTGTGTCCTAACAAAGTTCTACCCGTCATCATTAGATCAGGTCGTGTATTGGCCAAAGCATTGTCTACCAAAAAATATTCTTGTTCCCAGCCTAAGGTTGCCGTAACTTTCTTTACATTTTTATCGAAATATTTACAAATATCTGTAGCAGCTTCATCGATGGCAGATAGCGCTCTTAATAATGGAATTTTATTATCTAATGCCTCTCCTGTGTAGGATATAAAAACCGTTGGAATACATAAAGTGGTTCCGTAAATAAAAGCCGGTGAAGTCGGATCCCAAGCGGTATATCCTCGTGCTTCGAATGTATTTCTAATGCCTCCATTGGGAAAACTTGAAGCATCAGGCTCTTGCTGAACCAATTGACCACCACCAAATTTTTCCACCGGATCACTACCATCATAGGAAGTTTCGAAAAACGCATCGTGTTTCTCGGCAGTACTACCCGTCAAAGGTTGAAACCAGTGTGTATAATGTGTTACCCCTTTTGACAAAGCCCATTCTTTCATACCCATAGCGATATAATCGGCTAGTTTTCTGTCAATTTTAGTGCCGTTCAAAACAGCACTTTGCACTGCTTTTAAAGCGTCAGAAGTCAAATATTGCTTCATTGCTTTTTCATTAAAAACATTGGAACCAAAAAGGAGAGATTTTCGATTAATCTCAACAAATGGGAGCGGTTTTCTGTTGGAAGCTTCATTTAAAGCTTGAAATCGTAATGTTGCCATAATTTCAATAATTTTTAACAAAGGTAATTATTAATTTTTGCATATAAAAAATTTAAATATTATAAAATTACCCCTATAATTGTAGGGTATTCATAAAAATAACATTCTATATAGTATTTAACACCCCATTATTTTACACAAACAATACTTTTATTTTATATTTGCATAATATTTAAAAAACACAATTAATTTATAATATCATGGCAAAAATCAAATTAGAATACCTTTGGTTAGATGGTTATGAACCAACTCAAAATCTTAGAAGTAAAACAAAAGTAGAAGAGCACGAAAACTTTAAAGGAACATTAGCAGAAATTGGAAACTGGTCATTTGACGGATCTTCAACAAGACAAGCAGAAGGCGGTTCTTCTGACTGTATGTTAGTTCCTGTTGCAATTTACCCAGACCCAACGCGTATCAATGGATACTTAGTAATGACTGAAGTTATGAATGCTGATGGAACTCCACACCCATCAAACGGTAGAGCTACTATTGATGATGATGGTGATTTCTGGTTTGGTTTTGAACAAGAATATTTCATTATGGATACCAAAACTTTATTGCCTTTAGGATTTCCTGTAGGTGGTTACCCAGCCCCACAAGGAATGTACTACTGTTCAGTAGGTGGTAAAAATACACACGGAAGAAAATTAGTAGAAGAGCACGCGGATTTATGTATTGCTGCTGGACTTAATTTTGAAGGAATCAACCAAGAAGTAGCTTGTGGACAATGGGAATTCCAATTGTTTGCTAAAGGAGCAAAATTAGCTGGAGATGAAATTTGGGTTGCGCGATATATGTTAGATCGTTTGACTGAGAAATACGGGTACTATATTGAATACCACCCAAAACCACTTGGTGACACCGATTGGAATGGTTCAGGTATGCACGCTAACTTCTCTAACGAAGTTTTAAGAACTTGTGGTGACAAGGCAGTATATGACAAAATTTGTGAGGCTTTCCGTCCAGTAACTGCTGAGCACATCGCTGTTTACGGAGCTTACAATGACCAACGTTTGACTGGTAAACACGAAACGGCTTCTATCCACGATTTCTCTTATGGAGTATCTGATAGAGGATGTTCTATCCGTATCCCATTATACACTGTAAAAAATGGATGGAAAGGATATTTAGAAGACAGAAGACCAGCATCAAATGGTGATCCATACAAAATTGCTGCAAGAATCATCAAAACTGTAAAATCAGTATTGTAATTCTAATCCAATGATAAAGTAAAAGTGCTTTCAGAAATGAAGGCACTTTTTTTATGCTATAAATAATTAAAATCACAATTGTATGTCACCTCCAACAGTTATATTTGCATTATAAATTAGTTACATATGATAGTCTGGATTACATTTATTATAGCAATTTTACTATTTCTTGCTTTGGATTTGGGTGTTTTCAATAAAACACCACATATTATTAGTTCTAAAGAAGCTGGGAAATGGACAGGCATATTTGTAACCATATCGTTTCTGTTCTCTGGAGTAATTTATTGGCTTTATAGCAATAACTATATTGCAAATCCAGATACCTTGAAGCCAATAGAGGCTTCAATGAAATTCATAACGGGTTACTTAATAGAATTATCACTCAGCGTAGATAATATATTTGTCATCGCCATCATTTTTTCTTCCTTTCGAATTCCACAAAAATACCAGCATAGGGTTTTATTTTGGGGAATTATAGGCGCCATAGTTTTTAGAGGATTGATGATTTATTTTGGCGTACTGCTAATCAATAAATTTAGTTGGACAACCTATATTTTTGGGGCTTTCTTAATTTTCACGGCTGTAAAAATGCTGTTTTCAAAAGAGGACGATAAATTTGAACCTAAAAAATCTTTTGTTTATAGAATGTTGCGAAAAATAATTCCCGTAACACCTCACATCGACGGAGAACATTTCTTTGTAAAAAGAAGACATATAACAGCTGCCACTCCTCTATTTGTAGCCTTAGTAGTTATTGAAGTAATGGATGTTATATTTGCTGTTGACAGTGTTCCGGCAATTTTAGCCATAACATCCGACCCGTTTTTGGTATTCAGCTCCAATATTTTTGCCATTTTAGGATTGCGTTCCATGTATTTCTTTTTATCCCATATGCTCAATAGATTTGCCCATCTCGAATACAGTTTGATTGCTATTTTGAGTTTCGTTGGGCTAAAAATGCTACTTCACGATTTTTATGTTTTACCCGAATGGGTTTCATTAGGTTTCATAGCACTAGCTCTTGCCATAGGAATTATTGTTTCTTTGAAGATGAGCGAAAAAACAACCTAAACCTCAGAAAACCAAAAACCAAAATTTAGAAAAAAATACAAAAAAAAGGAAATCGAGAGATTTCCTTTTTTTTACGAACTTAAAGATCCTTTAAGAAATTTATCCTTTGAATCTCGTTCTCCTCAATATGCAAAGCCGACATAACAGCAGCATAATTACTAGTATTCAATGAGGTAGAAAAACTGCCAGGCAGGATCACAATTCTAAACGTCTGATTGTTCAAGTACTGCGGCGCCGTTGATAAATTAAAAGTTCCACCAGCAAAAATGGTAAAATCTTCTTTACTGAAATCAAAATCATAATCTACTTCCCCTTGAGGAACATACAATGTCCTAGGAATCAATTGCCAAATTGGAGTATTTGAATTAATTGTTCCAGCCATTCTATAAATTAAAATCACATCCGAATCATAAATATTCGGGGTAAGCTTCTGGTAAATAGTATACCCGTCTGCGGCACTAAAAGAGAAGTTTACATTTCTAAGTTCAAATACTTCTGCGATTAAACCATCTTGACCCGGAGGCCCTTCTGGCCCTTCTGGCCCTTCTGGCGCAGTGCAACCTTGAAAAGCAAACATTCCGATAACGGCTAAAAGTGTAATTAATTTTTTCATGATTTCATATTTTTTAAGGTTTAAATGTACAATTTCAAAAATCAAACCAAAATACATTTTTTTTATTGTATTTAATGAAAATAAATTGAATTAAATTTGTAAGCGTAGAATAAGCCTAGCAAAAATGGGCTTTAAGCAATATAAGATATTTTAAAAAATCATTGGTGCCCATCAAAAAAAATAGCAATTCATGAAAGACAAACTCAAATTATTTATGGTAATGCTGGGCTGCAAACCCGAAGGCAGACATACTGAACAACACGATATTTTTTTTGGAATTGCCAAATCACTAAAAGAATTGATTCCTCAAATGAAAGCTTTTTGGCCTGAAGCCAAAGGAAGAATCCACATCGATGCTTGGCGCGAAGTTACGATTGTGGACAACTTTTCGATTGAAATTGTGACTAAAAAAGCATCGACTGAACCCCTTCTGGACAATTTATTTTTTATCAATCTTGGTGGATATAAAGAAAATGAATTCGAAGAATACCATTATAAAAAGCTCACCATTGCCGAAAATATAAGTAGTGCATCCAAAAACGCAAAAGCAACCACTTTCTACAAACATTGCGGTTTCAAAGGCGCCACTTCACACATTGACGATAAATACGGAATTGACGTAGATGACATTTATAAGGTCACCGATATTTTAGACGCCAGCTATAAAGAAAAATATTCCATGAAAATAACCAAAGTAACCACCTTTTTTAAAGAAGACCCTTTACATATCGGCTATTTGAAATTGGACAAAATCTTGGTTTAAAAAATCCATTAAAATAGACCTTTTGAGGTCTAATTTGCATTCTAAAAAAGCTATATAAAATGACGAATTGTGAATGTTAACACTGCCAAGTTCCCCCTTTAGGGGGTTAGGGGGCAACTATCCAAAAGTAATGACCAAAATCCAAAATCATTGTCATCAAACTTTGTTGTTTTTGCCAAAAGCTATATAAAATGACGAATTGTGAATGTTAGCACTGCCAAGTTCCCCCTTTAGGGGGTTAGGGGGTTTGTTTTATTAGTCTTTGTTATTCAAAATATTAATTAACACCTATTTAGCAACACAGTCGAAGCTGCACGCCAACAAAAACGGCAATAGTAAAACTAATAGCTGCTTACATATTCCTTCGATACTGCCCACCCACTTCAAACAAAGCAGCCGTAATTTGCCCTAACGAACAAACCTTGGTAGCTTCCATCAAATGCTCAAATATATTTTGGTTTTGAATAGCGGCTTGCCGTAAAGTTGCTAAAAGTTCATTTACTTTATCGGGATTGGATTGATGCAAATTTTCCAACATCCTAATCTGGTATTTCTTTTCTTCTTCAGTGGCACGAATGACTTCAGCTGGAATGATGGTTGGCGAACCTTTCGAACTCAAGAACGTATTGACTCCAATAATTGGGAATTCGCCATTGTGTTTCAAAGTTTCATAATACAAACTTTCTTCCTGAATTTTACTTCTTTGATACATGGTTTCCATCGCACCCAAAACGCCACCGCGTTCCGTAATTCGGTCGAATTCCAACAAAACAGCTTCTTCAACCAAATCGGTCAATTCTTCAATAATAAAGGAACCTTGAATAGGATTTTCGTTTTTCGTCAATCCTAATTCTTTATTGATAATCAACTGAATGGCCATCGCGCGGCGAACACTTTCCTCTGTTGGAGTCGTAATCGCTTCGTCATAGGCATTCGTATGCAGAGAATTGCAATTATCATAGATGGCATACAAAGCCTGCAAAGTGGTTCGAATATCATTAAAATCGATTTCCTGAGCGTGAAGCGAGCGTCCTGAAGTTTGAATGTGGTATTTTAACATTTGCGCTCTTTCATTGGCTCCATATTTGAATTTCATGGCCTTCGCCCAAATTTTACGAGCTACCCGACCGATTACTGCATATTCTGGGTCAATTCCGTTGGAGAAAAAGAAAGATAAATTAGGCCCAAAATCATTAATGTTCATGCCACGACTCAAATAATATTCTACATAAGTAAAACCATTAGAAAGCGTGAAAGCCAATTGCGAAATAGGATTGGCTCCTGCTTCGGCAATATGATAACCCGAAATAGAAACCGAATAAAAGTTCTGAACCTTTTTCGAAATGAAATATTCCTGAACGTCACCCATCAAACGTAAGGCAAATTCTGTCGAAAAAATACAGGTATTTTGCGCTTGATCTTCTTTCAAAATATCCGCCTGAACCGTGCCTCGAACTTTAGAAAGTGTTTTGGCTTTTATCTCATTGTAAACATCCAATGGCAAGACGGCATCGCCCGTCACACCCAAAAGTAGCAAGCCCAAACCATTATTTCCTTCGGGTAAATCGCCCTGATATTTGGGTCGTTCTGTTCCTTTTTTCTTGTAAATGGCTTTTATTTTTTCTTCAACCTCATCTTCCAAATGATTGGCTTTGATGTAAATTTCACAGCGTTGATCGATAGCGGCATTCATAAAAAAGCCCAACATCATGGGTGCCGGCCCATTAATGGTCATACTCACCGAAGTCATGGCATCGACCAAATCAAAACCGGAATACAATTTTTTAGCATCATCCAAACAACAAATAGACACTCCGGCATTCCCGATTTTCCCGTAAATATCAGGCCGAATGTGCGGATCATTTCCGTATAAAGTCACACTGTCAAAAGCCGTTGAAAGTCGTTTGGCAGGCAAACCAGCACTCACATAATGAAAACGTTTGTTGGTGCGTTCAGGTCCGCCCTCACCAGCAAACATCCGTGACGGATCCTCACCTTCTCGCTTGAATGGATACAAACCTGCAGCAAAAGGAAATTCTCCCGGCACATTTTCCTGTAAATTCCAACGCAAAATATCGCCCCAAGCTTTATAATTGGGCAAAGCAATTTTCGGTATTTGAGTATGCGAAAGCGATTCCGTATGCGTGGCAATTTTAATTTCTTTATTTCGAACTTTAAAACTGTAAAATGGTTCTTTGTAGTTCTTAATTTTCTTGTTCCAACTGAGAATGATTTCCCAATTGTAAGGATCCAAATCCATTTTTACCTTGTCGAATTGATTGAGTAACAAATTGAGAAATATTTTATTTTCAGCCACTCCCGACTTTTCTAATTCTAATACTGTTGGTAAAACGGAATCATCATTGATACCGGTTTTGTTAATTTCTGGAATTTTTCCCGAAACAGATTCTATCGTTTTATAAATACCATATAATTGCTGAGCCACTTCTACTTGAGTCATCGTGGAGGCATCATATTTTCTGTTGTTTTCGGCAATTTCAGACAAATAGCGGGTTCTGTGTGGCGGAATCACAAAGATTTTTTCGCTCATTTCATTCGAAATCGCAAAACTAGATTTCAAATCAGATTGGGTTTTAGCCTGAATAGTTGTTATCACCGCCTTGTACAAAGTGTTCATTCCCGGATCATTGAATTGAGAAGCGATAGTTCCAAAAATGGGTAATGCATCTAAATCACTGTTCCAAAGATTATGATTGCGTTGGTATTGTTTTTTGACATCCCGTAAAGCATCTAATGAACCGCGTTTGTCGAATTTATTAATGGCTACCAAATCGGCAAAGTCGAGCATATCAATTTTTTCCAATTGAGTGGCTGCACCAAACTCGGGGGTCATCACATACAGTGCAACATCGGAATGCTCCGTAATTTCGGTATCCGATTGTCCGATACCAGAAGTTTCAAGAATAATAAGGTCGTATTGGGCTGCTTTGATAACCTGAATAGCATCGGCCACGTACTTAGACAACGCCAAATTAGATTGTCGCGTAGCTAAAGAACGCATATAAACTCTAGGGTTGTTGATGGCGTTCATCCGAATTCTATCGCCTAGTAAGGCACCACCTGTTTTGCGTTTGGAGGGATCCACCGAAATGATTCCAATGGTTTTTGTTGGAAAATCGATAAGAAAACGACGCACTAATTCATCAACCAAAGAGGATTTTCCCGCACCACCAGTTCCGGTAATTCCGAGAACAGGAGCCCCCCCCAACCCCGAAGTGGGAGCTTCAAATAATTGGCGAAACTGTTCTTGATCATTTTCAGCAAGCGAAATTAATCTCGCTATTGTATTTACATCTTTATTTTTAAGGCTATCTAAAACACCTGCCTTTCCAAGTTTTAATAAAGCCGAAGCATCCGTGTTGCAATTCACCACACTATTTTCTAGCTCCCCTCCTTTGGAGGGGTTGGGGGAGGCTTTTTCGACCAAATCATTAATCATACCTTGCAAACCCATCGCGCGTCCATCGTCAGGGGAATAAATTCTAGTGATTCCGTAGGCTTGTAAATCAGCGATTTCAGATTGAAGTATCACGCCGCCTCCTCCACCGAAAATTTTGATATGTGAAGCGCCTTTTTCACATAATAAATCACGCATATATTTAAAATACTCATTGTGACCACCTTGGTAAGAAGTCATGGCAATAGCATTGGCATCTTCTTGAATAGCAGTGTTAACAACTTCCTCAACACTGCGGTCGTGCCCTAAATGAATAACCTCAACGCCTGTTGATTGAATAATTCTCCTCATAATATTGATGGCCGCATCGTGGCCATCAAATAAAGAGGCAGCGGTTACAATTCGAACTTTATTTTCAGGAATATAAGGTTTTACGGTTTCCATTTTTATGAATATGATAATTTAATGGTGCAATTTACATAATTTTTTAAGCAATACGCATTGAAAATTAGAATAACAATAAATAACTTGGGCTTTCTATTGAATCTAAAAAAATAAGTTTAGTTTTGATGTAAAATAGCGAAATACGAATTGCCTAGCCCTGATGGAAATGGAAAGCCCGGAACTATAAAAAGTTGTTTTTCTTGGCAGAAAAAAGCGACCGAAGGATCCCGATAGCTATCGGGACATTTTTTAGCCTTAGAAAAACACTTTTTATCGTGAGGACTTGCAATGAACAGCAGGAGGAGCTTCAAATAAAAATAGTATGCAAAAAATTACCATTCTCATTCATTGCAAAGACCAAAAAGGGATAATTGCCGCCGTGACTGATTTTATCGTTAGAGTTGAAGGAAATATTACCTACATTGACCAACATGTTGATTTTGAGCAAAATGTATTTTTTATGCGCTTGGAATTTGAACTGACCAACCCAAACTCTAATTTGACTGCCATAAAACACGTTTTTGAACTAACCATTGCTACTGATTTTAAAATGGCTTGGGAGATGCATCCCAAAGAAAAAAAATTGAAAATGGCCCTGTTCGTTTCAAAATACGACCATTGTTTGTTTGATATTTTGGGTCGTTATAGTGCTGGAGAATTCAATGTTGAAATTCCATTGATTATAAGCAATCATTGGGATTTAAGAGCTGTTGCCAATCGATTTGACATTCCGTTTTACTGCGTTCCATTCACCAAAGAAATTAAGGAAGAAGGTGAAAAACAACAAATGGAACTGCTGGAAAAATACGAAATAGATTTTATTGTTTTGGCCCGCTATATGCAAATCATTACACCAAAAATGATTGCTGCTTTTGAAAATAACATTATCAACATTCACCACTCCTTTTTACCTGCTTTTCCTGGTGCAAAACCCTATCATTCGGCCTTCAAAAGAGGAGTAAAAATTATCGGTGCCACCAGTCATTATGTCACCGAACAATTGGATGAAGGACCAATCATTGAACAAGATATTACTCGGGTTTCACACATCAATTCGATTGAAGATTTTATTATGAAAGGTCGTGATTTGGAACGCATCGTTTTAGCAAGAGCCATAAAGCTCCACGCCGAGCGAAAAACTATGGTGTTTGATAATAAAACGGTTGTGTTTTATTAAAAATGGTTCTACTGTTATTGGTTTAAAAAAAACATTTAAACTAGTAAGCGAATTAAGAAAATTAAGTTTCGCATTGTTCTTAATGACACAAACCTAGCGAACTTAATGTTCTTAATGTTAAAAATTTACAACATTTCCAGAAGAATCTTAAAAGTTAACGAAACTCCAACAAACTAATAACAGACCTTTAACAGAGAATAATCGAAAACTGTCGCATCTTTGCAGAGTAATAAACTGGTTATTTATTATTTTGGTTTTTGGTTAGTTAAAAGAATGCCCTCCAATTTTGTGGGGCATTTTTTTTGATATAGAAAATCGAGTTAATTTTTAGCCAACAAAATTTAGACCTAAAATACCCACTTTTAAATAATTAAACTACTGATTATATATATGTTACGATTTTAGTTTTCAAAAAATTAAATAAAATCAAAAAAAAAGGCCTATAAAAATTAACGTATCTCCAACAAACATATAACATTCGTTTAACGGCAAAAAACAGAAAACTGTCGCATCTTTGCAGAGTAATAAACTGGTTATTTATTATTTTGGTTTTGGTTAGTTAAAGGATTGCCTCACAATTTGTGGGGCATTTTTTATTGGGCTAACTTGATAAAAGACAGACTAGCTTTATTGAAGATAGCCGGCTGCTCTACATTTACCACATGACCACATTGCTCTATGACGAATAATTTTGAAGATTTATAATGCTTTTCAACAACTTGCCGAACAGAAGGTAGAAACATATAATCTTCCTCGCCCATCACATAAAGGGTAGGAATATCCAATTCTACTTGGCGAAACCATTTCAGCAAAGGATTAATTTCGGCAGTAAGTTTGAACCATTTAATAAATTCTTTTTGATACAACTTTTTGGCTTCGTTGATAAAAAGCAAACGGGATTGTTTGTGACTTTTTTTAGGCATAATCACAAAAGCAAAAAACTTGTACAATACTAAATAAGGCAAAATATATTTAAACGTATTCCCCAATTTCATCAGGATTTGCGAACGGAAATTCATCTTTAGAATCGCACCGCCCAAAATCATGCTTTGCACCCGCTCCGGATGGGTTTCAGCCAATTGTCGAATCAAAATCGTGCCTAGAGAAATCCCAACGAAATGTGATTTTTCAATTTTGAGATGGTCTATTACTTCCAAAACATCTTGGGTTATAGACTCAAAAGTATATTTTTGTTTGAACGCTTTTTTAATCTGGGAATTCGAATTGCCGTGACCTCTTAAATCCAACAACAAAATATTATACTGACTCTTAAAATCCCGAATCTGCTTGAACCATATAGACGAACTACCCCCAGCCCCGTGGACAAAAGTCACCCACTGATCCGTATTTTCGTTTCTATATGTAGTGTAATTTATCATTGTTTGTATGTGGGACGCGGATTAAACGGATTCGCCAAAGCGAAAACACGGATTAAACGGAATTTTTTAACTAACTTAATTCGTTGCAATATAGAAAAGTTTTTGTCACAAAATCCTCTACTTAAAATTTAAATTCGCAACCTAAGCATAAAGAAAACAAAATGACATTTTCTATTACAAACACTCCTATAATTCCCCCTTTAGGGGTTTATGGGGTCAAAATGGCTTCCATTTCCTCCTGCATTTTCAAAGCCTCTTCCCTAGCCTTTTCGGCAAAATCAACTCCATTCGAAGCATAAATAATCGCTCTCGAAGAATTAATCAACAACCCAACAGTAGCATTCATTCCGTATTTGCAAACTTCTTGAAGACTTCCGCCTTGCGCTCCAACACCGGGAACCAACAAAAAACTATCCGGAACAATTTTACGAATTTCGGTAAAATATTCGGCTTTAGTTGCACCCACAACATACATCAGGTTTTCGGAATTTTTCCAGGTCTTCGAGGTTTCCAAAACCTGTTTGTACAATTCGGTTCCGTCAACATTTAAGGTTTGAAAATCGAAAGCCCCTTCATTCGAAGTCAAAGCCAACATAATGGTGTGCTTATTTTCGAAAGCCAAAAACGGCTCCACCGAATCTTTCCCCATATAAGGCGCCACAGTCACACTGTCAAAATTCAAATCCTCAAAGAACGCTTTGGCATACATTGACGAAGTATTCCCAATATCGCCACGTTTGGCATCCGCAATCGTAAAGATTTCAGGATAGTTCTCGTTGATATAAGAAATGGTTTTTTGCAAAGACTGCCAGCCCTTAATCCCATAAGCCTCATAAAAAGCGGTATTGGGTTTATAAGAAACAGCCAAATCGTGTGTACCATCAATAATCGCTTTATTGAATTCAAAAATCGGGTCTTCGAGTGCTAATAAATGCTTTGGAATTTTATTCAAATCAACGTCCAATCCAACACAAAGGAAGGATTTCTTGATTTGGATTTGCTCTATAAGTTGTTGTGTAGTCAAAACGGTTTGTTGTTTGTGGTTTATTGTTTTTTGTTTATAGTTTGCTACTCCTGTTCCCTCGCTTGTTATTTACTCAAGGAAAAATCGCCTCATTTTTGTCATTTCGACCCAAGGGAGACCCGAGCAAAGCGAACAGGCATAGCAAATCACATTTGTTGCTCTAGTAACTAGATTAGCTCTTCCCGTCCGTCTCCTACCCATTAAGTTAAGGAGGCGTCTGTTCGAGTGTTTTATTAAAAAATGCGACAGCTTTTTTTAATAAAATGTATCGAGAACTTTATATTATATACTAAAAGGCTTTAATAAATAACATTAGTTTCTCTTACCCTGAAACACTGTCGGGCAAAGTTACTCTAAAGTTTTTGAACCACAAAGACACTAAGAAGTTTCAAAGTTCACAAAGAAAAAATGCCAACCTTTTCCAGATTGACATTTCTTGATACTTATTTCCCATTGGATTATCCGCTTGTGAACAAAAAAACTATTTTAAACCATTAAGAGAATGAAGAAAATGAAGTTTATGTCTTAATAAACCTTAATTCTCTTAATGGTTCAAGAAAAAAACAACTTAATTGTTTAAAAAACTTCGCTCGCTTCTTTCAGTTTCTCCATATTGTTCACCAATTGCAATTCGTCAACAATTTTCTGAATATCACCATTCATAATATTTCCTAAATCGTATAAAGTCAAACCAACTCGGTGATCCGTTACACGACCTTGTGCATAATTGTAAGTTCTAATCTTAGCCGAACGGTCACCCGAACTCACTTGCGAAGTACGTTTAGTCGCATCTTCCGCTTGTTTTTTGGCCAATTCCATTTCGTACAAACGAGAACGTAAAACCGTCAATGCCTTGTCTTTATTCTTATGTTGCGATTTTTGATCTTGACATTGCGCCACCAATCCGGTTGGAATGTGCGTCAAACGAACTGCCGATTTCGTGGTATTTACCGATTGTCCACCAGGCCCTGACGAACAGAAGAAATCCACACGAACTTCATTCATATCAATTTGAACGTCAAATTCTTCAGCCTCGGGAAGCACCATAACCGTCGCTGCCGAGGTATGAACACGTCCCTGAGTTTCCGTTTGTGGTACACGTTGCACACGGTGAACACCCGCTTCAAACTTCAACGTACCGTAAACATCTTCTCCGGTAACTTCAAAAATCACCTCTTTGAAACCGCCCGAAGTTCCTTCGTTCATATCCACAACCGAAGTTCTCCAACCCATTCCTTCGCAATATTTGGTGTACATACGGAACAAATCTCCTGCAAAAATACTCGCTTCATCCCCACCCGTTCCGGCACGAATTTCGACCATGACGTTTTTGGCATCTTCAGGATCTTTCGGAATCAACATAAATTTGATTTCATCCTCCAGTTCCGGCAATCTTTCCTTGGCTTCTTCGAGTTGCATCTTGGCCATTTCGGTCATATCAGGATCACTTCCGTCAGCAATGATTTCGTTAGCTTCATCAATATTAGCTAAAACTAAAATGTATTCTTCTCTTTTCTCCACCAAAGCTTTGATGCCTTTGTATTCCTGATTCAGTAGCACATAACGCTTTTGATCGGCAATCACATCGGGTTGAATAATCAAATCCGAAATCTCGTCGAAACGCTGCTTTACATATTGAAGTCTATCTAACATATTCTTGTTCCTTTTATTGGAGTGCAAATTTACAAAAAAGAATTGCAGTTTGCAAGATTGCTTTTTTGCTGTTTCCCGCCAAACGAAACAATGCAATTATACTAATCCTTTTATCCGTCACTTCGAGTGGTTTTTAATAGTAATGCGACAGCTTTACTATTAAAAATTGTATCGAGAAGCCTACAATAAGTTGGATTCCTTTAACTCCCCTCTTGAAATCGAAGATTCAACGACTCCAAAACAAATTTAAACTGGAGTTATAGGGGTTGGGGGTCTGTTGCACCGTCTCTTCGAGTGTTTTTTAATAGTAATGCGGCAGCTTTTACTATAAAAAAAACTTCCCTTCCCGTCTCTTCGAGTGTTTTTTAATAGTTGTAAAAATCTCCTAGCTCCCCTCTTGAGAGGGGTTGGGGGTGTGTTTCACCGTCTCTTCGAGTGTTTTTTAATAGTAATGCGGCAGCTTTACTATTAAAAAATGTATCGAGAAGCCTACAAGAACTTGCATTCCCTCTAAATTAAAAAAATATTAAAAAAAAACATCCCTTTTACGGTTTCCCGTAAAATTACTGACTCAAAAGGAGTTACTTTTGAAAAAGATACAAAACTTAACACGAATTAATCAGTATTTTCGGTAGAAATTTATATATTTGAGAAGAAATAAAGTATGATGCATGTCGTACATATCTACCTACAATAGGGTGACTTTGTATGATTTTATCATACATATAAGCTAGTTATCTACAACTTTTCATTCAACCCTCCCATTTGCACTTAAAGTGTTGTATTCATTGACCTTATAAAAATGAACAATGCAAATTTAAGCAACAAAAAGCAACGAAATACTTGTTTTGTTGTACCCAATGTTGTACCTTCGTATCACGATGCACCCAATTGAAAACCCTTTATTTACAATACTTTCACTCGTTTGCATTGCTTTACAAATATAGTACAACAATCCTAAATTCCTAATCTTATGGCATCAGTAAAACTAATTTTAAGAACACATCAGGTAGACCAAACAGGACACAGCCCTTTGTATATCCGAATTATAAAAGATAGAAAAACGAAATTTATCACTGCTGGAGTGAAGCTCAAAGAGAACGAGTGGGATGAAGTAAAGCAGAAAGTTAAAAAGAACCATTCCAACAGTGCCAGAATGAATGCTGCATTATCTCAAAAGATTGCAGATGCCGAAGGTCAAGTTGCCGATATGGAACGTAAAATCAAAACGGTTTCGGTTAAAAAGCTCAAAGAAGCCATAAAGGGAAAAGAAGTGCCAAACTTTTTTGAATATGCCAGAAAGAGATTAGAGAAAATCAAAAGTACTGTTTCTTATTCCACTTACAGAGCATACACCTCTCAGGTTGATAAATTTGAAAAATATATGGGAACAAAGGATGTGTATTTTGATGAAATTACGGTAGCACTATTAAACGACTATAAATTTCATTTAGGAGATACACTTGGCAACGGAGATACAACTCAACGCCTATCCATAATTGTGCTCGGAACCATATTCAGGGATGCAATTCGGGAGGAAGTTATTCCCGAAACTATGTTTCCTTTTAGCAAAATAACCCTCAAAATCAGTTCTTCTAAAAGATTATTTCTTAATAAGGTACAGATAGAAGCTTTAACCAATTTAAAGCTCATAGAAGGAAAAAAAGGTATGATGTGGCGAGATTTATTCCTTTTCTCTATTTATGCCGGAGGTTTACGTTTTAGTGATGTTATCGAAATGCAATATTCTAATTACAATGAAGCTGAACATAAAATCAACAAACACATTCGTAAAACTGGAAGAGTACACCAGTTCAAAATTGGAAAAGTAGCTATCGATATTTTAGAAAAATACAAAAAAGTAAATGCTAATCACGATGATTTTATCTTTCCGATTATTATGGACAAAGAAGGCTATTTGAACAGCGAAGCAAAACGTTATTTTCAAACAGCAGCTTTCAATAAATTGGCAAACTGGCATCTTAAAAAAATGGGGACAAAAATAAATTTACCTTTCGACCTTTCTTTCCATTTATCAAGACACAGCTTTGCAACAAATGCTTTAAATAATGGAATGAGAATTGAACACGTTTCTAAATTAATGGACCACCGTGACATCAGTACAACGCAGGTATATGCCAAAATCATCAGCGGAGAACTGGATAAAGCGGTAGACAACTATATTTTTTAAATAGCGTGTTAAGTATCTATTTTATTGACCTTAAACGATTGTTAATAACTTCAACTAAAATCCTTTAACAAGGATTTTTTTTATTTTATAACTTTACAACAAAGTAAACAAGTAATTTTTAAAGCATTCGAAACGAGTGATAAACGAACTCTAGTTGAAAACACTAGGACTTCCAAAAAGCAACCAATAAAAAACCGCTTTTAATTACCTTTCAATACTAAATGAATACCAAAAAAAACATATTAAAATTTGAATTCAAAGGATCAAAATATGCAAACAGCTCCGTTTGTAGAATTATTGGCAGTGCCTTCGGCTCTAGCCAAAAATCCTTTATTTGATATAATCGTTGAAGAAAAAATCAACATTCAAAACTATTGCAATGCCTTAATTGCAAAAATTCTAGAACTCAAACAATCTCAATTTCCTGCATTTATCGATTATCAATTCAACCAGGTGAAGAACCCGGAAATATGGATATGCAAACTCGAAAAATTATTAGCCAATA